>NZ_CP015519.1:0-1415000 GCF_001887775.1 Syntrophotalea acetylenivorans
GTTGTACGACAAAGAGTTTGTTGAAAACTGGTGTGTTGGGTTTGAAGAGCTTAAAGAACGGGTTCAGGAATATCCTTTAGACAAAGTTGCGGAAATAACCGGATGCGATGCCGAAGAAATCAGGAAAGCTGCTGTTATGTTCGCAACCGAGGGGCCTGCATCCATACCTTGGGCTGTTTCAACTGACATGCAGAAAAACAGTACGTCGGCGATCCGCGCTCAATGCATTTTAAGGGCAATTACTGGCAGCCTTAAGCAAGGGGCGGAGTTGTTGGGGCTCCCCCATTCAGAGTTCGTGTCTGTTTCCCAGATTCAGATGCACGAAGCACTGCCTGAAGAAAAGAAAAAGATTCAGCTCGGTACAGAACGGTACCCGCTCCTTACATACACGGGGATGAGTGCGTTTGAAGAGCCGTCAGCAAGAGTCTATGGGGAAGAAAATAGGTACTTCCACAATATGGCCGCGTTTATGGCCAATCCGACGGATATGTTTACGGCTATGGCTTCCGAGAAACCGTATCCTGTGAAGGCCTTCTTTACATTTGCCAGCAATGCGCTGATGGGCTTTGCAAATCAGGAAAACGCACTCGCTGGTCTCATGAATCAGGAATTGGTTGTTTGTTACGATCAGTTCATCAACCCTACAGCGCAGCTTGCCGATTATATTCTCCCCGGTGATCACTGGCTGGAGAGGCCTGTTGTTACGCCGAATTGGGAAGGTATTCCTTTCGCCAATACTTCCCAGCAAGTTGTCGAACCGGCTGGCGAAGCCAAAGATGAATATTATGTCGTCAGAGAGCTGGCCATCAGGATGGGACTTGAAGAGCATTTCCCGTGGAAGGACCGGGCTGAATTGATGAACTACAGGATCAGCCCGACTGGTAAGGATTGGGAAGAGTTCCAGAAGCAATTCACCTATCCGTCTAATATTCCCGATTATTTTGCCCCGGGTGGGGTAGGCGTGGCGACCCCATCAGGAAAAGTTGAGCTGTATTCAAGTGTGCTTGAAGGACTTGGGTATGATCCGTTGCCGTACTACAAGGAGCCGGAGCAGACTCCAATCAGTGACCCGGAACTTGCGAAGGAATATCCCTTAACCCTTTTTGCTGGTCTGCGTGAAGATCCGGGCTTTAACTCCTGCTATATGCAGGAAGGGCCCCTTAGAAACGTAGAGCCCGATCCTGTTGCCTTGCTTCATCCAAAAACTGCGCAGTCCCTTGGACTTCCCTCCGGCGAATGGATCTGGGTTGAGACAACTCATGGGAGGTTGAAGTTGCTCCTCAAGCATGATGGTGCGCAGCCGGAAGGTACGATAAGAATACCCCATGGACGGTGGTGCCCTGAACAGGAAGGTGGTCCTGAGACTGGATTTAGTGGAGCCATGCTGCATAATGATGCCATGGTATTAAGTGATGATGACTGGAATCTCGATCCGGAGCAGGGTTTGCCAAATCTTAGAGGCGGTATTCTTGCGAAGGCATATAAATGCTGAAAAAGGCTTGTGGATAGGTAGGTGGGGTATTGCAGCAGGCTGCCAGTCGATCGATTTTACGTGCCGAGCGTTTGATGAGTGAGGCGGATTGTGCAGATTTTCTGCCGGAGGTAGACCGCCGGCTTGCAGGATTGGTTCTCATTCTTTGAGTTACAGGATGTTCTGGTAAATCGGATTTCTTGGAAACCACCCCACTTCGGTGGCCATGCCTTCTCCTTCAGAAAGGATACTTTGTGTTTGGGGGAGGCATGGTCACTACCCTTGCTTTGTTAAAGCAAATGAGTGATCACCCTATTGGCAAAATTAGTACTTACATGTCGGGTCCCGCATGATTCTTGACCTGTTTATGGAAAATTCCGGTTTTTTTGCCAATCTTTTCGACAGTAAACAACGCATAGATTTTTAACGTCCCGTAGGGTTTTACGTTTGGGAGGATACTGCGATGAAAGGGAATTCGTCATTAATAACCGGCATAATCCTCGTTGGCGGAAAGAGTCGTCGCATGGGAACCGATAAGGCATTCCTCAAAATCGAAGGCATTTCCCTTTTTGAACGGGTCCTCCAGGTTATGGAGGAAAATTTCACCTCGGTTTTGTTGATCGGGAATTGCAGAGAGCGTTATTTTCGTTACAACCTACCGGTGATTCCTGACCAATACTCAGGAAGCGCCCTGGGAGGTCTCTATACAGGTCTCAAATCCTCTTCCACTGAACTCGTCTTTGTTGCCCCTTGCGATATGCCCTTTCCCAGTTCCCAACTTATTCGGCTGATCTGTTCTATGTCTGATGGCTTCGACGTCGTGGTCCCTCGTACCCGAAATGGCCTCGAGCCCCTTTTTGCTGTTTATCGTAAAACCTGTCTTGAACCGATGCGCCGATTTTTGGAGAAGGGCCATTATCGGATATACGATTTTTATTCGGAAGTGGCAGTGCGTTACCTGGAAGAAGAAGAGATGGCTTGGGCCGTGGATGAGGGTAGATCGCTCATAAATCTCAATACTCCCCGGGAATTAATCACGTTGAAGGAGAAAGAACTATGCCTGTAAGAGCAGTTTCTTTCATTGCCAAATCTGGCACTGGCAAAACAACTCTATTGGAAAAAGTCATTTTAGAGTTGAAGAGTCGAGGATACTTGGTTGGTGCAGTCAAGCACGATGCCCATAGTTTCGATATCGATCACCCCGGCAAGGATTCACATCGCCTCACTGCCGCCGGGGCCGACACCATGGTGATCTCGTCTTCCGAAAAGTTGGCTCTCGTCAAAAAACACCAATCGCCCCCATCATTGGAAGAGATCATCGAAACCTATTTCAATGATGTGGATATCGTATTGACAGAGGGTTTCAAGAGGGGGGCAATGCCTAAGATAGAGGTGCACAGGCGGCAGAGAAGCAAGACCCTCTTGTGTCGGGGCGAAAAATACGATCCGACATTGGTGGCAGTGGCCAGTGATGAAGCCCTGATTCTTGATGTCCCAGTTTTTGATTTGGACGATCCGGTCGGCGTGGCCGATTTTATCGAGCAAGCTTTCCTGTCGGCCAACAAAAAAGTTAGAGGCCGTCGCGCGTCTGCAGCTCATTGATTTCATTTGGGGGAGGGTTGGACAAAAGAAAATTTGCCAAACCATCATGGGCAAACGCCCACAAAGGTAGTGGGTAAGCCAAATAAGGAGTATTTCTATGATAAGCATTGAACATGCACAGCAGCTCATAATGGATCGCATCTCTCCCCTGGAGATAGAAAACGCCCCGATTTTGCAGGGATTGAACAGAGTGACACCGGAGAATCATATTTCCCCTTGGGATATCCCGTTGGTGGCGAGTTCTGCCATGGACGGTTACGCTTTCGCTGGACCAGGACTGAGTGGCGATTCCATGAAAGTCAAAGGGATGCTTCCGGCTGGCCAGTATTGTGATGAGCCGATCCTTCCTGAGGAAGCGATGAAAATCATGACCGGTGCACCGGTGCCACCAAGTTGCGATACGGTTGTACCGTTCGAAGATGTTGTGGTGAAGGGGGATCGGATTTGTCTTTCAAAAGAGGTGAAAAGAGGCGCCAATGTACGTTGCCCGGGCGAAAATGTTTGCCGAGACTCTGTGGTAATTCATAGAGGGTCGGTTCTTCGCCCTGCAGAGATAGGGATGCTTGCGACCATAGGGAAAACTACCGTACCTGTTTTCCGCAGACCCAAGGTTGCAATTCTTTCAACCGGAGACGAACTTCAGGACCTTGGCTCGACGCCGCTCCCTGGGAAGATAATTAACAGCAACAGTTATAGCTTGGCCACACAGGTCCAAGACGCAGGTGGGGAGGCACTGCTTCTGGGAGTCTCTAATGATACCCAGGAAGCTACCTGTGAAAAAATGAAGGAAGGACTCAATGCCGATTTTCTGGTCATAAGTGGCGGTGTCTCTGTCGGGGATCGGGACTATGTCAAGCCGGCAATTGAACAGCTTGGCGGTGAAATTCTCTTTTGGAAAGTGGATATGAAACCTGGAAAACCCGTGGCATTTGCCGAAATACAGGGGATACCAATCTTCGCTTTGCCTGGGAATCCTACTGCAGCCATGGTTGCGTTTGAACTATTTGTACGCCCGGCATTATTGAAAGCGATGGGAAATCGAAGGGTTTTTAGACCAAAAGTGATAGCAACCATAAAAGAGAAGCTCATCAATAAGAGGGAGAGGCCACATTTGGTTCGCGGCATCGTCAAACTTCTGGGTAAGGGCTATGAAGTATCGATCGCTGGCAACCAGGGTTCAGATCGAATCGCCTCTCTTGTTGAGGGGAACTGCCTCATACAGATTGAGTCTGCGGGGGCTTTCGCTCCTGGAGATAAGGTAGAGGTGATGCTCCTTGACAGAGGGTTTGAAATGGGTCTTGTCGATCATGATTTTTCATGTGATGGACCCAAAGGTAGTCAGGTTGTCAGGGCAAAGGATTCGTCTCTGCGTTTTAGGATGTCAAGCTAAAGCCCGATTGATCGGACTTGTCGAAAATGACGAGTCAGGTTAAGGCCTTCTCAAACGGTTTACATGGAGAGCGATTATATGAAACGCATGGCCAATTGTTGCAAAAACCCACTATGGGGTGTCGTTCTGCTGCTTTTCTTGATCCCTCAAGGAGGCCTGTGCGCCAATCGCAGCACCCTGCCCATTTCTGCAGCCATGAGCCTTAAGGATGCCGTAACCGCTCTAAAAGAGGTTTACGAGCAACAGCATCCCGATATCCGTCTGGAAGTCAATTTCGCCTCGTCTGGTGCCCTGCAAAAGCAGATCGAACAGGGAGCTCCCACAGAGCTGTTTCTGTCCGCCGGCCAGAAGCAGATGAACGCCCTGCAGTCCCAGGACCTGATCGTTCCGCAGAGCCGCTGTGACCTACTGGGCAACAGCTTGGTACTCATTGTGGCCAAGGAACAGAAAGATCGCATCTGGGGTTTCGACGATCTTGCCAAAGATGCCGAACACTTCGCCATTGGTTATCCTGATTCCGTCCCGGTCGGCCGTTACGCTAAGCAGACCCTGCTCAGTGTCGGCCTGTGGGACACCCTGCAGGAGCGCCTGGTCTTCGCCAAAAACGCCCGTAGTGTGCTGGCCTATGTCGATTCCGGCAATGCCGATGCCGGTCTGGTATACAGTTCCGACACCAAGGTGCTGAAAAGCGCGGTGGTGGCCGCCCATGCTCCCGAGAAAAGCCATGCGCCGATCATCTACCCGGTGGCCCTGATCAGGGACGGAAAACAACCTGCGCTGACAGGCCAGTTTTTGGACTTTCTTAAAACCGCGGAAGCCTGCAGGATTTTCGCCCGATTCGGTTTTACTCCGTTGCTAGCCAAGTAAGTAGTTGTTCGGTCAAAGAACTGGAAAAGGGAAAAATGCCATGTACGAGCCAATCGTTCTGTCCCTTAAGGTAGCGCTGATCGCCTTGACCGTTGATGCCGTGCTTGCCACGCTGGTGGCGCGGGTCATGGCGCGACGGGATTTCCCGGGCAAGAACCTAATCGAGTCCTGCATTATACTGCCCATGGTGCTGCCGCCCACGGTGCTGGGCTACGGCATGCTGATTCTTCTAGGCAAGCGCGGACCGCTCGGTCGGCTGCTGTTGCATTTGTTCGATTGGCAGATCGTTTTCACCTGGTGGGCGGCCATTTTCGCCGCTGCGGTGGTCTCCTTTCCGCTCATGTATCAGAGCGCCAAGGCGGCCTTTGCCAGCGTCGACGCATCTCTGGAACAGGCCGCCCGTACCCTCGGCAGCAGCGAATGGCGGGTCTTTCTGCGCGTCACCCTGCCACTGGCCTATCCCGGTCTGCTGGCTGGCCTGGTACTGTCCTTCGCCCGCGCCCTGGGAGAATTCGGCGCCACCCTGATGGTGGCCGGCAACATCCCCGGCAAGACCCAGACTATTCCCCTGGCGATCTACTTTGCGGTGGAGACCGGCGACAACATCTTGGCCAGCAACCTGGTGCTGGTTATCACCGGCCTGTCTATCGCGGCTCTGTTCTGGCTCAACCTCTGGTCGCGCAAAAAGCTTGAGATCTGGCAACAAGGAGGCAATCCTCATGCTAAACGTGTCCATTCGTAAGGAACTACCCAGTTTCACTATCGAAGTCGACCTGCAGTTCAATAACGGTATTTTGGTGTTGTTCGGTCCATCCGGATCGGGCAAGACCACGATTCTCAACTGCTTAGCTGGCCTGTGCAAACCTTCCGCCGGGCGCATCGCCCTTGGCGAACAGGTATTTTTCTGCAAGCAGCAGGGTGTGAATATTCCAGCCCGGTCCCGACATATCGGTTATGTCTTTCAAGATTACGCACTCTTTCCGCATCTGACGGTCAAGGACAACGTGCTGTTCGGCCTGCCCCCAGGCCCCGACCGCTGCAAAAAGAAGCGCGGCTACCGCATGAGCGTTCGCGAGACCCTCGACACCCTGAAGATCATGCACCTGCAGGACCGCTATCCAGCCCAGCTCTCGGGCGGCGAGCGACAACGGGTGGCCCTGGCCCGGGCGCTGATGAGCGAACCAGATCTACTGCTCCTTGACGAGCCCCTGTCGGCCCTCGACAGCCAGATCCGTCAGACTCTGCAACAGGAGCTCAAGCAGTTGCAACGCACCTGGCAAATTCCCTTTGTGTTGGTCACCCACTGTCAGAAGGAACTTAAAGCCCTGGCCGACGAGATCGTGTTTCTCGAGGCGGGACGACCGGTCGCCGCTCCGGCCTGGCAGCAGCCGCTGGCCGCTCAGATCTGATCAACAGGGATCTCACCTGGAGCCTGAGGACGAATCCTAAAACGGACTCTTTGCTTTGCCTCACGCATCCAAACAGTGTCGTACAGCCACCGTGGACCGTTAACGGATGAGGCGCAAGACCAAGGATTCTTTGACACCATTGAAAGGAAAATCGACATGGACGTTTTGCAACAGGCTCAACAGCAGTTGGCCGTCCTGTGTGCCGAAGCCCACATCAATCCGGCACTGCCGGTGATGGTGCGCTGCCTGACCCCGGACCAGGCGATTGGGGTCGAGGCAAGCGAGGAGTTTGTCATCAAAAAGGGCCAAGAAAAGGTCATCGAAGCCGAATTCGATGGGGCCGCCGGCCAGGCTTTTACCGACCATCCGGGCAATTGGCAGGGCAGCCTCGATGAGTTGCTGCAGCTCGACCTGACCTCCACCAGCCAACGGGCGATCTTTACTGCCGGGCTCAATGCCGTGATGCGGCGACTGGGGCGAGCGGTTGGCACCATCCACTGCAAGGGCGAGGAGCCGACTCAATGCGGAGAGAAACTGACCCTGGAGCTAAATGATCGCTTCGGGGTACGGCGTTATGGCCTGATCGGCCTGCAACCGGCCATCATGCAGGGCATGACCAACAGCTTTGGCACCTCACTGGTAAGGGTGGTGGACCTCAACGCCGACAACATCGGACAGAAAAAATCGGGCGTCCGGGTGTGGGACGGTCAAAAGGATTTAGACAAGCTGATCGAATGGTGCGAGGTCGGCGTGGCTACCGGTTCAACCATCGTCAATGGCTCTATTAACGATCTGCGGGAACGTTTCGCCAAGGCCGGCAAGCCGTTGGTTTTCTTTGGCAATACCATTTCCGGAGTGGCGGCGCTGCAGAAGCTCGAACGCGTCTGTCCTTTCGGTCACTGACCGGCAACAACCCGGTCATCGCCTGTCCCGATCCGCAGGTCACGTTGAACGTCTCCGCTGGCGTCGGTTTCAAGGATGGCTTTAAGGATATTTCACTGCACGGGTTGTGGAACTTCCGGATATCCTCATCGTTGGTCTCGTTTTTGTTCACCATTTCATCCTGTTGCAAGCCTTTTGGGTCAGCACAGTTGAGTTCATAATAAATCTGGAATGAAGGGGCTGTCATGTCTATTTCAAAAGAACCGGTTCTTATCTTCGACGGCGCCTGCGGCACCAATATTCAGGAAATGGACCTGCCTATATCGGCCTGGGATGACTATGAAGGATGCAACGAGTACCTGAACCTGTCCGCTCCCGAGGCAGTTGTCGCGCTTCATGCCTCGTTTCTCGATGTCGGCGCCATGGTGGTGGAGACTAACACCTTCGGCGCCAGCTCCGTGGTCCTGGCCGAATATGGTTTGGAAGGACGCACGGAGGAGATCAATCACGCCGCTGTGACCCACGCCCGTACCGCTATCGGGTCGAGAGAAGGGCGATACGTGGTCGGCTCCGTCGGTCCGACCACCAAGCTTCCTTCTCTGGGCCATATTTCTGTCCAAGACCTGACCGAAGCCTGCAGGCAGCAGATGCTGGCACTGGTCGATGCCGGGGTCGATGCCCTGATGATCGAAACCTGCCAGGACTTGTTGCAGGCCAAAACGGCGGTGGTGACCGCTCTGGAGGTGCTTGAACAGACTGGTAAGGACTTGCCGGTCATGGTGTCGGTGACCATGGAACGGCAGGGGACCATGCTGGTCGGCAGCGACATCGGAGCCATCTGCGCCACCCTCGAACCGTTTCCCCTTTTTTCTCTGGGATTGAACTGCGCAACCGGCCCGACCGATATGGAGTCTCACTTCCGTTTTCTCAGCCACAACTGGCCCGGAAGGATCTCCTGCATGCCGAACCAGGGGCTTCCCACCGTGGTCGACGGCAAGACCTGCTATCCTCTTTCTCCGGATAAATTCGTCCAGCACATGAGGCACTTCATTGAAAGGGAAGGCGTCAGCATGGTCGGGGGGTGCTGCGGTACAACTCCCGAACATATTCGCCGCCTTGTCGATGCCTGCTCGTCTCTGGCCCCCTGCCGCCGAGAGGTGATTTCATGAAACCATCGGTCGCGAGTCTTTATCAGGCGGTGGAAATCGGCCAAGACATTCCCCCTTTACTCATAGGCGAACGCTCCAATCCCAACGGATCGAAAAAATTTCGAGAATGCCTGCTGGCCGAGGATTTCGAGGGATGCCTGCGCATCGGTATCGACCAAGAGGCCAAAGGCGCCCAGATGCTCGACCTCTGCGCCGCCTATGTCGGTCGCGATGAACTGGCCGATCTGACCCGGTTGGTGAGCATGTACGCCGAGTCGGTTAAGATTCCCATCGTTATCGACTCAACCTCCCCGGACGTCATCGAAGCCTGTCTGCGCCTCTATCCGGGACGTTGCATCATCAACTCAATCAACCTGGAGGACGGCGGCAAGACCTTGGAACGGGTCTGTCGGGCCGCCCGAAAGTACGGTGCTGCCGTGGTGGCCCTTACCATTAGTGGAAATGGGATGGCCATGACCGCCGATGAAAAGGTCGCTACGGCCCGGCAGATTCATGACCTGGCGGTCGGCCGCTATGGCCTGCGTCCGCAGGATATCCTCTTTGACCCACTCACCTTTACTATCGGTTCCGGCGATGAATCACTCGAAGATGCGGGTATCCAGACCCTTGAAGCCATCCGACGCATCAAGGAGGAGCTTCCCGGGGTATTTACCCTGCTGGGGCTCAGCAACATCTCCTTTGGCCTGAGCCCGGCATCCCGCAAAATTCTCAATTCGGTCTTTTTGCACGAGGCGGTCAACCAGGGACTCGATACGGCGATTATCGACGCCGGGAAGATTCTTCCCCTGGCCCAGATCAGTGAGGAAGACCGTACCTTTTGTCTCGACCTCATTTACAATCGGGTGCAGGAGGGCGAAAAGAAACCGCTGCTGCGCTTTATCGAGCATTTTGCCGATCGCACCGAAAAAAAGCAGGAAGAGGACGACCCGAACCGGCTGGCCGAGGAGGTGTTGCACCAGAAGGTGGTCAAAGGTGACAAGGATGGCATTGATGACGCTCTCAGCATCCTGCTCCAGCGCTATCCGGCCCTCGAGATCATTAACCAGGTTCTGGTCCCGGCCATGCGCCACGTGGGCGAACTCTTTGGGCGGGGGGAACTGCTTCTTCCCTTTGTGCTCCAATCGGCCGAGGTCATGAAAATGAGCGTGGCCTTTCTTGAGCCGCACATGGAAAAACTCGACAAGGACGAAGGGGTCAAGGTCCTGCTGGCCACAGTGCAGGGGGATGTTCATGACATTGGCAAAAATCTGGTAGATATCCTGTTGTCGAACAACGGCTACAAGGTATTCAATATCGGCATCAAGGTTCCGGCTGAAACGATTATTCAAAAAGCCTTCGAGTACAAGGTGGATATCATCGGCCTGAGCGGTCTGTTGGTGAAATCGGCTATCGTGATGAAAGAGAATCTGCCGCAGTTCAAGGAGGCCGGCTTGAATATCCCCATCTTGCTAGGGGGGCAGCATTAACCAGCGAGTTTGTCGCCGACTCCTGTGTTCCGCACTACGACGGCCCGGTGGTCTATTGCGCCGATGCCTTTGACGGTCTTAAGGCGCTGAAAGAGTATGAGGAGGGACGACTCGTCTCGACCAGGAAAGAAGAGGGGAGGGCAGTGCCTCGCGGAATCCAGAGACTCAAGAACGTCGAGGTCGAACGAAGCAATGCGGTCCCTAATCCGCCCTTTATCGGCCAGCGTCATGTGTTCGACATCGACCCTGCTAAGCTGTTTTCTTACGTCAACGAACAAGCACTGTTTCGCGGACGATGGGGCTACCGTCGGTTGCCGACCACCAGCGCCGAAGAGTACGCCGAACTTATCCGGACGAAGGTCGCCCCAATGTATGAGGACCTCAAGGCGCGTTCCCTGAGCGAGGGGCTGTTGCTGCCCAAGGCGGCCTACGGCTACTTCCGCTGCTATAGCGAGGGGGATGCCGTCTATGTCGAGGCGGGTGGCGAAACTATCCGGTTTGCCTTCCCCCGCCAGGTCTTCCCCCCTCATCTGTGCATTGCCGATTATTACAAAACCAGGGACGAAGGGGGGACATCGCACCCTTTTTCGTGGTGACCATCGGCGAACAGATCGCCGAAGAGATCAAGCGTCTGTTCAAAGCGGACGCTTACCACGACTACTTGATTCTCCATGGCTTCAGCGTTCAAGTCACCGAGGCTTTGGCTGAGTACTGGCATGAGGTCATGCGCAGGGAGCTTGGGATTGAGGCAGAAAAGCCCGCTGGTTTCAAGGGGGACGTGAAAAGGGGCTACCAGGGTTCACGCTACGGGTTTGGCTTTCCCGCCTGCCCCGATCTAGACATGCATAAGGACTTGTTCCGGCTGCTAAACCCCGAAGGGATCGGGGTCAGTCTGACCGAGACGATGGAAATGGTTCCCGAACAGACCACCTCCGCGATCATCTCCCATCATCCGCAGGCACGGTATTTCGCGGTTTAGGGGAAGAATAACCCCTCCAGCGATAATGAAGCACTCACAAAAACCTAAGAGAGGTCTATGATGCATAACACACCCAATACCGAAGTTCGCATGTTCGGTTCGCTGCACACAATTCGCCGCAAGCGGGGACTGGATCCCCGCGTGGAGATGTATGTCCTCCCCGAAGGGATCAGCGGCTACGCTCTGGCCCATGAACTGGATTTGCCGGCGGATAAGATCGATAGGGTATTCATCAACAATACAGCCTGCTCCCTTGACGAACTTATTCGTCCAGGGGATAAGGTGGCTTTCCTCTCCCCCTGGAGGCCCATCTGATCCTCTGGATACTTATCTGTAGCAAAGTCCCAGTGTCAAGGGAGATTGAACATGACTAGAAAAACAAGAACTGGTTGATCGTGTTGAAATTCAGATCGCTAAACTTAGTAATCTTGGTAGCCATCTAACCGATGGAGAGCAGGCGCACAATTTTGTGAAATGGGCACTGTGAAATCCGTGAACGCTTTGCGTACTTTTTTGTCAGTCAGAACAATAAGGTACAACGCCTCTGAGAGTGCTTAATTAGTCATGATTATGTAATATGTATTGTTCCGCCGGGACCAATTGATGTACTCGTAAAAACCCCTAAGAAAGAGAGCCATGATGCCTAACACACCCAATTCCAAAGTTCGCATGTTCGGTTCGCTACACTCCCTTCGCCGTAGGCGGGGACTGTCTCCCTCTGAGGAGATGTGTCTTCCTTCCGAAGGGACTACCGGACTTGCTTTGGCCCATAAGCTGAATTTGCCACTGGACGAAATCGACGGGATATTCATCAACGATTCTGCCTGTTCGCTTGATGATCTTATTCGTCCAGGGGATAAGGTGGACTTTGTCGCTGGATGGAGGCCCACCGGGCATATTGGACACTGATTTGGGGGTATGCCCAAGTGTTCTAGGTGGTTGAACATGACCGAAAGAAATAAGAAAATTTGTCAATATTTAGGGGGGGAAATACAAGGACCCTGACACCCTTGCCAAATAAGCCTATTTGGGTCCTCAAAACCTCCTGACATAACTTGTAAGGCAGTGCCAGTATAAGTGTCTTGTTGCAGATAAAGGTTGACTCGGAAATATAGTACTCGTTAACATAGTTGGGTAACCAACTATATTGGAGCTTTTATGTCTCGCACAGGAAATGTTATGCCCCGTCGGGGCGATTTTTTGCCTCGTAAAATTGACAAGAGATCGATCCTGCTGGAAGTGGCCGAAAATCTAATTTGTCGGCAGGGCTTTCACAGTACGACTCTCGCTGACATTTCTCGAGAATCAGGTATTTCACTTGGCAATTTGTACTACTATTACAAAACAAAAAATGAAATTCTATCCGCTGTAACCGAGAGACAAATAAAAAAATTTGATACTTATAAAACCGACTTGGATCTGATTCCTGATCCTAGGTACAGGTTGGTTGTTTTTATAAAAATGAGTATCGTTGATTGTGACAGGATTGCAGCGTATGGCTGCTCGGTCGGGAGCCTTTCTCAGGAACTCAACAAAGGCAATGGTTGTAGTTTGGACGAATTGCCCAATCCCCTGAAGGGCCCCCTCGATTGGGCGTCGGAACAATTTCGGCTGATGGGCAAGCAGGATGCGAATGCGCTAGGCGGATGGTTTTTCGCCACCCTTCAGGGCGCAGCTCTTCTCGCCAATTCTTTTAAGGATACCGAAATATTTGTTGAGCAGGCCGAGCGTCTCATAGCCTGGGTGGATTCACTCTGAGTTTATTATGCAAACAACAACAAGTTGTTCTGAGCTGTTGACTCGGAAGAGCAGTGTTTGCTATCTTTGGTCATAACTACAATTGTTACGAGGTAGGTTATGATTTCCGACGCCGACATTTTTTTTCCTCATGAAGCTGATACTCTTCCTAGTGAAACTAAGAAGAAAGTTCGCCTGCTGGAAGCGGCCCAAAGTCTATTTTTTAGACAAGGCTTTCAGAGTACGACTCTCGCCGACATTTCTCGTGAATCAGGTATTTCGCTCGGCAATCTGTACACTACTATAAGACAAAGGAAGAACTCCTTAGCGATGTAATCGAGAGTCAAAGACAAACATTGATTACTTTGCGGACCGCCTGGGAGCTGGACCCTGATCCCAGAAACAGGTTGATCAGTCATATAGATATGCTCATCTCTGGTAAAGAGAGAGTTGGCAACGATGGCTGTCCTGTCGGGAGCCTCTCACAAGAAGTCCACAAATCTATTGGCTGCCATACAGACGTATTGCCTGACGCCCTGAAGGACCATCACGGTTGGTTGTCGGAACAGTTTCGACTGATGGGCAAGAAAGATGCGGATGCGCTGGCTGGGCAGTTTTTTTCGATTATTCAGGGCGCCTGTCTTCTCGCCAGTTCTTTTAATGATCCCGAAATATTTGTTGAGCAGGGCGAGCGTCTCAAGGACTGGGTGAAATCCCTCTGATTTTTTTTGCGCACAAAACAAGTTGGGTAACCAACTGAGGCTCGGGATGCATAATCGAATTCTTGCCTAGGACGGTGTTGCCTTAAGAAAAATCCGTGGTGAGAACTTTCTGGAAAAGAACGGCTATCACAACCCGACAGAGATCATCCGGGACAAGTTGGCCCAGGCGATCATGAAAGAAATCTTGGAGGACCCTGAAAAAAGATACTGTGGCATTTGATCTTAGAGGACTTTCTCCTGAAACTGCCAATGAATTATCCGCCCTGCTCCCGTCCGAGTGGGTAAAAGGCGAACGGGTTTTCCAAGTAACTCCCACCGTACATTTCTGTATGGGCGGAGTTGTGGTGGATAACAATCGAAAGACTTCCTGTGAGGGGCTCTATGCCGCAGGTGAGGTCACGGCCGGCGCCTACGGTGCCAACCGTCTGATCGGCAATGCTTTGGCAGAAGCACTTGTAATAGGCGGTCGGGTGGGAAAAACCGCAGGCGAAGCAACCATCGCCCAAGGGCCTTCTGAGGAATTTGATGCAGCAGCCGACGAGAAACTCAGTCGTTTCAATGCATTGTTCAACAATCAGGGCCAAAAACCTGGTGATCTCATTGAATCGCTGAAAAAACATGTGGCTCAATGCAGGGATTATCAGAAATCAGAACTCCTTGAACAAGGGGACTTTATCCCCAATCAGTGTCCGAGAAAACCGCCGCCTCACAAGAAACTTAGGCTTATCGAGGAAAACCTGGGTCAGGCCGACTTTACCGTCAAGGAGGAAGCCCTGATCGCCTTCGCCCGAAAAGCCAACCTGGAGCCCCTGCGGATTCCCGATAATGAGTTCGAGGTTCTCCGCAACAGCGGCACCACCGACGCCGAGATCATCGAGGCCCTGGGCGTCATGGAACTTTTCACCGCCTTCAACAAGTTTCTCGATTCCCTCGAAGTGGCCATTGACTTCTAAGGCGGCCCTGGTGCCTAGGGCACCTGGCACTAAATCGTGTGCAGCCTTGCGCGCTGCGCAACTCAACTCAAGCAGACTAGGAGGAACACCATGGTAGAACAAAAAATCAACGCAATGATCGAAACGGCCAAAGTGGCCCTGGAAGACTTCAAAAAGCTCAACCAGGAGCAGACCGACGCCATCTGCGAAGCGGTAGCTAACGCCGTGGAAGCAAAAAAAGAAGAACTGGCCCAAATGGCCGTTGAAGAAACCGGCCTCGGCAACGTGGCGGACAAGACCATCAAAAACCAATTCGGTTCCACCGTCATCTGGAACGACATGAAGGGTGTCAAGACCGTTGGTGTCGTTAAGGACGAAAACGACATCATCGAGATCGCCGAGCCCGTTGGCGTAGTGGCCGGTATCACCCCGACCACCAACCCCACCTCCACCGTTTGCTTCAAGATCTTGTCTGCTCTTAAGAGCCGCAACGTAATCGTTCTCGGCTTCCACCCTCGCGCTCAGAAATGCTGCGTGGCCACCGCTCAGTTGTGTCTCGATGCTGCTATCGCGGCTGGCGCTCCCGCGAACTGCGTACAATGGGTCGAGAAGCCTTCCATCGAAGCCACAAACGCCCTGATGACCAACCCCGGCGTGGACGTTATCCTGGCTACCGGTGGCGGCGCCATGGTGAAAGCCGCTTACAGCTCCGGCAACCCCGCCTTCGGCGTAGGCGCCGGCGGCTGCCCTGTATATGTTGCCAGCGATGCCGACCTTGACCAGGCCATGGAAGACACCCTGCTGTCCAAGTGCTTCGACAACGGTGTGGTTTGCGCTTCCGAGCAGAACCTGATCTTTGACGACGCTGCCGTGGCTGAAAAAGCCGTCGCCAAGCTGCAGGAAATCGGCGCGTACCTGGTCAACGAAGAGGAAAAAGCCAAGCTCGAAAAGCTCTACTTCGGCGACTGCTACGTTGTTTCCGGCAAGGTTGTGGGCCAGCCCGCTCCCAAGATTGCAGAAATGGCCGGCTTCTCCGTTCCGGAAGGAACCCGCGCTCTGCTGGTCGGTCCTCTCAAAGGCATCCAGGACGAAGAACCCATGAGCCGTGAAAAGCTCTCTCCTTCCCTCGGCTACATGGTTGTTGACGGCAAGGACGCAGCCATCGAGCGTTGCGCCGAGCTGCTGAAAAAAGGCGGCGCCGGTCATACCGCCGGTATCCACTCCGCCAGCGACGAAACCTGCATCGAGTTCGCCAGCAAGGTCGACGCCAACCGGGTTACCTTCAACTCGCCCACCAGCCACGGCGCCATCGGCGGCCTGTTCAACGTTATGATCCCCTCGTTGACCCTCGGTTGCGGCTCCCAAGGCAACAACATCACCACCGACAACATCAGCTTCCGTAACCTGGTCAGCATCAAGCGTGCTGCTCGTCGCGTGGTACAAGGTTAATCCCAGAATCTGTAGAGATACTTAAGTTCCTCCGATAGGTTAGCCCCCCCCCCGCCGAGGGGGGGCCAATCAGGGACAACATATTGGACACTTTGGCCTTCAACGGGGCGAGCGTGTCAGGAGTGTCTAATAAACAAGGGACGATTCAAGTCTCAGAGATTAGATTGTCTCGAAAGATGTGTAATCAACTCAGGCAGGGCATAGACTGCCCAAATGACAACTGTCTTGAATTGCCTACCAATCTCCTTCCTTTCTGGTGAGTAAATTTAAAATATGATGCGTGTATATACATCTATCGTAAAGGAAGTGATATGAACGAACCAAAGTCTGGAAAACCATTAAGCGGGTGCGCTTGTATGAATATGCGCAGAGCATCACGGTCTATCACAAAAATATATGATCAGGCGTTGAAGGCGAGCGGACTGAAATCGAACCAGTTTTCTTTGTTGATGGCCATCAAGACAAACGGGCCGCTTAATATCAGCGCTCTGGCAAAAAAACAATGTCTGGACAGAACTACGCTGGTTAGAAACCTGAAGCACCTTGAAACTAATGAGTTAATAGAAAGCACAAAGACAAAGGACTTGCGGGAAAGGCAAATAATCATCTCTAAATTGGGGTTGCAGATTTTTGATAAGGCTCTGCCGCTCTGGAAGACAATCCAGCAGGAAATTTCCGATCATATCGGCACAATTCCACTGCAAGTGTTTGAGCAAATAACAATTTCACTTGAAAGCTTTTCCGGTACTGAAAATAAGTAACAAGAAGTGTTTTTTTGAAAGATTGCGTGTATATACACGATCTAGTGAGTAATAAACTAGTTTGAGGTCAAGATGCTGCACTTAAAATGTTAAGTCCAGCACCGGAATTAGATACAAGTAGGAGGTGCTTGGAACCATTGGGAATTTTAGCGAAACAGGAGCGGAAACAGATGCACACCCTTTCTACCCAGGCAATGATAGCCCACCAGGTTGTACAGGATGAAATCGACGCCCTGATCCAAATGAAAGAAAGGATCAATGGAGAGTTCTCTACAGCCGTAAACATGATTCTTGCCTGCGAAGGTCGCCTGATCATTACGGGAATGGGTAAGTCTGGACATGTCGGCCAGAAGATTGCGGCCACCATGGCTTCAACCGGAACCCCTTCTTTTTTCGTGCATCCTGCCGAAAGCGTTCATGGCGACCTGGGAAGGATAACCAAAGAAGATGTCGTTCTGGCTATTTCGAACTCGGGAGAAACCGAAGAGGTGCTTCGCCTCCTTCCGGCTATCAAGCGCATGGGGTCAAAGCTGATCTCGATGTGCGGGAGGCCTGAAAGCACTCTAAGTCGTGCAGGTGATATCTATTTGGACGTTTCCGTCCCCAAGGAAGCCTGTACCCTCGGCCTGGCGCCGACTTCAAGTACCACCGCCGCATTGGTTATGGGAGACGCACTGGCGGTAGCCCTCCTCAACGAAAAAGGGTTCAAGGCTGAGGATTTTGCCCTCTGTCATCCCTCCGGGGCACTTGGTAAAAGACTTCTCCTTCGCGTGGAAGATATCATGCACAAGGAAGCCGCTATTCCATTAGCCCCCCAGGAATGCAGTGTCCAAAATGCCCTTTTCACCATCACCGAGAAGAAATTGGGGGTTGTTGGTGTCGTAAAGAAAGATAAGGAGCTTGTAGGTGTCTTTACCGACGGAGACCTGCGGCGTCTCCTCTTAAATGAAGGTCCCGAATGTCTCAACAAGGTTCTCGCTGAAGTGATGTCAGCAAATCCTAAGAGGATTCTAGCTAGCACCATGGCCGCTAAAAGCATGCAGAAAATGAAGGAGTATCACATCACCTCCCTTTTTGTATTTGAGAATGACGAGTCGATATCTCCCCTCGGCATTATTCACATCCACGACCTCATTAACTCAGGATTTGATTGATGGACCCACATGTCAAGCTTTGAGCACTGTATTTGCCCCCAAATAGTCGTCAGGGGGTATTGGTGGGGCAATGCGAAGGTGGACTACTGCAGGTATTCTAACCGGTCTTCTGTGCACCCGTGCTGCTGCGAAAGCCATGACCAAACAATGCAGCGGCTGGATCATCAATATCGCCTCGGTTGTCGGCTAAATGAGCAATGCCGGTCAGACTAGCTACTGTGCCAGCAAGTCGTGACTGATAGGATTGACCCGCTCCAATGCCTGTAAATTGGCAAAACGGAATGTAACCGTCAATGCGGTTGCCCCTGGCTTTATCGCTACCTATATGACTGACGCATTGCCGGAATATAATCATCAGGAGTTGGCCGCCCAGATTCATCTGGAGCACCTCGGTTCGCCGGACGATATTGCCAACACAGTACTCTTCTTGGCTTCTGAAAACGCCGGGTACATTACAGGTCAGGTTATCGAAGTCAACGGCGGAATGTATATGTAAACAAAAACGGATTGGGTTTTAGCCGAAACCACACAGGAGAAAAGTATATGGCTTTTATTGAAATACGTGTAAAGCAATTGTTGCTGAGCAACTGGGTGTAGACGAAGATCAGGTGGCCGCTGATGTAGCATTCATGGACGATTTTGTTGTCGATTCCCTCGATACCGTAGAGCTGGTTTTGATTCTTGAAGAAGAGTTTGACGTGGGAATTTCTGATGAAAATGCAGAAAAGATCCAAACAGTTAAAGATGCCGTTGATTATATTTTCTTCATCACTAAACGGAATCAACACGTTTTTCAACGACTCCCGCTTTGCAGCAATTTCAGTGGAAGAATAGCCATTTGGCCGCTTAAAATCACAATATATATCGATATAGTCTCTATTAATTGCCAAAATGGATAATTCATTTTGATAATATGGATAGCGATATGCTTTACCAATTAGGCACAAATTCAGTTGCTGCTTTTTGTGTAATGGATCCGCAAGCGTCTCAGAATTACCCTCTATGGAATGCGAAATGCCCACGGTTGCCCCAAATATCATGTCAAAAGGGATTGTCACATATTCATAGGGATTTTACAGGTAACCGAACCGTCCGAGAAATCACAATTACCAAGCCCCCCTGTGTTAGGACATGATAGACACGACAACTATCTTGACTCCCACCGGGTAGAGCCTTTCATTAAGGTTGATTACCAGACAACCAATTCTGGAAAGGATAAGAATACCGGCACTTCCATTCCCAGGCAGTCAGAACTTGCTGTGGGGATTGGTAACCACTTCACGTTAACCGACAGACTGACTCTTGCGCTGTCGTATGGAAAAGGCGTTTCGGGAAGAAATACGACTAAACAAATGCCCAATAAGGCCCGATTTGTCAGGGTTTTCTAACGTTTGTTTAGGCAGCGTAACGTTGAGTCCGGGCGGGAGTCTGCTATCGTTAGGCTGTCGTTCTTGAACGTTTTGGAAGAGAAGTTAACTGTTTTTTAACTCAACAAAAAGGTACTTGGGTCGGAGGGTAGTCCTGTTGATCCGCTAAGCCCTAAGCACTAGGAGGTACAAAATGGCTAGCAAGAAGCACGTTGCCTGTCAGTCCTGCGATATTAATTGTGTTGTAGAGGCTGTAGTGAAGGATGACGGTAAGATCCAAACAAAGAGTATCTCAGAGCCTCACCCGACAACTCCCCCCAATAGTATTTGTATGAAGTCGGTGAATGCGGACACGATCAGGACTCATAAGGATCGTGTGCTCTATCCTCTGAAAAACGTGGGTAGTAAGAGGGGAGAGCAAAGGTGGGAGCGAATCAGTTGGGACCAGGCATTGGATGAAATTGCCGAAAAGTTGAAAAAGATTATAGCGAAATACGGTCCGGAGTCCCTTGGTGTAAGCCAGACTGAGATTAATCAGCAAAGCGAATGTGGAACGCTCCGGAGATTCATGAATCTCTTGGGTAGCCCGAACTGGACTGCCGCCATGTATATGTGTATCGGGAATACAGCCGGAGTTCATAGAGTAACTCATGGAAGTTACTCTTTTGCGAGTTTTGCCGACTCTAATTGCCTTTTGTTCATTGGTAAAAATCTCAGTAATCATAATTGGGTCTCCCAGTTCAATGACCTTAAGGCTGCTTTAAAAAGAGGCTGCAAGCTTATTGTGCTTGATCCGCGCAGAACCAAGGTCGCAGAGATGGCGGATATTTGGCTTCCTCTTCGCTATGGGACAGATGCAGCTCTATTTCTCGGGATGATTAACGTTATCATCAATGAACAGTTGTACGACAAAGAGTTTGTTGAAAACTGGTGTGTTGGGTTTGAAGAGCTTAAAGAACGGGTTCAGGAATATCCTTTAGACAAAGTTGCGGAAATAACCGGATGCGATGCCGAAGAAATCAGGAAAGCTGCTGTTATGTTCGCAACCGAGGGGCCTGCATCCATACCTTGGGCTGTTTCAACTGACATGCAGAAAAACAGTACGTCGGCGATCCGCGCTCAATGCATTTTAAGGGCAATTACTGGCAGCCTTAAGCAAGGGGCGGAGTTGTTGGGGCTCCCCCATTCAGAGTTCGTGTCTGTTTCCCAGATTCAGATGCACGAAGCACTGCCTGAAGAAAAGAAAAAGATTCAGCTCGGTACAGAACGGTACCCGCTCCTTACATACACGGGGATGAGTGCGTTTGAAGAGCCGTCAGCAAGAGTCTATGGGGAAGAAAATAGGTACTTCCACAATATGGCCGCGTTTATGGCCAATCCGACGGATATGTTTACGGCTATGGCTTCCGAGAAACCGTATCCTGTGAAGGCCTTCTTTACATTTGCCAGCAATGCGCTGATGGGCTTTGCAAATCAGGAAAACGCACTCGCTGGTCTCATGAATCAGGAATTGGTTGTTTGTTACGATCAGTTCATCAACCCTACAGCGCAGCTTGCCGATTATATTCTCCCCGGTGATCACTGGCTGGAGAGGCCTGTTGTTACGCCGAATTGGGAAGGTATTCCTTTCGCCAATACTTCCCAGCAAGTTGTCGAACCGGCTGGCGAAGCCAAAGATGAATATTATGTCGTCAGAGAGCTGGCCATCAGGATGGGACTTGAAGAGCATTTCCCGTGGAAGGACCGGGCTGAATTGATGAACTACAGGATCAGCCCGACTGGTAAGGATTGGGAAGAGTTCCAGAAGCAATTCACCTATCCGTCTAATATTCCCGATTATTTTGCCCCGGGTGGGGTAGGCGTGGCGACCCCATCAGGAAAAGTTGAGCTGTATTCAAGTGTGCTTGAAGGACTTGGGTATGATCCGTTGCCGTACTACAAGGAGCCGGAGCAGACTCCAATCAGTGACCCGGAACTTGCGAAGGAATATCCCTTAACCCTTTTTGCTGGTCTGCGTGAAGATCCGGGCTTTAACTCCTGCTATATGCAGGAAGGGCCCCTTAGAAACGTAGAGCCCGATCCTGTTGCCTTGCTTCATCCAAAAACTGCGCAGTCCCTTGGACTTCCCTCCGGCGAATGGATCTGGGTTGAGACAACTCATGGGAGGTTGAAGTTGCTCCTCAAGCATGATGGTGCGCAGCCGGAAGGTACGATAAGAATACCCCATGGACGGTGGTGCCCTGAACAGGAAGGTGGTCCTGAGACTGGATTTAGTGGAGCCATGCTGCATAATGATGCCATGGTATTAAGTGATGATGACTGGAATCTCGATCCGGAGCAGGGTTTGCCAAATCTTAGAGGCGGTATTCTTGCGAAGGCATATAAATGCTGAAAAAGGCTTGTGGATAGGTAGGTGGGGTATTGCAGCAGGCTGCCAGTCGATCGATTTTACGTGCCGAGCGTTTGATGAGTGAGGCGGATTGTGCAGATTTTCTGCCGGAGGTAGACCGCCGGCTTGCAGGATTGGTTCTCATTCTTTGAGTTACAGGATGTTCTGGTAAATCGGATTTCTTGGAAACCACCCCACTTCGGTGGCCATGCCTTCTCCTTCAGAAAGGATACTTTGTGTTTGGGGGAGGCATGGTCACTACCCTTACTTTGTTGAGGCAGATGAGTGATCACCCTATTGGCAAAATTAGTGCTTACGTGTCAGGTCCCGCATGATTCCTGACCTGTTTATGGAAAAGTTCCATTTTCTTTTTTTGCCAATCTTTTCGACAGTAAACAACGCATAGATTTCTAACGTCCCGTAGGGTTTCATGTTTGGGAGGATGCTGCGATAAAAGGGAATTCGTCATTAATAACCGGCATTATCCTCGTTGGCGGATAGAACCGTCGTATGGGAACCGATAGGGCATTCCTAAAAATCGAAGGCATTTCCCTTTTTAAACGGGTCCTCCAAGTTATGGAGTGACCTGCCCCACCTGATAGGTCTACTTCGAATGTTAGTGTAGCGCAACCCTGTCGGTTTCCAATGCCGCTGCTTGAATAGGCAGCGGCATTATTGTTTCGGGTACTGGTGGACGGTAGCCGAGCGAACTGTGTGGACGGATTGTGTTGTAATGTCATCGCCACTGTTCAATCAGAATCTTGTCCTCCTTGAGGGTATAGAAAATCTCCCCATTGAGCAACTCATCCCTCAGTTTACCGTTGAAGGATTCATTGTAACCGTTCTCCCAAGGGCTGCCTGGCTCAATGAATAACGTCTTGGCCCCGAGACGCTCCAACCAGCCCCTGACCAGCTTTGCCGTAAATTCTGCGCCATTATCAGGCCGGATGTAGCCAGGCGTCCCTTGATGCAGAAACAGGTCAGACACTGTCTCCACCACATCGTTCGAGTTAAGTTTTGATCAACCCGCATGGCCAGGTACTCCCGGCTGTATTCGTCAATCACGGTCAGCATCCGGAAGACTTTGCCATCGTGCGTTCGATCCTGGACAAAGTCATAGGCCCAGACATGATTTCGATATTCGGGTCGCTTGCGAATACAGGACCCGTCATTGAGCCAGAGTCGGCCTCGTTTTGGTTGTTTCTGTGGGACCTTTAGTCCCTCCCGTCGCCAGATCCGTTCTACCCGCTTGTGGTTGACCGTCTATCCGCCATGTTGAATG
This sequence comes from Syntrophotalea acetylenivorans, assembly GCF_001887775.1. Classification (NCBI taxonomy): domain Bacteria; kingdom Pseudomonadati; phylum Thermodesulfobacteriota; class Desulfuromonadia; order Desulfuromonadales; family Syntrophotaleaceae; genus Syntrophotalea; species Syntrophotalea acetylenivorans. The sequence goes on from NZ_CP015519.1 coordinate 23,029, forward strand.
AGGGCGGTAATACGCCGATAGCCATAGCTGCCATATTGACTGGCCAATTCAATAATGGCTGCTGTCAGCGAGCCTTCGTCTTCTCGTGGCTGGGGTGGTCGTCTCTGTACGGATCGGTTGTTGGCCTAAGACGCGACATGCCCGCCGCTCCGAGATACGTAATCTTTCCTGAACGGCATTCACGCAGGCCCGGCGACGCTCAGGACTTAGAAGTTTCCCTTGGCTGCTTCCTGCAGTATCAAAGTGCTCATCCCGCCATACTCTTTGCGCCAGCGGTAATAAGGCACTTCACTCACTCCGATTGCTTTGATTGCTTGAGCCACGGTCTGACCTTGACCGATCAAAATGTCTTCTTCACGCAGTTTGGAAATGATCTCTTTGGGACGGTAACGTTTCTTCGCCATGTTCTTCCTCCTTGTCAAATCCGGTCTTGGGACTTAACACAAAAATGGACCGATTTGCTGGGAGAAGGTAACAAGTGCTGAGGTGGATCAATTTGGGTCGATGATTGCCCTCGAAGGTGGGGAGGTTTTGGATGGCAATTAACAAATAAGGTCAAAAAGGGACATTTTTGCATGCCGATTGAAAAAATAGGTTGACTCGGGAAAGCAGGGCCTGATAGTGTGTTGGTCAACCAGCCAAATTTGTTTTAAGTTTGTTGTTTGCGAAGGTATTTGGTTCTGTATTGAATAGTTTGTAAACCAAGTAGTTGCAGTGCAGCAAGAACCGTTTTGTTCGACCTAGATATAGCTTTTAGAATTATCAAGTAGTTGAGTAGCCTCCGCACATGAAAAGCTAGTCTTTACCTCCTTGGAATCCCAAGTGGGGGGGACCTCCTCTCTCCCCACTTGGATCTTTTTTGACTAGCGGTTAAGGCTTTAGAAAGTTTGTTTTAACTTTTTCTAGAGGTGTGCAGGTCGAGTCATGAGCTTTCAAGTTACATGGTTGTTCATAGCGAAGGCAAAATGCTCTAACAGTAAATTGTTGAGTTTGTTTTTTGTAGGAATATTGAATCATGTATTGAATAGTTTGTTGGTCAAGAAGTTGCGGTGTAGATAGAAACTTTTTTGTTTTCCCTAGATATGGCATTTACAACTGCTCAAATAGTTGAGTAACCCCCACACACGTAAAAGCTAGTCTAGTTTTATCCTACCTATGTAATTCCAAGTGGGGGGGGGTTACTCCTCCCTTTCCTCTCCTACTTGGAGATATTTTGCATCCAAACATTGGACTTTCCAGAGAGTTTTTAGCAAGGACTTGGCCTTCAAATTCACAGGTACTGCAAATGTCGTTCTCTGATCTCGTGTCTTACATAATTAATAATAACGCTAGTCACTTTCTTGTGCCGCTGTCAGAAAAATTTGACGTAAACATCTGGAACGCCGCCATGAACGAAGCCTTCAGGCAAATGGGGCTCGTTAATAAATGAAGCGCGGTATAGCTGTTTGATTTTTGCGGTGATTGTGACGTTCTGATAATTACATTTTTTTGTTAGCCGTCACGGGGCTTCGGGCCGGGCCGAGAGCCTGTGACGCAGGTGGCTGTTTTGCAGGTGACAGCCTGGCTTAAGCCCGGAACCGCACTAGCGGTTTCCGGGCTTAAGTCGTTTCAGGGGGCAAAGCCTGTGGTTGGCGTCATGGTCAGCGAGTCATCCGGCAAGCGAGTTTGTAAGCAGCAATGGGGCTGAGTTGTTACCTTTTTGCTTGGTATAGAGGTTAAATATGGAACATCGTATCAAGATTTGCATGGGCAGTTCCTGCTATAGCCGCGGCAATCAGGAGAACCTGGAGCGCATCGAACGCTACCTGAACTATCGTCAGGTCAACTGCGCCATCGACCTGCGCGGCAGCCGTTGTGAAGGACGCTGTTTTGAAGGGCCGAACATCGAGATTAACGGCCGATTGTTCGGTGGAGTCAAAGCCGAGACCATCGAGCAGTTGCTCGACCAGCAACTGGGCTTGTATTGACGGGAGTGTGTCATGGGGTATTACCAATGTTCACCGATTTTTACGGCGGAAAATGAGTGCCAGGATTGTTCGAAATGCGTTCGGCATTGCCCGGTCAAAGCAATCAAGGTAGCTGACGGCCAAGCCAGAATCGTGCCTGAGAAATGTGTGGCCTGCGGAACTTGTGTTCGGGTGTGTCCTGCTGGAGCCAAGCGGGTGCGTGATGACCTGACGGATGTCAAGCAGCTACTGCAGCAATCGAAGAAGGTTTTTGCCTCCCTCGCTCCTTCTTATGTCAGCGAGTTTCCAGGTATACCCACGGCGAACATAATTGCCGCCCTTCGGCGACTGGGGTTTGCCGGGGTCAGCGAAACCGCTTTGGGAGCCCAGGAAGTTTCTGCCAAGGTGGTCAGGGAGCTTAATGAGGGCCGGCAAAAATTGATTCTGTCCTCCGCCTGCCCGGCGGCGGTTACCTACGTTCAAAAATATCTGCCGGAATTTGCCCATTCGATCGCTTCTGTTTTTTCCCCCCTGCTGGCCCACTGTACCATGCTCCAACAGCATTACGGTTCTGATGTCGCGGTCGTGTTCATCGGACCCTGCGGGGCCAAGAAAAACGAAGGGGACCGTCATCCGGAATTGATGGATGCGGTCATCACCTTTACTGACCTTAGGGCTTGGTTGGGCGAAACCCGTATCAACCCGGCTGCCCTGGTGATAGGGGAGGAGGATCGTTTTGTGCCTGAAAGTGCTCAAGAAGGCGCTTTGTACCCGATTGAAGGCGGTATGATTGACACCTTGCGCATGCAGGGTGGTAGCGATCGGGTCCATTACGGCACTGTGGGTGGCCTTCGCGGCATCGAGCACGTACTGGGTGATTTGCGGCCGGAGAATGTGACTCTGCCGACCTTCCTCGAATTGCTGGCTTGTCGCGGCGGTTGCATCAACGGTCCCTGTGCCACTCCAGGACAGGCCGGACTGAAGCAATGGCAGGAAGTGATCTCTCGGGCCAATATCCCGGCCGAGCCTGTTCTTCGCCAGCCCTTATCCAATATCGATGAGAATATTTGTGATCTGCCACTGCCGGCTCGGAGCTATGGTGAACAGGAAATCCGTCAGGCTCTACGTCGCGTCGGCAAAGAAAGTCGCGACGACGAACTGAATTGCGGCGGCTGTGGTTATGAAACCTGCGGGGAATTCGCCAAAGCTATTCTGTCGGGCCATGCCGAATCATCAATGTGTCTATCCTTTTTGCGGGAACAGGCGCAGAAAAAGGCCAATGCTTTGTTGCACTGCATCCCCTCCGCCATCGTGCTGGCCGACAATGAGCTGAAAATTCTCGATTGCAACTGTAGCTTTGCAACCTTGTTCGATGAGTCGTTGCTTGAAGTTTATGAAGTCTGTCCGGGGCTAGCCGGTGCTTCGCTGCGGAGAATACTGCCTTTTGGCGAACTGTTCGAAGAGGTGCTGAAAAGCGGAGAGTCTCTGCGCCGCGAATCGCTGCATGTGGACAATCGTATTTTCGACCTGACCATCTTTCCGATCGATCCGGGTCTGGTAGTCGGCGGGGTCATCACCGACGTCACCGATTCGGAACTTCCACGGGAACTGATAGCCCAGCGAGCACAGGAGGTCATTCACAAGAACCTCAAGACCGTACAGGAGGTTGCTTGCCTGTTAGGCGAAAACATGGCGGAAACGGAAATCCTGTTACGTTCGTTGGTGGAAGGGTTCGCTCCGGAAGATGCCACCGCACACAAATTGGTTCCGTCAGTCGAAGAAAAATAAGGAGTAAAGTGAAGGGGGCTACTGAAGATGGCACAGGACCTGTTTGTCGAGATTGAATTCAGTCAATGCAACTACCACGGCGAGGATGTCTGCGGCGACTCTTTTCTGATGCAGAAGGTCGAAGACCAGAACCGCAGGATCGCCGTGCTCTCCGACGGATTGGGACACGGGGTCAAGGCCGGAATCCTGTCGACCATGACCTCCTCCATGGCCCTGAAATTCATCGCCAGCGACCTGGAAATCGGCCGCTCGGCGGAAATCATGATGGATGCCCTGCCGGTTTGCCAGAGGCGCAAGATCAGCTATGCGACCTTCTCCATTTTTGATTACCGGGAAAGTGGCAGCGCACGGATCATTGAGATGGACAACCCGCCATTTTTGCACATCCGCGAAGATGAAGTATTGAGTACGGACTACAAAGAAGTCTGTTCACCCCGGCACCAGAAACGCAAGCTGCGTATTTCCCACATTGAACCTCGTTCCCAGGACCGTCTGGTTTTCATATCGGATGGCATTACCCAGGCCGGCCTCGGTTCACAGCAGTACAAGCTCGGCTGGCGACTGTCCGGCTGCGCCGATTTTGTACTCGATATGCTGCGCGACGATCCGGCCATTTCCGCTCGCGACCTCTCGCAAGAGATCCTCGAAGCGGCCCTGCAGAAAGAACCCGGCCAGCAGGCCGGGGACGACATCACGGTGGGGGTGGTCTATTTCCGGGTGCCGCGGCGGACAATTTTGCTTACCGGCCCGCCGTTTTCCCAGGAGCGCGATGTCGTTTATGCCAATTACCTTGATTCATTTGCCGGGCGCAAGGTGATTTGCGGAGGCACTTCGGCCGATATTGTGGCTCGCGAATTGGGTCGGGAGATTCATACGGATCTGGGTAGCCATGGCTGCGGCATCCCGCCAGTATCGCACATGGAGGGGGTTGATTTGATTACGGAGGGGATTTTGACCTTGACCCGGGTAGCGCAATTTTTGGAGCAGGGGGACATCCCTCAAGAAGGCCACGGCGCCGCCCGGCTGGCCCAGATGTTGCGCGACAGCGATGCCATTTCGTTTCTGGTCGGAACCAAGATCAATGAAGCGCATCAGGATCCGAGTCACCCGGCGGAACTGGAGATCCGGCGTAACATCGTCAAGCGCGTGGCCAAGGTGTTGCAGGAGAAATATCTCAAAGAAATATCACTACAGTATATTTGAGGGGCTCTGCAAGGAATTTGCTTGGTTGAGTCTACAATCATACTCGATCTGAGGCGTTGCCCGAGCGTTTACCTGATGTCGGCTACCAGCAGTCGGAGTACTTTGGTCTGGTAACTAACAGGTCGGAACAACACGCTACCTTCGTTGCTTGGCACGGTCCCTTCAGCCTCTCCGATGCACTGATCACCCGCTGGTGGCAAGCGGTGCGCTTGGGCTCAGTGGTATCGCGCATCGATCTGCCGGTTACCGAGCGAGTCTACGGGGATGATCATCACGCCTGGTGCCTCTGGTATGCCAAGGGGACCTGCGGCGCCTGCGCCAATCGCTGCCCGGCCGACGCCATCACGACAAGAGGGGGACACGACAAGCAGGATTGTTGCAGCTACATCCTGGAGACAACCGCGCCTTACGCCACAAAAACCTACGGCACCGGCGCTACACCCTGCGGTCTGTGCCAGATCAAGGTTCCTTGCGAGGTCCAGGTGCCACAAGAATTGATCTGAACATGTTACACCAGACTCTGGTGCAATCATTCATAATAAGTGGAGAAATCATGCAGGTTCCGTTAAGCGAATTGCAGCAGCGGCTGAACTGTTTCCGAAGCCAGATGGATAGCACCGAGCCCGACTGGCAGGCAGCGGTCATTTTCGGCAAGGTTAATCAGTATTATTTCACCGGCACCATGCAGGACGGCCTGTTATGGATTCCGCGCGGCGACGAGGCAATCTACTGGGTACGCAAGAGTATCGAACGGGCCAGGGATGAATCGCTGTTTCCCCGCATCGAGCCCATGAACAGCTTTCGTGATGTCGCTGCGACAGTCGGAAATATGCCCGCCCGCCTGCACCTTGAGTGCGAGCTGGTGCCTCTGGCTATGCTGCGCCGCTTCCAGAAATACATTCCCGTTAGCGATATCCGGTCCATTGATGGGGCCATGGCAGCCGTACGGGCGGTCAAAAGCGACTACGAGCTGAACCTTATGGAGCGTTCCGGGGAGATACATCGCCGCATTCTTGAGGAGCGGGTGCCGGCCATGCTCAGGGAGGGCATGAGTGAAGCGGAGTTTGCAGCAGCGCTCTATCCGGTGATGGTCGAAGAGGGCCATCACGGTGTGGCTCGGTTCGGTATGTTCCAGACCGAAATGGCCCTGGGCAATATTTGTTTTGGCGAAAGTTCGATCTATCCCAACTACTTCGACGGCCCGGGTGGCAGTTACGGTCTACACCCGGCGGTGCCGCTGCTTGGCAGTCGCACCCACAAACTGGGCAAAGGCGATTTGGTTTTTGTCGATATTTGCTGCGGTGTGGACGGTTATCATACCGACAAGACCCAAACCTACATGTTTGGCGGGCCGATTGCCGACGAGGCGATTGCCGCTCACCGCGAATGTGTGGCGATTCAGAACCGGATCACCGAACAGCTTCGACCCGGGGCCATCCCCTCGGCGATCTATAAGCAGGTCATGGACAGCCTGAGCGACGAGTTCCTTCAGAATTTCATGGGATATGGCGCCCGCCCGGCCCGTTTTCTCGGCCACGGCATCGGTCTGCAAATAGACGAGACTCCGGTCATCGCCAAGGGATTCGATGAGCCGTTGCAGGAAGGGATGGTGCTTGCTCTGGAACCTAAAAAGGGCATCGAAGGGATAGGTATGGTCGGTGTCGAAAATACTTTCATTGTTACTGCTGAAGGGGGGCGCTGTATCACAGGCACACATCCCGGATTGCTGAAAGTATATTGACCCTCTAGCCAAGCTTTACGTGACGCTTGCGAGGAACCATAAGGCCGAAGGCTTTAACGTTAGGTGGAAACGATTGTTGGCAAACAAAGAAGGCCTTCCTTTTTGTTCAGAAGTAAGGGGGACAATTATTTTAAGAATACGAAAAGCCTCACTTTAAGCTTTCTTTCTTCTTCTGATAGGGCAATTAAATTTAGAAACTTTAGAATAGATTGATGATAGCGATGCTAGTATCAATGATTAAATAGATAAATCTGCTAGGGCTATACTAGAGGCGTGCGCAACCATTACAACATTATTTTACAAATATTTTAAATATGGTTGGAGCTTGATGAGATAATTCAATCTCAGGCTGAGAAGGCATGCGCCCACCTTATTAATATCAAAATAGATAATGATACCTTTTCCGGAGACAGTATCTAATGTGTATTTCACATGGTCAGAACAGTACATTGGTGAATATTGAGCAGCGTCGCAGTATTCGTTCTTTTACGGATAAACTTGTTCCCGACGAGCATCTGATGACCATTTTGCGTGCAGCCAATCAGGCGCCTTCGGCTCACAATCAGCAGTCCTGGAAATTTATCGTTATTCGCGGTAAGCGCAAAAACGAACTTGTCGGCCTGGTAGGCGCCAAAGCTGGAGAGTTTCCAAGAGCGGCAGCAGTTTTGTTGCGCATGGCAGCCAGAAGCATCAATTCAGCACCAGTGGTTATTGTCGTGGCCAATACCGGAAAATTGATTGGACATGGCACCGAACTGTTCCAGGTCGAAAAGGATCAGGCGCTGGATTTTTTCAAAACAATGGAGATACAAAGTTCGGCGGCGGCGATCCAAAATCTGCTGGTTGCGGCCGCCTCCCTTGGTTTGGCGACGGTATGGCTTGGGATTTTGTTTCTAATAAAAGATGAGGTGCTACGTCTTATGGGGGAGCAGGAAGGAGAGTTCATGGCGGTAGTCCCCTTGGGGTATGCGGCCAAGGATGTCAAGGAACCAAAAAAAATCAATTTTGACATGATGGTGAAGTGGTTGGAATAACGTGTAGTTAAACTACGTGAAATACTAATGGTCAGATTCAATTTGCATGTGCCCCACCCATGACTTGACCAAGCCGGAAATGAAAGTGCTGAAAATATCGCCCAAGGGAAAACCCACTATAGAGGATTTTCGGTAATTTAGAGATAAACAACCACATGGAAGAGGTGGTGGCCAGAGAAGAGAGGATTATCTAGCCCGAATCAGGAAAGAAACCAGCTCACCGCTCAACATCATCTATTTCCGGGAAGATTTGTACGGCGCTGCCGGTAACAAATCTTCCTTGCTTTTTCAGGAGAAAATATAATGCTCAGTCCATTGCAAACATCTTTCACCAAGGTTCTTTCCCTTACCAGCGATGAGGCTTTGAAGCGGCGCTTCATGGTTTTGGATGTACCGATTCAGGCCAACATGCGCTTCGGCCTGCTGCTGGAGGTTCTCGACAAGGTGGCGGAAGAGGCCGCACTCAACTACGTCAACCAATTTTTCCCGGATGCTCGAGTAGTCACGGCGGCTATCGACAATATCATTATCCGTCATGTCACCGACATGTCACGGGACGTGCACTTCAAGGCGCGTATCAACCACGTCGGCCGCTCCTCCCTGGAAATCGGCATTCGTGTCGAGCAACCCGGCGTCCCGGTGCGTCATATTGCTTCCTGTTACTTCACCATGGTCGCTCGTTCGGGAATGGGCGAAGGAGCGGTGAGCGTTGCCCTGCCCGGCCTGGACTATGGTGAGGATATCGAGCAACAGCGGGCCGACAAGGCTCTACAACGGCGCAAGGAATACAAGCAGCAGCAGGCGCGTCTGAACGAGCCGCCCAGTCGTGAGGAATTCCAGATGCTCACCGACCTGCATGCGGCCCAGGATGACCCTGGTTTCAAAGGTCTGCTAGCGGGAAAATTGACCGCCGACGCCTGGGAACGCATGTACCCGGAACAGGAAAACGTGCCGAAAAAGATTTTCGGTGGATACCTGATCCGTCGCGCCTACGAACTGTCGTCCATCTGCTCCGAGCAGATAGCCCCCAATCGCCCTATTGCCGCGGCGGTCAACCGCATCAACTTTTTTCACCCGGTACGCATGGGCGACACCCTGCACTACACCACCCGTGTGGTCTATACCAAAGGCAGCTTTATCTGTGTCGAAGCGAACATCGAGCGCATCAGTCGAGACAAGACCACCAAGGCTCTGTCAAACTCCTGTCTGTTCACCTTTGTCAATGTCGATGATGACCTGCAGCAACAACCGGTACCCCAGGTCTATCCCACCAACTACGGCGAAGATGCCCGCTACCTTATGGCCCATCGCAGCAGCCAGACCCTAATCGCGGAGGGGGCAAACGATCTGAGCTGATTGGCAGGAATTTTGGTCTATTGTCTTGGCTTTGGTTCGAAAGAAGAGGGTATGGTTTTGTGCCGAATCTGTGCCATGTTGGAACAAACTTTGGCGTTAAATGACTATTAACGACAAAACACCACAAAAACGTCACCTAACTATAAGCGAGACAAGGTGTTGAAATTACTTGTTGAAATGTTTTTTGGATTGTTGTCTTTTATTGTGGTTTGTGGGGAGTGAAAAGGCGCGGGTAGGACTTAAAATCCCTCGGGAGCAATCCTGTACGAGTTCGATTCTCGTCCCGGGTACCATAATAAAAACAAAGGGTTATGCTCTATTCAATGAGCGTAGCCCTTTGTTTTTTTGTAATCAATTGACCTGTTTACCCTCGGCGGAATATTTTAGATAAATTTTAGGCTAGTCTGGAGAGGGTGAGGCTCAACTGTATCAATCTTTTTTGCGCCGTATGAAACACAGGCCCAGGATTCCTGCACCTACAAGAGCGAATGTCCCTGGTTCAGGTACGACATTCGGTTCGACAGGGGTGTTGGAAAAACTGCCAGTCTGGATGAAAACGCCAGAGTCTAAACTCCAGTCGCCAGCATCTGCAATAGCCAGGTCAAGGTGGTAGGTCTCTCCAGCGGTCAAGCCAAGCAGGCTGGCGGTAAAGACATGAGTAAAGCCGTCGTATTCGAAGGGATAAGCGCCAGGTGCATCGTCGTTGTCGTTATCATTGTAGTACAAAGTATTAGAGTTGCTGTTAATGTTGTTAATAGAAACAGCGGTGTTTGTACCTGGAATCAAGGCCACGTTGTCAGTTACTTCAGTACCATTAAAGAAAAATCCAAAAACGTCATTATAATCACTGTTCACCCATTCATTGTATTCTTCAGACCCAAAGACGTAATTAAAGTAGGCAGCATCCCCTGTGCTAACAAAATCAAAACTAAGGATGGTAGCGTCATAAGTGGTGAAACCAGGAATTAAATTATTGAGGGGGGCATATCCTGGCAGGTCGTTATCACTATCTATATCGTCGCTGGTGTTGGTGGTACCATTCAGGTTGGCCGCCAAGCCGCTAGTAAGAACGATACCGCTTTCGATACCGATCCCCGCGGCAGTGCCCCCTGTAAAATAACCCGACGCAGAAGCATAACCGGTATAAGTAATATTAGAAATACTGACGCCAGCGCCGACCATGTTCTGGGCCAAATCACCAGGAGTAGTCATCGATGTGATACTCATGGCCATTACATTGGTCGTAACTGTGAAAAATAATAGAGTGTACAGTGTAGAAACAATTGCCTTCATTAAAGTCCCCCTCGAATAAATATGCCTAATGTGCTAAACAGATACAGTCGCCTACTTTGCAAACAATATTCCACGCCGTAAGATACCGAAAATACATCAAAATATTTTGGCTTGTTTCTCTTTGTAAAAAAATCCGACAATATGCTTACATCTTTTGTGGCTGGAAATCTTGACTTGCCCCATCTGATAGGTCCACTGGTGTGAAAGGTTTATGTTCTAACCCGGCCTTTCGATAGATTCTCGCGAACATTTCATCAGTAGCGGGGCAGATCAGCTTGGCTATTTGAATCGCTACTAGAAGCCTAGATGTCGGGTCCCAGATGATTCCATCAGCAGAAAAAGCTTCCCGTTGTTCCTAGCTCGGGATATGCTTTTTGACATTCTCTGCTGTGAAATCTGAAGGAGTCCGACATGACGATTCGGTTACACGCGAACGCAACGACAACACCTAGGATACGACGCTATATCCAACAGTCCCAAAAGACGGATAAAGCCTTGGCCAAAGAGCTGGGTATCTCTATTGATACGGTTCGTCGTTGGCGAAAGCGCGACGACGTTCATGACCGTTCTCATACAGCTCACAGGCTGAATACGACTCTGAGCGAAGCCCAGGAAGCTGTTGTTGTCGAACTGCGGCGATCTTTGCTCCTATCCCTGGATGATCTGCTGGTGGTCACCCGGGAATTTATCAATGCCGACGTTTCCCGCGCAGGACTGGACCGCTGTCTGCGCCGGCATGGTATTTCTCGATTGGCCGATCTGATCCCCCAAGAGGAAACGGCCAAAGACAAACCCAAGACTTTTAAAAACTACGACCCGGGTTTCGTTCATGTCGACATCAAGTACCTGCCGCAAATGCCGGATGAAACTTCACGGCGGTACCTGTTTGTGGCCATCGACCGCGCCAGCCGCTGGGTCTACTTGGAGCTGCGCAAAAGCAAGTCGTCCCAAGCCGCTACGGGTTTTCTAAACCGTCTGGTAAACAAAGCTCCGTTTGTGATCCGCAAACTGCTGACCGACAACGATAAGGCCTTCACGGATCGTTTTAGCACTGCCGGCGAGCGAAAGCCGACGGGAAAGCATATATTTGACCAAGCCTGTGTGCGACACGGTATCGAGCATCGGCTGATTCCACCCCGTCGCCCTCAGACCAATGGCATGGTGGAGCGTTTCAATGGCCGCATCAGCGAAGTGCTGGCAACGACCAGGTTCAATTCCGCTGAAGACCTGGAACAAACCATGCTGCGTTATGGGTATTTATACAATCAGCATATCCCCCAGCGGGCCTTGGAACATAAAACCCCGGTAGAGGCTCTAAAACAGTGGCAAAAAAGGAAGCCGGAACTTTTCCATAAACAGGTCAGGAATCATGCGGGACCTGACACCTAGACACTAAGGGTTTTGCTGAAATGACGCCAACCCTCAAATGCGGCCGTGTTGTAATCAGAGACAACTTTCTGGATACCTCGGACACATAGATACAACACGGCCCAACCTGTTTGAAACAGGTTGGGCCGTTCGATGTTCTAATCGTAAAATTTCACCACCTGATTCGTGGGTGTATAGCCAACCGAAGACAATTCAGTATCGAATCAACCTTGATTCAACTAGTGCGTTGCCGTAGCCTCATTCCAATCACTCCGACGATGCCGACACCCAATAAAAGCACCGTGGACGGCTCAGGGACTGGGGAGGTTTGTACGGTTGTCACGCTTGCAAAAAAACTCTGAGTGCCATATCCAGGCGCGGTATATGCGGATTCAAACAGGTTTGTTGTTACTACAGTCCAATCATTGGGCAACAAAGGAATTAGGAAGTTGAAATGGGTTGCCAAATCGGGGTTTGTTTCAAAAATGGCATTCGGGTCCTGGCCATTTAGCAGGTAATAGCCCAGACTGTTATCATGGGTGAGAACATTGACATCACCGTTCGATATTAAGTGAGTGAAAGCGGTACTAAAAGTATTATCTGCATTCCATATCAATTCATTGGTTGCTGTTGAATCGAGTACTGCAGTTTCATTCCCCGTCAAGGTCTCAATCCCTGTATCCAACCCAACCATGGTGTTTACGCCAACCTGAAGAGGCGCGGCAAACACATTGGACCCAGTAAGATTGACGTAAAGGCCAGGTAGTGTGGACCCGACTGAGGCGGCACCGCTGTTATTGGAGTGACCGGATACGATGGGAATAGTTAAATCATCGCCCGTGCCGTACAGGCCATCTTCTCCGGGTGAAAGGGTGCTAAAAGTTGAGTGCTCAAAAAATGAAAGTGTAGTTGTGGTGGCCGAAGCATTGCCGCTCAGGAAAAAGATAGCAATGAAGAGAAAAAGTTTGAACAGATTGAGTTTAATGTGTTTGTGCATGATCCTAATCCTCCTTTTTTGGTGATCAAATCTTTTTAGCATAATTTGTGCCATCTAAAATTCCCTTTTTAATTCTGGTGTTTTTAATATGCCAACAGTAGGAGTCAGCAGAGTGTTAACATTTCCGACACTTTGAGATACAAATTTGGCCTCATTTGACGTCGAGCATTGATTCATTTCTAAAGACCCCTTTTTGATTATTTCAGGGACCTGTATTGGGATAATGATTTTGAGCAAACGCCAAGCTTAAATGCCTAATGGGACCTAAACAAGTTGGTCGTGTAGGCCAATAAGAAGGGTAGGCTTATGTTTGCTTTAGTTCTTATTGCCTGGGCGGAAGGTTGGAAAGGTACCGTCATCATTTATCCTATGACATTTTTTAGTGTTGGGAGGCACGGTTGCTATCAACCTATTATTATTGATATAAGGATTAATATATTATTGATTTCGATGCGTGAAAACGGCCGATTGAGGTACCTTGGCTTTTTAAAGGAGTGACATGATGCTGGTGAAGAAAAAAAATAACCGTTGGTCGGTATTGGGCAGAGTCCTTCTTGTCCTGCTTTTACTAGCTGCTCTATTTAGCGCGATGCGTTTCCTGGGGGTTCAGGATTTGTTGCGCTCGGCCTTGGATTGGGTCGCCGGTGTGGGTGTTTGGGGCATGGCGATTTTTCTCTTGCTTTATGTTTTGGCAACGGTGCTGTTTTTGCCCGGTTCAATACTGACCCTTGGTGCCGGGGCGCTATTCGGGGTGCTTAAGGGCTCGATCATCGTTTCGATATCGGCGACTTTAGGTGCGACAGCAGCCTTTCTGGTGGGGCGCTATCTGGCACGCGAATGGGTGGCAAGGCGTATCTCCGGGAACCCAAGGTTTCAGGCTGTCGATCAAGCGGTCGCGCGGGAAGGATGGAAGATCGTTGGCTTGACTCGGTTGTCACCGGTATTTCCTTTTAATCTTCTCAACTATGCCTTTGGGGTGACCAGCGTTTCTCTCAGGGACTACTTCTGGGCGTCGTGGGTTGGTATGTTGCCCGGCACGGTGATGTACGTTTATCTCGGTTCTCTGGCCGGTGATCTTGCTCTGCTTGGAACCGAAGAACAAAGCCGTTCTCCCTTTGAATGGGGGTTGTATCTCGTCGGTTTGTTGGCAACCGTTGCCGTCACCATTTTCGTGACCCGTCTGGCGCGGACTGCTTTGGCCAAGAAAGTCTAATAGTGTCGTCCCTTGTCGGAAGAAGGGCAGACCAGAACCAATTTTACCGCCCGTTCGATTCTCTCATTCGAGAACGCAGAGAGCGCAAAGGAAACCGGAAAATCGTGGTTGCTCTATCTCTGCGACCTCGCGAAATCTGCGGTTAATGTTTTTTGAAGTTTAATTTGTTGGCGCGGGCAGAGCATTACCCGCCGTTCTTATAAACACGGATTGATTATGACTTTTGACCCCCAAGCCTGGAAGCGCTTTGAACATGATGGCACCCCTATCTATGTGCGTGCTGACCGGCCGAGTTGGTTTGTGCCTAACCGGGCCGGTGATGAGTTGCTGCAACAACTTAAAGAAGGTGTCTGTGACAATGCCGATCCGTTGGCAATGCGTTTTTTACAGCGATTACCTGAAGACTCCGGCCAGCCTTATCCTGGCCGGGCCGTCCTTTTGGGTCGACCGCAGTTGCGGGAACTTTGGTTTCACCTGACCAACAACTGCAACCTGAGTTGCCGGCATTGTATGTTTGCTTCTGCACCGGGAGATGGAGCGCAACTGAGCGCCGACCTGGTGCAGGAACTGGCGACTCAGGCCCTCGATGAAGGTTGCCGGGTCTTTGCCCTGACCGGCGGTGAACCCTTGATGCACCCCGATTTTCGGTCCATCGTTCGGAGTTTGTTGCAGCCCGACAATACTCATGTGGCGCTGCTGACCAACGGTCTTCTGTTACGCCGGTTTCTCGATGATGAAAACTGGGACTTTAACCGGTTGCACCTGCAGATCAGTCTGGACGGTCTGCAGGTCGCTCACGATCGGCTTCGGGGCCCTGACGCCTTTGCCCGGCTGAAAGAGGAGTTGCTGTGGCTCAAAGAACGGAAGATCCCCTTTACTCTTTCCATGTGTGTGACGACTGACAACTTGGCTGATATGTCCGGAGTGATCGATTTTGCCGCTGAAGTCGGTGCGGGCAATGTCCACTTCATGTGGTATTTCATTCGCGGACGGGGTGCTGCTGAAGGCTTTGCCCGGCCTGAAGAGATTTTCCAGCAGCTAGTCAAGGTGAATGCCCGTGCTGAAGAGCAGGGTATCGTTGTCGATAATTTAACCGCCTTGCGCAGTCAGGTGTTTGCTCCCGGAGGCACAGTGCACGACGGAAGCGGTTGTGGTTGGGAGTCTGCGGCTGTGGGTGTCGATGGGCAACTCTATCCTTCGGCGGCCCTGGCCGGTCTAACCGAACTGGCTACTGGGCTTGAGTCGGGGCTGAAATCAGCTTGGCAGGAAAGCCCCGTGTTGCAGACAATTCGCCAAACCACGGCGGCCGGGCTCGATTCTCAATGGCGCTTGCTGCTCGGTGGTGGCGATCTGGATCACAGTTATTTATATGGCGGATCGTTTATCGGTGACGATCCTTACACGCCTCTACATGAGCAGTTGGCCCGTTGGCAGGTCGTTCGCGAAGCTGCCCAACAGAGCGACGAGGGGCCGCCGCGGTTGCGGTTGAAGATGGGGGATGTTCTGGAAAGTTGCGGTGCTCACGGAGCGGTGGCTCTGGTCCATTCCAACTGCCTGTTGTCTCTAGCTCAGTCGGACAGTCGGACCGTGGTGCAGGAATTTTATCGCGACGCCGCCGATGAGACCAAAGAGGATATTCTCAACCCGGTTTGTTACGATCCGTCTCTTATCGATCATATCCCCGCTGAATATCGTTTCCGTGGCTATGGTTGCGGTAGTCCGGTGCTCGATGCGAACCTGCAGTGCGGTGAAAGGGTGGTCGACCTCGGGTGCGGCCGTGGGGTCGAGTGCTTCATCGCAGCCCGGCAGGTTGGTCCGCAGGGATCGGCCGTCGGAATCGATATGCTCGATAATATGCTGGCTCTGGCGGGGCAGGGGGCCGTTGCTGTGGAGGAGCGCCTCGGCTATAAGAATCTTGAATTTCATAAAGGGTTCCTTGAAAGCCTGCCACTGATGGACCAGACAGCCGATGTGGTGTTATCCAATTGCGTGATGAATCTGTCGGCGCATAAACGCAGGGCCTTTGCCGAGATTTACAGGGTATTGAAAGCAGGCGGTCGTCTGGTGATATCGGATGTTGTCTGCGAACAGGAACCGTCGGCTTCTTTGCGCAATGACGAACTGCTGCGTGGGGAGTGTATCGCCGGGGCCCTGACGCAGAAGGATCTGGTCGGTATTCTCGAAGAGTCCGGGTTTATCGCGATTCGGCTGATCAAACGTTTTCCCTATCGGGTGGTCCAGGGTCACCCTTTCTTTTCCCTGACCTTTGAAGCGTTCAAACCGAATCCGACTGAAGCCGTAACGATTCTCTATCGAGGCCCCTTTGCAACGGTGATCACGGATGATGGGCAACAGCTGATCCCCGGGCAGGTGACGAAAGTCGATCGACAGGTTGCTGCCGCAGCCGGTGACAGTCTCTTTCAGCTTGACAGACAAGGTGCGGTGACCAATCTCGAGCTGGGATCCTCGTGTTGTGCCCTGCCAAAGGAGACTGACGTAGTCCCGGGCGTCGATTCACAGGAAGACCGTTTTCGCTCCGGCTGTATGGTTTGCGGCAAAGATATCCGGTATCTTGACGGAGAAGAAGAACGTCGGTGCAGTTATTGCCAAGAAATAATGTCGGCCAGCGCTGTTTGTGAGCAGGGTCATTTTGTTTGCGATCATTGTCATGCGGCGGATGCTTTGCAGGTGATAGAGCGGTTGGCTTTGGCCAGCACCGAGACCGACCTGCTGAGCCTGTTCGAAAAAATCCGAAGCCATCCAGCCATCCCTGCTAATGGTCCCGAATATCACGCCCTGGTGCCGGCCGTAATCCTGGCTGTTTACCGCAATAGCGGCGGCGAACTAAGAGATGAAGAATTGATTGCCGGGTTGGGAAGAGGGACTCAGCTGGCCGGCGGCAGTTGTGCTTTTTGGGGAGTTTGTGGCGCCGCGGCCGGAGTTGGGATCGCCTTCAGTCTGATACTCAAGGCCAACCCCCTCGATGGCCCGGCTCGGCAGCTGGTGCAGGAGGCCAGCCAGCAGGTACTATCCGAGATTAGTGCTCTGCCGCTGGCTCGCTGTTGTCGTCGGGACTGCTGGCTGGCTTTGAAAAAGGCGGCCAAGATCTCCGGTACGGTGCTGTCCGTTACACTGAAAGCCGATGCCCTTATTGCCTGTGATCAGATAGAAATTAACCGGGAATGTGCAGGTGCCCAGTGTCCCTGGTTCCCCGTTCCCGAATGAACAAAAAAGGCCCGCCGGGGGGCGGGCCTTTAAAGAGAAATTGTTATAACTAGTTGACCGAAATCAGCTCCACATCGAAAATCAATGTGGCGTTGGGGCCGATCATCGGCCCGGCGCCTTTTTCACCATAGGCCAGCTTGGCGGGGATAAACAGCTGCCACTTGGCCCCTTCTTTCATCAGCTGCAGTCCCTCCGTCCAGCCGGGGATCACGCCTCCCACCGGAAAGGTTGCCGGTTTGTTGCGCTTGTAGGAACTGTCGAACTCGGTGCCATCCAGCAGGCGGCCACGGTAGTTGACCGTCACTTTATCGTCGCGCCCCGGTTTTTTTCCGGTGCCCTTGCTGATGATCTTGTACTGCAGGCCGCTCATAGTGGTCTTGACACCCTCTTTTTGGCGATTTTCCGCCAGAAAGGCTTTGCCTGCCTGTTCATTGGTTTCCGCCATCTGTTTTACCTGTTGCTGCTGCTGGGCTATCATCTTTTTTTGCAGATCCATCATGGCCTGCCGCATCTCGTCTTCGCTGAGGGCGGTGGTGGAGCCGGATAACGCATCCTTCATGCCGCGCATCAGTGCGTCTGGGTCGATGTCGAGTTGCTTCTGGCTAAAATCCCGGCCGATGTTATAGCCCAGGCTGTAACTGACTTTTTGTTGCTCGCTTTGAACCGGTGGTTGTTCCTGGGCACAGGCGGTAGGGGCGAGCAGCCCCAGACAGGCCAGTGCCAGCAGTGTGTTTTTCATTGGGAATCCTTTCCTGGTGTGAACTGGTTCGGAGCCTTTCTACTAAAGCGGCTCACTGGTTGCAACAGTTTGATAGCTAGACATTTATTCGCCTCAGCTATTTTAGAGTAATCCGCTGATTAGGCAACGTTTTTCTTTGTCTCGGCTGACAGGCAGCCATTCAAGCATGAGCAATGTTGCCCGAAAATTATTCAATCCCGAGAAAGGAGTTGCACTTTATGGAGATTATTTATCAACCGATTGGAATAATTCATACCCCCTTTGCTGTACGGAAAGGCACGCCGATTCAACCGGCCGCTGCCGCTGGAGCAGTGGGTCATATTGAGATTGCTGAATGCTACCGGGCGGGTCTTAAAGATCTGGACGGTTTCTCTCACCTGATTCTGCTTTATCATTTTCATCTGTCCAGCGGTTACGAGATGGAAGTAACCCCCTTTCTCGACACCCAGCCTCGGGGCTTGTTTTCCACCAGGGCACCAAAGCGGCCTAATGCTATCGGTTTGTCGGTGGTGAGATTGACGGCTATCCATGACGGGATATTGGAGGTGGCGGATGTCGACATGCTCGACGGTACGCCGTTACTCGACATCAAACCCTATGTGCCGCAACTCAATCCGGCGGAGGTGGAACGAATAGGCTGGTTTAGTGGAGCCGTTACCGACTTGCAGGGCCGTACCGCCGATGAACGTTTTCGCTGATTTGTGACCTGGTCTCACCATGGGAATCTTATTGACGCTGATGTTCAGTTTCGCTATATTCATCTGGATATAACGAGCGGGTGGTGTCAGCACGGTCAGTAAGAGTGCTTAGCACTTCTCTTTCTTAATTTCAATGCAGAGTAAAGGAGCATTTTATGAAGAAGTTGCTGGGAGTCTTACTGGTACTGGCCCTTGGGGTCTTCAGTTACAGCTTTTTGCTGGCGGATAATGATCAGCCGAAACCTGCGGGAAAGTTGGTTGTCTTTCATGCCGGAAGTTTGTCCGTCCCCTTTGCCGCCATTGAAAAGCAGTTCGAGGCCAAGTATCCGCAGGTCGATGTGTTGCGTGAGTCGGGCGGCAGTACCAAGATGGCCCGCCTGATCTCCGAGGTTGGCAAGGCCGCCGATATCATGGCTTCGGCTGATTACAATGTTATCGACAAGTCGCTCATTCCGGATCATGCCGCGCTCAACATCCGTTTCGCAACCAATCAGCTTGTTCTGTGCTATACCGACAAGAGCAAATTCGCCAACGAAGTCAGCGCCGACAACTGGACTGAAATCCTGCAGCGTCCGGAGGTGGTATGGGGTCATTCGGCTCCCGACCTCGATCCCTGCGGCTATCGTAGCCTGATGGTATTGCAGCTGGCAGAGAAATATCTGAAACAGCCGGGCCTGTACGAAAAGATTATCGCTAACCGTCCGCTGAAAAATGTTCTTCCCAAGGCGAAACAACTTGTTGCTCTGTTGAAAAATGGTGAAATGGATTATGCCTGGGAATACCGTTCGGTAGCGGTTCAGCACGGTCTTAAATACGTGACCTTACCCGATGAAATCAACCTCGGTAACTACCTGCACAATGATTTTTACAAGCAGGCCACCGTGGAAGTCAGCGGCAAAAAACCGGGTACTACCCTCACCCGTGTCGGTAAATCGATTACCTACGGTGTGACCATTGTCGATGCGGCTCCTAACAAGCCCGCAGCCGAAGCCTTTCTCGCTTTTATGCTCGATCCCGAAGGCGGCCTGAAAGTACTTGAGGAGATGGGTCAGCCGCCTTTCGTGCCGGCTCGGGTCCCCACAAAAGAGATGCACGCACTGCTGCCAGCTTCACTGAAACCGTTGGTCGAAATAAAACAGTAATCCGATGCAAATGGGTTCCGCACAACAAGGGGTTGGCGAGCGTCGAAGACTGTCGCTCGGCAGCCCCTTTCTATATCTGACCGGTTTCTGCAGTTTTACCATTCTGCTGTTTATCGTGCTGCCCCTTTACCGGATGGTTTCTCAGCCGACCATAGCCAGCCTGGTAGAGACCATCCGGGACCCAAAGGTGTTTTCGTCCATCTGGCTGTCGATCTATACGGCAATGGCTGCAGCCCTTATTTCCTTTGTGTTCGGTACTCCGCTGGCTTATCTGCTGGCTCGCCACGACTTCCCAGGTAAAAAGCTCGTTGAGAGCATCATAGACCTGCCGATTATGATCCCCCATCCGGTGGTCGGTATCGCTATCCTCAGTCTGCTCGGCCGCGGTCATTACCTGGGTCAATTGATGGCCAAGGTCGGCCTGCATATCATGGGCAGTGTCACCGGCATTATCGTGGTCCTGACCTTTGTCGGTTTGCCTTTTTATATCAATTCTGCCAAGGCGGGGTTCGAGAGTGTGCCGGTACGGCTGGAGAACGTGTCCCGCAGTCTCGGTGCCGGCAGGGCCGCTACATTTTTTCGAGTAACGGCGCCCTTGACCTGGCGGCACATGCTCGGCGGTTTCATCATGTGCGCCGCCCGTGCGGTTAGTGAATTCGGGGCGGTGGTCATTGTGGCCTATCATCCCATGATCGCGCCGGTACTTATGTATGAACGTTTCACTGCCTACGGCCTGAAATACTCGCAACCGGTCGGCGTGTGGCTGATCCTGGTCTGTCTGCTGTTGTTTACCCTGCTGCGGCTGGTTTCCCTGCCGCGAAAGGTCGAGCGATGATTCAACTCGATGAGCTGACCATTGCCCTGCCCGGCTTTACCGTGCAGGATATTTCGCTACAAGTAGCTGCCGGGGAGTTTTTTGCCTTGCTCGGACCAACCGGTTCCGGCAAAACGGTGATTCTTGAGGCGATTGCCGGTTTGGTTAAAGTAACTCAAGGCCAAATCAGGGTGGATGGAAAAGAGTTGACCCATCTGCCGCCGGAACGCCGACGCATCGGTATTGTCTATCAGGACTATGCCCTCTTCCCCCATTTGACGGTGATGGAGAATGTTCGCTTCGGCTTGCGCTATCACGGTATCGACCCGGTCGAAGGTCAACAGCGGATAGATCATCTGATCGAGTTGCTCGGGCTGCAACGGATCGTGCAAAGGCGCCCGTTGCACCTCAGTGGCGGCGAAAAGCAACGGGTCTGTCTGGCTCGGGCCTTGAGCGTCAATCCTCAGGTACTTCTCCTCGACGAGCCATTGTCCGCTCTCGACCCCAACTTTCGAGACGAAATCCGGCGGGCCCTTAAAGACCTGCACCGCGAGCTGGGTATCACCTTTATGATGGTTACCCATGATTTCAACGAAGCCCTGTGTCTCGCCGACAGGGTAGGGGTGATCCGGGAAGGAGTCATGGAGCAGGTGGGGACCACCGAAGAAGTTTTCGAACAACCCGCGACCCCTTTTGTCGCTAATTTTGTCGGGATGAAAAACGTTTTCGAGGGGCGTTTTACCGGTGAATTTGCCGAGTTCGGCGGTTTGAGTTGTCCCTTGCCGTCATCGAACAGCGGTCGTTACCTGGCTCTGCGACCGGAGGACATTGTCCTGGCTAAAGTGCCCCTGTCCGATGTTGACTGTCAGGTGTTTCCCGGCGAGATCGCAAAGATTGTTCCCCTCGGTTTTGTCCATGAAATCAGTGTTCGTTGCCAAGAGGCCGAATTTGTTACTTATCTTGATCGTAAGGCCCTATTTAATAACGGTTTCGAAGTAGGCGATACGGTCACTCTTGGTTTCAATCCAGCGGTCGCTCACGTCTTTTAAGCTTAATTACCGCCGAGAGCGCCGAGTGCGCAGAGAAAAGATTTAGAGTCAACAGGGATTTCTTTGCGACCTCTGCGGTGAAAGCTTTATGTTTTCCTAAAGGAGTATATGCCATGCTCAATATCCTTCGTGCCATTTTCGTAACCGTGCTGTTTTGCTGTTTAAGCCTGCCCGTTACGACGCAGGCCGAAGTCACCGGCAAACTGCGGATATTTCATGCCGGTAGTTTGACCGTGCCTTTTGCGGCCATGGAGAAAGAGTTCGAAGCTCGTTATCCCGGCGTCGATATTCAGCGCGAACATGGCGGCAGCACTCGCATGGCGCGGCTGATCTCAGAAGTGGGCAAGCCCGCAGACTTGATGGCCTCTGCCGATTTTCAGGTCATCGATAAGAGCCTGTTGCCGGACCTTGGGATCGGCAATATCCGTTTTGCCACCAACGAGTTGGTGTTGACTTACAGTGAGCAGAGTAAGTTTGCGGATGAAATCAATCAGGACAACTGGTTCGAGATACTCAGTCGGCCCGGAGTTTCTTTCGGTCACTCCGACCCCAATATCGATCCGGGCGGATACCGTAGTATGATGGCCATGCAATTGGCGGAGAAGTATTATCAGCGGCCTGGCCTTTACCAACTCCTGTTGGCGAACAGACCTTTGGGCAATATGCGGGGAAAATCGGTGAGTTTAACTGCCCTGGTGCAAAATGGTGATCTCGATTATGCCTGGGCTTACCGCTCCATCGCTTTGCAGCACGGTTTGAAATTCGTCAGCCTGGACGAACATGTCAATCTGGCTAATCTTGATTATGACGCCTTTTACCGGCTGGCGCGGGTAACAGTGACCGGTGAACGCCCCGGGACCTTCTTTGATCGCGAGGGACGGTTTGTCGCTTACGGCATTACGCTCCTGAAAGATGCGCCTAATCGTAAAGCCGCCGTAGCCTTTCTGGATTACTTGCTCGATCCCGAAGGTGGCCAGAAGATTTTGGCCAGTTTCGGTCAACCTCCATTCAACCCGCCCTTCGTGCCCACGGAACAAATGCGCGACCAATTCCCAATGGAAGTGCAAGCCCGGGTCATCGTTCGGCAATAGTTTAAATCGTTTATGGTGTTGTATTGCTTGGGCGCCGCCTTCCCTAAGGGGAGAGCGGCGCCCATTTCGTTTGGCAGTTCGACTAACTGCTCCTCAAGCATAGCTTACGGTCTTTTTGGCGGGTAGCGGGATGTTGGCAATGCTCCGTTTGCATTCTAGGGGGAATTTGGCTTATTATGTCCAATTATGGGTAAAGCCAGAGGACAGAGAAAGTCTCGCAATGGCGGCCCGGTAAACAATGGATCACGATTAAAACCCGTATGCGTAATCCGTAAGGCGTAAAGGGTTTTAACGGTTACGGCTTACAACTTTCAATAGGAGTAGATATTCATGGCAGATGCTATCAAGGATGGGGATATCATCAAGGTTCATTACACCGGTCGGCTCAAAGACGGTGAGGAGTTTGATTCTACCAGAGATCGAGATCCTATGATCTTTGTGGTCGGTGTGGGGCAGGTGGTCAAGGGATTCGATCAGGCTGTGCTTGGCATGTCCGCCGGGGAGAAAAAGACCATCCATCTCGCTCCGGAACTGGCTTATGGTGTACAACAGCCGGAAAACCTGCTGGAGTTCCCCTTGGCCGGCATGCCCCATCTGCAGAGCATGAAAGTCGGCATGCAGCTTAAGCTGCCCTTGCAGGGAGGTCGCGCGGTTTCCGCCAAGGTTGTCGAAGTGACCGAGGAGGTTATCCGGCTCGACGCCAATCATCCCCTGGCCGGCAAAACCCTGACCTTCGACCTGGAAATTGTCGAAACTGGCCTTGATCCCGCTCGGTTGTATGCCGAGGCGGTGGAAGGCAAGCAATAATCATCGGCTTCTAAGGATTTAATTCTTCGTCTCAGCAGCCGATCTGATCTATCGAAGAAAGACAACTGCGTGCCGACCTTTTCGTCAGTGCGGACCGCAAGCCCATGCCTGTGGTTTAACCGAAAAATCAAGGAGAAACTGAATGTCTGAAGCAATCAAAAACGGTGATACCATTACCGTCAATTACACCGGCAAATTCGAAGACGGTAACGTTTTCGATTCCTCCGAGGGCAAAGAGCCCCTCAAGTTCACCGTTGGCTCCGGTCAGTTGATCAAAGGCTTTGACGATGCTGTTATCGGCATGGTCGCCGGCGACAAGAAGACCGTTACCCTGGCCCCCGCCGATGCTTACGGCGAGCTTCAGGACGGCATGATCATCGATATTCCCAAGAGCCAGATCCCCGAGGATATGCAGCTGGAAATCGGTCAGCGTCTGCATCTTCGCGATCCCCAGGGTCAGCCTGTGCCTGCAGTGGTAGCCGAAATTACCGAAGAATCGGTCAAGATGGACGCCAACCATCCCATGGCCGGCAAGACCCTGGTCTTCGATCTTGAGATTGTTGAAACCGGTCTTGAGGCCGATGCTCCTTCCTGTGATGATGGCGGCGAAGGCGGCCATGTCTGCACCGGTTGCGGCAAGCACTAAGCAGTAAGCAATAACTAGTTACAACTAAAAAGCCGGATTCCCTGTACATGGGAAATCCGGCTTTTTTTACTTGTACTCACCAGTTAGGTTATTTTTCTCAAGTTGCCCCGATTTTTCAAAAGATCATGATTCTGGTCCTACCTGAAGTATAAAAATTCATTCTTACCACGAAGGTCACGAAGTACACGAAGGAAAAATGAAGGCTAGAAAATCCATAAAAGATTGTTTTTCAGGTGTTTCTTCGTGCTCTTCGTGTGCTTCGTGGTTATAGCTTTTGGGTTTTGTATTTTTGTTTTTCGCCACAGCCTCCACAAAGCCCGAAAGATCAAAGGACAAAAAAATCACTCGACTAGGGTAGATAACCAAATATGCGGAACGTAATGCATTCGTAAAAGCTTAAAAGATTGCTAAAAAAACTTTGTTCGTCGACTGAGTGGGGCAGGGCACAACTGTTCCAGAAGGATTAAAACTCTTTTTTTATTGAATTTGCAGGGAAAATTAAGGACTGTCGAAAAAGCTTACATCGGTGATGGGGAGCCTTGACGATGGGAAAAAATCCTGGTTATTTAATGGGTAAGGAGTAGGAGAGTTTCTTGCAAAGAGTTCCATGGTTCTATCTATGTGTACCCCTTGAAACCGGTCTGGTTCGCTCGGTTATTGGCCAGAGCTGCGTATTTATGTGAGAGAGCAGATGTCCCAGGACCAGGAAGTCCCAAAACCAAATATGAACGGCATGGCGATCATCGATGAAATCTCCCGGGCCATTATCGGAGCCGATGATATTAGCTCTATCGCCTACCTGATTCTCGACCTGGCCATCAATTATACCGATGCCGAAAAGGGCTCCTTGATGTTGCTTGATAACCGGGGCCAGCTCTATATCCACAGTTCAAGGGGAATCAAGCATGAGCTAAGCCGTGATTACCGGCTCAATGTCGGCGAAGGCATAGCCGGCCGGGTTGCCGCCGAACAAAAACCGGTTCTGGTCACCGATATCGAGACCGATCAAAGGTTTCAGGATAGCGGCCGCGACCGTTACAGGACACGATCCTTCGTATCTTGCCCGATTGTCGGCCAGCACGGCTTGCTCGGGGTGCTTAACATTAACGATAAAAAGGGTGGTCAGCCTTTTACGGAAGAGGAATTTTCCCTGATTAAGGCGGTGGCCAGCCAGGCAGGTCTGGCGCTTAAAAACGCTCTGCTGGTCGACAAGTTCAAGGAAAAAATCACCTACTCGGAAGAAGTCAACCGGAAGCTCATCGAGACGGATCTGGCCAAAACCGATTTTTTGACCCGCCTTTCCCACGAACTACGAACCCCCCTGAATTCTATCAAGGGAGCGGTTTATTACCTGAAAAATACTGAGGCCTCCCGGGGCAGCGGCCAGAATGAGTTTTTGGGTATCATCGAAAGCGAGACCGAACGCCTTTCGGTTATCCTCGAAAAACAACTCGATTTTTTGCGGCTCGAAAACGAACGGCGGGTAGTCCAGAAATCGATTATCTCCATCGTTCCCCTTCTGGAACAGGCTATCGACTCCCACCTCATCAAAACCGCTCTGACCCAATATCAGGTGACTGTCGATCTGGAAGCCGATGCTTTGGAGCCGGATATCGTTGGTGACAAGGTACAGGTGAGCCATTTGCTCATGAACCTGGTTGCCGGTCTGGCAGGGCATCTCGAAAAGGGAGCCGGGATACGAATTCGGGTTTGCGAGGAGGATTCGGTTCTGCTTGAATTTATCTGCGATCAGGCCCTGCACGAGTCCACTCTAAAGACCCTGTTCCAGGGCAAAGACGATTTTGGTCTGGGCGAGTCGAGTCCGGCGATCAAGCTCTATCTCGTACGCAAGGCAGTGGAGACCAATGGTTGGCAGATAGAAGCCCATAACGGCCCCGAGGGGTTGGTCTGCCGCCTGTTGATTTCCCGCATGGCCTTGGAAATGGAGGAAGCGGCCCTGGATATGACCATGGGCAGGGTACTGGAATTCGTCTCCGGTCTGCTCGGAGCCAATACTTCCTCGCTGATGCTTTGCGATCAGCTGTCCGGTGACCTGGTGATTCGTTCCGCCCGGGGGATCGACGAAGAGTCTGTGCGAGGTACCCGGCTACGTATCGGGGATCGGTTGGCGGGCTGGGTAGCTGCCGAAGGCCAGCCCCTGCTGGTAGAGGATATCGAGGGCGACCCCCGTTTCAATCGCGGAGGCGGTAACCCTCGCTACAGTTCCCGGTCGTTGTTGTCTGTGCCGCTCAAGCGGAACGGCAAGGTGATCGGGGTGCTCAATCTGACCGACAAGCAGACTGAACAAGCCTTTACCGACAAAGATCTGAAGGTCGCCCAGGTGGTGGTGGAACGCATCACCGCCTTTATAGATAACCTCAAGGGCATGGCCAATCAGGGCGAAAAGGATTTTCGCAAGATTATCGCCTCCTTAGACAGCCTGCTGTCCGCAGAAGCCCGCTACGCCAAACGCAATACCTGCTACCTGGAACTGGTCGACGCTCTGATGAAGGAATTGCAGGCCGATGAGCGGGAACAAGAGTTGGCCTTATACGTTGCACTGATCTACGATCTCGGGCTTATGCTTCTTGACCGCCGCTTGTTGGAGAAGAAAAAGGAACTCTCCGATCTGGAGATGACCGCCCTTCAGAGTCATCCCTTCACCACCCTCGAGTTGCTGCAGGACTTCGACTGTTCCGAAGAGGTGCGCCATATCATTCTCCATCATCACGAACATTTCGACGGCAGCGGTTATCCAGACGGCCTGGCCGGCGAACAGATACCTCTGCTGTCTCGGGTGCTGGCAGTGGTCGACAGTTATTGCGCCATGACCGAAGATCGACCCTATCGAAGGGCATTGTCTTCCAGGGATGCTTTGGCAAAAATTCTGGAAGAGAGAGGGCAGAGCTACGATCCACAGGTGGTGTCGGCGCTGGAAAAGGTTTTGGTTGACTGAAGCAGGCGTCGCTTTCGCTGCTCGATCACCGACTGCCAAGTCCACCCCAATGTTAATTGCCTAAAGGCGGAATCTTCTACGGAAGGTTCCGCCTTTATGGTTTCTGGAGGCAGTTTGTCGGAAATGTTTACATGCTCGATGAGTTTGGCTTTGATCATAAATATAAGATAAACCCATGTTGCAAGCCTGATTAGCGGATGCGGGAATTCGAAAGTGTCTTGAATCAAGCGCAGCGTTGTGCAGAGAAACCCCTAGGGGGTTTGGGGTGCTTTGAAAAAAGTTAGAAAAGTCTGTCGAAAACTTTTACAAGCATGAAAATGAGGCGATTCGCAGAAGAAAAACATAGAGAAAACGGGTATTTATGGTGTTGGTATGGGTGTTGCTGTATAGATGGCCAAGAAGCGATTTGAACGTATTTGGCAATTTGGGTGGTCCTTCCAATATCTTAAAAGGAGATCGTGAAAATGAGGAAATTATTAGTTGTATTGCTTTCTGCTGCATTGCTGTTTGGGGCAGGCCTTGGCTCAGCCTTTGCGTTAACCCTGGACAATGGTCTTACGGGGGTTAACAACTTTCATCTTGAGTTGGGTCAGGGGCTGACCAGCAGTAGTATCGGTTTCGGTGGTTATGCCGATCAAGTTTTCCAATGGGATGTGTTCGTCGAGGTTGACGGGGCCGTGAGCAGCCTCTCTAATACTAGCATCTGGACCGAAACGCTCTCAATTGATGCTGGTAATACCGCCCTCAGCTTTGTGAACAGCGCTTTGGGTCTTACTGTGCAGGTGAATGGCACCCTCGGTCTCTTTGATAATGTCTTTGTCACCTCCTATACTCTGGCCAATACAGGTTCGCAAACCCTCACCGACATCAGCCTGTTTCAATACCTCGATCCTGACTTGGGCAATACCACCTCTAATGATGCTGCCGTTACTACTGTGGGTGGCGAAACCATGCTGCTGGCCATCGAAAATGATTCGGTGCCCAACTCCAGCATCGGGCTTGTTAATGGCGGGACTTTCGGTGGACTGAGCTTTGCCGGATGGGAGATCGACAATTTCTCTGTCCTGCGCAGCAATATCTTGGGTGGTGGTTATGACCTGACTGACAGCATCAACGGCACCAACCCCTTCGATGTTACCATGGCTCTGCAGTACGATATCGCTAGTCTTGCTGTCGGCACTTCTGTCTCAGCGACTTCTGAGTTGGTTGCCAACCCGGTTCCCGAACCCGGCACTCTGCTGCTGCTCGGCGGCGGCCTGGTCGGCCTGGCTTACCTGCGCAAGCGCAAAAAGGCCTGATCGATTTCAGCCTGACATAAAATGGGGCTGATTGCTCCTTGGATTTTAATAAACCCCGCTTCTTTTAGAAGTGGGGTTTGTTTTTGATGGAAACCTTAGGTTTCCATTTTTCGAGTTGTTCGATAATCATTCTTTTCTCTTTGGTTTGTCCAGAATATTTGAAGTGTCTATAATATTAGTACAGCTGAAAAAAACAGTTTGCTTTTATTCGCGCCCTTTGATATTCCTAATAAGTCATAAAATTGACATGCCTCGATGTGTTGTTTTTTCCATTTTTATGGCCCCTCCGGGCTGTTTTGCATAGGGTCGCAATATCTACATGTCCTTGATGAAATTCGCTGTCAACCAGAACTTGTGTTTCATCAGCTGTTGTTCCGCATTGGAAGAGCGGTTGGGCGTGTCATGCCGGCAGTTAATCGGCTCTCCTTACCATGAATGGCTTCCGACCATTAGG
The DNA here is from genome assembly GCF_001887775.1 of Syntrophotalea acetylenivorans. Lineage (NCBI taxonomy): Bacteria > Pseudomonadati > Thermodesulfobacteriota > Desulfuromonadia > Desulfuromonadales > Syntrophotaleaceae > Syntrophotalea > Syntrophotalea acetylenivorans. The sequence goes on from NZ_CP015519.1 coordinate 51,887, forward strand.
GAAGGGGCCGATGACGCGCTGAGTAAGGTGATTCGCTTTGGCGAGCCTGTGCAGCTTGTAGGGTATCGTTTTGTCTCATGGAATGGCGCCTGTACCGCCGACGTTGTTATTGAGCCCATGATGATGGATGATGGTGCCGTCGGTGCCCGGGTTCAGATCGGGGACCTTGAGTTCTGTGCCCCATCAAACAGCCTTCCGGCAGGCAAACGCTGGAGCGATATGGGCAAACTAGCGGCGATGCTTTCCCATGGAGTGCGCAACCCTCTCAATGCCATCAAGGGGGCGGTGACTTATCTGCAGGGTCGCTATTCCGAGGAAGCCGACCTGCAAGAGTTCACAGGCATCATGGTCGAGGAGATTTCCCGCCTGGAACAGTTTATTTGCGGTTTTCTAAGCACTTCTACGCAGGGGGCCGAACCGGAACTGGTCACTGCCGACTCTCTTCTGAAAAAGGTTGTTTCCTATACCCTCCTTCAGGCCAAAGCCGCCGGAGTATCCATCGCCCTTCTAGGTGACGATATTATACCGGTGCGTATCGATGCTTTTCAGTTCGAGCAGGCTGTCCTCAATCTGGTAAATAACGCCATGGCTGTGCTGGATGACGGCGGGCATATTCAGCTGTCCTGTACCATGTTGCAGCAGGGAGGGCTCCCCTTTGCGGTGGTGGAGGTCGCTGACGACGGCCCAGGAATGGATCCTGCCAGGATCAAGGAATTGCATGATCCCGCCAGTGAACCGCAGCTTGGTAAGGATCGCGGTTTTGGCCTGTACATTACTAGAGAAGTGGTCACTTCCTACGGTGGACGTTTGGAAATTGTCAGTGCTGAAGGGCAGGGAACCCGGGTCCAGCTGTGGTTGCCGGCCGCTAAAAGCGAAACCGAAGCGCAGGAGCAGTCGTGAGCAAGGGCCGCGTGCTGGTGGTCGATGACGAACCGAATGCGCTGCGGGTGTTGTCGGCCATCCTTGGCGAAGCCGGTTTCCATGTGCGCACGGCCAGTCATGTTGCCGAAGCGAAGCGGTTACTGCACGAGGACGAACTCGATGCCGTGATTACCGATATTCGCATGCCGGGCGAAGACGGACGGCAACTGTTCGATTATATCCAGCAGGAATTTTCCCAGATTCCTGTCATCTTTCTTACCGCTTTCGGTTCCGTCGAGTCCGCGGTTCGGGCGATGATGGAGGGGGCCTTCTACTATTTTGTGAAGCCCCCCGATTATGCCGCCCTGAAGGGGATATTGGCCCGGGCGGTGGAGCAGTGTTCTCTCAAGCGGGAGGTAGAGGAACTTAAGGCGCGCATTTCCGCCGGAGAGCGCCGGCCTGCTTTTGTGGTCGGATCGACCTCGAGCCGCAAGATCTGGGAAAATATACAGATCATCAAGGATGCCGAAAGCAGCGTGCTGATTCACGGGGAAACTGGCACCGGCAAGGAGCTCGTCGCCAGGGCGCTGCACTTTCAGGGGGTGCGTAAAGACCGTCCCTTTGTGGCCGTCAACTGTGCCGCGATCCCTAAAGAGCTCATCGAGTCCGAGTTGTTCGGCTATGAAAAGGGGGCCTTTACCGGCGCCGCCAGCCAGCGAATCGGTCGGGTCGAGCAGGCCGCCGGGGGAACCCTGTTTCTCGATGAAATTGGCGAACTCGACATCTCCGTTCAGGCCAAACTGCTGCGCCTGCTGCAGGAAAAGGAATTTGAACGCTTGGGCGGGAACCGCAAGGTCTCCGTCGATTTCCGGCTGCTCGCGTCCACCAACCGCCACCTTCCCGATGAGGTAGCTCAGGGCACTTTTCGCGAGGATCTTTTTTATCGCATCAATGTTTTTTGTATAGAAGTGCCCCCGTTGCGGGAGCGGGTTTCCGATATCCCCTTGCTGGTGGCCGAATTTTTAAAAGAATTCTGTGCCCGGGAAAACAAACTTCTTTCCCTCTCCCCCGCGGTAATGCAGCTATTCGAGCAATATCCCTGGCCAGGCAATATCCGACAACTGCGCAATGTTTTGGAGCGGGCCGTGGTGCTGTCCCGCGGCCGGGAAATCACCGAGCTCGAACTGCCTGTAGAAATTACCGCCCATCGTAGTGCCACCATTTCTTCTCTCGCCCCCGTTCGTCCCCTCAAGGAAGCGGAAGCGGACCTGATCCGCGATGCCCTGGAGCGCTGCCATGGCAACAAGTCCCAAGCCGCCCGCCTGCTCGGTATGTCCCGCAAGACCCTCTACAAGCGGATTGCTGATTTTAATCTTTGAAAGCCGTGATGGGTGAGGCCGTGAGACCAAAAGGCCGTAATTCGTGAGGGGTGGAGCCGTGAATGGTGAGTCCGTGAAGGGTGAAACCGTGAATTTAAACACGTAAATGGATTGAGACTGATTACGATTCACGTAAGTTCCCTCACGTTTGTCCACCCACGTTTGTCCACCCACGTTTGTCCACCCACGTTTGTCCACCCACGTTTGTCCACCCACGTTTGTCCACCCACGTTTGTCCACCCACGTTTGTCCACCCACGTTTGTCCACCCACGTTTGTCCACCCACGTTTGTCCACCCACGTTTGTCCACCCACGTTTGTCCACCCACGTTTGTCCACTCACGTTTGTCCACTCACGTTTGTCCACTCACGTTTGTCCACCCACGTTTGTCCACTCACGTTTGTCCACTCACGTTTGTCCACTCACGTTTGTCCACTCACGTTTGTCCACTCACGTTTGTCCACTCACGTTTGTCCACTCACTGTTTTTTCCTTCGGTCATCGTGAAGTTGTCACTTTTGGGTACAGTCGGGGCTTTATAAACGGGCCCTAAACAAACTGTTTCTTTTGTATACAGTGCTGGGGCAGCAAAGTGTGTCTAATGGTTACATATTGCTGCTTCCGCCCGGCTAAAACCTCCCTTCTTCAAGCTATCTCCCCCGCCAGGTTGCGTTGTTAATCCCTTGGTATAACCCTTGCTATGTTTGGCTTCGTTAATTTTTGTCAGGACAAAGCCGTGGTTTTTATGGACCTATGTGGGCATCTGCAACGGTTATGGTTCTGCCTGAAAAGTGAGGCTGATGTGAGTGCAAATCATATTTTAATCATTGACGAACAAAGAGCTGGCAGGATTTTTTCAGCCCTTACGACCCAGAGCGGCTATCAGACCGACTGGGCGGGGGCAGAGGATATTCTCCGGCATGAAATCGATCGATATGACCTTATCGTCATCAGTTATCCCTATGGGCGCGGGCTCATGGAACGGTTGGCGGAACAGGGACGGGCGTTGCTGGTATTAGCCGACTATGTTTGTGACGAACTCAGCTCGATCCTGGCGGGCCGTATGAACTGTTTTTATACTGTTAAACCTCTCGATTTTTCCAATTTTGGCAAGCTTGTGAAAAGTATATTAAATGAAAAGGGGGCCTTGTGAAAAATTTAAAAGACTTGACCCGATTGGTGTTGGTCGTTCTGCTGGTTTTTTCCTGCTTCGGGTGCGACAGCCGAACCAAAGAGCAACTTTTGCAAGAAGGCCTGGAATTGCAGGAGCAGAAGAATTTTACTGGCGCCATTGTGTTGTTTAAAAATGCATTGGAAAAGGACCCGAATTTTTTCGAGGCTCGCTATCAACTCGGCTTGATTTATTCCGCGAATAAACAGTACCTCAAGGCCGAAAAAGAACTAGAAAAAGTATTGCTGCAGGATCCGGGGAATGGTGAAGCCCTTTTACATTTAGCAGATGTCCGTCTTAAAAATAATCACGTAGACGAGGCTGTTTCTCTGTTGGAAGGTTACTTGAAAGAGCAACCCTCGAGCGTCCGGGCTCACGTGTTGTTTGGAAGAGGGATGGCTTTAAGCGGCAATCTGGATAAATCTGAAGCAGCGTACCAAAAGGCCCTCGCTTTGGATAATACCCACCATGGTGCGCGTAACGGCCTGGCCAGAGTCTATGGTGCCACGCAACGCTTCTCAGCTGCCCTAGCACTACTGCGAGAGTCCGTTGAGGACGACCCGCAGAACAAAGAAGCTCATTATTTACTCATGCAGTTGGAAGGAGCTGCCGGGAATGGCGATGAAGCCATAGCCGCGGGTCGCCAGCTACTCAAGGCGTTCCCCGGTGAACTTAAGGCCACGTATTTACTTGGGGTTCTGGAGCTTAATCGCGGGGGAGCCGATGCTGCGAAGGACCTGGCAGCCGACTTGGCGGCGCGTTACCCTGAACATCCTTATACTATTCGTCTCCAGGGTTTAGTCCTTTATGCGGAACAAAAATATTCCGAGGCTGCTGAGAAATTGCAACAGTCTCTTCAGAGAATGTCTGATCTTTCAGGTAAATACGTGCTCGGGTTGGCTTATTACAAGGAAGGTCAATACGAACTGGCGCTAAATCAGTTTCAAAATGCTCTTGATGACCAGCCTGAACATATCCAGGCACGACTCATGGTCGCACAAACCCTATTTAGACAGAACCGGCTTGACGACAGTCGGGTTGCCGCTGAACTGGTACTCAAAGCTGACCCGAAAAATGCTTTGGCCCACGACATTGTTGGGAGTGTGTATCTTGCCCAAGGCGATTTTGATCGGGGCATGTCTGCAATTGACGAGGCTGTAAAATTAGCCCCTGACCTGGTTGATGCACAGCTTAAGAAAGGCATGTTCCACCTGACCCAGGGAAGCTTTGAAAAGGCTGAAGAGCCTCTGGCAGAGGTGGTGCGCATGACTCCCGAATTGCTGAATTCACGTCTGCTTTTGGCCTCGTCTTATCTGCGGCGGCAGGACTATGTCAAGGCCATCGATGTGCTGCAGAAGGGGTTAAAGGGTGGCGAAGAAGATGCCGTGATTCACAATTACCTGGCTGCGGCCTATCTGGGACAAGGGCAAACGGAGTCAGCCTTGGTTGAGCTAAAAAAAGCCAAGGAAAGTAAACCGAACTATCTGTCGCCTTATATCAATTTGGCCAATCATTATCTTACCCGCGGGGAGCTGAAGCGTGCGGCGGGTGAATACCAGGCATATCTGCAAGTAGTCCCTGACAATCTCAGGGCCTTGCTTTCCTTAGGCACGATCCAGGAATTGGAGAAGGACAATCAAGGTGCTGAAAAGACATTCGTCAGCGCTGCTGAAACCGGCGCACCAGAGGGCCATATTGCTTTAGCGATGTTCCTGGGCCGCCAGGGCCAGATGCAAAAAGCGTTGGATGTTTTGCAGGAGGGGTTGGCGCAGCAAGCGAAGCACCCCGGTTTGCTGGAATTAAAGGGTAAAATGCTGATCAGACAAAAGCAGTTTGCCGAAGCACAAGAAGTTTTTCAGATTCTCTCCGAAGTTCAACCCGCTAAGGGGCTTCCTCTATTGGTCGCAACCCTTGTTCAACAAGGGCATGTTGAACAAGCGGAAAAGGTAGCTCGCCAGCAAGTCGAGCGTGCCGCTGGCGATCCTCAGGGCTATCTGCTACTGGCGGAGATCTATAAACAGGAGCAAAAATTTTCCAAAGGGATCGAGGTCCTGGAACAGGGTCTGGCTATGATAAAAAATGCGCCAGCTTTACACATGACCCGTGCCGCAATTTATCAAGCTTGGGATAAAAAAAACCAGGCTCTCGAGGTTTATGGTGAATTACGCAAGCAGTATCCTGAGTACCTGCCCGCGACTTTCAGCCTGGCCGCCCTGCATGACAGCCGGGGCGACAAGCGGCAGGCTCTGTCCCTGTACCGCGCCTGTCTCGAACAGGATGCCGACTACCTGCCGGCATTGAACAATCTGGCTTATCTGTATGCCGATAACTACGGGGATCTTGATGAAGCGCTGAACATGGCCGGCCGTGCTTTGCGCAGCCAGCCGACGAATGCCGGCATCATGGATACCTTGGGATACGTTTTGCTGCGCATGGAACGGTTCACCGAAGCATTGCCGTATTTACAAAAAGCGGCGCAGATGCTGCCGAAGGAACCTCTGGTTAAGATTCACTTGGGGCAGGCTTACTTTGGTCTCGAGCAATTTGTCGAAGCACAGAAGGTGTTGCAGCAAGTCCAAACCGGCAGGCTGAGCGAAACCGAGACTCTTCAAGTGGAAAAACTGTTGCAAGAATTGGCTACCAAAGGTTAAGGGAAAGGGTGAATCAATCGTGAGAAAGATTTCCTGGGGGCTCCTTTGGGCCGATACCACCCTTGCACTGTTATCTCTGCTGATTGGGGCTTTCCTTCGCTTTGGCAGGGTCGAAGAGGTTCCCAATCTGCCCTATTATGGATTTTCCAAGGTAGTGCCATTTGTGGCCATAGTCATTATATGCGGGTTTTTCTGTGAGCTCTATTCCAAGGAGCACCGCAGCCAGGGGGCAGAACTGGCGGCCCGTCTTGCCGTAGAGATGATGGCGGCGTTGCTGGTGCTGTCGGTCTTTTATTATTTGGTGCCGCCGGCTATGATCGGACGCGGCTATCTGACCCTGGCTTTGGCAACATGCGGAGTGCAGCAGTTCATACTCCGCAGGGCCCTGCAGGAACTGGGGCGCTTGCCCGGGTTCGCCCAGCGGGTACTGATTCTCGGTGTCGGGCCGTTGGCCGAAACCATGGAGCAGGCCTTGGGCCTATCCAAGGACAATTACGTACTGGCAGGTTTTGTCCAGCCGGATACCGATTTGGTGACCGTGTCTGCCGATCGGGTGGTTGGCCGGGTCGAGGATATTCGTGAGCTGGCCGACCGTCACCGCGCCACCGAGTTGGTTGTTTCCTTGACCGAGCGGCGCGGGGCTTTGCCAATGCGGGAGCTTCTGAGGTGTAAGCTGAGTGGCATCAATGTACTGGATGCTTCCTGCTTTTATGAAAAGATGGCCGGCAAGCTGCTGGTGGAAAATATCCAGCCGAGCTGGTTTATCTATTCCGGTGGCTTCCGCAATACGCCCTTCCGACTTTTTTTCAAGCGGATTCTCGATGTCGTGTGTTCGCTTTTCGGGATTTTACTTGCGCTGCCGCTCTTCCCGTTAGTGGCTCTGCTGGTCAAGTTCGATTCGCCCGGGCCGGTGCTGTTCAAGCAAAAGCGGGTTGGCGAAGGCGGGCGCGATTTTTACATTCTGAAGTTTCGCACCATGTGTCAGGATGCGGAGAAAAAGACCGGTGCGGTGTGGGCCACGGAAAACGATCCGCGCGTAACCCGCGTCGGAAACTTTTTACGCAAAACCCGCCTTGACGAAATTCCCCAGCTGTTCAACGTGTTGCGAGGCGACATGAGCTTTGTCGGTCCTCGTCCCGAACGTCCTGAGTTCGTCAGTCGACTCAGCGAAACGATTCCCTATTACAATAAACGTCATTTCATCAAGCCGGGAGTGACCGGCTGGGCGCAGATATGCTACCCCTATGGCGCATCGGAAGAAGATGCCCTGGAGAAGCTGCGTTACGATCTGTATTACATTAAGAATTATTCGATTCTTCTCGATTTGTCTATTATGCTGGAAACCGTCAAGACGGTTATCTACGGCCGCGGAGGAAGGTGAATGCTTGGGAAAAAGTTGATTTTAGCAGTGGCGTTTCTGGGTTTATTGAGCTCGGTCGCCTGGGGCAAGGACTATCTTGTCGGTGACGGCGACGTGCTGCAGGTTTCTGTCTGGGGTGTACCTGAGCTGACTGTCGAGGTTACCGTGCGGCCCGATGGCAAGATTACCCTGCCTGCCGCCGGTGATGTGGTTGCCTCCGGGTTGTCTCCGGCGCAGCTTAGTTCACGCTTGACCGAAGTACTTGAGAAATTTGTGAAAAAACCGGTCGTGACCGTTTCCGTGAACCAGATCACCAACAACCGGGTCTATGTTTCAGGTGGCGGCTCCGGACCAACGGTGGTGCCCCTGCCTGGTCGTACCAGCCTTCTCAAGCTGCTCTGCCGGCTGGAAAATCTTAGCAATGCGGATCTGCGCCGGGCTTACATCATTCGCGATGGTCAGCGTGTCGAGGCCGATTTCTACCGGCTGTTCGTCAAGGGGGATATTTCCCATGATGTCACCTTGCAGCCCGAGGATGTGCTGTTTCTGCCCACTCAAGAGCTCAACAAGGTCTATGTAACCGGTGCCGTTCAAGATCCGAAATATATTTTTTACCGCGAGGGCATGACGGTGCTCGATGCCATTCTTGAAGCCGGCGGCTTTGGCGAATATGCCAAACAAAACGATGTCCTGGTCGTGCGCAAGGACAGTGAAGAACTGGAATTACGCATCAAGGACCTGATGTTTGGCAAGGATCTCAAACAGAATATTGCCCTGCAGCCCGGTGACCAGGTCGTGGTCAAGGAAAGCATGTTTTAATTTCCGTAATGCGTGAGGCGTGAATCGTAACTGGTTCAAGCCAATCTGCCCCTCACTGCTTGCGAGAAACAAACCTATTACGTTTTACGAATTACGGATTATAGATGGAATCGAATAAAAACGAAATTATCAACATCCTGCGGATGGTCTACCGGCGCAAAGGGCTTTTCTGCCTGGTGGCCCTGCTGATCACCACCTCGGTGATCACCTACAGCTATTTCATTCCGAAAAAGTACCAGGCAGACAGTACGGTCTTCATTGAAAAGAATGTCATCAACAGCCTGGTCAAGGGGCTGGCGATTACTCCGGATATGAACGACCGGGTCCGGGTGCTGAAATACGCCCTGCTCAGCCGAGAGTTGGTGGCCCGGGTATTGGACGATATCGACAGCACTCCTCCGTTGGGCAATGAAAGCCAGAAACAGGATTTCATTAGTGCACTGCAGCGGCGAGTCAAGCTGTCGGTCAAGGGGAAAGGGGACCTTTTTATTATTTCCCTGATCGATGGAAACCCGATTTTCGCCCGGGATTTTATCAACAGCCTGGTGCGCACCTATGTCGAGGAAAACCTGTCGGCCAAAAGGGAGGAAACCTATGGTGCCAACCGGTTCCTCGATGAGCAGATTGCCCTGTTCAAAATCAAGCTGGATCAGAGTGAGGATGCGATCATTCAGTTTCGCCGCAGTCAGAACGTGTTTCTTGGCAACGACGAACAGTCCAAGGTGGCCGATATAAAAAGCTATCAGAGCCAGATCGATCAGATCGACCTGGATATTACCACCCTGAGCGCTAAAAAGCAGTTGCTGGGGAAACAGCTGCAGACCATCGACCCTGAAATCTCCCTGTTCAGTGAAAAACGCCGGAAAGACACCATTGCCCTGCTTGAAGAACGGCTCAACGGCTTGTTGCTAACCTACACCGAGAGCTATCCCGAGGTGGTCCGCCTCAAGGCCGAAATCGAGGCTCTGCGAATACAAAAGGAGCGTGGCGGCGACCAGATTGCGCCGATGGAAATGCAAGGAGTCAACCCCGTCTATCAGGAAACCTTGCAGAATAAATTGGCCCTCGAAGCGGAAATTAATTCGTTAAAAGCCAAAAAAAGTAAGTTGCAGCAGATGGTTCAGGCGCGGGAGGCAGCGCTGCGGGAAGTGCCGGAGCAGCGCAAGGAACTCGATCGCCTGATCCAAGAACGGGACTCTGCCCGCAAGATCTACCAGGAACTGTTGCTGCGCCTCGGCCAGTCGGAGGTCTCCAAGCAGATGGAGATCGGCGACAAAGCCACTACCTTTCGCATCGTCGATCCGGCCATTCTGCCCCGAGTACCGGTGTCGCCAAATATGCTCAAGATGATCCTGCTGGCCATTGCCGCCGGACTCGGTGCCGCGGGAGGGCTAGTGATGCTCCTCGAAAAGAGCGATGCCTCGGTAAAAAGCGTCGAGGACCTCAAGCCTCACGGGTTGCTGGTACTAGCACAGATTCCGAGCATCGTTGACGAGCAGGCGGTACGGAGGAGAAAAAAAAGGGACCGCTGGTTCTATGCCGCAGCAACGGGCTATGGGCTGTTGGTCTTTGCTCTGCTTGCGTATGAGAGTCTCTATCGGCTTAAAGGGTAAAATGCAAGGCTAATTGGACGCAGATGACCGCAGATTAGGTCAAAGTCTTATCACCACAGAGGGCACGAAGAACACGAAGGAATATTCTTGAAGTAACAGCTTATCTCTGTGTTCTCTAGTGAGTGCAACGAACGGGCGGTAAAACCCAGTTTTTGTTTGATCAGCGTATGCGAAGCATCAGATTTTATCTGCGTCCAATTCCGGGTTTAAGGGGTTGTAAAGCTTAATCGAGACACAGATTACGAATTACTGATTACTTTTTACCGTTTGTGGATTACAGGTTTTAGGAAACGGAAATAAATTATGAGCCGAATTGAAAAAGCCATCGAAAAGGCCAACCAACTGCGACAGGGCGCTCCTGCCGATATATCACCGGTAAAGGTTACGCCGCTGCCGGCCGCTGCGTCGACCATCCAGCCGCCCGCCGAGGACCTTCCGACGGGTCAGGCCCTGCAGCCGGACCACCCCTGTTTGGTCATCAACCGTGACCCCGGTGAAGGAATCGCCGAAGAATACCGCAAGCTCAAGTCGGTGGTGTTCGAACTGACTCGGCAGGGCGGCTTTGACAACACCCTGTTGGTGACCAGCGATCTGCCCGATGCAGGTAAGAGCCTCACAGCTCTCAATCTGGCTCTCACCATGGCCAAGGAGTACGACCATACGGTGCTGCTGGTCGATACCGACCTGCGCAAGCCGTCGGTGCATAAATACCTTGGCATTGCCCCGGAAAAAGGTCTGTTGCATTGTCTGACCGAGAACTACCCCCTGGAAAAGGCCTTGATCCGCACCGGCATCGGTAAGCTGGTGGTGCTGCCGGCCGGTGGCACCGTAGCCGACCCAGCCGAACTGCTCGCATCCAATCGCATGCGCGATCTGGTTGCCGAACTCAAGGCTCGCTATCCGGATCGCTATGTCATCTTCGATACCACGCCGGTATTACCTTTTGCCGAGGCGTCGGTGCTCGGCTCCCTGGTCGACAAGATCCTGTTCGTGGTCCGCGAGCGCCAGACCCGTAATGACCATCTGCAAGAAGCCCTGGGAATGCTCAAAGGGAACAATCTGCTCGGCATCGTTTATAACGACGCCGATGTCAGTCATAAAATGGATCATTACCGGTATTACAATTATTGATTTCCGTAATAGGTAATGCGTGAGGCTTAACGGGACGCAGATTCACGCAGATCAACGCAGAAAAGGTCAAAGCCTTTTCACCACGAAGCTCACGAAGGACGCGAAGGAATAGTCTGGAAGTAATAGCTTATCCCGGTGTTCTCAACCAGCGTAACGGTTAGGTGGTAAAAGCCGGGTTTAAATTGATCAGCGTATGCGTCAGTATCAGATTTTATCAGCGTCCAAATCAGGGCTTAAAGGCTTTTCGGGAACGCAGATGAACGCAGAAAAGGTCAAAGTCTTTTCACCACGAAGGGCACGAAGAAACACGAAGAGATCCTTTTGGAATAATGGTTTTCTCTGTGTTCTTTAGTGAGCAGAGCGAACGGGCGGTAAAAACAAGGTTTTGATCGCTTTACGTTTAAGTGATGATTTTATGGGTTTGGAATGTCGAAGGAGGAAACTTTGCAGCGTATATTGACCATTATTGTCCTGCTAGGAGCCTTATGGCCGCTGTCAGCCCGGGCGGCATTTCAGATCGAACCCCGCCTGCAGCTTCGGGAAGAGTTTACCGACAACCTGTTTCTCGATGACCGGGACGAAGAAAGTGATTTCATCACCACCATCAATCCGGGGATTCTACTGCGCTATGACGCCCGGTTGCTGGAGCTAGAACTCGATTATGGCCTAAACTTTCTCAAATATTTGCACCACGACGAAAAGGACGAAACCAGCCTGAGAGATACTCAGCGGATTCAGTTGAGAAGCGTCTTTTTGCCCGGGCAGGATTTCTCCGTGACGGTGCTCAATGAGTATCAGCGGGTGACCATCGACAGCCAGCGCCAAGTCGATGAAGACAGTCCTTTCGTCAACAAGAGCAACCGTAACAAGCTGGTGATCAACCCCGAATATCGCAGCAGCTATTTCAGGACCTTTACCCCCAGCGTCGGTTACCGGTTTGAAAAAATTGACTATGACAAGCCGGAAGGGGACGATTCCTACAGCCAAGAGGTCTACCTTGATCTGCGCAAGCAGCTCAACTCCAAGATCGATGTGACCCTTGGGGCGAGCCAGCAGTTCTATCGTGCCGACCGGGATCAGGATACTGGCCAGGACGAGGACTACGATCGCCTGGATGTCACCGGTCGTCTCGACTACCGTCTCAGTCGGGCCCTTACCCTGCGGGCCGGAGGCGGCAGCGGTTGGGTTGATTATAAGGATCAGGACGAGGAACAATCCCTGCTCTGGGATCTGGCTCTTGACTATCAGCCCGGCTCCCGCTGGCGGGCAGGCCTCGCCTACCGAGAGGACTTCAGTCAATCCGTCAATGAAGGCTTGACCCGCAGCAAGCGTTTCGAAGCCTCCTTCGATTACCTTGAGCGACTGCCTGTCAGCCTGCTGCTCTACGCCGACAAGCAGGATTACCAGACCGAAGATCGTGAAGACCGCTCCATCGGGGGGAACTTCAAGCTCACCATCCCCTTTGCCAATCGACTGTCTCTCAACCTGACCAGCGAAGCCTCGGTCTGGCGCTTCCGACCCGAAGACGAGGATGCTTTCCGCTACGGAGCCGGTCTGGCCGCCAGTTACCCCTTCAAGATCGGCACCCTGAGCGCCGGTTACCGCTACCGGGCCAGTAATTCCGACCTGGACGAGAACGATTATAAGAGCAATGTTGTTTATGTTCAGGCGGGTTTAACTTTCTAAAGGCCGTAATGCGTGACGGGTGAAGCCGTGAGTATAAACACGTAATAGGGGGAAAAACCTTTTTCTGTTCACGGGATTTATCACTAGCGTCCTTTGACTCACGTTTTAATCCTCACGGCAGTAGACTCACGGCAGTAGACTCACGTTTCCTTACTCACGGAAGTACACTCACGGATTTAAAACCATGTACGAATCCTTCTTCGGTCTCAAAGACAAACCCTTCAGCCTGGTGCCGGACCCGCGTTTTCTCTTTTTGAGCGCGACCCACAAAAAGGCTCTGCGTTACCTGCAGTACGGTCTTCAGGAAGGGGCCGGTTTTATTCTGCTCACCGGCGAGGTCGGCTCGGGCAAGACCACTATCCTAAAGGATTTTGTATCTCGTCTCGCCGGGGATACGGCATTGGCCATGGTGTTCAATACCTCCCTCGACGGCGAACAGCTGCTGGCCGCCATCAATGAAGAATTCGGTCTCGATATCCAAGGCCGGGACAAGATGGCCCTTCATCGCGATCTCAACGATTTCCTCATTCAGCAGTACGCCGACAGCATTCGGCCGATCTTGATTATCGACGAGGCGCAGAATCTCTCCGCCGAATCGTTGGAAGAGATTCGTCTGTTGTCCAACTTGGAAACCGGTGGCACCAAGCTGTTGCAGATCATTCTGGTAGGCCAGCCAGAATTGCAGGAAATCCTTGATCAGCACCGTCTGCGTCAGCTTCGGCAACGCATTGCCGTCAGTTGTCATCTCAGCACATTGTCTTTGGCCGAAGTCGAGGAGTACATCTTCTATCGTCTCGAAAAGGCTGGCAACCGAGGTGCACTCAGCTTCGAGGCGGACTGTATGGAGGTCATCCACCGTTACAGCGGCGGCATCCCCAGGTTGGTCAACCGCATTTGCGATTTTTTGCTGCTGGCCGCCTTCGGCGAGGAGACCTTTTATCTGACCCTGGATCTGGTTACCGAGGTCGCCAGCGAAGCCGGTGACGCGACGGCTCTGGAAGGGGGGCATCCGCGCACGCAGGATCTGCCCGATGAAGGCGCGGAAACACGCCTTGAGCAACTCGAATCGGATTTTGCCCGCATGCTCTCCGGGGATCTGGAGAAAGAACGAATTTTTGAGAAGCTTACCCTGTTTGAGAATGTGTTAAAAAAAATGATTAAAAAACAACAGCTTCAGTTCGATGCGCTGGAGGAGAGTATCGACAAACTTTCTTCCCGTCTGGAAGAGGTGGAGAAGAAGCGGGGGATCTCGTTGGTCAAATGATTTGTTGTCCACGGAAAATACGGTGAAAAGCTTTGTCCACGGAAAACACAGAAAGCACTGACAATGCAGAAATAATAGAGTGGTTCTTTTCAGTGACTTCCGTGCCTTCAGTGGACAAGAAGAGTTTGAAGTTTGAGTTTTGGTTTTTATTCAAAACCTGAAAGGCATAATCGGTCCACGGAAAACACAGAAAGCACGGAAAGGTTAAGAGCAAATATTCAGTGTCTTCTGTGGGCAGAAAAGGTTTTAAGTGAGTTCAGAAGATAAACAGTTGCTGCTTGAAAAAGAGACTTACGTGATTCGTGGCGCGGTGTTCGAGGTTTATCGAGAGATGGGTTGCGGATTTCTGGAGGCTGTTTATCAGGAGTGTCTGGAAAAAGAGTTTGCTCGACAAACAATCCCTTATACTTCACAGCAAACGTTGCAACTCATGTATAAAGGGGAACTTTTGCACCAGAGCTATAAGCCTGATTTTATTTGTTTCGACTCAGTGGTTGTTGAACTGAAAGCTCTTGCAAAACTGACCGGTGAACATAAAGCACAGTTGCTGAACTATCTGAAAGCATCAGGTTTACGGGTCGGTTTGTTGGTCAACTTCGGTTCTTATCCGAAAGCGACTTTGGAGCGAATTGTTCTTTGATCAAAGCGGGTCCAACGGAAAACACGGTGATAAGCTAGGCCCACGGAATACACGGAAAGCACTGAAGGTAAAGAAGGGTAAGGCTGTTTTTTTCAGTGACTTCAGTGCCTTCTGTGGTCAAAAAGGTTTGAAGGTTTAGTTCAGGTTTGACAATACGGACATTAAGGTCGAGCTCAGTCCACGGAAAGCACTGAAAGCACGGAAGGGTTAAATTGTTTTTTCTGTGACTTCAGTGGACAAAAAGAGTTTGAAGACTGAGCCTGGTTTTAATAACAAAAACCCCTAAGTTGCAATCGGTCCATGAAAAATACAGAACGCATGTAATAGTCAGCAAGTATTTTCAGTATCTTCCGTGCCTTCCGTGGATAACAAAGGGTTCTCTGTAGTGCTTATAATCAATTTTTTATCGACGGTGAAAACATTATTCAGAAAGGCCCAAGACATTGTGTGATCTTTCCTTTGTCATATTGACCTGGAATTCAGAATCATACCTGCAGCGTTGCTTCGATTCCATTATCGACAAGTGCCGTCAGGAACAATTGGTTTTTGAAATTATAGTGGTCGACAACGGTTCGTCCGATGATTCGTTGGCTCTTTTTGAACGTTATGAAAGAGACTACCCGGAAAACTTCGTACCGATTTTACTGAAGGAAAATACCGGCACGACTTACTCGCGCAATCTCGGTTTGAAAAAGGCGCGGGGTCAATATCTCTGTATTCTTGATTCGGACACTGAATTCTCCGTTGGTTCTTTGAATCAGGTTCTTCAGCGCCTGGAACAAGATAAGCAGGTCGGTCTTATCGCGCCCCGTCTGGTCTATCCCGATGGTACCGTGCAGAACTCGGTAAAAAAATTCCCCGCCTTCTGGCACAAACTCAGCAAGCTGCCAAAAGCCCTGTTGAAGATCCCGGTGCCGAATCGCGATTTCTATAGCGACTTTCCTTTCACTGCCGAGCGCAGCGTCGACTCCGCCATTTCGGCCTGCTGGTTTTTCCGCAAGGAGCTTGTAGAGGAGGTTGGTCTGCTCGACGAAAAGATCTTTTATTCTCCCGAGGATCTCGACTACTGTCTTCGGGTGCGCAAATCAGGCCGGCAGATCATTTACTGTCCCGATCTGACGGTGATCCATCACACCCAGCAGATTTCCCACAAAAAACCGTTGTCCAAGGTGTCTCTGAGCCACTTCGGCGGTCTGCTCTACTATTTCCGTAAGCATGGCGGCTGGTTGTCTTGTAAAGGCATTTATAGGCAGATTGCCGCTCAACAGGCCAAGGCTGCGACCTCCGGCCAGTCAGTGGCGGGTTCCTGATGAACGAAAAACTTCATAGCTGCGCCCAGTGGCTGCCTCACTACCTGTGGCGCTCTTTGTCACGGACACTGGCGGGCGGGAGAACGAAGCCGCGCCATATCTATTTCGCTATCTGCGATCACTTCGAGCCCTACTGGGGTAAGGCCGACAAGGGCACCGCTCGCAAGCGACTGCAGCGCTGGTTGGATGAGTACCCGAAGATCGCCGAGAAATACCGGGATTCCGATGGGGAGATGCTCAAGTACAGCTTCTTCTATCCCGAGGAAGAGTATCAGAAAGACGATCTCGATGCCCTGGCCGAGCTGTGTCATGCCGGCTATGGCGAGGTGGAAGTTCACCTGCACCACGATAACGATACCTCCGAGAACCTGCGCCGCACTCTGCTCGACTATAAAAAGCGCCTCCATGAAGAACACGGACTGCTGTCGGTGGATAAACGCACCGGCGAGATCGCTTACGGCTTTATCCACGGCAACTGGGCGCTCGACAACTCCCGTCCCGATGGCCGCTGGTGCGGTGTAAACGATGAGATCAGCATCTTACAGCAGACCGGATGCTACGGCGACTTCACCATGCCCTCGGCTCCCAGTAATACCCAAACCCGCAAAATCAACAGCATCTACTATGCGGTTGATGATCCGCAACGGCCCAAGTCCCACAACTGGGGGCGCAACGCCAGGGTTGGCAATCAAGAAGCAGGTTTGCTAATGGTACAGGGGCCGTTGTCACCGGCTTGGCACCATCGCAAATGGGGACTTATCCCCCGCATCGAAAATAGCGGCCTGGCCGTTAGTACGCCCCTAAGTCGTCAGAGGGTACGCTCCTGGATCGATATCGGAGTGCACGTTCAGGGCGCCCCTGAGCATGTGTTTGTAAAACTCTATGCTCATGGCACCCAGGAGAAGAGCCTGGAGATGTTTTTTGATCAGGGGGGTATGTCTCAGTTGCTTGAGCTGGTTCAGGAAGAAGGAGAGAAATCAGGAGCCAAGGTGCATTTCGTAAGCGCCCGGGAGATGGTCAATGTTGTCCAGGCTCTTGAGGAAGGAATGGCGAGGCCCGAAGAGTGCCGCAATAGCCGGTTCCTTAGCCACTTGTCACATCAGGTGAGACAGGCCGGTTAATGCTTTTCTATTTGCTTTGTATATACGTATCGCTCTATTACATTCGGCCATTTGAGTGGTACGGGCCTCTGCGCGGTTTACCGATTTTCGCCGTGCTGGGCATCATCTGTCTGCTGGCCCTCTTCTACTGCTGGGCGACCGATAAGATCCGCCTCTTCGCCTACAAGACTGACTATATGATGGCCGGCTTCGTCCTAGCCATAGTCTTATCCCATCTCAGCAATGGCTATTTCGGCGGGGCTGTCGATTCGGTTATGCAGTTTCTCCCAAGTTTGGTGGGTTATTTTCTCATTGCGCATGGCTTGGACAACAGACAAAAGGTCAACCGGTTTATTTTACTGTTGATCGTGCTGTCAACCTATCTAGGTTATGAGGCTTGGTTGCAACATTCGCAGGGTTTTAGTCATGGCGGCCTGGAGCCGCTCTACCAGCAAATAACCAATGCCGACGGGGTCCGTGAGCCATTGCTTAGGGTACGCTGGTACGGTTTGTTTAACGATCCTAATGATTTAGGGTTGGCATTGGTTATAGCGGTACCCTTTTTGATTCAGCGCATATTAGAGAAAAAATACATTATAGCGGTTGTGTGTCTGCCAACCCTGTTATACGCGATTTATCTGACCAATTCCCGGGGGGCTATGTTGGCGTTGCTGGCCGCCATTTTCACATTTTTCATTCTATATTATCAAAGCAAGAAGGGGATGATATTTGGAGTGATCTTAACGGGACTTCTAATCGTTTTCGGTCCCAGTCGCATGGCCGAGATTTCGGCGGGGGAGAGCTCAGCCTACGGTCGTATTGAAGCTTGGTACGAGGGCTTTCAAATGTTTAAGGGCAGCCCCCTCTTCGGGGTTGGTAAGGGCATGTTCACTGATTACCATGCACTGACAGCCCATAACTCTTATATGCTGGTACTGGCAGAGTTGGGGGCTGTTGGGTCATTTTTTTTCATAGGCGTGTTCTTTTATTCTTTAAGGTGGGCTCAAAAACCCTTTTTCTCTAAAAGAAGTATGCCATCGAACAGCCAGGAACATGGTTTGCTTGCGGCCTGTTACGGAAGCTTGATGGGCCTCATGATATGTATGTTTTTTCTTAGTCGTGCCTATATTTTACTGCCTTTTATGGTTTTGGCCCTGTTGACCAGCTTTATCAATAAGTTGAATAGCACAGAGACAATAAAACCAAACCCCGATTTAGTATCTAAGGATTTCCAAGTGAAAAGGATTGGTCAGTTGGTTTTGTTGGAGATCGTTGGAATGTATGTTCTAATTAAGGTACTTCTGTGAAAGTTTGATTCAGACTGGAGTTTATGGAATGCTGAAAAATATCCTTTCCAATTGGTCCAACCTTTTCCTGTCTATATTGGCAGTCTTTGTGCTTTACCCATTTTGCGTTCGGGTGCTTGGAGAAGAACAGTACGGGGTTTGGCTGTTGATATCCTCCATCACAGGATACTTCGCTTTGCTCCAGCTGGGCGTTCCTCTGGCAAATGTGCGTTTTATTTCTAAATACTATGCCCGTGGAGAGATTGACAAGCTGAACGAGGTTTTTAGTTCAAACTTCGCTTTTTTTTCGCTGCTAGGCTTGGTTGTTCTTCTTTCCGGTATAGGTCTAGCATGGTCAATTGACAATTTTTTTCAGATACCAGCAAAATTTCGGCCCCTAGCACAGCTGGCAACCATCATCGCCTCGGCAAACATAGCCCTAAGTTTTGTTTTTGAAGCGTTTGAAGGTGTGTTGCATGCCCTGCAAAAATTTGTCTTCCTTAACTTTGTAAAAAACATTCTTTTGTTTGTGAGGGTTTTTCTCACCTTTCTAATCTTAAATTCGAGAGATGGGCTTTTTGTTCTGGCTTCGATTCTTGTCGTGGTTACTGTTTGTCAAGCAATGTTCTTATATTTTTACATCAGGTTGAGGCATCCTTATGTAAGGATAAAAAAGAGATATATTAAGCTCGCGACATTTAAAAAAGTGGCTGGTTACAGCATTTTTGTATTAATTTTTCAAGTGGCTAGCAGGGTGAGTTTCAATACCGATGCAATGGTGATCGGAAGCATTGTTTCTGTTTCGTCCATCGTATTTTTTACCGTCGGAAACAATTTTATTATCTATTCCATGCAATTCATCACAGGGATCTCAAAAGCATTAATGCCCCGGGTGAGTGAATTAGATTCGTTAAAAGACAACCAAGGCTTGAAAGATGTTTATTTAAAGTACAGTCGACTAACTTCATTTTTAGTCCTTCCCCTGTGTTTAGGGTTTATTTTCTTTGGTGGCGATTTTATTGCTCTCTGGATGGGGGAAAAGTATCGAGTAGTCTCGGGTAACATTCTTTCGATTCTAGCGATCTCCTATCTCTTTTTTCTGGTACAAAGGGGAGTGGCTTATCCGCTTTTAATGGGTACCTCAAATTTGCGATTTCCAACAATTTTTATGGCTGTGACAGCTATACTTAATCTTTTGTTGAGTATCTGGTGGGGGAAATATTACGGACTTTACGGTGTAGCGTGGGGTACTACTTTGCCGAACTTATTGAACACGGCAGGAATTGTCTGGTTTACATGTCGCACATTCAAGCTGGCCATAAGAACTTATCTGGTATCCGGCCTTTTTATTCCCCTCAGTGCTGGTGTATTTTTTATCATTCCGGCTTTTGTTTTGCACAAATATATAATTTTAGACACTTATCTTAAATTTGGTTTTGCCATAATTAGTTCGAGCCTTATTTATTCATTCTTTGTATTGCCAATATATATTGATAAAAAAAACAGAGACTTCCTGTTAAAAAAAATTCGGTTTTCATACGCAAAATAAAAAAAGGAGAAATGAGTGTTTCTATATTTGGCAAAATGTTTATTAAGAACCTATAGAAATAATCAGTTATTAAAACTTTCCCAAAAATTTCATCGAGAAGCAACTATAGGGCCTTTTTTTGAGCTAGAATTAGGCGCATCTATAAAAAACGAATCAGATGATAAAGGAAAGATTATAATAGGCCATCACTGTCGAATTAATGGAACGCTAGCCTGTAAAGAATTCGGGAAAATAAAAATAGGTAACTATTCAACTATTCAAAGTGGTGCCTCCATAGAATGTTTGCAGAATATCTCTATTGGAAATTTTTCTGCTGTGGCTGGTTGCGCTTTAGTAACGGATAACAATACTCACGCAATTGGAATTGAAGAATGGATCAAACACCGCATCCGAACCGCGCCAGAAGGCGCAGGTTACCCCGGCTTAGGGAATGGATGGGAATTATCTGATTCTGCACCTGTCAAAATAGGTGATGGGGTCTGGGTTGGTGCAGGGAGCACAATTTTAAAAGGAGTGACGGTTGGTGATGGGGCAATTGTCGCTA
The DNA here is from genome assembly GCF_001887775.1 of Syntrophotalea acetylenivorans. Taxonomy (NCBI): domain Bacteria; kingdom Pseudomonadati; phylum Thermodesulfobacteriota; class Desulfuromonadia; order Desulfuromonadales; family Syntrophotaleaceae; genus Syntrophotalea; species Syntrophotalea acetylenivorans. The sequence goes on from NZ_CP015519.1 coordinate 72,250, forward strand.
GAGGGTCTGTGGTGACCAAAGACGTTGTGCCGTTTACTATAGTTGCCGGAAACCCAGCAAGAAAGGTTAAAGATCTTCCTGTCCCTGATAAACCCATTGATGAGATCGTTAATGAAATATTAGTTAAATGAGGCTACCGTGATTTGAATTTTAAAACTTTAGGAGGAGCGTCATACCATTATTCAAATATGTTTCTCCAATCCCATTTTATATTATTAGTTATTTTCTTATTTTTATATGCGGTTTGAATTAGTTAAAGTTGCAGATCATAAGGATAATAAAGTTCAGCTCCATGATTTAGAGCGCATACGATTAACCACCAAAACATTGTCCTTTCTATTGTGTCTTATTATATTAAAAAATATAATAAGATGAAATATTTTTTGTAATTGGTGACAAATAATGATTCAAGTTACTAGGCACATAAAAAAAATTTATAAAGGAATATTGTGGCGTTTTTTAAGAGTTGATAAACTATTAGTCTTTAGTTCCTCTTTATATTCATCTAAAGAATTTCCAGTTTATTCATTCAAATTTATCCGAATATGTAAGCCTAATGACGCCTATAGTCTGCAACAGTTAGAATGTGCGATGCAGTCTATGGGTGAGCCGGCAGGCCTTGTTGAGTCACGATTGAAAAATGGTGATGAAGTTTTTGGGTGGTTGGATGGTGATCGAATTGTATGCTTTGGATGGGTTACATATAGAAAAAGAGCTCTCGGATTAGTGCGCTTCCAAGACAAGCATGGCCGAGTTTTTTTATATAACTTTCATACATCAGAAGATTATCGAGGTCGTGGTCTGTATCCTGCCTTACTAATTAAGATACGTCAGGTGCTTGGTTGTGATCTTGGGGCCGAATTCATTATTGATGTTAATTCTAAAAACCTGAAATCTATTAGGGGAATTGAAAAAGCAGGCTTTGCTCCTGTTGCGCAGCTTTTTTTCTTGGTTCTTTTTAACTGTTGGAGGTGGTCATTTAGAATAAAAACTATAGACCACTCGTCCAGAGATCTATTTCAGATATGAGAGAAGTATAATATATGTCAAAATTATCAGAAAATGAAAAGGTGGTCGCGCGTATTATTACAAATGAACTTGAATGGGATGCCATTAGGTCTGCCTGGAATGGACTTTTTGAGCGGAGCCCTAATGCATCACCGCCTCTTCATTTTGATTGGCTGCGTAGGTGGTGGCGTACATATGGTCATGTCTATGCGGATGGTTTGCTGATTTTTACTTTATGGCGGGAAACAAAACTTATTTGCGGTGTGCCTTTATATGTCAGCAGGGGAAAGTTTGGTGTCAGATGCATTCGTTTTATCTCAACGGGTGAGGAGGAGTATGAGGAAATTTGTCCAGATTATTTGAATATTCTCGCTTTGCCAGGTGAGGAGGAGGTGTCCGCTGCTGCGTTTTGGCGTGAGATAGCTGGCTTGGGTTGGGATCAAATTGAGTTTCAGGACTTGCCTAAAGATTCGCCATTGTTTCCTAATTATAATGACATGTTTGATGCCCAACCTTATTTCAGGGGAGGGTGTCCCATCGCAAATATTTCTGGAGGGTTTGACGCTTATCTTGGGCGCTTGTCATCGCATAGGCGAAATAAGGCTCGCCGTCTCTTGAGGGATGGAAAGCGGGCCGGAGTGAAATTTGAAATCGTTGAGCACTGTAGAGCCGACCAAGTGTTTGACGCATTAATTCGATTACACCAAGAACGATGGGTGGCAAATGGAAAACCAGGTGTTTTTTCGGCCCCGAGGTTCGTTGAATTTCATCGTAACCTTATCCATGATTGGATGCCCGAGGGAAAGGCATTGCTCGCCCAATTGTTAATTAATGATGAGCCAATAGCTGTACTTTACGGTTTTGTTTCTGGTAGTAAATTTGATTTTTACCAGTGTGGAATTAGGCGCGATCCTACCATTTCTCTGCGGAGTCCAGGGAATTTAGCTAATTTGCTTTTTATAAAAGCACTCTCAGAAATGGGAATAAGTGAGTATGATTTTCTCCGGGGTTCTTCTGCTTATAAGAACGAGTTGGCGACATGTGAAAACCAATTGTTTGGGTTAAGAATATGGCGATTAACCCCTAGATCGATGGTTCACCGTTTCATGGGCCTTTCTTGTGGTGCCGTTCGAAAAGGATTATCTCTGTTCGGAATTTATTAGATTTTAATTTTAAATGTAATTCTTTGTTGCTGAAAAGGTAAATTAAAATTGTTGGGAAAAAAACTTATTTTATCGAAAATATTATACCGCTCTCGGATAACTAGTCTTTTAGGCCTGATGTCAAGAAATAAGATTATAGTATGCAATTATCATCGCCTGTATAAAGAAAAAATATTCACAGAATTTGATAGAGGGGTATTTGCTCACTCTGTTATAGAGTTTGAGAAGCATTTGTTATGGCTTAAAAAGAACACTAAAATATTAGCGGAAAGTGAACTTATTGATATTTTATCCGGTAGGGTTTCAACAACCAAAATATGCAGCTTGGTCACATTTGACGATGGTTATATAGATAACTATACGCTTGCATATCCTTTGTTGAAGAGATTAAACGTGCCGGCAATCTTTTTTATTCCAACAGGATTGATTGATTCAAGAAAGCTTGGTTGGTGGGATGTTATTGCGTATTTAATAAAAAAAACTGAAAATACTTCTGTTGATTATAGGGGGGAGGTTGTTTCGCTCGAAAGTAAGATATCTGCGATTAAAAAATTTCAGGGCATTATGAAAATAAAGCCGTTTGAAAAAACAGCAGATCTACTTCACGAGCTCTCTAGTTTATGTGATGTCCCATTGCCAGATATAAAGAAGCAATCAAAAGAATTGATGACTTGGGAACAAATCAAGGAAGTCTCTGATGCTGGCATAGATATAGGGTCACATACTCATAGTCATAGAGTTCTGAGTACCATATCAAAATATGAACAAAAAAAAGAATTAAGTTTTTCAAAATCAATCATAGAGAAAAAAATTGGAAAAAAAGTTAATACAATTGCGTATCCAGTCGGAAATTATCAACACTTTAATTCTGATACAATTAATGTTATTTCTAAGACTGGCTATGATGCTGGATTTTCTTTCAATACAGGGATTAATTATACAAGAGAACTAAGTGGATTTAATCTTAAACGAATAGAACCTTCGGCAAATATAGAACTTTTGGCATCAACAATTTTTTTCCCAAGGTTATTTATTTAATAAAGATAATAGGGTTAACAGCTCATATGTACCAAAAAGTTTACGAGAAAATTTATTTTCCATTTTTCGAGAGATTCCTAAAGCATAGACGCATAGCTAGTATCTATGAGGGGTCATTTGAAACACAATGGCTAAATTTATCAAAAATACAGAACCGTCAGGTCAATTCTCTTAAAAAACTACTTTGTTTAGCGCAGACCCACTCTGCCTATTATAAAGACCTTTTTAAACGTAACAGTTTTGATCCTCATGAACTATCATCGTTAAACGATCTTTCGCAAATAGATATTCTGAACAAAGATATTATTCGTCAGAAATTTGATTCTCTCATTTCTTCTCCCTTTAAAAATAATCTTTGGCGAAAATCTACTGGTGGGTCTACAGGTCAGCCTCTTCATTTTGGATATACCAAAGAAAGCTACGAGTGGCGGGTAGCGATGTCCAAACGGGGCTATGCTTGGGCTGGGGCCCGCCCCGGAACAAAGCAGGCGTACATATGGGGAGTATCGCTTGGTGAAACTACTACAAAACAGCGATTAAAAGAATCGTTACATCATTTTATTGATCGTCAAAAATTTTACAATTGCTTTGAGTTTGGGGAACAGGAGATGGCACAGTGTCTTGCTTCTCTTAACAAATGGCAGCCTCAAAACCTTGTTGGGTATACTAACCCTCTTTACGAATTTGCTCTTTATGTGGACCGCAATGGGGGACCGCTTTTTAAGCCACAATCTATTTTATGTGCAGCCGAAAAGGTTTATCCCTATCAACGAGAGGTGCTTCAGAAAGTCTTTGGTGCACCAGTCTTTAATACTTACGGTTCACGCGAATTTATGCTTATTGCTTCCGAATGTGAAAAACATGAGGGCCTGCATATAAGTATGGAAAACCTTATCGTTGAGGTGGTAGATGATGACGGAAGGCCCACTAGACCGGGTGAGGTTGGCAAGATTTTGGTGACTGATCTGCATAACTACGGTATGCCGTTTATTCGCTATGAAATTGGTGATATGGCACGAGTCAGTGATCACCAATGTTCATGTGGTCGCGGACTTATGTTGTTGGACGACATAGTCGGTCGATCTCTTGATGTCATCAGGTTGCCGGAGGGTAAAACATTACCTGGAGAATTTTTTCCGCACTTGATGAAAGACTTTCCAGAAGTTTATCGCTTCCAAGTTATTCAGGACCGGATAGATCAGCTGATAGTTAAACTTGTTCCGCATGGGGAATTAGGAGCTGGGACCCGGTCAGCAATTGAGCAGATAATTGCTTCAGCTGTTGGGCCAGATATGGTTGTTGCATATGAAATTGTCAGTGAAATCCCACTAACGATTTCCGGGAAACATCGAGTTACCATATCCAATTTGAGCCAGGTGGTTGCGTGATGTTAAATGTTTTGCATGTTGTTCTTGGGCTAGAAATCGGTGGGCTGGAGAAATTTGTTTTAGGCCTGGTCAAAGGCAGTAAAAAGGAGGTTGTTCCACATATTCTTTGTTTGCAAAAAAAAGGGGCCTTGGGTGAACGGATTTTTGATGTACCGATCTTTGAACTAGACTGCTCGGAGGGTATAAAGCCAAAAGTTGTCCTGGATATTTATAAAATAATTAAAAAACTTAAGATCGAGGTTATTCATACCCATAATCCTTCCCCTCATTTCTACGGGGCTTTGGCCGGTTTTTTTGCAGGAGTACCCGTTGTTCATACCAAACACGGTCGAAATTATCCTGGTTCGAAAAAAAAGGTTCTTTTAAACCGCCTGTCCACAGCCTTTACTTCAAAGATCGTCGCTGTGTCTCACGAGGCAGCCGAAGTTTGTCGATTGACCGAAAAAGTACCTGAACAGAAAATACACACAATTTGGAATGGTGTTGATGTCAGTGCTTTTCTTCCTGCTAATGGTAAAAAACCACTTTTGAGTTCTCTTGGTATAGATGACACAAATGTGGTTGTTGGTATTGTTGCCCGCCTTTCTCCTGAAAAAAACCATTCATGCCTATTGCGTGCTTTTGCTGAGACTCAAAGTGAGTTTCCTTTGGGACGGTTATTAATCGTTGGTGATGGTGTTCTCCGTCAGCAACTTGAAGCTGAGGTAAAGTCACTTGGTTTGGGAACCAGCGTTATTTTTACAGGCTCCCGTCATGATGTTCCCGAATTGCTGAGGGAATTCGATGTTTTTTGCTTGTCTTCTAAAACTGAGGGGCTGCCGCTGACTGTTTTGGAGGCGATGGCCTGCAGTTTGCCGGTAGTTGCCACCAATGTTGGAGGTAACTCTGAGGCGGTAAAGGACGGGGAAACAGGGTTTCTTGTTGAATCGGACGACTCTGCCGCTTTAGGGATTAGACTTAAGAGCCTCCTTGGGGATGGTGATTTGCGTAAGCAAATGGGGGAAGCTGGGCGATTACTTGCGGAGAACCATTTTGACAGCCAAAGCACGGTCAAGTGTTATGTGGACTTGTACCGGTCTGTTGCTAGGGGGCGGTCATGACCAAGAAGAGGCTTCTTTTTGTCTCCAATCTTTTCCCAAATCCCCTTGAGCCACAAAGGGGCACTTTTAATCAACAACAGGTTGCTGCGTTGAAGAAATTTTACCATATTGATATTGTGGCACCTGTTGCCTGGACGTTGTGTGAGCGTAAAGCTGGCATACCTTCAAAGAGGGAGTTTGATGGTTCTGCTGTATATCACCCCACCTATTGGTATACGCCCGGGTTATGTCGTTCATGGTATGGGCGATTTTTTTTGAGATCGATTCAAAAAGTAGTTCTTGAGGCCCATAAGGCGAACCCGTTTGATGCTGTTTTTGCTTCTTGGCTTTATCCGGATGGCTGGGCGGCAGGAAAATTGGCTCAAATTATGGGGGTTCCTTTTTTCGTTAAGGTGCATGGCACGGATGTCAATCGTCTAAAATGTGGAACTTTGATGACAAAAGTTTCAATTGAAGGGATAGGGGGGGCTGAAAGAATTTTCAGTGTGAGTGGCGCTTTAAAGTCCCATCTTATGTCACTGGGCGTTCTGGAAAGAAAAATAAAAGTAATTTATAACGGTGTGGACCAAAAGATTTTTTATCCGCGCCCAAAAGATACGGCCCGGCAGTCTGTTGGTGTCGATGGCCAGAGCCAAATAATTCTCTTTGTCGGGAACCTGAAAAAGGAAAAAGGGCTCGGGGAGCTTGCCGCCGCTTTTTCTAAGTTGATTAACTCTGGTGGGGAGAGGGACTACAGATTAGTTATTGTCGGGAGAGGACCTTATGAGGGGGAACTCAAAAAGCAACTTGAAAACCTGGGTGTCATAAACCAGGTGCAGTTTAAGGGAAGCCTCCCGCCAGAGAAAGTCGCTATGTGGATGAACGCAGCTTCAGTTTTGTGTTTGCCAAGTTATATGGAGGGCGTTCCCAACGTGATATTGGAAGCTCTATCTTGTGAGGTGCCGGTTGTGGCGACAGATGTAGGCGGGATACCGGAACTTTCAGTTAAAAGTGGCTTGCTTCAGATGGTAGCTCCTAAGGATATTGATGGGTTGATTCGTGAATTAAAGTTTGTATTGGAAGAAGATCTGGAAGAAGCAAAATGTAATGGTTTACCTACGTGGCTGGAAAATGCCCAACAAGTTCGAGACGTTATCGACTCTTTCGTTTTCTAGTTAACTCAATTAATAGGAACCTGAGAGTGATAAAAAATAAGGGGATTAAATGGAAAATATACTAATTACAGGGGGCGGTGGCTTTATAGGTTCCAACTTTGTCCGGGAAGCGTTAAAGGAATTTTCAGATTGCCGTATTGTCAACTTAGATAAACTGACTTATGCGGGTAATCTGCAAAACTTATCAGATATTCAAGCAGATTCGCGCTATCGGTTTGTTCAGGGCGATATTGGTGATGCTGATCTCGTTGAATCTATTTTTTCCTGTGAAAGCATCGATACGATTGTAAATTTTGCTGCGGAATCCCATGTGGATCGCAGTATTCACGGCCCTGCAGAGTTTGTTCAAACTAACATTGTAGGCACTTTTAATCTTCTTGAGTGTGCTCGTAAAGCATGGGATGGCAAACAGGAGGATTGTCGTTTTCTCCATGTCTCAACCGACGAGGTCTATGGTTCGTTAGGGGAAACAGGGATGTTTACTGAAACTACTCCTTTCGATCCTCGTTCCCCATATTCTGCATCTAAGGCCTCTTCCGATCATTTGGTCAGCGCCTATTACCATACCTATGGCTTGCCGACCCTGGTAACCAACTGTTCTAACAACTATGGTCCCTATCATTTTCCTGAAAAGCTTATCCCTTTGATCATCAACAACGCTCTGAATGGCAAAGATCTTCCGGTTTATGGTGATGGTAAAAATGTCCGTGATTGGCTTTATGTGGAGGATCACTGTAACGCCATACTTACCGTACTTGAAAAGGGGCAAGTAGGCCAGACCTATAACGTCGGGGGAAACAACGAGAAACAGAATATCGAGATCGTTAAAACCATTTGCGACATTCTGGATGAAAAAGTTGGTTTTTTGCCTTCAGGTGAGTCTCGCCGTAGCCTGATTAGATTTGTCAAAGATCGTCCCGGTCATGATCTCCGCTACGCCATTGATGCCACCAAGATTAAAGATGAGCTCGGCTGGGAACCGTCGGTCACCTTTGAAGAGGGAATCCTTAAAACTGTCGACTGGTATCTTGAAAACCCGGAATGGGTTGCATCGGTTGTGAGTGGCGATTATCAGACCTATTACCAACACATGTACGAAGGCCGTTGAGGTGAAGGGTAAAACCAGGTTTAAGCAGGTTACGGGGCAGCGTGTTCCATGACGGCAGGAGGGATTAAAACGCTACGTAAATGGGCGTTAGTTCTTTTGTTTGTTTAATAGATTGCAATCAATAGGAGTGTTTCGATGAGCGGCCTTAAGAAAGGTATTATTCTCGCCGGTGGAGCAGGGAGTCGTCTTTATCCTTTAAATATAGTGGCCAGTAAGCAGTTGCAGCCTGTTTATGACAAGCCGATGATCTATTACCCCCTCTCTACCCTGATGATGGCTGGGATCAACGACATTCTTATTATTTCTACCCCGCAGGACACACCACGTTTTGAAGATTTGCTGGGAGATGGCAGTCGCTGGGGAATCCGGCTTACATATGCCGTGCAGCCGGAACCCAAAGGTATCGCGCAGGCTTTTTTGATCGGAGAGTCCTTCATTGGTAATGATAACGTTTGCCTGATTCTGGGGGACAACATTTTTTACGGCAAGATGGGGCTGGACCGGATTTGTAGAGAATTTTCCAGTGGTGCTCGAGTTTTCGGTTATCCGGTCCATGACCCGGAGCGTTACGGGGTGGTGGAATTTGATAAAACAGGCAAGGCTGTCGGTATTGAGGAAAAACCGACCAAACCCAAATCCCACTATGCGGTTCCGGGTCTCTACCTTTACGACAATAAAGTTGTGGAAATTGCCAAGTCAATGCAAACCTCTGCTCGTGGAGAACTGGAAATTACCGACGTCAATCTCGCCTATTTGGATCAGCAAGAACTGATGGTTGAAAAACTTGGGCGCGGCATAGCCTGGCTCGATACCGGGACCCACACGAGCCTTTTGGAGGCAAGTCACTTCATTGGTACTTTGGAAAGTCGTCAGGGAGTAAAGATTGCCTGTCCCGAAGAGATCGCATTCCGTATGGGCTATATCGATCATTCGCAAATGGAGCGGGTAATCGAAGAGACTCCCAAGTCGAGCTATCGCGATTATCTGACTATGGTACTGAAGGAAGAGTTCTGATCATGGAAGTATTAAAAACAGAAATCCCCGATGTATTGATTATTGAACCGAAGGTGTTCGGCGACGATCGAGGTTTCTTTTTCGAGAGCTTTAATCACCGGGAATGGGAGGAGCAAACCGGGCTGAAGGTTAATTTCGTTCAGGATAATCACTCTCGGTCAACCAAGGGGGTTCTTCGCGGCCTCCATTATCAGGTTAAACAATCCCAGGGTAAGCTAGTGCGTTGTGTCGTTGGGGAAGTTTTCGATGTGGCGGTGGACCTGCGGAAAGGCTCCCCGACCTTTGGCCAGTGGGTTGGGGTACGCCTCTCTGCCCAGAACAAACGCCAGTTGTGGGTGCCTGAAGGTTTTGCCCACGGGTTTCTGGTGGTGTCGGATGTTGCAGAGTTTTTATATAAAACTACAGATTATTATGCTCCAGAGTATGAACGATGTATTGTTTGGGATGATCCTGATTTGGCCATTTCCTGGCCGTTGGAAGGTGCCCCGAATCTATCTGCAAAAGATCGAGAGGGGAATCTCTTCAGGGATGCACAGGGTTTTTAGTTGGGTCCAGGTCTCTGTGTGTTTTCACTTTAAAATCCAAATAATTGAAGACTTACAAAATGAAAGTATTGGTTGTTGCTCACTATTTTCCGCCCGTTGGTGGAGCAGGCGTTCAACGTACTGCAAAGTTTGTAAAATATATGCCGGAGCTTGGGTGGGATCCCATTGTTCTTGCAGCGGAAAACCCCTCTGTGCCTGTTTTTGATAATAGCCTGATGGATGACCTTCCGCCGGAAGTAAAAATAGTTAGAACAAAAACACTTGAACCGTCATATCAGGTAAAAGAAGCGTTGGTGAAAGGCTCTCCAGATAAATCAAAGTGGAAAAAATGGCTTTCTTCCAAACTGCGATCATTCATAAAAGCCCTTCTTTTGCCAGATCCACAAATTCTTTGGTGGCCATGTACGATCTGGCAGATGTTTAAAATAATTAAAAAAGAAAAAGTAGATGTCGTGTTCGCAACGGCGCCGCCATTTTCAGTTTTGTTTTTTTCAACGATTTTAGGTCGTTTGTGCGGTGTACCAGTGGTTATAGATTTTCGGGATGAGTGGGTATTTGCTCGTGAGACACTTGAACAGACTGCCAAAGGTTGGTGGCCAAGGTTTTTTGATCAATTTATGGAGCGACTTTCTGTCGGACTGTGTACAAATTTTACGGCAGCCACCCAAAGTTATGTCACAAGTATCTCGGCAAGACACCAAAAGCAATCCCGTGGTAAAGGAATTGTAATTACCAATGGTTTTGATGAGGACGATTTTTCAGGATTAGGTGCTGAAAACTCCAATGATAATCCCGGTGAGATTGTTTCAATTGTGTACGTTGGCACTGTTTGGAAGGCCACAACTTTAAAGCCGTTTATTGATTCCATAAATGATTTTGTTAAGGACAATGAAAAACTAGCGAAAAAAATAAGGGTTAAAATTTTTGGCAGAGTTGTGGATAGTGAAAAAGATTACCTGATTTCATCTCAAGCCAGGTTTGATATCCAACTATTAGGTTATCAACCGCATAAGGACATTTTAAAAGAGTTGGTCGCAGCAGATACCCTCCTTTTGACTCTCACAGATTTGCCAGGTGCTGAGAGGATTATTCCTGGCAAGCTTTTTGAATATCTTGCTTCTGGAAGCAGAATATTGGCTGATGTTCCTTCTGGGGAGACAAAGAATATTTTGGAAAAATGCCCAAAGGGGCGCGTTTTGTGGCTAACCAGGGATAGAGAGTCCACGTCACGTTTATTTAAAAAACTTATAGGGTGCCCAAAATTGTCTTTTGCACAAGCCCCTGAAATAGAAGTGTATAGCCGTCGATTTTTAACAAAAAGACTTGTTGATGTTTTTGATTCTGTTCTTGGGGGGAAGGCATGACTGTGCGTGTTGGAACAATAATCCATGGTGCTCTTGGTGACTGTTATGAGCAGCTTTGTTGCCTAAAACTTTGGAAAAAAAACAAAGATGTAAAGGTCGTAGGGTTTTTTGCTGTAAAAGACCGTATGTTGGCTATGTTGAACTATGATCTTGATATGTTGGATGAAGTATGGCCTGCCACAGAGATTGAAAATGTCAATGTAGACTATTTTTATCAGTATCAAATTCGCGATTACGAATTAAATAAATTTTTGCTTGATGACCTTCCAGATAAAATTCGTGAAAAGTTTGATTTTAAAAGAAATATAAAGCCTTGGAGTTTTATAAGGAGGCACGACTTTCATAGTTCAGGAATAAAACTTAATCTTAGTGAAAGTGGTAAAAAATACCTTCCGATTTGTATGGAAAATAATGATATCGATAAATCCATTTTTGATGAAAAATTTACTGTTGGATATTTATGGAGATATCGGTCTGGGGGGGCAATTAAACCATATTTTCAAAGGCCAAAAGACTGGGTACTGAAAACAAAAAGTGAGCTTTTTAATCATGTTATTAATAAGTACAACGCTCATGTTTTTGTTTGCGGTATGGCTAAAGAAGAATCTTTTAGGGTTAATAATGATCTTGATGAAGCTGGAGTTGTAGCTGGCGAGTATTTAAGTAAGTACGCCAATGACCGGTTGGACTTACCAGAATCAAACTGTACTTACCTTAAAGGCCTTGGCTATGCTGCAGAGATGGAAATTATGTCCCGATGTGATCTGCTTATCATGATGCCTTCTGGTTTTTCTGAGCCTTTATGGATGATGCAAAAAACACCTGTTGTTATGCTGGACCCTCCACCAGTTTATACAGCCAAGTTGTTTTGGAATCGTATGCCTTTGTTTGATAATAAATCGCTTAAAGGGGCTATTTTTAATTCAATTGTTCCACATACGGCTAAAAATGTTATCAGCTATTTAGAGGGAAGAGGTTTTTTGCCCTTAGCTTAGTTGACGTCAATCCAACAAGGAGTGACCTATGAAAAAGCATCTCTTCTTACAGGCAATTATTTGCTTAACTTTTGTTGCAACTACATATGGTTTTGGCCTGCCAGACTATCTTCCCGATGGTCCCCATCCTAGAATTTGGCTTACCTCTTCGGAGTTGGCACGACTGCGGTCTGACATGGCCGAGAACACCCCAGAGTGGCAGAGTTTAAGCACTTGGTTAACCAATAATTACCCAGCTACCAATTATGATGTTAGATGCCCCTCACCATCGAATCCCTCTTGGCGATCAATAAACTGGGATGGCCATAGCTTCGGCAGTTATCGAGGGCTTGGTTGGCTTAAAAACATTGTTAACTATTCTCTAGCTTATCAGATATTGAAAGCCAGCGACCCGACCACGGCAGAGCTTTACGGCAATCAAGCGGTTGATATTGTTAACGGCATGATCGCAACGCACTCTGTTGGCGAAGAGAACGACAACGGCATATTGATGATGCGGGCAGGGGATGCGGTTTATAACCTGACCAACAATGCCGATGAAGTCACAGCCGCAACAGTAGCGGGGGAGTATATATCGCCAACGTACCGGGTGGGAAAATACGGTTATCCTGCCAGGGCAATGATGGCCTTGCCCATTGCCTATGACTGGCTATATGACCTGTTGACTCCGGCTGAAAGAACCCTTTGGCAAGATGTTATGTTTCGCTACTTCGATTGGGTCAGGGGTGTTACTTCTACCTACAACGATGGCGTTGTTTATGATGGGGTGCGTTATCATGAACAGTCTGATGGCGTTTGTGACGGCGTGACCAATGTTTGCACCTCTGTTAGCGACTTCTATCAAACTGGCGCTTCGTGGGAGGACATCGGGGATAACTTCTGGTCCGGTCACTTTGCAATGATGTCTCTGATTGGTGTGGCTACCTATGGAGATAACGCAGACGCGGCATCTTATTACAATTACGCCTTAAGTGAAATGTGGGAAAATAAGCTCAAGGCTTATTGGAATGATCCCCAATACGGGAAGGGTGGGGATGCCGTTGAGGGGTGGAATTATGGCGGTGGTTATTTCCGCTCTTATCAAGCCTTGTGGGGAATGTATACGGCTACAGGATATAACTTTTTCAACGATACCAGCCACCCCCAGGAGATGGTGCAGAGTTATATCCATTCCACCGCCGCAAACATGACCGATATGTATAATCATGGGCAGTGGAGCGGTAGCGCCGTTGGTCGTCCGTTTGATTACCATTTGTTTATGCCAAAATTCGTGCTTGATCAAATCGGTGATACCACCTATGCGCCAATAGCCCAAAGTTATTTGGATACTGCCGACTTTGCCGTTGTTACGGACGACTGGTCGCAGCTCATGTTTAAATTCGATTCAGCGAGTACAACAGACTACAAAACGCTCCCTCTCCACTATTGGAACGAGGGAAGCGGCTTGTTTTCTTTCCACAGTAGCTGGGATGATTTGTCGGACACTGTTTCATCGTGGTTTCAGTTAGGGCACGGCACCAGTTCAACCCATGAAAATTACGATGAAGGGGCGTTTCAAGTAATTCGTGGTAATGACAAATTGGTTTGGGATGCTGGTTTAAACCGAGATGAGTGGCGGCAGTCTGTTTTGCGCTTTGGCGTATCCGGCACTACAGGTAGTCAACGCCCGTGGGGTACACAGTGGGTGTTAGATAAATCTGTCGTTGGTCAAGAACACGATGCTGCTTACAACTATATAAAAGCTGATTTGCGTGGTGGTTATCAGAAATACTACTACAGTTCAAAAACTGCTGATATTTACCTGAAAAGTGTCTTGTATCTGCGCCCGAATCTCTTTGTTGTTTATGACGTAACCCGCACCGATCCAACCAACGCAAATAAATGGAAAGATTGGCAAACGCAGTATCCTGGCACCCCTACAACGGATGTTGGAACGCAAACCATCACCTTTTCCAATGGCAGTTCCAAGGCGTTTGTTAAGACGCTCCATCCTGCCGTTTCTTACAGTACGGCAGTGGAGTCTGGTGTTTATAACTATGTGAAAGCGCGACCAAATGTTGAGCAGGAATACGATCAGTTTTTACATGTGATTGAAGCGACTAGTTCCACCCAGAACCAAATGACCACAGCAGATGGCTTTTTATCCACAGATGGAAAAATGCGGGGTGCTTATATCCAGCATAGCAGCATACCTTGGGTCGTTCTTTTTAGTGCTGATCAAGATGGGGGGGATGTATCAGGTGATATTTCCTATACAGTCGAAACTTCCCAAGAAGATCGCCCTAGGCATATTCTGCTTGGGCTGCCTCCGAATACAAGATATAAAGTCAGAGTAACCGACAGCAGGGATTTCAGCTTGACAGTCGATGCGACTGGCGACCATGTGTCTTCAAGTCAGGGCGTGTTGTCTTTTGGTCCGCCGGTTTTTAAAGAGCGTACCTTGCAGTAATTCGAACAACAACACTGCTGACTAATGGCACCTTATATCACTCGGAAAAGTTTCTACGTGCTGGCTTCTCTGCTTTTTGCAGCAGGACTCACTTTGGGACTAAGGGCTGAACGCTCTTCCTTTTTAGCCGTCGAGCAGAAAGTCAGCCGTCCAGTGGTGTTGGTGGTGATGGCTGGGGATTCAATCATCAGATTGCCTGTTGCTGCAGCTCGATATCGCGAGGGAGGGGTTGAGAAAGTATTGCTGACCAACGACGGCGTCCTCGGTCGTTGGTCAAAGGAACATCAGCGCAACCTTTATCAGGTGGAATGGGCAGCTCGCAGACTGGTCGAGTTTGGAGTGCCGGAATCTGCTATCGTGAACTTGCCCTTTTCAAAAAGCGGCACGATTCACGATGTACGGGCCGTTCTACGGTATGTAGAGGACCGCGGGATAGAGCGTCTGCTGGTGGTGACCTCTGACTACCATACTCGCCGTACGTTGTGGACCTTTCAGCGGGCATTTAAAGATTCTTCCGTGCAAGTTGGAATTTTTGGCGCTGAAGGCGCCATACAACATGAATCCACTATTTGGCAAGAGCTCGCCGAATACAGGACGCTGATAGTTGAGTTTGGCAAGTATATCTATTATCGGGTTCGTTATTAGCAAAGACTCGTGATGAGTGATGAGTGTTAGCAATACTTCCGTAATGCGTAATACGTGATGGGTAATAAGTGAAGTCATATACCACAATTTCTTTTAAACCCGTTAAGATTTACGCCTCACGGATTTTAAGGCGAGTGACGGCTTTAAAATGAGCAACACATATCCTCAAATTCTCCATCACGGGGCCTTGCAGGGCGTTACCGGTTCCTGTCATGAATTGCGTTTGTCCGGGAAGAGCGGCATCCTCATCGATTGTGGTCTTTTCCAAGGGGAGGAGGCGGAGGGGCAGGGAGCCAGATCCAAAGGGCAAGGATTAAGAGGCGACAACGAATCCTGGCAGACCATCGAATTTCCCATTGAACATATCAAGGCCCTGGTTGTCAGTCATGTGCATATCGACCATGTGGGGCGTATCCCTTATCTGCTGGCAGCAGGCTTTGAAGGGCCGATCTACTGCTCGGAACCTTCCGCGCTCTTGCTGCCGCTGGTTTTGGAAGACGCAGTAAAGGTTGGTTTCACACGGGACTCT
This sequence comes from Syntrophotalea acetylenivorans, assembly GCF_001887775.1. Taxonomy (NCBI): domain Bacteria; kingdom Pseudomonadati; phylum Thermodesulfobacteriota; class Desulfuromonadia; order Desulfuromonadales; family Syntrophotaleaceae; genus Syntrophotalea; species Syntrophotalea acetylenivorans. The sequence goes on from NZ_CP015519.1 coordinate 87,750, forward strand.
CGCCTGGTAGAGCGTTTTCTCAAACGTCTGCAAAAAATGATCGTGCCGTTGCCATATGGGCGCTGGCAGAAAATCGAGACCGATTCCGATGTTCGGCTCGATATCAAGCTGCAGCCGGCAGGGCATATTCTCGGCTCGGTCTATGTGGAATGCAGGGTACGCTCTTTGTCAGAAGACAGCGGTCATTTGCCTGTAACTAATGAGCATAACCTTGCGGCCACCAACCGTCAGTGCGAGCTGCGTTACATTTTTTCCGGCGATCTCGGCGCACCCTATGCGCCGCTGTTGCCGGCGCCTCGTTCACCCTACCGGGCCGATGTGCTGGTGCTGGAAGCGACCTATGGTGACAGGCTGCACGAAGGGCGACGGGAGAGGCGTCAGAAATTGCGCCGGTTGATCGAAGGGGCGTTGCAGGACCGGGGGGTGGTGCTGGTGCCGGCCTTTTCCATCGGCCGTACTCAGGAACTGCTCTACGAGCTGGAAGAGATCATTCACCGCCAGGGGAATCGTACGACCCCTGCTAGTTTGCCCTGGGACGAGTTGGAGATCATTGTCGATTCGCCGCTGGCCAGCCGCTTTACAGAGGCCTATCGGGCGTTGCGTCCTTATTGGGATGCGGAGGCCCGTCGCAAGGTGCGAAGTGGCCGACATCCGCTCAGCTTCGAGCAACTGACTACCATCGACAGCCATACCGATCATCAGCAGGCCGTCGCCTATCTGCAGAAGACTGGCCGTCCCTGTGTGGTGATTGCCGCCAGCGGCATGTGCAGCGGCGGGCGCATAGTCAACTACCTAAAGGCACTGATCGGCGATCGGCGCACCGATGTGCTGTTCGTCGGCTACCAGGCAGCCGGAACCCCTGGGCGGGACATTCAGGTTTATGGACCCCGGGGCGGTTATGTGGTGTTGGACGGCAAGCGCTATCCGATTCGCGCCCGGATTCACACCATCGGCGATTATTCGGCCCACGCCGACCAGCAGAACCTGATCAACTTTGTCCGGCGTATGCGCCATCGGCCCCATACCGTGCGACTAGTGCATGGCGATGCCGAGGCCAAACGAGCTTTGGCGGCGAAGCTGAAACAGGTCATACCAGGCTTGCTGGTTGATATCCCTTAATGATATAAGGTTTGAAAGCCGTAATGAGTGATGCGTGACGCGTGACCGGTTGTCAGCCGTTACTACTAACTCTTACTGATTACTGATTACAGCGTTACACTATTCTGTGTCCAGTTCTAGTTCTAAGGACGTTTGGTGCGTAGGCATAACAAAAACCCTTTTACCACAGAGAACACAAAGGGCACGGAGAAATTCAATAACTCAACAGGGGTTCTCTGTGTACTCTAGTGAGCAAAGCGAACGGGTGGTAAATGCCAGGGTTTTGATCGGTCTGCGTAAGGTCATTATCGGATGTGAGCACTGTCCAATTCTTGTTTTAAGGCCTATGACTTAGTTCAAGGAGGTAGGGCAAGGTCATTTCACCACGGAGAGCACAGAGATTCATTCAAGACAAAGGCTTTTCTCTGTGTACTCTAGTGAGCAAAGCGAACGGGTGGTAATAAACAGAACTTTAAGGCCGTAATGCTTGATGGATTGTGCCGTGAGGATGAAAACGTAAGGTGTAAGGACTTATACGATTCACGTGTTTTTACTCACGGATTTACAAATTTGCGCCCCATAACTTGATTGAAGAAAAAAAGAAACAAGCAGATTGCATGCTGATTCCAGTGATTTTATCCGGCGGTTCGGGTACCCGCTTATGGCCCTTGTCCCGGGAGTTGTATCCCAAACAGCTGTTGCCGTTGGTGAATGATGCCACCCTGCTTCAGGAAACGGTGCTGCGCCTGGACGGACTGGCGGGCATGGGCAAACCGCTGGTAGTGTGCAACGAGCACCATCGTTTTATGGTCGCCGAGCAATTGCGACTTATCGACTGTCCGGCGGCTTCCATCCTTTTGGAGCCGGTGGGACGCAATACCGCTCCGGCTGCGGCGGTGGCGGCCCTGCAGGCGATGGTTGAAGGAGATGATCCTTTACTGCTGGTGCTGCCGGCCGATCATGTGATTCGGGACGCAGAGGCGTTGCGTGAAGAGATTGCAGGCGGGATGCCTCTGGCCGAGGCGGGGCGGCTGATTACCTTCGGCATCGTTCCGGACAAGGCGGAAACGGGCTATGGGTATATTAAGCGAGGCGCTTCTTTGAATTCTGGCGGTTGCCGGCAAGAGCTCGTTCAGGACACTGCTTTTGAGGTAACCGAGTTCGTTGAAAAACCGGACCTGGCTACAGCGGAACAATTCCTGGCCGAAGGCGGTTATTACTGGAACAGCGGCATGTTCTTGTTTCGGGCTTCCCGTTACCTGGAAGAACTGGAACAATTTGCGCCCCAAATATTGACCTGTTGCCGACAGGCATTGCAACAGGCCGAGCAGGATCTTGACTTTGTTCGTCTCGATGCCGGGGCTTTTGCTGCCTGCCCGAAGGATTCCATCGATTACGCGGTAATGGAGAAGACCGATACGGCCGCGGTAATTTCCCTGGATGCCGGCTGGAACGATGTCGGTTCCTGGTCAGCCTTGTGGGAGTCGGGCGAACCGGACGCCGACGGTAATGTGTTGCGTGGTGACGTGCTTACCGAGGATGCCCGCAACTGTTATCTGCATTCCTCCGGGCGCATCGTGGCGGCAGTTGGTTTGGAGGACCTCGTGGTGGTGGAAACGGCGGACGCGGTGCTGGTTGCTGCCCGCGACCGGGTGCAGAATGTGAAAGATATCGTGGCCCGGTTAAAAGCCAAGGGTAGAGGGGAGGCGTTGCTCCATCGCCGGGTCAACCGCCCCTGGGGCAGTTATGAGGGTATCGACCAGTCCGAGCGGTTCCAAGTCAAGCGCATTACGGTTAATCCTGGCGCCAGCCTGTCATTGCAATTGCACCATCACCGTGCCGAACACTGGGTGGTTGTCACGGGCACGGCGCGGATTACTAAAGATGGAGAGAGCTTTACCCTTACGGAAAACCAGTCTACCTATATTCCCCTCGGGGTGGCTCATCGACTGGAGAACCCCGGCATCATCCCTCTGGAACTCATCGAAGTGCAGTCGGGCAGTTATCTGGGGGAGGATGATATTGTGCGTTTTGAGGATACCTTCGGCAGAGATTGAAAAGCGTTTTACCGCAGAGAACGCCGAGGGCGCAGAGGAATGACAAGATACAGAGGGAAAAGCTTGGTCTACTGATAATTTTCCATTTCTTCGAAGTCAAAAACGACCTAAAGAGGATTGTTTATAATTATAGGTTTTCTCCGTGATCTTTGCGCTCTCTGCGGTAAATAATATGTAGTTTAAGGTGTTTGGCCGACGGCATAGGGGAAAATCAGGCTTTGGGATTGAGCATGAATGAAGAACTTGATCAATTGACCAACGCTATTATCGGTGCAGCTATAGCCGTTCATCGGGAGTTGGGTCCCGGGCTTCTCGAATCAGCTTATGAGGCTTGTCTTGCTTTTGAACTGACCGAAAGGGGCCTTCAAGTTGAACGGCAGAAGCCGCTTCCGGTTGCTTACCGGGGTATTCAACTGGATTGTGGTTATCGCTTGGATTTGTTGATCGAAAACAAAGTAATTTTGGAGCTGAAAACTGTCGATCGACTGCAGCCGATCCATGATGCCCAACTTCTCTCATATTTGAAGGTGGCGCAGCAGAAGGTTGGGCTTCTGATAAATTTCCATTCCTTGAGAGTCAAAGACGGTATAAAAAGGATAGTCAACAAATATTGAATTTCTCTGCGTTCTTTACGACCTCTGCGGTGAAGGAGTTTGAAAGATAAAAGGATTGAAAGGCTACTTACCGCCGAGGGCGCCGAGTACGCAGAGGATGGATAAGATTCAGGGGGAGGGAATCTTGGCCTACTGATAACCTTCCATTTTCTGGAAATTAAAGAACACATAAAGAGGATTGGCCATAGTTATGGATTTTCTCTGCGTTCTTTGAGATCTCTGCGGTAAAAGGGTTTGAAAGAGAACAGGATTAAAAGGCTACTTACCGCCAAGGGCGCCGAGTACGCAGAGGATGGATAAGATTCAGGGGGAGGGAATCTTGGCCTACTGATAACCTTCCATTTTCTGGGAATTAAAGAACACATAAAGAGGATTGACCATAGTTATGGATTTTCTCTGCATTCTTTGCGATCTCTGCGGTAAAAGGGTTTGAAAGATAACAGGATTGAAAGGCTACTTACCGCCGAGGGCGCCGAGAACGCAGAGGATGGATAAGATTCAGGGGGAGGGAATCTTGGCCTACTGATAACCTTCCATTTCCTGGAAATTAAAGAACACATAAAGAGGATTGACCATAGTTATAGATTTTCTCTGCGTTCTTTGCGATCTCTGCGGTAAAAGGGTTTGAAAGAGAACAGGATTAAAAGGCTACTTACCGCCGAGGGCGCCGAGTACGCAGAGGATGGATAAGATTCAGGGGGAGGGAATCTTGGCCTACTGATAACCTTCCATTTCCTGGAAATTAAAGAACACATAAAGAGGATTGACCATAGTTATAGATTTTCTCTGCGTTCTTTGCGATCTCTGCGGTAAATATGGTGTTTAGGGCTTTTGGTTTTGCTTGACCAGCGTCCAATTGAGGGTTTAGGGGGCTCATCCCAAGGATTGATTGAACCTGTTACGCGTTACGAATCACGGCTTACGGCCTTTAAGTCTTATGGGGGATACACATGCAATGTGTTGCTGATGTCATGAAAAGGGATGCCTGGTACCTGGCCTTGCTGGTGCCGTTGTTGGCGGTGGTCTACGCCACCGTGGTGCCGGATATGGCGGGGCAGTGGTCAGATGATCCCAACTACTCCCACGGCTTTCTGGTGCCGTTGATTGCCGGGTATTTTATATACCAAAAATGGCCGGAATTGCGTACGACACCGATTCGTCCCAGCCGTCTGGGGCTGCCGGTTATTCTGGCCAGCCTTTCTCTGCTGGTGGTCGGTATCGCCGGCACCGAATACTTTACCATGCGCTCCTCACTGGTTTTTCTATTGGCCGGTATCGTTCTGTACTGGTTCGGTGGGCAGGTGCTGAAAGTTCTTGCGCTGCCCATCGGTTTCCTCTTGTTCATGGTTCCCTTGCCCTACATCGTCTACGATGCCATGGCTTTTCCCCTGAAGTTGTTCATTACCAAGGTCTCGGTCTTTGTGCTCAAGGCCACTGGCATCATCGTCTGGCGGGAAGGGAATATTATCATGTTTCCGCAGACGGTACTGGAAGTGGCAGACGCCTGCAGCGGACTGCGCTCGCTGATGTCCCTGCTGGCCCTGAGCGTGGCCTTTGCCTTCTTCTCGCAGAAGACCAACCTGAAGCGGACCCTTCTGGTATTGTCCGCTATCCCCATCGCCATCATCACCAATATGCTGCGGGTTATCGTCACCGGCTTTCTCGCCCAATATTACGGCAGGGCCGCGGCGGAGGGTTTTTTTCACGAGTTTGCCGGGATGGCGGTGTTTGCCATGGCTATGGTTTTATTGGTGGCATTTAGTGCCGTAATACGTAAGGCGTGAGGCGTAATTGGTAAAAGCTCGTAATGTGTAATACGTAAAGCATAAAGGGTTGAAAACTTTTTAAAGGCTTAAGGGGGTTAACCGTTTACGCCTTACGGCTTACGGCTTACGGCTTACGGCTTACGGCTTACGGCTTACGGCTTACGGATTTTAAAGGGGGAGAGATGAAAAACCACAAGGATCTGGATGTTTGGCAACTAAGCATGGGCCTTGTGACGGATATCTATAAACTCACAGGCGTTTTTCCAAAGGAAGAAATCTATGGCCTCTCAAACCAGATGCGAAGAGCGGCGGTCTCTGTCCCCTCAAATATTGCCGAAGGTGCAGCAAGGAATTCAAAGAAGGAATTTATTCAGTTTCTGCATATCTCTCTTGGATCACTCGCTGAAGTTGAAACTCAATTGATCATTTCAAATAACCTGGAATATGCTCTTGCGATTGAGAGCTTTTTAGAAAAGGTCGAACGGGTAAAAAGAATGCTGAACGGTCTTATTTTTCATCTTAAAAAATAGTTGGTTTGCTTTAAGATCACAGGGGCGATTTGATGGGTTCTTTCTAAAAACGACATTTATTTCATTTGCTCTGTAGTTGGCATGGGCCTTTAACCTATTACGCGTTACGGATTACGCTTTACGGACTTAAAACCAATGATTACCAAATATCGCTTCTTCATCGTTTACGCTCTGCTCATTGCTGCAGCCCTGTTCGTTCATTTGCACGAGGATGTGGCGGTGCCGGTTAATCGACCATTGGCGGAAATTCCACATCATCAGAGCGACTGGCGCATGACAAGTCAGACCCGGTTTGACGACCGGATATTGGAAGTGCTCAAGCCGACCGATTATCTGTCCCGCAGCTATACGGATCAAAAGGGCAACCGGGTCGGGTTCTACCTCGGCTATCATGGCGGCGGTCCAGACAGCGGTCCGATTCATTCGCCGAAGCACTGTCTGCCGGGTAGCGGTTGGCAGGAACTGTCGGCGGAGACTGGCGAGTTGACGGTGGATGGGGCAAATATCCATCTTGTAAAAGCTGTTTACCAGAACGGCTACAGCAATGAACTATTTATCTACTGGTTTCAGGTCAAGGGGAAAAGCCTCGTCAACGAATATGCCCTCAAAATTGCTGAGGTGACCAATTCCATTTTTTACAATCGCAAGGACTCGGCATTTATTCGCATCTCGGTGCCGGTTACAGAGGATCTCGATAAGGCGGTAGCGGTAGGAGAACGGTTCGTTCGCGACTTTTATCCACACATTTGTTCAGTGCTTCCCAAGTGAGGCAAGATCGTTACGCGTTACCTGTGATCTGTGATCTGTGACGGGCAAAAACCGTGATCTGTGACGTGTGACCGATTAAAGTTCTTGATCGGCGATTGAAAAGAGTTTCCCTTGCACTTGTCACTTGTCACTTGTCACTGATCTTGAATCTTGAGGGTTTTGATGGCGTCTAAAATTTCCCATCACAAAGATTTGGATGTCTGGCAGTTGAGTATGGCCTTGGTTTCAGAAATTTATCGACTGACTGGAAATTTCCCCAAGGAAGAAATTTACGGGCTAACTAACCAGATGCGAAGGGCGGCAGTATCTGTGCCGTCTAACATTGCAGAAGGTGCTGCGCGGAATTCCAAGAAGGAATTTTTGCAGTATCTTTATGTTTCGCTCGGTTCCTTGGCCGAATTGGAAACTCAACTTCTTATTTCTAAGAACCTAGGATATTTAGCATCGCCAGATTCAACAATGTGTGAATTAGAAAATATCAGAAAAATGCTCTCGGGCTTGGTCAATTATGTCAGAAGTAAACTTGGGCAATAACGAATGCACAGTGACCAGTGACGCGTGACAATCGATAGATCACCCGTTACCCATTATGGATCACGGCTTGTAGTTTTTCACAGATCACTCGTTACTCATCACGGATCACGGACATTAATGTTTCAAACTATCTGTTCATTTATAGCCATTTTAGGCACGCTCGGTGTTGGTCTGGCTCTGCTGGGAAACAAGTCGCGCAGCTTGAACAAGACCGCTCTGTTGGCGGCCTTGGCGGCCTGTGCCGTACTGGAAGGTCTCGATCTGACCAGTTTGCTACTTCCTGCACGGTTGTTGGACTGGAAACGGGGGGCGGTGCTGGCGGAGGCATTGTTGCCCTTCTGCTGGTTGCTTTATGCCTGGACCATTGCCTGGGACGGCAATTGGAAGTCCATCGCTATGCCGTCGCGGCTACTGCTGGCCATAACCGGTTTGTTTCCCGTGGTAGCGATCTTTGTCGATCTCAACGCTTTGTATTACTCTCCCGATTTTGGTACCGAAAGCCTGCTGTTTCTTGGCCAATACGGTTTCTTTTTCTATCTTGTCCTGCTGGTGCTGTTGGTGCTGGCATTAACTCAATTGGAAAAATCTCTGACGCTGCTGCCCCGGGAAGAGCGATGGCGGGCCAAATATGAGATGCTCGGCGCTTGCCTGTTATTGGCGGCCTTGATCTTTTATTACAGCCAGGGGTTGCTGTACCGTTCGTTGAATATGGCTATGATGCCGGTGCGGACCTTGATGCTGGGGGCCGCGGTAGGCTTGATAGGTTACTCTCGTCTGGTGCGGGGCGAAGCGAAAAACATCATTGTTTCGCGGCAAATGGTCTTTCGCTCGGTGGCTCTGCTGGGGGTAGGCAGCTATCTTTTGTTCCTCGGCATTTTCGGCGAGGGGTTGCGTTATTTCGGTGAGTCGTTTCGTCAATCCATTTTGATCCTGCTTTTGTTCGGTGGGGTGTTGGCTGTTCTGGCGTTTTTGCTTTCTGACCGATTGAAGCGCAAGTTCAGTGTTTTTCTGCATAAGAATTTTTATCGCCAGAAGTATGACTATCGGATTGAATGGCAGCAGTTTACCGGTAGTCTGTCGAATGTTCGCAGCAGCGAAGAGCTTAAGAAGGCTATTCTACGCAGTTTCTGTCAGACCTTTGCCTTGAAAGGCGGAGTTCTGTTTTTAAAAGAAAGCGATGACGGCCGTTTTATCTGTCGCTGCGAATACGAAATGCAGGTGGACGACTATGTTTTTTATGGTGACGACTCGCTGCTGAGTCATGTCAGTGACCATCCTGACTGGATCGTCGATCTCCAGCAGGGACACCCTGCCTTGGAGCAGCAGCATGGGGAGTTTTTTCGCCGTTGTGGAGCTTTTTGGGCCATCCCCTTGGTTTTTGGGGACGATCCAGCAGGACTCTTGCTGCTTGGAGCCCAGCTTAATAGTGGTGAAAAACTTACCTATGAGGATTTTGACTTGATGCGGATGTTGGCCCGCCAGGCCACTTCCACCCTGCTTAGCATAAAACTCTCCGCTCAACTCAGCAGCGCCCAGGAGATGGCGGCCATGGGGCGGGTGTCGACTTTTGTTATACACGATCTTAAAAACCTGGCTTCGAACCTCGCCATGGTGACTGAAAACGCCTCGGATTATCTGGATGACCCTGACTTTCAGCGCGACATGCTCGAGACGCTGACCGCTACTGTGTCCAGCATGAAGGGACTGATTACCCGCCTGAGAAATGTCGCCAGGCCTAAGGAGTTGACGCTGGACTTTACCGACCTGCGTGAATTGGCCGAGCAAGGGGTACGTTTGGCCGGTGGACTTCAAGTGGCAGTGACCGGTGAACCGGTCACTGCGCAGGTCGACGAGGGCGAGATGCAGAAAGTAGTGCAGAACCTGCTCGTCAATGCCCACGAGGCCAGCGGCAGCAATGAGCCGATCGGCTTGGAAGTCGGCCAGATGGGAGAGGCTTATCTCAAGGTGAGTGACTCAGGCTGTGGAATGAGCGAGGAATTCATTCGCGAGCGGTTGTTCCAGCCTTTTCAGACGACTAAAGCCAAGGGCTTCGGCATTGGTCTTTATCAGTGTAAGAATATAGTCGAAGCCCACGGTGGCCGCATCGAGGTCGATAGCCGGGTAGGGCAGGGAACGACCTTTACTGTGTGGTTGCCGCTTGTTGATAATCCGTAACACGTAATGCGTGATTCGTGACCTGTAAAAGGCGTGATAAGTAATTAGTAACGAGTAATGGGTTGAATATTCCACTGCATGAAAAGCTGTTACCACGAAGAGCACGAAGGACACGAAGAATGGACTTCGATGAATTGTCGAGTCGGGTTATTTAATTGTTGAACAGGTTAAGAGCGTGCACAAAGCGTAATTACTGACTTAAATCAAGGTTTCGGGCTCAATAAGATCCATTTTGCTTAACTTTAACGTCAACAGGCTTAAAGATGGAATCAAGTGTTTTGTTCTTTGATTCCTTCGTGCACTTCGTGTCCTTCGTGGTGCTAAGCTTGGACCCTTGTAGAAGATGAGCAACTGGTTAAGCCTAAGTCAGGCAATAGGTGCGGCAGTATTCATATCTGACTTTACCTTAGACCTTGTGGTTTTGTCTGCCATCCTCAAATTCCGGATAAGTAGGTTCTTCCACCACGAAGAGCACGAAGGACACGAAGAATGGATTTTGATGAACTTTCGAATCAACTGATTGGCTGTGCGCTACAAGTTCACCGTGAGTTGGGGCCGGGCCTGTTAGAGTCAACCTATGAAAAGTGTCTTGCCCATGAGTTGAGTTTTAATAATATTGATTTTAAACTGCAACATCCTCTTCCAGTAGAGTACAAGGGTATCCGTCTTGAGTGTGGTTACCGGGTTGATTTATTTATTGAGGATAATCTGATTGTTGAACTAAAAAGTGTAGAGCAAATCAAGGCTGTCCACGAAGCGCAACTGTTGACTTATATGAAACTTGCAAGTGTCAAAACCGGCCTATTGCTTAACTTTAACGTCAACAGGCTTAAAGATGGAATCAAGCGTTTCGTTCTCTGATCCCTTCGTGCTCTTCGTGTCCTTCGTGGTTAAACCGATGCTTTTTGGAGTTATATCGTTTTGGAAAAACTACTGATTATCGATGACAGCCCTGAGATTCGTCAACAACTGAAGTGGGGCTTGAAAAAGGATTATAAGCTGCTTCTCGCCGCTGATGTCGACGAGGGTTTGCGATTGTTTCGCAGCCATCAACCCAAGGTCGTGACCCTGGATCTTGGGTTGCCTCCCGATATCGACGGTGCTACTGAAGGGCTTCGCGGCTTGAAGGAAATTCTCACCGACGCACCCGGCACCAAGGTTGTTGTACTGTCCGGGAATGAGGAACGGGAGAATGCTCTAAAGGCCGTTGGGCTGGGCGCTTACGATTTTTATAGTAAGCCCATCGAACTGGCGGAGCTGAAGACGATTCTACAGCGGGCCTTTCACCTGGCAACCCTGGAAGAGGAAAACCGCGGCCTGCTTCAGGCTACCCAGGCCGAACAACGGTCTCTGTCGGGGATCTTCGGCCAGTGTGTGAAAATGGAGGAGGTCTTTACTTCGATTCGCAAGGTGGCTTCTGTCGATGTTCCGGTGTTGATTCTGGGTGAAAGCGGTACCGGTAAGGAATTGGTTGCGCGAGCGTTGCACGACAACAGCCTGCGTAAAGAAGGTCCCTTTGTACCCATCAACTGCGGCGCGATTCCGGAGAATCTATTGGAATCGGAATTGTTCGGCCATGAGAAGGGGGCTTTTACCGGAGCTCAGTCCCAGGTAAAGGGCAAAATAGAATATGCTCAGGGCGGGACCCTGTTCCTTGATGAAATCGGGGAGATGCCGCCGCCGCTTCAGGTGAAGCTGTTGCGCTTTCTCCAGGAGCGGGTCATCCAGCGGGTCGGCGGCCGACAGGACATCGAGGTCGATGTACGGGTAGTGGCGGCGACCAATATCGATATCCAACAGGCGATACAGCAGGGTACTTTCCGCGAGGATCTTTTCTACTGTCTCGGGGTGATCAGCGTCGACCTGCCGCCGCTGCGAGAGCGAGAAGACGATGTGTTTTTATTGTCGCATCTATTTTTGCATCGATACAATGGCGAATTCGGAAAAAAGGTTCGAGGGATCGGTCAAAATGCTATGGAAGCTTTGCGGGGCTATGACTGGCCGGGCAATGTGCGGGAACTGGAGAACAAGATCAAACGGGCGGTGGTCATGGCCGATCAGCCTTTTCTGGAACCCGGAGACCTGGGGTTTGTCGACGTTGCGCCGGCTGAAGTTCCTGCTGAGAATGGGCAGGCCGGCGGCATCGCTTTAGCTTATGAAGGCCTCACTCTGAAGGAAGCCCGCCAGCGCTTGGAGAAGGAACTGCTGTTGATCGCTCTGGAGAAGGAGGACGGCAATATCGTGCGTAGTGCCGAGATTCTCGGTGTCAGCCGGCCGACTCTTTATGATCTGATGAAAAAACATGGTTTGTAAGGAGTTTAAAAGCGGTGACGAGTGACAGGTGATGAGTGATGGGTTTTCAGCCTTTACTGATCACCGATCACTTGTTACTGATTACTTGTACTGATTCACTCCGCTACAAAAGAACTGGTTTCGCTTTCATATTCCTGCCCGTCGCCATCCACGGCGATGACTTGCCAATAATAAGTCGCGCCTTCTTCCAGGTCGTCGGTCGTGTAATAGCTGTCGGTCAGGCCGGCAACGACGATAGTGTCGCTATCATACGACACGGTAGCCGAAGGACTGCTGCCTCCTCCACCTCCACCACCACCTCCTCCGCCACCGCAGCTGGCGGTGGACAGGGCTAACCCCACGCAGACCGTAAGGGCCAGCAGGCGTTGTTTGCCGAGGCGAGCCGCCAGTTGGCGCAGGCTTAAACCGACCAGGCAAACCATGGCGGCGAGCAACGGTGCCGAGGCGGGCGTGGTGGGGGGAGCGGAATCGCCATGGTGGCTTGCAATCGTGGCACTGCCCGTTTGTAGCTGAGGATCGGTGCCGTAGCGCAGGGTGAAGGTCAGGTTGAGATCTGCCGGCGGCGTGCTCCAGATCAAGGTGGCCGGGGTGCCGGCTGTCTCACCCATCTCCGGTGCGACGGGTGCGGGGATCCAGGCGCTGGCCGTCAGGTTGGAGAGGCTGCTTTCGTACCCTGTGCTGTCGTAGACGGTGGCGCGGAAGTAGTAGACCGATCCTTCCGGCAGTTCGGTCAGGGTGAAGGATGTTACGTCGCCGACGTCGATGGGCGATGGCCCTTCCAAGGCTTCGATGCCATCCAGGGGTAATTCACTGGACCCGGCCTTATAGTAGATCTTGTATCCGGCCACGTCGTCGCTGACGCTGGACTCCCAGTTGAGCTCGATATTTTGCGCCAGCAACAGGCCGGGGCAGGTTAGCAGAGAAATGACCAGTATCATCAGAGCGGCGATGGTCAATTTAATTGTATTTATCATGGGAGCCTCTTGCTCAGAAAATTGGTTTCGTTACTTATTCTGAAAAGCAAGGGGCGTGCCTTGTTTTGTATCTACTGTAAGTGGCTGAAAAATAAAGAGAAGATTTTGTTTTTAGAAAATTTTCTTAAGCATTGCCCGGAAAGGTATTGTTATCGAAGTTTTATGGAGAGACCAGCTGACAAAATATGTCAGGCAAATAGCCGAATGTCCTCAGGATAGGAAAAGTGCCGGGGTTTTAATGGCTTAGGCTGCTTGTGGTGGGACCGTGATCCATTTTTTGTACTCGAATGAGAGGCAATGTGTGGGCCCTGAGGAGGTTGTTCTTCGATTGGTTGTCTTTTCGATAGCGACAGACTGTTCTTCAACTACAGGTTTTATAAGGCCTGTAGGCTGAAAAGATGTGTGATAACAGTTTGTTCTCGTATATTGCTTGGCTTCTGATAAACTACTGACAAACTTTGTCAGCGGCGCCTCAAGGGCCAAGTTGACAGGGATATGCAAAGCAGCTTGTATTAAAATAACGACATGGCGTGATGGCGTCGCAAAAAGTCCGCCCTCCGGCGTTACGGCGTTTTTTCAGGACCTCGACATACTCGATATATGCCTTCGCCCCTGAAAAAACACCAGGCCTTGGTGGTCAAAAATTTTGCTTAGCCATCGTATAGATAGGAGAAGATATGGATACAGGACCTATTGCCAATATCGGTATTGTCACCGTCTCTGACCGGGCCAGCCGCGGCGAGTACGAGGATCGCGGTGGACCGGCGATTGTCGATTATCTTCAACAAGTGCTCTCCTCGGAGTATCGTGAGGTTTTGCGGGTGATCCCCGATGAATCAACGACCATCGAGCAGACGCTGAGGACTCTGTGCGATGAGCAGAATTGTTGCCTTGTCATCACTACTGGCGGAACCGGGCCGGCAGTTCGCGATATCACCCCAGAGGCGACCGAAGCGGTGTGCGATAAGATGATGCCCGGTTTCGGCGAATTGATGCGCAAGGTGTCGTTGGAAAAGGTGCCGACGGCTATTTTGTCCCGTCAGACCGCCGGGATTCGAGGCCGTTCATTGATCGTTAATTTACCCGGTCAACCCAAGGCCATCGCTGAATGTCTCGATGCGGTTTTTCCGGCCATCCCCTATTGCATTGATTTGCTCGGCGGCCCCTATCTGGAAACTGACGAAAAACGTCTCAAGGCTTTTCGTCCTGCATCCGCGATCAAATAATCCGTGGAAAAGAAATGGTTTTCTGTGGATTGAAGGAAAACACGGTCAAAGTCATTTCACCACAGAGGACACAGAGAGCACAGAGGAGTTCATTCAAGACAAAGCTTTTTTCTGTGTTCTCTAGTGAGCGAAGCGAATGGGTGGTAAACCCGGTTTTTATTGATCAGCATATGCATAATTGAAACCCGACCAATGGAACCGCCGAGGACGCAGAGGGCGCCGAGGGAGAACGTAAATAAGATAAATCTGTACAAGATGTTCTCTGCGATCTTTGCGAGCTCTGCGGTAAATAGGGTGTTTAGGAAAGTCATTTCACCACGGAGGACACAGAGGGCACAGAGGAGTTCATTCAAGACAAAGCTTTTCTCTGTGTTCTCTAGTGAGCGAAGCGAATGGGTGATAACCGTATATCAGAAGTTTTCTTTTCCAATTACTAAGTGGGTTTAATGGAGTTTACAATATCTCAAGGTGTTACCGCACAGCCGTCCGGGGGGGCGAATAACGGTTCCCGGCGTCAGCGTGTCGGTCTGCTGCTGGGCCCGTTTTTGTTCTGTGCCTTTTTATTGCTGCCCACCCCTGAGGGATTGGCCCCGGAAGGCCAACGTATGTTGGCTGTCGCTGCGCTGATGGCGACCTGGTGGATGAGCGAGGCGATTCCCATTCCCGCCACCAGCTTGCTGCCATTGGCGCTGTTTCCCTTGCTTGGCATCATGCCTACCGCCCAGGCGGCGGCTCCCTACGCCAATCAGCTGATTTTTCTGTTTATGGGGGGCTTTATCATCGCCCTGGCCATGCAGCGTTGGAATCTGCATCGGCGTATTGCCATGCAGGTGGTGCGCTCGATCGGTTTCTCGCCCGGCCGCCTGATTTTCGGTTTTATGCTGGCTTCGGCTTTTTTGTCGGCCTTTGTTTCCAATACCGTGACGGCGGTGATGATGATGCCCATCGGCCTGGCTATCATTGAGCATGTAGCCGAGTTCGGGCGTAAGGAAGGCCTGGACCGGACGATCGATTTTGCCCCGGGTCGGTTTCATTTTGGCATCAACCTGATGCTGGGCATTGCCTATGCCGCCACCATTGGTGGTGTGGCGACGTTGATCGGCACTCCGCCGAATATGGTGCTCGCCTGTTACCTGCATACCGCTTACGGCTTTGAAATCACCTTTGCCCGCTGGATGCTGGTCGGGGTGCCGCTGGCCGCAGTGCTGCTGCCCATGACCTGGCTGTGGCTGACCAGGTGGGCCTATCCCCTGCGCCTGAAACGGGTTCCGGGAGGGCGGGAAATCATTCTGGACGAATTGCGTCAGCTCGGCCCCATGCAGTCCGGCGAACGGTGGACCGCGCTGGTTTTTGTCCTGACCGCCCTGGCTTGGATCGGCCGGGGTTGGTTAGCGCCGTTACTGCCTTATTCGGCTATGATCAGCGATGCGACCATTGCCATGGGCGGCGCATTGCTGTTGTTTCTGATTCCCGTCGATCTGCGATGCCAGCGTTTTGTTATGGACTGGCATTGGGCGGTGAAAATGCCCTGGGGAGTGTTGGTGCTTTTCGGCGGCGGCCTGTCGTTGGCGGCGGGATTCGAGAGTACCGGTTTGACGAGCTGGATCGGCGGTCAGGTGATGCTTTTGCAGCAAGCTCCCTTGCTGCTGCTGGTGATTGCCGTAACTACAATGATCATTTTTCTCACCGAACTGACCTCCAATACCGCCACCGCCGCCATGGCGATGCCGTTACTGGCGGCGGTGGCCATCGGACTGCACCAGAACCCTCTGCTGTTGCTGATTCCTGCGGCTCTGGCCGCCTCCTGTGCCTTTATGTTGCCGGTAGCCACACCACCCAACGCGATCGTTTTCGGCTCGGGCTACATCACGATTCCTCAGATGGTTCGCAGCGGCCTCGGTCTCAATCTTCTCAGCATCCTGTTGATTACCTTGCTGACTTATCTCCTCGTAGTGCCCCTGTTCCACATTGTATTCAATGAGTTGCCCCAATGGCTTGATGGCGTTGCAAAAATTCCGCCCTACGGCGTTACGGCGTTTTTTTAGGACCTCGACATACTAAATGTATGCCTTCGCCCCTAAAAAAACATCAAGCCTTGTAGGACAAAATTTTTGCTTAGCCATCCAATGAGTTTTGCGAATGCATCATGGCTTGGCCCGGTTGCCGGATAGTGCTGGTAACGCCGTCGTCTGCTGAGGTACACTGCAAGCCGTAATACTACAACCCGTAATACGTGATGCGTGAGGCGTAATGGGTTAAAACCTTTTACAACTTACGCATCGCATCCAGCCAATCATCTATTACGGATTACGGGTTAAGTTTTTAAAATTACCTATTACGATTTACCTATTACGAATTACGGAATTTTACATGACTCAATACGAATTATTCGCTCCCGCCCCTAAAGGCCTTGAACCGCTGCTGGCGGAGGAATTGCGCTCTTTGGGCGCGCAGAATATTGCGGAAACCCGTGCCGGGGTAGCCTTTTCCGGCGACCTTAAATTGGCTTATCGGGTCTGCCTCTGGTCCCGCTTGGCGAGCCGGGTCTTGCTGACGGTGGCCCGTTTTGCCGCAGCGAGTCCTGAGCAACTTTATGAAGAAGCGCTTCTTCAGCCCTGGGAGGAGCATCTGGCTGCCGACGGTACCCTGGCGGTTTCCTGCCAGGTGGTTCGATCTCAGATCAGCCACTCGCGCTATGCGGCTCTCAAGCTCAAAGACGCCATTGTCGATCGCTTTCGAGATCGCTGCGGCAATCGGCCTTCCGTCGATGTGGAACGGCCCGATGTGCGGTTCAACCTGCATCTGGACAAAGATCAGGCGACCCTCAGTATCGATCTGTCGGGAGAAAGCCTGCATCGTCGCGGCTATCGCACTGAAGGGGTGCTTGCGCCGCTGAAAGAAAATCTGGCTGCGGCTATTCTGCTTCGGGCCGGTTGGCCCCAGATTGCCGCCAAGGGCGGTTCGTTGCTTGATCCGGTGTGCGGATCCGGGACCCTGCTCATCGAGGGGGCGTTGATTGCTGCCGACATTGCCCCCGGTTTGAACCGTCCTTATTTCGGTTTTGAGGGCTGGAAAGGTCATCAGCCGGACATCTGGCGGGAGCTTCTGCTGGAAGCACGGGAGCGGCGCAAGGTGGGGCTGGCTCAACTACCGATGATTGCCGGACGGGATCGGGACTCCAAAGCGGTCCGTGCCGCGCATCTCAATGCCGACCGGGCCGGGCTCGGTGGACAGTTGCATTTCTCAACTGCCGATCTGGCCGATTTGCGGCCACCGGACAATATGGAAGATCGGCCGGGGCTGTTGATAGCCAATCCTCCCTATGGCGAACGGCTCGGCGAACGGGACGAACTGGTGCATCTCTACGGCCGTCTGGGTGAAAATCTGCGTCGTTATTTCCTTGGCTGGAAAGCCTCTGTCTTCACCGGTAATCCCGACCTGGCCAAAGAGCTGGCTATCCGCGCCCGGCGCAAACATAACCTCTATAATGGAGCCCTGCAATGCCAGTTGCTCCACTTTGACATCAACGAGCGCTGGTTCTTTGGCGCGCAAAAGGATCAGCGCCCGGCCAAACCGGCTGCCCCCTTAAGCGAAGGGGCGCAGATGTTCGCCAACCGCATTAAAAAGAACCTGCGCCAGGTTGCCCGCTGGGCAAAAAAGAACGACATTTCTTGTTACCGGCTCTACGATGCCGATATGCCCGAGTATGCCGTGGCCGTCGATCTTTATGGTCCCTGGGTGCATGTTCAGGAGTACCAGGCCCCCGATACCATTGATGCAACCATGGCTCAACGGCGCCTTAAAGAGGCTATGGCTGCTTTGCCGGAAGCTCTGGATGTTACGCCGGAACAGATCTTTCTTAAAGTGCGCAGCCGCCAGTCGGGCCGCTCCCAGTATCGAAAGTTACAGGAAGAGGGACAGTTTCATGAAGTGACGGAGGGCAATTGCCGTTTTCTGGTCAACTTTACCGATTACCTCGATACCGGCTTGTTCCTCGACCACCGACCGACCCGGTTGTTGGTGCAGCAGATGGCTGCCGGTAAGCGTTTTCTCAACCTGTTTGCTTACACCGGCAGTGCTACGGTGCATGCCCTCAAGGGCGGCGCTTCGTCGACCCTGACCGTCGACATGTCCCGCACCTATCTTGAATGGGCCCAGCGAAATCTGGCTTTGAACGGTTTTCAGCTGGACGAGAATCATCGCTTGCTGCAGGCCGACTGCCTGGCCTGGCTTGAACAGGCCGAGGGAAGCTTCGATCTGATCTTTCTCGACCCTCCCAGTTTTTCCAATTCAAAGTCCATGACCGGAACCTTCGATGTGCAACGGGATCATGTTGCTTTGTTACGCCAGGCTGTCGCTTTGTTGGCCGAGGGTGGGGTGTTGCTCTTTTCCAATAATCTGCGACGATTCAAACTTGATCGTGAGGTCCTGGCCGATCTGGAAATTGAAGATTTGACCGCCGCCACCATTCCCAAGGATTTTGCCCGCAACTCACGAATTCACAATTGCTGGCGTATTAAGGCTCGTAATACGTGATGAGTGATGGGTGATGGGTGATGGGTGATGGGTGATGGGTGATGGGTGATGGGTGATGGGTGATGGGTGATGGGTGATGGGTGATGGGTGATGGGTGATGGGTGATGGGTGATGGGTGATGGGTGATGGGTGAGCTATTGGCCTTCTAGAAGGGCAGAAACCTTTTTCACCGCAGAGATCGCTGAGGACGCAGAGAAAGGCAAACACCAATCTAGCTTGATGTGGTTTTCAGGCTTTTCTCTGTGCTCTCTGCGTCCTCGAGTGAGCAGAGCGAACGGGCGGTGAAAAACGATTTTGAGTCAGATTTTTCAGGAGGCGCCGATGCCACGTTTTGGTGTTCTATTTCTGATTTTGGCAACTGTGCTGTTTTGCGCTTGTCCTCGAACAGATAATCAGGAGATAGACGATCAGGCAGGTCTGATGGCGCCGATTGAACGGCAGCGGGTGGTCTCTTTTGCGCACAGCCTGTTGCGGAATCAGGACATCGAACTCAAAGTGGTGATCCTGGAAAGAGCAGCCGCCGATCTCGACCAAAAGGCTCTGAAGTTATTTGAGGATTACAGGGTCGGGAATCAAACTCACGGCGCCCGAGGGTTGTTGCTGGTGATCGATCCGTTGGGTCATTAACTGCGGCTGGAGGTCGGTTACGACCTGGAAGGGCTCTACCCGGATGGTTTTGTCGGCTATGTCGAAAATCAGCAGATGGCGCCCTTTTTTCAGGCCAGCCGTGTTGGTGCCGGGATCGAAGCGACGGTCGAATTGCTGATCGCTCGTGCCTCAGAAGTTGGCATAGCTGATGTGGTCGACGGAGGGACTTCTCTAACCCATCTGTCCGGTGGGGGCGGAGCCCGCATCGACGTGCAAGTGGGCAGTGGTGTTGGGGAAAAAGAGCGTGTGGCGGATAGCGCGCCTTTTGCCGCCGCGGATTCACCGGAAGAGACTTTGCAGCGCTATTTACAGGTATTGCAGGGGCACATCAAAGATCCGGATTTAGGTCTCTATACGCCGCAAACCAGGGAGTTTTTTCGCAATTGGCTGGTAACGGATGCCCAGCAGGACAACGAACTGCGTGAGCTGCAACGGGTCATTGAACAGGGCAGGGTGGTGGTTGCGGGCGAACTGGCGGTAGTGCGCTTTCCCATCGGTCAGCGGCGTAACTCTCCCTATCTGCTGCGGCGCGGTGAGGGTGGCTGGATGCTCGATTTTTCCGCCATGAGCCGCCTGCTCGGCTTCAATCATCGAAACCAGTGGTTCTTTCGTAGCACGGAACACGAATTCATGTTCGCTTTTAACGACCTGCGATTCGATAGGAACGGGTTTCCGCATGAAGATCCGTGAGGGAAGGGCCGTGAGGGATGATGCCGTGAGGATGAAGCCGTGAGGATGGTGCTGTTACTTATGATTCACGTCTTCTTACTCACGATTCACGTTTTTTTACTCACGACTCACGGCCTTTAGAAGTTACGCACCTAAAAGATGTTCCAGCAAAACCTTGGTGCCGATGCCGATGAGAATCAGGCCGCCCAGGACCTCGACCCGTTGTCCCCACAGGGCGCCGATGCGTCGCCCAAGGAGCATTCCGATCAGGGTGAGCAGTCCGGCGACCAGGCCGATTACGACAGCCGGTTTCCAGATGGAGACACCGAGCATGCCGAGAGAAAGGCCGACCGCCAGGGCGTCGATACTGGTGGCTACCGAAAGCACCACCAGCGACAAGCCGCGAGTGGGGTCGCCGGTTTCTCGTTGATCTTCCTCCTTGAAGGCTTCATGGATCATCTTGCCGCCGACAAAGGCCAGCAGGCCAAACGCCAACCAGTGGTCGAAAGCCGCCAGCTGTTTTTGTACGGTGATGCCGGCCAGCCAACCGATAACCGGCATCAGGGCCTGAAACAGGCCGAAATGAAAGCCGAGGCGAAAGAGATGGCGTCCGGTCAGGGGGGCTACCGCCAGGCCGACACCGAGGGATACGGCAAAGGCATCCATGGCCAGGGCCAGGGCGATGCCAAGCAGGGTGATGAAATCCATGGGGTTCCTTTTGTCTAGCGGCCACGCAAGGGTGGTTTTGTTGGTTTCCCGTCGGTGTACCAGTCAGCGGGATTGGTTGTCAATGTTAAAGAAGACTTTTAGAATCCGTAATGCGTGACGCGTAACAGGTAATAGGTTAAAATCCCTTACGGCTTACGGCTTGCAGGGTTTTCGTTGTTCGATGAGGAAAGGAAGACAAAAATGAGGTTTTTACTGATAGGGCTGTTGTTGATTGGTTGGGCGAGTATTGCTTCGGCCTTCCCCCAGGAGGATTGCGGAGAGAAACGCTGC
Source organism: Syntrophotalea acetylenivorans (assembly GCF_001887775.1). Classification (NCBI taxonomy): domain Bacteria; kingdom Pseudomonadati; phylum Thermodesulfobacteriota; class Desulfuromonadia; order Desulfuromonadales; family Syntrophotaleaceae; genus Syntrophotalea; species Syntrophotalea acetylenivorans. The sequence continues at coordinate 108,657 of NZ_CP015519.1, forward strand.
ACCGACTGTCATAGCCTCACGAAAGAGGAAGCCGGTTTTCTGCTCGGTGCCGGTGCCGACCGGGTTCTGAAAGTCGACCAGGCCGAAATGCCCGGAGTGTGGGCGGTGGAGGTTGAAAAGTCCGGCCGTAAATATCCGGTATATATCAACTACAGCAAGAGTCACTTGCTCCGGGGCCAGGTAGTACGCCTGAAGGATGGTGAAAATCTCACCAAGCTTCGGATGGCATCGCTTAACCGGGTTGATGTTTCCCGCATTCCTTTAGAAGATGCCTTGATCATCGGTGATCCTCAAGCTTCTAAAAAGGTGGTTGTCTTTACCGATCCTCAGTGCCACTTTTGCGCCAAGCTGCATCGCGAATTGCCGGAGGTGGTGGCTCGCGATCCCAATATCGCCTTTTACATCAAGTTGCTGCCCCTTGCCATGCATCCCGATGCATATCATATCGCCAAGAGCATTGTTTGTAACCGGTCCATGGAAATGCTGGAGAATAGCTTTGACGGCAAGTCGGTGCCGCCGCCCTTGTGCCGCGCCGAAGCGGTCGATGAAACCTTGGCGCTGGCCCGCAAGCTGGGTATCCGTTCCACGCCCACTCTGGTACTGCCCGATGGTCGGCCTTTCTCCGGTTATAAAAAAGCCGATCAACTCTTGAACTTGCTCGATTCCTCAGAAATAGATTCCTCGGTAGAACCTGGCAAACGTTGATAATGGCTTGCCTTGTTGACGGGTTTTTGTTAAAAGACAGGATCAACTTTTCTATTCAGGAGGGGCAAATATGGGTTTGATGGCAGGGAAACGTGGGATTATCTTTGGCGTTGCCAATGACAAGAGTATCGCCTGGGGAATCGCCCAGCAGCTGAGGGCCGCTGGTGCCACGCTGGCTTTCACCTATCTTAACGAGGCGTTGGAAAAGCGGGTTCGGCCTTTGGCTGAGAGTCTCGATTCTGAACTGGTCCTGCCCTGCGACTTGTCAAAAGACGAGGACATTGAGGCCGTTTTCAAGAAGGTCGGCGAGCAATGGGGGGACATTGATTTTGTCGTCCATGCCGTGGCTTTCGCCAATCGTGAAGACCTTAAAAATCCCTTCAGCCAGACCAGCCGCGAAGGTTTTACTCTGGCTATGGATATCAGCGCTTATACCCTGGTGGCTGTGAGCCGCGCTGCGGCACCGCTGATGAAAGATGGTGGCAGCATCGTCACCATGACCTATCTCGGCGCTCAACGGGCAGTACCCAACTATAACGTCATGGGTGTGGCCAAAGCGGCCCTTGAGGCTTCGACCCGCTATCTGGCAGCCGAATTGGGCGAGCAGGGGATTCGCGTTAACGCCATCTCCGCCGGTCCGATCAAGACTCTGGCAGCTTCGGCTGTCGGCAAGTTCAAAGAAAAGCTCAAGGTCATGGACGAGCGCGCACCTCTGCGTCGCACCGTGACCCAGGATGAAGTGGGCAAGTCGGCCCTTTACCTGCTCTCCGACCTGTCCAGCGGCGTTACTGGCGAAACCCATTTTGTCGATGCCGGGTTTAATTTCGTCGTTTCCTGATCGACTTTTACTTTTATAACTGCGAAAAGGGCCCAGCCGGGCCCTTTTTTTATCTATTGGCGGCAATAATTTGATACACGGCAATCTCACCGGACTGAAAACCAGCCAGGTCAAGGCGCTGGAGCGCATCTACCGACGTCGTATACCGGCTTCGCAGATCGTGACCGGCGAATTGGCCCGTTACCTGACCGAGATTTCCCAGGAGATTCGACGTCAGGTTGGGCTGATCATCGATCGATCGGGTGCGGTCAAGTATGTCATCGTCGGTGATGATCGAGAGATCGTGATCCCTGACTTGTCCGACTTTGCTCTCGGTCGCAGCGGCTTGCGCGGTCTGCGCTGCGTCCACACCCATTTGCAACGGGACCCCCTGAGTACCGATGACCTGACTGACCTGGCCCTGCTGCGTCTCGATCTGATGGTGGCCATTGAGGTTGGTGAGCAGGGACTGCCTGGCGAGGTGCACTACGGCCATATTTTACCACCCAATCGCTCTGGCAAAAGTGTCGAGGTTTTAAAGGCCTCTTCCATCTATGAGTTGGATCTCGATCTGGCCAGCTTTTTACGGGCTCTTGAAAGAGAACTCGAGATGAAGATGGCCGAAACCGTGGATCTGTCGGATACCCGGGAAAAGGCCATTCTGATATCGGTCAGTCAGGATTCCCGCCGGGAAACGGAAGATTCTCTCGATGAACTGGAAGAACTGGCACGCACCGCCGATGTGGTGGTCCTCGATCGTTTCGTGCAGCGGCCGCGGCGGATTAATCCCAAGTATCTCATGGGGGAAGGCAAGGCTCGCGAGGTGGTGATCAGCGCTCTGCAGCAGGGGGCGACCCTTCTGATTTTTGACCAGGACCTGGCGCCGAGTCAGGTGCGATCCATTGCGGCCCTGACTGACTTGAAGGTCATCGATCGCAGTCAGCTCATTCTCGATATTTTTGCCCGCCGTGCCCATACCCGGGATGGCAAGGTTCAGGTCGAGCTGGCCCAGTTAAAATATATTCTGCCCCGTTTGAGCGGCCGAGGGATCGCCCTATCCCGACTCATGGGCGGTATCGGCGGTCGCGGTCCGGGAGAAACCAAACTTGAAATCGATCGGCGCCGCATCCGTGATCGCATCAATCGCCTGGAGCGAGAGCTCAAAAGTTTGTCCCGGGGGCGTCTGCAACGCCGCAGTCGGCGTGCCAAAGCGGGTGTACCTATAGTCTCTATCGTCGGTTATACCAATGCCGGCAAATCGACTCTCCTTAACGCCCTGACCCAGAGTGAGGTATTAACGGAAAACCTGCTCTTTGCTACCCTCGATACCGCTACCCGAAGGTTGCGGTTTCCCCAGGAGAGGGAAGTCATCATTACCGATACCGTCGGTTTTATCCGTAAATTACCACCGAGTCTGCTCGGCGCCTTTAAGGCCACTCTGGAGGAGATGGAGGATGCCGACCTGTTGTTGCATGTGGTCGACGCCTCTAATCCTAGATTCGAGGAGCAGGTCAGTGCGGTGGAGCGAATTTTGCTTGATTTGGATTTGGACCGAATTCCAAGATTGTTGATTTTCAACAAGGTTGACTTGTTGCCGGCCGACGAAGTAGCGGCCTTGTGCCGTCGCTTCGAGGCCTTGCCTATTTCCGCGATGGATCGAAATAGTTTTGAGCCGCTGCTGGAAGTGCTGGAAAAGCGTTGTTGGCCCGATTCCCAAAGGGATAACGGTAGCTAGAGTTTTTTTTGCAGGAACTGCCTGGTCGGTTGCTGGTGCATTACCCATAGGAGGTTGTTGTGGCCCGGATTTATGTGGTGGCCCTATTCGTGTGTTTGCTGGCTGGTTGCGCAGTTGCTGATTTCCCCTGGCCCGGTGCTGCCGTAGATTCGGATGCCGCCCTGAAACAGGCCGGTGATGCTACGGTACCCGCTGTTCAGGAGGAAAGTCAGGAAGAACTATCCGGTAACTCCGATTCAAAGATAGTGGCCGAAGAACCGGTGCCGCTGACCGAAGAGGCCGAAACGGCCCCAATGGATGCCGAGACCCTGGAAGATCTGGCCTTGTTAACAGGGGCCGATCAGTTTGTTCCTGAAGAAGAGGGTGAAACGGTCGTTGAGGAGGCTGTCTCCTTTGACCTTCCGATGGTGGAAAACGCAAAGGTTCGCCATTTTGTCAATTATTACACCGGACGCGGTCGGCATGGTTTTCGGCGATGGTTGGAGCGTTCGGGTCGTTATTTACCCATGATGAGGGAGGTCTTTGCCGAGCTGGACCTGCCTCTCGATCTGACTTATCTGGCGATGATCGAATCGGGCTTTAATCCCCGTGCCTGCAGCCGTGCCAATGCCGTGGGCCCATGGCAGTTCATGGCTAGCACCGGAAAGAATTACGGCCTAAACAACGATTGGTGGCGTGATGAACGGCGAGACCCTCTCAAGTCCACTAAGGCTGCTGCTCGCCACTTAAAGGATTTGCACAAACGTTTCGATGGGGACTGGTATTTGGCCATTGCGGCTTACAATGCCGGTCCTGGTAAGGTCGAAAGGGCGATCGGCAAATCCCGTAGCCGCGATTTTTGGCAATTGTGCCGGGGAAGTTACCTGCGCAAAGAAACCAAAAATTATTTGCCGAAATTGCTGGCCGTGCTGCTCATTGCAAAGGAACCGGAAGCCTACAATTTTAACGATCTGCAATACCAACCGGCACTGACTTTTGATATCGCCGAGCTGCCCAGTTCTACCGATCTCGATATTGTGGCCCGATTGTGTGGTGTTTCCTATGAAGAGATTGTGGCCCTTAATCCTGAACTGAAGCGGTGGTGTACCCCGCCTCGTCACCCCAATTACAAGGTTCGTCTGCCCGCCGGAAAGGGTACCTCCTTTTCGGCAAAGTATGCTCAGATTCCGGCTGACAGACGTGCCAATTATCGGCGCCACAAGATCAAGCCCGGGGATACTCTCATCGGCATGGCCAAGCGCTACGGTATTCGCAGCAAAGATATTGTCGCCTTGAACAACATCCGCAATCCCCGTTCCTTGCGGGTCGGTCGCGATCTTATTCTGCCGTTGAGGCCCGGCGCTTCACTGCCGGCGGATGTGTTGGAAGAGGGGTATGAACGGACCCGTCAGAGGCGTTATAAGATTCGCAGGGGGGACAGTCTGTGGAGCATTGCCCGCCGATTTGATGTTACCACCAGCCAATTGTGCGCCTGGAACGGTATAGGCAAGCAAACCATTCTTAAGCCGGGCAAGGTGTTGCGTGTGGCCGGCAGCACTAGGACCTCCAGTCGCGACCGGCGTAAACTGGTCTACAAAGTTCGGGCTGGTGATACACTGTGGGATATCAGTCGTCGTTATGATCTTAAGACCGGCGATATCATGCGCTGGAATCAACTGGGCAGGAGGCATGTTCTGCGTCCAGGAGATCGTCTGACCCTTCTGGTTAAGCCGGGTCGGCAGGGATAGGTTTTGACATTTAATCTCCGGATTGCTACACTTCCCGCGCCCGCAGGTTAAGGGGCTTTTTCTGGTTTCGACAGTTTTGTTTCGAAATCATCTTCAGCAAAGATTCCCCGCGTGCTACGCGCAAACCCTGGCCTTTATTCGGCCTGTTTGGTTAAGAAAGGATTTCCCTCCGATGATCAATCTCGGCATTTCACTGCTGGTATACACCCTGATGCTTTTGGCGTTGAATTTTGGCGCCGGGCTTCCAGTTCTCTATTCCGCCCTGCTGGCTCTGCTCGGTTTTGCCGGCAGTTTCTTTTTGCTAAGCCGCCGAACTTCCAAACAACTCACCGCCTTGATGGAAGGGGTGCAACGGGATATGCAGGGAGGTCGAACCGAAAAGGCGATCAAGGCCCTGCAGTCTGGCTATCCCCTGGGTAAATGGCAGTTTTTTGTTAAATCCCAGATCGAAGCTCAGATCGGTTGTCTGCTCTATCTTAAACGGGATTTCGCTCAGGCCTTCGACCATCTGCAAAAGGGTTTTACCCGGCATTGGGTGGCCATGGCCATGCTGGCCATTTGCTACATGAAACGTAATAATCCCGAAAAGATGAAGGCCTCCTTCGAAAAGGCTGTGGCCGCAACCAAGAACGAATCCTTGCCCTGGGCTTTGTATGCATTTTGCCTTGATAAGGTTGGCGAGCGAAGCAAAGCCATTGAAATTCTCGAAAAAGGCATTAAGAAAGGGGCGGCCGACGATACCCTGCTGGCTAACCTGGGTGCCCTTCAAGAAGGCAAGAAGATGAAGATGAAGAGCTACGGCGACCTCTGGTATCAGTTCCATCTGGAGAAGCAGGGAACCGTGATCAAGCAACAGACCCGGGCCGTACAGGGCCGCCGGAAAATTGTGAGACGCTGATCTTGTCCAAGCGCAGCAAAAAGCAGAAAACAAAGGACTTTCAGAACAGTCCTTTTAAAGCGTTAAAAGGGGTGGCGGTGGCTGCTGAAAAGGATTCCGGGGCTCCCAAATCGGACCCTCTGCCGCCCAAAGAGCCGGTTGTCGAAGACGATTCCGCTGCTTTTGAACGGGAAATGGCCCTGCTGGGGGTTGATCCTCGGGAGCAGGATGAACGTCAGCGGGAAGTAGAGCCGGTTGCCGACGATTTCGCGGATGACAAGAGCGAAAAGAAGGTTGAGCTTACCGACGACGAATTGTTTTTGGAATCTCTGGGAAGTATGGATAGCGTCTTTCGCGATGAGATTCCGGAAACCGAAGAGGTTGCAGCAACTCCGCGGCGTATGCGGCAGCTTCGCCAGGGTAAATTGGCACCCGAGGCAAAACTCGACCTGCACGGTCTGACCCGGCAGGAAGCGCGGGAAAAGGTTCGCTTCTTTCTCGAAGATGCTACTTTCCAAGGGCTCAAAACTGTTCTTATTATCACAGGTCGGGGAAAAAGCTCATCGGATGGACCGGTGTTACGGCAGTTTATGGAACGTTATCTGTCCAGTGATGCCAGGGCCTGGGTTGTAGAGTGGGGTCGGGCGCCGGCTCGCTATGGCGGCGAGGGTGCCCTGGTGGTTTTTCTTAAGGGGCGCCGAAACTGATCCTATCGAGTCCGCGGCCTTTAAGGCTAATCCCCTGGTGCCGCGGTTAAATAAACGAAGAATTATAAGCAGTATAGGAAAGGCCGGAGCATTGTGTGCTCCGGCCTTTTTTTGCTTTATTCGGTGTCGGATTCGCTGGGCTTCGAGGTTGCTTTGGCAGCGGGTTTCCGGCGCGGTTTAGGCTTCGTCTTCTCTTTATCCTTGTCCATATTGTCGGTGGCAGGCTCAGGTTTTTCCTCTGCCGGTTTTTTGCGAGGACGACCACGGCGCGCCGGCTTTTTGGGAGGCTCGGCGGCCGTGGGGCCTGTTTCGTCGGCCGTCTTTGGAGGGGCAACGTCCGCGCTTGGGGATTCCGTTGCCTTTTCCGTAGGTTTGCTCTCTGTTTGCTTTGCAGCCGGTTTGCGCGTGCGTCGGCGCTGAGGCTTTTCTACGGCCTTTTCATCCCCGGTCTTGGATTCTTTGGCCCTGGCTTCTTCCACCGGGGCGGCTGGCGTTGTTGGCTGATCTGACTGCTCCGGCTCGGTGGTCTTTTTTGCCGCAGGGGAGCGCCTTCTACGGGGTGTTTTAGGTTTCGGCTTTTCCGCCGGTGCTTCTGCAGCCGCTTCCTTTGCCGAGTCCCCTTTCGAGGTGTCAGCAGGCGGTTCTTCCACCGTCTCCGGTTTTGCTTCCGTTGAGGCCGGTTTCCTGGCAGCGGCCGGTTTGCGTGGTCGGCGGCGCGGTTTGGGTTTGTCGCTTTTCTGCTCGGCACCAGTTTCCGGAGCCGGTTCGCCGGCTGCCGGCTGCTGAGCCATAACCGGTTCTGTTTGACTTTCTACTGGCTTGGCTTCAACTGTTGGAGCCGGAGAAGTTTCCGTTGGAGCGGTTGGTGCGGTTTGTTCCTCTGCAACGATCGGTGCCGGTTCGGTAGTGGCGGCCTTTTGCGGTTCAGAGACAGGTTCCTCAGGCGTGATTGCAGCGCCCTCTTCAGTGCTGCCAGTCGCAGTAGTTTGTTCAGTACTCGCCGCTGCCGGCTTCCGCCGACGGCGGGGGCGGCGGCGTTTCCGTCCGCTGGGCCGGCTCTCGGCTTCTGCCTCGGCTCCGGGGGCCGAATCGGATTCACCATCCTTTTCAACAGTCTCTTCCTGTGGGCCATCAACCTTTACCGACGAGGCTTCCACATAGTTCTGGGTCGAATTCTGCGGCTCTTTTTCCCGACGTATGAAGTCGACTTCAAGTTGTCCGTTGGTGAAATCCGGGCAACCTTTGATGTAGATGGTCGCATTATATTGCTGTTCAAGACGAATCAGCTCGGCGCGCTTATTGTTCAGCAGGTAGGCTGCGACTTCAATGGGAACTTGTCCGTCCACCCGGCCGATTTGGCCTTTGGCCATTCCGGCAGACAGGCGCCGGACAAAATGCAGAGCCTGAGCCTCCGCGCTCTTGATTCGACCGCTGCCATCGCAGTGGGGGCATGGCAGATAGGAGGCCTCAGCCAAGGCCGCCTTGATACGCTGCCGGCTCATCTCCAATAAGCCGAATTGACTGATGCGACCGACGGAGACGCGGGCCTTGTCGCTCTTAAGGGCATCTTTGAGGCATTTTTCAACATCGCGGATATGTTTGCGATCCCGCATGTCGATGAAGTCGATAACAATCAGACCGCCCAGGTCGCGCAAGCGTAGCTGGCGGGCTGCTTCAGCGGCGGCTTCCATGTTCGATTTGAAGGCCGTCGCTTCTACCCCTTTTTCAGTGGCCATTTTCCCTGAGTTTACATCGATGGCGACCAGTGCCTCAGTGGTGTCGATGACGATAGAGCCACCGGAGGGCAGGGGAACCTTGTTGCGCGAGAGGGCCTCGATCTGTTCTTCAATCTGATAGCGGGAGAAGATCGGCCGACGCTCCTGGTGAAGTTTTACCAGTTGGGCGTATTCCGGCATGACCTCCTGGAAAAATTCTTTGCCCTCCTGGGCCGCCTTGGGATCGTCCACCAGCACCTCGTCGATATCCGGGCTGAAATAGTCCCGGATTGAGCGGATTACCAGATTGGATTCCTTGTAGACCAGGGTCGGCGCTTTGACCTCTTTACCCAGTTCGCAGATTTTTTCGTAGACCCGCAGCAGGTAGTCCACATCCCGCTTGAGCTCAGTTTTTTTCTGGCCGATGCCGGCAGTGCGGACAATGTAACCGATATTCTCCGGCAGTTCCATGGAGCTCATGGCTTGTTTAAGCTTTTTTCGAGTCGATTCCTGCTCGATTTTACGGGAAATGCCCTTGGTGTCACTTTCCGGCATTAATACCATGTAGCGTCCCGGGAGGGACAGGTAGGTGGTCAGGGCCGCACCTTTGGTGCCTCGCTCTTCCTTAACGACTTGCACCATCAGTTCCTGTCCGCGACGCAACAGGTCGTTGATGCGCGGACGTCCCTTGGTTTCGCTGTTGGGGTCGGCTTTATGGAAGGAAGGGTGGATTTCTCCGATCTGTAGAAATCCGGGCCGCTCACCGCCATAATCGACAAAGGCCGCCTGCAGACCGGTTTCGACCCGGACCACGACGGCCTTGTAAATATTGCCCTTGGTTTGTTGTTTTCCGGTGATTTCGATGTCGAGTTCGCTCAGGGCGCCGTCATCGACGATGGCTACCCGGTGTTCTTCCGGATGGGTAGCGTTGATCAGCATCTTCTTGCTCATGTAGGTCCTTTCGGCTGCTCCGCAGAGAAGCCATTAAAATGTAATGCGGCAAGGCATATGCCTGCCGGTTCGCCCGGGGTCCAAGTCTTGAAGACTGCACCTGCTAACGGTGAAGCTCTCAAACGGACCCGTACGGGGAAAATCCTGTGTTGTTTCAAACAACTCTAAACTAGATTTAAGCACCGGGTCGAAGTGGCTCTCCAATGGATACGAGCCATGTATGACATTGCGGTGCCAGGGCCTTGCAGGCCCGTTGCCGGTAAAAACGGTATCGGCGAAAACCATGCCGAATGGTGTCAGGGCCATTGAGAAGTCGTATCGGAAACGGCTCCTGAAAATATGTTCTATTCAGTCTTGAAAACAGCCAGGTGGTCTATCCGTCGTTGGTAGAGAAATGACCCGTGGACTGTATAGGATTTTGTCCGTTAATTGTTAAACCGTTGCAACTATAGCAGAAAGCAGTATTACTGGATAGCAGAAACTACCTTTTTGTGCCTATGTTAAACCATATTTGTAGGTTTTTTCGTCGCCGAGCTTATGGTATAAAAGAGAGCTATGTTGCAATTACGAGATATTACCAAAAATTTTGCCGATCGAAGACTTTTTGCCGGTATCAATTGGCACATTCGGCCCGGTGACCGGATCGGCTTGTGCGGTGAAAACGGAGCCGGAAAGACCACCTTGCTGCGTCTGCTGGCTGGCCAGGTTCAGGCTGACGACGGTACTCTGCAGATGGCTCGCGGGACCACTTTTGGTTATCTGCCTCAGCAGGGTCTGGAACACCATGGGCATACCCTGTTTGACGAGGTGCGTTCGGCCCTTGGCGAGTTGACCGCCATGGAACAGGAGATGCGTGCTCTGGAACAGGAGCTGGCCGGTGGCTGCAACGATGACCGCATGGAGCGTTACGCCCATCTGGAAGAGGCCTTCCGGCAGCGGGGCGGCTATACTCTTGATACGGAAATCGCCAAGGTTCTCGATGGCCTCGGGTTTTCCAGTGACGACCGTGACCGCCCCTGCGAGCATTTTTCCGGCGGTTGGCAGATGCGCATTGCTCTGGCCAAGTTGCTGCTTCAGCGGCCCAATTTGTTGCTTCTTGACGAACCGACCAACCATCTCGATCTGCCGGCCAGAGATTGGCTGGAGGATTATCTCGCCAACTACCCTTATGCCGTGGTGCTGGTCTCCCATGATCGCTTTTTTCTCGATCGGGTGGTCAGCCGCATTGTTGAAGTCTGGAACGGCGAACTGACCGAATATCCCGGAAATTACAGCCGTTACCTCGAGGAACGTGATCGGCGGGTAGCGGCCCTGCGCGAGGCCAAACAACGCCAGGACGAAGAGATCGGCCGCATCGAAGCTTTTATCAGTCGCTTTCGCTATCAGGCCAATAAGGCTTCTCTGGTGCAGAGCCGGATCAAACAATTGGAACGTTTTGAGCGTATTGTGGTACCGCCTCTACGCAAACGCATTGCTTTCCAGTTTCCTTCGCCGCCACGCAGCGGACGCGCGGTTCTTGAACTCAAGGGCGTGGAGCATGGTTACGATGCGCTGCAAGTTCTAGCGGATGTCGAACTGACCGTCGAGCGGGGTGAACGTATCGCCCTGGTGGGGGCCAATGGCGCCGGCAAGTCGACCTTGATGCGGTTGCTGGCCGGGGTGGAGGAGCCACGCCAGGGAACCTGCACTCAAGGTCACCAGGTGCTGCAAGCTTATTTTGCTCAAGACCAGGCCCGGATTTTGGATGGAAGCAAAACCGTTCTTGAGGAAATCACCGGGGCTGCACCTTTCGATATGGTGCCTCGGGTACGGGATATCCTCGGCTCGTTTCTCTTTTCCGGCGACGATGTGCACAAGCCGGTGTCGGTGTTGTCCGGCGGCGAGCGCAATCGTCTGGCCCTGGCTCTGTTGTTGTTGCGGCCGGCCAATTTGCTGCTGCTCGATGAACCGACCAACCATCTCGATTTACAGTCCAAAGAGGTCTTGCTCACCTCTTTGAGAAACTTCCCCGGCACCCTGGTTTTTGTCAGTCATGACCGTTACTTCGTCGATGCCTTGGCGACCCGGGTGTTGGAAGTAGCGGAGGGTGGCGTTGTCTCCCACCTGGGAAATTACGAGGACTTTCTCCGCGCTAAAGCGGCGGCTGGAGATGCGAGTCATTCGTCCTTGCGGGTCGAACAGGCCGCTGCAGAAACCATTGTTGCCGAAACTCCAACAGCTGGTGATGAGCAACTGTCCTATGCCGAGCGCAAAGAACTAAAGCGCAAGGAGCGACGTCGTCAGAAAGACCTGGCCGAGATTGAACAGCGCATTGAAACTCTGGAACAGGAATTGGCTGAATTGGAGGAGACCATGGCTGATTCGACCCTGTACCAGGATGCCGACCGTTGGCGGGAGGTCAGCGATCGCCATGCCCACTTGAAGGACGAGGTCGAGGGTTCCTACCGGCAGTGGGAAGAGCTGCAACTGGCCGAATCGGCCTGAGCCGTCCATGCTCTTTAGATAATCAACAAATAGTCAAAGGCCAGGCGCTTTACCACGAAGGTCACGAAGAGCACGAAGGAATACAATGGTTTTCGACCTGATTATCTTACGATTTTCTCCGTGTCCTCTGTGCTCTCTGTGGTGAATGGTTCTGGGTAAAAAAAACAGGACTTTTTGAACTGAAAAACACAACCCGGTTAACTCTCTGCCTGTTGGTCTCGCCAGCCGCTCCGTGTCGGTGGCGTCACAGGGGTTGTGAGATAAAATCAAGGGGTGCTTTTCTATGCAATATCATTGACATCTCACGAGTAAGAAAGGTGCCTGCACGGAATGTTGTTGCCAAAGGGAAAATTGATCAAGGATGAGTTCAATCCGGTACGTATGAACTGGCTGGAAGCGATTCAAAAGCTTCAAGCCGGTCGCTTCTCCGGTTATCTGGCGTGCAGGGATCTGCATGGACGGGGTGTTGTATTGTTTGTCGGCGGTCAGCTGGTGGCAGTGCGTTTTGTTGGCGAAGGAGAGGCGCTGTCCCATCAGGAAGCTTTTGCCCGTATCTTCGCCCGATCTTTGTCCGGCGATACTATGCTCTCTATTTATCGGCTTTCCCAGACCTTGGCCCTTCAATTATTTGGTGTGGTCAGTGGCGAGATGCTCTATGCCGCTCAGCAGTTACGTTTACTCGATATCCCCCATCTGTTGCATACCCTTAAGCATGATCACTTCAACGGTTGTTTGCGTGTCTATGCTGCGGAGGATGTGGCTCTGATCTTTTTTCAACAGGGCAACCCCATCGGTTTTTTTCATGACGGTGGTACCGATCTGGCGCAGGATGCTGAATTAAGCGAATCCGTCGCCTGGCAGCCCGGTGCTTCGGTAGATATTATTGCCGGCCAAAGCGAGCTGGCAGAGAATCTGCCTGACCTCATGGAATCGCTGGACCTTCCCGGATGCTGGCAGCAGGCGGTGGCCCAGGCGGCGCTTGATCGGTAAAAGAAAAGAGTCGTCATTTTTGAGTTGGATGTAAGCCGTTTCAGGTGTTCGGGGATCGATATCCGGCTCTGTCAGTGGTAACCTTTGCTAAAGCGATACCGGGTATCCAAACTTACAGGCAGAGGAGGGCTCCATGAAACATGAAACCTTCGGTCGGATGGAACTGCTGCAGGGTGATATCACCGGCCTCCAGGTGGATGCCATTGTCAATGCGGCTAATCGCTCCCTTCTTGGAGGCGGCGGAGTGGACGGGGCCATTCATCGGGCGGCGGGTCCGCAACTTCTGGCCGAGTGCAAAACACTCAATGGTTGCGAAACAGGTGAGGCCAAGATCACGGCAGGCTACCGGTTGCCGGCCCGGCATGTTATCCATACCGTCGGTCCGGTCTATCGTCAGCGGCCGCAGGACCCGCAGCTTCTGGCGGCCTGTTACCAGAACAGCCTTGAGCTGGCCGTGGCGCGCGGGCTGAAAACGGTGGCCTTTCCGGCGATCAGCTGTGGCGTTTACGGCTATCCTCCGGAGAAGGCCTGCGCTATTGCCGTCGATACGGTGAAGGCTTTTCTACAACAGGACCATGGTCTGGAAAAGGTTTTATTCGTTGTATTTGCCGACGAAATTTATCGGATCTATCACGATTATTTAACGGCCGGCGGCAACTGAGAATTTTCCCGGGAGGTTGCTCCTGGCGCGGAAGCCGGTGTCCAAAAAGGGTGAATGATGGAAGCCATGAAATTACTTCTTCTCGAACCCTATTTCACCGGTTCGCATGCGGCCTGGAGTGAAGAATACGCCGCCCGCAGCCGTCATCAAGTGGATATCCTGTCTTTGCCGGGTCGTCATTGGAAATGGCGCATGCACGGCGGTGCGGTGACCCTGGCCCGGCAGTTTCTTGAACGCCGTGAACCGATCGATCTGTTGCTGGCCAGTGCGATGCTCGACCTGACCACTTTTCTGGCCCTGACCCGCAGCAAAAGTGCCGGTGTGCCCTCGGTACTCTATTTTCACGAAAACCAGCTGACCTATCCCTGGTCGCCACGGGATAACGACCCGGCCGCACGGCGGGACGCTCACTACGGTTTTATCAATTACGCCAGCGCCCTGGCTGCCGATCGGGTGCTGTTCAATTCCCACTATCACCGTCAGGCCTTTCTCGAGGCGCTGCCCGGTTTTCTTGGAGTTTTTCCTGACCACCGGGAGACTATGAGCATTGAAGCTATTGCTGACAAGAGCCAAGTACTGCCGTTGGGACTGGATCTGCAACGCTTCGATACCTATCGCCCGCAAGCTGAGCTTGATCCCCATCGATTGCCGTTGTTGTTGTGGAACCATCGTTGGGAGTATGACAAAAACCCGGAAGAATTTTTTCGGGCTCTGTTTCTTTTGCAGGACCAGGGCCTCGATTTTCAGGTGGCTATCCTCGGTGAAAGTTTTGCCGAGCAGCCGGCTATTTTTGCCGAGGCTCAGCAGCGCCTCGGCAAGCGGGTAGTGCAGTTCGGTTATGCTGCCGATTTTGCTTCTTATGCCGAATGGCTATGGCGGGCCGATATTCTGCCGGTTACAGCAATTCATGACTTTTTTGGTATTAGTGTGGTGCAGGCCATGCATTGCAACTGTCATCCGCTATTACCGAAACGGCTGGCGTATCCCGAACATGTGCCGCCTTCTCTGCATGAAGACTATTTTTATGCAGATTTTGACGACCTGGTGGCCCGGCTGGCCGAATCGATCGGACAAGTTTCCGCCTTGCGCTGCCGTAGCGTGAGGCCCTTTGTGCAGGATTACGACTGGCGGCAGTTAGGTGTTCGCTACGATGTTCTTTTTGCCGGGTTTCAGGAGTTACTCTAGTGCCCTGTGCGGTTAATCCTGACTTCAAATTCTGGTAATTTTCGGCCCTGCCTGCGTTGCGCCAATTTGACTTAGCGCACGGCTAGACCTGCATTGGCGACGCCTTGGCAGGCCCCAAAATGCCTCAGAATTATTTGACACTATCACCCACACAGGACACTGGGCGTTTGTTTAATTCAAGAGGGAACGATGCGTAAAACTATTATCGGTGTGATAGGTGCCGGCCAGGTTTCCGATACCGGCTATGCGGTGGCTCGCGAGGTCGGCCGCCGCATCGGCGAGGGGGGCGCGGTGCTTGTCTGCGGCGGTTTGTCCGGGGTCATGGAGGCGGCCTGCCAGGGTTGCAACGAGGTCGGCGGAGAGACCCTTGGTCTTTTGCCCGGCGGTGATGCGGCGATGGCCAATCCTTATGTTACTCTGGCGGTTCCGACCAACATGGGTCATGCCCGCAATGTGATCATCGCGCACACCGCACAGGCGTTGATCGCGGTGGAAGGGGAATACGGGACATTGTCGGAAATAGCCGTTGCACTCAAACTGGGTAAACCGGTGGTAGCGCTGAACAGCTGGCCGGGTATCGAAGGTGTGATCGAGGCGTCTTCCGCCGAGGAAGCGGTAGAAATAGCATTGCAACTGGCGACAGGACAGGGAGAGGCATAACTATGTTCGAACAATCGGCCTTGCAGCGTTCACGGGAGTTTTCCAGTCAGTTTATCGAATGGCTGCGGGGTAAGGGGACAGTGCTCATTGTCACCCATGATCACCCCGACCCCGATTCCCTGGCTGCGGCCATGGCCCTGAAACACCTGATTTTGGTCAAGACCGGTCAAAGGTCGACCATTGCATATGGCGGAGTGGTCGGTCGCGGCGAAAACAGGGTCATGGTGGAAAAGTTGGAGATTGAACTGGTGCCGTTGGAAGAACTCGATCTTCAGCAATTTCAGGTGGTCTGTATGGTCGATACCCAACCTCAAGCGGGCAACAATTCATTGCCGGCCGATTGCAAGGTCGACCTGGTGATCGATCATCATCCGCTGAGGGAGTCCTGCCGGGACTCTGTCTGGGTCGATGTGCGCGAAGACTATGGGGCCTCGGCGACCATCCTGCTCGAATATTTGCTCGCCCAGGAAATTACCATATGTACAAAATTAGCGACGATCCTCTTTTACGCCATCAAATCCGAGACCCAGGATCTTGGCCGGGAGTGGAGCCGGGCAGACCGCCTGGCTTATTTGCATTTGCTGCCGTTGAGCAACAACCGTATTTTGTTCGATATCATTCATCCCGAGGTGCCGAGGGATTATTTTGCCGCTTTCAGTCTGGCGATTCGTAATGCCCGTATTTTCAGCGATGTGTTGGTGTTTAATCTCTATGAAATCGGTAATCCTGATATTGTCGCTGAAATGGCCGATTTTCTGCTGCGGGTGGACCGGGTCAAAATCGTGCTCGGTATGGGTCATTATCAGGAGGACGAGATTCTTTCCTTTCGCACTTTGTTGCCCGATATTCGAGCCGGGGCGGTGATGCAGGAAGTGGTCGCCGGGCTCGGCACCGCCGGTGGCCATGGTATGATCGCCGGTGGCCAGATTCGTTCTGTAGACAAAGACTCTACTTCCCAAAACGATCTGGAAGAAACCCTGACTGAGCGTTTGCTCAACTGTCTGAAACGCCCTGTCGGCCCCGGCCAGCCCCTGGTTGTTTCCTGATGAGCCGCCGCTCCTTGCGTTGACACTCCCCGCGGGGCTGGGGTATAAGAAGGCCCCTGTTTGAGAGGTAGTTATGATTCGAATTTTTTTCCTGCTACTGATGTTGTTGCCGGCGTTGAGCGTTGCCGAAGGAGCGGTGCAGTTGGCTCTCGAAGGTAACTCCCCGGTTACCATCAATGAAGTCTACCACCGCGACGGGGTGGCGTATCTGGCGGTTGATGAGGTATTGCCGGTGCTCGGTCTATCCGGAACCTGGGATTCGGTAAAACACGTCTATTCAATCAAGACGCCTTGGGGCAGGGCACAGATGTCCCCCGGCAGCCAGTTTTTGCGCTTTGGCGGCCAGTTCCAGCCTCTGACCAATCCGCCCAGTTTCATCGACGGCCGATTGCGGGTTGACGAAAACTTTGTGGCGATCCATCTGCCGGCTCTGCTAAACCTGTCCGTTTATTACCGCAACCTCGATCCTTCTGTCGAACAGATGCCGACCCAAAGCTCTCTTGACCGCTTGTACTCCTTTCTGTTGCGCAAACAGAAGCCTGCCGATGTCAAAGGGTTGCGGGCTGTCGCCATCGACCCCGCCCATGGCGGGTCCGATCCCGGCAGTATGGGGTCGAACGGCATGAAAGAGAAAGATGTGGCCCTGGCCGTGGCACAGGGGCTGCAGAAGCGTTTCAAAATGCGCCTCGGTCTGCCGGTCTACTTAAGTCGGGATGCCGATTACTCAATGACCGTGGCTCAACGTTTTGCCGCAGTCAATAAACCCGAAGTCGATGCCTTGATTTTGCTCCATGCTCAGTCCGCTTTGAGCGAGTCCTCCCGTGGGGCGGTCTTGTTTATCCGGCGTCAAGAACAGCGGGCCGAAAATCCCAACGGAGACAGTATGACTCTGGCTGTTCATTTAAGTCAGGCCCTGAGCCGGGCCGGTATACAGGTGGCCGCTATCGAACGGGCCCCACTGCTGCCATTGGGGCAGGGCGATTTGCCTACCGTGCTGGTGGAGCTCGGATATTTAAGCAACCCGGCTGACCGGGAAATGCTCGGCCAGTCCGCCGGTCAGGAACGTCTTGCCGAAGCACTCTATCGTGGCCTGAAGGCCTTTGCCAAACAACAGTGATGGCGTCGTAAAAAAATCCGCCCTGCGGCGTTACGGTGTTTTTCAGTACCTCGACAGAGGTGTTGCATGCCTTCGCCCTGAGAAAACACCAGGCCTTGCAGGCCGAAATTTTTGCCAATGCATCAAGAGCAGGAGATCAAATAAATGACGGAAACATCCTTTGTAAGAGCCGATGCCCGGCTGCCGAATCAGTTGCGTCCCGTTTCTTTTCTGCGCGGGTTCACCCGCTATGCGGAAGGTTCGGTTCTGGTTTCCTTTGGTGAGACACGCGTGCTGTGCAATGCGACTGTGGAAGAGGGTGTGCCGCCTTTTTTGCGGGGCAAGGGAAGCGGTTGGGTGACGGGAGAGTACTCCATGCTTCCCCGAGCCACCCAGACCCGATCGGCACGGGAATCCCTGCGGGGTAAGGTGGGTGGTCGTACCTATGAAATCCAACGCCTCATTGGCCGATCCCTCCGGGCGGTGGTGGACCTGGAAGCTCTTGGCGAACGAACCGTCGTTCTCGACTGCGATGTGCTGCAGGCTGACGGAGGCACTCGCACCGCAGCTATTACCGGTGCCTGCGTGGCTCTGGCCGATGCTTTGAACGGCCTGGTGGCCAAAGGGTCTTTGGCCAAATCTCCCTTGCGTGAAGGCGTCTCGGCCATCAGCGTCGGCATCATTGATGGCCGGCCCTTGCTCGACCTCGA
The DNA here is from genome assembly GCF_001887775.1 of Syntrophotalea acetylenivorans. Taxonomy (NCBI): domain Bacteria; kingdom Pseudomonadati; phylum Thermodesulfobacteriota; class Desulfuromonadia; order Desulfuromonadales; family Syntrophotaleaceae; genus Syntrophotalea; species Syntrophotalea acetylenivorans. The sequence goes on from NZ_CP015519.1 coordinate 126,723, forward strand.
TTATCAGGAAGATTTCAGCGCCGCGGTTGATATGAATTTTGTCATTACCGAATCGGGATTGCTGGTCGAGGTTCAGGGAACTGCGGAAGAGCATCCTTTTACGCCTCAACAACTTGATGAAATGCGTGATCTGGCTCTGTTGGGCTGCCGGGACTTGAACCTTATGCAGAAGCAAAGCCTGGAGGGCTGAGAGCATGGAATTGATGGTGGCCACCACCAATAAGGGGAAATTAAAGGAAATCAGGCGCCTGCTGGCGGATACCGGTATCCAGGTCAAGGGTCTGGATGAGATTCCCGACTTGCCGGAGATTGTTGAGGATGGCGATACCTTTGAGGCCAATGCTCGAAAGAAGGCCCTTACCGTGGCCCGTCATTGCGGCTGTTTGACCCTGGCTGACGACTCCGGTCTGGTGGTTGAGGCTCTTCAGGGCGAGCCCGGGGTCTATTCGGCTCGCTATGCCGGTCCCGGGGCCAGTGATTCGGATAACAATCAAAAGTTGTTGGCCGCCATGACCGGTTTGCCCCGGGAACAGCGCGAAGCCGCCTTTCATTGTGCCATGGCTCTTTGTGAGCCTTCGGGTGTTTGTCATATTTTTCAAGGACGCCTTCAAGGCCTGATCCTTGAAGAACCCCGGGGCGGCGGCGGGTTCGGTTATGATCCTCTGTTTCTGGTTCCTGAATACGGGAAAGCTTTGGCGGAATTGCCCTTGGAAATCAAGAATCGCATCAGCCATCGTGGCGAGGCACTGCGTCAAACTCTTGCTTATCTGCAACAACAGTAACGGGAATACCTATCCATTCCGGTTAACGGAACCGTTGGGTTTGGAAATGTCCAGGGCAACCTTGGATTGTCTCAACAAACTGATATTATTTGGTGGAACTGGTTGACAGTGCACATATTAGCAGGATAATTAATAGAAAACGATTCTTAACCAAGGAGGGAATCTCATGCGTAAATGGCAATTTGTTCTCGCTGGTGCTTCATTGGGTTTGTTGGTGCTGAGTGGCTGTACAGCACAGTTGACCCCGGCTGATCGTGATCTGCTTAATCAGGCTCTGGATTCAGGCCAGATGGCTACGCAACAGGCCGCCAAGGCTCAGGCCGCTGCCGGTATGGCTAGCGACGCCGCTGCTCGGGCTGAAGATGCCGCAGTAAGAGCCGAATCCGCTGCTGCTGCTGCGGATAAGAGTGCCGCCATGGCTTCTGCCAGTGCTGACGCTGCTGCCGCCAGTGCCGCCAAGGCTGCCAAAGCTTTTGAAATGGGGCAGATGAAGTAAACGATTTCGAGAATAAACATTCTGCAATTAACTAAAAAGGCCCCGCCGAGCGGGGCCTTTTTAGTTTTGTGATATGGCGACTGGCACGCCTCGGCGATCAGCAATCGCCTTGGATAGAGCCTGCATATCGATCTTTCCTTGCCAGGGCAGGGTGGCGACCTGCCGGAGAACCTCTGCGACCGGGTCGCTGATCCGCTGCTGTTGATCCGGGTGGATTTCAGCAAATAGCTGACCGTTTTGCAAACCAACCTTGATCGGCTGATAGATTATGCGCACCGGTGTGCCTTTAGGAGCTCGCGGAAAGAGATCGCGAATATCCTCCGGATAAAGGCGCAGGCAGCCGTGGCTGACCCGACGTCCCACACCGAAGGGTTTGTTGGTACCGTGAATGCCATAGCCTGGCGTTGATAGTCCCAGCCAGTATTCGCCAAGGGGATTATCCGGTCCCGCTGGAATGCTGGTCGCGGTGCCTGGCTCAGCCGCTAGAATAGTGCTTGGAGCCGTCCATGAAGGGTTCTCAATATGTTGAGCAATGGTGAAGTCACCCTCCGGGGTGTCCCATCCTTCGCTACCGATTCCGACGGGATAGGCCCTGATCCGCTCTTGACCGCCTTCTTCCCACAGATAGTAGAGGCGCAGTTCGGCCAGGTTGACAGTAATGCCCTTTTGAACCGATTGGGGCAATAGAAAGGCATAGGGCAGCAGGACCCTTGTTCCGGCTGGTGGCAGCCAGGGGTCCACATTCGGGTTCGCATTAAGCAAGGCCAGGTAACCGATGCCGCTGCGTCGCGCCAGCTCGATAAGGGTTTCGTCGGGGCCGAGCAGATAGTTACGGTGCTTTCCCACCAGAGCCATTGGTTGCGCCTGGTCTCGGTACGATTCCTTTTTCAGCCGCGGGTACCACGGACAACTGTCTTTCGGGCAGAATAAAAATACACATAGCAGAATGCAGCAGAGGATAGTTTTCATGGCCGCAGTATAAAAGAAAAGGTGCCAGAGGGCCATTCCAAATTGAGGTGTAAGGGCAGATGAAATGCTACGATAACTGACCGTTACCGTCCGCCAGGCGTGGTCCGCTCCTGTTTGGCGTCAGATTTGTGCCGACCGATCATTTTGTTTGCTCGCAGAACTATTTCCTTGAGGCTGTACGGTTTGGTCATATAGTCGTCGGCTCCCAGTTTCAGTCCCAGAGCACGGTCCTGGTCTGTTGACAGGGCAGTGAGCATCATGATGGGGATGTCGGCCAGGGCGGGATCGGGTATTTTGCGCACCAATCGACAGACCTCCCACCCATTAAGTTCTGGGATCTTGATGTCGAGCAGAATCAGATCTGGGCGCAAAGCGTTGATCATGCGACATGCCGTCAAGCCGTCACCGGCGATGGCTGTAACGAAACCTTTGTTTCGCAAATAGTGTCCAAGTAAAACAGCAAGCTCCGGTTCGTCCTCTACAATCAAAATTTTTCTCTGCAGGTCATTCTGCCGTGATGTTACAGAGAAGGGTTCTTCATTAGAGGAAGTCGTGTAGACACCGTCAGATAACGGAATCTCAGGTTGTTCAACCGAAGAATTCAATCGTTACCTCCATGTTGATAAGTAATGTCCAGTTTGATGTGAGGTGAGATGGGGTGCCGTCAAGCTAAGGTACAAATATTAGTCACCTGTTAAGCCTGCATGATTAAAAGGTTAAGTTCTTTGCCGCCTATGCTGGGGATTAAGAGGTCTTGTCGGGTGTTGACCAGTCCCGGGGGGAAAGAGTTGACACTGCGGGTCTGCCGTTGTATTAAAAATAAGTTTTGTTTTCCAGCCAATACAGCCAAATCTCACGGAGGCTTCATGATCAAAATCGATTTTGAAAAGATGGGTGGATTGATTCCTGCCATTATTCAGGACCACGAGACCAACGAAATATTGATGTGTGCCTTTCTGGACGAGAAGGCCTTGAACCTGACCTTGGAAACAGGAAAAACCTGGTTTTTCAGCCGGCGTCGGAATAAATATTGGATGAAGGGCGAGCAGTCCGGTAACACACAGGATGTTCTGGAAGTTTACACCGACTGCGATGCCGACACGGTGGTGATCAAGGTTAAGCAGAACGGTGGCGCCGCTTGTCATACCGGTAACCGTACTTGTTTTTATGTCAAATGGGAAGATAACCAATGGGTGGAGCATTCCGAGCCGTTGTTCGATCCTGATGAGGTCTATAAAAAATGAGCCAGTCGATAAAGTTCGGTATTCCCAAAGGGAGCTTGGAAAAAGCGACAGTCGAACTTTTCGAACAGGCCGGCTGGACTATTCGCCTTTCATCGCGTAACTATTTTCCTTCGATCGATGACGATGAGATCAGCTGTAACCTGATTCGCAGTCAGGAGATGGCCAAGTACGTCGAACGGGGCACCATTGACGTCGGAATCGCCGGACGCGACTGGGTGGAAGAGAACGAATCCGATGTCGTCATCGTCGACAACCTGGTTTATTCCAAGGTCTCCCGCCGCCCGGCCCGCTGGGTACTGGTGGTAACCCAGGATTCTCCGGTGCAACGCCCAGAGGACCTGGCCGGCAAGACCATTTCCACCGAACTGGTGGAATTTACCAGGCGCTATTTCGCCGAACGTAACATCCCTGTGGACGTGGAATTTTCCTGGGGGGCAACAGAAGCCAAGGTCGTTGAGGGACTGTGCGATGCCATCGTCGAGGTTACCGAGACCGGTTCCACTATTCGCGCCAATAACCTGCGTATCGTCGAAACCCTGATGGAGTCGACGCCGGTGATTCTGGCCAATAAGAAGGCTTGGGCCGATCCCTGGAAGCGCCAGAAGATTGAACAGCTCAACACCTTGTTGCAGGCGGCGCTGGCTGCGGAAAAGATGGTCGGCCTGAAGATGAACGTGGCCCACGCCCAAATCGATACCATTATCGCAATGCTGCCAAGCCTCAACAAGCCGACGGTGGCCCACCTTTATCAGTCGGATTGGGTTTCGGTGGAGACCGTGTTACACGAAAAAGAAGTGCGGCGCATCGTGCCTGAATTGATCAAGGCCGGGGCCGAGGGGATTATCGAATACCCTTTGAATAAGATTCTTTAGTGATGATGTCGCGATAGGACCGCCCTCCGGCGTTACATCGCTTTCTGGACGGTTGCCTTCGCCCTGAAAAACCACCAGGCCATGACGGTCGAAATTATTGCTTGGCCAGCTTATGATTTTTTGTGAATGCATCTAGTCGTATTTAACTGATATTTTTGGATGGAAGCCTTTTAGGAGTATTTTTATCGTTATGGAACAAACATTTGCCGTCATTAAGCCCGATGCCTTTGCCGCCGGGCACGCCGGAAAGATTCTGGCCCGTATTTATGAAGCCGGTTTTTCCGTCGTCGGTCTGAAAAAGATTTGGCTCAGCGAGACTCAGGCCGGCGGATTTTATCATGTGCATCAAGATAAACCATTCTTTAGCGACCTGACTTCTTTCATGAGCAGCGGTCCCTGTCTGGTTATGGTGCTTGAAGCTCCTGATGCCATCCTTAAGTGGCGAGAGATGATGGGAGCCACCGATCCGGCCGCTGCTGCTGCCGGCACCCTGCGAAAGGACTTCGGTACCTCCATCGGCCGTAATGCCACCCATGGCTCTGATGCTGCTGAAACGGCCGCGTTTGAAATCAACTATTTCTTCGCTGGATTGGAACTGATCTGACCCGCGACGTATTAGCCTTGTGCCTGAAAAGCCCTTCAGATACAATCTGGAGGGCTTTTTGCTGGATAAACGCTAGCTGCCAAATCAGTACGATTACCAGGAGTTCCATGCCAGAATCACAGCTTGTCGATATAAAAAATCTCACCCAGGAAGAGTTGATCGAGTTTCTTTCCGGCCTCGGTAAAGAACGGTTCCGCGCCAGCCAGATCATGCGTTGGATCTACGGCAGAGACGTATGTTCTTTCGATGCCATGACCGACTTGGCCAAGGCGCTGCGCCAAGAATTACAGCAGCGTGCTACCGTTTCCAGTCTGCAGCCGGAGGCCGTCGAGGAAAGTAGCGACGGCACGCGTAAATACCTGTTTCGGTTGGACGACGGCCAAAGTGTGGAGACGGTACGCATCCCCATGGAAGCTGGTCGGGCCACCCTGTGTATTTCCACCCAAGTCGGTTGTGCCATGGGCTGTTCCTTTTGTCATACGGGCAGCTTCGGCCTGGTGCGCAATTTGACGACTGCTGAAATCGTCAATCAGGTCTGCGCTGCCCGACGGGACGGACCGATTCAAAATATTGTGTTGATGGGCATGGGCGAACCTCTGGATAATCTGGAAAACGTTATCAAGGCGCTGAAGATCTTCTATCTTCCGGAAGGCCTCGATTTCAGTCCGCGCAAGGTAACCCTGTCAACGGCCGGCCTGATTCCCCAGATGCTTGACCTTGGCCGGAGGATTAAAATTAACCTTGCGGTATCTCTCAATGCGACTACCGACGAGGTGAGGGATCGGCTGATGCCTATCAATCGTCGTTATCCCCTTAAAGAACTTATGGCGGCCTGTCGGGCCTATCCCCTCGCGCCGCGGCAGAAGGTCACCTTTGAGTATATTCTGATTCGCGACGTCAACGACAGCGACCAGGATGCCAAACGCCTGGTCGGTCTCCTGCACGGTATCCGGGCTAAAATCAACCTGATCCCTTATAACGAACACCCCGGTTCGCCCCTGAAGGCACCGACGGCGAGGCGTATCGAGGCCTTTCAAACCTATCTGCTCAGTCGCGATATGATCGCAATTCGGCGCGCCAGTAAGGGGCAGGATATTTCTGCGGCCTGTGGTCAGCTTAAAGGCAAGCTTGACGGCACGAAATCCAAGCAAACATCGACATCTTAAAGACGAAAGGAACTCATATATGGCACAGGCAGTTATCGGCGTAATTGGCGGCAGCGGTCTCTATGAAATCGAAGGCTTGAGCGACGTGAAACAGGTTGAGATCGATACTCCCTTTGGCAAACCTTCCGATGCTCTGATAACCGGTGTCCTCGACGGTGTGAAAATGGTTTTCCTGCCACGCCACGGTCGTGGTCATCGCTTGTTGCCGAGCGAAGTCCCGTATCGCGCGAATATCCACGCTATGAAGCAACTGGGGGTGGAGCGTATCATCTCGGTATCGGCGGTGGGCAGCATGCGTGAAGAGATCGTTCCCGGCCATATTGTCATTCCCGATCAGTTTTTCGACCGAACCCAGGGCAAACGGGCCTCGACCTTTTTTGGCGAGGGGGTGGTCGGGCATGTGCAGTTCGCTGATCCGGTTTGTGGCGACCTGTCTGCGATTCTGGCGCAGGCTGCAACGGAGGTCGGTGCGACAGTGCACCAGGGCGGCACCTATATCTGCATCGAGGGGCCGAATTTTTCCACCCGGGCCGAGTCGAATATCTATCGTAGCTGGGGAGTGGATATTATCGGAATGACGAATTTGCCGGAAGCGCGCCTGGCCCGCGAAGCAGAGATTTGTTATGCTACCGTAGCCTTGGCCACCGACTACGACTGCTGGTTCGAGGGGCACGACGACGTTTCGGTAGAGGCGGTGCTGGCCACCATCAAACAGAATGTGGCCACGGCTCGTAATATTATCAAGGCGGCTGCAGGACTGGCTGCCGCAACACGTCCTTGTGCCTGTGAAAGCGCTCTGCAGTATGCCATCATGACCGATTGCACTCAGTTGCCCGATGCCACCCGTGATCGTTTGGCTCTGCTGTTGGATAAATACCTGTAACCGCCTTTTGCCGCTAAAGTTCGATTTCTTTCAATGGTGTTGGAGGGATCTATGCGTTTCAGTTCGGCTGTTGTCTTTATTTTGTGTAGTTTACTGGTTGGTTGCGTTGAGCCTCAAAAAGATACCCCCCAACAGGATGTTCATTATATTCTGGGTGTTTCTTATCTGCAGGAAGGGAATGCAAGTCGAGCTCTGCAGGAGTTTCACCAGGCCTATGAAGTCGACGCCCACAACCCCGATGTATTAGTCGGCCTGGGGCGTGCTTATCAACTCAAGGGGGCTTTTTCCGAAGCGGAAAGTTTTTATCTGAAGGCCTTAAAAGAGCGCCCTGATGATCCCCTGATCGAGAATAATCTGGGAGCCTTGTATCTCGACCTTCAGCGCCCGGATGACGCTATTCATTATTTTGGCAAGGCGGCTTCCAATCTGATGTTTGCCAGCTCGGAGGTTTCTCTGACCGGTCTTGGTTTTGCTCATTTCCAGAAACTGGAATATCTCGAAGCGATCCAAGCGTACCGTGAGGCTTTGGTGCAGAATCCTCGTTATGCCCAGGCTCATTTGCGGCTTGGAGAAACCTATTATGCCATGGGAAAGACGGACCGTGCGGTGGGTGAATTTCAGCAGTCCCTGAAACTCAACGGTAACAATCCCTTTACTCATTTTCAACTCGGGCTGGCCTATATGAAATTAAATAACCCGACGGAGGCGGCCCAATATTTTCGCAATGTGGTGCGTCTGGCCCCCTCGTCGGACCTTGGGGAACAGGCGGATCACTATCTGGAACTGTTGCAATAGCCATATTTGTAGAGGAGTTGAAGGGGATGGCACAGGGGTTTGACCAGCTAAAGGAGGCGGTTCAGGAACTGCTGGGCGGTGAGCCCTTTGACTTGGCGGTTATCCTCGGTTCCGGCCTGGGGGATGCCGCGGAAATTTTGGATCAGGGACATATTTTTCCCTATTCGGATTATACCTGTTTCCCTGCTGTCGAACTGGCAGGGCATGCCGGGCGATTGATTGCCGGCAGCCTGCAAGGCTGGCGAGTGTTGTTTTTCCAGGGGCGTTTCCATCTCTATCAAGACCTGGATGCCCGCCAGGTCTGTGCGCCGGTGCATCTGGCGCATCTGCTCGGTTGCCGGTTCCTGCTCCTGACCAACGCCGTCGGTGGCATTCGTCAAGATCTTGTGCCCGGCCACTTTATGGCTGTCAGCGATCATATTAACCTCCTGGGGGACAATCCTTTGAGAGGGCAGTGTAGCGACCCTTTTCTCGACTTGTCCCAACTCTACGACCAACAACATCATGCGGCTCTACAGTCCTTTGCCGCGCAAAGGGGTATAGGCCTTGAGACCGGTGTCTTGGCGGCTCTGCAGGGACCATCCTATGAGACCCCGGCTGAAATACGAGCGCTTGGTCTGCTTGGCGCCGATGCTGTTTCCATGTCCATGGTGCCCGAGGCGATTATGGGGAAATACCTGGAAATGCGGGTGGCTGGACTGTCCTATGTTGCCAACCGGGCGGCGGGGCTTGGTTCTTCACCTCTCAGCCACCAGGAGGTGCTGGCTGTCGGTCGCGGTGGCGCCGCTCCTTTAGCTGAACTGATTCAAAAGTTAATCCTTCTCTGGCAAGAGGAATCTTGACCGGCTACCTTCCCTTTTAGAACTTCCTATTCTGTATTAAGTCTCCAAGTATCCGAAATTAAATAAAAAATCATAAAGCCTCAGGATGGTTCCCCGCTTGACAGCCTTTCTGTTAATGGTAAACTTTTCGCAGACAGACAGTGAAAAGCAAGGGGAGGTAACGGTGGGACAACGAAATAGAAGAGTGTTGGTCGTCGACGACGAAGAAAATGCCCGGATCGGATTGAGCAAGATCCTGGAACAGGAAGGCTATCGGGTCGATAGTGTAGCTAATGGTCAGGAAGCCCTTGATTTTTTACAGCGGCAGAGTGTTCAGGTGGTGATAAGCGACCTGCAGATGCCGGAAATGAACGGCATGGCGTTTTTACGCGAAATTAATCGTCACTATCCCAGTACTCAGGTCATCATGGTGACCGCCCACGGCGGTGTCGAGTCCTATCTGGAGGCGATTCATCTGGGTGCGTATGAATATATCAACAAGCCGATCAGGCTGGATGAATTGCGCATCGTTATGGATAAAATGCTTACTGAAAAAAGGGTGGCAAAGGCAAATTAACAACCATGTGGAGAGTGGGAATTTAACCGTCATCCTGTCCTGGGTCGCAACGGGGGGTACAAATAACTGTAAGTACCGAGTGGAGGCACAATGAAAGAATTCAAAACAATCCTGTTCGCCAGCGATTTTTCTGAAAATTCAGCCTATGCCTTCGAATATGCCCGTGACCTGGCCATCAAATACCAGGCCCTTCTATTGGTGGTTCATGTGATTAACGAACCGGTTGATCTGCGGGGCTTTTATGTTCCGCATATTTCATTCGAGACCCTTGAGGAAGAGATCGAGCAGGGAGCCCGCAAGATGATGGACAAGTTCTGTCGAACGAATCTGCGGGATTACGATAACTACGAAACGTTTATTGTTCCGGGAATCCCCTATGACGAGATCATCAAAAAAGCCGAGGATGTTTCCGCCGATCTGATTGTGATGGGTACCCACGGTCGCAGCGGTCTCGATCATGTACTGTTTGGCAGTACCGCGGAGAAGGTGTTACGCAAATCTCCGGTTCCGGTGATGACGATTCGCTATCCAGATTAGGTTTTATCTGTAATCGACCCCCTGATCTTATTTTTGATAAAGCATTACACTGAGCAGCCTTAGGGCTGCTTTTTGTTTATTTCAGACCGCTTTTTCGGAGGGCTTTGTCCTTGCAAAAACGGACCCTCAAGGGTTATGCTAGGCTCGGTTTGCAGGCAGCCAAACAAATCAATCAGGAGGCGCAGGCATGTCCGGTCGGATATTGGTGGTCGACGACGAAACACTCATCCTCGACTTGGCAGTAATGTTACTTACTACCCGCGGTTATGAAGTAATCACTGCTCAAAATGGCGAGGAATGCCTGGAGCTGGTAGCGCAGGAAAAACCGCCCTTGGTACTGCTCGATTATATGATGCCTGGAATGGATGGCATGACCACCTTGCAGGAGATGCGCAAGCGTTTTCCCGATACGTATGTCATTATGCTCACCGGCAAAGGTAACGAGCAGATCGCCGTTGATGTTATGAAAGCCGGTGCGGCCGATTATATTTTAAAGCCTTTTAGCAATCAGGACCTGATCGACCGGATCGAGAATGTCCTGCGCATTCGGCGTATCGAGATTCACAACCGTGAACTGCGTGTTGACCGGGAGCGATTGCAGGGTGAAATTGAAAGCTGGAATCGTGAATTGGAGCGACGAGTCGAGGAAAAATCCTTTGAGCTTGAGCAGGCTCATGCCGAGATCCTGCAGGCGGAAAAACTGGCGTCTCTCGGTCACCTGGTTGCTGGCCTGGCACATGAGATTCGCAATCCCCTTAATGCCATCAGCCTTTTTGGCCAGATGCTCAAGCCGGCTCTGGCTCATGATGCTGAAAAGGTCGGGTATGTTGATCGATTGCTCGGCGAGGTTGATCGCGTCGACAACATTCTGGTTAAACTGCTGGCATCCAGCAGCCGTTCTCGAGGAACGGCCGAGCCGGTTTCATTGCGGCAGGTTATAGATGGTGTCCTGAAGAATTTCTCCGAACAGTTTGAAACTCATAACATCGAACTGGACAAGAACCTGGAGAGAGGACTGCCAACGATCACGGCCGACCCGGCCGAAATCGAGTTGATCTTTACCAACTTGTTTACTAACGCTCTTTATGAAATGCGCGAGGGGGGAAAGTTGGGAATCCGCTTGGCTCGAAAGCAGGAGCTGATTCAAATAGAGGTCAGTGACACTGGTCAGGGCATCCCGCCGCAAAATCTCAGCAAGATATTCGATCCCTTTTTCACAACCAAAACCAAGGGAACAGGTTTCGGTTTGTCGGTGGTGTTGCGAATCGTCAAAACCTACAATGGTCATATTAAGGCTCAGAGTGAACCAGGGCAAGGTACCGTCTTTCAAATTGAATTCCCCGTTGTATAAAATTTGTTTCCCAGGTCGAGCCGGGTTGGATTGCCTGTCGCCGGCAAAAGTTACAGGGCTTTTGCTGGCAGAAGGTTTGAGGAGGGCTGTCTGATGGCTCTGCAGTTGCGTGAAATTGCGCTGGGGCTCGATGAGGATGAATCGCTGCTACCGGCCAAGGTAGCTGCGGAATTGGGCTTGGACCCCGAAGCTCTGCGCAATTTCAAGGTAGTGCGCCAAGCCATCGATGCACGCCGCAGGTCGAAAGTACTGCGGATTTTTTCTGTTGTTTTTGAGCTGGCGGACGAAGAAAGCGTTTTGGCGCAGCAGAGCGCCAATCGGCGTCTGAGCACTTGGACGCCTCCGGCGATACCCAGTATCGAGCTAAAAAAACGCTCTCATCGCGTGCTGGTGGTCGGTATGGGGCCCGCGGGGCTCTTTGCTGCTTTAAGCCTGGCCCGTTACGGTTTTCAGGTTACCTTGATCGAGCGCGGCGAATCGGTGGAACAGCGCGTGCCCGCTGTAAATCAATTTCGTTCCGGCGGGCCTCTTAACCCATCGAGTAATATCCAATTCGGTGAGGGAGGCGCAGGAACTTTTTCCGACGGCAAACTCAATACGCGCGTCAAGCACCCCTGGGGGGGTATGTGCTTCGGACATTGGTGGATTTCGGCGCAGGGGAGGAGATTCTTACTCAGGCAAAACCCCATGTCGGCAGCGATCGGTTGCGCCTGGTACTGATAAACTTTCGACGGGAACTGTTGCGTCTCGGAGTGGAGATACGTTTCGGTACTTGCCTGACCGGTCTGACTATTGGCGCTGGTCGATTACAGGGGGCGGTTCTCGATCAGCGGGAGGAATTCCCTTGCGACAGTCTGGTTCTCGCAACAGGCCACAGTGCTCGTGATACCTATGGTATGCTGGCTGAACAGGGGGTAGCTATGGAAAGCAAACCCTTTGCGATTGGCTTGCGGGTAGAACATCCGGCCGAATTGATCAATTTTATTCAGTATGGACATCGCCGCCATCCTAAATTGCCAACGGCCGAATATGCCTTGACCTACAACGATCCGGACAGTAAGCGTGGCGTCTATTCGTTCTGCATGTGTCCCGGTGGTGAGGTGGTGCTGGCGGCCTCCGAACCTGGTGGTCTGGTAGTCAATGGCATGAGCAACCGCCTGCGCAGCGCTCCTTACAGTAACAGTGCTCTTGTGGTGACGGTACGTCCTGATGATTTTGGTGCAATCGATCCCCTGGCTGGAATGCGTTTTCAGCGGCGCTGGGAAGAGGCGGCATTTATTGCCGGCGGCAGCGATTATCGAGCCCCGGCACAGAACCTTCTCGGATTTCTCGGTCGCGGCAAAGGGCCGCTGAATTCCTCCTGCCGTCCCGGAGTACGGGAAGCGGAATTGCGGCAGGTCTTGCCGCCCTTTGTCAGCAGTGCTCTGCGTCGCGCCTTGCCCCATTTTGAACGTCGCATGCGCGGCTTTATTACGGCTGAGGCCACTCTCGTCGGCGTCGAAACACGGACTTCTGCGCCGCTACGCATTTTGCGTCAGAGCGATGGTCAGGCTTTGCATCAATCTGGACTATATCCCGTTGGCGAAGGAGCCGGTTATGCGGGAGGAATTATGAGCGCTGCTTTAGATGGTCTTAAGACCGCCGAGCAGATTGCAGCAACAGCAATTAACAGGAGTCGTCGTTGAAAGAGCTTTTTGTAGCACAGATTAAAGAAAGAGATCAGGTCAATGGCCAGTTTCTGGTGCGGGAAAAAAACACCGCTATGGCCAAAAACGGTAAACCCTACATGACCTTGAAGTTGATGGATCGTACCGGTGAAGTCGAGGGAAGAGTCTGGGACCGTGTAGAGGAACTGTCGGCGCTGTTTGACAAAGACGATTTTGTGCGTGTTGTGGGCAAGGCCAGCGTCTATCTCGGTAAGATGCAACTGGTCGTCCAGCGGTTGGAAAAGATTGCTGAACAGGATGTGGACCTGGCGGATTATCTGCCGGTCAGCAGTCGGCCGGTGGATGAGATGCTGGCGGAATTGCGGCAACTGGTGGCCAGTCTGGAGGCCCCCCATTACCGTGAATTGATGGAAGCCTTTCTCGCCGACGATGAGTTCCTTCAGGGTTTTGTTCAAGCACCGGCAGCCAAAACCATCCACCATGTCTATCTCGGTGGGTTGTTAGAACATTCCCTGGCGGTGGCCCAGCTGGCCGACGATATCGGCCGTCGTTATCCAGGGGTGCAGCGTGATCTGCTCTTGACCGGAGCTTTATTGCACGATATCGGTAAGGTCGCCGAACTCTGTTACGAGCGCTCTTTTGGCTATACCGATACGGGGAAATTGCTTGGTCACATCGTCATCGGTGTGGAGATGGTCGAGGCCAAGCTGCGTCAGTTGGAAAATTTTCCCGTGCCGGCAGGGCTGTTGCTGAAACATCTGCTCCTTTCCCATCATGGTCAATATGAGTACGGATCACCAAAGCGTCCCAAAACGCTGGAGGCGGTTATTCTCAATTATCTGGATGATCTCGACAGCAAGATCAACGGCGTGCAGACCCATTTGCAGAAAGAACCCGATAATGATGCCTCCTGGAGTGGCTATCATCGCATTTATGACCGGTATTTTTTCAAGGAAACCGGAGAACAGCCGATTGGTGCGACCGAACCCTTACCGGTGCCGGCTCGTGAGGCCGCACCGCCGGTCAAAGAGGAAAAACCAGCCAAACGCCGTCGCCAGCCGGCTACCAAGGATAAAGATCTTAGCTTCAGCCTGGCTGATCAGCTGAAAGATAAGACCTTGAACCTGTTTGCCGACCTTGATGAAGGGGATAACTGATGAGTTTGTGGAAGAAATCGTTGGTTACCGGAGAACTGCAAGTTAATTGCTATCTGCTGGGCTGTGAGGCAAGCGGACAGGCAATGGTCATCGATCCCGGCGGTAAGGCGCAGCGCATCCTGGAGATATTGGCCGAGCATGATTTGACGTTGAAAATGGTGGTCAATACCCACTGCCATTTCGATCATATTGGCGCCAATCGGTCCTTAGTGGAAAAGACTCAGGCTGAGCTGATGATTCACCCCGCCGATCTACCTATATTGCGCGGTGCCTCCGAGCATGCCATGCGCTTCGGCTGTGAGCCCATCGAACCTTCCCCGGAGCCGACCCGGTTATTGCAGGATGGAGATACCGTCGAGCTTGGTGACTTTAGTTTTAAAGTCATTCATGTGCCCGGACATTCCCCCGGTGGGATCTGTCTCCTCGGTGAGGGCCTGTTGTTTGCCGGAGACAACCTGTTCGCCGGTTCCATCGGCCGGACCGACCTTCCTTCCGGCGATCAGGGGGCTTTGATGAAGGCTCTGCGAGACCGCATCCTGACCCTGTCCGATGAAATTATCGTCTGTCCTGGCCACGGTCCGGAAACGACCATCGGCCGGGAACGGCGAACCAACCCTTACTTGCGCTATATCGTTTGATGGCGTTGCAAAAATTCCGCCCTCCGGCGTTACGGCCTTTTTTCAGGACCTCGACATACTAAATGGATGTCTTCGCCCCTGACAAAACACCAGGCCCTGGTGGTCGAAATTTTTGCTTAGCCATCTTATGATTTTTTGTGAAGGCATCATCGTTTAACGGCCTGCTAGATCTGTGGCCCACTGTGGAACCGAGGACCTTATGCTGCAAGGCAAAGAGATCGTGTTGGGTGTATGTGGTGGCATCGCTGCCTATAAGGCGGCTGAACTGGTGCGCCTTTATATCAAGGCCGGTGCCAATGTCTCGGTGATCATGACCGCGGCGGCCCAGGAATTCATTACCCCGCTGACCTTTCAAACCCTGTCCGGCCGACCGGTTCACAGCGAATTGTTCAATCTGCTTCAGGAACAGGATATCGGCCATATCTCATTGGCCGACCGGGCTGACTTGCTGGTGATTGCTCCCGCTACGGCCAACCTGATCGGAAAACTGGCGGCGGGGATCGCCGATGATCTTTTAACCACGACGGTGATGGCCTGCAAGGCGCCCGTATTGGTGGTGCCGGCGATGAACAGCAACATGTGGGAGAATCCCATCTGCCGCCGCAACGTGGAGCAGTTGCGGAATGCCGGTTGCCAGGTTATGGAACCGGCTACCGGCATGCTTGCCTGCGGTTGGGAAGGACAGGGCAAACTGCCGGAGCCGCAAGCGATTTTGGAGCAAACGCAACACCTGCTTGCCCCTCAGGATCTGACCGGGGAGACGGTGCTGGTGACGGCAGGGCCGACGCGGGAAGAGCTCGATCCGATGCGTTTTCTCAGCAATCATTCCTCGGGCAAGATGGGCTATGCCATTGCCCGGGCCGCTGCCGACCGGGGTGCTCGTGTCCGCTTGGTGGCCGGTCCCACCGCTTTGTCCACACCCCGCGGTGTTGAGTTGCGGCAGGTGGTCAGCGCCAGGGAGATGCATGCTGCCGTTATGGATCTGGCAAGCGATTGCTCCATCGTCGTAAAGGCGGCGGCGGTAGCTGATTATCGCCCCGCCTGTCGCCAGGATCAAAAAATCAAGAAGGGCGGGGAATCGACCCTGTCCCTGGAATTGCAGCGCAACCCCGATATTTTGGCGGAATTGGGACAGTTGCAGGGAGAACGGTTTCTGGTCGGCTTTGCCGCCGAAACCGAACAGTTGCTGGAAAATGCCCGGCGCAAACTGCAGGACAAAAATCTCGACCTGATCGTGGCCAATGACTTGACTGCAGAGGGGGCCGGTTTTGCCGGCGACACCAATGTGGTTCGGCTGATCTATCGGAATGGCGATGTAGAGGACTTGCCCCAGATGAGCAAGGACCAGCTGGCCCACAGCCTGCTGGATCGCATCCGAAGTCGGCTTCATGGCAAGGAGGAGGCTGGCTGTCAGTAGCCGGCTAGCAGATCGAGCAGGGCTTCGGGTTTGGTGATGCCCTGACGAAAGCGCTCTTTCAATTGGGCCAACAGCTGTTGCGCTTCGCCTTCAGGCAGTTTACCGTCCAGCCACAGGAGATTAAGGTTTTTACGGATGATGTCTGCCGTATAGAGGGCTCGCTCGCCGGCGGGATCGGCCTTCCAATAGGGGCTGTCCTCCATGTCCGTCAAAATGCTCTCGGTAGCCTGCTGAGCCAGGACGAGATAGTGCTCCTGGTCTTCTTCTTCCAGGACCCATCTCGATTGTTCACCGATGGATTGCAGCATTTTTTGCCAGCGCTGCAATCGGCTGAGCAGCAAAATGGAATTGAAAAGCCGTTTGTTGGTGGAAAAAGAGAAGATGGTGCGGGACAGCACATTGCTCATCATCTCATCGTTGGCTCGAAAATCCTTGCGGGCGATGGTTCTTGCCAGTTGCCAGATGGAAGGATCGACGCGCGACTCGAAACGCATCTCCCAGTAGAGATGCTTGAGCATGGCGGTATTGAAGGTGCGGACCATTTTGTACGGCACCATGTAGGAATGAGCGACGGTGTCCGCCGCCAGATGCCCCAGGTATCCGTAAGCGCAGGCTCGCTGGGGATCGGTTTTGGCCGCGGCGAGGATCTGCTGACCGATGCGCCAGGAGTGACAGTGCTTTAGATAGTGCGTATATTTTTTGCCCAGGGTGATGTCGGCACTGATGAATCCATAGAGAAAGTCGTATGGGTAGTTGCTGAGCAGGGGTTGCAGAAGGCTTGGCAGGCGGCTCAGGGCTTCAAGAGTCTGGGAGCCAAGTTGCAGGTGCACGCCGATGCCCCAGGCCAGAGCCTCGTTGGGCAAGAGCAGCAGAATGATAATGATGAGTAAGGATCGAGCCATGGCCATCGCGCTGTTGGGTTGACCTATAGGATAATCGTCTCCGTCCGGGAAGTAAAGAAGCTATGCCCGACAAATTTTACAAGGAATTTCAGGAAACTGTCGCCCAGGTCCGGGGCCTGCTTGAAGATTTAAAGCATCTGGGAGTGGCCGAAGTTCCTGGTGAGACCGACCTCGACGCTCGGCCTGTTTGCCAACTTTCCGAGGTGCATTCATCCACCAGCTGTCGCTCTGAGACCCTGGAGGAAATTTCCGCTGATCTGGGGGATTGCCAGCGCTGTGGATTGAGCAAGGGGCGCAACCATATCGTGTTTGGCGCAGGCAACGCTTCCGCCCGGTTGGTGCTGGTGGGTGAAGCCCCCGGTCGCGACGAGGACCTGCAGGGGCTTCCGTTCGTTGGTGAGGCGGGCCGACTGCTTGAACGTATTTTGTTTGCCATGGGTTTTAAGCGCGAGGATGTCTATATCTGTAATGTGCAGAAATGTCGCCCACCGAAAAACCGCGATCCTCTGCCGGAGGAGATTGCCGCTTGTGTGCCTTTCCTTCAACGGCAGCTGGCTGCTTTGCAACCTCAGGTGATCGTGACTCTCGGTCGTTTTGCTGCTCAAACCCTTCTCGATACTTCGCAGCCTATCAGTAGCCTTCGGGGCCATTGGCAAAGTTACGAAGGGATTGCCGTCCTGCCTACCTACCATCCCGCATTTTTATTGCGCAATCCTGCAGCAAAACGCGAGGTCTGGGAGGACATGAAACAGGTCATGAGCCGGTTGCGTCAAGGAGATAGTTGACATGTCCCTTGCCGGCGAGCCGGTATTGCAGATAGCCGGACTTGGTAAAGTTCGAGTCAATGAACAGGGCCGGGAGGTGACCGTATTGCGTGATGTCGATCTGACCCTGGTGGCAGGTCAAATCACGGTGATTATCGGTCCCTCGGGTGGTGGCAAAAGTACCCTGGTTCGGCTGCTCAATCGACTGGAAGAGCCCAGCAGTGGAGAAATCCTGCTGAACGGACGCAATATCCGCCTCCATGATCCATTGCAGTTGCGCCGAAAGGTGGCGTTGGTCGCCCAAAAGCCCTTCGTTTTCAACGGTTCGGTTCTCGATAATCTGCAGCGTCCGTTTATATTTCAAGGGGACAAGCCGCCTGCGGCAGAGGATTCCCGCTTGCTGGAGCTGTTGGCCCTGTGCCAACTCTCTGCTGAATGGTTGCAGCGCGACGCCCGTTCTCTGTCGGTGGGGCAACAACAACGTCTCTGCTTAGCCCGCAGTTTGGCGATGGGGCCCGAAGTACTGTTGCTCGACGAACCGACCAGCGCGCTGGATCGCCCTACGGTCAATAGTCTGGCCAGCAGCCTGCGTAAAGCCTGCCGCAAGTGGCAGCTGGCGGTATTGTTGGTGACCCATGATTTACATTTGGCAAAGACGATCGCCGACCACTTAGCTTACCTCGAAGATGGATGTATCTCAGAGCAGGGATTGCCTGACGAGTTGTTTGCCCGCCCGCGTAGTAACGCTTTGCAATGCTTTCTTTCTGAACCATCCAAAAAGCAGGTTTAAAACATGTCGGCCCAAGAGATCATAGCGTTGGCACCCCACGATCTGCTTTGGGCTTACGGTGCCTTGCTGCTGGCCGCTGCTCTTGCCTGGCAGCATCGTATCGGGCAGTCACGCGATCTGTTATGGGGCTCTCTGCGCATGGTATTGCAACTGCTGGCCGTGGGGTATGCCTTGCGCTGGATATTTGCAGCCCGCCATCCATTGCCGACCGTGTTGATGCTGTTGGTGATGGGCGGATTTTCTTTGCAGATCATGGCTGGCCGTCTTCGGCATAAACTGCCTGGGTTTTATCGAATCGTCAGTCTTTCTTTATTTGCCGGTTGTGGCGGCGTCACCCTGTATTTCTGCCTGCTGGTGGTTGCGCCATCCCCCTGGTACGAGCCCCGCTATCTGATCCCCTTGGCCGGCATGATCATCGGCAACTCCATCAATGGCGCTTGTCTGGCCGTGGAGCGTCTGGCGGCTGAAATGAAAGAGCGGCAGGCGGAGATCGAAGCGGCTTTGTGTCTCGGCGCCAGTCCGCGCATGGCTTGCCAGGAGCCGCTGCGCAACGCCTTTCGTGCGGCCTTGCTGCCAATGGTCAACACTATGGCGGCCATGGGGGTCGTTTCTCTGCCGGGTATGATGACCGGGCAGATCCTCTCCGGTACCGATCCATTGATCGCCGTGAAATATCAGATTGCCATCATGTGTGCCATTGTCGGTTCCGTGGCCCTGACCAGTGCCCTCTTGTTGTTGCAGGGGTATCGAACCTATTTCACCGACGCTCACCAGTTACGTTCCTGAATCCACCAAATTTATTTCCAGTTGGAGTGATAAAATCCTTTGAGCGGGTATGCTTTAAATGGTAGGTCCATGAACTAACAGAGGCAACGCTCATGGGAGCGATTTCCTGCTGAATAGCTAGGTCAGTGCAAACTGCCGCCTCTGTTAGTGTGAACTTTTGGAGATATGGCTTGGAGGTGATGTCCATGCTGAAACAGCTGGGAAAACGGCTACTTGAGAAGAAGTTGATTTCGGAGAAACAGTTAAAGAAGGCCCTTGATCGACAGCGTAGCAAGGGGGGACGTTTAGGTCAGAATTTGTGCGACATGGGTTTTCTTGAGGAAGAAAACCTGGATCAGGTTTTTCATCCATTGCCTCCGATGCCGCAGACCGTGGCCGAGTCGGGCCTTGATCTGGGATTTATAACCGACTTAGCTCTTAAACACAGCCTGTTCCTTGGAGAATTCGGGCGTAACGAACTGATGGAGCGGACCAAGCTGCCGGCCAGTATCATCGATGCCGTTCTGGAAAATTTGCGAAAAGATCAGTTTGTCGAGGTCAAAGGAGCCGAACTCTACGCCCGGCACAGTTTTCGATTTGCTATTACCGAACAGGGCATTCGACGGGCCAATGTTTTGCTTGAGGTGTGCCGATATGTCGGCCCGGCCCCGGTGACCCTGGACGTCTACCGGGATATGGTTGCGCTGCAGACGGTCAAGAATATCTTGATCGACGATCAGCAGGTCAGGCAAGCCTTCGACCACTTGGTGGTAAACGATGATTTGCTCTACCGCCTCGGCCCCGCTCTGAGTTCCGGCAAAGAAATCTTTCTCTATGGCCCACCGGGAAACGGAAAGACTTCCATCGCTGAGGCTATCGGGAGCCTGTTGCCCGGTACGGTCTTCATACCGTACGCTCTATTGGTACGGGGTGAAATTATCAATGTATATGATCCGGTCAGTCATGGTGATATTATTTCGACGGTCGGTGAAGAGAATCCTGATCAGCGCTGGGTCGAGGTGCGGCGGCCTGTGATTATGGCCGGCGGAGAGTTATCCCTGCGCACCCTGGACCTGGATTTTAATACGATTACCAAGTATTACGAAGCGCCTCTGCAGGTCAAGGCCAATAATGGTGTGCTGATCATTGATGATTTCGGCCGTCAACAGATCGATCCCAAACAGTTGCTTAATCGTTGGATGGTTCCTTTGGATCGCCGCATCGATTTCATGACCCTGCATACTGGCATGAAGTTCGATATTCCTTTTGATACCTTGGTGGTTTTTTCCACTAACATCGAGCCGGCGGATTTGGTGGACGAGGCCTTTTTACGACGTATTCGTTACAAAATTAAAATAGATCATCCTTCCATTGGTGAGTTTGAGGAGATTTTTCGGAGGCTATGTGAGGATCACGCTATGTCGTTTAGCAGACCTGTTTTCGAGCATCTGATGGATCACTATTATCGAAGACTCGAAGTACGCTTCAGCTCCTGCCATCCCAAGGACCTTGTCGAACATATCATCGAGGAGGCCTCTTATCACGGCCATCCTCCAGAACTATCGCAAGGTGCCATTGATCGTGCCTGGCACAATTATTTTGTTAACAGCAGTCTGGGGGCAAGGTTCTGCCCTGAGCGGTGATAACACTTGACAAAGCAGCGGCCGATTGATTAATAGATAGGCGCCGCACGTAGAGAGTCGTTCGGCACGGGGATTATTTGCGACAGCTTTCAGCGGGCACCTATCATGATTAAAACCTATCTGGCCCCGGCCAAAATCAATCTCTGCCTCCATGTGCTCGGCAAGCGAGCCGATGGTTATCATGACCTGGCGATGTTGATGCAGCGCATCTCTCTCTATGACCGCATCACCTTACGTCTCACAGCCGGTCCCGGAGTGACGGTGCGCTGTGCCGGGGTGAGCCTGAACCCCGAGCAGGAAAACATTGCCGCTCTGGCAGCTCAAAGGTTGCTGGCTTTTGCTGGTTCGTCCATCGGCGTCGATATAGATATCGATAAGCAGATACCGGTAGCAGCAGGTCTTGGCGGCGGTTCTTCCGATGCGGCAACGGTATTGATGGCCTTGAACGAGATGCTCGACCTGAAACTCTCTACGCAGGTGCTGCAGGATCTGGGGGTTAAGCTTGGCGCTGATGTGCCTTTCTTTATTTATGGGCATCCCGCTTGGGCTACGGGGATCGGCGATGTGTTGCAAAGAATCGAAAAGCTGCCACCGCTCTGGTATGTTCTGGTTAATCCCGGAATCGCTGTATCTACGGCTTGGGCATACGGAAATTTAAGGTTGACATCCCGCCGGGATGATCATAAAATACCGCGATTTTCCAGTACGCTAGATAGCGTGACGGCGGTGCTGCATAATGACCTTGAAGAAGTCACCGTTGGTCAACATTCGGAGATAGGTAAAGTGAAAAGGCGTCTGACGGCTTTAGGAGCTGCAGGATCGCTGATGTCCGGTAGTGGCTCCACGGTATTTGGGGTTTTTGCCGGAAAAGCCGAGGCGGAAGAAGCCGCTGTGCAGTTACAGCAGAAGCCAGGTTGGCGGGTCTTCGTTGTTCATCCGGTGGATGGCGAAGGGCCGATAAAGTGCTGATTATTGATTTGATCTGTTAAGTTTTTGGGGCGTCGCCAAGCGGTAAGGCACCGGATTTTGATTCCGGCATTCCCAGGTTCGATCCCTGGCGCCCCAGCCATTTATAAGACTCTGCAAGGCAAGACGTTGCGGAGGATATCGTTCCGAAGGTGGATGAGTCGCCGATCGGGCTTTACGTCAGCAGGTCATGGAGTCCATGGCCTGCAGTTTTTTCGTGCTTTGAGCAAGGATTGTCGTTGTGAATAAGTTGAAGATTTTCGCCGGTAACTCGAATGTTTCACTGGCCCGTGAGATCTGCGGACATTTGGCTGTACCTCTGGGGGCTGCCAAGGTTCGTGCTTTCTCCGATGGTGAGATTATGGTTGAGATCGGAGAAAATGTCCGTGGGTTGGATGTGTATATCATCCAGTCTACCTGCGCTCCGGCCAACGATAATCTGATGGAGTTGCTGATTATGACCGATGCTCTCAAGCGCGCATCGGCGGCTCGAATTACAGCGGTAATTCCCTATTTCGGATACGCCCGTCAGGACCGCAAGGTGGCTCCGCGCACACCCATCACCAGCAAGCTTGTTGCAGACCTGGTGTCTACTGCCGGTGTCGACCGGGTGTTGACCATGGATCTGCATGCCGGTCAGATACAAGGTTTTTTCAATATTCCGGTCGATCACCTCTATGCTGCGCCGGTTATTCTTCGGGACATTACAGCACGTTTCGATCAACCCGTCGTTGTTGTTTCGCCGGATGCCGGCGGTACTGAGCGGGCTCGCGCATTTGCCAAACGCCTTAATGCCGGCTTAGCGATTATCGATAAGCGTCGCAGTGGTCCCAATGTTTCGGAAGTGATGAATATCATCGGTGACGTTGAAGGACAGATCTGTATTATTGTGGACGACATGATCGATACGGCAGGCACCCTTTGCCAGGCAGCTCAAGCCCTGAAGGGAGAAGGGGCCGCTGAGGTCTACGCTTGTGCGACCCACGCTGTTTTGTCCGGGCCGGCTCTTGAGCGTATCGACAACAGCTCGTTAAAAGAAGTGCTGGTCACCAATACGATTCCGGTTGAAGAAAAGCTCGCTGAATGTGAGCGTCTACGGCAGCTGTCTGTAGCAGAATTGTTAGCTGAGGCTATTCGCCGTATACATGGTGACGAGTCTGTCAGTTCGCTGTTTGTTTAGAACAGCAATACGAACATAAATATTAGGGCATGAATTGCCTAAGTACCCTTTAGCACTTTATTCTAACGGAGGATTGATTATATGGCACAGACAGAATTGATGGTTAACTCACGTGAGGCACTCGGTAAAGGCAGTGCTCGCAGTCTGCGTCGCGAGGGTTTGGTTCCTGCGGTCGTTTACGGGAAAAATGTTGAGCCTTGCGCTCTGAGCGTCGATCCCAAGGCCCTCAAGAAATCGATCTCTACCGAGGCCGGTTTGAATACCTTGATCACCCTCAAGGGGGACGGACCTTTCGATGGCCAGGTGGTGATTCTTAAAGACATGCAGGTTGATGCCGTGGTCGGCACCCTGATGCATGCCGATTTCCAGGTTATCGACCTGGCTGCCAAGGTCAGTGTCATGGTACCGGTTCACCCCGTTGGCAAGTCTGCCGGCGAAAAAGAGGGTGGCAACCTGTCGGTAATTCGTCACGAAGTTGAAATCGTGTGTCTGCCGAGCGCTATCCCTGCTTCTATCGATATCGATGTTACTGAGATGCAGATTGGCGATGTGGTCCATGTCGAAGATCTGCAGCTAGGTGATGGGGTTGAAGCTCCCCATGATGCTAACTTCACCATTCTTACCGTTGTCGGCCGTATGGCTGAAGAAGTTGAGGGAGAAGAGCTTGAAGAAGGCGTCGAGGGAGCCGAAGCAGTTGAGGCGGCCCCTGAAGCTGACGCAGAATAAGCGAGGTTCGTTTGAAGGTTGTAGCCGGTCTCGGCAACCCGGGGCCGGAGTACAGTGCTACCAGGCATAATATCGGATTTATGGTCGCGGAGTTGTTTGCTGCCAGAAACGGTATTTCGCTGAAAAAAAAAGGTCATCAGGCATTCTATGGTGTGGGCCGTTGCAACAATCAGGAGTTGTTGGTTTTGTTGCCGCAAACCTTTATGAACCGAAGCGGTGCCAGCGTCGGATCCGTGGTCAAGGCTCAACAGTTAATGATAGAAAACCTGGTGGTGGTACACGACGAGATCGACTTGCCTTTCGGCACGCTGCGCATTAAGGCAGGGGGAGGGCACGGCGGTCATAACGGTCTGCGCGATATTCGCACTGTGCTCGGTAGCGGCGATTTTATCAGGTTGCGCATCGGCGTTGGGCGACCTCCTGCCGGAGGAGATGTGGCTCGCCATGTTCTGCGCGAGTTTTCCCCTACAGAAAAAAAACAATTGGATGATCTGTTGTTGCTAGCGGTCGAGGCTCTGGAAATGCTTCTGAATGAAGGAGTCCAGCCAGCCATGAACGCTTTCAACAATCGCGATATTTCACATTAATTCAGAGAGGGAAAGAGTCAAAATGGAACTGCAAATGTATGCTCCAATTTTGGGGGCGATCGGATTTCTGATTGCCATCGTCATGTACAACGTCGTAAAGGCGCAACCCGTTGGCAACGATCGGATGAAAGAAATTTCCGATGCCATTCATAACGGCGCCATGGCTTTTCTTGGTCGCGAATACCGCGTTCTAGCATTCTTCATCATCCTGGTCTTTTTCGTCATTGCCATGGGTATGAACTTTGAAACCGCCTTCGCTTTCCTTGGCGGCGCTATCTGTTCAATGACTTGCGGTTTTATCGGTATGAAGGCCGCCACCCGTGCCAACGTTCGGACTACCGAGGCGGCGCGCCAATCGGGTCAGGCTAAGGCCCTGTCAGTATCCTTTAACGGCGGCGCCGTTATGGGTCTGGCCGTGGCTTCCCTTGGCCTGGTCGGCGTTGGTGTTGCTTTTATTTTCTTCGGTGGCAACCCCGAAACCGCTAAATACATCAATGGTTTTGCCATGGGCGCTTCGTCCATCGCTCTCTTTGCCCGTGTAGGCGGCGGTATCTACACCAAGGCCGCCGATGTCGGTGCTGACCTGGTTGGTAAGGTCGAAGCCGGTATCCCGGAAGATGACCCCCGCAACCCTGGCGTTATTGCCGATAACGTAGGTGACTGCGTTGGTGACACCGCGGGTATGGGTGCGGATATTTTCGAATCCTACGTCGGCTCCATTATCGCTACTATCGCTATTGCCGCCGCTGCAAGCCCGGCTCTATTGGAAAAGCTCGGTGGTGGTGTGGATATCAAGGCGGCCGCCATGCTGTTGCCTTTGACCCTGGCCATGGTCGGCCTGATCTTTTCCGTCATCGGCATCGGTTCCATGAAGTTCCTGAAAGGAATCGATCCGGCCAAGGCTCTGCATTATACAACTTTTGTGGCTGCTGCCGGCTTTCTTGTCGCCGCCTTCTTCGTTATTAAGTCCTTCGGTATCAGCACCGGCGTTTTTTATGCCATTCTGGCCGGTACGCTGGCTGGCATCGCCATTGGTCAGATTACTGAATACTATACCGCTTCCAGCCCCGTCGCACGTATCGCTGAAGCCAGTAAGACCGGCCCTGCTACTAACATCATCAACGGTCTGGCTGTAGGTCTTGAGTCTTGTGCTCTGCCGATCCTGATCATCTGTATCGGTATCTTTGTAGCCAATTATTTTGCCGGTCTGTACGGCATCGGTATCGCTGCTGTTGGCATGCTGGCTACCGTTGGCGTCACCATGACTGTCGATGCCTACGGCCCCATCGCTGACAACGCCGGCGGTATCTCGGAAATGTGTGGACTCGGCCCTGATGTTCGTAAGATCACCGACGGTCTGGATGCCATCGGCAACACCACCGCTGCTATCGGCAAGGGTTTCGCCATCGGTTCCGCAGCCCTGACCGCCTTGGCTCTCTTCTCCGCTTACGCTACCACGGTCAAGCTCGAAGCCATTAACCTGATCAACCCCAGTGTCGTTATTGGCCTGTTGATCGGTGGCATGCTGCCCTTCCTGATCGGTGCCATGACCATGACCTCCGTCGGCCGTGCCGCCGGCAAGATGGTTGATGAGATCCGTCGTCAGTTCCGTGAGATCCCCGGCCTGCTCGAAGGCAAGCCCGAAGCCAAGCCCGAGCCAGAAAAGTGCATCGACATCTCGGCCCGTGCCGCTCTCCGCGAAATGGTTCTGCCCGGTGTTGTGGCTGTTGTTGCCCCGGTTCTGGTCGGTTTTGTTATCGGCAAGGAAGCTCTCGGCGGCATGCTCGCCGGTGCTACCCTGGCCGGTGTGCTGCTTGCCCTGATGATGTCCAATGGCGGCGGCGCTTGGGACAATGCCAAGAAGTACATCGAATCCGGCGAATTAGATGGTGAATCCAAAGGCGGCGAAGCCCACAAGGCTGCGGTTGTTGGCGATACCGTTGGCGACCCCTTCAAAGACACTTCCGGTCCCGCCATGAACATTCTCATCAAGCTGATGAGCGTTGTGGCTCTGGTTATTGCACCGCTGCTGGTGTAAGGAACGAACCATAGAATGGAAACGATAGCCGGGAGATTTTCCCGGCTATCGTTATTTACAGCCTGTTTAACAAAATGTTTTCTTTGTAACCAGCCTCTCATTCAGGAACATATCATGGGTTTTAAGTGCGGCATCGTTGGCCTGCCCAATATTGGCAAGTCGACCATATTTAACGCCATAACTTCTGCAGGTGCAGAATCGGCTAACTATCCATTCTGTACCATTGAGCCTAATGTCGGAGTCGTAGCGGTCCCCGATAAACGCTTGGATGCTCTGGCCACCATCGTCGACCCCGAAAGGGTTCTGCCTACCACCATCGAATTTGTGGATATTGCAGGCCTGGTCAAGGGGGCCAGTAAGGGAGAGGGGCTCGGTAATCAGTTTCTGGGCAATATTCGCCAGGTCGATGCCATTGCGCACATCGTGCGTTGTTTTGACGACACCAATGTAGTACATGTGGATGGTGACGTTGATCCTTTGCGGGATATTGAGGTTATCCAGACCGAATTGAATCTGGCCGACTTGGATACGGTGGAAAAACGCATCATCCGTAGTCAAAAACTGGCTAAAAGTGGTGATAAAAAGCTGCAATTCGAAGTTGAGATCCTTGAGCGAGTGCAGGCTTGTCTTAACGAGGGCCGCCCCGCACGGTCCCTGGGGCTTACGGCAGAAGAGTATCAGGTCATCGATGACTTGCATCTCATTACGGTAAAGCCTGTGCTTTATGTAGCTAATGTAGCTGAGGATGACTTGAATGGCGAACACGACTTTGCCAAAAAGGTTCAAGCTCATGCCGAATCAGAGGGAGCTCAGTTCGTCGCCATTTGCGGAAAGATTGAAGCCGAGGTGGCGGAGCTTGAGGAAGACGAAAAGATCGAATTCCTCAATGAACTGGGTCTGCGGGAATCCGGCCTCGACCGAATGATTCAGGCTGGCTATAAGTTGCTCGGCTTGATCACCTATTTCACTGCCGGTAAAAAAGAAGTTCGTGCCTGGACCGTCACCGACGGATCTAAAGCTCCGGCTGCGGCAGGTGTCATCCATACGGATTTTGAAAAAGGATTTATTCGTGCCGAGGTTATCGGTTACGATGACTATATCGCTTCTTCCGGCGAAACAGGGGCTAAAGAGAAGGGCCTGATGCGCCTGGAGGGTAAAGAGTATCTGGTCGTTGACGGTGATGTCATGCATTTCCGATTTAACGTCTGATAGCGTCACAAAAATTCCGACCTTCGGCGTTACGGCGTTGTTCAGGACCTCGACATACCGGATGTATGCCTTCACCCCTGAGCAATCACCAGGCCTTGTAGGTCGAAAAATTTGTTTAGCCATCCTATGAGTTTTTGCGGATGCTTTGATTTTTAATCGAGGAAGGCGGCAACCGTTTCAGGAATAAGCATTGTAAACTTCCGTCGCTTATGCTAATAAACATGGTTCTGTTTTTTCTGGGCATGGTGCCCGCTCCTTGCTCCGAATTGGCTTCGGGGCTACTAACTCTAGAGGAGAACGTCGAACATGCGTACTTACGAACACATTTTCATTGTACATCCGGAGGTGGTCGGTGATGACTACGCCGCTATCCTGGATAAGTTCAAAAACATTCTGACCGAGCAGGGTGCCAACATCCTCAAGGTGGATGAGTGGGGCGCGCGCAAGCTCGCCTATCCGGTCAAAAAGCAGACTCGCGGTACTTACGTACTGATGACTTTCGAAGCCGGTGCCAAGGTTATCGCCGAGTTCGAGCGTCGTTTGCGTCTGGATGAAAAAATCATCAAGTTTCAGACCATCGTGCTGCCTAACGGGGTTGAGATCGCTGCTGAGGAACCTGCTGAAGAGGCTCCCGCTACCGAAGGCCCTGCTGCTGAAGAGACCGCTTAACATTTATTCTCGAAACCGAAAAGGATTCATCATATGGCTTATCAGAAACGTCCCGCCGCTGGTGGTAAGAGTTCTACTTTCCGTCGTCGTTTTTCCCGTCGTAAAGGTTGCCGGTTCTGTGGCGACAAATCCATGAAGATCGATTACAAAGAAGTTCGTAACTTGCGTTACTTCATTTCTGAGCGCGGCAAGATTGTACCTCGCCGTATCTCCGGTTGCTGTGCAGATCATCAGCGCAAAGTGTGTGAAGCGATCAAGCGTGCACGCAATATTGCCCTGCTGCCCTTTACCGCAAGCCACTCTCTCGATTAAATCGAAGACCGTTACAACGGGAGGGTGTTTGTGAAGCAGGTTCAGGCTGGTAGCTTTATCGTTGGCGCAACACTGGTGACTCTGTTGCTGCAGGGCAGTGTCGGACTGTTGCCGGTTGGTGCGTTGGCAGCTCTATTAGTACCTTTGCCGGCTGCGTATGTGGTTATGCGCTTCGGTCTGACGGCTGGCTGTCTGGTGGTGGCGGGCACGAGTGGGATTGCTTACGGTCTGATCAGCCAGGTGGCTGCAGTGGGCTACCTGGTGCAGTTTGGCGCTCCCGCACTGCTACTGAGTCTGTTGCTCAGACGCGGCGTCGACTGGTGCCGCGCTACCGGTTGGAGCCTCATTCTACTGCTTGCTACCGGTGGGCTGTTTTTGTTGGCCATGGCCGTCCAACAACAGACCGAGCTGACCACCCTCGTTGAAAGTTATCTTCAGGTAGAGATCAATACTGCCCTGACATTGGCCAAGGACATGGAACTGCCGGCAGCTCAGGCGGCCCAGTTCGAAAAGACCGTACGCAACACCGGAGCCTTGCTGTTGCAGGTGTATCCTGCAGCAGCTGCAGTTGGATACGGTCTTTTGTTATTGATCACCCAACTTGGTCTGAGTTTGGCCGCCCGCTCTCGATACAGCATCCCCGGGATACCTTTTGATCAATGGAAGGTTCCGGAGGTTTGGATCTGGGGACTGATTCTTTCAGGAGCTGGCGTCTTGTTGGCCAACGGGGGACTGGAAACAGCAGCCCTCAATCTGTTGGTGGTCATGCTGGCCCTCTACTTTTTGCAGGGTCTGGCTATTGTGAAGTACTTTTTCCGTACGCGCAGGGTTTCAACTCCGCTACGGACTTTGGGCTATGTGCTTTTAGCGACACTCAACCCGTTGCCGGTACTGGTTGCCGGAATCGGAGTTTTCGATTTGTGGATTGATTTTAGAAAACCACGAAAAACAGAGGACTAGATCCTTTTTTTTGGAGGAAGCGATGGATATCATTCTTGTAGAAAATGTCGATGGTCTCGGCAATATCGGTGACCTGGTAAGCGTTAAGGCCGGTTACGCTCGTAACTACCTTATTCCGCAAAAATTTGCTGTTGCAGCCAATTCCCGCAACATTAAAGAAATGGAACACCAGAAGCGTCAACTGGAGCGTAAAGCGCAGAAGGTGATGCAGGCTTCTGAAGTAATTAAAGGTCAGATTGAGGCCTTGAGCTGCGAATTTGCCCTTCGCGCCGGCGAAGAAGGCAAACTGTTCGGTTCGGTGACCACCATGGAACTCGCTGCTAAAATCAGCGAAGCCGGCATCGAAATCGACCGTAAGAAAATTCAACTCGACGAGCCCATCAAGAACCTGGGAGAGTTCGAGATTCCGGTCAAGCTGCCCGCCGGTGTTGTGGCGAACCTCAAGGTTGCCGTTGTTGCCAGCGAAGAGTAGTAATGTACGCTTGCCGAAGGAAGGTTTTGTTCTTCCTTCGGCAAGTAGCTTTCTTGTAGTTGGACTGAAGCATGAGTGAACAGTCGTCCCACCGTCTTCCACCGCAAAGCCTTGAAGGGGAAATGTCCGTCCTTGGCGGCATTCTGCTGGAAAATGAAGCCCTCAACAAGGCCCTGGAACTCCTGCGGCCTGAAGACTTCTATCGCGAAAGTCATCGCAAGATTTTTTCCGCACTCATCGATCTATCCGATCGTGGCGAACCTGCCGACCTGGTTACCCTGACCTCTACCCTGCAAAAAAAAGGTGAACTGGAAGAAGTTGGCGGCAGCAGTTATCTCGGCGTTTTGGTCGATTATGTTCCGACGGCCGCTAACATCGGCTATTATTGCCGAATGGTCAAAGAAAAAGCTTTGGCCCGGCATATGATTCACGTTTCCACTGAAATTGCCACTCGAGGTTATGAAGGCGGCGATATCGAGGAAACCCTCGATTGGGCCGAAAAGTCGATCTTTGAGATCAGCGGCATGAAGAGCCGCCCGTCCTACTTCTCCACCCGCGAGATCATGCAGGACACCTTCAAGAACATCGAAAAGCTCTATCAGCGTAAAGAACTGGTTACCGGTGTTCCGACAGGCTTTACCGATCTTGACACCATGACCGCCGGTATGCAGCCATCCGACCTGGTCATCATTGCCGGTCGCCCCTCCATGGGTAAGACCGCTTTCATTCTCAACATCGTTGAAAATGCCGGACTCCGCGCCGAACCCCAGGTTCCGACCCTGGTTTTTTCTCTGGAAATGAGTAAGGAACAGCTTGTGCAGCGTATGCTCTGTTCCGTTTCCCGTGTCGATGCCAGTCGCCTGCGGACCGGCCACCTGGTAGATTCTGACTGGGGTAAGCTCACAGACGGTGCCGGCAAGCTTTCCGATGCTCCCATTTTTATCGACGATACCCCGGCTATCACCGTGCTGGAGTTGCGAGCCAAGGCCCGCCGCCTTAAAGCCGAGCGCGACCTGGGCTTGGTCGTAGTCGATTATCTTCAGCTCATGCAAGGTCACAATTCCGAGAGCCGTCAACAAGAGATTTCGGAAATTTCCCGTTCTCTTAAAGCCCTGGCCAAGGAACTTAATATTCCGGTTATCGCCCTGTCTCAGCTTAACCGTTCCTTGGAAAACCGTACGGACAAGCGACCGATTATGGCCGATTTGCGCGAATCAGGTGCTATTGAGCAGGATGCCGACGTGATCATGTTCATCTATCGCGAAGCGGTTTATTGCGAAGATTGCAAAAGCCGGGATCGCAGCTGCGAGAAGGGACATGAAAAAGACGCGGAAATCGTGATAGGTAAACAGCGTAACGGTCCCATTGGTACCGTGCACCTGACCTTTCAGGGGCAGTTTACCCGCTTCGAAAATCAATCCAAGAGGCAGGAGGGGTATTAAACCAAAACTGTCCGGATGGAGAATCTTTGGTAGCCAACGAATTAAAAAATCCCCCAACCCGAAAGGGCTTGGGGGATTTTTTTGTTGAATCGGTATCTTAGCCAGATCGACGGACTTCCTTCGCTCCTGGCTTAGACATTCTTGATGTCGATATCCAGGGTTTGAATCTTCTTCCGCAGCGTGTTGCGATTGATGCCCAGGATCTCAGACGCCCTCACCTGGTTGGAGCGGGTCTTTTCAAGAATGATTTTGATCAGAGGTCTCTCCATCTGGTGCATGACCATCTCGTAAAGGTTGTCCAGTTCCTGAACATCCATTTGAGCGAAACTGCTGCGTAACTTTTTGGAGATCAAGGCTTCCAGGGATTCATCGACTTCCGCCGCAGCTCCTCCCTGGGGTTGCAGGCTAGGAAAGTCTTCAGGGGTCAATAGCGCGTCAGCCGAAAGCAGCGCTGCCCGCCGCAGGCTATTTTCCAGTTCGCGGATATTCCCTGGCCAATCGTGTCGCATAAGCAGGTCCATGGCTTCTTTGGTGCAACCACGGGTTTGAACGTTCAATTCCTGTTGGGCGCGGGGGATAAAATAGTCGACCAGCAGCGGGATGTCGCTGCGTCGATCGCGCAACGGTGGAATATTGATTGGCACCACGTTCAGGCGGTAGTAGAGGTCCTCCCGGAAAGCCCGGCTGCGAACCTGCTCTTCCAGGTTCTGGTTGGTGGCAGCGACAATGCGTACATCGACGGGGATGGAGGTGCTGCCTCCGGTACGGGTAATTTCTTTTTCTTGCAGAACCCGGAGCAACTTAGCCTGCAGATCCAGAGGCATGTCGCCGATTTCGTCAAGAAACAGGGTGCCGCCGCTGGCCTGCTCAAACTTACCTATTTTTCGCTCGGTTGCGCCGGTAAAGGCCCCTTTTTCGTAGCCGAATAGTTCGCTCTCAAGGAGTTCGCTGGGGATGGCCGCGCAGTTGAGGGCTAGAAAAGCCTTACCCAGCCGCGGGCTGTTGTAATGAATAGCTCGAGCGACCAATTCCTTGCCTGTTCCGCTTTCGCCGGTGATGAGCACGGTGACATCCGTCGGGGCGACCCGACCAAGAATTTTATAAATGTCCTGCATCGGCTGGCTCTTGCCGATAATGGTGCGGTCGAGATGGTAATGGTCCTTGATTTCGTCCTTGAGTCGCCTTATTTCCTCGGTAGCCGAAGAGGCGTTTTGGGCCTTAAGGATGATGGCGTCGAGGGCATCGAGGTCAAAGGGTTTGGTGAGATAGTCATAGGCGCCAAGGCGCATGGCTTCGACGGCATTTTTCATGGTCGACTCGGCGGTCATGATGATCACCATCATTTCCGGACGCTGTTCGCGAAATTCGCTGAGCAGGTCGAGACCGGAAATACCAGGCATTTTTATATCGAGTATCGCAAGATCGTAGGTGTTCTTTTCTACCTGTGCTTTGGCCGCGGTGCCGTCGGCTACCGTATCAACGGTAAAACCCTTTTTGGTCAGGGCCTTGGCCAGAACCCAGGCAATGCTCTGTTCGTCATCCGCTACCAGAATTCGCTGGATGGACATGAATGTTTACCTTTCTCTAAAAAACTCCAATAGGCGAAGGGAAAAGTCCGACAGTAATTAGGAGGTGGCTTCTTGGTTGGTTTTGGGACGCAACATGGGCAGTGAAACTGAAAACTGTGTTCCTTCCCCGGGTTGGCTTTCTACTTTGAGAAATCCGCCATGATCGCTGACGATCTTCTGGCAAATGGCCAGGCCAAGGCCTGTGCCGCGGTCCTTTGTGGTGTAAAAGGGGGTGAACATATGTTCCATCTGCTCGGGTGTAATGCCCGAACCGTTATCCTTGACCTCAATAACTACCAGAGGTACCGGTTTTTCCCCTGGCTTATT
Organism: Syntrophotalea acetylenivorans; assembly: GCF_001887775.1. Classification (NCBI taxonomy): domain Bacteria; kingdom Pseudomonadati; phylum Thermodesulfobacteriota; class Desulfuromonadia; order Desulfuromonadales; family Syntrophotaleaceae; genus Syntrophotalea; species Syntrophotalea acetylenivorans. The sequence continues at coordinate 160,019 of NZ_CP015519.1, forward strand.
GTAACGAAACTGGGAAGCGATGCGACTGCAAATAATCACTTGGCCTCCGTGGTCGACGGCTTCGGCGGCATTTTTGATCAGATTGAGAAATAGTCTGACAAGCAATTTTTCGTCCGCTCGAATGGCTGGAATACTCGGATCGAGCTTTAATTGGAAATCCACCTGCTTCGGACGCTGACTCTCTTTTTGTAACAAGACGATATCGGAAAGCAACCGGCCAAGATTCACCGCGCCTAAACGGGGTGAAGGGGGTCGCTCCAAGTCGAGGAGTTCTTCGATGATATCGTTGACCCGGTCTACTTCGCGGGTCATTACTGAGGTATACTCTTTCAGAGTGCTTTCGGGAGGCAGCTCCATATTCAGAAGTTGTGCCGCGCCCTTGATTCCCCCTAAAGGGTTTTTTATCTCGTGGGCCAGACCTGCCGCCAGGGTGCCAAGCATCGAGAGCGTTTCCGAGCGACGAATGGCTTCCTGCAGTTCCCTCACCTGCGTGAGATCCCTCAGCATCAGAATAACACCGTCGGGGTCACCGTGCTGGTCGAAATTAGGTGATAAGGACACCCGCACCGGCAGGGGGGCACCAGTGGAACGCACCAACATCAGATCCTCATGGTTGAACAGGGAGCGACTTTTCTTTAAAGCTGTTTCGACTAATTCAAGTAGCTTGGTCTGATTTTTAAACAGGGTCTGGTAACATTTACCAAGAGCTTGTTTTTCTGAAAGACCGGTGCAGATTTGGGCGGCAGGGTTGTACAAGACTATTTTTCCCTGCCGGTCAATAGCGATAACCGCTTCTTCCATATTCTCCAATACCCGTAGGTAGAGGGTGGCGTCTTTTGGAATAGCGGGCATTGTTTTAAGTCTCCACAGAATCTATAGCAGCAAGGAAAAAATCTTCTGTCGCTTGCTGGAGCTCGGCAAAAGAGCGGGTTGCATTAATCAGGGTGCGGAAAGCGGCGGCTTTGGGCAATCCCCGTGAATACCAGCAAAGGTGCTTACGCATGTCGAAGAGAGCTTTTTGCTCCCCGAAATGACGGACGAACAATTCGAAATGGCAACGGACCGCTTCGAGTCGCTGTAGCGGGTCGGGAGCAGGGCAGGGCCGACCTTCCCGTCTTGCCAGGATAGAACTAATCAACCAGGGGTTGCCGTAGCAACCGCGGCCGAGCATTATGCCATCGCAACCGGTTTCGGCAAGCATGGCCTCCGCATCCTCGGCGCGGACAATATCGCCACTTCCGATCACCGGCACTGTCACTGCGTTTTTTAGCTTTTTGATATGGCTCCAGTCAGCTCGGCCGGAAAAGGCCTGGCTGCGGGTGCGTGGATGCAGGGTCAGAGCATCAGCGCCCTCTGCCTCGGCGATGCGGCCGATCTCCAGATAGTTAATCGATGAACTGTCCCAGCCTGATCTCAGTTTTACAGTGAGCGGGCGGCTGGTGGCACGCCGCACAGCGGCAACAACCTGCGCTACCTTGGCAGGATCTTGCAACAGGGCACTGCCGGCTCCGGAGCGAACCACCTTTTTTACCGGGCAACCGAGGTTTAAATCGATCAATTCGCCGCGATCTTCAACCTGGGCCGCGGCCCTGGCTAATACCTGGGGATCGTCGCCAAACAGTTGAACGCCCAGGGGATGGTCTTCCGCCGTGCTGAGCAGCAGTGCTTCAGTATTGCGACCTGCACGAACCAAGCCATTGGCACTGATCATTTCAGTGAAAGTTAAATCAATGCCATAACGCCGCATTATTAAGCGATAAGGCAGGTCGGTGATACCGGCCAGCGGAGCCAGTAGAATGTTATTTTTTAAAGGAAGGCAACCTATTTGCATAAAAATCAGTCAGTTTCTGCATAGAAAATATGCAATTTAGCACGGCTGGTGGCCGTAGGGTAATGAAAAAAAGGCAACGGAAAATTACTGTTGCGGCCAATAATTGTCAGGAAGTTGTAAAACTGTAGTGTTTTCAGTATATTGTTATCATGAACTAAATAAATTCCAGGCTCGTTGCGCCGCCAGTGAGCACCATCACATGCGGCTCGGGAAATCAAATAGTTTCTGGTTTCCAGACGGTCGATTTCAGATGAAGGAGAACAACGATGGCAGGTCTGAAAGATATTCTCCATAAAAAAATACTTGAACAACGACCGCGGGTCAAACGGTTGCTTCAAGAACATGGCGACGTGTTGTTTGATCAAGTCACCATCGGCCAGGTTATTGGAGGTGCTCGAGGGATCAAATGTCTGGTAACCGATATCTCCCATCTTGATCCCGAAGAAGGGGTACGTTTTCGTGGACGTACCATCCCGGAAACTTTTGCTGCATTGCCCAAGGCTCCCGGTTCTTGTTATCCCTATGTTGAGGGGTTCTGGTATTACCTTTTGACGGGAGAGGTGCCAACGGAACGACAGGCTCTTGACGTCGTTGCCGACTTTCAACGGCGGCAACAGATACCAGAGTACGTTTTTGATGCCTTGCGGGCTATGCCTCGCGACCTTCATCCCATGGCCATGCTTTCGGCCGCCGTTGTTGCCATGCAGGGAGAGTCCGTTTTTGCCCGCCGTTACAATGAGGGTATGAACAAGATGGATTATTGGGAACCCATGTACGAGGATGCCTGTGATCTCTTGGCCAGGCTACCGGGGATTGCCGCTTTTATCTATCGACTCAAATACCGCGATGATTCGCCGATTAGTGCCGACCCAGATCTTGATATGGGAGGGAATTTTGCTCATATGATGGGCATCGAAGCTCCCTACGATGATGTGGCTAGAATGTACTTCATTCTCCATTCTGATCACGAATCGGGTAATGTTTCGGCTCATACTACTCGTTTGGTGGCTTCGGCCCTGGCCGATGCCTATTACAGCTTTTCCGCTGGCGTCAACGGCCTGTCCGGCCCCCTGCATGGCTTAGCCAACCAGGAGGTTCTCCGCTGGATTCAAGGGGTTATGAAAAAGCTTGGCGGCAAGTTGCCCAGCGAAGCTGAACTGACCGACTTCCTTTGGGATACCCTCAATAGTGGCCAGGTCATTCCTGGCTACGGCCACGCCGTATTGCGTAAGACCGATCCGCGTTTTTCTGCCCAGATGACTTTTTGTGAAAAGCATTTGGCTGATGATCCCATGTTTCAATTGGTGCAAATGATCTATCGAGTGGCCCCCAAAATTCTTATGGAGCACGGTAAGGCCCGCAATCCATGGCCCAATGTCGATGCTCAATCCGGGGTTATTCAGTGGCACTTCGGAGTCACCGAATACGATTTCTACACAGTGCTGTTTGCTGTGGGGCGGGCTATCGGAGTCTTGGCTAATATCACCTGGGATCGGGCCTTGGGCTATCCCTTAGAGCGGCCCAAGTCGGTTACCCTTGATATGCTGGAGGAAGCAACAAAAGGACGTTGATGGTGATTTGCTCGTCTCACTAAATATGCTTTGCCCGGGCTCCTTGTTTCAAGGGGCCTTTTTTTTTGCGGTTATGATAATTGGAGTACGGCAGACCAAATGAAAGAAGCAAGAGAGGTAGAATTATCGTAGCGGCATTGAATATGCAGAGTTGATTGATCAACATTCGAATATTTGCTGTCAACCCTGAGGGAAAGTTTCTGGAGGATTGGTTCCGTGAAGAAAGCATTGGTTGTCGATGATAAGAAAGAGAACCGCCGGCAGGTGGCAGAAGCGCTGGTTCGTTACGGGTTTACGGATATTATTGAAGCGGAAAACGGACAGCAGGCCGTTGAGTTGGCCGTGTCCCATAAGCCAATATTGATCGTGATGGATGTCGGCATGCCGGTTATGGACGGGATCACCGCTGCTGAAAAAATAAGCAAAAAGGCGCCGGCGCCTATTGTTCTGCTGACGGGAAAAACAGATGCTCAGACAGTTGAGCGAGCCCGCCTGGCCGGTGTAATGAACTATGTAGTTAAGCCCTTTCGCGAAGAACAGTTTTATCCGGCGGTCGACTTGGCCATTCATCATTTTGTTTGTGAATCGAGTTTGCGCGATGAAGTTGACAAGCTTAAAGAAACTCTGGAAACCCGCAAAGTCATTGAAAAGGCCAAGGGCCTGCTGATGAAAAACGGGCTGTCTGAGGACGAGGCGTACCGTCGCATTCAGAAGATGGCCATGAACAATCGCAAGAGTCTTCGAGAAGTGGCCGAAGCTATTCTACTCACCGATGGCATGGTTGGTTGATGTCTACTGCAGCTCTTAATCTGTGCAACCTGCCTCCCTGGGCCATTGCTTCGCGTCATTTCAACCGCCAGCCGAAGTCTTTGGAAATTCAGGGCGTCCGCCAGGCCAATCGGCTATTATTTGAACGACTTGAAGAGGAGCCTTGCTCTGTAAAACGGGCAACCATCTTTAACGATTTCATGGATGTGACGTTCCAACTCCATCAATGGCAGCAGCAAAAATCGGCCGGTGGTCGCAAGAGCCTCAAAAACAGCTACCTGCGCTTTCTGAGGGGCTGGATGTTCGACTCCAACGGTCGCGAGGGGGCGGTCCTTAAGGGTTGGGTGGAAAGTCGTTTCGGTTTGCATCCGACCTATCACGAGGTACCCATAGAGGACCCCCACTCGGAAGGTTATTTTCATTTTCTGGTGCAGCGCATGCGCGGCGCGGCCCGCACCAGCGCTATTCATCAGCAGCTCGATGTGCTCTACGAGTTCACCCAATATGAATTGCAGCGCAGATTTCCTGATAAAGACCATTTCACTCTCTATAGAGGGGTGTACGGATTCGAGGAACACGTCATCCTTGAGAAATTCGATAAGCATAATTGCCTGATGCGGCTCAATAATCTTAATTCCTTTACCGGCGATTTCGAGCGGGCCTGGGAATTCGGTAGTCGAGTTCTGAAAACCGAAATTCCTTTGGCCAAGATTGTTTTTTTCAATGGCCTGCTTCCCACTGCCCGGTTGCAGGGAGAGGAGGAATACCTGGTGATCGGCGGTGAATACGAAGTCGAGGTAATGATCGGTGGCTGATCCGGGATACCCGGCAAAGAACCGGGACGAGATCGTGGCGAGGGCGCAAGCTGCTTTTCTGGGTTTGGCCCTGGGTGATGCACTGGGCGCCACCACGGAGTTTCTTCTGCCTGGTGAGATTCGCTTTCGGCACAAGGTGCATAACAAGATTATTGGCGGCGGCTGGTTGAATCTCAAGGCCGGTCAGGTAACTGATGATACGGAGATGAGCTTGTGCATTGCTCGGGCTATCGACGAAACCGGCGGTTGGGATAGAGTTCGTATCATGGAGCTTTTCGCCGAATGGCTGAAAGGCCGCCCTGTAGACGTTGGCGCCACCTGCCGCCGCAGTATCAGTCGTTACATCATCAAAGGTGAGATCGGGAAGGAGTACAGCGATCAGGACGCTGGCAATGGTGCCGCCATGCGCATGGCACCCGTGGCCTTGTTTTCCCTGGGGGACGAGGACCTGCTCAGGGAGCAGGCTGTCGATCAAGCAAGGCTGACCCACCACAACAAACTTTCCGATGCTGCTTGCATCACCATTGGTCGTCTGGTTCAGCAGGCCATCCTCGGTGCGGATCGTCCCGCATTGCATAGCATTGTGCGGCAACTTTACAGTGAGTGCCCAAAATTCCAATGCAAACGCTACCGGGGTGGTGCCTCGGCCTATGTGGTCGAAACCCTGCAGACCGTCTTTCATTATTTCTTCGGTACTGCCCATTTTGAAGAATGCCTGGTCGGGGTGGTCAATCAGGGAGGGGATGCCGACACCACCGGAGCCATTGCCGGTATGATTGCGGGGGCGTTCTACGGTATGGATTCCTTACCGAAAAAGTGGCTTAAAAAACTTGATCCGATGGTTCGCAAAGAGATCGAAGTACTGGCCGAGCGTTTGGTGGAATTTTCTCCACTGGGGAAGCAGTTTTAACCTGGTACCGGACGTTTTTCTCAACACTGCCAGCGGTACCATCACCAAGCTTTTCCCTGACATAAGCATTCTTATTTAAGGCCACCGAAATTCGGTGGCTTTTTTACTAAAAACCACAGCTAGATGAAGTGGCAGTGCCCAGGAAACGAAGGACAGGTCCGGCAAAGGGCTTATATGTTTTAATGGCCAGTTTGATTTTCGAGATCATAGGGTAAAGTTAAACGAGGTTATTGGCTGCTGGAGTTAAGTGGTGAACGCCGGGAATAGATCCTTTATCGAGAAAGGAGAAAATTATGAGTGTAACGAAACTGGCAATTGCTTTTATGTTCTGCGCTTTGGTTATGGGTTGCGCGGCCAGCGGGATGAAGGACGTTACAAAGACCGGGTTCCTTGAAGACTACAGTATGCTTAAACCGGGTGGTGAGGATTTCGCGGCTCTGGTTTACATCAATTCAGAGATCGATTTTAAACCGTACGACAAAATTATGTTCGAACGCATCCAGATATCTTTAAGTGATGAGGCTGAATACAAGGGGTTTGATCCGGCCTTGCTCAATGAGCTCACAGAATATTATCAAAACGCGTTGTTTGAGGCGGTCAAAGGTGGTTATGAAATCGTTGATTAACCGGGGCCAGGAGTTTTAAGAGTAAGAACGGCGATTACCGATGTTAAACCAAGCAAACCTATTTCGAACACGATGTCATCCATTATTCCGGTGGGTATGGTTGTCGCCGGTGCAACGAAGGCAGCCAGCGGAGATAATTTAGGGACCGGCGAGGCGGCTACTGAAATCGAAATTCTCGACTCTCTAACGGGAGAACGACTCGCTGCAGCAGTTGATCGCCGACAGGGCGGCAAAAGTGCTTTCAGGGGTAAATGGGTGGACACCAAGCAGGCTTTTGATTATTGGGCGAAACGTTTCCGTCAGCGGTTGGATGCAGTACGAGGACTATAAAAACCAGTATTTTAATTCCGTTTGATGTTTTTGAACGGCGAATCATCGAGTAGTCTTATCCGAACTTAGCGCCGCTGAGTAGAGCCTATTGATCCAAGGATCAATAGGCTCTGTTTGATGGGAAGAAGGAAGTGTTTGTTTTAACTTATTTATGGGAGCAAATACCAATAGCAAAAAGTAGGAACTACTTATTTTCAAGTTTTCTTAGTTCGACACTGATCTCCCGGCAGAGCAAGGCAACCGCTTGACTCTCTGCCTGAACCAGAGAATCGACACTTTGGTCGGTCACCTGTTGTGCATATTCACTGATGATTCTCACCAACATCTGTTGACCAGAACCATCGACGATTGTCCAGCCGGCTCGCAATGACACCACGCCTCCAGGTTTTCCCGTCAAATCCAGGACCTCGATAATAATTCGATAATCAGGATGGTCGTATGATTCCCATGGGTACCTGACGACCTGATCTGTGTCGAGCAGCTTGCCAAGGTTTTCCATAATCACCATTGTCAGATTATTTTCCAGAAGACCGGCCCATCGGTGAAGCTCAGACAATTGGTATTGATTGCCATCACCACGAATGACGATTTCCTGGCGTTTGAGCATTTCAGGAATCGTGACGGGGCCGACGCCTAGGATGAGCTCAGACAAAGGCTCTGTGCTCGAAACTGTGGATGTTGGCGTCAATTGATAATAACGCATTGCCGGTTGAGTCCCGCTACAACCGGTAAAGAGCAGCAATGAAATGATAATCACCAAAACAGTGGCACTCTGGTATCTCATTGTTTTGATTCTCCTCGGCCAAAAATAAGTGACTGTGGGTTGCGATCCAGTTGGTCGGTGACCGCACGCAGCGAGCGGATCGCACCGGTGAGTTCATCCAGAGTCTGTTGAGCTTTGAGGTTAAGAGCAGAATCTGAACCAAAAGAGTTGTTGACCTCAGTCAATGTCTCCTGCAATTTGATCATGGTCTGATTCAAGTTGGGTAGAACCTCCTGATGGATGTTTCCCGCCGCCCCCTGAATTCTTGTAGAGTTGCCCTAAGGGTCACGATTGTTTCATGTAAATCTTCGCCCAACTCTTCGATCGGGATCGAATCAATTTTTTTAACTACCTTGCTGATATCTTCGGCAATTTTTCCTAAAGGTGTCGAAACTGTTGGGAAGATCGGGTAGTCATTCTCATAAGCAACCTCCACCGGTTCCGCATCAGGGAAAAGACCGATTTCGATGTATAACTGCCCCGTCAATAGATTGCCTGTTTTCAACTGGGCCCGCATGCCGTGCTTGAGAAGTTCCTCCTGGATAAGACGTTTGTTGCCCTTTGCTCGTTCTTCAATGGCGGACTGGTAATCAACTTTTTTGCCATTGGAATATAATTCCAAACGTTCAGGTTCGATCATCACCAGTACCGGGATACGCACTTTCAGGCTGGCGGTATCGATGATTAATTTAAAGTCGACAACTTCCCCTATCTGGATACCGCCAAATTCCACCGGCGCACCAGGCACTAGTCCGCGTACTGATTGATCAAAGTACATCATGTAGTAGTTCTTGATGGCGTAGCTCTTTTTTGTTGCGGCCTCCCGGTCGGGATGCAACGGGAATTTAAAACTGTCGGAAACTTTCGTTATGGCGTCTAGGGTGGATGGTGTATCAAAAGCAATACCCCCTTGAAAAATCGAGACTATCGATTGGGTATCAACTTTGATTCCTCTGGCATCCATTTTCACGTCCACCCCGCTTGCATTCCAAAACTTGGTGGCTGAGTTGATTCGCTTATCATGGGGAGCGTGGATAAAAACTTTAATCTCAACAGCTTGGCCTGTTTGATCAAAATCATAGTCCACCACTTCGCCAACTTTGATCTGACGATAAAAAACAGGTGAAGCGATATTCAGCGAGCCCAGGGACGGGGAGCGCAGCAGGTAGTGCTGACCAGGCTCATCCGCTGTGACTAGAGGCTGTTTCGCCAAACCGGTAAAACTGCGCGTCGGCTTGCCTTCCTGAATTGGATCCATACCGATGTAGGCGCCGGACAAGAGGGTCCCCAAACCCGACACTTCACCCGCCGAAATTCTGGCTCTAACAACCCAAAAGCGCGTCTCTTCGGTCAGATACGGCTTAGTGTCTTTATCCATTCGAGCCAGTACAATGACTCCATCCAACTTCTCTGACAGCTTGATTTCTTCGACCTCGCCGATTACAACATCCTTGTATTTGATTTTGGTTTTGCCTGCTTCCAGTCCTTCAGCGGTCGTAAAATGGATACTGATCAAGGGGCCATGCTCGGTGATGGCCTTAAAGGCCAGCCAGCCGCCAATGGCCAGGGCAATAAGCGGTATCAGCCAGACAATTGAAAAGCCCTGCTTTGTACGCACTTCAGCTTGAGAAAAGGCTTCAGGGGGCAGGTGATTTATATTCGAATCATTCATTGGCTTCCTCCATGGCATCCCAGATCAGCCGCGGGTCGAAACTTTCAGCGGCGAACATCGTCAGAACCACGACTCCCGCAAAAAATACGGCGCCGAATCCCGCATCAATTGTCGCCACTGCGCCTAGTTTTACCAGGGCGACCAGAATAGTGACGACATATACGTCGACCATCGACCAGCGACCAACTAGTTCCGTCAACCGGTAGAGACGCGTCCGGTCTTTTGGGCGCCACTGCCAATGGCGTTGAACTGAAAACATCAGCAAGGCAAGAATCGACAATTTGACTACAGGCACAAAAACGCTGGCAACGAAGATCACCAGGGCGATTGGCCACATGCCCGAGTGAATGAAATAGATCACGCCGCTGATAATGGTGTCCGCTTGAGTATGACCCAGTGCCGAAGTAATGGTAATCGGCAGCAGATTTGCCGGGATTAAAAGGATGCTGGCGGCAATTAGCAACGCCCAGCAGCGAGTAAGACTGTTTTTTTTGCGACTGTGCAAGGCCGCACCGCAACGGGGGCAGGAAAAGCGGCCTTCCCTTTCCTCGGATGGCAGTCGACATAAAAGATGACAGCTGTGACAGCTGGCCATCCCCCTTTGTCTGGCTGTTGCCTCAATCAGTGCCATCGGATGCCTCCAACGCTACCCACACCCTGTGGGTATCAAGAACCGCCGTCTGGGCAGCAGTGGTAAAAATCAACAGAGCAAAGGCCCAGAGTGAAATACCGGGAATAATTGCAGCCAGCTTAGCCAATTTGACCAAAGAGACCAGAATCCCGATCATGAAGACTTCCATCATGCTCCAGGGTTGCAGGTGCTGAACAAAGCGGAAGACCTGAACCGCCCGCGGCAGGCGCCTTTTCAGGTAGACGGGCAATAATACATAGAGCAGGCCGGTCATCTGCAGCAAGGGGAATAGCACGCAAGTCAGCAAAACGACTGTTGCCAAACCTTCCATTCCTTGCTGATAAAGTAAATAGACGCCGGTGATCAAGTTGGTCTGTTGCTCGAATCCACCGGATTTCATCGCCAGAAAAGGAAAGCTCAGGGCCACCGCAAACAGGACGATGCTGGCCAGGACCAGCGCCAAAGATCGTTCGATGCTGTTCGGTTTAGCACGCATGAGGAGAGAGCCGCAACGGGGGCAATAGGCCGCACCATGCTTCGGAAGTGGTGGGATTTGAGTCAGCAAATCGCATCCATGGCAGGCCAGCAAGGGTGACATTGGTGGATCATCTCCTGGGATTCAAACTTGTCCATAGAGGAAACGTAAATGACTTTGATGCAATATTTACCAGTCTGGCGCTCGCCACAGAGGCTGCTTGCCTTTTTCAAGCAGTCGGCCCCAATCCGTGCGTCTGCTCATCTCCTGCTGCATGGGCTCCGGCACAATGTCTTTTCCCTGCCGCATCTGCCAACCGCCGCCTAGAGCCTTGTACAGAGCGATCAGGTTGAGAGCAATTTCCCCCGAGTGGCGGTGTAAATGTCTTGTTGCTCTGTGAGAAAGCGATCGGTGTCGAGCACACGCTGGTAGTCGATGACTCCCTCACGATACTGAATCATCGCCAGTTCAGATGCTCGCTTGGCTGCTGTTACACCTTTACCCAGAAATTCAGCCTGTTCCTCAGCCCTGGCAAAACCGGTCAAGGCGTCTTCAACTTCGCGAGCCGCTTCGAGTACCACGTTACGATAGTTGACCAACAGCTGTTCAAGCCGAGCATCTTCGATACGGACCTGGTTCTTGATGCGTCCGTAGTTGAAGAGATTCCAGCGGATGGAAGGCCCAGCTTGAAAGGTCAAACTGTCGCTGAACTCAAACACATCGCCTGTGTCGGAATTGCCTGTGTTGGATGCACTCCAGCCAATACTGCCTAACAGGGTGAAGCTGGGATAAAGATCAGCCTTAGCGAGGCCGATTCGGGCACTTTGTGCTGCGGCTTGCATCTCTGCTCGTTTAATGTCAGGGCGCCGACGGAGCAATTGCGCTGGTATGCCAACGGCGATCGTTGCTGGTGCTTCTGGAATATTTGCCTTACCCATGAGAAGAGAATATAGATCGCGAGGAGGCAGGCCGAGCAGAATACTCAGGGCATGCTGGGCCTGGCGATGAAAGCTTTTGAGTTGCGGGATAAGAGCCTGAGTACTGCGCAACAGCGATGTGGCCTGCTGCACGTCAAGCTCGGTGACGGCTCCGTTATTGAATCGAACAGCGGCAATTCGCAGTGATTCGCTCTGAATCGTTACATTGTCTTCGGCCAGATTGATTCGTTCTTCCAGAGTACGAATGAGGGTATAGGTACGAGCCACTTCGGCGGTGAGTGTGACCAGCACATCGTCGTAGCTGGCGATGTCCGCCATCAATGCCGCGTCCGCACTTTCTACGCCCCGCCGAAAGCGTCCCCAGAAATCAAGTTCCCAAGCAGCGTCAAAACCGAAAGAGGCTTGGTCGTACACGCGATCAATTCCAGGGGAAATGTTAGGGCTGTTCCGACTGAGTTGGGTTTTGGAATAGCCGGCGGTTGCCTGCTGGGTCTGAGGATATAGATTGCCGGTTGCCAATCCCAGACGCGCCCGAGCCTCGAGGACTCGCAGCCCAGCGATTTGCAAGGGCAGGTTCTGATCATAGGCGCGTTTGATCAGGCCATCGAGAACCGGGTCGTTAAAGGCTTGCCACCATTCACTAAGATCTTCTTCCCGATGCTGAATACCGGCGTTTTCGGCATCGATCCAGCTTTCGGCAACCGGTGCTGTCGGCTTTACGAAGTCGGGACCTACCAGACTGCAGCCGGAGAGGAGAAAAGCGGCCGTGGTGATCAAACAAAACGTGCGAATGAGAGGAATCCTGGTCATGAAGCTCTCTCCTTTGTCGGGCATGACAGAAAAATCACCCTTCTGCGACTTCGGTTCGGTGTGGAATCGGAACCTTAAAGAACAAGGTATAGAGTAATGGGACGACACCCAAGGTGAAGATAGTGCCGATTGCCAGGCCCCAGGCCATGACGCTGGCCAGGCCGTAAAACAGCGGGTCACGGGACAGGATGAGCGGAAGCAGACCCAGCACCGTGGTGGTCATCGACATCAGGATCGGCCGGAAACGGGAGATGGCCGCCCCAATCACCGCCTCGTAATCCGTCTGCCCATCGCTGCGGTTGACCTCGATTTTATCAATAAGCACGATGCCGTTGTTGATGATGGTGCCCATCAGGCTCAGCAGACCGAGGATGACCATGAAACCGAAATCGGCCCGCATCACGATCAAACCGACCACGGCACCGATGATGATCAGGGGGATGGTAAAGAGGATGATGCCTGCCCGGCGGAAGGAGTTGAACTGCCAGACCAGCAAGGCAATGATCAGCAAAAAGCAGGGCGGAAACCAGAAGAACAGCAATTCCTTGGCTTCGGCCGCATCCTCTAGTTCGCCGCCGAGCTCCCACCAGTGGCCGGCCGGTAGCTCCAGGCCCTCCAAGGTCGGCTGCAGCGCAAGGAACAGTTCGCTCGCAGCCATGTTCGGATGAACGGCGGCGATGGTCACGGTCCGTTCCTGATTATAGCGATGAATCTGGTTGATCTCCCGCTCTGCATGAATATCGGCGATCTGCGACAGGGGCACATTGTTACGGGTGGTCCCCGAATAGATGCCGAGACCGGGCAGCGAGCCGATATCCTTGCGCTCTTGTTCAAGGCCGCGGACCACAACCGGCACCACCGTTTCGCCGGCCCGGAAATCGGTGACCGTGTTACCGTCGATAAAGGCGTCGAGAGAATCGGCTACTTCCTGCGAACTCAGTCCGGCGCGGCGTGCCCGGGCCTGATCGACCGTAACTACCAGCTTGGTCACCGGGTTGTTCCAGTCCTGCTTGATATCAAGAGTGCCGGGAATCGCTCGCAAGCCGGCCATGACCCGTTCGGCCCTATCCAGCAGGATTTCGAGATCGGGACCGCTCACCCTGATTTCGAGCAGACCCACCTCACTGGCGCCGAGCCACATGCCCTTGACCCGGCCACGCACGTTTGGATGGTTAGCCAGCAGGTAGTCGCGGGTTCGCCGCACCATGCCCTTCACCTGTTCGTCGTTCTCGGTGTTGATGATGATGAAACCGTTGTGCGGGTCGGGGTCGTTAGGTGACAAAGAAAGGAAAAAGCGCGGTCCGCCACTGCCGACATAGGCCACGGTGCCGGTAATCTCGGGATTGACCGATTTGTCTTGTAGCCAGGCGCCGATTTCCTGTACCGAAGCGGCTGTCTCGTCAATGCGGGTCCCGGCTGGATAGTCGAGATAGGCCAGGTACTGGTTGCGGTCCCCCGGCGGGAAAAAGACCTCGGGAATAAAGGTAAAGGCATAGAAGCTCAACATCAGCGTACCCAGCACCACGGCCATAACCAGGGTCCGGCTACGCAGGGCCCACTCCAGCAGGTTACGGTAAACCCGATAGAATTTTCCCTGGTAGGGATCACCGATTTCCTCTTTGGCCTTCGGTGCAGCCTTTAAAAACCAGGTGCAGCAACTGGGAGTGAAATACATCGACAGGAACCAGGAACCGAGCAACAGAATCGTCACCACCTGGCCCAACGACAGGATGTAATCGCCGGAAGAGCCAATCATCAGCATCATCGGCGTAAAGGCCAGCACCGTAGTCAGGGTGCTGGTTAGCAGCGGCACGGACAGGGAATTGCCGGCCTGCAGGGCCGCCTCGCTGGCCGGCACACCGAGTCCCATGCGGGTGCGGATATCCTCGGCGATGACGATGCCGTTGTCGACCAGCATGCCCAAGGCGATAATCATGGAGGCGATGGACATGCGCTGCAGCTCGATACCCATGAAGCCCATGACTACCACACCGAACAGCATCACCAGGGGCACGAAGCTGCCGACAATCATTCCGGTGCGCACCCCCAGGAACAGCATGACCACCACCAACACGATGACCAGCGTTTCGACCACGTTAATCACCGCACCGTTGACCGCCTTGGCGATGAGGTAGGGCTGGTAGGTGGCATATTCGAAGACGTAGCCGAGCGGCAGGCTCTGTTCGATCTCCTTGAGCCGGAGGGTCAGCCGCTCCCCGAACTCCACCGCGTTAACCCCCTCCAGCAGAATGAAGCTCAATACGATGGATTGCTTGCCATTGAAATAGGCCGGGTTTTCCGGCGGGTCCACATAGCCTTTGCGCACCGTGGCCAGATCCTGCAACGGCACGGTCTGTTCGGTTCCGGGGATGGGAATCAACAGCGATTCGATCTCCGAAATCTGGTTGAAATTCCCCGTCGTCTCGATGATGAACTCGGTGCCCTGAAGGTCGAATCGTCCCCCCGGCAGGATGATGTTCTGGGCCCGCAGGGTTTCCGAGATGGTTCGGGCGCCGATGCCGAACTTTGCCAGCTTGGCGTTGGCAAAATCGAGATAGATCCGCTCCTCCTGAACGCCATAGAGTTCAATCTTCTTGATGCCGGGCATGGTGCCGAGTCGCTCCCGGGCATTCCGAGCTGCCTCGCGCATTTCAGCCATGGAAAAGCCGTCGCTCCACAGGGCCACGGTTGCCACCGCCGTATCGCCGAACTCGTCATTGACCACCGGTCCGACCGTGCCCTGCGGCAGGGTCGGGGCGATGTCAGCGATGCGGTTGCGCAGCAACTTCCAGGTAGCGGGCAGTTGGTCGGCCGGCACTTCGTCCCGTATGGAAACATGGACGATCGATTGTCCCCGTTTGGAAGTCGACCAGACATCTTTAAGCTCACCCATGGTGCGGCACTGTTCTTCGATGGGCCGGGTGATCAGGCGCTCGATCCGCTCCGGCGACATGCCCGGGAAACCGGCGGAAATTACCGCCTCGCGGATGGTGATGAAAGGGTCCTCCAGACGCGGCTGGTTTTTAAACAGGATCAGGCCGGCGCCGATCATCAGGATTAATGAGAGAATGACGGTGCGGGAGTTTTTCAGTGCAAAAGCGGTAATGTTCAACATGGCAATTCCCCCGCTTATTTAAGATCGAAAGCTTCGGGCTTGACCGGGGCCGGCTGTTCCATCAGCCGGACCTGCATGCCATCGCTCAAGAAACCGAGTCCGGCTACCACCACGATATCTCCGGCCGCCAACCCATCGACGACGACAGCCTGATTGTTCTTTGCTCCGCTCATACGAATCGGCGTCTTTTTCACCGTTGAGCTGGCCGCATCATAGATAAAGACATAGGCGCTCCCCGATTCCTTGCCCACCTGGAAAGCCTGGGGTGGCAACAGATAACCCGGCTGGCCGTTTTTCTTCTGCAGCGGAAAGGTCACCTCGGCGGTCATGCCCGATTGTATATCGGCAGGCGGTTCAGGTAGGGACACCTTAACCGGAAAGGCGTTGGCCGTCTCAGCCATGGTGCCGATAGAGCTGACCGTGCCGGCAATTTTCTGGTCAGGTTGTACGGTCAACACGATGGCGGTCTCCGAACCGATCGTGATCTGGTTGACCACCGTCTCCGGGATGTTTACCTCCACCTCCATGTCGCCCTCGGCATCGATCTCGAACAGCCGCTGACCGGCCGCCACCTCCATGTGTGGTTCGATCATCCGCTTGCCGATGCTGCCGTCGTAGGGGGAGAAGAGGGTGGTCTTGCGCAGATCACGGAGGGCCAGGTTCAGCTTGGAGGTTGCAACCCGAACCCCGGCCCCGGCTTCCCGGTAACCGAACTTTGCCTGGTCGAGGCGCTTCTGGCTGCCGGCCCCTTCTTTGAAGATGGCCTCTTCGCGCTCGTAATCGGCTTTTTTGTTGGTAAGGTTGGCCCTGGCCCGTACCAGCTCCGCTTCGGCGCTCTTCAGCAGCAACTCGTAGGGTTCTTTGTCAAGCACCGCCAGAATCTGTTCCTTTTGCACCCGATCACCGATATCGACCAGAACCTGCTCAACCTGCCCTCCGACTTCGAAGCTCAGGGCCGAAGACTCTGCGGCCTGAACAATGCCTGAGAATTTACGCACCTGTCCGGTAGACAACTCCTGTACGGTGAAGGTCTTGACAGAGCGTATCTCCTCTATGACTTGCTCTTCCTTGCTGCAGCCGGTCAGTGAATTTACGGCAAGGAGGATCATGACGATAAACAGGCATTGAAATTTCATGTTTGTTCACCTCGGTGCAAAGTATTCTTGATGGTCACCATTAAATTGAACTTGCAACCAATGGTGCGTGGGGATTATTAAGCAAACTCGTTGTGATTCTGCGTATTGTTTAATAAAACCACATTTTCGGAAAATCGCCACTTTGGGGAGGGAAAATGCAATATCCGCTGGCTTTGTTAAGCTGAAAATATTAAACGAAAATCTCAGGATGCTTTTGAGTAAATGATTATTGCGATTTAGAGAACATTCTGGCAGGTAATTTCTAGTGGGGGCGGGTATGGCCTTAGGAAATGTATCGTCGTTGTTGCGAACCTGGTTTAAGGGCAGGTTTCTCTTTCTGTTGGTTTCGATATGTCTTCTTCTGGCCCTTCAGCCTTTTCTGGTCGGTTTCACCGAGCTCAAAAAGTTACTGAATGTTTTTCTTTCAATGATTTTGCTCTCTGCTGTCTATGCAGTGCGACTGAAAAAACAGGCGGCCGTAATTGGTCTGTTGCTCGCTGCACCAATGTTTTTAGGGCTGTGGGCAAATCATTTTTTAAATCATGCTCTTATCAGTAACCTGAGCCTCGGTTTTGGCATACTGTTCATCAGTTATACTATTATCCAAATTTTAATCTATATCTTCAGAACGAATGAAATCAGCCGCGACGTTATCTACGGTTCTTTGGTGGTCTATCTGTTGTTGGGCATTGTCTGGGGGTTTGCCTTTACCTTGCTCGAAGGATTGCAGCCCGGATCTTTTAATATACCGGTCGGTCAGACTCAGGAGTTACGTGAACTTTTTTTCTATTACAGTTTCATTACCTTGACCACCCTTGGTTACGGTGATATCACTCCTTTGAGCGTTCCTGCCAACTCGCTGTCGTTGTTGGAGGCCATAATCGGTCAAATATATTTGACCGTTTTGGTTGCCAAACTTGTGGGTGTTCATATCGCTCAAACCATGGAAAAAAATAAATAGCGAAGTTTCAGAGGTTGTTTTTAGATAATACTTCGTTGTGTAGTGACAGGCCAAAAGGCCGGCAACATTTGCACACGAATGTTACCGGCCTTTTGGCTTTACAATTGTTAATTTTATGCAGCATGTAACCTGAATTCAGGGAGCTACCGAACTGAGCGGTTATTGCGTTGCTGAAATATCGTGTCGGTGTTACCTTGCCCGAAGCCATGGGAATGATAAATTTATGCGAAAAACCGAAACGACTATAGGTCTTATTTGAGAATAACCGGTACGGCTTTAAGGAGACCCCCGGGTTTGATCGACAATCCAGAGATAAAAAACATCCTGCGGCATTACCAGACTTTATTGACTTCGGTGGATCAATGGTTTTCCCGGTGTAAAGAGTCTTTTGAGGGGCAGATTCATTGTGCGGCAGGTTGTGCGGCCTGTTGCCGCGGCTTGTTTGATATCACGCTGCTCGATGCCTTTTTGTTGCAGTCTGGTTTCAATCGCCTGTCTCCTGAGCGTCAGAAGACCGTCCGGGCCAAGGCCGAAAAGCGCCTTCGGCAGTTACAGTCCGACTGGTCTGGATTTCAGCATCCTTACCTGTTGAATCATTTACCCGACGAGCTCTGGACCGAAATGCCGGAGGACGACCGGGTACCTTGTCCGCTACTGGGGGAAGACGGCGCTTGCCTGGTTTATGAACACCGGCCGATGATCTGCCGCACCCACGGCCTGCCCAACATCGACGACAGCGGTGAAAGTTTTTCCGATCTCTATTGTACTCTGAACTTTGACGGTATCGATCCCTTGAGTTTGGATAAATTGCGTTGGTCTTTTCGTCGCGTTTATGCCCAGGAATTCGACCTGCTTGCCCTGTTTAATCAGCAACTCCTCGGTTCACCTTTAAGAGAGGCCGATACCTTCATCCCCTTGGCTCTGCTCATTGATTTTCCCGCCCTTGCGGCCGATCCTTCCCTGGTTTTATCCCGCTGAGGTCACTGCCCCCCTCTGCTTTTCCCTGCTAACATAGAGAAAAGGGGTTGCCTCGCATCGGGACGACCTCCTGACAGAAGGGAAGGGAGTGCTGTGAGTTCGTCAGCTCGTTTATTCCGATATCTGGAGGCGAAATTTTGTGCTGGGTTGCTTGACGATCCGGTGCTGCTGGTGCGGGTCAGACCCTTGGGCCGCAATTTGTTGTTCGATTGCGGGCAGATTCATCATCTGGCGAAACGGGTGTTGAAGCAGACTCAGGCCATATTTATCAGCCATGCCCACATGGACCACTTCATGGGAATCGACACCTTTATACGCAATGTGCTGGTTTCGCCAGGGACCTTTGAAATATTCGGACCCCCGGGCTTGGCCGTTAAGCTGCAGCATAAACTGGCCGGCTATGACTGGAATCTGGCCGAACGGTTCTGGTGCTCTCTGCGGGTGCGGGAGGTTCATGCAGAATCGATCGTTAGTTGGTTGTTCCCGGGTCCAAAGGGTTTCCCCTGCCTGTATGAGGGAGAACAGCGGCGCGAAGGACGCATTGTTTATCGTAACGACTACCTGCAAGTGGAGGCTGTTCTCTGCGATCACAAAATCCCTGTTGTGGCCTACTGTTGCAGAGAACGACCGATTTTTTCTGTCGACCGACAGCGATTGCAGCATGCCGGCCTGGTGGCGGGACCCTGGTTGGAGGAGCTGAAAAGACGTTTTTACAACGGTTTCATCGATCGCACACCATTAAAAGTTTTGCGCCGCTTCAGCGATGACATCACCCCGGGGTCTGAGCCCGATGCCGAAAGTCTTTATCGATCCATTTGCCGTTCCGTTTCACCGGCGAGCATTGGCTATGTCAGTGATATCGGCTTTAGTCCGGAGAACCTGATACGACTCAATCCTCTTCTTAAGGATGTCTTTCTTCTGATTGCCGAATGTGCTTTTTTAAGTGAGGATATTGCCAAGGCTCGTCGCTCCTATCACCTCTGTACCCAAGACCTGAATCGGCTGCTCGATGACCTGCGGCCGGGGTACTTTCTGCCCATGCATCTGTCCAAAACCTATAACGGTCGCTGTCAGGTATTGTATCAAGAGTTGCAAATGCCACCGGAGGTATCGCTCATCCAAATTCCCGAGCACCTGCTACCGAGGCCGTTGTTGCCTTGCGATTTCCCACGACTGCCGCCTAAGCTGAAAAGCATCCCCGGAACCTTTCATT
Source organism: Syntrophotalea acetylenivorans (assembly GCF_001887775.1). NCBI lineage: Bacteria > Pseudomonadati > Thermodesulfobacteriota > Desulfuromonadia > Desulfuromonadales > Syntrophotaleaceae > Syntrophotalea > Syntrophotalea acetylenivorans. The sequence continues at coordinate 179,562 of NZ_CP015519.1, forward strand.
GAGGTGGGGCAGAAAAAAACCGCCCACCGGCGAGGCCGATGGGCGGTTGGTGCAAATGCTGGGTTGAGCGTTTCTTTTAGTCCATGATGACTTCGGGAGCCAGAGCGATACGCAGTGCGCCCCAATGCTTGCCATCAACCTTGATGGGCACGGCGAATTCGCTCAGCACCTCTCCGGTATCGCGCAGGTAGCTGTGCAACAGTACCGGTTTGGTGTTCTTGGCACTTTTTAGACCGGCTTTGTCGTCGAACATCCGCTTGTCACGGCTGTTGACACGATCGGTCTCGGGGTTGCCGGTCACCGCTTGAGCGTAGATACCGTTATGGGTTGGCGCATAACCGTTGCTGTCGACACAGAGGACAAAGCTGCAGCTCTTGAGGCTGTTCATCAAATTGTCGGTCAGGCCCTGGACGGCACCGGCAAAGGCATCGTCATAGCAGGTCTTATATTTGGTGGGGTTACTGCCCGGAATCGGCTGGTAATTCTGATCAAAGACGTTGACCCCCCGTTTGTGCATATCCTGCAGGATGTCCCGTATTTTCCGGCGCAATTTCATGGCTTCGCCGACCACTTGCTCGCCATAGCCGGTGCCGGTTTTGAAGCGGGCATTGTTTTCCAGCAGTTTTTCAGTTATTTCGTAGAGGTCCTCTGAGAGTTGTTGGCCTTCGGCCATGAGCTGGGAAACCTCCTGGCTCACATCGTTGATGGTGGTGACTTTGCCGTGGATCTCGTCATTGGCCGCGGAGAGTTCTTCTACCGAGGCGGTGATGCCCTGCAACTGGTCATCATTGCTCTCGAAATCGCGGATCATGTCCTTAAAGCTGTTGGACGATTTGGCCACGGCGGTCTTGGTGATCTGGGATAAATGACTCACCTCTTTCGATTCCTCGATGGAGGTCTCGATATGGGTCAGCATGATGTTGATTTTTGCCGCAATGTCTTCGCTGGCCACGTTGACTTCTTCGGCCAGCTTTTTCACTTCATCGGCAACGATGGCAAAGCCCTTGCCGGCTTGGCCGGCACGGGCCGCCTCGATGGCAGCATTAAGAGACAGGAGCGAGGTCTGGGTAGCGATCGATTTGATCAGGGTGACGATTTTCTTGATCTCCTGCGACTCGGAATCCATCTGGTTAATGGTTTCCGTGTAGCTATCGATCTTTTCGGTCATGGAGTTCATGTGATCGTTGACGTCCATCAGTTCCTGAAAGGACACCCTGGCTGTATCCAGGTTATTGCTGGTCGAGGCGCAGATGCGCTGAGTGTTGCTGGAAATTTCGCCATGCGCGGCAGTGGCTTCCTTGCTGCTGGCGAAGATATCGTGGGCGATCTCGCTCTGCTCCTGGGCATGGTGCGCCGAGGTATCGATCTGCTTGCTCATTTGCAGGGAGTTGGAAGCGATCTTGACCCCCATGGAGCGGACGCCGACGAAGATTTCTCGCAGGTTTCCAATCATGGTATTCATGGCGGCTGCCAGGCGGCCGACTTCGTCGGTGCGGTCCATCTCAAGTTTGACATCAAAGTTACCGTTGCCGAGTTTTTCCATTTCGGTAACGGCGAGGTTGATAGGCTTGGCGATCAGGCGGTCGATGTACAGGGTCAGCAGGACGCCGCCGATCAGAATAATGGCCAGAGAACCGAAGGTCAGGTAGAAGATTTTGCTCAGGGATGCATGGATGTCGTCCATGTAGGCGCCGGCACCGATGATCCAGTCCCACTGGGGAAGCTTCTTAACAAAAGAGATCTTGGCGACGGCCTGGTCGCTTCCCGGTTTATGCCAGGAATATTCGACAAAACCCTGGCCCTGCTTGCGGCACAACTGGGCCATTTCGGAAAACATGGCCTTGCCGTTAAGATCTTTTTTCCCCGCCAAGTTCTGGCCGACCAGTTCCGGATCAAGGGGATGCATGATCATGCGTGGCTGGAAGTCGTTGATCCACAAGTAGTTCTTGCCGTCGAAACGCAGTGCTTTAACGGCGGCCATGGCCTTTTCCTTGCCCTCTTCTTCGCTGATCAACCCTTGTGCCGATTGTTTGGCATAGTGGTCGAGTACCCCCCAGGCCGTTTCCACCACATGCTTGATTTCACTGCGGCGACCTTGGAGGACGTTGTCCTTGGCAGCCAGGTACATCCAACTGGCTATCAAGGTGAAAGCCAAGAGCAGACTTCCACTTAATAGAAAGATTTTTTGGGAAATTTTCAGATTTTTCACTTCGGACTCCTTTGTCAAGAGCTTGTGAGGCTGTTGCCAGCGATTAAATCTGCAAAACCATAAAGAAGAAAATAGATGCTATGGATTGTTGGTCGCTAAACAGCGTATCAATAGACTAAATTTTTGTGTTTTTTGCAAGCATTGAACGGCATAATTTTAAAACTTTGTTCGAATTCTTTGAGCAAGGATTATGCCGAACAATAAGAGAGGTGTTTTTCAATTAGAGGGATGACGAGGGATACGAGCTAATGTTTTAATATTCTGGTTAGTTTAGAGCTCTTTTGGTTATGAGCAAAAATCATTATTGCGGAGACTCTAAAGGACTGCAGGCCTTACTTTATGGGTTTAGATGACGAGGTTGTTGTTCTGTGGTGTGGCATGCCCCACCACAGTCGGCCACACAAGTGTGGCATGCCACACTTGTGTGCAGTTCTATTTCGAGATAACGGGGTGCGGTAAAGGTCTCGTTACCGAGAGGTCAGAAGTTGCGAAGAGAACAGCGTATTGACAAGGCTTGCAGCAACGGGTAAAAAAGCATAAATGTCATCTGTCATAGTTCGACTTGACCTTGAATTTTGTTCGATCAGGGGCGGAAATTTCCAGGAGGCCTAAATAGTTGTCGGCCATTCTCTCAGAAACCGAAATTTTTAAAGCATGTCGTACACTTTTCGGTGCGGAAGTCGACCTGTCTCTCGATTTTCTCTCCTACTTGCAGCCAAGCGGCGTCAAGGTTGCCTATCGGCAAAAGGTTAAGGAAACCCATCCCGATACTTTTGTGGGGGATGCCGCACAAAAACGTCGTCAAACCGGTCTCTTTCAAGAAGTGGCGGCAGCTTATGAACTGATCGGTCATTTCTTTAAACAGAGGGAGCGGGGGGTGGCGCTGGTTGGTCGTTCTTATTCTTCACCAAGGCCGACTCAACCTCAATCAACCAAGCCTCCCGGCGGCTTTCGCAGCAGCCGGCCAACCCAGGAACGGCCTCAGGCCCGACGCCCATCCGGCTGGGGGGCCAGCCCCCGGCAGTCTCATCTCTATTGTGGCAAGTTGCCTGGACGGACCTTGGAGTTCGGCCTTTTTCTCTATTATCAGCGTTTGATCGATTATCGGCAGTTGGTTGAGGCCTTGGTCTGGCAGCGCCGTCAGCGCCCCAATCTGGGCGATATTGCTCAACGCTGGGGCTGGCTGACAGAGCAAGAGATTCGTGCCATTCTCAACTCACGCGGGCATTTGCGTCGTTTTGGAGAAAAGGCGGTTCACCTTCAGTACCTTAGTGAACGTCAGTTGCAGACGCTGCTCTATTATCAGCGTTCGCAGCAACAACGCCTTGGCGAGTTTTTTATCGAAAAAAAGATCTTGACGGCCGCTGATATCGAGCGCCTGGTTCTCGAGCAACAGGCTCATAACCAAAAGATCGCTGCCGAGCTGTTACGCGCAAATCGTTGATATAATTTGTTGTCAGCAGATTTAACCAAGGGCCCTTTAAGGGCCCTTTTTCTGTTTATGGAATATCTGGAACGGAAACTGCAAAATGCTCGGTAAATGGTGTTTTTGGGCTCCTTTGTGGGGCAAAACGAACTTTCGGGGATTTTGGACACTATAGATGCAGGAGGAGGCATTTAGGTATGGCGACAGAAGAAACGAAACAATTGACTCTGGGAATTATCGGTGGCGGCCATGGCGGACTGGAGATGCTTAAGATCTTTGCCGATAGTGGTCTGGTAAAGGTAGTCTATATGGTGGACCGCGAGGTCAAGGCTCCGGGTATGGTCGAAGCCAAGGCTTTGGGTGTCCAGCAGGAGACCGATCTTATCGCGGCGGTTAAGAGCCACCGTACCGATTTCATTATCGAGGCAACTGGATCTCCTAAAGTTCAGGAACTCATCGAAGAGAACCGTAACCCGGCGACGGAGCTTATTAGCGCCAAAGGGTCCCTGATGTTTTATAACGTTTTAAACGAGAGCCGTAAAAAAACCAATAAGCACGTCTCCGATCAGATCGGCACTATCAGTGAAGAGATTACCGCAAGTACCAAAACAATCAAAGGTGCTTTAGGCGGAATTACTCAGGTTGCTCTAAACCTGGAAATGTTGGCGATCAATGCCGCCATCGAAGCGGCACGGGCCGGTGAAAAAGGGCGCAGCTTCGCAGTAGTTGCTGAAGCGGTCAAGACGACAGCTGATGAAGCCAAGACGCTGCTGGAAAGTATCGAGGCGGTAAACAACGATAACAGTCTTATGTCGGAACAGCTCGAAGAATTGCTGGAACAACTGCATTAGCAGGGCGATGCAAGAGCTTTTGACCCTTTCCAGGTTTTGTAACTGGAAAGAGCAATGTTCGTTTCTTCACCAAATCGAAGGCCTGGAAAGGTTCCCTGGGTAAGAATATTTATAAGAAACTCCCCAGATCGTATACCGCACTGCACCCCTGTAGTGAAGGCAAGGGCGGGTGAATCCGCCCGGGACCCGATCGGTCGCTGGCGTCGGCCTTGCTCTACACCACCGCCGACGATGGGCAGCAATAGATTGAGAAACTTGACCTCAACCGAGACCTGCCCATCGTCCTCAGTGGAGGGAGCAAGGACTCGGAGATTTGCGGTTATGAGAGCAGCAGTAACGTTGCCGGCGTGGTGGCACAAGAGCATTTCGCAGAGTCGGTCCTGCTTTTCAATAAGCCTGGTCCAAGGTAAGCCGCATTGCGGTGGTGTTTGATGATGCGACCGGCTCTGCCGGAGATTGCCGCCCCTGTCTTTTGCACGATTGTTTAAGAAAGTCTGCTTTCATAGAATACTTGTTGCAACCGATTCTTTCGGCGAAAACCTTCTGCTTGCTTTTTTGTTCAACTGTCTTCCGATGCTCCCTTTTTGTGCACAAAAAAGCATCTACAGGTAGCCCTTAAAACTTCAATAAAACATAAAAGTACTGTAAAAACAACATCTTAAAAAATAATCTAAATTCTGGCACGCCCCCTGCATTCAAAAGATGACAAATGCGGGACACGACGGAGTGACCAGGCATTTTCGGCAACGGAGCCCACCGGGGGAAATATCCCTCCGCTGGGCTTTTTGTATTTAGTTCAACAAAGATAGTTTCGATAAGCGCCATGGCGGCGTTTTCGGGGTAAAGGTGCCCCATCCGGATGGTCCGGATGGGGTTTTTCTGTTCAAAGCACAATTTATATTTATTCAGGCGACAGGCCGGAGCCGATTTTCAGGAACCGGTGGGCCTGCCAAAAATTCAACAACGCATCAAAAAGGAGTCACATCATGGCAAAGAAACTGAGACAACTCGCAATCTACGGCAAAGGCGGCATCGGTAAATCCACTACCACTCAGAATACCGTTGCTGGTCTGGCCTCCTTGGGTAAGAAAATCATGATCGTCGGATGTGACCCCAAGGCCGACTCTACCCGCCTGATCCTCCACGCTAAGGCTCAGGAAACAGTAATGGACAAGGTACGCGAACTCGGTACCGTCGAGGACCTGGAGCTGGAAGATGTGTTGAGAAACGGTTACGGCGACGTTAAATGTGTTGAGTCCGGTGGTCCCGAGCCGGGTGTCGGTTGTGCCGGCCGCGGTGTTATCACTGCCATCAACTTCCTTGAGGAAGAGGGCGCTTACACTCCGGACCTCGATTTTGTCTTCTACGATGTTCTCGGTGACGTGGTCTGCGGCGGTTTCGCCATGCCGATCCGCGAAAACAAGGCCCAGGAAATCTACATCGTTGTTTCCGGCGAGATGATGGCCATGTACGCCGCCAACAACATCTGCAAAGGTATCGTCAAGTATGCCTCTTCGGGCAGCGTTCGACTCGGCGGCCTGATCTGTAACTCCCGTAACACCGACAAAGAATCCGAACTGATCGAAGCTCTGGCCGCCAAGCTCGGCACTCAAATGATCCATTTCGTGCCTCGCGACAATCAGGTACAGCGTGCCGAACTGCGGCGCATGACCGTTATCGAGTACTCCCCCGAGCATAAGCAGGCTCAGGAATATCGGGACCTGGCCCGTAAAATCAGTGAAAACGAAATGTTTGTCGTCCCCACCCCCCTGAGCATGGACGAATTGGAAGACCTTCTCCTCGAATTCGGCATCATGGAGGAAGAGGACGAGACCATCGTCGGCAAGGCCGAAGGCGCATAATTTAACCGCTAGGCAGGGGGCAGGGTGATCCAGTGATATATCAGTTCGCTTTGCCCCCTAACTGTATGTACTTTAGCGAGGAGAAAAATAATGGAAAAAACTAATAAAAAGAACCCCTTAGAGGGGATCACTAAGGAAAAGACGCAGGAATTGGTGGAGAAAACCCTCGACCTTTACACAGAAAAAGCCCGCGCAAAGCGTGCGCCCCATATGTCCGCCAACGATCCGGAAGATTCCGGCTGCGCGATTCGCTCCAACCGTAAGACCGTGCCCGGGGTCATGAGTGCCCGCGGCTGCGCCTATGCCGGTGCCAAAGGGGTGGTTTGGGGTCCGATACGCGACATGGTTCACGTCTCCCACGGTCCTATCGGCTGCGGTTACTACAGCTGGGGTACCCGCCGTAACCTGGTTGACGGCACTATGGGCGTTGACGTCTTTAGCGCCATGCAGTTTACCTCCGATTTCCAGGAGCGGGATATCGTCTATGGCGGCGACGAGAAGCTTAGGAAGATCTGTGACGAAGCCAAGGAACTGTTCCCCTTGACCAAGGGCATCTCGATTCTTTCTGAGTGTCCGGTCGGCCTCATCGGTGACGACATCAACGCCGTGGCCAAGAATGCTGCCAAGGATCTGGAGATTCCGGTGGTGCCCTGTAACTGCGAAGGTTTCCGCGGCGTCAGCCAGTCTCTTGGCCATCACATCTCAAACGACACCATCCGCGACCACATCATCGGCACCCGCGAGTTTGCCGAACCGATCGGTGACTACGACATCGCCCTGATCGGTGACTACAATATCGGCGGTGACGCCTGGGCCTCGAAAAAAATCCTTGAGGAAATGGGGCTTAACGTCAAGGCCATTTGGACCGGCGACGGCCAGATCGAGCATATCGCCGCCACCCATCAGGTAAAACTCAACCTCATCCACTGCTATCGGTCCATGAACTACATGGCCAAGGTTATGGAAGAGAAATACGGTATCCCCTGGATGGAATTCAACTTCTTCGGCCCGACTCAGATCGCCAAGAGTTTGCGGGAAATCGCGGCTCAGTTCGATGACAAGATCAAGGAGAACGCCGAGAAGGTTATCGCCAAGTACACCGAGCCAATGCAGAAGGTCATTGATGAGTATCGTCCCCGCCTCGAAGGCAAGACCGTCATGGTCTTCGTCGGCGGCCTGCGACCCCGTCATACCATCGGCGCCTACGAGGATCTCGGCATGAAGGTCATCGCTTCCGGTTACGAATTCGCCCATACCGATGACTACGATCGGACTTATCCGGAAATGGACAAGGGCACCCTGGTGTTTGACGATGCTTCCGAGATCGAACTGGAGAAGTGGGTTGAGGCCATGCGCCCCGACCTGGTCGCCAGTGGTGTTAAGGAAAAGTATGTCTTCCAGAAGGCCGGCGTTCCTTTCCGCCAGATGCACAGCTGGGATTACTCCGGCCCTTACCATGCCTACGACGGTTTCCCCATCTTCGCTCGGGATATCGATATGGCCATCAACAGCCCGACCTGGGGTTTGGTCAAGGCACCCTTTTAAAACATAAACAGGAGAGGGAAGGGAGCGGCAATCGGCTCCCCACTAACCAGGCCTCACTTGATATAGGAGTTTCGTCATGAGTGAACAGTGCGCAGTAAAAAAAGTTACCGAGATCACCACTGAAGAGGTGGAACGGATCAAGGAATGGATCAACACCGAAGAATATAAAGAGAAGAACATGGCCCGCGAAGGGCTGGTTATCAACCCGGCCCATGCTTGTCAGCCTTTAGGTGCCCAGCTGGTCGCCCACGGTTTCGAAGGCACTCTGCCCTTCGTCCACGGTTCTCAGGGTTGCGCGTCCTACTACCGCAGTGCCTTCAACCGTCACTTCCGCGAGCCGGCTCCGGCCGTTTCCGATGCCATGACCGAAGACGGCGCGGTGTTCGGCGGCCAGAACAACCTTTTCGAAGGGCTGGAAAACGCCTACACCCTGTACCATCCGAAGATGATCGCGGTCTTCACCTCCTGCATGCCGGAGGTTATCGGCGACGACCTGACCGCCTTTATCCAGAATGCCCGTAATGAAGGACATATCCCCGCGGATTTCCCGGTGCCTTACGCCAACACCCCGAGCTTCAACGGCACCCATATTCACGGTTACGACCCGATGCTCAAGTCGATTCTCAATACCCTGGGTGGTGACAAGAAGGTCGAGGGCAAGGACAACGGCAGTCTTAACCTGATTCCCGGTTTCGACGCCTGCACCGGCAACTACCGAGAGTACAAGCGCTACATGAAGGCCTTTGATATCCCCTGCACCCTGATGGCGGACATCTCCGACTCCTTCGACTCGCCTCTGACCGGTACTTATAATCCTTATCCGGGCGGTACTCCGCTGGAAGATGCGGCCGACGCCCTGAATGCTCACGCCACCATCGCTTTGCAGCAGTACTCCACCAAGGAGACTATGAAGTGGTTCAGCGCCAATACCGATGCACCGGTGGAAACCCTGCCTATGCCTATCGGTGTTAAGAAGACCGATGAACTGCTGATGAAGATCTCCGAGCTGTTCGACAAGCCGGTACCCCAGGAACTCATAGACGAGCGCGGCCGGGCGGTTGATGCCATGACAGATGCTCATCAGTATCTGCACAACAAGAAGTTCGCCATCTACGGTGACCCCGACTGGCTGCTTGGCGTCGTCTCTTTCTTGCTGGAGATGGGCGCTCGTCCTTACCACATCCTCTGCAGCCGCTCGAACAAGAAGTTCAAAAAGACGATGCAGGAGCTGCTCGATACCTCTCCCTACGGTGCCGATTGCAACATCTGGATCAACAAGGACCTGTGGCATCTGCGCAGCCTGTGTGCCACCGACCCCGTCGATGCCCTGATCGGAGACGCCCACGGCAAGTTTATCACCCGCGATCTCGGTATTCCTCTGATCCGGGCCGGTTTCCCGATCATGGACCGGGTCAACCTGCATCGTTATCCGACCATCGGCTACCAGGGGGCTATTAACCTGCTGACCTGGATCGCCAACACCTTCCTCGACCAGGTCGATGTAACCTGCGAGGATCGTAATTTCGAAATGATGCGCTAATCACCATGTGTTTCATGCAGGCAGGGGAGAGGAAGCATCTCTCCCCTGCCGGTGATTTACTATTAGCTGAACATTCATGAAGGGCACAGGCAGGGTCGGGACCTTCGACTCGCGGGAGGAAAGACCGTGGCATTGACACGACGACTGACCGTGGTGAACGAACCGGTCAAGAGAGGATTTACCATGAAAGTAGCCTTCGCCAGCAGCGACAATAATCACATCGACCAGCATTTCGGCTGGGCGGAAAAATTTGCCATCTGGGATGTGCAGATGGACCAGGCACGTTTTGCCGGTATGGTGCAGGTACAACCAGACGGAGCCGATTCAGAAGACAAGATCGCGGCTCGGCTTGGCGCTTTGAGCGACTGTGCCATCGTTTATGTTACTCAGATAGGCGGGCCGGCGGCCGCCAAATTGGTGGCGAATAAGATCCATCCGATCAAGAGTAAGGGCGAGGGCGAAGAGACAATTCAGGAGGTGGTTGAGAAACTGCAGCAGGTATTGCAGGGCAATCCTCCCCCCTGGCTGCGCAAGGCCATGCTCAAAGATGAGCGGCCTACGTAATTTTTATTCGATAATTGATGATCCGTCGCAAGAATGTCAGGTTTGTTTATGGACTGCACTGACCCCCCAAAGTTCCCCAGCTTTCTGACGAATATTTTGCGACGGCCTGATAGAACCAGTAGGAAGAATTAATCCCGTAAGCTACCAATCGAAAGATCGCACAAGGAGAGATGATAATGGCTTATTACACCGCTAAAACCAAAGACGGCAGTGAATGGACCCCGACCTTCGCCGAGTCCATCGACGAAGAAAAATGTATCGGCTGCGGACGCTGTTACAAGGCCTGCTCACGCAAGGTCCTTGGCTTCAAGGAAATTGACGAAGAGGATTCAGCGCGCATGTTCATGTTTGTAGAGAATGACGGAAACTGTATCGGTTGCGCTGCCTGCGGCGTGACTTGTCCGAAAAAAGCTTTCTCTTTCAAACCCCTGGAAGCTTGATCCGCATTTGACCGGCACCTTCCTCGGGCGGTGCCGGCAGCAGAAAGGAGTCGCTGATGCTTATCGCCGTTGCCACCAGTTCAGGCCAGGAAGTCGATCTCCATTTTGGCAAGACCTCGATCTTCACCCTGTTCGATGTTACAGAACAGTCGGTCTGCCGTCTTAATGAGGTCGAGGTAGCGCAATATTGCACCAGCGACCCCAATCACACCGAACACGAGCAGCGTTTTTCCGCGATTGCAAAATGTCTCGATGGCTGTCGGGCTGTAGTCTGTGTGCAGATCGGTGATCTGCCGCGCATGTCCCTGGCCGAGGCAGGAATTCAGGCCTTTACCGCTCAGGGCCCGGTGGAAGATGCGTTGCACAACGCTTTTGTATTGCTTTCCGCGGGGGGATGTTGACGGGCTCCTGTGGGAGGAGCTCGGCCGGTGCGAAAAAAGTAACCTTTCGGATCTGCAATTGCTAACGGCATGGGCAGATAGACCTCCAAAAGAGGCTATCTGCCCTTTTTTATGCCGTTTTAGAGCTGGCACGGGCTATGCAATAAAGACTATCAACAACAGGCGTCAGTCAGATTTCGAAAAAGCTCGCTCCTTTCCATGGGGTTGGAGGCTGTCTGGTCTCCAACCCACTTTTTCGATTTTTTAAGACCGGCTGAACGCTAATCTGGAATTGACAGGCACAACGGAGTGCTGCGAATAATAATGGCAATGAAGCCCCTCAGGGATATCCCTGCGGGGCTTTTCTATTTTTTAGCCCTAAGAAAGGAGTACAACCATGTCAGCAAGCAGTTGCTCCCGTTCCAGCAATCAGGCAGGTCACCCCAACAATCAGTCGGGCCATCCCTGCTTTGGAGGTGATCATCAGAAGGCAGGCCGTATTCATCTGCCTGTAGCGCCCGGCTGCAATATCAAGTGCGGCTTCTGCGAGCGTAAGTTCGATTGCGCTAACGAAAATCGTCCAGGTGTTACCAGTCGTGTGCTGTCTCCGACCGAAGCCCTTGATCGACTGCGGCTGGTCATGAGCCACCCTGTCGGAGGCAAAAACATGCGAGTTGTGGGGATTGCCGGCCCCGGCGATCCACTGGCCAACGAGAATACTTTTGAGACTTTTCGTCTGGTGAAAAAGCACTTTCCGCATTTAATGCTGTGCCTGTCCACCAACGGCATGCTGCTGCCTGAGCGCATCGACGAACTCAAGGAACTAGGAGTGCATAGCGTTACAGTAACTATCAATGCCTTGACTCCGGAGGTAGGCGCCAAGGTTTACGAGTGGGTGCGGGCGGATGGTCAGCGCTATAACGGCGAAGCTGGCGCCAAGCTTCTCCTCGCGCGGCAGATGGCAGGGGTTGAAGCGGCGGTGGCCGCCGACATGCTGGTCAAGATAAATACCGTCTACATCCCCGGAATCAACGACCACGAAACCCTGCCGTTGGCGGTGGCGGTCCGCAAACTGGGCGCCAGCATGATGAATATTCTGCCGTTAATTCCCCAGGGGATATTCCATGACCGGGAGCGTCCTACGGATTTGGTCATGGATTTGGTGCGCAACCAGGCGGAATCAATTTTGACTCAGGCCCGCCACTGTGGCCAGTGCCGCGCCGATGCAGCTGGGCTGATTGGTGAGGATATTGATCTGTGTTCTTTGAAGAAGCCATCGGAAGTTTCCGGACGTCTGACCTGCACCGGTTAATCGGAATATTGACCGAATGATGAAGCGATTTTTGTCCGTAACCCTGTCGAGTTGATTATGCACCTGGATGTCGATCTACATATGCGGTTGGGCTCTTTTGAGTTCGCCGCCGCCTTCTCTGTCGAAGGGCGCCGCACCGGGATTTTCGGTCCTTCCGGTAGCGGCAAGTCGACTTTGGTCAACTTGCTGGCCGGATTGCTGCCGCCCGACGAGGGGTTGATTCGACTGGACGGGCGTGTTTTACACGACAGCCGCAGCCAAATCAGTCTGCCGCCAGAGCAGCGCCGGGTCGCAGTGGTGTTTCAACACGCTCATCTCTTTCCCCATCTCAATGTGCGGCGTAATTTGCTCTACGGTCATCGACGCTTGCCTCTGCAACGCCGCAAGTTGGCTCTTGCCGATGTCGCCAGTGCCCTGGATATCGAACATCTGCTTTCCCGTAGCGTTGCGGCCCTATCCGGTGGTGAGCGGCAGCGAATTGCCCTGGGCCGGGCCCTGCTGGCTGCTCCGGACTTATTGATTCTGGACGAACCTCTGAGTGCTCTAGATCACGGTCTTAAAGAACAGATCATCCCTTTTTTGCGCAAGACCCTGCGTCGCTTTGATATTCCTTATCTCTATATCTCCCATTCTCTGAGTGAGATGCGGTTGCTGACGGATCGAGTGCTGGTCTTTAAAAATGGCCGACTCAAGACCACCAGCGATGCGGAGAGTATGGCCAGAGAGCGCCTGGCCCATTGCGAATCGGGCTATCTCAATCATCTGCAATTAGGGGCTTCGCGAGAGGTTGGCGATCTACTGGCCTACCGTTGGGGAACTACCGAGCTGATCGTATCGAGCAAGGAATCGAGCGGCTCCGGACTGTTTGGGCTGGCAAGCAAGGATATTCTGTTATTCAAGCGTCATCCTCAGGCTTTATCGGCGCGCAACCTGTTGGAGGCGACCCTGGTCGAGCTGATTCCCTGTAACGGGAACGTCGGCGTGGTGCTCGACTGTGGCGGCCAGCGACTGGTAGCCCAGGTGGTACGGGAAGCCGCAGCGGAATTGGAACTAAAGGAAGGGGGCAAGGTTTTTGCCGCGATTAAAGCGGCAGCTTTTAGACGGCTGTTGTGAAAGTTGTGGAAATAGTGACGATGCGCTCTGTTTCTTTCGCTTTAACCAGAAGGAGCTTCCAGATGGATATCCGTAACATAACAACCCGTTTTCTTCTTCTACTGCTTTTGCTGTTTCCTTCGACTCTGTGGGCGGGCGAGTTGCGGCTTTCTGTTGCCGGCAGCATGATCGATGTGATCAAAGAAGTTGGAGCGGCATTTACCGAAAAGCACCCGGAAGCCCGACTGTTGTCCAATTTTGCTTCCTCTGGAGCGTTGGCCAAGCAGCTTACTGCAGGAGCACCCGCCGATGTCTATATTTCTGCGAATCCCAAGTGGATGGATTACGTGGTGGCTCAGGGCATCGTTCCGGCTGCCACGGTCGGTACCCTGGCTTACAATCGAATGGTGCTGGTGGGGCGTCCCAATCTCTCCATCGGTGCAATGAGTGATTTGAACGGGTTAGCGCGTATTGCGCTCGGCAGCCCGAAGAGTGTGCCGGCCGGCCGTTATGCCCAGCAGGCGCTTGCCAAGGCCGGACTCTATCAGTCGCTGCTGGCCGAGGGCAAGCTGATCATGGCCAAGGATGTACGCCAGGCGCTGCTTTATGCCGACCGCGGCGAGGTTGATGTCGCCTTTGTTTATGCTACCGACGCATTGTTGGCAGGGCAGGCGAAGATTCTGCTGGAGGTGCCGGCGGAGCTCTATCCGCGGGTGAGTTATCCGATGGGGTTGACGGTTGCCGGGGCGGACAAGGAAGAGGCGCTTGCTTTTATGGAGTTTTTAAAAGGCAAGGTAGCTAAAGAGATTTTTGTACGGCATGGGTTTGTTGTGGAGGAATAAGCTCCCTTGGTTCTCGCTGCAGCTTGCGTTCGTGACCCGCCGGTTCTGACTTTAAAAAGCATCCGTCTATAGCGGCATCACTAAAAGGATATAGAAAAGAATGCTCGATTTCTCCCCCAGCGATCTCCAAGCCCTATGGCTGTCTGCCCGGGTAGCCACCGTCGCCACTCTGGTCGCCCTGCCGGTCGGCTTCGGCCTCGCCTGGCTGCTGGTCTTCAGCCGCCTGCCGGGCAAGCCGCTGCTCGATGGCTTTATCAACCTGCCACTTGTGCTGCCGCCGGTGGTGGTCGGCTATCTGCTGCTTTTGCTTCTCGGCCGTCAGGCTTGGCTCGGTGCCCTACTCGACAACCTTGGGATCCAGATCGTCTTTACCTGGAAGGCGGCGGTAGTCGCCTCAGCGCTTATCGGCCTGCCGTTGATGGTGCGGGCCATTCGTCTTGGCATGGAGCAAATCGATCCCCATTTGCTACATGCCTCTCGCACTCTTGGAGCCGCCTGGCACGACACCCTGCTGACCGTCGTGCTGCCTCTGTCCTTGCCGTCGATGCTGGCTGGCGCGACCTTGGCCTTTGCCCGCAGTCTCGGTGAATTTGGCGCGACTATCATTCTGGCAGGCAATATTCCCGGCGTGACCCAGACCATTCCCCTGGCGATCTTCGACTATTCCAATTCACCGGGAGGCGAGACCCGTGCCCTGGCCCTGTGTCTGGTGGCTATCGTCCTGTCCTATGTGGTGTTGCTGTTCAGCGAGATGGCCTTACGTCATTTTCGTTACGGGCGGGTCCGCAGGGATTGCTGTTCCGGGCAGTGACTCATCCTCAGGAGAATCTTCATGATCCAATCGATACACCTTGATATGAAAATCGCTGATTTAGTCAACCGCTGGCCGGAGACCAGGCCGGTATTTGCTGCCCACGGGCTGGAAGCGTTGACTAGCGAGGAAGGCATGCGGGTGCTGGCCCCCTTTCTTACTCTTGGGACTGCTTTGCGCAGTCGGGGGGTCGCCGTCCAGTCTTTTATACGCCTGCTTAACGAAGCCATAGCCGAGGAAGAGGTGTGTGAGGCGCCCGGCCTGATCGATTACCAGAGCCAGGGGGATTTAACCCTTCTGGCGCTGATGCCCTGCGGCATCAAGGTACCTTTTGCCAAGGCGATCAGCACTTTTCTCACTGACTTGCGCAAGGCCGGCGGCCCCGCCATCACCTATGCCGTCGAGGGCAATCTCAACCAGGAGCTTTCCTATTATTCTTATGTCAGTACCATTGAGCGCATCGAAGAATTGCCCGACATCGTCGTTTCCGCCGATTTTAATTCCTTCTATCACCAGAGTTTTTACAAGCGCTTTGTCGAGGCTGGAAATTTCATCGATGTGGCCGAGACTCTGCCGACCACCTCTTATGAAAAAGCGGGTATCCTCGATCCCGAACACCAGTATTCGATCCTTGGTGTCAATCCGCTGGTGATGGTCGCCGATCTCGACAAGACTGGCGACCGACCGCTGCCCGCCTGCTGGGACGATCTGCTCGCAGAGCACTGGGAGGGGGAGGTGACCCTGCGTGGTAACAAGGATTTCTTCTGCCATGCGGTGCTGCTGCCCATCTACCGGGAACACGGTGCCGAGGGGCTTCTCAAGCTGGCGCGCAATGTGTGCGATGGATTGCATCCGGCGCAGATGGTCAAGGCCATCGACAGCGCTCAAGGCGGCGCCCTCTACGTGATGCCCGAATTTTTCGCCCACCGGGTAAAGCATCAGGAACGGATTCGTATCATCTGGCCCGCAGATGGCGCCCTGGCCAGCCCGGTGACCCTGATGGTGAAAAAAGATAGGGTTGCCGAACTGCAGCCTGTGCTCGACTACCTGACCGGCAAGGAGCTCGGCAAGGTACTGGTCGGAGCCCGTTTTCCCACCCCTCACGCCGACCTTCCCGGCGAGTTACAGGAAAAGCCCCTCAAGTGGATCGGCTGGGAATTCATCCGGGCCAACGATCTGGCCGTTGTCAATGCCGCCATCGACGATGTGTTCATGCCGGCGGTTAAGGGAGTTGTTTCATGAAACTGGTCACCGTGGCCGGGCCGCCATCGAGCGGTAAGACCTCGGTGGTGTTGCGGGTCGCCGAGAGTTTGGTCGCCGAGGGCTTGCGTATCGGTATTATCAAGTTCGACTGCCTGTCCAGCGAGGATGAGCATCGTTATGCCCGGGCCGGTCTGCCGGTCAAGACCGGCCTTGCCGGTGGTCTCTGCCCTGATCATTTTTTTATCGCCAATATCGAACAAGGCCTGCAGTGGGGAATCCGCAGCGGGTTCGATCTGCTGATCAGCGAAAGCGCCGGTCTGTGCAACCGCTGTTCACCCCATATCGACGAGGTGCTGGCCGTGTGCGTGGTGGACAACCTCAGCGGTATGCACACCCCGCGCAAGATCGGACCGATGCTCAAGACCGCCGATGTGGCGGTGATCACCAAGGGAGACATCGTTTCTCAGGCCGAGCGGGAGGTGTTCGCCTTTCGTGTGCGACAGGTCAACCCCAAGGCCGCGGTGCTGCCGGTCAACGGTCTCACCGGTCAGGGCAGCCTGCTGCTGCAGCGGCACATCAAGGGAGCGCGGCCTTTCGGTACCCTGGAAGGCAAGCGGCTGCGTTTCTCCATGCCGGCCGCCCTCTGTTCCTATTGCCTGGGCGAAACCCGCATCGGTCCCGATTGTCAGATCGGCAACATCAAGACGATGGATTTCTCATGATGCTCGACGAATTGCTGCAACAACCTTTGCCTCAATTGCTGAAGGAGCGCCCTTATGTGCGGGATTTCTTTGCCGCAATGGGCATTCCGCTGCCAAGCAAAGGGCAGCGACTGGGACAAGTTATCGATGCTGTGCCGGCGGAACAACTTACCGAGTTCGGCCTTGACCGTCAGGAGCTGATGACCCAGTTTGCCGAGTTTGTCAAACAGATGGAGCAGTTCAAGGCTGGTGCCGCCCAGCCGGTGCGCACCGTGACCATCCTCGGCGGCTGCGACAAGGCTGGCCAACCGGAGGAGATACAGCTGGAGCTGACCGTCGGCGACGTGGTCTGCGTGGTCGGTCCGACCGGTTCCGGCAAGAGTCGCTTGTTGGCTGATATCGAGTGCCTTGCCCAGGGTGATACTCCTTCCGGGCGGCGCATTCTCCTCGATGGCGAACCGGCTGACGAAAGCGCCCGCCTGGCCGGGGAGACGCGGTTGGTCGCCCAGCTCTCGCAGAACATGAACTTCGTCATGGACCTGTCGGTACAGGAGTTCATCGCCCTGCACGCCGAAAGTCGTCTGGTGGACGATATTGACGGCGCCATAGAGCAGGTCTTTGCTACGGCCGTTGACCTGGCCGGTGAACCCTTTACCCTCGCCACGCCGGTCACCGCCCTGTCCGGCGGCCAGTCCCGGGCGCTGATGATCGCTGACGTGGCCTGTTTGAGCGCCTCTCCCATCGTGTTGATCGACGAAATCGAAAACGCCGGAGTCGACCGCCGCAGGGCTCTGGAATTGCTGGTCAAGCAGGAGAAGATTGTGCTCATGGCTACTCACGATCCAATCCTCGCACTGTCCGGTCATCGCCGCCTAGTGATTAAAAATGGCGGCATCGCTGCGGTCATAGAGACCAGCGATGAAGAGCGCCGTGGCCTCGAACAACTTAATGTCCTCGATCGCAAACTTGCCGAGTTGCGCGACCAGGTACGGCAGGGTCGCCGTATCTCCTTCGATCTCGATTTATTTCTGTCCTAGCTTGGGGACCCTCCTCATTACAACTGCCTTTAGGGGTAGCACCTATCTTTTTTAACGCTGAAAATTGTGGCAACCAATCCCCCTTCAGTTTCGTAACTTTTGGCAAATACAGGTTTTATTTTCTGGTACGAGAATTGCTCAATAAGAAGATAGGTTTTACGGAAGTTTCAGTAACCGCAATGGCGCGGTGAATCGGGCAATGCAGCCCCGGAGTCGTTCAGACTGCCGGGGTTTTTACGTTTACGGTCGGTTTCTAAAAGACGCCAGATTTCTAAGTTGGAACTGGTGCGGCCGACCAGATGAGGTCAGATCATGAGCGAAGACAAACTGCCGAGTGTCATTATCGACGATACCACCCTGCGTGATGGTGAGCAGACGGCCGGGGTGGTATTTACTCTGGAAGAGAAAAAGACCATTGCCCGCACTCTCGATGAGATGGGGATTCACGAGCTCGAGTGCGGTATTCCGGCGATGGGAGGTGACGAACAGGTTGCGGTGCGGGCCCTGGTAGAGATGGATCTCAACGCCCGGCTCATTACCTGGAACCGGGCGTTGATCTCCGACCTTAAGGCGTCGCTGGCCTGCGGGGTGGGGGCGGTCGATATTTCCCTCTGTGTGTCGGATATCCATATCGAGTACAAGTTGCGCAAAGATCGCCACTGGGTCCGTGAGCAGCTGAAAACGGCCCTAGGTTTCGCCAAACAGCATGATCTCTACGTCTCCGTCGGCGGCGAAGATTCGAGCCGCGCTGATCTCGATTTCCTGCTTGAACTAATGACCATTGCCCGGGATATGGGTGCCGACCGCTTTCGTTTCTGCGACACTCTCGGCCTGCTTGATCCCTTCGCTACCTACGACAAGGTGAAGCACCTGACTAAGCATTGCGCTCTGCCCATCGAGGTGCACACCCATAACGATCTCGGCATGGCTACCGCCAACGCTATTGCCGGCATCAAGGCCGGCGCCCGCTTTGTCAACACCACCGTCAACGGTCTTGGCGAACGGGCCGGCAATGCCGCCTTGGAAGAGGTTGTCATGGCTCTCAAGCATGCCTGTGGCGTTGATTGTGACATAGACAGTAGTCGTTTCGTGGAGGTTTCCCGCTATGTTGGGCAGGCTAGTGCCCGACCGGTCCCTGAATGGAAGGCCATCGTCGGCGAAAAGGTTTTTTCCCACGAATCCGGACTGCATGTCGACGGAGTGCTGAAAAATCCTCGCAATTACGAAGCCTTCGATCCGCAGGAGGTGGGGCTGTCCCGCTACCTGGTGCTGGGTAAGCACTCCGGCAGCCAGGCGCTCATCGCTCGCATTCGCCAGCTCGGCCTGGCGCCGGAGGGTTTGTCCCTGGCGGATTTGCTGGAAGAGGTTCGGAGACGGTCTCAGAAATGCAAGAGTCCCATCAGCGACGAGGAACTATTAGAACTCTGCCGCGACTTGCCAAAGGTGGCCTGACTGGAATATGCCGGTCATGCTACAGTAGATCATATGGGGACCTGGTTCCTCAAGGGCCCCGAAACGAAAGGAGCCAACCATGAATCTTTTCGATTTTGCCCTGCAGATGGAACAGGATGCGACGGAATTTTATCTAACGCTGTCCAACTCCGCATCCGACCTCGGATACAAACGGTTCTTTGCCGATCTGGCCTCCGACCATATAGAACGGTACCGCTTCATTGAAAGCATGACTTCGTCTGAAGGAACCGGGGATGAAAAATCTTGTCCGGTAATGGACGAAAACTGCAGCCCGTGGCGGATGGTATCCATCAAGGATGCCGTGGCCGATGAAGCTGATGGTGGTTTGGAGAACGCCTACCGTTTTGCTCTGGAACTGGAAACGGCAGAAATTCATTGTTTTCGAAATATGCTGGAACAGACCCGTTCTGGAAAAATGAAAAAATACTTGAAGGTCATTGCCGAGGAAGAAGCCCGGCATGTTGAGGATTTTCAAAGCGTGTATGATTTTATCAATGCCCCCAATCAGTATCTCGCCACTGGTGAGTTCAGCAACCTGTCTGAGTTTCATCAGTTCGGACGAGATGTGGACTGAGGCGTGTCAATTGAGCTCCGGTGTTGACGGGTGAAAGCGGATGGATAACAGGAAAAAATTCGTTCAGCCCGGAGCTGATGACTGGCGGGAGTTTATGTATGCGGCCGCAGGAGAAGGCTGGCGTGTCCCCGCCACCGAAATAGAACTATTTTGCGGTCCCCTTGCAGGCAGTGCCATGGCGCTGCGTTGCGGGGGACTTTTTCTAGGTCTTATCACTCTGGTGAACCACGGTCACAGCGCGTGGATTGGTAACCTCATTGTGCCCGAGCCTTGCAGGGGGCAAGGCCATGGCCAGCACCTGCTCGACCAGGCAATTCTACTCCTGGAGCAACAAAAGACGCGCTCTATTTGGCTAACCGCGTCTGAATCGGGTTTCCCCCTCTATCTGCGCCGTGGCTTTGAGATTATTGGACAGGTGGAACGCTGGGTTAGGCCAAAAGGGGCCGGCGCAGGCAGTATTCCTTGCTTGGAGGACGTCGAAGAACCGAATCATAGAAATATTGCCCTGCAGGATGCTGATCAGGAGGTGTGGGGAGAACAGCGTGCCTTGTTGAACTATTTGCTGCCCAAAGGAAGGCTGCTGCTTTGCGGCGCGAGCGTTGCTCTGTTGCAGCGGGAACCGGGGCTGCAGATTCTCGGCCCCTGGTTTGGCGACAGTTCGGATGCCGCAGAATATCGCAGGTTGCTGGTTCTCGCTGTTGAGACGGCAAAAACCGAAGAGGAGTTGGTCATCGATCTGCGAACCGGCAGTTTACCGCCGCAGGACCTGCAAGACGCTGGATTCGTCCTGCAAGGGAGGAACCGCCTGATGGCTCGAGGAGATGTTACCGGAATTGATCTGAATCGACTGGTATCCTTTGCCAGTCTTGGCAGCATGGGGTGAAAGGCAATTACCGATCTATTTGCCTTTGGCCAGCTGGTCAGAAAGCAGGCCGACCGCCAAGGCAAAGGCATTGGACTTGTTCCAGACCCGCAATACCCTGAAATTGTCATACACCAGATAGGCCTGACTGCCCGGTCCGTCGGGGAGTAACAGCGAGGCATCAAGGTTACGCCGGGGCAGGGCACGGCCGTCGACGCGTCGCACGCCAAGGGCTTGCCATTTTGGCAGAGGCAACCGCTTTTCCAGCCCGACGAGGGAAGTGTCAAATCCTTTTGGCAACTTTACCGGCCGACCCCAGGTCTGATCATTCTTCCAGCCCGATGCGGCCAGGAAATTGGCGCCCGAAGCCAGGACATCGGGCACAGAATGCCAGATATCGATGCGCCCGTCACCCTCGGCGTCCACGGCATAGGCACAAAAAACCGAGGGCATGAACTGGCACTGTCCCATGGCCCCTGCCCAGGAACCTTTCATATGTTTCAAGGGAATGTGGCCGGCATCGACAATCCGTAAGGCTTCGAGCAACTCCCTACGAAAATAATCACTACGCCGCCCGTCATAAGACAAAGAGACCAAAGCCTCGATCACCGGAAAGTTACCGGTGTGCCTGCCGTAATTGGTCTCTATCCCCCACAGGGCAAGGATGAAGCGCCTCTGCACCCCGTGGCGATCTTCGACCCGTCCCAGCCAGATCGGATAGCGCCTTTTCATTTTGCGACCATCTTTGATTCTGTAGCCGCTGATCCGGGTCGAGACATAATCCTGTACGGTCTGGGTAAACTCCGGTTGCTTGCGATCGACATCAATCACCTTGGCCAGAGGCTTTTTTATGTCTGCCAGGGCTCGTTCCAGTGTTCGATGAGAAATGCCTGCGGCAGCAGCTTCGGTTTGAAGCCCCACCATCCATTGCGCAAACCCCTCCTTATTTGGATCGTTGTTGAGAAAGCTTACCGACCGCCGCTTGGTGCTCCAGATAAATACTGGTGTTACCTTATGGTTGAAGCGGAGTCCGGTGCGCGAGTCAGTGTGCGCCTTCATCAGAAAATACACGATTGAATCACTGTCGGAGACAGGGTGGGCTTTAAAAAGCCTTGGCGAAAAAATAAGCGCGTTAGAAAGGTTGTGGTTATTGGCAGGGCATAATTTAAGTAAAGAGGTGGCAACGGAGGCAGCAGGGCGCGGTGGGGATGTAGTTGCTTATGAGAAAAAGGAGGCCGGTACGGAAACTAGCCGAGGGTCATCGAGCCCTGTTCGCTAAAAGAAGAAAGGCCAATTGTTAGAGCTTCCCCGTCCGCAAGTAAGAACATGTTAATCCCTTTAAGGGAAAACGTCTAAACTAATTAATTATAGATAATCTACAGTGCGGCTTTGCTCGCCAGATTAAATCATGCCAATTGAATTAGCGGTGCTCTAGTGGTTAGTTTTGGAAAATTCAAAATCCTTAATCCGTATTTGGTGGATGTGTCGTCCCGGCTTTGATGTAAATCATGCCAATAGTTCATTGGGAAGGAGCCGAGTCGGCACCCTGTCTACAATGATACAATAGAGCGCCACTATTGGGGGCGGTACGCAGAAAAGGGGGGGGCATGGCAGGGAAAATTTTCTATCGAGAACGGAAAAAATGGTAGATGGCGCCAAAACCCCGCATTACAATGTTGGTGCCGCCGCGGACGTAAACCTCAAGGTTTACAGTAAGCACATGCGGATGAGCGAACTTAAAGCAGGTCGCAGAAGCTCTTGATGCTGAGCTTGTCGCATTGAAACGCGGACCGAAACACTAACCTTGGGATGTTGGATATAATGACGGTAAAAACCGCCGCAAACATGGTGGTTTTCTTTTATTTATCTAGGTTTTGGATTATTGCCTGGTTGTAAAGGTGTGGACAGCTTTTAAGATAGTAGAGGGCGCGTCAAGAATTGTAGCGGCAATTCAAGCCAAAGTCCCGGGGCCCAAACAACGTCATTATCGCCCTGCCCACAGATGAAACTTCTCCTGCCCAGACTATCGGAACAATCTCTTGACTGACGATTAATCTTAGTCTAGATTTCCCGGTTCGATATGAGCCTAATCAGACCCTCATGCAACGTTAGTTTTTCACAGGATTACAATTGATGCTAAATGCCATTATTGTCGTGGGTATGTGTTTCTTTGCTAGCGAAGTGGTTTACCTGGAGGCTACCACCGCCTTCCAATACACCAGCAGCGAGAATACCCTCATAGAAAACTGTCAAAACCTTCTTCTTCTCCTGATGATTTCCCTTTCTGCATGGTCTGTCCGCCATCAAAAATCATTTCGCGTTTTTTTCGCTGTGCTCAGTATATTGGCCCTGGTCATGCTGATCCGTGAACAAAATAACTGGTTCAGGGATGAGTGGTTCCGGGGCGCTTGGCAGCTGGTAGTGGCAATGGTATTAATCCCTTCCGGTCTCTGGTTGTTCCGACATCGTCGACCATTCTGGGCCCAGCTGCAGGAGATTCGCCTCTACTCGGCGTCGATTATTGCCTCAGTTGGTTTCGTGATCCTGATGACCTTTGCCCGAATATTGGGCAAAAAGGAAATCTGGATCGGCATCATGGGTGAGTATTATATGCGCAGTGTCAAAATGATCGTGGAAGAGAGCCTTGAACTGCTCGGCTACAGCTTGATGTTCGCTGGCCTGCTCAGCCTGATCCTTGCCATCAATCGGACGCAACAGGTAGAAGCGGCAAGGGACTGATTGCCCAGAAAACTTGAGCCTCCTGCAAGGTCGCTTGTTGCCCTCCTCCCGTATCGTAAATCACAATTTACACAACACAAAAAGAGCCCAGCTTGAATATCAAGCTGGGCTCTTTTTGTAAATTCTTTCAGAAGTAAATCCTTGTTTGTTTAAGGATTTATTTGACAGAGATGCCAGTTGATGGCTGCAACGAGTAATGCCGATAAACAGATCATGGCGGTTAACTGCAGGGTGTAAACTTCGTGGTATGCCTTCCCCCCAATGATTCTACAGGTTGACCTGCGATATAGGTTACTTGGCAGCACCAAACACTTTTTTCAGCAGATGCGTGGTGCGGGCTCCCGGATTCTCTCGGATTTTACGTTCTTCTTCGCCGAGGATCAGGAACAGCCCGTCCAGAGCGCCATCGGTAACGTAACGATCCAGATCAAAGCTCAAACTCTCACCCAAAGGTAAGCTCTTGAGGGTTGTGTCGAGATCTTGAAAGTTTTTAGTGGCACCTACCGAGGCCAGGGAGTTGTGGACGATGGGGGAAAAGATCTCCGCCAGCCGGGGGCGGGTGCGGTCGGCAAAATAGTCTGTAGCGGCCGTGTCGCCACCGTCGAGGATTTGACGGGCGTCGTCCAGGGTCATGTCGCCGATCGCCTGCCAGAAAATTTCCTTGGCTTGCGGGGCGGCTTGTTCAGCGGCCCGGTTCATGCTCGTTTCAAAGGCGTCGATCTGGTCGCCGTACCCGGCAAAACGCAACAACTTTTCTGCTTTGGCCACGGGCCCTGGCAGGCCGATGTGAATATCCGGGTTTTTGAGGTAACCGTCGATTTGCCCGACTTGCGTCACGCTGTTGTCGGCGCCAATGCGTAGGGCCTCTTTGAGCCCGGCCACAATGTCTTTGTTTTCCAGGCTACCGCCGCTGATCAGGCCTTTGACCCCTTCGAACAGGTTTCCCCAGCCAGCCTCGGCTGTAGGGATTGCGGTCCAGAACAAAAATGCACCCATGCTCACCAAAACCAGCGAACTAAGTTTTTTCATTTTAAGTTGCCCCTTTCTTTAGACCTGTTTCAATCAAATCGTCTTTACCTGGGAATTATAACTTAAACGCTCAACCTTGTCTTTTCCTAATAGAAGACAGCGTTGCAAAAAGTCAGGCTTAAGGTTACGGTTTTTTCAGGACTCTCCATGCTATGTATGGCTTCACCCTTGAAAAAATACCCGGCTTTGCAGGACGAAATTTTTGCGTAACCATCCTGCACGTTTTTTGAAAACCATCAATAGAAGGGCAGTCGGTTTTTGTGGGGAGAAATGCTTTGACAAGGTTGCCAGGAATTCTTAGGATGAGCGGTATTTTAGCGATTATCGATTGTTGGAATAGCCCCTTCATCGGCTTTTTCAGAATCGATTATGGGAAAAATCTTTCCGATAGATTAATAAAGAATCGCCAGTGTTTTTATCCTGGTTTTGATTGTTCGTCCCCATAGTGTTTTACAGGCTGTCTTTTTACGGCCCGACTGAGGAGAAACAAACAGTTTATGGAAAAGGCCCTGCGGTTGCTCCGCGATGACCTTGCGGCTGTCGAGGAACACTTCACCAAAAGCATGCACTCTGAAACCGCCCTTATCAACCAGGTCGGTCAATACCTGTTGGCCAGTGGCGGCAAGCGGGTTCGGCCCATGCTGCTGCTTCTCTGTGCGCGGCTTAGTGGCTACCAGGGTGAGGACCATATCCCTTTGGCCAGTGTGGTGGAGTTTATTCATACCGCTACTTTGCTCCATGATGACGTAGTGGACAAAGCGACCCTGCGGCGGGGGAATCCTTCGGCTAATGTGGTATGGGGTAATCAGGCCTCGGTGTTGGCTGGCGACTATCTGTTTGCCAAGTCTTTTTCGATGATTGTCGAAAGCGGGAATCTGCCGGTTTTTAAGACTCTGTCCGAGGCGGTCACCTCGCTCGCCGAAGGAGAGATGCAGCAACTGGTCAACAGCTCTGATCTTGATTTGAAAGAACAAAGCTATCTGGAAATTGTAGGTAAAAAAACCGCTGCCTTGTTTGCCGCTTCCTGCCGTTGCGGCGCTTTGCTGGTCGACGACGGCCCGCAGGCAGAGACTTTGCACCAGTTTGGCACCGAACTCGGTCTGGCCTTTCAGCTCATTGACGATGCTCTTGATTATGTGGCCGTGGAAGCGGAATTTGGCAAAACGCCGGGCCACGATCTGGCCGAAGGCAAGGTGACCCTGCCGTTGATTCATGCTCTGCGTAAAGCTACCGATGTCGATCGACAACGCATTATTGCCGTGATCGGGCATACTGAACTGCCGGCAGCCGACCTCGCAGAGGTGTTGCTAATTATTGAACAGACCGGCGGTATCGCTTACTGCTGGCAACAGGCCGAAGAATTGTGCCGTCGCGCAAAGGAACGTCTGAACGCTTTTGCCGACGGAGCGGAGAAGGATGCTTTACTCGAACTTGCCGACTATATGGTTGCCCGTCGCTATTAACACGGGACTGGTCCTCCGCAGGATAATTTTACATTCCCTGGTTTAGGACCAAGAGCTCCACATTTGTCATAAAGGGACTCTCTCCCATTCATCGACTTGCCTATCCCTGTTTCCCGTTTTTTAAGCCTCTCCCATTTGTTGCGCCGATTATTTCTGGCTCCGGTTCTGTAGCAAAATCAATACTTTAGTCCTTTCTTTTGATCCGCCTTTCTTGACAGCCTTCGGGCGATTGCTATGCTTTTCGGGTAGGACCGTTTTGCTCTGGGACGAGCTGTTGGCTCGTTGCGAGTCCACCACCTACTCGGCAAGTGCCATTTTCATTCATAGCCCCACCTGATGGAGCGAGCGGATGTTCAATAAAACCCTGTCGATCCCACCGGAATTGCCCATCTATCCTCTGCGCAACCAGATTGTCTTTCCCCATATGACTTTTCCGCTGTTAGTACAAAGTCAGGGTATGGTTCCCATAGAAGAGGCGTTGCGCCGCGATCATCTGCTCGGGCTTGTGCCGATACGGCCTGAAGATACTGCGGAAGGCCTGCACGAATTCAATCGCATCGGCACCGTCTGTCGAATCACCCAGGTGTTCCGGTTTCCCGAAGGCGGTGCCAAGGTGATGCTTGAGGGGCTGGTTCGCATTCGCTTGCTGAGTGCCAGCCAGCGAACCCCCTTCGTCCTTGCTTCGGTCAAAGTACTCAACGATCCGGAGGGCAGGGGGCCTATTGCCGAGGCTTTGACTCAAAGTGTCAAGGCTCTGCTCAAGGTGGCACTGGCCTACGGCCGGCCCTTGCCGGGTGAGGTTCTGAAGATGATGAACCAGATCAATGAGCCTGGAGAACTGGCCGATCTGGTGGCGGTCTATCTTACCCTCGATTTTGCCGATCAGCAGCGGCTTCTCGATACACTGGATCCTTTGGAACGACTTAAAGGGATCTATCTGTTGTTGACCGCCGAGGTGCAAAAGCTGCAAGTGCAGGGCGAGGTGCAATCGGAGGTGGCTAAACGTATCGGCAAGAACCAGAAGGAATATCTGCTGCGGGAGCAGCTCAAACAGATCCAGAACGAACTTGGAGATGACGATCCCCACCGGGCGGAACTCAGCAAGTTGCGTCGGGCCCTGGAGGATGCCGAGCTGCCGGAAGAGGTGGTTGAGGTGGCCGACCGGGAACTGGAACGACTGGAGCGTATCAACCCCTCCTCTCCGGAATATAGCGTAGCGAGAACTTATCTGGAATGCCTGAGTAACCTGCCCTGGAATAGCGGTACGGACGATGTTTTGGATATCGCTGCTGCACAAAAGACTCTGGACAACGATCACTACAACCTCAAGGAGGTCAAGGAACGCATTCTGGAGTTTTTGGCCGTACACAGCCTGAAGAAAACCCTCAAAGGGCCAATTCTCTGCCTGGTTGGCCCACCCGGGGTCGGCAAGACCTCCCTCGGTCGTTCCATCGCCCGGGCCATGGGGCGCAAGTTTATTCGAATCTCTCTCGGTGGCATGAAGGACGAGGCGGAAATTCGCGGACATCGTCGTACCTATATAGGCGCCATGCCGGGCCGCATCATTCAGGAGATCAGTCGGGCCAAAGCCAATAACCCGGTCTTTATGCTCGATGAGGTAGATAAGATCGGCCAGGATTTTCGCGGTGACCCTTCCTCGGCCCTTCTGGAAGTGCTCGATCCGGAACAGAACGATTCCTTTACCGATCATTATCTCGATGTACCTTTCGATCTGTCGCAGGTTATGTTTATTACTACCGCCAACGTTATGGATCCGGTTCCGGCGCCTCTGCGAGATCGTATGGAGACCATTCGCCTGCCCGGCTACAGCGATGAAGAGAAGTTGCAAATCGTTCGTAAATATCTGTTGCCGAAACAACTCAATGAAAACGGGCTGCAAGACTATCCTCTGGAATTTGAGCAGGATGCCATCTTCAAGATTATTCGGGAATACACTCGGGAGGCCGGAGTGCGCGCTGTAGAACGCCAAGTCGCTTCCATTTGCCGCAAGGTGGCCAAGGAAATCACTCAAGGGGATGTGCCCCGTACTTTGATTAGCGCCACGGATGTCGACCCGCTGCTTGGACCGCGCCGGTTCTATGCCGATGCGGCCAGCGAGGAGGACCGGGTCGGTGTGGCTACCGGTTTGGCCTGGACCGAAACAGGCGGGGATATTATCTTTATTGAAGCTTCCCGCATGGTCGGTA
This sequence comes from Syntrophotalea acetylenivorans, assembly GCF_001887775.1. NCBI lineage: Bacteria > Pseudomonadati > Thermodesulfobacteriota > Desulfuromonadia > Desulfuromonadales > Syntrophotaleaceae > Syntrophotalea > Syntrophotalea acetylenivorans. Next base: position 207,724 of record NZ_CP015519.1, read on the forward strand.
AAAAGGAGTTGATTTTGACGGGAAGTCTCGGCGATGTCATGCGCGAATCGGCTAAGACGGCGCTCTCTTTTGTGCGTGCCAACCATGCCGAATTCGGTATCGAAGGAGACTTCTTTGAACAGAGCGATTTACATATTCATGTGCCGGCCGGTGCCATTCCCAAAGACGGTCCCTCGGCCGGCGTGGCGATTGCCACGGCCCTTATCTCCCTGCTGACTAATTGTCCCGCCCGTCGTAATGTGGCGATGACCGGCGAGTTGACTTTAACCGGCAGAGTGCTGCCTATCGGCGGCGTCAAGGAGAAGGTTCTGGCCGCTCATCGAGCCGGGGTGACGACTGTGTTGCTGCCAGCCAGTAATAGCGACCATTTGCAGGAAATCGATGAAAATATCCGTAACGAAGTGCGATTGGTCCTGGTCGACAGTATGGAAGATGTGGTGGCTGAAGCTTTGATCGCGAATCCTTTGGTCAAGGTACAAAGTCTGCTGTCCGACAGTCCCGTGTTCCCCCCCAACCCTCTGCACTGATAAGTTACGGCGATTAGCCCTTGCGGTAGGTTGACCCTTTCGGTATATACTGAAAGATATTGGTGGCTTCCTATCGGTTGCCGAATCGTGTCAGGGGAGTAATTACATGCTGATCAGATCGATAGGGCGGCTTTTGGCCGCCTTGCTGTTATTGAGCGCCGGGGTGCCGTCATTGCAGGCCGCTACCCTGGCGCAAAAGGTTCAGGAACACACTTTTGCCAACGGCCTCAAACTTTTGGTGGTTGAACGACCGGGAGCGCCGGTTTTCTCCGCCTATCTCACCGTCGGGGTCGGCGCAGTGCATGAAACAAGCAATGACCGCGGTGTTGCCCATCTGCTGGAGCACCTGCGTTTCAAGGGTACCGAAACCATCGGTATCCGGGACTACCGGCAAGAACAGCCCCTGTTGAAGGACATCGAGCTGACGGGCAGCGAGCTTGACCGCTTACGGAACGAGTCCAAACCGGACCCGCGGACCATCGCCGCACTGGAGCAGAAACTCGCCGGATTGCAGGAACGCCACACGCAACTGGTGATTAAGGATGAGTTTGCCCAGATCTATGCCCGTAACGGTGCCGTAGGTTACAATGCCTTTACCAGCAAGGATTTGACCTCCTATATCGTCTCCCTGCCGGCCAATAAGCTGGAACTGTGGGCCTCACTGGAGGCCGACCGAATGCGTAACAGCGTGCTTCGTGAATTTTATACCGAACGAGATGTGGTTATGGAAGAGCGGCGTCGATCCTACGACAGCGATGCCGATGGCCTGCTCTATGAATCATTGCTGGCTACAGCATTCACCGTTCATCCCTATCGAAATCCCATCATCGGTTGGCCCACCGATATCGCCAACCTTTCTCCAGCTGTGACCCGCTCCTTTATGGAACGTTACTATAGTCCGGTCAATACGGTTATCGCCTTGGTTGGAGCGGTCGATTTCGCTCAGGCCGTAGCCGTGGTCGAAAACTATTTTGGCTCCATCCCGCCCGGCACGCCGATTCCCAATATCACGACAGTAGAGCCGCCTCAGCGGGGGGAAAAACGGGTGACCGTCGAATTCGATGCTGAGCCCCGTTTGACCGTTGCCTTTCACAAGCCGACCTTGCCGGCACGGGATGATTACGTATTCGACGTTATTGATCATATTCTTTCCCAGGGACGCACCAGCCGTCTTTATCGCTCTTTGGTTGTAGAACAACAATTGGCCACTTCGGTGCGCAGTTTCGGCGCACCCGGCTATCGCTATCCAAACCTGTTTGTGATTAAGGCCATCCCCCGTCACCCGCATACCGTGACGGAGATCGAAACGGCTCTTTACGCCGAATTACAGCGCTTGGCCACTGAACCGGTGAGCGAGGAGCTTCTGGTACGGGTTCGTAATCGTCTGCGAGTCGATCATCTGCGCATTTTGCAGAGTAACGGCGGATTGGCTCGCATGCTGACCTTCCATCAGAGCATTAGCGGCGATTGGCGTTACTTGATCGACTACGAGGAACAGATCGCCTCTATCACCGCGGAGGATATTCAGCGTGTTGCCGCTACCTACCTGGTACCAGCCAACCGCACCGTGGCGGTCTTGCAGAAAAAAGGAATCTGAGCCATGTCGTTGCGAGTGTTTGGTCTTTTATTGATAGCGTTACTGTTGCCGGCCTGTGTAGGGCAACGGCCGCAGGTCCGTCCCGACCAGATTGTTAGTCCGCCATTGACCTTTGCCGTTCCGGAAGTTGAACAGAGGGTAATGGATAACGGCATGCGCCTCTATCTCAATCCCGACCATGAGCTGCCCCTGGTAGAGATTTCCCTGCTGATCGGCGCGGGCAGCATCGGTGAACCACAAGACAAAAGCGGCCTGGTTCAACTGTATGCGGCGGCTTTACGAAGCGGTGGCGCGGGTCGGTTGTCTCCCCAGGCCTTTGACGACAAGCTCGAGGAGTTGGCTGCCGATCTCTCTGTGAGCAACAGCAGTTACTCGGTTTCCAGTCACTTTTCCTTGCATCGTGATGAGTTGGAACACGGATTGGCTTTGCTGGCCGAATTATTGCGCCGCCCCCGTTTTGATAAGCAGCGAATGGAGCTGGCCCGGCGGCAGATGCTCGAAGCCATACGACGACAGAACGACGAACCCGGTGCCATAGCTCAGCGGCATCTGCGTCGAGCTCTCTACGGTGACCACCCTCTCGGCCGTACTCCGACTCTGGATACGGTTCAGGCCATTTCCGGCAAGGACCTACTTGATTTTCATCACCGTTATGTGTTGCCCAACAACCTTTGGTTGGCGGTATCCGGTGATTTCAATCCGGAGGAAATGGAGCAGTTGCTCGACAGGCTTTTCGGTGACTGGCCGTTGCAACCCTTCGAACCGCAGTACATACCCCCGTTGGTGGCTCCCATCGAACCGGCGGTACTGGTTTTATCCAAGAATGTTCCCCAAACCACAGTTTTGCTTGGCCAACGAGGTATTACCAAGGACCACCCCGATCTCTACGCTCTGCGGGTCATGAATTTTATTCTTGGCGGGGGAGGTTTTAATTCCCGGTTGATGCGCGAGGTACGTTCCAATCGGGGGCTGGCCTATTCGGTCTATTCCTTCTTTCAGGCCGGACGTCGCTTGCCCGGGTTGTTCGTTGCCGGTTGTGAGACCCGCACGGCAACCGTTGATGAGGTGGTCGGTTTGATGCGGGAGGAGATGCGCCGAATCAGCCAGGACCCTGTTACTGAAGAGGAGCTCGAGATAGCCCGGGAAAGTCTGATCAACTCCTTTGTTTTCGCTTTTGAAGAACCTCACGAGGTGGTCAGTCAGGCGATGCGTCTCGATTTTTACAACTATGACAGAGATTTTTTGCAACGTTACCGCGATCGTCTGGCGGCAGTGACAACCGAGGATGTATTGGCAGCAGCCCGTCAGCACCTTCAATGGGACGGACAGGCGATCGTTCTGGTTGGCGAGCAGTCTGAGTCGGCACAGGCTGGCGAACGCTTTGGGTTGCCGGTAGCCGGATTGCCGAATGAAGAGTGAAAATCGTTTGTTTTTAAGGGCTCACAGTTTATCTTTTTTGAAAAGTGGATGTTAAATATCGGTGTTGCCCGGCCTGTTGTGGTGCGGCGATTTGATTGAGGGGTGGGAATGAGCAGCATGAAGAGCATCCTTGAAAAAGTCAGAAAGTTTCTGATTTACGATCTTTGGCGTATCGATCCCCACGAGTTGACTCGTTGGCGGGTTTTCTGGTTGCGCCAGGCACAGATTTTCTGGTTGGTTGTGCGGGATTTTACGGCTGATAACTGCATGTTGCGGGCCTCGGCTCTGACCTATGCAACCCTGCTATCTATCGTGCCCCTGTTGGCATTGATGTTTTCTTTGCTGAAGGGCCTCGGCGTACAAAATGTTCTGGAACCCTTCCTGATCAATAATCTGGCCATCGGTTCCCAAGAAGTGGTCGGTGAAATTTTTCGCTATATCGAAAATACCCAGTTCGGGCGTCTCGGGGCTATCGGCCTGATTGTCCTGGTGCTTACCGTATTGGCCCTTTTGTCCAATATTGAAAAGAGTTTCAATCATATCTGGCGGGTCCATGAGACCCGCACCCTGATGCGGCGTTTTGCCGATTATTTTTCGGTTGTGCTGCTCAGCCCCCTATTGATACTGGCGGCGGTTTCCATCAGCACCAGCCTGCAAAGCCAGACCCTGGTGCTGAAACTATTGGAGACAGCCTACGTTGGCGAGGCCCTTCTGCTGTTGTTTAAACTGATCCCTTTTGTGGTCATGTGGGCGGCGTTTATCTTTCTTTACCTGTTTATGCCCAACACCCGGGTGCGGATTCAGGCCGCACTGGTCGGTGGTATCGTCGGTGGCACCCTGTGGCAGTTGCTGCAGTGGGGGTATGTCCATTTCCAGGTCGGGGTAGGTAAGTACAACGCCATTTACGGTACGATGGCCGCCCTGCCGATCTTCATAGTCTGGCTCTATCTTTCCTGGATGATCGTGTTGTTCGGCGTTGAGTTGACCTACGCGATCCAGAATATCGGCACGGTGCGTCAGAATCTCGGTGCGGAAAAGATCAATTTTCTTTGCCGGCAACAGTTAGCCCTGACCATATTGATACTTACCGGCGAAATCTTTTATCGTGGTGAACCGGCCTGGGGCCGTGAGCAAATCGGCGAAGATCTCAAGCTGCCTCCCCGTGTGCTGAGCGAGCTGCTCGACGATATGGTACGCCTCAATCTAATGGCCGTGTTGTGTGACGAGAGTGGGGAACACCTGCGTTATCAGCCGGGACGAGCTCTGGATGCTCTGACTGTGCAAGGGTTATTTAGGGAGTTACGTGAAGACGGCGCCACTTATCCTCAGAATTTCCGTCTGCCGACCCGGGAACTTGTCAATGATCTGGAAGTTAAAATGCAGCAGGCCGAAGAAGGGGTTTTAGGTGAGTTGACGGTGCAAGACCTGGTATTACAGCGGGTTGCCGAAAAAGAGAAACAGCAAGGCGAGGGATAATCTGACTCTGCCGGTTTAAGCGCGCTTCAGGGCAAAGGCACCGTTTTCGAAGACGGCGTAGGAGTCTTGTTCAATCCAATCGCCCAGACAGACCAGCAGTTTTTCGTCGAGTTTGCGATAGAGGGGAATATGAAAATGACCAATGAGCACGGCGTCGTAACCTTCGGCGAAGCGTTCTTGGGCAAAGTTCAGCAGTAGCTCTTCGGGCAGGTAACAGACTCTGCTTTTTTTACGGCGGCTACTCAGTCGACTCGCCCAGCGGGATACTCGCCAGGCCCAATCCGGTGGCGTCAGCGCTAAGAGCAGGCGGCTCAGGCGGCAACGCAAGACGTTGCGCAGCAGCCGGTAGCCCCGGTCAGCCGGATTGACCTGGTCACCGTGTGCGATAAAGATTCGCTTCCCATCCAACTCCAATGTTCCGCCGTCAGGCAGGATGCGACATTCAAGGATCTCACTGAAATAGGGGCCGAGATGAAAATCGTGATTGCCCTCAACGAAAATCAATTCGGTGCCACTTTCTCGTTGCAGACGCAGTTCTTCGAGCAGGGGGACGAAGGGAGCAAAGACGGTATGCCGGTAACCGACCCAGAACTCAAAAATGTCACCGAGCATGACAAGGTTTCTTATGGTACCCCGTTGCTGCCTTAAAAAGGTCAATAACCGCTGATAGTTGTCGTCTGCGGGGTCAAGTAAGTGGGCGTCTGCGAGAAAAATGTCCTTCATGGGGGCAAATATAGAAGTGGGCTGAAACAAAGTCAAGCAAGAGTCTGGTCGAGCCGTTATTATGTTGTAGCTGCCTCCTGGCAGCTTAATCAAGGAAGGATCTGCAATGTTGGCAACTTTGGCAGGGCTTCATCCGATCATGCAGGCATTCTTGGCAACTTGTTTTACCTGGGGGGTCACCTCCCTGGGCGCGAGCGCCGTATTTCTAGCTAAGGACCCGAGCCGCAAGCTTCTTGACGGTATGCTCGGTTTTGCGGCCGGTGTTATGATTGCGGCAAGCTATTGGTCACTTTTGGCTCCGGCCATTGCCATGTCCGAGGAAATGGGGTCTGTGGCGTGGTTGCCGCCGGCCATAGGGTTTTTGGCCGGAGGCGTCTTTCTTCGAGGCCTGGACAAGATTCTCCCTCATCTGCATCGTGGGCTTCCCCGCAGTGCGGCCGAAGGCCCTCCCACCGAATTGCCGCGTAGCACCCTGTTTGTTCTCGCCGTAGCCTTACATAACATACCCGAGGGGTTGGCTGTAGGTGTCGCTTTTGGTGCGGTGGCAGCGGGATTGCCATCCGCGACCATGGCGGCCGCCGTGGCTCTAGCGCTCGGAATCGGTTTGCAGAATTTCCCGGAAGGGGTGGCGGTTTCCATGCCTTTGCGCCGTGACGGGCTATCCGTGGGGAAAAGTTTCTGGTATGGACAGCTTTCCGGCTTTGTTGAGGTAATTTCCGGAGTCCTCGGTGCAGCCCTGGTTCTGGTGGCCCGGCCGATTCTTCCCTATGCCTTGGCTTTTGCCGCTGGGGCGATGATCTTTGTTGTTATCGAAGAGGCCATTCCTGAAACCCAACAGGGCGAGAACGGTGATTTTGCGACTCTCTGTGCCATGATCGGCTTTGTGGTCATGATGAGTCTCGACGTCGGGTTGGGTTAGTTAGAAATTATTATTTCTGTTCAGCCAGATGTCTTTGTTTGTGTTTTGTGATTTTTTGATTTAAATGAAGACGGCAACCGGTTCCGGCCTGACAGGTGACTACCTGTCGGGCATTTTTGTGTTCAGGCTATTTGTCCAAGCTGAATTGGTTGCTGGCTTGGCGCTCTGGCAGGAAATCAGCTGGTTTCTTTTCTCCCCGGTTAGTCATTAGAAGATGAAAATCTGGTTTTCTTTGTTATCTTTTTATGGAGTTTAAAACGAAAACATCTTTGTCCGGATGAAGGTTATCTGCTACAGCAGAGCTGCCGATTTATACTCTGCATGAACCATAAGGTTAATTCTCAGGGATGCTTAAAATTCAATTGCATAGCTGCTAGCGAAAATAAGTAAGAGAGGCGCTAATTGCTACAAAAGAAATCATATTTATTCGTTGCAAGTCTGGCGCTGATCTTTCTGGGTATATTGCCCCTCACTACGTGGGCAGTAGAAAAACCTGTTCAGCGAGTTCTGTTTATCAGTTCCTACCATCCCCAATTCCCTACCTTTTTTCAGCAGATAGAAGGTATCAAGTCAGTCTTAGAGCCACTGGATATTCTCCTCGATATTGAGTTTATGGATGCGAAACGTTTTGCCCATGAGCAAAACCTGGATAATTTTTACCATTCGTTAATCTATAAACTTGCCCATACCAAGCCTTATGATGCCGTTATTACTGGTGATGATGCTGCCTTGCAGTTTGCCATTAAGCATCAGCAAACCCTTTTTGCTTTGCAGCCCATTGTTTTTACTGGGGTCAACAACCAGGATCTGGCGCGGCAACAGAACGGCAATCCGTTCATAACCGGGGTAGTGGAAGCTGTATCTATTCAGGAAACCCTGGATTTGATGTGGCATTTACACCCTGAGATCAGCGAGATAATCGCTCTGGTCGATGGCACATCAAGCGGACAGGGGGACTTGCAGACCTATTCCCGTCTCGGGCCGCAAGCTGGTCCAGTGAAGCTTTCTCATCTGTCTTTGGAGGATCATTCTTTTCCCGAGCTTGCCAAAAAGCTTGAGAGCCTCGAAAAAGACAGTGCCGTTTTGCTTTTGTCGGCATATCGCGATAAAGACGAACGTACTCTTTTGTTTCAAGAGAGTCTGAGTCTGATAGGAAAACATCTGGATCGCCCCCTATACCATCTTTGGTATCACGGTATTGGCGATGGTATTTTCGGTGGCAAAGTAATATGTCATAAAGCTCAAGGCCGGACGGCAGCAAGTATGGTCGTGCAAATTCTCAATGGCCGCCCCGTTACTGAAGTGCCGGTACGGGAAACCAGCCCCAACCAGTATGTATTCGATTACAGGGAACTCTTACGCTATGGCATAGCGGTTGAAAAGCTCCCCAAAAACAGTATCTTACTACATCAACCTCAGAAATTTTATCAGCTTGATAAGAAGTATCTGTGGCTTTGGTTGGCTTTTGTTTGTGGCCTTGGTTTCGCTGTTACTTTTCTGCTGTTACATATCCACAGCCGAAAACGTTATCAAATAGCTGCTCAGGAAAGTGAAGCGCGTTACCGTGCCATCGTTGACGACCAGACGGATCTGATCTGTCGTAACGGACTTGAGGGCACCCTGACGTTTGTCAACGAAGCTTATAGTCGGTACTTCGGTCGAGACCGACAGGATCTTGTCGGCAGTAATCTATTGCAGATGGTGGCCACGGAGGATCGGAATGTCGTCGCGAAGCACTTTACCGATCTTGGACCAGGCAACCCTGTTGCTACTTATCAACATCAGGTTGTTGCAGCTGATGGCGAGATTCGCTGGATGCAATGGACCAATCGGGCGATCATGGATCGAAAGGGTCAGGTTGTGGAAATTCAGGGGGTCGGTCGGGATGTTACCGAACAGAAGCTGGCCGAGGTGACCTTGCGCGACAGAGAGCAGTTCCTAAGCAGTATTCTGGCTGCTACGCCTATCGGCATGGGAGTCACCAACAATCGGGTTTTTACCTGGACCAGTGACAATCTGGTGAAGATGCTTGGTTACAAATCATCCGAACTGGTCGGCAAGTCGTCCCGTTTGCTGTATGAAAGCGATTTGGAATATGAACGGGTTGGATACATCAAGTACCGGGCTATGGAAATACATGGTGCGAAGTCCCTTGAGACTCGCTGGGTCAAAAAGAACGGCCAGGTTGTGGATATCCTGTTGAGTTCTTCCTTTATCGACCCGCTTGATCCCGCCGTTGGCTCCACCTTTACCGCGATGGACATAACTGCTCGCAAGCATGCGGAAGCCAGGTTGCAAGAGGCGCTGACAGAAGCTCGCGAGGCCAGGGACCGGATCGAGGTGATTCTTCGTTCAGTGGCCGATGGCCTTGTTTTTACCAATCGGGAAAACCGGATTGTGTTGATGAGCGATTCTGCTGAAGCTATATTTGGAAAACCCCTTAGCGAAGTCTTATTCGAGCCGGTTACGACAACATTTGACAGCACTCTATTGACGGATCAAATATATCGGATCGGCAAGGGAGATTGTACTGAAGCGGTGGTGGAGATCGAACTACCAGGACAGGATGATGGACCAGTGCGGGCCATTCAGGCCAAATCGTCCGTGGTAATTGGCGCCGAGGGAAGGCAAGTTGGGGTTATCACCCTGTTACGGGACGTGAGCCAAGAGCGTGCACTAGATCGTATGAAAAGCGAATTTATCTCTACCGCTGCTCACGAACTGCGAACCCCTCTGACCGCCGTTATGGGTTTTTCTGAGGTTTTATTGAACCATGGACAATATAGCAAAGAAGAACAGATCGAGTTTTTGTCCATTATTCACCGCAAATCCGAAGTTTTGGGTAAGATCATTGATGACATGCTCGATCTTGCTCGACTCGATTCAGGGCAAGTGATCCGCATTGAAAAGACATTGACCGACACGGGGAAACTCATCCAGCGCTGTCTTGCAGACTATCGTTCAACTTTCCCCGAGTATCGTTTTGAAGGTGTGGAGATCGATGAACCTTTGCCCCTGCTGGCGGATGGCAGAAAAATCTGTCATGTTTTGGAAAACCTGCTCAATAACGCGGTCAACTTTTCAGCCAATGGGAGCCTGGTGCAGGTGACCTACGAAGTACTGCAAAACGAGGTTTGTGTTGCGGTTAGGGATGAGGGGATCGGGATGACCCAGGAACAGATCGAACGGGTGTTTGACAAATTCTATCGGGTTGATGCTTCCAATACGGCCAGGGAAGGGCTCGGACTTGGTTTGGCGATAGTCAAGGGTATTATCGAAGCACACGATGGACGGATCTGGATTGAAAGTGAAGTGGGGCGAGGAACGAGTGTAGCATTTACCCTACCGTTGCTTGGCTCAACTGATCAGGCATAAATCTTTGTCCCTAACCTGCCCTCACAGAGGCGTCAGCAGATGAATTCAGCTGGTATAACATATAAACCGATAAGGAGTTTTGTTAAGTATTTGGTTGATATCCATCTTTTTATCACCCTGTTCGCAATGTTTCTAAGCGGGTTATTGCTGCACTTTGTCATTCCTGTGGGAAGAGTTTCGTCGGGTGATAAATACTTTTTGGGCCTGCATCGTCATTCGTGGATCGACATGCATCTTTTCTTGGCACTGATATTTATGACGCTGGTAATTATCCATGTCGGGATAAACTCGAAGTTGGTCGTTCAATTGACAAAGCAGCATTTTCACAAAGCAGGAATAAGGATGTTTGGGGCCATAGCTATAAGTGTTCTGCTGTTGATGCTTGGCTGCTGGCTGGTTGTAGCCCCTTGAATGGCAACCTTCACCATTTAATTGTTTTTCTCTATGAACCTGATTATGGCTTCGTATCTATGAGGACAGGGAAATGCTATGGATGATCGCAAGTTTCAAGCGTTGGTTGTTGAGGAAGCTGCAGGCGGTGTATTCATCAGAACCGTAAAAGAGCGGTATGTTTCGGATCTGCCAGTCGGTGAGGTGTTGATTCGCGTCGAATATTCTTCTTTGAACTACAAGGATGCTCTTTCTGCCAGCGGCAACCGGGGTGTTACGAAAAATTATCCCCATACGCCGGGCATTGATGCTGCCGGAGTTGTTGTAGAAAGTGCTGTTGAAGAGGTGAGGCCCGGGGATTCCGTTATCGTAACAAGTTATGATTTGGGCATGAACACCCCCGGTGGATTCGGCCGGTACATTCGCGTCCCGGCAAGTTGGGTGGTGCCGTTGCCCAGTGGGTTGACCCTTAAGGAGAGTATGGTCCTTGGGACTGCAGGGTTTACGGCCGGTCTGTCTGTTTCAAAAGTGGATGAGGTGATTTCACCGGATGAAGGACCTGTTCTGGTGACCGGCGCAACCGGGGGAGTCGGCAGCGTAGCGGTTGCTATTCTGGCCAAGCTCGGCTATGAGGTTATCGCCGTTTCAGGTAAAGCCGATGCCGAGGCTTATCTTAAAGGCCTGGGTGCCAAAGAGGTGGTCGATCGCGAGCGGTTAACCGATCAAAAGGCTCGGCCTTTGTTGAAAGATTGCTGGGCCGGGGTCGTTGATACGGTGGGGGGCGATATGCTGACTGCGGCCATTAAATCGACGCACCCTCACGGAATAGTGACCTGTTGCGGAAATGTTGCTTCTGCCGAGCTTAGTTTGACGGTGTACCCCTTTATTTTACGGGGAATCACCCTGGCGGGCATCGATTCTCAAGGCTGTCCCATGGATTTGAGGCGAAGAGTGTGGACTAAGCTGGCTCATGCCTGGAAGTTGGAAAAACTGGAGAGCCTTGCCCAGGTGAGTGCCCTGGAAGATCTTTCCGGCCACATAGAAGCCATGTTGCAGGGGCGGATTAAGGGACGAATCCTGGTCGATTTGACTGCTCTCTAATAGTGGTTTATTGCACCGAAACAGGGGGCGAAGAGGATGCGTCTTATTAATCTGTCCAAGTTGATTCAGTTCCATCCGATGGGCGGGTTTTTCCCGGCAGGGTAGGTCGTGAGGGCGGTATATGGTCTGACGGGGGTCTGTTTGCTATGACAATTGGTTCGAAGGGCAGCGATGGCCTGATTGGGGACTCAATGGATAACGGTTACGTATTGGCTATCGATCAGGGAACTACCGGGTCGACGGTGTTGGTTTTTAATCAGGCCGGGGCGGTATGTGGCCGTGCCAGTGCCGAAATTACCCAGTATTACCCACAGCCCGGTTGGGTGGAACACGACCCTCAAGAGCTCTGGTCGGTTACCCTTGATGTGGTGGGGGAGGCTCTTGAGCAGGCAAATGCCAGACCCGGGGAGGTACGGGCGATCGGTATTACCAATCAACGGGAAACTTCACTGTTATGGGATCGCCGTAGCAGTTTGCCGGTAGCCAGGGCGGTGGTATGGCAGGACCGCCGTACCGCCCGTCTTTGCGACGAGCTTAAGCAGGAAGGCCTGGAGCCCCTTTGGCAGGAAAAAACCGGCTTGCTCATCGACCCCTATTTTTCTGCCACCAAGGTCTATTGGCTGCTTGATCAGGTCTCCGATCTGCGTTCGCGCGCCGCCGCTGGCGAGATTGCCTTCGGGACCATCGACAGTTGGCTGGTCTGGAAACTGACCGGCGGCCAATGTCACGTCACCGATTATTCCAATGCTTCCCGCACTCTATTGTTCAATATCCATGAGCTCGATTGGGATGAAGATATTTTGGCACGGTTGGATATTCCCCGGGCCGTGCTGCCGGCTGTCAAACCGTCGTCCCATGTCTATGGTGAAACGGACCCGCAAGCCTTTTTTGGCCATCGAGTACCCATTGCCGGCATCGCCGGCGATCAGCAAGCGGCTCTGTTCGGGCAGACCTGTTATCGTCCGGGGATGGCCAAGACCACCTATGGTACCGGGTCCTTTTTGTTGATGAACACTGGCCGCAGCCCGGTGGCCAGTCGTCAACGATTATTGACCACCATTGCCTGGGGCATTGACGACGAACCGGTTGAGTATGCTCTGGAGGGTTCGATATTCATTACGGGAGCGGCCCTGCAGTGGTTGCGGGACGGTTTAGGCCTCATAGCCAACGCCGCTGAAAGCGAGGAACTGGCGCTTTCTCTGCAGAGCAATGATGATGTTTATTTCGTCCCGGCCCTGACCGGTTTGGGATCGCCCCACTGGGATGCCTATGCCAGGGGCATGATTATCGGTCTCACCCGCGGATGCACAAAGGCTCATCTGGCTCGGGCAGCCTTGGAGAGCATTGCCTATCAGACCCGTGACGTGGTCGATGCGATGAGTCGAGAATCGGGTATCGACCTGCGTGAACTCCGTGCCGATGGCGGCGCGGTGGCTAATCATTTTCTCATGCAGTTTCAGGCTGATATCCTCGGCGTTCCGGTGGAAGTTCCTTCCATTACCGAAACGACTGCACAGGGGGCTGCTTACCTGGCCGGCCTGGCGGTCGGATTCTGGTCGAGTCGCGAAGAGTTGGCGGCACGTTGGCAGTTGGCCCAGCGCTATGAGCCGCAAATGGAAAAAAAACAGAGAGACTTTTTACATGGTCGCTGGGAGCGGGCTGTGAATCGTTGTCGGGGGTGGGCAGAGGAGCTCAAGAATTAAAATGATGGGCAGCCGCGATTTTTAAGCCTGCCTTTTTGGTGGGTATGCAGTGCCGGTTTTTCTGTCAGCTCTGAAGGTAATCTGTGAACGCAGGGATGACGCCTTCGCTACTGGTGGCTTGAATTTGATCAAACTCGGCATCTACGGAGCAAAAGGCTTGAACCACCTGCGGGTCGAAGTTGCTGCCGCTGCCATCCAGAATGATCTGTTTTGCCTTCTGATGGGAGAAGGGTTCCTTATAGGGCCGTTTGGATCTGAGTGCTTCGTAGACATCGACCAGAGCCATAATTCTGGCACTGAGAGGGATTTCTTCTCCTGTGAGACCGCAGGGGTAGCCTTTGCCGTCCCATCGTTCATGATGATACTTGGCAATGTCAATGCCCATTCGTACAAAATCGTTGTGCGGATATTTTGCGTAAACGAATTCCAGAGTAGCCGCGCCAAGACTGGTGTGAGTTCTCATGACGTCAAATTCTTCTACAGTTAACTTCCCCGGTTTCAGCATGATTTCGTCGTTGATGCCGACCTTGCCTACGTCATGTAGCGGGCTGGCCTGGTAGATGGTCTCGATAAAGTCATCTGTGATCAGGTGCGCGTACTTTGAATCAGAAGCAAGTTTCTGTGCCAGGACCCTGCACAGGTCTTGTACCCTTTCAAGGTGCAGGCCGGTGTCGTCGTCACGCATGTGGGACAGCTTGGCCAAGGCAAAGATCATCGCTCGCTGTGAACGGTTGATTTCTTCCAGCTGTTCGGCAACCTGTTGTTCCAGACAGAAATTGGCTGACTCCAGTTGTTTCTGCGAGCGCCGCAGCTCCAAGTGGGTGGTGACGCGGGCATGGACTTCTTCGACCTGAAAGGGTTTGGTGATATAGTCGACCCCGCCCGCCTGAAAAGCCCTGGTTTTGTCGAGAGTATCACCCAGCGCACTGATGAAAATAATCGGAATGTCCCGCAAGGCCTGGTCGGCTTTCAACTGAGCACAAACTTCGTAACCGTCCATCCCGGGCATGGTGATGTCGAGCAGGATCAGGTCGGGTTGTCTCTGACGGGCTGCTCTCAGGGCCAGGGTCCCGTGTGGAAAGGCACTTACTCGATAGTTCGCCTTGTTCAGCAGGTTGCTTAGCAGGTGCAGGTTCTCCGGTGTATCGTCAACGATCATAATATGGGGAGAGTTCATACGCTTCCTCGATAAACCATTCTCTGAAAATTGTTTTGTGTCTGCCAAAGTGACAGTTGGGCTTACCTTAAGCCGATTGCAAAATCGCCTGATCGGACTTTAAGTTCGACAGCCTTCTAGAAAATCAAGCAGCTTTTCGTATTCATATCGATCAGCGAGAGTCGACAAATAGTCTCGCAGGGCATCGTTACTGGTTTCCAGTTCCTCCAACAATTCTGAAAAGCGGATCATGTCTCCATGTTCCACTGCTTGTTTTAATGCGGCAATAAGGTGTTCTGGTAAATCCCGTACAGCCTCTGACGTTGGAGGGTGATCGCCCGATGGAAGTCTGTTTTTCATTTTGGGCCTGTAGAGATACTCAATATTGCAAAGAGTCTTTATCTTTGTATAGAGCTCGGTGGTTTTAAAGGGTTTAGTGATAAAGTCATTCGCACCGGCCGCAATCGTTTGCCTGGGGAGATCATCATTGATAAGGCCGCCTGCGGTGACAATCATGACTTTCGTCTCGGAATGGTTCGGTAGGGATCGCAAACGGCGGGTGGTTTGATAGCCGTCCATGCCTGTCATTTGCACATCCATTAATACCAGGTCAATTTGCGAGGTTAAGACATGCTCAATGGCCTCTTCGCCGCAGGCGACAGCTTCTACCGAAAAGCCGATTTCACTCAGAGTTTGACAGAGCATGTTGCGGCTGTTGGTGTCGTCGTCGACAACCAGGGCCCGTATCGGCAGATATTGGGGCGCAATCGTTGAGATGTGGCAGAGATTGTTGCTGGGAGCCAACTGCAATTCATCGCCGGCACACTCTTGGGCGGTGAATGTAAACCTGAATCTGCTGCCGGAACCTGCGGAGCTTTCTTCCAGGCGGAGTTCGCCGCCAAGCTGCTCGGCGTAAGCACGGCTGATGGACAATCCGAGACCGGACCCCATACCGGAGGTTTTGCCGCTGCTGGTCTGTTCAAAGGCCTCGAATAATTTGTCCTGTTCGCTTGGATCGATGCCGCGGCCGCTATCACTGATGTCAATGGTTATAACCCAATTAGTTTGATCTGTTGTCGAGCCCTTGGCCTGCAAGGAAATGTGGCCCTGTTCGGTAAATTTGACCGCATTGGAGAGAAGGTTAATCAAAACCTGGCGAATTTTGGCTCGATCAGCCTTTAGATACTGGGGCAACTCCTGTTCAAGGGTCATTTCGAACTGCAAAGATTTTTGCTGACAGGAAAGTTTGAACATGGAGGCCAGGTCAGCCATCATTTGGCGAAAGTCCAAAGGGGCAGGATGAATGGCGACATGACCGGCTTCAATGCGGGAAATCTCCAGAATGTCGTTGATTAACTCAAGCAGATGGTCGCCGCTGCGGTTGATGGTTTGAATCTGTTCTCTCTGCGCTGGCTGGAGATCGGGGTCTTTTTGCAAAAGCTGGGAATAACCTAGTATGGCATTGAGCGGAGTACGGATCTCGTGGCTCATACTGGCGAGGAAAGTGCTTTTGGCCATGTTTGCAGCATCTGCCGCTTCGGCAAGGTGTTCGGCTTTGGCGGTGGCCTCTTTCCACTGGCGATTCGCGATGCGCAAGGACTCTTCCGCTTCCAGACGATCACGAATATCCACGAGGCATTCGATAAGTTTTTCTTTCCCTTTAATCGTAACTTTTCTCACGGTCTTCAGGATCGGGATTTGAACACCGTCGTGCTGGATGAGCAGTTTCTCCGAGCTATCAACGGTCTGATTTTGATCGAGGATCGGGCAGCTGTCTTCCTGCGCCGGGCAAAGGAAATTATGGCACCGGTTACCGATAATTTGCTCTTCGGCAGAACCGATCAACTGGGCTGCGGCGGGATTGACGCTTTCGATGATGCGACTGGCGGCGTCGATAATGACCAGCGGTATGGGCAAGCGCTCCATTAAGGTGCGTTGGATTTTTTCATTTTCGCGCAGGGTTTCTTCCATGCGCTTACGGTCGCTGATGTCTACTTTTGTAGCGATGTAATGGGTGATGCAGTTAAAGCTGTCGCGAATGGGAGATATGGCGTCGAGTTCCCAGTAGAGTTCGCCGTTCTTTCTGCGGTTCAGCATCTCGCCTTTCCAGGTCTGACCAGCACTTATTATTCGCCATAAATCTTTATAAAAGCCGTGTGGCATATAGCCGGATTTAAGCAGTCTCGAACTCTGGCCGATGACTTCGTTCTCTCTGTAGCCGGTCATCTGCAGAAATTGTGGATTTGCGTATTCGATGATCCCTTCGAGGTCGGTGATGATAATTGCCGTTGGACTCTGTTCCACCGCCGTTGACAGTTTACGGGCGGTTTCTTCGCTCTGTTTGAGACGTTCTTCGGTGACTTTCCGTGCTGTGATGTCATGAAAGGCTGTCACCGTACCATGAAATTGGTCCTCGACCCAAATAGGCCGACTGGCCAATTCCACAGTTAAGATGGAACCGGATCGATGGCGAAAACTTTCTTCGCTTTGATAATGTTGACCTTGGCTGACAGTTAAGAAAAATGGACAATCATCCTTGGAGATAAAAGCATTGTCGCTGTGACAATGAAACAGATCGTGAGCTATTTTGCCAATCAGTTCCTGTTCGCTAAAACCGAGAATTTTACAGGCCGCCGGATTAATACGTTCGATTACACCTTCCTCATCGGTAACGTAAACCCCTTCGGCCAAGGCATTGTTCATCGCCTGCAGGTTGTGTTTCTCGGTACTGAGTGCGTCGGTCCAGCGCCGTATTCGCAGTATCAAAAAGGTAATTACCGCCAACACAAGCAACATTGTCGTCAGGTAAACGACGAATTCGTAGAAAAAGGCCGCGGAGGCGGGGTCCTGTGCATAAGAGACAAGATAGCCGGCTACCTGGCCTCTTATGTCCTGGATGGGGAGCATGGAGACGATATGTTTGGAGCCGTCAACGGTGGCATGGGTGGTCAGAGGCTGTCCTTGACTAAGTGCAGTCTGCACCCGTTTATTCTTGCGTAACCGATGGTTGATGGCCGATGCTCCGGCAGAGAGCTGCGGCGGACTTTCCGGAA
Organism: Syntrophotalea acetylenivorans; assembly: GCF_001887775.1. Lineage (NCBI taxonomy): Bacteria > Pseudomonadati > Thermodesulfobacteriota > Desulfuromonadia > Desulfuromonadales > Syntrophotaleaceae > Syntrophotalea > Syntrophotalea acetylenivorans. The sequence continues at coordinate 225,163 of NZ_CP015519.1, forward strand.
GAATGGCGTTGGCATCCTCCAGAAGATAATCGGGATGGATAACCGCCGGGCTGTAGAGCCATTGTTGTTCTGGGAAAATATGGGGTTTGGTCAGGGTACGGCTGAGCAGGAAGGCATATTCGCGGTTGGGATCAAGCTGAGCAAGTGCATCCCGGATACCTTTGGCCGTGACACTGACGGCGATACTGCCAAGGTGTCGGTTCTGGTAAATCAAGGGATAGACATAGCGAAAGCCGGAACGTACTTTGCCTGTTTCAAATCCATGAACAGGACGTTTTTCAGAATTAGCCAGCCGGATGGATTCCTGAAATTCAAGGAGGGGATCACCATAACGGTCTGGTTTATGAAAACGTAAAAAACTAGTACCGTCAGGCAAATAAAATTGTAATTGCAGCGGGATATCAGCTTTGATGGCTTGATATGCAGGAAAAATCCGGCGGTACAGACGACCCCGCGCCAGGTCCTGTTTTGATCCCTGGCTGGTTGAGCCTGTCTCAAGGAGTTGAAGGATGTCGTTATTGTTAATGGCGTTGGCGTAGAAATTCTCGATTGCCAGTTGGTACATCTGAAGGCTAGCCCGGTAGGCGGTATCGAGGGTGGTTTGGTGTTCGGAGAAATGGCCAAGCTTCTTCTGCTCCATGGTTCTAAATAGAAACAGGCCGAGGCCGAGAGACAATGACAGCATGGCAGCAATCAAGCCGTAGCCTGTTGCCAGTCGTTTGAGCCGGCTCCCCATTTAGAAATTGCCTTTTTCAGGAATGGTTACCTTGCCGAGCAGTTCACGAATAACCTCGTAATTAGCGTTGTCGGCAGGGACTGCTCCGTGGCGGATATTGTCACCCCATTTGGCGAGTATTTCGCGGTGCCTACCCTGCGGGTCCATGGCAATGAGTACATGACGAATCTGGTTAAGCAGTTCTGGCTTGAGGGTCGCTTCGTTACCCACCAGGGCAAAGGAGGGAAGAGGCGCCGTTTCATCAATAATGGTCAGCCCGAGATGAGTATACTTTTTGCCGATGGCCGTTTTCAGGCCTCCGATATCGTACATACCTTGCACAACAGCAAGGGCAACCGCATCATGCTTGCCAAGGTATCGGTACAGGTTGGTTTCCAGGCTGCTGCCGTATTTGCGCAAAAGGCCGTTGGCCGACAGGTACCCGCAGGTGGACAAGGGCTGGGTCAAGGCCACCTTTTTGTCTGACAGGCTTTCAAGGGGGAATACTGAATCGCTAAATGCGATCAGGGAACAGGTATAGGTAGTCTGCCCGGAGGCTTCTCGGAAGTGAACCAGGGGGTCGGCTTGAGCATGACTGGCACGCAGTTCGACGTAGGGCAGGGGACCCAGATAGGCCAAGTCGATATCACCGTTGCGAAACTTGTCAAGAATGTCGGCGTAACTATCGGCATAAACATAGTCGATGGAAATGCCGAGACGTTGCTGCAGATAGTCAGTCATGGGCCGGAACTGCTTTACTACGGTTTCCCGGTCTTCCATGGGCAGGGGGGCAAAACGCACTAACTCAAGGGCGAAGCCCGTTTGTGTAATGCACCCAATGATCAATATCACTAGCCAGATTGCACGATGCATTGATATTGCCTCCTGACCATCTAATAAGTGACAAAAAAGCCCGTTTTCGCAAACTGACGAAAAGGGGCTTTCTGAGAAAGTAAACCCAAAGGGTTATCTCTTTCGTAGCCCGGCTATCCACTTAGGACCCGCAGCTTTGCGTCACTGGATTGCTCCAGTTTTGCCATCCAATAGACACAAACTATAGTGTTATGTTGCTAAAATTTTTAAAGAAAGTCAATCTTAATCCTTTTAGCCATTGATTTAAAATGCGGGCTAAATAGGAAAAGTTGATGCAAGGGGGGGCAACTAGTCCTTCGGCGTGCTATTGAGATTTCTGAAACAGGTCTATCAATCATTCTCGGCAAAACACAAGGCATAATCGCTGCACTCTCCGCAATTGGGTGTTTTGCACAGGGTTCCCCCGTTCAAATCGCAAATCTGTTTAAAGAAAAAACGTTTCCAGCGCATGTTCTTGTTGTTGGCCGCAAATACGGACGGCAGGTGGCAGCGAATGGCGGCGCTGAGCTGAGGACGTTCAAAGAGCCCCATGGCGATCCACAGATGGCCGGGCAGAGCGGCGCGGGCAGCGAGAATTTTTGCCAGCCAGTAGGAGACGGGCGACGAGGCGTCGTCAGGCAGGGCATATGAAAGCAATAGAGCTCGGACGTCGGTGTTGATTTCGGGGAAAGGTTCCGTCGTCGGAGTGATCCAGGATAACCCGCTGGCAGGATCCCATGCGGGAAAAAAGTGCTGCTGCAGGGCGGCCAACTCGTTCTTTTCCAGTCCCAATGCTGTAGCTGTGTCGTGCGGTTCCCGGCCGGCGACGGTCAGCAGGCAGGCGAAGAGGTGACGGTCTTCGATGCTGGTGCCTTCCGGGACTGGGCTGTCGAGCAGTGATCGGTACAGAGGGTCGGCCTTGTTGACCCGTGGGCCGTGGTCTTCAGCTACTGGGGTATAGACTTCCTGCACGGTTTGGTTTTTATGGTGAATGCTGTCTATGGCAGCCTGAAGGGCTCTGGCGGCCAGGTCGGCACAGTAGCCCCGATCCTCCGGCAGGCCGCCCAATTGGCGGTCGACCGCTTGAGCGTCGACCTTGCGGGCACGATTCAGGGTGAGGTCACTGGCCAGTTCCGCGGCGGCAGCGCAGGCGGCCATGGAATAGCCGCAACCGAACACCTGGTAGCGCAGGATGGCGATCTGACCGTCACGCACCCGCAGGGCGAAGCGTACCGCAATCTGGCGTCCCGCCTCATCGGCACCGAGGCCGATTTCGCCGGTGCCGTCGGCGTCGCTAAGCTCGCCGCAATAACGGTCGTCCTTTGCGTAACGGCGGATGGTGTCGGTAAATCCTTTCATGGGTCGGTTGTTCCCTTTGAAAAAACGTTTGTTTCACGCTTCGCGTAAGACTTCCTGGCCTAAAACGTCAGAATTTATGCTTCGCCGCTCGCATATGCTCGGCCGCATTGGCCACTTCACAGAGGAAGTAAGCCCCGCCTTCGTAAAGCAGATCGTTCTGGAGTTGGTTACCCACAACCTCCCAACTGGGATAGCCGCGCAGCACCAGACCCTTATGAAAGCGGTGGGCCAGGGCTTCGGTGTGGCAGTTTCCGACGATGAGGTCGTAATCCTCCTGCAGCGCTTCGGCGTCCTCGAGATCGCCGACCCGTACTCGGTCGGCGGGGATGTTATTGAGCTGGGGGGAGTCGACGGTGGATAGGGCCAGGGTGATCCGGGCACCGGCTTCGCTCAACACCTTGCCGGCGCCGGCCAGAAAATCGGGCTCGCCGACCAGCAGGATGCGGGTCTGGCCGAGGGAGAAATGGCTGTCGAGCATGGCGTCCTGAAGGCGTTTGCGCCAGCGCACCACGCTGGGTGGTGGCTGTTCCAAACCACTGGCTTCAAGCAGTGCGCTCGCCAACTCGTCGGTGGCCGACAGACCCTGCACATGGTTCAAATGCAGGTGGCTCATCGACGGATTCTTCTTCAGCAGCGCCGCGGCGCTCGGTTGCATCGAATCGCCGACGGATAGCACCAGACCCGCGTCGGCCAGTTCGCTAATCACCTCGACGGTGGTGCCGCCGCTGCTCAGGGCGCTCTGCTTTTCGCCGAGGTGGCCGTCCAGACTGGTGGAGAGATCGGGTAGGGCATGGACCTCGAAGCCGAACAGGACGACGAATTCCTTGAGTTTTTCCACCTCGATGGGGGTCAGGCTGACGTGGGGCAGCAGTACCGCCTTGTCAGTGCGGGTTGCTGTGGTCGGTTCAACCAACTGCTCGATGAGGGCCTTGGTGGTCTTTCCCCATCCACTCTCGAGTCCGCCTTCGTAATCGGTACTATGCACATAGACCAGAGGATAATCGACCTGGCTGGCGACTCCCCGCAAGTCATCCCCTTTGGTTTCTGTGAGCCCCGTGCTGTGAAGACCGATCAGGCTGGGAGCGACCTTTTTGGTGATGTTTTGCACCGCTTCGACAATGCTGCCGTCGCCGCCGTCAAGCACCGCGGTCACATCGGTAACGGCGGTGGTCTGAATGGCGATCGGCTCGCAGAAATGACGGGTAAGAAAGACCTTGGTGAAAGAGGTACAGCCCATGCCACCATGCATCAGCGGCATGCAGCGGTCGATGCCGAGAAAGGCCAGAGCCGCGCCCATCGGTTGGCTGAGGCGAAAGGGGTTGACCTGCAGCGGTTTGTCGGGTTTGCGCATTACTTCTCCCATGGTGCCCTCCTTGCAACGTTTTTGAACACCGGGTTCTGCAGGGCGTTCTTCAGATCTTCGGCCAGATTCAATAGGCCGGCGTAACCGCCGTAGCTTTTCTTTTTTTCCTGATTGACGTCGGCGAAGGCGATCTTCTTCTTGATGGCGGTAAAGAGGCTGCGGCCGCCGGCCAGCAGCAGGTCGGCGCCTGTCTGGTCAATAACTTTGGCCTGTTCCTGGCCCGGGTTGGTCATCAGGATGCCCGCTTCGCCCAGATATTCCCTGGCTTTTTCTTTGTCAGCTTCGGTCGCTTTTTTAACCGAGGTGGCGACCACCTCGAAACCCAGGTCTTGCAACGCCGAGGCGATGGACCAGGACTTGTTGCCGCCGGTGTTGAGGACCGCCTTTTTGCCTTCAAAGATCTCCCGGTAGGGGGCAAGCTGCTGCGCAAGGCGGGTTTCTTCTCGAGTAATGAGCTGTTTAGTTCGAGCAACCAGCTCGGCATCCCCCAGGGCTTCGGCAATGGCCAGGATTGAGGCGCTGGTGTCCCGTTTGCCGTAGAAAGAGACGGAGATGAAAGGGGTTCCGTAACGTTCCTGCATTTTGCGGGTCAGGGATACCAGCGACTTGGCGCAGACGATGACGTTAAGTTTGGCACGGTGGGCGCTGCGGATATGGGCCACCCGGCCGTCGCCGCTCAAGGTCGAAAGGACGCGGATGCCGAGTTCTTCGAGCAGAGGCGTGTACTGCCACATGTCGCCGGTAACGTTGTATTCGCCGATCAGGTTGATGTCGAAAGGGCTGCTTGTTTCCGGCTCCTGAGTGCCGACCAGATGGGTCAGGACCGCCTCTCCGGCGATACGGCTGCCGAGGTTTTTGCTGCCGACGAAACCGGGAGCGTGCACCGGCACCATGGGGATGCCATGGGCTTCAGCAGCTTGTTTACAGACCATGTCGATATCATCGCCGATCATGGCGGTGACACAGGTGCTGTAGACGAACACCGCCTCCGGGGCGTAGCGCTCAACAATGTAATCGATGGACGACCGCAGCTTTTCTTCGCCGCCGAAGACCACGTCGTTGGTGGTGATACCGGTGGTAAAGCCCATCTGGGTCAGGTCGCGGCCAGCCCAGCTGGTATGAGTGAGGCGCGTTTCCCAGGAGGCACCGACACAGGTCATGGGACCGTGTACCAAGTGGGCGGCATCGGCGTAGGGAAACAGAGAGATTTGCGAGCCTTCAAAGGCGCAGCCGCCGGTAGTGGCTCCCGGAGTCGGGGCGTTGCAGGCGTTTTTTTTGGTTGGGCTGTGGGTACAGGCGCTCTCGTCGAGCAAATCGCGGATTTTCGGTTTGCGTGTCAAAGCCTGACTCCTTTGGTAGCAGGCTGTTGACTAACAGCCTGTAGGGCCCAGGGATGGGCGGCCAAAATTATGGACGGTCCTGTAAGTCCTTGATTTTGTAAGCAAGGCGAAAACTTGTTTTCGGCTTGCGTCGTTGAAAAAGGCCATGGAGGGTCTTTTTCAACATCCTGCTAGAAGGTGGAGCAAGCCCTGTCACGTCATTGGGACCGAAGCTTACGACATCTCAATAAAGCAAGAGCCTTGCCATGCCACGTAACTATTTGAAATATATCTTTTCTATATTGTTTGTCGTTAGCTTCCAGGTTCAGAATATCGCTTGGATGCCTATAAAATGTGCATCGCGTCCACATAACTGGTTCCGGGTCTTCCCACCAGGGTCTGGAAAGAATGATATTGTTAACAATAGGCCACAAAGAGAGACCAAATGACTTTAACGAGCGATAGACTGGCGAGAGGAGGTCTTATGGAAGGACATTTTACCGGTAGCTGTCATTGCGGAGAGGTGGCTTTCGAAATTAACGGAAAAGTACTTAACGTGGTCAATTGTCATTGCTCAATTTGTCGCAAAGCCAATGGTGGAGTATTTTCGAGTTTTGCCGTAGTCCCCGAAGAAATCTTCACCGTTGTCAAAGGGGGTGATTCACTGACCCGCTATGCCATGTCGGATAAGGGAGAAAAGAATTTTTGCAGTGTCTGCGGCGCACCGGTGTTCAACCGCAACAAGCTCTATCCCGGAATAGCGGTAGTGCCCCTGGGCTGTTTCGAAGAACCGGCCAGGCTTACCCCTCAAGCCGATATTTTCTGTGCCGACCGTTTGCCTTGGGTGACGCCATACGGGGGTAGTAACTGCTACGATCAGGGGTTTGATGGCTGAGGTATAAACAGATTATTTTCATTGGTAAGTGTTTTTTTCTTGTCAGAATTGAGTGCCCTTATTATGTTTAGATGTTGTTAATCTCTAAATACTAAATCCATCCATTTAAGGAGGGGGCATGTCGCTCAAAAGACAGAATGCCTTAGTTGAGTTACTCAACGTCAGCGCCAAAGAACAAAAAGTTGCCGACGTGCGCATCGGGCTGGGTTATACGGCTGTATGTCTCGAAAAGCACCAGGCCGGGTTGGCCTGGACCCCTCCGCGTACCGTGGGCTGCTGCACGCATCTGCCGCTGGCTGGGACTCTGGCTGGTCGCCCGGCCTCAGAACTGTTGCAGATGCTGGCATCAGAACAGCCTCTGCAGCGTACCCTCGGTCTGGCGACGGCCAATGCTCTGCTGGCTGCCGGTCCCTTGCCGGAAACCAGCCGGGAAGAAGTGCTTGACGGTTTGAAGATCACCGCGGAGGACCATGTGGCTATGGTCGGTTATTTCGGCCCTCTGGTTAAAAGGATCCAGAAAATCGGCTGCCGGTTTGATATCATCGAGCTCGACAGCTCCCGTCCCGGAGTGCTGAACCCGGAGCAGGGACGAGCGGTGCTGGCTGAATGCAGCGTGGCCATTCTCACCGGCACCAGCTTGGTTACCGGTACCTGTGACGAACTCCTGAACGATTTGGGGCAGCCTCGTGAAGCCGTATTGCTCGGCCCTTCGGCACCCTTTTGCCCACAAATCTTTTCCGACACTCCCCTGACTCGTATTGCCGGTGCCCTGGTGCTCGATGCAAACGGCGTGCTGCAGGTTGTTTCCGAGGGGGGAGGGACACCACGGCTCAAGTCCCATGTCTCTTTTGAGACGATGATTCTGTAAACTGCTTTGCATCTGAATGTTTCGCCCATTCCAGGGAAAAATATCAGCATATTATAGTTGGGAGCCAGTCCCCGGTCCCCTTTCTGATAACTGATATATCTTAGACAATCCGAGAAACAATTTAGAACAAGATATAAGACGGCCCAACCTATCAATATTAGGTTGGGCCGTTTGGTTTTATTTAAATCGTGGGTTTTGCGACATCGCTGAATGGGGCCAAATGTCTAGTAGATTGGGGGCGATTCATAGGAAAAAACATTACCGCCATCAATGTATGAGCGTTGCAAGGGTTTCTATCCCTTCTGGGATGTCATTAATTTTCATCCCACCAAAACCAAGCATTAACTTATTACCTTCAGTTTGGCTAGAAACGTAGAACTCGGAAAAGGGCAATAGTCGAAGCCCCTTTTGTTTTGCTCGTTCTACAAAAGCCAATTCATCATTTAAACTTTCGGCCAGTTCGAGAATTATGTGGAGCCCTGCGCCCTGACCAATAACTTTAGCTTTACGTCCGAAATATTCGCCGATGCTTTGAAGCATTATTTCATGCTTCTTTTTATAAAAATTTCGGGAACGTCGAATGTGTTGCTCCCAGTGCCCCCTCTCCATAAAGTTGATCATGGCTCTTTGGATAAGGAGTGGGACCTGGCAAAAATGACCTTGGAAGAGCCGATGGTAATCATTCAAAAGTGACTTGGGGAGCACCATATAGCTCAATCTCAGCGCAGGAGAAAAGACCTTGGAGAAGGTCCCTTGATAAATAATGTTGCCATCAGAGCATAACCCCTGCAAAGAAGAAATAGGTCGCCCAATGTATCTAAGCTCACTGTCGTAATCGTCTTCAATTATCAGACGTTCCCCCGTTTTCGACCAAGAAATCAGTTCCAGTCGGTTGGCCACAGGCATTACATAGCCGAGCGGCATTTGGTGTGAAGGGGTTATGTATACAACGGTACTGGATGTTGACTTGAGCGTACTCAGATTGAGCCCGCCAATGCCAACATCAATAGGAGTGATATTGAAACCGTTGTTATGAAAGACTTCTCGGGGGAGATGGTATCCGGGATTCTCGATAGCCACTGATTCGTGACGACCTCTGGCAAGCTGAGCAACAATGGTTAGACTTTGCTGTAAACCAGAACAGACTACAATTTGGTCGGGAGTGCAGTGAACTCCACGTGATCGCTCCAAATAAAATTGAAGATTGCAACGCAACCCCCATTCCCCTTGTGGCTCGCTGTACTGTGAAAAGTCTCCGGCGTCTGACCGGAGACAATCAATGAGGCATCTGCGCCAAAGGGATGCCGGGAAAACCTCCGGGTCGAGACGTGCAGGGTGAAAATCGTACTTATAACGTTCCGCAAGTTTAGGGTGAAGGTCTTGTTGTGGATGAATAACTCGAGAAGATGACGCTAATTCCTGGTCTATATATGAAACAAAGTATCCGCTTCGTGACTTACTGTATATGTAACCTTCAGCGCACAATTCCTGGAAAGCGCCCTCGACTGTATTGCGACTTGTTGCTAACTCCACGGCCATGGCACGTATTGATGGGAGCTTGAAATGTGCGGGAAGTTCACCAGAAATTATTTGGTCCCGAATTTGTAGGAAGAGTTGCCGGTAAAGTGGTGTGGCGTCTTTGTTGTTTAAGTTGAACATAATTTCAGCCGACTGTAGTCTCTGTCAGACAATATAAGGGAGGGTTTACTAAAGATATCTGTCCCCATATTCTTTTATTGAATTGTACCTTTTGATGGGGACAATGATCAAGTATCCTCTGCATATCTACTGATCACAAATAATTCAAACAAAAGGAGAAAGCTATGATCTCTGAAAAATTGCTCGAAATGCTCGAAAAAGATGGCATCGTTGCGATTGCAACGCTAGGTAAGGATGGGCCTCATATGGTCAATACCTGGAATACCTACATCCACATCTCGCCAGAAGGGCGATTTCTGATTCCCGCAGGCTATATGAACAAGACAGAAGAAAACATCAAATATAACCCTGAGGTGTTAATCACCGTTGCAAGCAGTAAGGTCAAAGGTTTGCACGGTGCTGGAGCCGGATTCCTAATCAAGGGTAAGGCCGAATTTGTAACTTCTGGGCCTGATTATGACAACTTGAAAGAGAAGTTTGGTTGGCTAAGAGCGGCTGTTGCCGTTACCATTGATTCCGCTACTCAGACTTGGTGACTTTTTCAGGCCTAGGTTGAATTAATTTTACAATCTCGCGATCCAAAGATTATTATGGCTGTTAAAGAAAAAGTTCTAGAAGCCATGCGTACTGAAGGCCACCCCTTCAATGCTGGAAAGATTGCTGAACTTGGTGCTCTCGACAGAAAAGCCATTGTTAAAGGAATGGCATAACTAGGAAGGGAAGAAAAAATGGTTTCGCCGAAGCGTTGTTACTGGAAGCCAGCATAAACTTTCGCCAGGAACACGCAACGAAAAGAAAAAGGCCGGCGCCCTAATGGAGTATTGGTCTTTTGTTGTTTACTCCGTGATCAAGGCCCGAATTTTCGACAGGACATTACTTTTCAGATTCCCACAAACCAAGCAATACAAGACGCCGCCAATCTACATCCGTCGATAGTTGAGGTCAAAGAAATGACTTTTTGTAATTCCTCTTGCATTGTTTTGAGGGTGTGAAATTGGCAAAAGCTCGAAATCCTTGTTACTCCTGCATTGTGAGAAAACCCCGTCTAGCGATCCGGGCGGGGTTTCTGTGTTTTAGAAGTCGTGACTTATAGGAAAACCATTGACACAACTGATGTTAAACGTCCTCTCCTGGTTGGCTAGCAAATCCCGGAGGGTGCTGCTTCCACTGATGCAAGGTGGTACGAATGATTTCGAAATAGCCCTGCGCCCGCACGACTTCTTGATATCCCGGAACGGCTCCCACCCACTTGCCCAATCGGACGTTGCGTTGCTGTGTGAGATAAAGAGTGGGCAATCCCATAAGCGCCGGTCCGTCCATGCCGGCAGTAGTAACACCGATCTGGCCCACCAGGTTGTGTCGGCATTTCAACTCCTCAAACAGTTGCAGTTGAGCCAGGCGCATGTCCGACCCCTGGAAGAGCGGCTCCTTCCAGCAAAGGGTCAGGTCTACTCCCCTTGTCGGAACAAGGTCCGCGGGAACAGCATCGCCGAAAAAGATGGGAGTGAGCCCGGCATTCAATACCAGTTCAAAAAGCTGCCGCAACTCATCGAAACAGGTGTTGCGCTCGGCATCGTGGTCACCCGTTCGTACCCAAAGCAGCACCTTCTGCTCTGAATTCCCTCCCACATTGCCATCGATCCATGATCTTAAGGAAGCCGATGGCGATTCCTCTCCCAGAAACGCTGCGCGAAGGGTACGCTGTGCTCCTGGCGCGTCGGCGTGAAAAGCCTCGGCGATGATATGCGTCAGATGCTTGGGACTCGCCGGACGAGACCGATAGGGGCGAAGGGATCCTGCTAACCCGGCAGCACGCAGAAAATGTTTGGCCTGCAATTCCTGAACAGCGCCAGGTCTGATCTGGATGGGAACACCGGCAAGCAGCGCCGCGGCAGCAAGGTACCAGCCTTCGCCGAACGAAAAGCCGGGATCTGCATGAAACGTGTAGGCGCGGTTCCGCTCCAGGACGATTTTTCTCGCGGCGTTTCCGGCAATTTCAGCTCTGCGGGCTATCGCTCTTGCTTTGTCCGTATTAAGTTGCTCAGCAAAACGTGCGGCCTCCAATGCCGCCTCTTCTGCATTGCAAACAATCTGCTCAACTCGCTGCCAGCCGTCCTCGCAATCTGACCATGTGGGCGCCCGCTGAGATCCGCGCGAGAGCTGCCCGGCGCCATAGCGCGCATCCTCTGCCCGGGCCGCTTGAGCCCGTAGTAACACCCATTGGAGCAACGCAACCTCTCGATTGTCCACCGCGCTGTCCAGCGCCCTTGTGGCCAACTGTACAACGTGCTCTAGCCGAGCTCTATAGTCATCGCGCACTCCGGGCAGATGCAGCGATCCCTCCAATGCCGTAGCCTCTGCCAGCAGGGTGGCGGCCTTTCGTGTGAGCCCTGCGCCTTCCGTTTCGTTATGGAGCAGCCTAGGAGACTGTTGGACTTTACGGATCATTGCGAGAAATTGGCTGTTCGAGGACAGATTGTCGATCGTTTGAGAGCGAATAGCCATAGCTATTTGTCGAAAAGGATCGGGAATATGGACCGATCAGACGGTTTCGTAGCAGATTCATGTAAAGTTCGACAGCCTCCTTATCACAGTAACTTCTTCGACCAGGTCTTCGGCGCGAGCGGTCCGTCTATTTCCAACTCTACATTGTGTAAAAAGGGGCGAGGTCCGCGAGATTTTATCCAGTCGATCATAACGGCCAAGCCCTCTTCGAGTTTCACCTTCGGCTCGTAATCAAGCAGTCGCCGGGCCTTATCGGCGCAGCAGTTGGCAAAGAAAACCTCCTGAGGACGGCTATCGATCCGGTTCGGCTGCAAATCAAAATCGAGTAGCCGAGCGATCGTGGCCGCAAGCTCGTTGATGGTCACAAACTCATCGTCGGGGCCGATATTGATAACTTCATGGACACAGCGGTCGTCCGTAGCCATACGCAGAAGCGGATCGACCACATCGGAGACAAAGCTGAAGCAGCGTTTTTGATTGCCGCCTCCATAGATATAGGGTTGACGGCCTTGTAATATCAGGTTGATGAAAATAGCGGCTACGTTGCGATAAGGATCGTCGTACCGCTGCCGAGGCCCGATGATATTGTGAGGAACCGCCACCACCCACTCCATACCGTGAATTTCGGCAATATTGGCAAGCAGCCGTTCCGCACACCATTTGGCGATGCCGTAGGGGTCCTGAGGAGCCGGCACCATATCCTCGGTGAACGGAACCTTATTTGTACCGTACCTAGCCATGGACGAACATAGAACGAAGCGCTTGACTCCTCCGGCCGCTGCCGCGGAAACAATTCCACTGGTCGCCGTGACAACATTCTGAGTGACCATATGCGGGCTGAATACGGAGAGGCCTTCATAGGCTGTGGCAGCGCAATGGTAGACAATATCGACCTCTTTCATCAAAGCGGCCAGTGGCGCAAAATCGTTGCAGTCGATCTGATGAAACGCAGCGCCACTCGAAACATTGTCAAGGTAGCCACCCTTCAGGTTGTCACATCCCGAAACCCTGTACCCTTCAGCCAGACACCTTTCCGCGATATGACTCCCCAAAAAACCTGCTATACCCGTAATGAAAACTCGTTTTTCGCTCAATTGAAGTACACCATACCGGATTTTTTTATTAGAACCTGAATGAGTGAATGATCCGGCGAATCATAACACAAGTCATTGAATCGCTTAAACACTCTGTTGAGGGGTCTAAAAAGTTATGTCAAATTGTTTTCTAATGGCTTATTGAGAGTATTTTCGCTGTTCCTACATTCCCTGCAATCTAGGGGCACTCGAGCGTTTGGCCGATGAGGATGGGCGATAACAGGTGGACGGATTTGTTCAAAAAGCCCATGGCTGGCTTTGAGAAGAATAAGCTGTTTAGACAAAAAGGCCGGCTTGGGAAATTCCCTGCCGGCCTTTTTTGTTCATTTGTCAAGCAGCCTCTCGGTCAGGCGCCGGTGATATTCATTCCGGTCGGAACGGTAAAGGCGCGTTGGCCAAGTTCCTTGTCCATCATCATCAGGCCGCGTTTGTCGTCTTCGAGTCTTTGGAGGTTTTTCAACTCAAGACCAAAGCTGGCCTCTTCTTCAACCTGCTCGGTAACAAACCACTGCAGGAAGATTTCCGTAGCGTGGGCGTTTTCACTTTTAGCCAGGGTCATCAGGTTGTTGATGCTGGCGGTGACAAACTGCTCGTGTTTCAGGGAATATTCGAATACATCCAGCGGCGACTCGTAGTCGACTTTCGGCCCGTCTATGGGCAGCAGTACCGCACGGCCGCCGGCTTCGCAGATATAGTTGAAAAACTTCTCGCCGTGGCATAGTTCTTCAAGGGCCTGCATTTTCATCCAGTGGGCAAAGCCGGGCAGGTCTTCAGCTTCAAAGTAAGCGGCCATAGCCTTGTAGAGATACCCCGAAAAAAACTCATTTTTCATCTGTTCGTTCAATGCGTCGACCAGTGGTTGGCTGAGCATGGCGTTTTCTCCTTTTGAGAGGGAAAGGGGTTAACAACATGTTTGTGGTTTCAATCTCAACTTTACCTTATTTATCCTATTTATAACAAATGATAAGAATTTCAGACGCGTGGTCCATTGTTTAGATCAGGGATCGGCAGCCGACGTCATCTTCTTGCTTTCCTACTCGGAATAACCTGTTATTGTTGAATAAAAAGAGGGGTTAAACGACATGAGCCGGCATTTGAGGGGAGGGTCGCTATGATGACAACGGGATCGGTGAGGGAGCAACTTGGGCTCTTCAGTGGTGTGGTGACAAACCTGATTATTATGGTCGAAAAGGCGAGCAGTGGGTTCAACCGTCAGCGTGCCGCGGATCTGGAAGAGATGCTGCATCATCAAAAAATCGTTGTGGATGAAATCTCTTTGCTGTCGAGTCGCCTGGATGGACTATTGTCCACGGAGCAGGGGGATAGTCGGGATTTTTGTTTGAAATTGGAAAGTGTGTTGGCCCATGTCCAGTTGATGTCTGAGGATATCGGAGAAATGATACCGGCACTTAAAAAGCAGATCAGCCAGGGGATCCCCTTTTCGAAAAAAGGGATCATCCAAACCAATGAACTTTTTGAAGGTCAACTGGAGATGCTTCGGGTGCTGGCGGATATCTTTCAGACCGACAACGAGGTTTTAAAAACCTTTTTGCGCCAGGAAAAAGGCCCCAGTCTTTGTCAACGGTGTATCGATTTTGCCACAGACCATGAAGCCCGTCTGGTCGAAGGCCTGTGTTTGCCCCATGCTGCACCTATCTTCCTGACTTTGCTTGATGCGGTTAGAAACATGGCTCAGCATGGTATGGAAGTAGCTCATTTACTTATGCTGGAACAGCGGAGCTAAAAAGCGACTATTTTACGGGGTCGTTTGTGCGGGAACCAGCACGATCTGAATCCGCCGGTTCTGGGCCCGCCCAGTTGCCGTTTCGTTACTGGCGATGGGCTGATAGGGACCGTAGCCGCAAACCGACAGACGAGCACCGGGAATGCCTTTGTGTTGTTGGAGAAAGCGCACTACATTGGTCGCTCGGGCCGTCGACAGTTCCCAGTTGCTGGCAAAGGTCTTTTTTAGTCGAGGGCTGATGGGGATATTGTCGGTGTGTCCTTCGACGCGAATTTCTTTGTCGGTGACCTCTTTAAGGATGTCTCCTACCCGGTGCAATACCTGTATGCCTGCGTTTTTAAGGTCGGCTTGGCCGGAATCGAATAAAATCTTTTCTACCAGGTTAACGGTGAGCTTCCCCTGTAATTTGGAGATGGTAATTTCGCCCCGCTCAATTTCGCTTTCCATCTTGTCCACCAGCTGGTCATAAGTCGTTTTCATTTCCGCTATGCGGGCCTGCCGGGCCAACTGCTCTTTTTCCAGTTGTGCAGTCAACGTCCGCTTGGTTTCTTCCAGGCCATCAATAGTCTGCCGCATCTCGCTCATGGCGGCGCCGGCGGAGGCACTGCGTTCGGAGAGAACCTTTTCCAGACGCTCGATATCTGTCGCTGCGCGCAACTGGTCCTGCCGCAGGCCGATATTGGCATTGTTGACTTCTTCCAGTTCCAGTCCCCGCTGGTCGTATCGCTGGGCTAGCTTTTGTTGTTGTTTTAACAGTTGGCTGTAGTCACGTTCCAGTTCTGACTGGGCGGTGGCAAGATGAGCTGCTTCATCGCTTTTTCGTTGATATTCGGCCTTACTGACACAGCCGGAGAGCAGAACAGC
The DNA here is from genome assembly GCF_001887775.1 of Syntrophotalea acetylenivorans. Classification (NCBI taxonomy): domain Bacteria; kingdom Pseudomonadati; phylum Thermodesulfobacteriota; class Desulfuromonadia; order Desulfuromonadales; family Syntrophotaleaceae; genus Syntrophotalea; species Syntrophotalea acetylenivorans. The sequence goes on from NZ_CP015519.1 coordinate 240,400, forward strand.
CAAAGCCAGCAGGAGGGCAAGGTGGGGACGCAGCATGGTGTGCTCCTTTTTGTATGGCAATTAAATAAAGTATTAGGGACAAAGATAATCAATTATTAAAGCTGGCACGATTCTCCAACACTCCGGTAAAAATTGCAAAGGCAAAATGGGCTGTGTTTACGAGGCTTTTCAGTTGCGGCTGATCAACTTGCCATGGTATATAAATAAGCGTTTTAAAACCATACTCTGGAGTTTTACATGTTTGAAATAGATCGTATTATTCAGAATGCTTTGCAGGAAGATATCGGCCTCGGTGATGTTACTACTCTGGCTACCATCGAGCCTGGCATACTCAGCCGGGCCGAATTGGTTGCCAAGGAAGATTTTGTCCTGTCGGGCATGGATGTGGCCGCCCGGGTTTTTGCCTTGCTCGACGAGCAGGTTGCTTTCGAAAAGTTGCGTGAAGACGGCTTTGCTGTACAGCGTGGTGAGGTGCTGGCCTGGCTCAAGGGCGATGCTCAAGTATTGCTTCAGGGGGAACGGGTGGCGCTTAACTTGATGCAGCGCATGAGTGGTATCACCACCCATACGGCCCGTTTCGTTAAAGAAATTGCGGACACCGATGCCGCCGTGGTCGATACCCGCAAAACCACCCCCGGATTGCGCTGTCTGGAAAAATATGCGGTTCGCATGGGTGGCGGGCGGAACCATCGTACTTCCCTGTATGACGGGGTGCTGATCAAGGAAAACCATATCGCTGCAGCAGGGGATATCGCCACGGCCGTTGAACGGTCCCGGCAACGGGCCCCCCATACGCTGCGGGTCGAGGTGGAAACGACGTCTCTAGCTGAGGTCGAATTGGCTTTGGCTGCAGGAGCCGACATCATCATGCTCGATAATATGGATTTGGATACCATGCGGGAGGCGGTCCAGTTGATCGACAAGCGGGCCTTGAGCGAAGCTTCCGGTGGGGTCACCCTGAAAACGGTGCGGGCCATCGCTGAGACTGGGGTGGACTATATCTCCGTCGGTGCTTTAACCCATTCCAGCCGGGCTGTTGATATTTCCATGCTGTTTCAGTGATGATGGCGTCGCAAAAAGTCCGCCCACCGGCGTTACGGCGCTTTTTCAGGACCTCGACATACTAGAGGTATGCCTTCGCCCCTGAAAAAACACCAGGCCTTGGTGGTCGAAATTTTTGCTTAGCCATCTTATGATTTTTGCGAATGCATCAGAGATAGAGTGCTATTGGAGTCTATGAGCCAGCAGAGTCGCCAGGATGAAATTCTGATGTTGTTTCGGCAGCAGCCAGACGCTTTTGTGTCGGGTGCTGAGATGAGCCGTGTCTTGGGGGTCTCACGCACTGCGGTGTGGAAACATATCGAACAATTGCGCACTCTGGGTTATCAAATTGAGGCGGTTACCGCCCGCGGCTATCGCCTGCGTACATCGCCAGACCTGTTGTTGCCGGCTGAACTGCAGACCGGTTTGCAGACGAAGGTCGTCGGTCGAGAGCTGGTCTACTTTACCGATACCGATTCTACAAATGACCGGGCTCACGACCTGGCCAAGAACGGTGCCGAGGAAGGGACCGTGGTTATCGCGGAATCCCAGCAGGCCGGCAAGGGACGCCTTGGTCGACGTTGGACCTCTCCTGCCGGGGTCAATCTCTACGCGTCGATAATTCTCAGGCCCCCCATCGCGCCCCGGTATGCTTCGCAACTGACCTTTTTGTCTTCAGCCGCCGTGGCTCGGGCTATCGTTGACATTACCGGCTTGACCCCGACGGTCAAGTGGCCAAATGATGTCCTGCTTGACGGGTGCAAGGTGGCCGGACTGCTCAATGAACTGGATGCTGAAACGGAACGGATCCGTTACCTGGTTCTCGGTGTCGGTGTGAATGTCAATATGAAGGCCGAGCAGTTTCCCGACGATTTACGCTACCCGGCATCCTCGCTGGCAATAGCCCGTGGACAGGAGGTGTCGCGGCTTCTCTTTACCCGAACCCTGCTGGAACATCTCGATCAACTGTATGATCAGTACCGCCGGGAAGGTTTTCAACCGATACTGCAGGCATGGCAGGGTTTTTTCGCCTTGACCGGACGGCAAGTCGAGGTTGATTGTCAGGGGCGCCTGCTGCAAGGCCAGGTTGTCGGGCTCGATGACGATGGTGCTCTATTGTTGCAGATGGCCGACGGCCGGCAGGAACGTGTTTTAGCCGGGGACGTGCGACCGCTCTAGAGATCAGGACTTTCAGGAGAAATTTTCCAATATTATGCTGCTGGTTATTGATGTAGGAAATACCAATACAGTACTCGGCCTTTATCGGGGCGAGGATCTTGTGCAAAATTGGCGAATTACCACCGATAAAACCCGGACGGTGGATGAGTATGCTATGCTTATCCATGAGCTATTGCGTTTGGGCGATATATCCATGTCGGACATTGAGGATGTCATTATTTCCAGCGTTGTGCCGCCGACTAAGGATGCTCTGGAAGGATTGTGCCGCAAATATTTCAAGCGCGCTCCTTATCTGATCGGACCGGGAATCAAGACCGGCATGCCGATTCATTACGATAATCCCCGGGAGGTCGGTGCGGACCGTATCGTTAACGCCGTTGGGGCTTATGAGAAACGCCGCTGCAGTTTGATCATTGTCGATTTCGGTACCGCCACAACTTTTGACCTGGTATCGGCCCGTGGTGAATACCAAGGGGGAGCTATCGCCCCTGGACTGAATATCTCGGCCGAAGCATTGTTTCAAAGAGCCAGCAAACTGCCGCGAGTCGAATTTTCCCGGCCTCCTCACGTGATTGCCAAAAACACCGTGAACAGTATTCAGGCTGGACTGTTTTTCGGTTATGTCGGGTTGGTAGACGGTATCGTGGGTCGTATGCGCCAGGAAACCCGGGAAAATCCGCAGGTGATCGCTACCGGCGGTTTGGCCAAGATTATTGCCCCGGCATCACAGACCATTCAAGAAGTCGAGCCATTTTTAACGTTGGAGGGTTTGCGAATACTGTACCTGCTTAACAAAGATTGACTTTAGCTCTCGATCTTGTCGAGAGTTCAAGTTGTACTAGATACTCCTCATAACCAAACAGCAGTTTTTACTGCTCTGTGGATAGCATGCGGTCGGCAGGCCGCATCTTGAAATTCGTTGTTTCCTGCAAAGCGATCCTTAATCGAGTTCCCCCAACAGGGAAAAGGAAGGGAGAGACCATGGGAAAGTACGACACGGCAAAAGTGAGGAATTTTGGGGTTATTGCACATGGCGGAGCGGGTAAGACCTCTCTGGTCGAGGCGGTCCTGTTCAACAGCGGGGCAACGGATCGACTAGGGCGGGTCGATGATGGTTCCTCCTGCATGGACTTTGAACCCGAGGAGATCAAGCGCAACATCACCATCGGCGCTGCTGTCGCCCATTGCGAGTGGCAAGGGCATCAACTGCAGATTGTCGACACACCTGGCTATGCTAACTTCCTTCACGATACTCGTACCTGCCTTCGTGCTCTAGATGGTGCGGTCCTTCTGGTTTCAGCCATTTCCGGCGTTAAGGCACAAACACAGAAAATTATGGAGTGGTGCCAGGAATTCGGGGTCCCCGTTATCGCTTTCGTTAACAAAATGGATCGCGAACGGGCCGACTTTGATAGGGCCATATCGAGTATGGCCGACTCCCTCGAAACTCCCGCTGTGGCAGTTACCTTACCCATCGGAGCGGAAGATGATTTCCGTGGTGTTATCGATCTGGTAACAATGAAAGCCCATCTGTTCAAGGACGATGGCAGTGGGGACAGCGAGACAGGAGAGATTCCCGGCGAACTGCTGGATGAGGCTGAAACCCAGCGGATAATGCTGATGGAGGCTGTTGCTGAAACTGAAGACGATCTGATGGAGAAGTACCTCGAGGAAGAGACTCTTACAGAAGATGAACTTCTTCAGGGGTTACGATCCGGTACCCTGGCCGGACATTTCATTCCCGTGTTGGCCGGCAGTGCGGTCCGCAATGCTGGAGTCAGAGAACTTACAGATTATGTCAATCTCTGTTTGCCGTCGCCTATTGACCGCGGCAGTCAGGCCGGCACCAACCCGAAAACCGAAGAACTTGAAGAACGTCTTCCTGCCGAAGATCAGCCTTTTTCTGCCTTGGTATTCAAGACCATATCCGATCCCTATACCGGTAAGCTGACTCTGTTCCGGGTCTATTCCGGCTCTCTTAAATCGGACAGCAACTTCTACAATGCCAATAAGGATGTCGTCGAGCGTGTGGGGCAGATTTTTATGCTCAACGGTAAGCAGCAATCATCGGTGCAGGTTGCCACGCCCGGCGATATCGTAGCGGTGGCCAAGCTAAAGGAAACAGCCACAGGCGATACTCTGTGCGACGGTGCCAAGCCGATTTGCTATGAATGCCCTGAGCCGATGCAGCCGGTTATCTCCTTTGCCCTTGAAGCGGCCAGCAAGAACGATGAAGACAAGATTAACAGTGCCCTGCAGAAACTTGTTGAAGAGGATCCTACGCTGCAGGTGCGGCGGGACGAGGAAACCAAAGAACTGGTCCTGTCGGGAATGGGGCAGGTCCATGTTGAGGTTACCGCCGAAAAGATGAAACGCAAATTTAATGTCGAGGTTCTGCTGAAGGCGCCCAAAGTGCCTTATCGTGAAACCTTACGCGGCAAAGCTCAGCTGCAAAGTAAATATAAAAAGCAGTCGGGCGGGCGCGGTCAATATGCGGATGTCTGGCTGGAAATCGAACCGCTGCCAAGAGGTTCCGGGTTCGAGTTTGTGGATAAAATCGTTGGTGGCGCGGTGCCTCGCCAGTATATTCCGGCGGTTGAAAAAGGTATTGCCGAAGCGTCGCTCAAGGGGGTTTTGGCCGGGTTCCCGACAGTGGATTTCAGAGTAACCCTGTACGATGGATCTTACCATTCCGTCGATTCATCTGAGATGGCTTTCAAAATTGCCGGATCGATGGGGTTCAAAAAAGGTGTAGAACAGGCCAAGCCCGTTCTGCTCGAGCCGGTTATGCAGATGAATATCACGGTACCCGACGATTGTGTTGGTGATGTGATCGGTGATATGAATTCCCGCCGAGGCAAAGTGCTGGGCATGGAGCCGGGGGCCGGCACCCAGGTGGTTGCTGCTCAGGTACCCCTTAGCGAGGTACTTAAATATGCCCCGGAACTGCGTTCGATGACTTCCGACCGCGGTATGTTCACAATGGAATTTTCCCATTATCAAGAAGTGCCTGCACAGAATATGCAAAAACTGATTGCCGAGCTCAATCAGGAAGAGTGAGCCTCGTAGAGGATCAAAACCATTGTTGAGGTTGTACTAATGCGTCCTTCGGTGTTGTTGCCGAAGGACGCATTTCCTTCATAAACAGCAGAATTTTTGATTCAAAAGAGGTTGTTTTGTATAAAGCTAACTTGACTGAAAGTGGCGAACAGTCAACAATGATGGCGTTCTGAAAGGTCCGTCTTACGGAGTCATGGCGTTTTTTCAGGGCCTCGACATACTGGATGTATGCCTTCACCCCTGAAAAACACCAAGCCTTGAGGACGAAATTTTTACTTAGTCATACTGTAAACTTTGCGAATGCAGTCAAGCAATGTAAACTGTCTTCGCGTGAAAACCGGCGCCAGAGATTCCTATGTGTGTATAGCTCAGACGATATAGACTGACGGTTGCCAAGCTGTTTCCAAAAGGCCGAAGAGAACGATGAAAGATCTGACTACCGATCGAAAGCTAAAAGTATCCTCCCGCGTTGCCCGGCTCATCGGGCCGGATGGTTCTCTTGAAGAGCAACGTCAGGTTGCCGGCGGCCAGTTTCAGCTTTGTAATAAGGAAGAGTTGCTGGCGCTATTTGTGCTTGCTCGTCGCGGTGCTGCAGAGGTTCGAGATCTGGCGATCAGCACACTTAAGGGCATTGCTCCTTACAGGCTGGTCCCGCTGCTTTGTCATGGTGAAATCCATCCCCAAGTACTTGATTTCGTGGCCCGGCAACGTCATGATGATGCCTCTGTACTCGTACTTTTGCTTGATAACTCCGGGTTAGCTCGCCAGACTTTGTTGTCTGTCGCTAGCCGTTGTTCCGTCGATGTTCTTAGTTTTTTAGTTGATCGTCATGCGCGCAGCCATGTTGAGGGTTTGCGAGAGGCTATCGAAGCCAATCCCGCAGCAGAAGGACATTGGCTGGCACGATTCGACGAACTCTCGGCCCAGACGGATGAACCCGTCGATGATGACGAGGACGACTGGGATGAGGAGATTGAGGAGGAAGGTCAGTCCGTCTATCAGCAAATCATGAACATGGGGGTTGCGGAGAAAGTCAAAGCAGCCCTGACCGGTGATAAGGAATGGCGTAAATTACTGATCAGGGAAAGTAATAAACTGGTGTCCGCAGCGGTGCTTAAGAATCCCAGAATTAGCGATGGAGAAGTGCTGGCCGTGGTAAATAACAAGAGCAGCAATGAAGAATTGATCCGGATCGTCACCATGAACCGGGAGTGGATGAAAAACTACGCCATCAAACAGGCTTTGGTCGTTCATCCAAGGACTCCACCGGCACTGGCCTTGCGTTTTATGAACATTCTTTCCGAAAGGGATCTTAAAACCCTCAGCAAGAGTCGGGATATTTCCCAGGTGATCGCCAACAGTGCTCGACGGATGTTAAATGCCAAATCACGACAAAGATAAAAAGATGGCGTCGCAAACAGGCTTTGCAAGTCGAAATTTTTGATTAGCCATCCTATCGGGTTTTATGAATGCATTAAAAACGTTAGTTACCTACTTTTCAGGTTTTTCAGGAGAATAGAATGATTAAAGGAAAAATTGTCGCTGTATGTACCAGCCAGGCTAAGGGTGGCCGTAAGAAGGATGTTGGACAAGGCGTCCTGGTGGAAAATTTTGGTTTGCAGGGCGACGGCCACGGTGGTGACGGCCACCGTCAGATCAGTTTGCTGGCCAATGAGAGTGTTGCAAAAATGCTCGCCAAGGGGCTCGATGTCGGTCCCGGCGATTTTGCCGAGAACTTCACCACCGAAGGTCTTGACCTTTGTTCCATGCCGATTGGCACCCGTTTAAAAATGGGCAGCGAAGCCGTGCTGGAAATTACCCAAATCGGCAAAGAGTGTCATGAACGCTGCCAGATTTATTACCAGGCCGGTGATTGTGTCATGCCTCGTGAAGGTGTTTTTGCCCGGGTATTGCGTGGTGGGCCCGTAGCCAATGGTGATGTTATCGAATTGCTTGAGGGCGATTGGGAGGTACTGTGAGCCAAACAGGGAATTTCGCCATTGGCATACTGACCCTCTCCGACAAAGGCTCTCGAGGAGAGCGAGAGGATATCAGTGGCCAGGTGATACGGGAAATGGTCACTCCCCTCGGCTCGATTCAAGAGTATCAGGTTGTGGCCGATGACCTGGAGCAGATCGTTGCCACGCTGGTAGATTGGACTGATGCAAAAAAACTCGATCTGATTCTAACCACCGGCGGTACGGGCATGAGTCCGCGGGATGTAACCCCCGAAGCAACTTTGCGGGTGATCGACTGGCAGATCCCGGGTATGGCCGAGGCCATGAGGTCCAGCAGTATGCAGATCACTCCCCATGCCATGTTGTCCCGAGCCCTGGCCGGGGTCCGGGGAGAAACCATGATTATCAATCTGCCCGGCAGTCCTAAAGGGGTTCGCGAAAATCTGGCCGTGGTTCTGCCCGCCTTGGAACACGGGATCCTCAAGCTCAAAGGTGATCCGTCCGACTGCGCTCGTTGATAGATTGAGCTCTGAGGTTGTTTTTGCTGCATTCTTCGTTTATTCGCTTGTTGCATTCATGGTGTGCCGATGGCAAAGAAAAAAGTATTGCTGGCCAACAATGGAGACCTGTTTAAAGAGGTTGAGGATTCCTTTCTCTACCGGGATGAATATGAACTTTTGTTTGCTGCTAACGGTGTTGCGGCGTATGAAATAGCGGTCGAGGAACGCCCCGCTCTTATTTTTATGGACATTGTGCTGCCGGAACTTAATGGCGATGAGTGTTGTCGACGGTTCAAGGCACATCAGGATTTGAGGAATATTCCGGTCATCATGGTGGCGCATGGAGATAGAGAGGAAGAACTACAGCGCTGCGAGCGGGCTGGATGCGATGATCTTCTGCTTAAACCCATCAATCGCCAGCTCTTCATTGAAGCGTGTCGCCGACATCTGCAGATTAGTCAGCGTGAAGCCCCCCGGGTTGCTCTGCGACTCAGTGTGCATTACGGCATTGGCGGGGAAGAACGACAATTGCTAGAATATTCCATTAATGTAAGCACCGGTGGATTGTTCATCGAAACGCCAGATCCGCCAGCGGCATCAACTCCTTTGCGTCTGGAGTTTTTTCTGCCGGGGCAGGAACGACCGATTCGTTGCCTTGGCAGAGTTGCCTGGCTTAATGCCGAGGATGGTCTACAGAATCCGCAGCTGCCAAAGGGGATGGGAGTGCAGTTTGTTGATATGAGTCTTGACGATATGCGGTTGATCCGCTCTTTTATCATGAGGGAACTGGTGGCCTAGGTTGTGTTTCTTTAAGGTTTCCCAGGCTAGTTCTGACAACTCTTTGATCCGGAGAAGTATTGTTACCTGGTAGCGTCCGGATCGTTATCTATGCAATAAGCCAGTTTATGTACTTGGAAGCCATTTTGCCTGGCCGACTTCCAACAAAATCCCCAATTATTAAAGGCTACCTGTTGCAGGTAGCCTTTTTGTCAGAGACGATCAGAATGTCCTCTGAATAATTTTGATCCGGAATTTTCAGGCCTTCTATGATTTTTGCGGAAGCCTGTAAAAATAGTTTTATCTTGCTATTCCACTATTTTATCCTCAAAAACTTTTCCCTCAATGCCGAGCTTCCCGCTGGCAATCTCTCGTAACTTGTATTTTTGAATCTTGCCGCTTGCGGTCATCGGGTAGGCATCGACAAAGATGACATGTTTGGGCTTTTTGTATGGCGCGATGCGGGTGCGGGTGAAGTCGATGACATCCTCTTCGGTGATGTCTACCCCCTCTTTTCGGATGATGAAGGCACCGACCACTTCGCCGTACTTTTCGTCGGGAATGCCGACCACCTGCACGTCGAGCACGCCTTCCATGGTATAGAGGAATTCCTCGATCTCACGGGGGTAGATGTTTTCACCTCCACGGATGATCATGTCCTTGATCCTGCCAGTGATCTTATAATAGCCATCGGTATCGACTTCAGCCTGGTCCCCGGAGTGTAGCCAGCCTTTGGCGTCGATCGCTTCGGCCGTTTGTTCAGGCATGTTGTAATAGCCCTTCATCACGTTGTAACCCCGGCAGCAGAGTTCGCCCCGCGCACCGCTTTCGACCTCTTTGCCAGTGTCCGGATCGACAAGTTTGACTTCGATTTCCGGCAGCGCGGCGCCAACGGTGCCGGTACGCTGGGCCACCGAATCGTCGGTGCGGGTCTGGGTGATAACCGGCGAGGCTTCGGTCAAACCGTAAGCGATGGTGATATCAGTGCAGTGCATCTTCTCCATCACTTGGCGCATGGTCTCTTCCGGGCAGGGCGAGCCGGCCATGATGCCGGTACGCAGTGAGCTGAGATCGAACATGTCGAACATCGGGTGCGCCAGTTCAGCAATGAACATGGTTGGCACGCCGTAGACCGCCGTGCACTTTTCCTTCTGCACCGCCGCCAGCACCAGCAACGGATCGAATAGCTCCAGCGGCACCAGGGTGGTGCCGTGGGTCAGTGCTGCCATTATCCCGAGTACACAGCCGAAGCAGTGGAACAACGGCACCGGCAGGCAGAGCCGGTCAGCTTCGGTGAACTTCTGTCGATCACCGATATAGTAGCCGTTGTTGAGGATGTTGTAGTGGCTGAGCATGACCCCTTTTGGGAAACCGGTGGTCCCGGAGGTGTACTGCATGTTGACGACGTCGTGAGCATCCAGGGAGTTCTTGATGCGGTCCAGCTCGCTGTTGTCGTCCTGGTCGCCGAGAACCATCAGCTCGCGGGTGTTGAACATGCCGCGATGCTTCTCCTGGCCGATAAAGATGACGCTGCGCAGCTCCGGGAAACGTTCGCTTTCGAGCTGACCTCTCTGGGAGGTCTTCAGCTCCGGAATCAGTTCGTAGACCGTTTGCAGGTAATCGTGATCACGGAAATTGTCGATCAATGCCAGCGCCTTCAGGTCGGCCTGCTTGACCAGGTATTCCAGTTCAAAGCGGCGATAGTGGGTGTTGATGGTAACCAGCACCGCGCCGATTTTGGCAGTGGCGAACATGAAGGTGGTCCAGTCGGGGACGTTGGTCGCCCAGATTCCGACGTGATCTCCCTTGCCGATGCCTATCGCCAGCAGACCCTTGGCCAGCTGGTCGACCCGCTCGTTGAACTGGCTGAAGGTCCAGCGCAGATTGCGGTCGGGATAGACAATGAAGTCATGGTCGGGCAGGCGCTGTGCCTGCTCCTCGAAAAACGCACCGATGGTTTTATCCGTATAAGGCATGGTGAGATCTCCGAGTTAGCAAGGTACGTAGACGACGGCCAGAATCCTGGCGGGCTCGCCACCTTTGGCATGCACGTCGTGGGGCACGACCGAATCGTAGTAGATGCTCTGGCCCGCTTCCAGCTCGTAGGTAGTTTTGCCGTAGTTGATCTGGATAGAGCCGGAGATCACATAGATGAACTCCTCGCCTTCGTGGCCGGAGAGGGGCGCTGCTTCGCCGGTACGCGGCTTGACCTCGATCATGAAGGGTTCCATGTGCCGATCTTTTTTGCCGGCCGCCATGGAGACGAAATCGAGGTTACTGCTGGTCGCCTCTGGGTCTTTGCCGGAGAAGCGAATCACATTGGGAGCATGGGCGTTATTAAAAACAGCCGGGCCGTTGAGCGGATCATCATCCATCAGAGTGCCGAGGCGCACGCCCAGAGCACGGGAAATTTGCATGAGCGGGGTAAGGGAGGGGACCAGTGCGCCCTCTTCAATCTGCCGGATCTGGTCGGCGTGGCATTGGCTCTTTTCGGCCAACTGTTCGATGTTCATTTCTTTTGCTTCGCGTAGTTGACGCAGCTTGGCTCCGATTTTGTTCTCGGCAGACATCTTGACTCCTTTGGGGGCGGTATTTTGGGCAGAAAAACAGCAGATAGTGGATCGTTTCAAAGCCCGAATTCCAGACTGAGTTCAACGTCGTTGTCCGGTACCTAATATTTGACAAGCGTTTGCATCAGCCATGAAATCTTCAGTGTTTGCGGTAAATATGCAAGGTCTTCAGGACTGGTCCGAGGTCTTAACCTGCCCGATCTGGTGATAATCGTCAAGATGGAAGTTTTGTTTTCAACAGTGTTTTGTTTGTCACGATTAACCAGATTGAGTCGAGTAAGACGATCCGGGGTGATGGCGGGGAGTTAATAGCTGGATTCCTGCTCAGGTTGTCTCCGGTGCAGTTGCCGGTACTGTCGCTTGATTAATCATCTGAAGGAAACTTGCAGTGAGCTCCGGATGCAGTTCGCTGCCTGATAGATCAGTCAGCATTTCGTAGACCCTGTTGGCTCCCATAGCCTCACGGTAGGCGCGCTTGGTGCGCAGAGCGTCGAAGATGTCGGCTATGGTAACCATGTGGCTGCCCAGATGTTGTTGCCAATCCTTTCTGACCCCAGGATACCCGGTCAGATCGTATTTCATATGGTGTTCGTAGGCTGTTACCACCGCCAGTTGCGGAACCCCCGGTGTGCCGACGAGATATTCTGCGCCGCGTACAGGATGTAAGCGAATTATCTGCCATTCCTCTTCGTTGGGCTTACCCGGTTTATTGATGATGTCGACAGGCAGAAACAGTTTGCCGATATCGTGCAGCAGTGCCGCAATGCCGATGTCGTGGAGCAAGGGGCCGCTAAGGCCGAGCCGGCGGGCATGAGCCAGAGTAAGCAGACAGACGTTGGTTGAGTGGGTAAAGGAGTACTGATCCTGTTGATGCAGTGGAAAAATAGCCAGCAGGGGATTAAGTTCCTGGTCCAGGGCCTGCAGAAAGTGGGCAACAATTTCTTTGAGTCCATTTAGGCTGAGGGAACGCTTTTTGCCGACACCGGTACAAATATCGGATAGCCGTTCCCGTTCGTATTGCACCAGGTCGCTCTCACTGGGAAGAGGTGTCGCCCCGACAGCTGTTGAGGTTTGCCCTGCCTTTGACATGTCGATACTTCCAAACCGTAAACTCGTGCTGCTTTTGGGCTGTTGAGAGAGATCCTGGCGCTTGGTCAACAACACAATCAGTTGCAAAAGTTCCTGTTGGCTTATAGCCCTTTGTAAACTGAGATGTTCGATGCCGTGAACTCTTAGCGCCTCGACGAAACGGACGGTGTGAAGATTTGACGATAAGGGAGTCTCATCAAGAACGATGTTCTGGTCGATGAGCAAGATATCGATTTGATTTTTGCTGCCGAACAGGGATTTAATCAGTTCAAGGGCTTTGCCGCACAAGCGGGTTACCTGCGGGTGTTGTTGGTTGTAAAGATCGGCATTTGCTGCGGCAGTGACTAACAAACGGAAAAAATCTTGCCAGATAGCAGGCTGTTGTTGGCTCATGGTGCCCCCTTTAGCAGTTCTGTTTGGGCTTGTCGAACCAGGCGAGCAAGTGCGGGTCGTTTTATCCCGGAAAGCTTGTGGAGCAGAGAAGCGATATCGTCTTGGGAAAAGTTTTTCAAACTTCGTAGAATGCGTCTTCGCAAACGCATTTGCCGGCGGGGATGCCAGAGGCTGTAAGCGCGGAATCGTTTTTCAAGATGGGGTAATAAGTCTTTTCCGCCTTGTTTTGTTAATGAATCGAGCGCCGCAAACTTTAAAAACAAACCTTTTCTGGACAGGTTTTTATCTCCAAGCATTTTCAGAAGCGCGGATTTGACTCTGGAGTCACGACAGTACCTGGCCATTTTTACGGCAGAAAGACAGCGTTGATGATCGGGGTGGGAAAATTCTTCGAGGAGATGATCGCTGCCTTGCGGAACCTGAAAAACAAGGGCTGTTTTCACTACCTCATACCGGACTTTTTCGTGAGGGTGGTCCCATAAGGGGGTGATCGCGCTCATGGAAGAAGGATCTCCAAGGCGCTGCAGAATGATAATCAGATTTCTCAGATAGTACCAGCGAGAATCCTTGAGCCGTGTGATAGCATGGTCTCTGGTTGCGATTCCCTGATCGACGAGGCAGTTCATAAAAAATTGGCGCAGGGCACGGTTTGGTTCTATAGCAAGGCGATCGAGCATGGGGCCAATGGCGATCGGACCTATGGTTTCAAGGAGGAGAGTGAATTCCTTAAAGGCGTTTTTTCCCCAAGCAGCCAATGTTTCCAAAACCTGAGAAATAAATACTGGTGAATAAAGCTCTGTGCGTATTTCTTGAAACCAGGCGGGGTCATTAGCTGCCGTATCATTGTTTGCAGAGGACAGTCGAGAATATATGTCAGCCAGTGAAACAAAATCGCCGGTATCGAGGAAGTGGCCACATAAGTTGTGCAGGGCCTTTTTAAAGGATTTGTCTTTACCCTCACCGCAATCGGTTTGAGCCAGTTCAAAAAGTATGTCGCTGACTTTTCTCTCAATCGGCTGTTGATTAAAGGACGCTTGCCAGTAGTGCTCATCAGGAGGGGACTCCGGTTGTTGACTGGCAGGGGCTTCGATAGACCGCAGGGTCTCGCCGTATTCCTCAGGAATAAAACTTTCCGATTCATCTCTTGCATAGAGAGGGCTCAATAGCCCCTCGGTATTGGACGATACGATCTTTGTATCGGCGTTGTTTCCAATTGAGGAGGCTCCCGACTCTTGGCTGTTTTCACACTGTGTCAGTCTGTCCAGCAGCGTAAAGATAATCGGCGGTATGGTCGTTTGACGGGAGTTGAGAGTTTCCAGGACCTCCATCAACATCGTGCCTGGAAATTGAGACAGCACCTTTTCTGCCATTTTTTCATCAGGAGCGACAGCTCGAAAAGTGCTGTTGAGCAATTGTGCACGCAACTCGGGATTGAGTTGGGAGGCCAAGCCTTGCAGTCGGGTGATGGCCATGGAGCTTCCCCTGTTGGAGAGCTGTTCGCGGTCCAGTTCACGCAGAAACTCGGTAATCGCCCGATCGTAGTGTCCTTCCAACGGAAGTTCATTATCCACCACTTGTTGGTTTAGTTGTTCGGCCACCGCTTGTGCAGCGAAATCCTCTTTACTTTTAAGTTGGGGTTTTGGTTGAGTTTGCGCTCCCTTTCCAACCAACAGGTTCTGGACTAAACGCTCCCATATCGCGGCTTCTTTCTTTTTTATAGCCGCGAGGCTCGGAGGACTTTCACTGATTTGGTCAGATATGCCGAAAGCGCTGTAATCGATGGGTTTAACCTGGATTCCATCGATAGCGGCTGCTTTGATCAGTCCCAATAGCCCGCCTTGAGCTTGAACCGCCTCCCTGTTTTGGCCGATGATTCCTAGGAATTCCTTCAGTTGTTTCTCGGGAAGATTTTGATGCAGGGTTACGACGGCAATGCCATGGTTGAAAAAATGCGAGGCAAATTCTTTGTAAACCGGATTTTTCTCATCCAGGATAGTCTGGCCTGCCACCAGCTTGTCTTTGCTGATGCCAAGAGAAAGTAGCCCGTTTTCCGGCTGCAGTTGTTCTAAGTAAGACAGGGCTTTCTGAACGCTCTGCCCGATAACAGGGTGGCTGGCGGGATAGGTAACGGTGTGATGACGTGCGATGTTGAGCTCGTAGATAAACTTGCTCAGCAGTTTAAGATCCAAGCGTAATTGTGCTTTTTGGCTAGGATAGGGCGGCAATATATACTCTCCAGGGAGTTTTTACACTGCTCTTATTTAATGATTTGTAGAAGCCTTGGGCTATATTTATCCAATTAAGCCTCAATCTTTAAGCGTTTGATTTTTTCAACCAATGTGGTTCTTTTGATACTAAGAAGGGCTGCAGCTCGGGCTTTGACCCCGTTTGCCAAAGCTAAAGCCGAAAGAATCAAGTTGCGTTCTATACCTGCTACAAATTGGGGCATGTCAATCCCCTGTTCAGTTAGTTTTGGACCAACGACATCTGTTTCATGACTGTCTGGATCGGCTTCCCCGATATCGGTGGGAAGGTCGGATATTTCAATAGTACTGCCCTCGGAAAGGGTCATGGTTCGTTCAATCACATTTTCCAGTTCACGGACATTGCCGGGCCAGGAGTAAGCCTCCATGGCACGCATCGCCTCGCTGCTAAAGGCAATAGGCGTGCGGCCTGTTTCCTGGCAGAATTTTTCGACAAAATGACGCGACAGTAAGGCGATATCTTCTTGACGCTCTTTCAATGCAGGCAGTTTGATCGGGATAACGTTGAGGCGGTAGTAAAGATCCTCACGGAACTCTCCGGCTCTGACTGAATCTTCCAAATTGGCGTTCGTGGCGGAAATTACACGGACGTCAAGCTTGATCGTTTTGTTGTCGCCGACCTTTTCTACCTCCTGTTCCTGCAGTACCCGCAGTAATTTCATCTGCAGATGAAGGGGCATGGTGGCGATTTCATCAAGGAAGATCGTGCCGTGGTGCGCCTGTTCAAACTTGCCTTTTTTATCTGCAACTGCTCCGGTGAAAGATCCTTTAACGTGACCGAAGAGCTCGCTCTCGAGCAGTTCGGCCGGTATCGCTCCACAGTTAATAGCAACGAAAGGTTTATCCTTTCGATTGCCGTTAAAATGAATTGCCTTGGCCACCAGTTCCTTGCCGGTGCCGGAGTCCCCGAGAATTAGAATAGTTGAATCGGTACCGACAATCTTTTCCATGCGGGAGAAGACCTGCTGCATGGCCAGGCTGTTACCGACAATTTTGTCGAAACGGTATTTGCCGCGGAGCTGCTGGCGCAAGTAGAGGTTTTCGCTCAGCAGCTGGGTTTTTTCCAGCGCCTTGGAAATGACGACCTTGAGACGCTCGAAATGCAGTGGTTTGGTCAGATAGTCAAAGGCGCCGCTCTTCATCGCTTCAACAGCTGTTTCCGCCGAGGCTTTACCGGTGATTAGAATGACACTGCTGGAGGGGGCATCCTCTTTGACTCTTTTGAGAATGTCGATGCCGCTGATTCCCGGCAGGAAAAGATCGGTGAGGATTACCTCGAAGCTGTTTTTTTGCAATAGTTCCAAGGCTTCTTCACCGCTGGCGGCGGACTGTACCTGATAACCGCTGCTGTTCAGCAACAGGGAAATGGCTTCGCGGTTACTCGGATCATCATCGATAACCAGGATCTGAGAGGACGGTTTCATAGCAACTTTCCGGCAGCAGAATTGCGTCACATATTTGACGCATTAAACAGATACCACACTAAAACGCCTGGGGCAAGGAGTCCGCAGAAATATTTCAGCTAGCAAGCTGTCGGACTCATCACGAGTCGTCTGCAAAATCGCCTGATCGGCCCAGGCTCTCGACCATTTTCCCCAAATAGTCCTGCTATTCGCTCTCACGTTCTCGACCGCCTGGCCTCTAACAGCCAATTTTCGTTTCGGCCCGTTAAGTCCGGCGGACTGCTAGGCTGAATTGACAGATAAGGGCCTTCGGTTAACCTTGTTGTGATGAGAAATTTTTTGTTTATCTCCATGATATTCATGGCGTTGGCCTCAGCCTTAGTTTCTGGAGTTAGAACCTTAAAGGCCGCTGGGGAGAAGCCCACACAGGTGCGAATCGGTGCGGTGCGGGTCGCCGACGTCATTAATTCGACGGTGGCCGAGTTTGTTGTCGCGCAAGTGGATAGTGCCAATCGGGCCGGCCGGAACGCCTTTTTGCTGGAACTCGATACCCCGGGTGGCCTCGATAGCGCTATGCGCAGCATTATCCAGGCTCTTCTCGGGTCCGATATCCCAACGATCGTATATGTTTACCCTGACGGCGCCCGTGCTGCTTCAGCTGGCGCATTAATTACCCTGGCCGCTGATTTTGCTGCCATGGCGCCTGGGACCAATATTGGAGCCGCTCATCCGGTAGCGATTGGGATCGGAGGAGAACAGAATGAGATCATGCTCAGCAAAGTCACCGAGGATGCCGTGGCTTATGCCCGCAGTATTGCTCAGCAGCGTGGTCGAAATGCCGAACTGGCGGAGCTTATGGTCCGAGACAGCTTGTCGCTGGCCGCAGAGGACGCCGTACGCCGACAAGTAGTCGATCTTCTTGCGACAGACGAAGCGTCCTTGCTGAAAACCATCGACGGGGCTGAATATCGGCGGGAGGACAAGACGCTTATTTTGCATAGCGCCGACGCCGAATTAATTTTTGTCGAGATGAATTGGCGACAAAAAATACTCAACGTAATCAGCCAGCCAAATATTGCTTATATGTTGTTGATGCTGGGCATGCTGGGTATTTTTTTCGAGATTTCTCAGCCTGGAGTCATTCTGCCCGGGGCCATTGGTGCCATTGCTTTGCTACTGGCTTTTTTCGCCTTTCAAACCCTGCCTGTCAATTACGTTGGTGTTTTGTTCATTATCTTGGCTCTGGTGCTGTTTATTCTCGAGGTAAAAGTGGTGTCTTACGGCATGTTGACCATTGGTGGCATCGTTTCCATGACTCTTGGGTCATTGATGCTGATTGAACAACCCGAACCTTTTTTGCGTATTTCCTGGATGGTAATTGCAGGAACGGTAACCGTGGTCAGCGGTTTGTTTATGGTAGTCCTTTTTTGCGTTGTGCGAACCCAGCGTCGTCGGTTTTTTTCCGGTGCCGAGGGGATGGTTGGGGAGCAGGGCGAGGCGGTAACTGATATTCATCAAGACGGTAAGGTCTTTGTCCATGGGGAGTACTGGCAGGCTTATTCGACTGCTCCTGTTGCCCGGGGAGAGAAGATTGAAGTGGTCTGCGTCGGCAGCAATATGCGTCTGGAGGTCAAAAAGGCCACATCGACATAGCAGATCGTGTGAGCTGTCTCGGGATGAAGGATTGACTCCTCTCACAGAGGAATTCAGTTTGTTGGTCCAAGGGTGGCGAAAGGAGGCAGTATGGCGTTTCCGATTATCATTATCTTTCTGGTTTTGCTGGTTCTCAGCAGCGCAGTACGGATTATTTTGGAATACGAGCGGGGTGTGGTGTTTCGTCTTGGCCGGTTTTCTACCGTTAAGGGACCGGGATTGCGGTTTATTATACCCATAGTCGACCGGATGCGAAAGATCAGCTTGCGCACCGTGGCCATGGATGTGCCGCCTCAGGACGTTATTACCAAAGACAATGTCTCGATCAAAGTCAATGCGGTGCTCTATTTTCGAGTGGTGGGGCCGGACAAGGCCATCATCGAGGTGCAAGACTATCTCTATGCCACCAGTCAATTGGCCCAAACCTCACTGCGTAGCGTGCTCGGCCAATCGGAGCTCGATGATCTGCTGGCCCATCGTGAACAGATCAATCAGCATTTACAGGAGATTCTCGATCGACAGACGGACCCCTGGGGGGTGAAGATATCCAACGTCGAGATAAAGCATGTCGATTTGCCGGCTGAAATGCAACGGGCCATGGCCCGCCAGGCCGAAGCGGAGCGAGAGCGCCGCTCAAAGGTCATTCACGCCGAAGGCGAATATCAGGCAGCGCAAAAGTTGACCGAGGCGGCGTCTATCCTTTCCACGGATAAAAGCGCTTTGCAGCTGCGTTTCTTGCAAACTTTGACCGAAGTGGCCGCCGAAAAGAATTCAACCGTTATTTTCCCTTTCCCCATCGACCTGGTTCGGCCTTTTCTTGAACAGGGAACCAAAAACGAATGACTTTTGGCTGCCAGATGTAGCTACTGCGCACGGCTTGCTGATTAGGTCGTGCGCTTTTTATTTGTTGCTCTGATAACCGTGGTAAAGTGTTGAATCCAATTGGTATTTAGATTCACAAAATAAAGTTCATATTGATTTGTGTTGAAGGTTCTGATAGCATCGACTGTTCAGGATAAGGATAATCATTGTTGTTTGGAGGGTACTTAGAAATGGAAATAAATCGTTTCAATAAGATCATGGTAGCCAATCGCGGCGAGATTGCCATTCGGATTTTTCGCGCCTGCATTGAACTCGGCATTCAGACTGTTGCCATCTTTTCCGAAGAAGATCGGATTTCTTTGCATCGCTATAAAGCGGACGAGTCTTACCTGATCGGTAAGGGCAAGGGGCCTATAGAAGCTTATCTGGGCATCGACGAAATTATCGAGCTTGCCCTCAAAAAAGGTGTCGACGCTATCCATCCCGGATACGGCTTTTTATCGGAAAACCCTCTTTTCGCAGAAGCTTGTGCCGAGGCTGGAATCGCCTTTATAGGGCCTGGTGCGGATATTCAGCGTCGTTTGGGGGATAAGGTCGCAGCGCGCAAGGTTGCTATGGAGGCCGGTGTACCTGTGGTGCCGGGCACGGCTGATCCCGTTACTTGCGAAGAAAAAGCCCTGTTGTTCGCTGCCAAGG
The DNA here is from genome assembly GCF_001887775.1 of Syntrophotalea acetylenivorans. Lineage (NCBI taxonomy): Bacteria > Pseudomonadati > Thermodesulfobacteriota > Desulfuromonadia > Desulfuromonadales > Syntrophotaleaceae > Syntrophotalea > Syntrophotalea acetylenivorans. The sequence goes on from NZ_CP015519.1 coordinate 259,805, forward strand.
CCGGTTATCCGATCATGGTCAAAGCCGCTGCAGGTGGGGGTGGTCGCGGGATGCGAGTAGCCCGGAACCAAAAAGAACTGCTTGAAGGGCTGAAATCAGCTTCGTCCGAGGCCAAGACGGCCTTTGGCAACCCGGCGGTCTTTCTCGAGAAATTCATCGAGAATCCTAAACATGTCGAAGTCCAGGTTCTCGGCGACCATCACGGCAATTTAGTTCACTTCTTCGATCGTGATTGCTCCATTCAGCGCCGTCACCAGAAAGTTATCGAGGTTGCTCCCTCGCCGGCTCTGAGCGAGGCTAAACGGCAAGAATTATGCGACTACGCCCTGAAAATCTGCAAACACGTCGATTATGTCAATGCGGGGACCGTTGAATTCCTCATGGATCAGGAGGAAAACTTCTACTTCATCGAGGTCAACACCCGGATCCAGGTCGAACACACGGTTACGGAGATGGTCACCGGCCGCAATCTGGTTCAGGGACAAATTCGCGTTGCCGAGGGTTATCGCTTGGCTGACCCCGAGATTGGGATTCAAAGCCAGGAAGATATTGTGTTGAATGGTTTTGCCATTCAGTCCCGTGTAACCACCGAGGATCCGGAAAAGAATTTCGCACCGGATTTCGGCACCATCGCCGCCTATCGCAGCCCTGGAGGTTTTGGCGTGCGGCTCGATGCGGGAAGTGCCTATCCCGGTGCCCGCATCAGCCCCGACTACGATTCGTTGTTGGTGAAAATCAGCTGCTGGGGGCTGAATCTGGCCGGTGCGGCCCGCACCATGAGCCGCAGCCTCGAGGAATTTCGTCTGCGTGGCGTAAAGAGCAATAAAGGTTTTTTGGAAAACGTTATCAATCATCCGACCTTTCTGGCCGGGCAGTGTGACACCTCCTTTATAGATAATCACCCGGAGCTGTTTCAAATGCCGGTCAAGCGTGATCGCGCCCATAAGCTGTTGTCTTTTATTGGCCACACGGTGGTCAACGGTTATGAAGGTATAAAGGAGCCGCTGCACTTCAAGGATTTGCGTAATCCTGTTGTTCCCGAGATCCCCTACGATTGCAGTCGTCCCAAGGGTAGCCGCGATATCCTTAAAGAACTGGGTCCGGAAGGACTGTCCCAGTGGGCGCTGAACGAGCGCAAGTTGTTGATCACCGATACCACCATGCGCGACGCCCACCAATCTTTGATGGCGACACGCTTCAGGACTTATGACCTCGATCTTATCGCCCCGGCAACTAGTCATCTTGCCAGCGATCTCTTCTCCCTGGAGATGTGGGGAGGAGCCTCTTTTGATGTGTCCATGCGCTTCCTTAAGGAAGACCCCTGGGAGCGCCTTGACCGTTTGCGGGAGAAGATTCCCAATATCCTGTTCCAGATGCTGTTGCGCGGATCGAATGCGGTCGGTTATTGCAACTATCCCGATAACGTGGTGCAGGAATTTGTTGCCCAGGCGGCCAAAAGCGGTATCGACGTCTTTAGGGTCTTCGATTCATTGAACTGGACCAAGGGCATGCAGGTGGCCATGGATGCCGTACGCAAGTCCGGCGCCGTGTGTGAAGCGGCGATCTGTTATACCGGGGACATTCTTGATCCCAAGCGGGATAAGTATCCGCTTTCTTACTATGTGGACATGGCCAAGGAACTGGAAAGGATGGGCGCCCATATTCTGGCGATCAAAGATATGGCCGGATTGCTCAAGCCTTTTGCGGCCGAGAAGCTGGTCAAAGCCCTGAAGCAGGAGGTCGGCATCCCCATTCACCTCCATACTCACGATACCTCAAGTAACGGTGGGGCGACTCTCTTTGCCGCCTCCATGGCCGGGGTTGATATCGTCGATACGGCACTTTCTTCGGTTTCGGGTCTTACCGCTCAGCCGAACATGAATGCACTTCTCTCCGTGTTGAAGGATTCTGAGCGCGATCCGCAACTTGATGAAAAGAAATTGCAGAAGCTGGCCAATTACTGGGAAACGGTGCGCACCTACTATGCGCCCTTTGAATCGGAGCTTCGCAGCGGCACTGCTCAGGTTTACCACCATGAGATTCCTGGCGGTCAGTATTCCAATTACAAACCGCAAGTTGAAGGCTTCGGCCTTGGTCATCGCTGGGAAGAGTGCAAGGAGATGTACCGTAAGGTTAACGATATGTTCGGCGATATCATCAAGGTGACCCCGTCGTCGAAGATTGTTGGCGACATGGCCATGTTCATGGTGCAGAACAATCTTGAGCCTGCCGATGTTTATGAGCGGGGTTCGGAGTTGACCTTTCCCCAAGGGGTTGTGGACTTTTTCAAAGGTATGATCGGTCAGCCTCACGGTGGCTTCCCGGAAGAGCTTCAGAAAATAGTTCTAAAAGGCGAGGAGCCCATCACTTGCCGCCCTGGCGAATTTCTGGAAGCTGTTGATTTTGCGGCTAAGAAAGATGAATTGGAAAAGAAGCTCGGCCAGGAGGTCGATGACCGGGATGTTCTTTCAGCGGTCCTCTACCCCGGGGTTTTCGAAGAGTTTGCCCGCCATCGTCAGGAATACGAAGATACTTCCGTGTTGCCGACTCCGGTCTTTTTCTACGGTCTGGATCTCGGGGACGAGACGTCCATTGAGATACAGCCGGGCAAGACCCTGGTTGTCCAGCTTAATGCTATCGGTCGGGTAACCGAAGATGGCAATCGTGATATCTACTTTGAACTCAACGGCGAACCGCGCCAGGTAGCCGTTCCGGACCTGTCGGTGGAATCGGATATGATCACCCACCGAAAAGCCGATCCGGATAATCTGCATCATGTCGGTGCTCCCATGCCCGGCAAGGTTTTCCGTATTCTGGTCAATGTCGGGGATGTGGTCAAAGAAGGGGACACCCTCTTATCTACCGAGGCGATGAAGATGGAGACTAACGTCAAGGCTGCTAAAGACGGGGTTGTTTCCGAAGTTCTGGTCTTCGAGGGAATGCAGATCGATGCCGGAGAGTTGCTGATTATTCTTGACTAAACATCAGGTTTCTTTGTCACGTCCTAAAATAGATTGACGGTTTTTTCAAGCCACCTCCCTTGCGGAGGTGGCTTTCTTATGTACTTCTTCTGGTGTTTTCATGTCTAAGCTGAGGTGTGGCCTCAGACGATTGTAGGTATCGACGGATTCCCGCACCAAACCCTTCAACTCACTCAAAGTCCGGCACTTGGTGATCAGAAACTCCTGCTTCAAAATACCATTTACCCTCTCGGCCAAAGCGTTCTGATAACAATCATAGCCATCTGTCATTGACGGCGTCATACCATGACGCTTTAGCTCTTGCTGGTAGATCGCTGAACAATATTGTAGACCTCGGTCTGAATGGTGTATTAACGCTCGGCTTGTCTGTCGTTGCTTAGCTGCCCGACGTAAAGCTTTTACGACCCTGTCAGCACGCATATTGTCACTGACTTCATAACCCATGATTTTGCGACTATAGGCATCTGTGACCAATGATAGATAGTGAACACCTTCATCCGTTTCAACGTAGGTAATATCGCTCACAAAGGCTTGTTCGGCACAACTGATCTCTTGACTGCCTAAACGATTCGGGTATTTCTTCATCCAATGTTTGCTGTGCGTCGTTTTTGTGTAGCGCTTGATCGGTGTCACCAGCAGTTGATGCGCTCTCAAATAGTCAAAAAAAGCGTCACGCCCCAACTTTATTCCCTGCTCAACAAACATGGGTTTCAACAAAAAATACAGTTTGCGAGTACCAAGCCGCGGCATAAACCGTCTGACCTCCATCACCATTGACTTGACGGGGGCCAACTCTATGCTGCGCTGCTCACTGCGTTTTTCTCTTTGATAAACGGCTTGCCGGGTGATGCCAAGGAGCTTACAAGCGCGGCTTAGACTCAGCCCTTTTTGTTTTTGAAGGCGTCTCGCTCCTTGGCAATATACTTTTTTCGCAGTCCCGTTCCGTGCTCTGCATCCAGGATATCCACCACTTCATTCAACAACAGATTGCGAAGACGTTCATCCTCAAGTTCGCGCTCGAGTCGCTTGATTTTCTGTACGGGAGTTTCTTTCGCTTTGGGAGATTTGGGCATGGTCATCCTCACAGGTTGGGTCCAATCCAGCCTTCCGTGTTTTCGCAACCATTTTAACACTGTCGAGCGGCCCTGGATGCCATAAATCTTCTGAGCCTGCTTGTAGGTCATGTCGCCTTTTTCTACGGCAGCAACCACCTGCAATTTAAAGCCCATGGTGTAATCACGTTGAGTACGTCTCTTCCGCTTACTTTCTGCTGTGTCCATAAATAAGCCTCCTAGCTGTAAACTTATTTCAGGACGGGACACTTAATGACAAAAGGCCGAGCCCTTAACAGGACTCGGCCTTTTTTTGTGGCGCCTGGTTAGCCAAAACCGAGTTGATAAACTTTCAACAGGTACAGGATGATCGGGTAGCTGATAAGAGAAAAAAGGGTGGAGAGCAGGATAATCGAACCGGCCAGTTCCGTGTTGCTGTCAAGTTGCTGGGCCAGCACTGTGCAGGCGGCCGCTGCCGGTGCACCGGCCATGAGGACGGCAATGCCGAGATCGAGACCGCGAACATCGAGAAGTAGCATGACAACGATGGTAAGCAATGGTAGACCGATAACCTTGAATAGGCTGGCGATTGTTGCCTGAACCAGGTCGCCGCGAAGTTTCCGCAAAGAAAAGCTGCCGCCGATGGCCAATAGGGCCAGCGGCAAAGTAATGCTTGCGGTAAGGTTGAAAGAACGAGCAAAAACCGTTGGCAGGGGAAGTTGCCAGTAGCTCCAGACAATGCCCAGCAGGGCGGCGAGTATCAAGGGGTTCGAGAGTAGGCTGCGATACCAGAAGGACCATGTGGTTTGCCGCTTCCCGGTTCTTTGGGGAAGCAGCAGGGCCAGAATGGATAACAGGTTGATCACCGGCACCAGGCAGCCCATAAACATGCCGGCCCTGGCAAAAGCTGCATCTCCATAGGCACTGAACACGATAGGCAGACCGATGTAGGCCAGATTGCCACGAAAGGCCCCTTGACTGAATGCACCGCGGTCTTCATATCGATACTTACGACCTATTGCGGCATAGCTGTAGGAAATGATTAAACCGCTCAACATGACGACTGTGGCACCAGTAACCATACGGCCGTTGAACGTTGCGCTGAAGTCGGCAGTAGCGATTTTATGGAAAAGCAGGGAAGGCAAACCGATAAAGTAGATAAGCCGGTTGGCTTGATACAAAAAACGGTCGTCAATCAGGCCGCTGCGTCTTAACAGGTAACCCAGCCCAATGACGAAGAATACCGGAAGAATAATGATGGATATCTCGGAGAATATTTGCAAAATAGACCCTTTTCTATATCTGGTTCGAACCAGCATACTCCCCCGGTAAGGGGACGGCAACTATTGAACGTATTGAATCTGTGCTTCCTTGACTTTTAGAGCCTGGAGGGTTAGATGTTAAGGATGGTCAGCAGAATACGGACACTCCCCATTTTATCGATTGCAACGATACTGTGTGTTTTGGCTTTAGTTGGTTCCAGCCTCTGCTTTTCGGGATGTCGACGTAATGAGGCTTTGTATGAGCCGGGAGCTATGGTCGGCGAATTGGCTCCCGATGTTTCGCTGGTCGACATGGCTGGGCGGCAGGTAGTTCTAAGTCAATTTCGTGGACAAAAAGTGCTGCTAGCCTTCTGGGCTTCCTGGTGCCCTCCCTGCCAAACAGAAATGTCTTCATTGCAACGCCTGCACGACAATCCTGCCGTGGGGAATCTTAAAATTCTCGCGGTTAATGTTGGAGAAAGCAAAGAGCAGATCGCCTCTTTTGTTGCCAGGCAGCAGCTCTCACTACCGATTCTTATCGATGCCGAAGGCATCGTTCAAAAGCGATACGGAGTTAATCAACTGCCGATTGTTTTTCTAGTCGACGGTCAAGGTATAATTGTCGCGCGCCATTTTGGCTTACGTGATTGGAATTCCAGGGATGTCATTACTGAACTCAACCAGTTCGGGAGAGAATGATTAAATGAGCAATGCCGCTGATATTACTTTATGGATAGCATTTTCCGCCGGAATTCTGTCCTTCTTTTCCCCCTGTGTCCTGCCTTTATTGCCCTCGTATATAACCTATATCACCGGTCTCAGCTTTGGCCAATTGCAGGAGGCGCACCCCGGTGCTCGTGTTCGGCTGACGGTCTTTTGTCATTGCCTGGTTTTTATTGCAGGCTTCTCCGCCGTGTTTATTTTGCTCGGGGCGCTTGCCGGAATGGCCTCCGCTTCTTTCCATGGTCAGCTACGAACGGTGCTGGTCTGGGTGCAAAAAATTGGTGGCATTCTTATTTTTCTTTTCGGTATACATCTTAGCGGGTTGTTTCATTTCGGTATTCTTCTCGGCGAAAAACGGATTCATTTGCATCGTAAGCCGACTGGATTTATCGGCACCTTTGTCGTTGGGTTGGCCTTTGCTGCCGGTTGGACTCCCTGCATTGGGCCTATCCTGGGAACTATTCTGGCTCTCGCTGCCGGATCAGCAGCAGGACCCGGCCGCGGTATTCTGCTTTTAACGATTTATTCAGCAGGGCTGGGTCTTCCCTTTTTGTTGGCAGGGCTCCTGTTTCACGGCTTTCTTACCTTTTTTAACCGTTTTCGTAAATACATCCGTCTGGTTGAGATCTGTACCGGAGTCTTGTTGATGGTGGTTGGCATCATGCTGTTTTTTGACATGTTCGGCTTGGTGACCGGTTATCTGTACCGCTTGCTGCCGCCTGCCGGCTGATTTAAAGTCCTGATTTGACCTTGACAGTCATCATCCCCTACTGATATTTTTGAAATTCAATTTCATGGGAGGTATGATGCCAGACAAGCGTACAACTTTCAGAGAATTTGTGGCCCGCAAGGGGCTGAAATGGACCAAGCAGAGGGAAATTATTCTGGACGAATTTCTCAATTCCAAAGAACACCTTTCGACAGAAGCTCTCTACCTAGAGATTCGCAGCAAGAATCCCCACATCGGTTATGCCACTGTTTACCGGACCCTGAAGCTTTTTGCCGAGTGCGGCATAGCAGAAGAACGGGATTTCGGTGCCGGGCAGGTTCTCTATGAATTGAGTCACGGTGGAGACCACCACGATCATCTTATTTGCACCGGTTGTGGCGCCATCATCGAGTTTGAAGATAAGCGAATAGAAAAACTACAAGAGCAGGTTGCTCAAGACCATCATTTCATCATCTCAAGTCATCGTCTGGAAATCTTCGGGTTGTGCACCAAATGCGCAGCCGGATGAAGATTGCCAGGGCCTTTTTTTGAATGGTTTTTCATTCCCCTTTTAAATAGAAATAATTGTAATGGTTTCTCAAAGCAAAGTTCCCCAAAGTGACCGTAAGGTCATTCTGGTGGGTAATCCCAATGTTGGCAAAAGCATTCTTTTTAATGCCTTGACCGGGGCCTATACGGTTGTCTCTAATTATCCCGGCACCTCGGTTGCCGTAGCTCGGGGGCATTGTGAGATAAACGGTCAACGCTATGAAATTCTCGACACCCCGGGCATGTACTCGCTGTTGCCGATTACCGAGGAGGAGCGTGTTGCCCGGGAGATGTTGCTGCTCGAAGATGCTCATGCGGTCATTCATGTCGTCGATGCCAGAAACATCGAGCGCATGCTGCCCATGACCCTGCAGCTTATCGAAGCCGGGCTACCGGTTATCCTGCTGGTCAATATCCTTGATGAAGCAGAACGTTCCGGCATGATCATAGATATCCCGTTGTTGGAGGAAAAGCTCGGGATTCCTGTGGTGGGCGGAGCGATTCGTCATAAGCGGGGTTTGAAAGAGGTAAAACAGGCCATTGTTGGTCGTGGAGAAGGTGACCTGCCGAGCTATGGGTATTCCTCCGATCTGGAAAAGGATATCGCCAAGGTTACAGACTCCATGACCGGTGAGTATCGACTCGCCCTTCGATCCCTCGCCTTGCTTCTGCTGCAAAAGGACGATGAAATTCTCGATCTGGTGCGCTGCTGCGAAGGTGATAATTTTGAAAGAGTGGAACAGGCTGCTGCCGCGATAGCGTTTGAACATCGGTTTGATCTTCATCTGCGTATCAGCCTGGAACGTAAACGGGTGTGCAAAGGATTGTTGGCCGAAACGGTACGACAATTGGATAATCAAAAGCCCCGGTTTGCTGATCGGTTGTCAGCCTGGACCACCAATCCCTGGACCGGCTTCCCGATATTAATTGTGGTTCTCTATTTCGGCATCTATCAGTTTGTCGGCAAGTTTGGAGCCGGTGTATTGGTTGACCTTTGCGAAGGTTCGTTGTTCGAGAACTATCTCAACCCTTTAGCCGTAAATCTTGCAGATCGGTTCCTGCCCTGGTATTGGTTGCGGGAAATGCTTGTCGGTGAGTATGGCGTCTTTACCCTCGGTGTTCGCTATGCGGTGGCCCTGGTACTGCCTATTGTCGGTACTTTTTTTCTGACTTTTTCGGTTATTGAGGATGTCGGTTATTTTCCCCGGCTGGCTATGCTGGTCGATCGCATTTTTAAAAAAATCGGCCTTAACGGGCGGGCAGTAATTCCCATGGTGCTCGGGTTTGGTTGTGACACCATGGCAACCATGGTGACCCGTACCCTGGAAACCGTTCGAGAACGGGTACTCGTGACTCTGTTGTTGGCACTTGCCATCCCGTGCAGTGCCCAGCTGGGTGTTATTCTCGGGTTGCTTTCCGGAGTGCCGGGAGCTCTGATGGTCTGGACCGGGTGCATCGTTTTGGTTTTTCTTTTGGTCGGTTTCCTGTCCGCCCGGGTTTTGCCCGGTGAACGGCCAATGTTCTACATGGAGTTGCCGCCCATGCGGTTGCCCCAGTTTCACAATGTCCTGATTAAAACCATGACCCGCATGCAGTGGTATTTTCTGGAAATTTTCCCTCTGTTCATTATTGCCTCTCTATTGCTGTGGGCGGGGAAAATGACTGGTGCCCTGCAGTGGCTTGTTCGTGGCATGACTCCGGTCATGGGGCTGCTCGGTCTTCCGGCAGACGCATCGGCTGCTTTCATCTTCGGTTTTTTTCGTCGTGATTTCGGAGCCGCAGGGCTCTACGATCTGCAGGAGGCAGGCCTGCTAACACCGGTCCAGTTGACCGTAGCAGCTGTTACTATGACTCTTTTTGTGCCTTGCATTGCGCAGTTTTTGATGATGAAAAAGGAAAGGGGCTGGAAGGTTTCTTTGGGAATTTTCCTGTTTGTCACGGTGCTGGCTTTTTCTGTGGGCTGGGCATTGAATGTTCTACTGCTGTTTAGCGGCGTCCTTTCATGAAGTGTGGTTTTTGCGGCCGTCATTACACACCAGAAGAAGCGGTGGATAAAGAGTCCTGTGGCCGCTGTTTGCGCGGTTGTCAAAAGACCTACTGCCCCTATTGCGGGTATGGCAATCCTTTGATCCCGGGATTTTTTGATCGCTGGGTTAAAAATAAAGATAAAGAAGGAGTAGATGATGAATAATTCCAGTAAAGCCGAAGATATCCTTGAGGCGCTCTGGATTGCAGTTGTAGAAGATGGGGATAATTCCATATCCTTGCAGGATTTGCAGGTTTCAGCCGATGATCAACCTCTTGTTGAACTCGCGGAACAAGCCCTGGTTGAAGTTAAGGGCGCAAGGGTCTATCTGCGCCATGAAGGCAGGGTTGAAGGAGAAAAGGTGGTCAGGAGGCACCGTCTTTCTGAACGCCTGATGATGGATATCTTCGATCTTAAAGGTGCGAGCGCAAACAATAAGGCCTGTGAGTTCGAACATCTGCTTAACGAAGGCATCGACACTAAAATATGTACCCTGCTCAATCATCCGACGACCTGTCCTCACGGCAAGGCTATTCCTCCCGGTCCCTGTTGCCTGGAAGCACGAAAAAAAGGGGGGATGGGGGTGGTGCCCTTGACGGAACTACAGGTCGGGGAGGAAGGGGAAATCGCTTACTTGTCCACCGAAGATCCCAAGAAGATGCAAAAACTTATGTCCATGGGTGTTTTGCCTGGTAGCAGCATTCGCTTAAGTCGCACGTTTCCTACATATATTTTTCATGTAGGTAATTCCGAATTTGCGGTGGATGAACAATTGGCCCAGGAAATTTTTGTTCGACAGCCCTGATAGAGGCCTTTGCTTCCTCTTGCACAGAAAACCCTGATTTATTATAAACGGCCCGTTTGTCGTCCTCTCTGAGTTGAGGTGTCAAGCGGGCTGTTTTTGTTAAATTCGAAACCTTTGATCTTCTGTCTTACATTCACTCTCCTAAAAGTGCTTTTCAGTAGTGTTGTAATTTGTTAAGGTGCAAGATGTTGAGGGAGCGTTAATTTAAAGCACGGTTAGTCTGCATTGTAATTAAAACCAACCAAGTATTTGTGATGAGTTTTCCCCTTTTGGGGGCCGTATATGAAAATGCTAACTTTGTAGCTTGTTGTTGATGTTACAAGTCCAGCCAGATTGATTCATTGTAATTGTCTGCAGCTTTTAGTTCTGTCCTATTTTCTTGGTATGATGTCGATAATGAAGAAGTTTTTTTCCAAGATAACTCTTAGACAGAAATTGACGTGGATTATTCTGTTGGTTTGTAGCATTGTACTACTGCTCTCTTCCTTGGCTTATTTCGGTTTAGAGATCATTTCCTTCAGGCGCTCAATGGCTGCCCACCAAACGTCATTGGCAGAGATCATAGCTGCCAATGCGGCGATAGCTCTTCCTTTCAAAGATCGGCCTTTGGCCCGCAATACCCTGGCGACCTTAGCATCAGAGCCAAACATCCAACTTGCATATATTTTCGATAAACATAATGAACCTATCGCGCAGTACCTTAGAAAAGACACTTCATCGAAACCCTTTGTAAGTGGGTATCCCCAAATCTCTCCTGCCGAATATAAACAGTTGGCGGAAGGAGTTCAGGCAGGGGAAAAGAGCTTTTTCTTTTCCAGTAATCACTTGGCGGTATTTTGTCCTGTTGTCACTCAGGGGCAACGGGTCGGCATGGTTTATCTCAATTCTGACTTGGGAGCTTTTGCCCGTTGGAAGCGTCTTTTTGCAGGTAGTGTGATCGCTGTTTTGGGCCTCTCCTTTTTGCTCGCTTATCTACTGTCGAGGCAATTACAACATATCATCTCGCGGCCCATCCTTTATCTTGTCGATAAAATGCATGCCGTGACCAACGATGAAGATTTCACTATACGGGCAAAAATAAGCTCCCATGACGAAGTAGGAGCTCTGATTGTCGGCTTTAACGAGATGCTTGAACATTTGCAGGATCGCGACCAGCAGCTCGCCAAATATCGACAACACTTAGAAGACCTGGTCTGTAAGCGAACGGCCGAATTGCGCTCTACCAATGAGGAATTGCAGGAAACCGTAGCTGAATTGGTCCAGACCAGGGACGCAGCAGAAGAAGCGAGCCGTACCAAATCCCGTTTTCTCGCCAATATCAGTCATGAGCTTCGTACGCCTATGGTCGGGGTTCTTAGCAGCACTGAATTGCTTTTAAATAGCGGACTCGACTCAGAGCAACTCAGCCTTGTAGAAACCCTGAACAGCTCCGGCGAGGCGCTGCTGGAGATTCTCAATGATCTGTTGGATCTTTCCAAAATTGAAGCGGGGAAACTGTCTCTTGAAAACGTAGAGTTTGATCTGCTGGAAGTGATCGATTGTCCCATTGAGTTGTTGGGGAAGGTGGCTTTTGCTAAAGGGATAGAATTGATTTGCCATGTTGCCCCGGAGATTCCCTCTGTATTGTGTGGGGACCCCGGCCGGCTACGGCAGATTCTTTTCAACTTGTTGAGTAATGCCATTAAGTTTACTCATTCAGGTGAGGTTTTATTGAGGGTTTTACCTGAACAAGAATCGCCTGATTGGGTAAAGCTTCGTTTCGAAGTAATTGATACCGGGATCGGTATAGAACCGGCAGACCAACAACGAATATTTGAATCTTTTTCTCAAGCGGACAATTCGACCACACGCTTGCATGGCGGTACTGGACTTGGTTTATCTATTGTTAAGCAATTGGTTCATATCATGGGTGGTCAGGTCGGCCTTGAGAGTAACCCCGGTAGCGGATCGGTCTTTTCTTTCGCTGTTACTTTTAATAAGGAGGAAGTTGTACCGGTTAAGCCCGCCGAAGGTGCTGGTAAGAGGATTCTGGTCATTGAAAAAAATCTGACAGCCTGCCGCATGTTAAAACAACACTTACAGTATGCGGGCTGGTGTGTTCAGATCAGCCAAAAATGTCCTTTAACGGAGATAGAGCTTGAAGAAAGTCTGGCTCACAATGAATTTTACGATGTTGTTCTAATCAGTGATTCTTTTCCTTTGGAACAAAGATGGGCATTGTTGGATGTGCTCAGACGTTCTATTGCTGTTCATAGTACCCGGGTGGTCGCCATGGGGCCGCGAAATTCCCACGCATCCTGGGACCAAGGGACAATAGAGGTTGTCAGTTCTTATCTTTATAAGCCTTTATTGCCATCAAAGTTGCATAAGTTGCTGGACGATATTTTAGTTTCTTCCCCCAACCCTTTGCCGAGTCCTCCCAATGTAGAGAACTTCGAACCCTCTCCGGTAGAGGATAATAGAGCTGCCGGGGCCATTTTGGTGGCGGAAGACAATCCAACTACCAGTAAGCTGATTGATATCAGTCTCTCTAACCTTGGTTATCAGGTCACTATTGTGACCGATGGTCAGGCGGTGGTTAATGCCGTGGAGCAACAGGCTTTTGATTTGCTGCTTATGGATTGTCAGATGCCGATTATGGATGGTTATACCGCCTCGAAACAGATTCGCGGAGCAGGGCATAAAATCCCTATTATCGCCCTAACCGCATCTTCGCGCCAAGAAGACGAAGCTCGCTGCCGCGAAGCGGGGATGAACGATTTTGTCTGTAAACCCTTCAAACATAAAGTGCTGCATCAAGTAATAGCCCAATGGCTTACCGAGGCACGGACCATAACCGCCTAATCCCTCTGATATTCTTTTCCTAGAGACCTTGGTCAAAATGGATACATCATATATTTATCATCACCTGAAAACAAAGCGCATGTTTTGGGCTTTGTGTGGTTTTAGTCTAATAGCCTATTGTGCTCTTGTGTTTTTTCTTCTGCGGGCAATCTTCTTTGAGCCAGAAGTGAGTGAAACGCTATCCGTGGATACCTCGACTGTCTTTCAGAAGATGGACGGTAAGGGACTGTTGGTCAATATCACCGGGAGCGGTTTCGACGAAAAGGTTGAGGCTTACCTGGCTTATGATGCTGGGAATCACGGAGCGATAGTTGCCACCTTGCCGACCTGGGGATATTTGCGGCAGGTGGTTGTTCGTGGTGATACGGCCTATCTGGCTAATGGCCATCGCGGATTTCTGGTGGTTGATACCCGCAATTTGCATCAGCCGTTGATTGTCGGCAGTGTCGATACTCCTGGCCCTGCATGGGCTATTGCAATAGCTGGGTCTTACGCCTATGTGGCAGATGGCACCGCCGGGCTCCAGGTGATTTCTATAGACGATTTACACCAGCCACGTATCGTTGCAACCCTGCCGATTGAGGGCGATGCTATTGATGTGTTGGTCACCGGGGACAGGGTAGTGGTTGCAACGCGTAAGCATGGCGTAAAGATTGTTTCAGTAGAGCATCCACAGCGCCCACGTTTGGTCGCCGAGATTGCTGTCGAGGGAGGAGGGGTCAAAAGACTTGCTCTTGACGGTGGCAAGCTGTTTGTAGTTAAGGGCAAACAGGGGGTATGGGAGTATGCGTTCGATGACACAGAGGGATATCCGTTGGTCCGAAAGCTCGAAACCAGTGGCTCGGCCCAAAGTATTGAGGTGTCTGAAAAAGAAATTTTAGTTTGTTGCGGGAAAAATGGACTGGATATTTTCCCTTTGGCAGGAACGGAATCCAAACCATCGTTTTCCATCGATACGCCGGGCTCTGCTCGTGCTGCGGTAGTGGTGGGGGGAAGTGTTTACATAGCAGATAATTTCAATGGCCTGCAAGTCCTCAAACGCCATCCTGGGTTTAGTTGGCAGGATGCTGGTACGGTCGATACGCCAGGCAATGCTTGGGATGTTGTTGTTGACGGAGGGTATGCTTTCGTTGCTGATGGGAAAAAGGGTTTGCAGATTGTCTCCCTGGATAAGATTAATCCGTCGAAGGGTTTGCAACGAATTATAACTCCCGGTTATGTCGAAACCTTGGCCGTTCAAGAAAACAAGATCTATGTTGCGGATGGTCCCCACGGTTTACATGTTGTTAGTTGTAATTCAAATGGCGATTTCCGCATCGTTGACTCCTTTAAAACTCCTGGTTATGCCTACGATGTGGCCATTAAGGACGATCGAATCTACGTTGCTGATGGTGCCAAGGGATTGCAGGTTTTGACGGTGAAGAGGGGAGGGGTACTACAATTAGTTGATACGGTTAAACTGGACGGTGTCGCAAGAGCGGTAACTGTGATTGATCGCTTAGCTGTGGTAGCGGCAGGCAAGACCGGATTATATATCGTCGACATTGAAAACATAGCAGGGCCGCGGGTTATCGGATACCTGGGTGAATTAGGTTATTTGCGCGATGTTGCAGTCGTTGGCGAGCACGCTTTTGTTGCGGCCGGCAAAGCGGGGTTGTTGCAGGTCTCCATTAAAGAACCGACCCGCCCACGAGTGGTAGGTACGGTCACGCTGCCTTTGCCTCTGCAGGTCTTTGCACAGTCGTTGGCTGTTACGGTGCATGGAGATAAAATGATGGTGGCTAATGCCACGGCCGGCTGTCAGATATTCGACGTCTCGGTTCCGGAAAAACCGAGATTCCTTACTTCGATAGCGTCCATGGATTATGTGAAGGGGGTCAGTGCTTTTGAAGGCACGGGATATCTGTATGATTATAAAAACGGCGTCCAGGCTGTTGACCTTAAAACCCTTCAACAGCTTCGATCGGTCGCGAGCTCGAAACTGACCGGATTAGCAGTGGTGGATGGAAAAGCACTGCTTGGACACGGTAATGGAGGTGTCTCCATCGTACCATTGCCCATCGAGCTCTCTGAAGTTGATCTTCGCAGTAGCCAGGAACTTTCGGTGTTTATACCGAATCCTGCGATGCGAGGCAGGTATTCGCTTTGGCTGACCAAGGGGGAGCATAGCATGATTGTGCCTCAGCCTTTAACGTTTGACCAGGCGGGCTTGGGCGCTGCTATTGAATAATTTTTTTTGTTAAAAGCGATATTCCATTCCCGCCCAGACTTGCCGGCCGATCTCATAGTCATCCGTATCACCGACAGAGGTTTTTTTGTTCAGTAGGTTGTTGACCTCCAGGCTTAGAATCATGCTGTGGTTTTGATAAAGCCGCTTTTCCCAATCGACACGACAAGAGATAATGACGGCCCCACCTTTTTTAACTTCTTCATAAATATATGGGTTCGTGCCATCCGGTAGTGTAACGTCAGGATTCTTTTTGTAGGAGTTCTGGATGGCTTTGTAACCGCCGCGGTATTTGGCTATGGTGCTAAATGTAAGCCCGTATGGAAATTTTCCAATATAGGTGATATTAGCAACCCAGGGACGATTGAAATCTTTTCGCGGCAGCTCGCTTTTTGAGGTGAGCTTTCCTTGGAAAGAAACTAGAGGATCCTCTTCTTCCACTAGATCATCATAAGATTCGTTGCTGCTGTCAGTTTCCTGATAAGTAACATTGGTACTCAGATAATGGTTTCGCCAATGCCTCTCCCAGGAAAGGCTGTAGCTTTCGTGCTGGCTGCGCCCGTTGTTATTCAATGTGTTGTAATATATGCCGTCCTCCTCTTTCTCGAAGGTTTTGCCAAATTCTTCCCGCCCTTTTCTCTGTATATATTTTGCTACCATCTTGCCACCGAACAGCCGCTGTTCCAGACCTAAGACATATTCATCCGCATATGGTGTGTTTAGTTCAGAGAATTGAGTATCTGTATTGTGCCCCTTCCAAAAGGTCCATTCATCGGCTATCAGTTGTTCAAAGTATTCGTCTTCGATGCCTTCCCGCAGTTTGTAAGCAAGAAGAGTATTGGCGTAATACCTATTGTACCCTCCAATAAGAAGGGTCTGGCGATTAGAGAAAACATCCACTGCCATTGCCATACGGGGCGCCAAGTTAAGGTTGTGCATGTAGTCATCGTAATCCACCCTCATTCCTGGTCGAAATTCCAGTCTCCCCCAGGTGATGATGTTTTCCAAATAGAATCCATATTGCCTGAGAGAGGCCTTGGCATCAGATTCTTCATAAACCTTACGATTGGGGTAGTCATCTTTGGTGCTGAAGGGGTTGTCGTTCAACAGGTATGTGTATAGATAGCTTGTTTCAGAACGCTCGAATCTGCCTTCAACGTGCTGAGTATCGATACCCGTATTTAATACATGGTTTGTTGGGCCGAGGGAAATTGGCAGAAAAGAAAGGTCGAATTTAAATTGGAAGCTTTGCTGCGTTTTTTTGAGATCCCCATAAAAGCCCTCTCTTTCCCAGATGTTTTTGCTGAGCTCAGTTTGAGTTAAATGAGTGGGGGCTTCTCGGGAGTTTTCACTTGTACGGTAGGCCACCTGTGTGTCGAGGGTGGCTATAGGCACTCGCGTATGGCAGCCCACCGAGAATAGATGGCCGCCACCATATAGCGTGTAATCGCTGTCACGGTAGCCGTCCTTGAAATATGTGCCATGATAAGGAGTGTAGGTCCAGAGGAAATCGAGGTCGATGCTCAAGGTGGGTTGGAAAAGACTCTTGAACAAGAAGTTTTCCTCACGGCGTTCCTGCGTTTTGGATTTACCCTCCTGACTCAGGGGGATTCTGGAGTATAACTGTCGGTAACCACTGACCGTCAGTAGGCGGGGGGTGAGGGGAATGTGAAAGTCGAACCCGTAATGGTGTTTGCGAAATTTGGGTTGTTCTCTATGGTCGGTAGAAGATAAAAAAGCTTCCTCTTTTTCAGGATCTAAATGAAATGAAGTCCATTCATCCCGGGTCGTGCGATAAAATAGTTTACTAGAGAACCAGGGCAGGGGGTTGATGGTTTCAGCGTCCACCACACCGCCTTTGAAATTACCGTATCGCGCTGACACATTGCTGTCGTAGACGGTGATTTTATCTGCCAGCGAGGCGTCAAGAAACATTTCCTGGGCATGCCCCGCCAAGTCGTTGGGTGAGTCAAGTGGGGTCTTTCCATTCGGGTCAAGCAAGCTGTTGTTGCTGATACCGTCGATGGTGAAATTGTTTTCAAAGACTTTGCCGCCGGATATAGATACCTGGGGCGGTAAAATTTCTCCTCCCTGCGTGGAAATATTAGCCGTTTCACTGAATTGAATGCCCGGAAGGATGGTGAGTGCCTCGTTAATGCTGTTGTTGCGAAGGGGCAGCTTCTCTAGAGTTTCACTCTGGATGATAGAGCCTTGTCCGGTCATAGGCTCCGGTCTGGCCACAACTGTGACTGGAGGAAGTTGCAGCACCCTGTCTAGTAGGAGGTCGACGTCTGACGGTTTGATCGATTGCGTGGGTGGACTGCTGGACTTGTCCTCTGCCGCCCAGATATTGGTTGCCATTCCCTCTGCGCAAATGATTGAGAAAAACAGGAGACCGAACACGCTAGGAATTATTGGTGATAGAAAGACGTGTTTTAAGACGAGGATAGACATTTTTCCGTTTGATGAAGGAGCTAGACTTGGTTTAGACCGAGCCGTTAATAATTGTGTGCAGAAAATTACATTAATGGAACGTACCACATTTAGTTAATCAACAAAAGTAATACAATTCAGTAAAAAGTATATTGTTTAGGCAGGATTTGAAATACGCAATGTGGTGTTTGTTTAATGTTTAACAATTTGGAATTGATGTTTAGTAAGATTGGTTTGCAATAATTCTTTGAAAGTTCAGGCCATACTATTAAACCTACCCATGGAAATCGGTTGGCGCGTACCAATATTGCGAAACTAGGATTAAAAGACAAGCTGGCAAGTATTAGCGTCAAGCAATAAAGGTACTGTCTTTGGTTAAAAAATTAAGCATGACAAATTAAGGGCGGGGTTTTTGGTGGCCAGTATTAGTATTCATGAATGTAGATGGTTGAAATGGCTGATTCGGGTAAGATGCAGACCAAAAATCATGCAGGCAAAATTCAAGGGTTTTGCGGGTTTCACCTGGCATGAAAAAAGCGTGCCGACTTCTCGGGGCGTTTCTTGACAACCAGCCCCGTTTTCTTTAGGCTACCATTCGAATTTACCGTTTTTTTCGAGAGGATTTTTCATGCGAATTAGCGCCATCATTCCCGCCCGTTTCGCCTCAACCCGTTTTCCTGGCAAACCCCTTGTGAAGATTGCCGGAAAAAGCATGATAGAGAGGGTGTGCGAAAGAGTCTGTAGTTCGAAGACCATTGATCGCGTGATCGTTGCGACGGATGATCAACGAATTTTTCAGGCCGTAACGGCCTTTGGCGGTGAGGCATGGATGACTCGTGAGGATCACGCTTCCGGTACGGATCGCCTGGCCGAGGTCGCCGATAAGTTGCAGACGGATCTGGTAGTTAATGTTCAGGGGGACGAGCCTTTGATTTCCCCCGCTATGATCGATTCGGCCGTCGCGCCCTTACGGGACGATCCCACCATTCCTATGGGGACTCTGAAATCGGCGATTGCAGATTGGCAGGAGTTTCGTGATCCGAATGTTGTCAAGGTGGTCACTGATCATGCAGGTAATGCTCTCTACTTTTCTCGTTCTCCTATTCCTTTCCCGCGGGAAGAATGGCAAGCCGCCTCGTCGCCGATGTCGGCCTTGGGTGTTTACAAGCACATTGGTCTGTATGTTTATCGGCGTGACTTTTTGCTGAAGTTTGCTGCCATGCCGCAAAGTCCTCTTGAAGCACTGGAAAAGCTGGAGCAATTGAGGGCATTGGAGAATGGCTTTAAAATTCGAGTGGTTGAAACTGACCAGCCTTGCATCGGTGTTGATACACCCGAGGATGTGACAAAGGTTGAAATGCTCTTAACGAACAATGATGCCCGCTGAGTTAAAAAATGGGTTTCCATTTGCTTTCCATGGGTGTAAAATTCGGCGTTTGTGTCCAAGATACCACCTATTGATTTCTGATTAATTCCCGGTTTGTCCTGGGGGAGGAGTTTTTATGAAGACCAAGTTTCTGTTTATTACCGGTGGCGTTGTTTCCTCCCTGGGGAAAGGATTATCCGCGGCTTCCATTGGCGCCCTTATGGAGGCTCGGGGGTTGCGGGTTTCCATGCAGAAGATGGACCCGTATATTAATGTCGATCCGGGAACTATGAGCCCTTTTCAGCATGGCGAAGTGTTTGTGACGGATGATGGGGCCGAAACTGATCTCGATTTAGGACACTACGAGCGCTACACGTCTGCCAAGTTGTCCCAGAAGTCGAACTTCACTACTGGCCAAGTATACGATTCGGTTATTCGCAAAGAGCGGCGAGGCGATTACCTTGGTGGTACGGTTCAGGTCATTCCTCACATCACCAATGAAATAAAAAGTAAAATCCTGGATAACTCAAAAGATGTCGACATCGCAATTGTTGAGGTCGGCGGTACGGTCGGCGATATCGAATCACTGCCTTTTCTGGAAGCCATTCGGCAGTTCCGTGCTGATCGCGGCCGGGAAAATGTACTTTATATTCACTTGACCCTGGTGCCGTATATCCCTACGGCGGGCGAGTTGAAAACCAAGCCGACTCAACATAGTGTCAAGGAGCTGCGTGAGATCGGTATTCAGCCGGATATTTTGCTGTGCCGTTGTGACCGTGAGATTCCGCGGGATATGAAGGCTAAGATCGCTCTGTTTTGTAATGTCCCTGAAGTTGCGGTGATCACCGCCCGGGATGTTCCTAGTATTTATGATCTGCCTATCGCTCTGCATGAAGAGGGGCTTGATGAGCGAATCACCGAATATCTCAATATCTGGACCAAGGCACCTGATCTTTCTGCCTGGGAGTTGATTGTCAAACGGGTCAAGGAGCCAGCTTCAGAAGTCACGATTGCTATTGTCGGCAAGTACGTGGAGCTAACAGAAAGCTATAAGTCTTTGGCTGAAGCCTTGACTCATGGCGGCATCGCCAATGATTGTGGGGTTAAGCTGACCTATGTTGACTCAGAAGCCCTGGAGCGGCACGGCATAGGTGACACTTTTGCCGGTGTTGACGGGATTTTGGTGCCTGGCGGGTTTGGTCAGCGCGGCAGCGAAGGG
Source organism: Syntrophotalea acetylenivorans (assembly GCF_001887775.1). Classification (NCBI taxonomy): domain Bacteria; kingdom Pseudomonadati; phylum Thermodesulfobacteriota; class Desulfuromonadia; order Desulfuromonadales; family Syntrophotaleaceae; genus Syntrophotalea; species Syntrophotalea acetylenivorans. The sequence continues at coordinate 280,001 of NZ_CP015519.1, forward strand.
AAAATTGCCACAATTCGATATGCCAGAGAAAATAATGTGCCCTTTTTCGGTATTTGTCTCGGCATGCAAATGGCTGTTGTTGAATATGCTCGTAATGTTTGCGGTATCGAAGATGCTTATTCCAGTGAGTTCAAGGAAGATGCTAAAAATCCAGTGATTCACATTATGGAAAGCCAGAAAGGCGTCTCTAGCAAAGGCGGAACCATGCGGTTGGGGGCGTGCCCATGCTCTTTGGAAGAAGGCACTTTGGGCCGGCGCATTTACGGCCAGGAAAATATCACTGAGCGCCATCGCCATCGCTACGAATTTAACAACCAGTATCGCGATCAGTTGCGCGATTGCGGCTTGATTATTTCCGGAACCTACCCGGCTGCGGATTTGGTTGAGATTGTCGAACTGAAGGAGCATCCCTGGTTTTTGGGTTGTCAATTCCATCCGGAGTTCCGTTCTCGGCCGATGGATCCCCATCCTCTTTTCGAATCCTTTATCGGGGCTTGTCTGAAGGGCAAAGGTGAAGACTGAAATGGTGCGTGAAGTGACGGTAGGCAAGGTTTCTTTCGGTGCCGGCCACCCGCTGGTACTGATTGCCGGTCCCTGCGTCATTGAGGATGAAGAGACCACTCTGGGTATCGCTCGGCAGTTAAAATCCATCGCTGAAGAGGTTGGAGGGGCGCTGGTCTTTAAGGGGTCCTTTGATAAGGCCAATCGCACCTCTGTGGATTCTTTTCGTGGCCCGGGTCTGGTGGAAGGGTTAAGGATCTTGCAGCGGGTCAAGGACGAACTTGGCTTGCCCGTGGTTTCTGATATCCACGAAGCATCGCAAGTCGAAGAGGCTGCTCAGGTTCTCGATATTATCCAGATTCCGGCTTTTCTCTGTCGCCAGACCGATTTGTTGATTGCTGCCGGTAGCAGCGGCCGGGTTGTCAATGTGAAAAAAGGACAGTTTCTGGCTCCTTGGGATATGGAGAATGTGGTTGCCAAAGTCGGTTCGACGGGCAACCAGAATGTTCTGCTAACGGAGCGTGGTACGACCTTTGGCTACAATAACCTGGTTGTCGATATGCGGTCTTTGGCCATTATGCGCCAGGGGGGGTGTCCGGTCGTTTTTGACGCCACTCATGCCGTACAGTTGCCGGGAGGTGCCGGTGGCGCCTCCAGTGGACAGCGGGAGTTTGTCGGCGCCTTGTCCAGGGCGGCTGTGGCGATAGGGATTGATGCCCTGTTTTGGGAGGTTCATCACGATCCCGCCCGGGCACTGTGCGACGGCCCCAATTCCCTGGCTTTGGACAATGTTAAAAAGTTGTGGCGGGAGATGCTGGCCATTGATTCCATCGTTAAAGGAACTGACGCATCATGACTGAAATGATCGACGTGGCAAAACGTGTCCTGCAGATTGAGGCACAAGCGCTTTCCGATCTGGCTGATCGTATCAACGGGGATTTCACGAAGGCTGTGGAAATCCTCTTGTCCTGCAAGGGGCGGGTTGTAATTACCGGTATGGGTAAATCGGGTTTGATCTGTCAAAAGATTGCATCGACCATGGCTTCTACCGGTACGCCTGCTTTTTTTCTTCATCCTGCCGAGGGGATCCATGGAGACCTTGGCATGTTGATGAAAGGCGATGTGGTTATCGCTGTTTCCAACTCGGGTGAGACCGATGAGATAGTCCGTATCCTGCCGGTAATCAAACGGATGGGGCTACCGTTAGTAGCTATGAGTGGTAATCCTCGCAGCTCGTTGCGCCGTGCTGGTGATGTTTTTCTAGATATCTCCATTAAAGAAGAGGCTTGTCCTCTAGGATTGGCCCCTACGGCCAGTACTACGGCAACGCTGGCCATGGGTGACGCTCTGGCCGTTGCTTTGTTGGTCCGGCGAGGATTTAAGGAAGAGGATTTTGCCTTGTTTCATCCGGGAGGTGCTCTCGGTCGCAAATTGCTTTTAAAGGTCGAGGATCTCATGCATGGTGGCGATGAGATGCCTATGTGTTACGAATCGACCCCTCTTAAAGAAGCGCTCTTTGAAATCACCAGCAAAAAACTTGGGATTACTGGTGTGCTGGATGATGGAGGTCAGTTGATAGGTGTCTTCACTGACGGTGACTTGCGACGTTCTATGGCGCAGGGATTTGAGGTGCTTGACCTCCCGATTGGAGAGGTTATGGCGCGAAATCCCAAGCGCATCCTCAAAACCGCCTTAGCCGCTGAAGCGGTGCAGACCATGGAAGCTCATACGATTACCTCTCTGTTCGTTTTTGACAGCGAAGAAGGCCGGATGCCCGTCGGAATTATCCACTTACACGATCTTTTGAAAGCAGGGGTAGTTTGATGAAAGAACGTCTGAGCAAGATTCGGCTGTTGTTGCTGGATGTCGATGGTGTTCTTACCGATGGACGCATCACCTATGATGCTAATGGTATTGAGAGCAAGTCTTTTGATGTCAAGGATGGTCATGGCCTTAAAATGTTGCAAAGAACCGGAATTAAAGTAGGAATTATCACCGGTCGCGAATCCGAGATTGTGGCTCTGCGGGCACGGGAACTCGGTATTGAAATTCTGTATCAGGGCGCCAAGCAGAAGCTTCCTCCTTATGAGGCTATCCTGCAGGAGCACGGTTTGGAAGATCACGAAGTTGCCTACGTTGGCGATGACCTGGTGGATTTGCCCATTTTAAATAGGGTTGGCTTTGCTGTTACAGTGGCTGACGGGGTCGAGGAACTCAGAGGCCCTGTTGATTATGTAACCCGCAGACCGGGGGGGCATGGGGCCGTAAGGGAGGTTTGTGATCTACTTTTGAAAGAGACCGGCTTTTGGACCGAAGTTACCGGCCGCTATTTTTCCGAGACTCGTAATTGATCTAATCAAATCCCATGCCAAGTCATGGGATTCGTCTTTACAGCCATGGGGCTTGGTGGTATACTGGCACTAACTATGATACCTAAGGTAACTATCCGAAATGTATTGCTAATTTGTATATTGATTCTGCTCGGTGCCGTGTCGTTTACGGTGTGGCGGAATTTTAAAACTTCCACTCCCGAACAACTTGTAGAGATGCTCCCGGACAATGTCGATGTGGCATTGGATAATATTGATTATACAGAGACCCGGGGTGACCAGCGATTCTGGAGGTTGCAGGCCGATTCCGTTTCCCATGAAGCACAGCAGAAAGAAGTCAGCCTTCAAAACGTTCGTATGACCGTCTACGACCAGGGAGAGCTTGGTGATATCGAGTTGACCGGTCAGAGCGGTAAGTGGTTTTCTGAAACGGGCAATATCGAACTTACAGGTGACGTTGTTGCAAAAAGTGACCAAGGCTTGGCATTGTATTGTCAGGAACTATTTTATGACAATAAGGCAGAAATGATAACAAGCGAATCTCTTGTTCGCATAGTGGCTAAGGACATGGAAACAACAGGCCGAGGGTTAAAGGTTTTTCTGCCTGAACAACGCATTGTGATCTTGAGTCAGGTAAAAACTGAGCTTAGTAACTGGTAAGAGGAGTGGAATGAACAATCAGCCTAATTATCGTTATTGCTTCATTCTATTGCTGCTGTTGGTAGCTGTCTTTGCTGTGGATTCCGGCTCGGACGCATTTGCAGACCAGATTACGACAGGTTCGGAAACCATTCAAATTTCATCCCGCAGGCTTGAAGCAGATCACGCAGCAGGGAAGGTCAAGTTTGTCGGCGAAGTCGTGGCAGTTCAGGGCGATACGACCATTCGCGCAGATGAACTGATACTGTATCAGTCAGACAAGGACCAGCGTATTGAACGTATCGAAGCCTTTCGACAGGTGCGTATCGAACAGGGCGAACGTGTCGCGACGGGTAAAAAGGCCGTTCTCGACAGAGCTCGCGGTCAGGTTGTTTTGACCGGTTCGCCAAAGGTCAGTCAAGGTGCGGATTTTGTCGAAGGAGATGAAATTGTCTTCTTTCTTGACTCGGAACGTAGTATCGTACGTAGTAAGGGGAGCGAGCGGGTTAAAGCCGTTTTCCACCCAAGGGAAAGGTCTTCAGAATGAGTCAGCGCCTTGTTGCCCAAGGTCTTCATAAGCTTTACGGGGGGCGGCAGGTAGTAAGCGGGGTTGACCTGGAGGTGTCTTCCGGAGAGGTAGTTGGCTTGCTTGGACCCAATGGTGCAGGTAAGACCACCTCTTTTTATATGGTTGTCGGGCTGGTCCGCCCCGATAAAGGACAGGTCTTTCTAAACGATAAAGAATTAACCGATATGCCGATGTATCAGCGGGCAAGGGTCGGTATTGCTTACCTGGCACAGGAAGCATCAGTCTTTCGCAAAATGACAGTGGAGGAGAACCTCCTTGCGATTCTGGAAACGTTAGATCTGCCGTCGGCGACTCGTCGTCAGCGTATGGGTGAGTTGCTTGAAGACTTTAGGCTGGAACACGTTTCCAAATCACCCGGATATGCCCTTTCAGGTGGAGAACGTCGACGTCTTGAGATCGCCAGGGCCCTTGTGGTCAATCCTTCATTTATCCTGCTGGATGAGCCGTTTGCCGGTATAGACCCGATTGCTGTTATCGATATCCAGAATATTATTTCAAAATTACGTCACCGAGGTATCGGTATCCTGGTTTCCGATCATAATGTACGCGAAACTCTTGGAGTCTGCGATAAGGCTTATATCCTGAATGCGGGAGAGATTCTGGCCTGTGGGCTGCCGAATGAAATTGCTGCTTGCCCGACGGTTCGTTCCATTTATCTTGGAGATAAGTTTCAGCTTTAACCGTCAGATTACGCTTTCTTGTTAGTGTAAAGTCAATGGACATTGTCCCGGGAGTATCATGGCTTTAGAAATTCGCCAACAACTAAAACTGACTCAGCAACTGGTCATGACTCCGCAGTTGCAACAAGCTATTAAATTGTTGCAGTTGTCCCGTACGGAATTGGAAATTGTTGTCCGCCAGGAGTTGGAAGAAAACCCGATTCTCGAAGAAGGTGTAGATACTCTCGAGGAGAAGGACGATCAGGATGTCGATAAAGAGACAGAGGAAGCTAAAACTGAAAGTGAGGAAGTTCAGGAGTTAAAGGAAAACCCCGAAGAGTTTAACGACGTCGATTGGCAAACCTACTTGGAAGGGAATCATCTTAGCGGAACTTCTTCTGAAATGTATGAAGGAGATGATGATCGTCCCAGCTATGAAAACTTACTGACAAAAAAAGGTTCCCTTGGGGATCATTTGTCGTGGCAGCTCAATCTTAGCCGAATCGCGGACGATGAGCAGTTGGCCGCGGCAGAAATTATTGGCAATATAGATGAAAACGGCTATCTGCAGGCATCTGTTGAGGAGATCGCCAGCGGTTCCGGTCTGGCAATGCCTGTCGTTGAAAGGGCCCTGAGTCTGGTACAGGATTTCGATCCTCCCGGGGTAGCCAGCAGGTCATTGCAGGAGTGCTTGTTAAAGCAGGTTCAGCAGTTGGGCATGGAAGGCAGCCTGGTTGAACGGATTCTTCAGCATCACATGTCCGAGTTGGAAACCCGGAAATACCCGGCTATCGCTAAATCCCTGGAAGAGAGTCTTGACGACATCTTAGGTGCCGCACGCATTATTTCCGGACTCGACCCAAGGCCCGGTCGCGCTTATAGTCAGGAGGATATCCATTATATCACTCCGGATATATTCGTTTATAAAATCGGCGAAGAGTATGTGGTCGTTTTAAATGACGAAGGCCTGCCTAATCTGCGGATCAACTCCTTTTATCGCAATGCGCTTTCGAGTGGATCAAATGTCGATGAAAAGGCCGGCGAATATATTCAGGAAAAACTTCGCGGTGCGATGTGGCTGATAAAAAGCATCCACCAGCGTCAACGGACTATTTACCGGGTGACCAAAAGCATCGTCAAATTTCAGAAAGAGTTCTTTGAAAAGGGCATAGAACACCTGAAACCGCTGGTTTTGCGTGATGTCGCTGAAGACATCGAAATGCATGAATCGACGGTTAGCCGGGTCACCACGAATAAATATGTGCAGACACCGCGGGGCTTGTTCGAACTCAAATATTTTTTCAATAGTGGAATTAATACCACCGTCGGCGCTTCTATCGCTTCAGAAAGTGTTAAAAGTAAAATAAAGGAGATTGTCGCCGGTGAAAATATTAAGAAACCTTTTTCGGATCAGAAGATTGTCGATATGCTGCGTCAGCAGGGTATCGATATCGCCCGGAGGACCGTTACCAAATACCGGGAAATGTTGGGGATAAGGTCGTCCACAGAACGAAAGAGATTTTTCTGAAAGGAGGCAGGGCCAAAGACAGGTAGATATTTCAGGTCAATGGCGAGGCTGTTTCAGACATTCACAAACTTCAATCCCCTGGAGGCTTATTTATGCAAATTGCCGTAACGTTCAGACACATGGAAACCAGCGATGCCGTGCGTAACTATCTTGAGGAAAAACTTTCTCGCGTCAAAAAATATATTGACGAACCGATCGATGCGCAGGCTGTTCTTTCTGTTGCAAAGAAAATTCGCCATAGCGCGGAAGTAACTCTGGTAGCCAAAGGGATTACCATTAAAGGTTCTGAACACACCAATGACATGTACGCGGCCATTGATGGAACCGTCGATAAAATTGAGCGTCAACTCAAGCGCTATAAGGAAAAACTCAAAGAACACAAACCGGCCAGCGGCCGTGAACGGCGTGTAGCCAAAACTGTTTATGCTGCGGAAAGCATTGACGAAGGCCTTGGCCAGCCCAGTATCATTCGGAGCAACAGCTTTTCTGTTAAGCCGATGGCTGTTGAAGAAGCAGTAATGCAGATGGATCTTTTGCACAAAGAGTTTCTGGTTTTTACTGATTCCACCACTGAGGAAATCAGTGTTGTTTACCGGCGTTCGGACGGTAACTACGGCCTTATCGTGCCGGAAGCTCAATAGCGGTCATTTGTTGTTTCTTTAGAGGGGGGCTTTCGCCTGCATCGTAGTGGGGCGGAAGAAGATACCAGGAATGAAGATAGTCGACTTATTAAGTCCTGCTGCTATCGTGCCGAACTTGCAGGCCACGAATAAAAAAGCTGCTTTAGAAGAATTGGCTGATGCGATTGTTGGTGTAGAGAAAGATTTGGACCGGCAGGAAGTCATCGGTGTTTTGCAAGAGAGAGAGCGATTGGGCAGCACTGGCATCGGCGAAGGCGTTGCTATTCCACATGGTAAGTTGAAGGATATCGACAAGCTGTTGATCTCTTTCGGACGTAGTGACTCCGGTGTCGAGTTCGATTCAATGGACGGCAAACCTGCTCGACTTTTCTTTCTGTTGCTGGCCCCGGAAGAGTCCGTTGGCGTGCACCTGAAGACTCTTGCAAGAATTTCAAAGTTACTCAAAAACTCAGCGGTTCGGCGCCGCTTGCTGGATGCACCGAATGGTGAAGAAATTTATCGCGTTATCGGAGAAGAAGAAGAAAAACTCTGATCAGAACCACTTTCCGGCAGGAGATTGCTACGCGTGGCGTGCCGAACTGAACAGTCCAATCACTCTTTTGTTGATTGTCTAACCGCTTTTCCTAATCTATATGTGTCCGTGGCCGCCCTCTAAATAAGAGGCGGCCACTTTTTTGCCTTGGTTTAAGGTTATCTCAGGCATCTTTCTTGATGGCCTGAGCCCATTGACGGAATGTGATTTAACTGCCCCATTTTCAGGAGACGGAAAATGAAACGTGGTCGCCTTGTTATCATCACCGGCCTGTCGGGCTCAGGCAAGAGTACTGCAGCCAGAGCCTTGGAAGATCAGGGGTTTTTTGTTGTCGACAACCTTCCGCTGGTATTGCTTCCAGAGTTTATGGAACTGCCCCAGCAATCTGCCGGGCCTTCTCCTCCTGTAGCCGTTGTTATCGATATCAGGAATCAGGATTACCTGTCCCGATATCGTGAGATTTTGCAGCAAATTAAGGACGCAGGGCATCAGGTTGACGTTCTCTTTCTTGATGCTGCAGATGATGTCCTGGTCAGGAGATACTCCGAAACACGCCGCCGTCATCCGCTGAATCAGAATGAGGGGGTGCTGGAAAGCGTTCATCAGGAGCGACGCTTATTGGCGGAGGTCATGGGAAGGGCAACTATTACCATCGATTCTTCTCTTCTTACCCCCCATCAATTGCGCGCCAAAGTGCTTCAGATTGGATTCGGCGGAGAGAAAAGTTATCCCTTGTCGGTATTGCTCCAATCCTTCGGTTTTCGTCACGGCCTGCCTGCCGGTTCCGATCTGGTAATGGATGTTCGCTTTTTACCTAATCCTCATTTCGTGGCTGAATTACGTCCCCATACGGGGTTGGATGCAGCCGTCAGCGATTATGTCATGGATCAACCGGCAACCCAGGAATTTCTTTCCTCCTTTTTGGGGTTGCTTAAATTTCTCTTGCCCCACTATCATCATGAAGGGAAGAGCTACCTGACTATATCGATTGGCTGCACAGGCGGTCATCATCGAAGTGTGGCGCTCGTGGAAAAACTACACCAGGAGCTAGACGCACCATTTATGACAATGGAAGTCCTTCACAGGGACATTGCTAAAGAGTGATGAAATGATAGGGATTGTCATAGCTACACATTCCAATATGGCCCAGGGTCTAGTTAGTGCTGCTGAAATGATTTTAGGCTCTCTGCCCGGGGTTAAGGCTATATCTATCGGGCAGAATGATGGGCCGGAAGATATCCGTCAGCATTTTACAGCCGCCCTCGATGAACTCGATCTCGCAGGGGATGGCGTATTGATTTTGACTGATATGTTTGGCGGTACACCCTCCAATATCGGTCTGTCTTTTATGAGCAATGCTCGGGTGGAAGTGCTGTCCGGGGTTAGCCTGCCGATGTTGCTTAAAGCGTGCAACGCTCGTAATGAGTTGTCACTCGAAGCTTTAGCGGTTGAGGTTAAAGAATATGCTTTGAAGAGCATTCTTCTAGCAAGTCAGCTACTGAAAGAACAGGGATCGTCGCGTTAACGGGGAGCAAATGGGGATAGTCTTAGTTCGAATCGATAATCGTTTAATCCATGGCCAGATTCTCGAAGCTTGGGTTCCTGCCCTTCAAGCCGATTGCATCGTGGTTGCAAATAATCAACTAGCTGAGATCGCCTTTCAAAAGGTTTTGATGGAATCGGCGGTTCCCAGGGGAATAAAAGTGGCCATTGGCTCTATCGAAGAGATGGCCCAGCTTCTACGCTCTGAAGAATTGAGTGCGTGCAGGGTTTTGTTGTTGTTTGGCAACGCCCAGGATGCCTTGCAGGCACATCGCCTTGGAGTATCTTTCGATGAGTTGAATTTAGGGAATTTGCACGGTGGCAAGGATAAAAAGCGATTGAGTTGTACCGTGGCGTTAAACGATGATGACATTGAGCAGTTGCAGGCTCTTGAGGATGACGGGGTAAAAGTTGTTATGCAATGTGTTCCTTCTGACCGACAACGCCTATGGCGCCGCTTGATTCGATGACAGGTAGGGTATGTACCTTTCCGCTTTAGGGATAACAGTTGCGGTGGCCGTATTGGCCGGGCTCGATAGAACCGCTGCCGGTCAATTTATGGTATGCCGGCCGATTGTAGCCGCTCCCTTGACCGGATGGCTATTGGGCGATGTTGCGATCGGATTGCAGGTCGGGGCTATGCTTGAACTTTTGTGGCTTGGCCGGTTGCCCGTGGGAGCTGCCATCCCGCCCGATGATAGTCAGGTTGCAGTCGGCTGTACCTTCCTGGCTGTAGTCAGCCAGGCTCAAACCGGTTTGCCGCCTCAGGCTGTGGCGGCAGCCAGCCTATTGATCGGAATGCCCTTTGGTAAGGCTGGGCAGTTATTCGATCGCCTGGCGAGGTTGGCGAACGCTCGTTTGTTAAATAAAGCCGAATTAGCCCTCGATAGGGGGCGATTTGAATGTTTGGAGAGATATCATCTGCAGGGGTTGTGGCATTTCGCTGCTGCATCTCTGGCAACTTTGACGATTGTTGTCGGGGGAGGACTTCTTTGCCTGCCCATATTTTTAAGTTATCTTGATGGACCGTTAATTCAGGCGGCTCCCTGGATCTACTTGCTGTTTCCATTAATCGGGATCGGTTCAATGCTTAGCGGTCTAAAGGTCCCACGTGCCTCTTTGCTATTTGGCGTTTCTTTTGTGTTCGGATTGTTTTTTCTGGCCTTACGATAAGAGGCAGTAACGTATGAAGTTGCCACGCTCTGTATTGTTGAAGGTACTTTCCAGGTCTTTTTTGCTTCAGACCAGCTGGAATTATGAGCAGATGCAGAGCCTCGGCCTGGTTTACACTCTGACACCCGCTTTTCGTCAGTATTACTCCGGGGTGACGTTGCTCTCAGCTTATCGTCGACATCTGGAGTATTTCAACACCCATCCCTATCTTGCGACGACGGTGATCGGTGCCGTGCTAAAGCTTGAAGAACAAGTACAGCAAGGGATCGACCCGGGTTTCACCCTTGGTGAGTTCAAGTCTGCGATGGTAGCTCCTTGCGCTGCCATGGGGGATGCGTTTTTCTGGGGAGCTGTGCGGCCCGCAGCTGCAGTGGCTGCTTTGCTCTGGGCTTTTCATGGTTCTTTGTGGGGACCGGTCCTCTTTATTGTTTTATTTAATCTGCCCCATTTCTGGTTTCGTATACAGGGTTTGGTTAAAGGATACGGTGGTGGCGTGAGGGTGGTTTCCACCCTACAGCGTTGGCATCTCTCCGATTGGGCCATCCATCTCAAGCAGGTCTTGGTTGTGCTGCTCGGTTTGCTGGCTGCCGCTATTGGTGCAGCAGCCACGAAACACCTGTCTGTAGGGATTTTTTGGGGGTTATGTGTTGCTCCTATTGCATTGGGGTTATGTACCTTGATGAGGCGTCGTGTTTCGTCATTATTAATTATAATAGCCTCGTCGCTGTTTTTGCTGGGTTGGTTTCAGCTGCATTGATAGAAGGATTGTACGATGGTAGAGAAGGGCTTCATCATAGTTAATCGTTTGGGTCTGCATGCCAGGGCCGCAGCTCAACTAGTCAAAACTGCTAACCAATTCTGCTCCGAGGTAGTCGTTGTCAAGGAAGATGAAGAGGTTAACGGCAAGAGTATTATGGGGATTCTGATGCTTGCAGCGGCCCAGGGGTCGGAAATTACGGTGCAGGTCACTGGAGACGACGCCGAGCTGGCCATTGAGGCTATTGGCAAACTGATCGAGGACGGCTTTGGAGAAGAATAACCGGACAATCGTAGAAGATATCACTCTTTTTGGTATTGGCGCTTCCCCTGGTATTGCCATCGGGGCCAGCTATGTACTGGATCGCAAGCGGATCAAGCCGGTCGAGCGAAAGATTTCTGCCAGCGAGGTTAGTGAGGAAATCAAAGCGTTTCGGGATGCAGTAAGGGTCTCGAAAAAGCAACTGGAAGACGTCAAGCAAGGAGTCGCTGATCGTCGTCTGGCCGAGCATCTACATATTATCGATACGCATTTGTTGATCCTGGAAGATCAATTGCTCGTCGATGATTCCATTGCCCTGATCGAAAGTGATTTAATCAACGCAGAATGGGCTCTAAAGCGCACCCTGGATAAATTTCGCATAGTCTTCGATGCTATTGAGGATGAATATCTACGGGACCGCCGCTCCGATATCGATTCTGTTGGTGAGCGCTTACTACGGAACCTGATAGGTGCCGATCAACAGTCTCTTGCCGAGTTAGAGCGAAAATCAATTGTTGTGGCACACGATCTTTCACCGGCCGATACCATGCAAATGGATAAGAAGCGGGTGATCGGTTTTATTACCGATGTCGGTGGTCGCACCGCCCATACAGCGATTCTTGCCCGTTCTCTCGGTATCCCCGCTGTGGTCGGTCTGGAGTCGGCCACGGCCTTAGTACGCGAAGGTATGCCGGTCATTATTGACGGCACTTCCGGAATCGTTATCTTGAATCCCTCCCAGGCAACCTTTAAGGAGTACCTGGAGAAGAAGCAGCTATACGAATATCTTGAACAGGAGCTGCTTAGTTACCGCGAGTTGGCCGCCGAGACTCTTGACGGTCATAGCATCACTCTGCGCGGCAATGTTGAGTTGGCCGAAGAAGTTGACTTGGCTCTGCGTGAAGGCGCTAAAGGGGTAGGGCTGTATCGTACCGAATTTCTCTTTATGAACCGAGAGCGGATTCCGGACGAGGAAGAACAATATCTGGCTTATCGTGAGGTCGTTGAGCGCATGGCCCCTCATCCGGTTACTATCCGGACCCTTGATGTTGGTGGCGATAAACTGGTGACTGACATCGACCTTTCCGATGAGGCCAACCCGGCGCTGGGGTTGCGGGCGATACGCTTTTCTCTGCAAGAGGGAAAACTTTTCAATACCCAGTTGCGGGCTATTTTAAGAGCCTCCGCCCATGGCCAGGTTCGAATTCTGTTCCCTATGATTACAGGGCTGGCGGAAATCAGGAGTTGTAAAAACCTTCTTGAAGAGGTCAAGGCAGAATTAGCCGCGGAAGGGTATGCTTTTGACGCGGATATTCAAATTGGCATCATGATCGAGACGCCTTCTGCCGTTCTGATTGCGGAACTTCTGGCCCAGGAAGTGGACTTCTTATCGGTCGGCACCAACGATCTGATTCAGTATTGTCTTGCCATCGACCGTGGCAATGAACATGTGGCCTATCTGTACGAGCCTCTTCACCCTGCCGTTTTGCGCGCGCTTCAGATGGTCTGCCGTGCCGGACAGAGTGCTGGAATTGAAGTGGGTATTTGTGGTGAAATGGCTGCCGAGCCTCTTTATGCCTTGGTGCTATTGGGACTCGGTTTTGACGAACTGTCGATGAATGCTCCTTATCTTCCCCGGGTCAAGCGTATCATACGCCAAGCCCGCCGGTCCGAGGCGTTGGAGTTGGTGACCGAACTCCTGCAGTTCGGTACCGCACCGGAAGTTGCCTCCTGCCTTCAAAAAGAAATGCAGCAGCGCTTCCCGGGGATTTTTCCCGTTCAGCAAATCCGCAAGGCGGTAACCGATTCTTGACTTTCAATCCACAGCCGATCTAAAATCCAACGTTTTCAACTATTAAATTTATAATAGGAGGCATAATCTCCATGGCTATGACCGATTTTCTGTTTACCTCTGAATCTGTAAGTGAAGGACATCCGGACAAGGTTGCCGACCAGATTTCCGATAGCGTGCTCGATGCTATCATTGCTCAGGACCCCGAGTGCCGTGTTGCCTGCGAAACCATGGTGACTACCGGTATGGCTATGGTAGCCGGGGAAATCACCACCACCGCCAAAGTCGATTATCCGGGTGTGGTGCGGCAGGCGATTAAGGATATCGGGTATAACGACTCGGCTATGGGTTTTGACTGGGAAACCTGCGCCGTACTGACCTCCATCGACTGTCAGTCACCAGATATTTCCCAGGGGGTAACTGAGGGCCAGGGCATGTTTAAGGAGCAGGGCGCCGGCGACCAAGGCTTGATGTTCGGCTATGCTTGCGATGAAACTGCCGAACTGATGCCTATGCCTATCACCTATGCACATCGATTGACCAGCCGCATGGCTGAAGTTCGTAAAAGCGGTCTTCTGACCTTCCTGCGCCCCGACAGCAAGTCTCAGGTTTCCATTCAGTATATTAACGACAAGCCGATTCGTGTTGATGCAGTGGTTGTTTCCTCTCAACACACCCCTGACGTTACCTACGAGACTCTGCGTGAAGCTCTGATCGAAGAAGTGGTCAAGCATGCGATCCCCGCGGAAATGATGGACGAAAATACCAAGTATTTCATCAATCCGACAGGCCGTTTTGTCGTCGGTGGGCCGCAGGGAGATTGCGGTCTCACAGGGCGTAAAATTATTGTCGACACCTATGGTGGCCAAGGTTCTCACGGTGGCGGGGCCTTCTCCGGGAAAGATCCTTCCAAGGTCGATCGCAGCGCTTCCTACATGGCCCGCTATGTCGCTAAGAATGTCGTGGCTGCCGGTCTGGCTAAAAAGTGCGAAGTTCAGCTGGCCTATGCCATCGGTGTGGCCGAACCGGTTTCGGTGATGATCAATACCTTTGGTACCGGAGTGATTCCCTCCAATGATATCGCCCGTGTGGTGCAAGAGGAGTTCGATATGCGCCCCGCTGCGATTATCACCACCCTGGATCTGTTGCGGCCCATTTATAAAAAGACCGCTGCTTATGGACATTTTGGTCGTGAGTTGCCCGAGTTTACCTGGGAGAGGACGGACCGCATTGAGTCTCTGCGGCAGAAAGCAGGCATCTGACCACAGTTCAATACGTGATAAAAGGCGAGCCGTTTGGTTCGCCTTTTGTTTTTTTAGTGCACCAATCACCTTATTTTCAGATTGTACGTGACATGTTTTCGATCCCATGATGCTCTCTGTTGTTGTACCGATTCTTAATGAGATTGACCAGTTATCTCAACTGTTCGATATGCTCTCTCTTCAGGCGGGAGTCTCTTTTGAGTTGATTCTGGTTGACGGCGGATCAACGGACGGAAGTTTTGAAAGAGCTAAAGAACTCGCTGCCGGGGCATCTTTTCCCTGTCGGGTGGCTTCCACTCAGAAGGGGCGTGGTCGGCAACTTAATGAAGGAACCCGGCTCAGCTCCGGAGAATCGCTATTGTTCCTTCATGCGGACAGCCAATTTGTAGATAATATGGCACTGGCAAAAGCCCTGAACTGTTTTCAGGCGGCTCTTAAGAGTGCCGGTCATAACCGCATTGCCGGGCATTTCTCTTTAAGATTTCAAAGGGAGACCTCCAAAGGGCATTTTGGTTTTTATTATCTGGAGAGTAAGGCCCGTCTTGACCGCCCTGGTTGTATCCATGGCGACCAGGGTTATTTAATGCAACGGCGCTTTTTCGATCAAATTGGCCCCTTTGACGAGTCCCTGGGGTTTTTGGAAGATAATCGCCTGGCAGACTCGGTGCGGAACGCTGGTTCTTGGGTATTGTTGCCGGTAGAACTGCTGACTTCCAGCCGTCGCTTTGTGCAGGAAGGGTTCCGCCAGCGACAAATGCTGAATGCCCTGATCATGAATCTTGAAGCACTGGGCCTGAACGATTGGCTGAGGGGCTTGCCTGACATCTATCGGTTGCAGGGCCATACTCAAGAATTGCATTTAATACCTTTTTTCCACGATATCAACGAACGCCTGTCTCTGCTTTCACGGAAAGAACAACGACAATTCTGGTTACAAACCGGGCATTATTCTGTGGCCAATGCTTGGCAGCTGGCTTTTTTGGTGGATGTAAAAGGTGCTTTTCACAAAAATCTGCGTCCAGGTGAAGGTCGAAGAACGTTGCTCAGCACTTTTGATCGCATCTTGCATCCCTTGATCGACCATTTTTTAGGGTATCGATTTGCCGGGATGGTGATCCGTTTTTGGTTTCGTGGAATACTTAAGAAACTCTCGGTTTGAAAATGGGCCAGACACAGATGTTTGATAGCATTCTATTGCCACGGGGGAGTTGTGGTAAAGTTAATGGTAGATATTTACCGCTCAGGGAAAGGATATGACCATGAGACGAAAGAGACATTTGTTTTTAGGGCTCCTGGCTCTGTTGGTTGGCATCACGCCTGCCTGCACATCCTATAAAAGCCAGGAGGTTTCTTTTAAGCCGCCTACGGCTTATGGAAACATGCAGCAGGTAGCCGGGTCACAGATTGCTGCCCAATCCTATGCCGATAGCTCGGCTGCCAAGCAGGCTTTCGGTTTCGATATCCGTTCGGCAGGTCTTCTTCCTGTGCAGGTGATTATCGATAATGGCGGCGACAGTGCCTTGGATGTCGTTCCCGAGCAGACCTTTTTGATCGACGCCGAGGGTAATCTGTGGAGCCTTTTAGACAGCCGGACGGCGTACCAACGCGTGGAGAAGAGTTCGGAATATGCCCGTATCGCTAAAGGCGGTGGAAAGGGGTCCCTGCTAGGGGGTGCCGGCGGTGCGGCCATCGGTGCGGCCATCGGTATTCTAACCGGTGATAGTGTCGCCGAGGCGGCATTTAGGGGTGCGGCCGTCGGCGCAGCTGGTGGTGCGGTCATTGGTGGCACTCAGGCGAGCACTTCCGGCGATGCCAGCCGCCAGATTGGACGCGATTTGGCCACTAAGCAATTGGTCAATCAAGCGGTGCAGCCGGGCAGCTTGGCCAACGGATTCTTGTTCTTCCCGGGTGAAGCCCCGTCCGCGGCTCAATTACGTTTGCAAATAAGAGAAACCCAAAGCGGCTTGGTACATAAGGTGATGATTCCCCTGCCTTGATTTCTGTTCAGAAACAGCTCTCCGTCCAACAATAATGGGAACGAACCAGTGGTTCGTTCCCATTATTTCATCTTGACCTGCCGGGTTCCTCATGATAGATCAATATAACTTGATCTATTGTTGAGGGAAAGCAGATAAAATGTTGCAACTTCTCAAAGCGCTGGCGGACCCGACCCGCCTGCGAATACTAGGTATTCTGGCTCACGGTGAATTTACGGTCCAGGAATTGACCGCTATCCTTGCTATGGGGCAGTCTCGAATTTCCCGTCATTTGCGTATCCTCACCGAGGCTGGAATCGCCTCCGTCAAGCGACAAGGAACCTGGGGCTACTATAGGCTGGATAAGGGTGGTAGGCTTTTTGACGACCTGTGGCGCAACCTGGAACAGCATCTCGATAGTCTGGCCGAGTGGCCAAAGGACCGGGATAATCTTATGTCAGCTCTTGAGGAACGTCGTTGTCGCAGTCAGAGGTTCTTTGATCAACATGCGACCCAGTGGGATCAACTGGCTCGTGAACTGCTGCCAGTGGCTGATTATCGAAACCAGCTCCTTCAACAGGTGCCGCGTTGCCATACTTTGTTAGAGCTGGGCGGCGGTACTGGATCGATGTTGCCCGCATTGGCGAATAAGGCGGATCGAATTCTGGCCGTCGATCATTCCGCTGCGATGTTGGCGGAAGCAAGAAAATATGCCGAGCGGCAGGCTTTAAAAAATATCGATTTTCGTTTAGGGGAAATGAGCCATTTGCCTTTAGGTGATGCCGAGGTGAACTGGGCCGTTCTCGACATGGTGTTGCATCATGCCCCGCGACCGGCCCTGGTGTTACATGAACTTTCCCGTGTGCTCAACTCTCATGGTGGCGTGACGATTGCTGACTTGCAGCGCCATGAGCAGGAATGGGTGCGAACCAGGCTGGCCGACCAATGGCTGGGTTTTGATATTGCCGAGATGGAAAACTGGTTTATTGAGGCTGGATTTGAAAAACCGGAATTTCATTATGTTTCTGCCATCGGACAAAAACATGATGTGCTTTTGTGTACTGCTCGAAAAAGGGTAGTTGAATAGTAGTTCGCATTTCGAATTTAAGAAAAATGACCGTTACATCATTTCATTAACAATAAGGAGTACTTCAGTATGACAAACACCGTCGATACAGACTATTTGATCAAGGATCTTGCTCTGGCGGATTGGGGACGTAAAGAAATTCGTATTGCCGAAGCTGAAATGCCGGGCTTGATGGCATTGCGTGAGGAATTTGGAGATCAGAAACCTCTAGCCGGAGCTCGTATTACCGGTTCTTTGCACATGACGATTCAGACCGCGGTTTTGATCGAGACCCTGGTCGAACTGGGAGCTGATGTGCGCTGGGCCAGTTGCAACATATATTCAACACAGGATCATGCCGCCGCTGCCATTGCTGCTGCTGGCATCCCTGTGTTCGCTTATAAGGGAGAGACCCTTGAGGAGTACTGGCAATATACCAAGTCAGCCCTTAACCACCCGGACGGTCCGAATCTGATTGTCGATGATGGCGGCGATGCTACCTTGCTGGTGCACCGAGGCGTGGAACGGGAAATGGAATTTGAAAAAACAGGAAAGTTGCCGGCCATATCGACGGACAATAAAGAGCTGACCATCGTCGACCAGTTGCTTAATGATACCCTTGAAGAAGACTCCAGTTTCTGGAGGCGTATGGCCGAAGGCCTCAAAGGGGTCAGTGAAGAGACGACCACCGGAGTCCATCGCCTCTATCAGATGGCCCGCGAGGGCAGCCTGATGTTCCCGGCTTTTAACGTCAACGATTCGGTTACCAAAAGCAAGTTCGACAATCTCTACGGCTGCCGCGAGTCCCTTCTAGATGGCATCAAGCGGGCGACCGATGTCATGGTGGCCGGCAAAAAGTGCGTTGTGCTCGGTTATGGGGATGTCGGCAAGGGATGTGCACAGGCCTTTCGCGGCATGGGCGCCATGGTCTTTGTTACTGAGGTCGATCCCATCTGTGCTTTACAGGCCGCCATGGAAGGGTTCCCGGTCGTGAAAATGGATGAGGCCTGCGCCTATGGTGACATTTTTGTCACAACGACCGGTAATGTTGACGTTATTACTCGCGATCACATGGACCGGATGAAAAATGAAGCCATCGTCTGTAATATTGGCCACTTTGATTCGGAAATCCAGGTCGATGCCGTCTACGATGACCCCAACCTGGTGGTCCATGAAGTCAAGCCTCAAGTTGAACAGGTCGAGTGGCCCGATGGCAAGCGGGTGACCATTCTGGCCCGCGGTCGCCTGGTCAACCTCGGCTGCGCCACCGGACATCCTTCCTTCGTAATGTCGGCTTCTTTTACGAACCAGGTTTTGGCTCAGATTGAATTATGGGTCAATCCCGACAATTATGAAAACCAGGTTTATGTGTTGCCCAAACAGTTGGACGAAAAGGTGGCCCGTCTGCATCTAGGTAAGCTGGAGGTAGCTTTGACGGAAATGACCCCTAAGCAGGCCGAGTATCTCGGTGTTGAGGTGGATGGCCCTTACAAGCCCGATCATTACCGCTATTGAGGCCTTTTCCTTTTCAGGTGTCGCTTGCTCCTTCGATCGCAGCCTCTAGGTTGTGTAATTGCACAGTCTCTAACAAGGGTTTCAACCGCGATTTTTTACGGAATGGCACGTGGCGACCGGACGGGAGGGTAGTACAATTGGTAAGACATAAGATCTGATCGTAACGGGTATGCGAATCAGGTCTGAAACCTCCATCTTTTGGCGCGTTGTCCTTCCCTCCTGAGCAACGCGCCTTTTTTATGTTTATTTTACTGGTATAGCTGGTTGGGCATAAGTAGGTTGTGTTTAGCTAGTTGCCCACCCGAAGTTTTCGGAGGGGCAACTAGCTAGGATTGAATGTCCCAATAAGTATTTGATGCCTACTGTGGATATGAACAGGTGAAGATGCTACAACTGCACCTTGCCCTGTCAACGACGAGTCGTTATAATCCCCCGAATTGATATTTTGCTGAAGGAGCAATTGTTATGTTTCGTGAAGAAAATGAGGCCTTAAAGAAACTCCAGGTCAAGCTCGATGAGCTGAGGGGGTATCTTTGAATTACCGGCTAAAAAAGAGCGTATTGCTGAGCTAGAGGCAGAGATTGCGCGTCCCGGTTTCTGGGATCAGGGCGATAAAGCTCAGGATTTGCTGAAAGAGCGTACCGGCCTGGAGAAGATCGTAGAGCAGTGGGAACAGGCGGCCAGGGAACTTGAAGACCTTCAGGTTCTGGTGGAGTTGGGAGAAGAGGGCGAGGATCAGGAATCTCTGGATGAAGTGCGAGATTTACTACCGGCCTTGACCAAACGGGTGGATAAGATGGAATTTGCCCGCATGCTGTCCGGTGAGTATGACGCCAACAACGCCATTTTCAGTATCAACGCTGGTGCCGGAGGACTTGAGGCTCAGGATTGGGCCGATATGTTGCTGCGCATGTATCTGCGCTTTTTTGAAAAACGGGGTTACAAAACCGATATCACTGACTATCAGCCCGCTGAAGAAGGCGGGATCAAGAGTGTTACCCTGACAGTGGAAGGGGATCATGTCTACGGCTGGTTGCGTTCAGAGATCGGTATTCATCGCCTGGTGCGGATTTCACCCTTTGACTCCAATGCCCGAAGGCATACGTCCTTCAGCTCGGTTTTCGTTTTCCCCGAACTGTCCGACGAAGTTGAGGTTGAAATCAACGAAAAGGATCTCAAAGTCGACACCTATCGTGCCAGTGGTGCCGGTGGGCAGCATGTCAATAAGACCGATTCCGCTATTCGCATCACCCATATTCCTACCAACACCGTGGTGGCCTGCCAGAATGAGCGTTCCCAACATAAAAACCGGGCTACTGCGTTAAAACAACTCAAAGCACGACTTTTCGAGTTGGAGCGTCGCAAAAAAGCAGAAGAGGCTTCCTCTATTGCCGGAGAGAAAATGGAGATCGGCTGGGGCAGTCAGATTCGTTCCTATGTGTTGCACCCGTATCGCATGGTTAAGGACCATCGTACCGGTTTTGAGGTAGGTAATGCCGATGCCGTTCTCGACGGGGATCTCGATGGTTTCATCGAAGCGTATCTGCTAAGCGATCAGTAGGAGTCCTCGGCGTCTTTTTTTCTGCTGGAACCGGCGCTTTTTAGACTGCTGGAAGGGCTTTCTCAGAGGCCCGAAGAGGCCGTCAAAACGGGCTTTTCCCTTGACTTGCCTGGGGGCATTGTTTAAGGTGCCTTGTTTTGCATCCGGGATAGAAAGGGCTTTAAATTAATGGAAGAACTGAACGATATATTGTTGCAGCGTCGGGCCAAAGTTGATGAATTTCGTGAGCAGGGGATCAATCCTTTTGCAAACGATTTTTCCGTCAGCCACAATGCGGCAGAGGTCAAGGCTGCTCATGATGAACACGATGCCGCTGCCCTCAAAGATTGCGATCAGCGTTATGCTCTGGCCGGCCGGATAATGGCCCGTCGTGACTTCGGCAAGGCCGCGTTTATTCAAATTCAGGATCGCACTGGCAGGCTGCAGGTATTTGTTCGCCGGGATGAAGTAGGGGACGAGACTTTTGCGGTTTTTCGTAAGCTGGACATTGGCGACATCGTCGGGGTGTCCGGTCGGATGTTTCGTACCAAGACCAATGAATTATCCTTGCGGGCCGAGTCCCTGCGGTTGCTGACCAAATCGTTGCAGGTGTTGCCTGAAAAATGGCATGGCCTGACCGATGTGGAGACCCGTTATCGGCAGCGCTACCTCGATATGATCGTCAACCCCCAGGTGCGCGATACTTTTCAGAAGCGCAGCCGTATCGTCAGCCTGATCCGTGACTACATGGTGCAGAACGACTTTCTTGAGGTGGAAACCCCGATGATGCAGCCGGTGGCCGGTGGCGCGACAGCGAAGCCTTTTGTCACTCATCACAATACCCTTAAGATGGACCTTTTTCTGCGCATTGCGCCGGAGCTCTATCTCAAAAGGCTGGTGGTCGGCGGCTTTGAACGGGTTTTCGAGATCAATCGAAATTTTCGTAACGAAGGTATTTCCATTCAGCATAATCCTGAATTTACCATGATTGAATTCTATCAGGCCTATGCGACCTACCATACTCTAATGGATTTCACCGAAAACTTGATTTGCCATGTAGCGAAAGAGGTTGTAGGTGGTCTGGTTATTCCTTACGGCGGCAAAGAAGTTGATCTGACTCCTCCCTGGGATCGGCTCACACTGAGGGAGTCGATTGTCAAATATGGCAATGTCGAGCCGGCCCTGCTGGAGGATAAGGAACGATTGCTCAACTATGCCCACAGCCTCGGTCTCGAGTTCGAAGGCAGCATAGGCCACGGTAAGCTTCTTACTGAGATATTTGATGAGGTGGTGGAGCCGAAGCTGTGGAACCCGACCTTCATTACCGAATATCCTACAGAAGTTTCGCCCCTGTCGAGGAAGAACGATGCCAATCCCGAGGTTGTCGATCGTTTCGAGCTGTTTGTGGTCGGGCGCGAACTGGCTAATGCTTTCTCCGAGTTGAATGATCCGATCGATCAGAAGGAACGCTTCATCGGCCAATTGGCCGAAAAAGAGGCTGGCGACGAAGAAGCTCATGCTATGGATGAAGATTACATCCGGGCGTTGGAATACGGGTTGCCACCGACTGCCGGTGAAGGAATCGGTATCGACCGGTTGGTTATGTTGCTTACTGATTCCGCTTCGATTCGGGATGTCATTCTGTTCCCGCAGTTGAGGCCCGAAAGTAAATAGTTTTTGACTATAGCTCACGCCTGTAACGGGTCGTGGTCTATGATGTCATGTTTCACCTGTCATGCCTAATGGGGTTTTATGGGGTACGAATGGTTCGTCAGTCTGCGTTATCTGCGTGCCAAGCGTAAGCAGACCTTCATATCGGTAATATCCTTTATCTCCATAGCCGGGGTTACTTTGGGTGTTGCTTCGTTGATCGTTGTGCTGGCAGTTATGACTGGCTTTCACGACGGTGTACGGCAGCAGATTCTTGGAAATGTACCCCATGTTCTAGTGCAGCGACAGGGGGGGAATATTCCCTCCTATCAGGAACTTGTTACTGAACTTCGCCAGACGACCCCTGAAATCCTGGAAGTAACGCCTTATGTCGCCAAGGAAGCCATGCTGCTGGCCAAGCGTAATGTGGCTGCCGTCAATGTTAAGGGATTGCCGCGGGGACATAAGGTTTTTCAACAGAACTTCTTGTCTGCCTCTGGAGATGAGGTAGAAAAGGCTCTGTTCACTACGCAGGAAGGTCCGCCCGGTCTGGTAATCGGTCTTGATACCGCCGCGACCCTTGGAGTGACCGTAGGCGATACCGTCAATGTTATCCCTCCGATGTTCACCATTACTCCTTTCGGCCTGATTCCAAAGATGAAGCCTTTTCGGGTGGTTGGTATCGTCAGCCATAGAGGTGGTTTCCTCGATACTTATTTTGCCTATATCCCCCTGCCTGTGGCCCAGAATTTTTTTGATGCTGCGGACCAGGCCAGCGGTGTTGAAATTGAGGTCGCCTCTTATGACAGGGCCACCCCCCTCGCGGCTCAATTGCGTGACCGGTTTTCTTTTCCGCTGGTGGTTCGTTCCTGGGAAGACCTGTTCGGTTCCTTCCTGTCGGCTCTTAAGTTGGAAAAGCTCGGATTGTTTATTGTGCTTGCCATTATCGTGCTGGTAGCAGCCTTTAATATTGCGACCACCCTGATCATGGTGGTTATGGAGAAGCATAAAGATATCGCAATATTGCGCTCCATGGGAGCGACTTCGCTCAGTATCATGAAGATCTTTGTTCTCGAAGGATTGATTATCGGTTCATTAGGAACTGGCCTTGGCACTTTGTTGGGGGTTTTGTTGGCTAAACAGGCAGACCCCATTATCAAAGGACTGGAAGGGATTCTAAAGATCAAGATTTTCGATCAAACGGTCTATGGCATGGATCGCTTTCCTTCGGTGGTTATCCCCGAAGATGTGGTCAAGGTGGTCTTGGTTGCCATGACTATCTGTCTGTTGGCAACGGTCTATCCCGCTTATCGCGCGTCACGTATGGATCCCGGGGAAGCGTTGCGCTATGAATGAGTCCCGCAAAGAGGTATTGATTGACGTCCAGGAACTTAGCAAGCACTTTGTGTGCGGGGAACGCCGTGTTGAAGTGCTGCGGAAAGTCAGCCTGCAAATTGACAGCGGCGAGCAGGTGGCGCTGGTAGGGGCGTCCGGGGCAGGCAAAACCACCTTGATGCATATTCTTGGTGGATTGGATCGCCCGAGTAGCGGTACGGTGTATTATCAACAACAGGATATCCTTGCGCTAAAAGGCCCCGCTCTCGATACGTTTCGTAACCGGACTATCGGTTTTGTGTTTCAATTTCATCAGTTGTTGCCCGAGTTCACAGCTCTTGAAAATGTCATGATGCCGGCCTTAATTGCGGGGCGGGGTTTTGGTCGGGCCCGTGGACCTGCCGAAGCGATTTTGCAGGAAGTTGGACTGGGTAAGCGGTTGGAGCACAAACCTGGTGAACTGTCCGGCGGTGAACAACAGCGGGTAGCCATTGCCAGGGCTTTGGTCATGGAACCCCAATTGCTGCTCGCCGACGAACCTACCGGTAACCTGGACAGTGGCACTTCCGACGAGATCTATCGTCTGTTGCAGCAGCTGCACCGAGACCGGGGACTGACTATGATTGTCGTGACCCACAGCCAGTCATTGGCTGATCGTATGGGGCGTACCCTGCAGATGGTTGACGGGGACATAGTCGCTTGAATTTTGGTTTACAGGGTTTTTGCAATTACCTATAATCGCGCTTTTTATGTGTCATCTCGACGGAGTCGATCTGCTTATGTTTAGAGTGGTATCTTTTGTGATTTTATTGGCGGTTCTTGTCCCCCAGGGCGTTGCAGCCCAATTGTATCAGGTGGGGCAGGTCGTCATTGAAGGGAATCGGCGAGTCGAAAGCCGCTATATTAAATCGGCTTTGAATATCAGCGAGGGGCAAACGGTTTCAGCAACCGATATTGATCAAGGTCTCCGTAATATCTATGCTACCGGCCGTTTTGATAATGTAACGGCTGAAACGGTAACTGCTGGTGAACGGGTAAATCTGGTCTATCGGGTTACCGAGCGTCCCCTGTTGCGGGAAGTCGTCTTCGTCGGAAATCATGAAATTGACAATGATAAGCTCAGCACGATTATCAACGCCAAGAGTATCGATTTCTTCCGACCGCAGGTTCTGGCTCCTGCGATCAAGAAGATTAAGCAGGCCTATGTACTGGAAGGTTTTTACGCCACCGAGGTCGTACCGCAAGTTGATATTAATGACCGCAACGAAGTTACTCTCACGCTGGACATTGAAGAAGGTGAGAGAGTTTTCGTCACGAGCATTCGTTTTGAAGGCAATACGGTTTTTAGTGAAAAAGAACTCAAGAAGAAGCTCTTTTCCAAAGAAAAATGGTTCCTGTCATTTATTACTGAGAGGGGCGCTTACAAAGAAGATATGTTGCTTGCAGATCGGGATGTGATTACTGATCAGTATTACAACCAAGGATATATCAAAGTCCAAGTCAAGAAGCCGATTACGACCCTGCTGGCCGATAAAGAATCGATGGAAGTGCTATTCGAAATCGAGGAGGGGGAACAGTTTCGGATTGGCGAGGTCGACGTCCAGGGCGATCTGCTGGGCAGCAAGGAAGAAATGCTGGCCGGATTGACTCTGCGTTCAGGAGAGGTTTTCAGCCGCAAAGTGCTGCGTGAAAACATGAAGCAGCTTAACGACCTCTACGCCGATGAAGGCTATGCCTTTGTTAATGTCTCACCGGTTACCGATGTCGATCCATTTCTTCAGCAGATCAACATCGTGCTCAATGTTGAGCGTGGTGTACGTGTGAGTATCGGCCGCATCAGCGTTGCAGGCAATACCCGTACCCGAGACAAAGTAGTTCGCCGTGAAATGCGCCTTACGGAAGGTGATTTTTATAGCGCCAGCAAGATGAAAAACAGTCGTCGTCGAATCAATAACCTCGGTTTTTTTGAAGAGGTGAATCTCACCACCAGTCGTGGTGTCGATGATGCTCATATGGACGTTGAAATTGACGTACAGGAAAAAGCTACAGGGTCTTTCAGTGTCGGGGCTGGTTTTTCTTCTGCCGATGGGCTGCTGTTCCAAGGTTCCGTGTCCCAGGACAACTTTCTCGGGCGTGCTCTGCGCTTTGATCTGTCTGCGGCCTTAGGCGGTAGCAGCACTACCTATCGTCTCGGTCTGCTCGATCCCTATTTTCTCGATAAGCACATCGCTTTCGGTGGCGATCTTTACAACACGGAACGAGAGTGGTCCGATTTCACCCGCAAGACGACCGGTGGTGATGTCAAACTCGGGGTGCCGCTTACCGAAACTATGCGCAGTTTCTTTATCTATCGCTTCGAAAAGAAGGATATTTTCGATGTAGATGATGACGCCCCACGGTCGATTACTGAACAGAAGGGCAAGCATACCCTGTCGTCCTTTACCGCTTCGTTGAGCCGCAATACCACCGATTATCGACCCGACCCGACCCGCGGCAATATCTCCGAATTGTCCATCGAGTATGCCGGTCTCGGCGGCACCGAAAAATTCATAAAATACATCGCAGATCATCGCTATTTCTATCCCCTGCCCTGGGGGCTGGTCTTTTCCGCACATGGCCAGGTTGGCTATATTCAGGAAATGGGCGGTCAGGACAGTCCTCTTGATGAGCGCTTCTTTCTCGGGGGTATGAATAGCCTGCGCGGCTTTGAATCTCGCGAGGTGGGTCCCTATGAAATTGATGATGATGGGGAAATCTATTTTTATGGGGGCAATAAAGAGGCTTACTTTAATCTCGAAGTGGCCTTCCCACTGGTTAAGGCCATGAAGATGAAGGGCCTGGTTTTCTTTGATACCGGTAATTCCTGGGACAAAGACCAGGAGTTTTTCAGCGATATGCGCTACAGTGCAGGGGTCGGTATGGCCTGGAACAGCCCCATGGGGCCGTTGCGATTTGCTTGGGGGCGCAACCTTGACCCCGAGGATTATGAAGAGACTTCCGTTTTCGATTTTTCTGTCGGCAAAATGTTTTAGATCTTTCGTATCCACGTAAAGGAGATTGTCATGAAAAGACTTTGGATAGGTTTAGTGGTCGTGCTGATGATGGTTGCAACCCCGGTTGTCGCCGCAGAGGTTAAAGTGGCTTATGTTGACCTGCAAAAGGCTCTGGTGGTTTGTGACGCCGGCAAGGCGGCAAAAGGCACAATGGGTAAGCGAGTCAAAGAATTTCAGGCCACCGCTCAGAAACGCCAGCAGAACCTTAAGGTCCTGAACGAGGAATTGGAAAAGAAAAAAATGATGCTGTCGGCTGATGCCAGAGCGGAAAAAGAGCGAGACTATCAGCAGAAAACCAAGGACTTTCAGAGATTTATCAAAGATGCGCAGGAAGAGTTGCAGCGCGAAGAAGGTCTCCTCGGCCGTGAGATCCTGGAAGGGCTGGGCAAAGTCATTAAAGAATTGGGTGATAAAGAGGGTTATACCTTGGTGCTGGAAAAGTCTAATGGTGGTCTGTTGTATGCCGACGAATCCATTGATTTGACCGACAAGGTTATTGCCGCTTACAACAAGGCGTACAAAGCCAGCAACGGCAAATAAGGAGCGGCTGTGAAAACCCTTAAGGAATTGGCAGATCTTATCGGCGGGACCGTCGTTGGTGACGGAGATGCAGAGATCCATCGGGTAGCTGGTATCGACAGTGCCAAACCCGGGGAGATCACTTTCCTGGCCAACCCTAAATACCTGCCTCTGTTGAAGACTACTCAGGCTTCGGCCGTGATGGTCACGCCGGGCGTCGAAGCACCAGGAGTATCCCTGCTGGTTTGCCCTAACCCCTACTTGGCCTTTGCCAAGGTATTGACCGCACTCCATGTAGCGAAGCCGGAGTATCGCGGTATCATGGAGGGGGCATATGTCGATCCCGAGGCAAAAATTGCCGATGGAGTGACTATCCACCCGGGCTGTGTCATTGGTAAAAATGTTTCGGTTGGCTCGGGAACGACTCTCTATCCCGGCGTGTTGTTGTATGACAATGTCACTGTCGGCGAAGATTGTCTGATTCACGCAGGCACGGTAGTGCGAGAGGGATGCCGTCTCGGGAATCGAGTCATTGTCCAGCCCAAAGCTGTTATCGGTTCCGATGGCTTCGGTTTTGCTCCGGATGGCAGCAGTTATTTTAAGATACCCCAGGTGGGAATCGTGGTCATCGAAGATGATGTTGAAATTGGGGCGAACAGCTGCCTTGATCGCGCAGCCCTCGGTGAGACGCGCATCGGACGCGGTACTAAAATCGATAACTTGGTTCAGATTGCCCACAATGTTAAGATCGGGGCGGATAGTATTATCGTTTCCCAGGTGGGCATTGCCGGCAGCACCGAGATAGGCAAGCATTGTACTCTGGGTGGTCAGGTCGGTGTTGCAGGTCATATCAAAGTTGGCGACAACACCATGGTTGGTGCCCAAAGCGGGGTTACTGGCAACATGCCGGGAGGCGAGGTCATCTCAGGGACGCCAGCAATTCCCCATCGGGATTGGTTGAAAGCGGCGACAAGCTTTTCTAAACTTCCGGAAATGCGTAAGGAAATTAAGAAGTTAAAGAAG
Source organism: Syntrophotalea acetylenivorans (assembly GCF_001887775.1). NCBI lineage: Bacteria > Pseudomonadati > Thermodesulfobacteriota > Desulfuromonadia > Desulfuromonadales > Syntrophotaleaceae > Syntrophotalea > Syntrophotalea acetylenivorans. Next base: position 307,884 of record NZ_CP015519.1, read on the forward strand.
CAGGTCGAAGAATTACAAGAGCTTACCAAGGAAGGATAGCTGGCATGGAGCTCAACGCACAGGATATAATGAAGGTACTTCCGCATCGCTACCCTTTTTTACTGGTAGATCGTATCGTGGAATTGGAGGTCGGGACTCGAGCGGTCGGCATCAAGAACGTGACCATTAATGAGCCCTTTTTTCAAGGACATTTTCCGGATCACCCCATTATGCCGGGAGTGCTGATTCTGGAAGCACTGGCTCAGGTCGGCGGTGTAACTGCCGCCCTGGCCGAAAAGGATGTCGATGACAAGGTGACTTACTTTGTCGGTATCGATAAGGCGCGTTTTCGCAAGCCTGTTACTCCCGGAGATGTGTTGCGTTTGGAGATGGATATTAAATATTGCAAGCGCGGTATATACTGTTTTGAAGGCAAAGCCTACGTTGAAGACAAGCTCGTAGCACAAGCTGAATTGAAAGCCACGTTCGCACCACGCGAAGAATCTTGAGGAAATATGATACATCCAACAGCAATAGTTCATGAAGGCGCACAGATTGCCGAAGATGTCGAAATCGGTCCCTATGCCATTATTGGTGAGCATGTGAAAATCGGTTCCGGCACCACCGTCGGCCCCCATACTGTTGTCGAGGGGTGGACGGAAATCGGCTGCGACAACCGGATTTTTCAGTTTGCTTCTATTGGAGCTGCTCCCCAGGATCTGAAATACCGTGGGGAAAAGGCCTTGTTGAAAATCGGAGACCGCAATACGGTGCGCGAATTCGCCACCCTGCATCGTGGTACTGCCGATGGTGGTGGGGAAACGGTTGTTGGCAACGACAATCTGTTCATGGCCTATTCCCATGTTGCACATGACTGTATCCTCGGTAACCAGGTAATTCTGGCCAATGGCGCCACTCTCGCCGGTCATGTAGAGGTCGATGATTTCGCCATTCTCGGAGGATTATGCGCTGTGCATCAATTCACCAGAATCGGCTCCCATGTCATGATCAGCGGTGGGTCCATGGTAACTCAGGATGTACCGCCTTTCTCTATAGCGCAGGGTGATCGAGCTAAAACAGTGGGGATCAACCAGATTGGCCTCAAACGGCGTGGCTTCTCTGATGAAGCCATACGTGGGATCAAACAGGCATACAAGTTGATCTTCCGTTCCGGGTTGCGGACTGAAGAGGCCCTTGAACAGATCGCAAACGAAATAAATGACTGTCCTGAAGTTGAGAAATTTGCCGAATTTATCCGTAAAAGTGCAAGGGGGGTCGCCCGCTAACTGATTTTTATCGATCAGCTTTGGGCCGATCCGGTTCGAGTGAAATACGAATGTATGCGATCTGGTTAGTTGGCGTGAGGCGTTTCGGGCTAGTTTAATTTAAAGGGCATCTGTTGTTAGCGGATGGTCCTGAAAGAACAACAGGCGGGGTGTCCTATGGAGTCCTCGCCTCTTTTCTTTATCTGGCGCATTAAAACGATTACTCCCAAACTGCTTAGGTGTTTTCCAGGAGCTGTCGGGCTTAACGGGCCGAAACGAAAAATTGGCTGTTCGAGGCTTGATTTTTGAGAATTTGAGAGCGAATAGCAGGACTATTTGTCGAAAATTGTCGGAAATATGGACCGATCAGTCGATTTCGCAGTCGGTTCATAGAAAGTCCGACAGTCTCCTAGCTTCTGAAAGGTCTTTCTTTGCAAGTTTCGGCACAGATTCAGCGGCGCGTTTTGGTCGTCGCAGGCGAGGCTTCCGGCGACCTTCATGGCGCGAATATGATTCGCGCAGCGAAGGATATCGACCCAAATCTCTGTTTTTTTGGTGTTGGTGGTCCTCGCATGAAACAGGCCGGGTGCGATATCCTTTTGCCTGCCGAGGAACTGGAAGTTATGGGTCTGGTCGATGTTGTCGGCCATTTGCCCGTGTTGTGGCGAGCATTTAAGTCACTTAAAAAGATTCTCAATAGTCCTGAACGCCCGGATGTTCTGGTCCTTATCGACTTTCAGGAGTTTAATCTCTTGTTGGCTCGACAGGCCAGAAAGGCGGGGGTTCCCGTCGTTTTTTATGTAGGGCCGACGGTTTGGGCCTGGAGGCGGGGAAGGGTTAAGAGATATGCCCGTGCCGTAGATCGCCTGGCGGTAATTTTCCCATTTGAACCTGCTTATTATGCAGATGAGGACATAGAGGTCGAATACGTCGGGCACCCATTGCTCGACGAAGCCAGGGCGACCAGGCAGAGGGACGATTATCTACAGGAATTAGGTCTCGATTCTTCCCGACCGGTTGTGGGCATTTTCCCCGGCAGTCGCAATAGTGAACTTAAATACAATTTACCGACCATGCTGGAAGCCGCCGAGCGAGTAGCTCTGCAACTACCCGGTGTTCAATTCCTGCTCCCCGTTGCGCCTTCTTTTGACCTTGAGGCTATGCGACAACGGATTGAAAGCTGTATGTTGCCGATCCTATTGGTTAGGGGGTCGATATACGACGTGGCCAATGCTTGCGATGCTGTTCTGACTGTTTCCGGTACGGTTACTCTGCAAATTGCTTTGGTCGGAACGCCGATGGCTATTCTCTATAAAACGGCTTCGCTGAACTATGCAATTGCCAAAAGGGTTGTTAATTTGCCCCATATCGGGTTGCCTAACATCGTCGCAGGTCGTGAAGTCGTTCGAGAGTTTATTCAGGATCAGGCTACCGCGGAAACTGTCGCCGAGGAACTCATCAAAATACTGACAGATGCTCAATATCAAGAGAGCCTGCAACAGGGTTTGGGTCAGGTTCGCCAATGTATGGGGGACCCTGGCTGCTCTCAACGTGTCGCACAAATGGTTTCGGAATTGAGCCGAAGTCATCTTGCTTAGGAAGATTTCGAGTGAATAATAGTACTGCCACTACCTACCGTCGGGTTTATCGATACTCAAAACCGTATCTCGGACGGATCTTTCTTGCCTTGGCTGCCTCGTTACTGGTCGCGGGGACCGATGTTTCACTGGCGAAACTCGTTCAGCCTTTGATGGACAAAATCATCGTTGCCCAAAATAAGGCTCTGGTTTATGTTGTGCCGGTTGTTGTTATCGGCCTGGCTTTCCTGAAGGGGGCCAGCCGCTATGTGCAGGAATATTTCATCAAGACTGCCGGGCAGTTGTCGGTACAGGATATCCGCAACGATCTCTATGAACATACCATGTCCTTGTCCATGGGCTATTTCTCTCGGGATTCGACGGGCAACCTGATGTCGCGAATTCTTAATGATGTCGGTATCCTGCAACGGTCGGCAGCCGACGTCCTGGTGGATGGAGTTCGTGAGAGTTTTACCCTGGTCGGCCTGACGGCCTTAGCCTTCTATAACGACTGGAAGCTGGCCTCTATCGCTTTTCTGGTGCTGCCGCTAGCTGTGGTGCCTGGTTCTTTCATCGGCCGGAAGATCAAACTGAATACCCGCCGCGGACAGAACACCATCGGCAACCTGACCCGGCTTCTGCAGGAAACCTTGTCCGGGATTAAGGTCATCAAGGCTTTCGGTACCGAACAGCGGGAAATGGAGAATTTCCGGCAGGAAAATTTGCGATTTTATCATTTCATGCGCAAGGTATTGAAGTACGATTCGGCGGCTGCACCAGTCGTTGAGATCCTCTCGTCTTTCGGTGTGGCGGCGGTATTCTGGTACGGCATTCATCGGGTGTTGTCCGGAGCCATGACTCAGGGGGAGTTGTTTTCGTTTATTGCCGCCATCTTCATGATGTATACTCCGATAAAACGGTTGACCAGGGTCAGTAATAACATTCAGCGCGCGGTCGGTGCGGCGGAACGGGTCTTTGAGGTGCTGGACGTGGTCCCGGAGATTTGTGATTCTCCCCAGGCTATGGATATGGGAAGGGTGAGCGGTGGTATTACCTTCGATGGGGTTGGATTCGCCTACGACAAGGAACCGGTTATAAGGGAGTTTTCTTTAAAGATTGCCCCAGGCGAAGTGGTGGCGTTAGTTGGTCCAAGCGGTGGAGGTAAATCGACGCTTGTCGGTATGCTGAGCCGGTTCTACGATCCGCAGCAGGGTACGATTTATATCGACGGTCTGGATATCCGCCAAGTGTCCCTCGCCAGCCTTAAACATAATATCGCCTTGGTCGACCAGGAAACCTTTCTGTTCAACGACAGCATTCGCAACAATATCCGCTATGGCCGACCGGAAGCGACAGATGCCGAGGTCAAAGAGGCTGCCCGCCAAGCCTATGCAGACGACTTTATTCGCGAACTTCCAGGAGATTACGAGAATACCATCGGTGATCGGGGGGCACGTCTTTCCGGGGGACAGCGTCAGCGCATCTGTATCGCGAGAGCGATTTTGCGCGACGCTCCTATTTTATTGCTCGATGAGGCCACCAGCGCGCTTGATACAGAAAGTGAAGCCATGGTGCAGAAGGCCCTCGGTAATCTGATGAAAAATCGCACAACCATTGTTGTTGCCCATCGTCTTTCCACGATAATGCACGCAGATAAGATTGTTGTGCTGGAAAATGGCAAAATCCAAGAGATTGGTCGCCATACCGATCTGCTTAAGGGCGAAGGGCTTTATCGAAAGCTGTATGAGATGCAGTTTAAATAGCAACTGTTTTCCAAAAGCCAGTCCAGGTCAGGGGATGTTCTACTGATCATTCTTGATAACAAATTTTACAAGCCGAACAACAAGAACCGCTTTGATTGGGAGAAATAGAGTGTATCTGCTCTATAATATATTGCTGCTGGTGCTGGCTCTGCCTATTCTTTCCGGTCATTTGCTCTATGGCTTGTTAAGAGGCAGACGGCGGCAGGGCGTACGTGAGCGCTTCGGTTATTATGGCAAAGATCAACTTGCATTTTTAGCTGGTAAAAAGACGGTTTGGATTCATGCCGTTTCCGTAGGGGAAACTCAAGCTGCGGTACCATTGGTAAAAGCCTTCAAGAAACGTTTTCCCGATTGGGCTGTAGTTCTGACCAATGTGACCGAAACAGGACACAAAGTGGCTACGGGTATTGCCGGTGTCGATTTGTGCCTATATTTTCCCTATGATTTCCCTTGGACCATACGCCGAGCGTTTTCACAGGTAAAACCAGAACTTGTAGTGGTTGTCGAAACGGAAATCTGGCCGAACTTTATGCGCATCGCTCGCCTTGCAGGCATCCATGCTTTGCTGGTCAACGGACGCATCTCAGATCGTTCTTTTCCCCGTTATCGCAGATTGAAATTTTTTATAAAGCCGGTCCTCCAGCAGTTTACGCGATTATGCATGCAGTCCGCCCTTGATGCAGAACGAGTAGAGGCTATGGGGGCTCCAGCGGAGCGGATAGAAATAACCCGCAACCTCAAGTTTGATATGCAGACCGGGGGCGTCAGCGAACAGAATCCGGAGGCTATTCGAAGAAAATTTGGCTTCCCACCTGACGGCAAGGTACTGGTAGCCGGCAGTACTCATGCCGGAGAAGAAGAACTGGTAGCTAATGTATATCGTCGTCTTCTAAAAAAACAGCCTGACCTTTGTCTGGTTTTGGTACCCCGGCATCCCGACCGCTGCCCGGCTGTTGGGGAGTTGTTGTCTTCGTATAATCTGGCTTATTCCTTACGTAGTGAGTGTGGCGATGATCCTGCCTTGTTGACGCCTGGAAGCGTTTTTCTGGTCGACACGATAGGAGAGCTGTTGCAGTTCTATGCTTTGGCTGATCTGGTATTTGTCGGTGGGAGTCTGGTTCCCGTAGGCGGACATAACATTCTGGAAGCGGCATTGCTGAAAAAACCGGTTCTTTTCGGACCGCATATGAATAACTTTAAGGAAATCAGTCGTTTGCTGATTAAGGCGGGAGGCGGTCTATGCATTCCTGACAGTGAAGAGTTATTTGATGCTGCTGCCGAGCTGTTGGCTGATTCCGATCGCTGCCAGGATATGGGAGCCAAAGGTTATGCTTTGCTGCAAGATAATCGTGGGGCTACGGAACGTACCCTGCAAGCCATCGAACGGATATTGGGGGACGAATGAGGGGCCTGCAAGGCTTTTACCGCCGACTGGCCCGCAATGGTCCCGCCAGTTTGGCTGAAAAGGCAGTCTATGGTGTTTTACTGCCTTTCAGCATCATCTATCGGGAAATTATTCGATTAAGAGCATATCTATACCGCCGGCGAATTTTTTCGAGTTACAAGGCCCCCGTTCCGGTCATCTCTGTGGGCAACCTGGCTGTGGGAGGAACCGGTAAAACTCCTGTTGTCGACCATTTGATCAAGTTTTGCTTGGCTCAAGGAAGACGAGTGGCGGTTGTCAGCCGCGGTTATGGCGGTAAGAAATACTCTGGAGTGCAGGTCGTCAGTGAAGGAAAGGGCCCTTTGCTTGGGCCCGGCCAGTGTGGGGACGAACCGTATCTGCTGGCGCGGCGTAATCCTCAAGCTTTGGTTCTGGTCTCTCCTAAGCGGGTCCATGCAATACAACAGGCGGTTGAGAATTTTGGCGCTGACGTTGTACTGCTCGATGATGGATTCCAGCACCTGGCCGTGCAGCGCGACATCGATATTGTGTTGCTTGACGCGCAGCGTCCCTATGGCAACGGGCACCAGTTGCCCGCCGGGCTCTTACGGGAACCGATTGCTGCACTGGAACGTGGCGACCTTTTTCTGCTGACTCGCTGCAACAATAAAGAAGAGAGGAAGCTTCCGGTCAAAGGCCCTGTATTACATTGTCGGCATGTGCTGGCCGATCATGCCCAGACTCTGAATGGTGAGCAGATTCCATTGACCCGTCTGGCTGAAAAGCAAGGAGTTGCTTTTGCCGGTATTGCAGAGCCTGAAGACTTTTTTCTGAGTCTCAAGGCCAAAGGTCTGCACTTGGTTTCCGGGGTTCCTTTTGCGGATCATTGTACCTATACTGAATCGGAACTTCGACAATTAGCGGCGGCCTGCCACGGAGCCGACTACTTGGTGACTACAGAAAAAGATGCCGTGAAGCTGACCGCTTTGAATTTGCCTTTACCTTGTTATCAGGTCCCGATGGCTCTTGATTTTCGAGAGCAGGGGGCGTTGGAGCGCTTTCTGAGCCCGATCGTTTGTCCGGAGGATAAAGAGTTATGACACTTTCGCAGGAATTGCTGGATATTCTGGTCTGCCCAAAGTGCAAAGGGGAGCTTCTCTATCAGCAGAGCGAGTGCCGCTTGCTCTGTGAAACCTGTCAGCTTGCGTATCCTATTCGAGATGGTATTCCGGTGCTGCTTATTGATGAAGCGGAGAAGTTTTGAAGTCTCGTAATGCGTAATAGGTAATAGGTAATAGGTAATAGGTAATAGGTAATAGGTAAAAACCAATATCCCGAAATCTTGGCGATTTTTGCTTTTAAAGTCTTTTCCCCATTACGATTTACGTCTTACGAATTACGGGCGTACACACCCCGGAGTTGATAGTTTTGAAAAAACTCGATAATAAGCAAATCAAAAAGATCATGGTGCGTTCGACCAACTGGGTTGGTGATGCAGTCATGACCACCCCGGCTATGGGCAATATCCGCGCAGCCTTTCCAGATGCTGAAATTGTCGTTGTAGCCAATCCCCTGGTCAGCGAGCTCTTCAGTTTTCATCCCTATTGCGATCGGGTGATCGTTTTTGATAAAAAAGGCCCCCATAAGGGATTTGCCGGGCTGTGGAAATTTTCTTGTGAACTACGGCAAGAGAACTTCGATTTGGCTATTTTGCTGCAAAATGCCATCGAAGCAGCCTTGATGGCCACATTGGCAGGGATCCCGCGCCGTGCAGGATATCGCACCGATGCACGCAGACTGTTGCTGAGCCACGGTGTTCCGGTCGGCCCAATTGAAAAGAAAATGCACCATACCGATTATTATCAAAAAATGCTGCAACGGTTGGGGATCCAAGGCGGTGATGCTAATCTGCGTCTTGCTTGTACCGAAGAAGAACTTGACTGGGCTCAGGAAATACTTGGAGCAGGCGATTGGGTGGCTATAAATCCCGGGGCCGCTTACGGTTCCGCAAAGCGCTGGTTCCCCGACAGATTTGCTGAAACAGCCGATGGCCTGGTCGCCGAATATGGCGTTAATATCGTTCTGACCGGCGGTCCGGGCGAAAAGGAAATAGGCCAGGACATAGCCGCTGCCATGTCCTCCAAGCCTCTCAATCTCATCGGCCAGACCAGCGTCCGTCAATTGATGGCTGTTTTGGCCAGTGTGCGTCTTCTGGTAAGCAACGATTCGGGACCGATGCATGTCGGTGCCGCCTTCGGGGTGCCCATTGTTGCTGTGTTCGGCCCTACCGATCACACGACGACCTCTCCCAAGGCTGATATCTGTCGCATTATTCGCAAGGCCACCGACTGTGCTCCGTGCCTGTTGCGTCAGTGTCCCACCGATCACCGCTGCATGAAGGCGATTACCGCCGCCGATGTGCTGGTCGGAGTTCGTGATTTGCTGGGGGATAGGTAATGCGGGTTTTGATTGTCAAGATAAGTGCCTTGGGTGACGTCATTCACGCTTTGCCAACGCTTGCCTGGTTGAAAAGTATCGATCCGTCCATCGAAATTGATTGGTTGGTTGAAGAAGGTTTCGCACCATTGCTTGAGGGCCATTCTTTATTGCGTAAAGTCCATCGATTGGGTCTTAAACGTTGGCGGCGCCAAGGTTTTTTGGCAACCCTTAAGGGGATTCGACAAACCATCATTGATCTACGCCAAGAAAACTACGATATGGTGCTCGATCTGCAGGGTAACTGCAAGAGCGGGATCTTCACCTTGCTCGCTGGTGCTTCTCAGCGCTTCGGCTTTGCTCGCGACGGCGTGCGTGAATGGCCCAACCTGCTGGCCACCAACCGCAAGGTGGCTCTGACTCCTGCCGACCATCACGTCAGCGACCGTTCTCTGGCCGTGGCACGTGCTGCCTTTCCAGAGGGAAAAACGGCACTGCTGGCCGGGCCAATGAACGTTTCCCCCGAGGCTTCTGCCACCGTGCAACGTCAGCTCACCGAGCTTGATCTTGATCGGCAACCGTTGGTGGTTCTGCAGTACGGTACTACCTGGACCACCAAGCTGTGGCCCCTTGAATGTTGGCAGGAACTGGCCGGCAGATTGTGCGATGATTACCGGGTGCGACCTATTTTATTATGGGGAAATGACACTGAAAAACAGGCCTGTATTGCAATCCATCGGGCTACCGACGGCCGTGCGATTATTTGGCCGAGAGGATCTCTGCCCGAGTTGGTGGCTCTGCTGCAGAAAGCCGACCTGGTTATTGGCGGTGATACTGGCCCGATTCACATTGCTGCTGCTGTCGGTACCTCGACGATCTCTCTTTTTCGAGTTACTGATGCCGAGCGCAACGGTCCGCGTGGGGATGAACACATATGCTTGCAGTCGCCCCTGGACTGCTCGCCCTGTTTACGGAAGGACTGCGAGCGGGATGCAGAGTGTGGCAAAAGTATTTCTGTGTCTGAGGTGTTTCGCTCCGTCTGTGTACTGCTGAGAGGAGATAAGTAACAACAAAGAGGGGGGGTAGGTAACCCTTTTCTGTTACCAGGCAAAGTTTCATAGCCTCCATTCGTACAAAATCTGGCTGGATGCGGACTCGATGGGTTCTGCTTGAATTAAACATAAAAAGTTAAACTGTTGCATATTCTTTTAGGGGTAATAGGTTTATGACAAATCCAGAAGTAACGATACTTATTCCGAACTTTCGCACTCTCGAGATCACCAAGCTGTGCTTTCGCCTATTGCGTAAGTACACCGATTCGGACAAAGTTCATGTTATAGCTATTGATAATGGCTCTCAAGATGCTTCCACCGAATACCTTCGGTCGCTGAAGTGGATCAAGCTGATTGAGAGAACTCCAGCTCCTGAAGAAAAACCTGCACGTTCCCATGCCCTTGCTTTGGATCAAGCTCTCGAACAAGTTACCACCCCTTATGTTCTCTCTTTTCATACTGATACACTCGTTAAGAATGATCGGTGGCTGGACTTCTTGTTGCAAGAAATTCGAAAGAGCCCTGACATCGCAGGTGTCGGTTCTTGGAAACTAGAGACCCGGTCGTTTTTACAAAAGTTGGGTAAACAGGTGGAGAGAGGATGGCAAAGTCTTCTTTTCCCCCTGATGGGGAAGGGATTCGGACGTTTGGAGGGAAAAGGTGAGAACTATTTGTATCTTCGCAGTCATTGCGCTCTGTATCGGACTGACTTGATCAGAAAATATGGCTTCTCTTTCGCGCAGAATGGGGATACCGCAGGTAGGGCAATGCACAAAGAATTGATCGACCGTGGTTACAAGATGGTCTTTCTCCCTTCGGAAAAACTTGGTTCGTATATCATGCATTTGAACCATGCGACTATGGTACTCAATCCGGAGCTGGGTTCCCGCAAAAAGTCTGTGGTTAAGGGGCTGAAGAGAATAAAAAAGTTCCTTAAAGAGATTGATGCCGAGCAGGTTCTTGCCGACGAGGGCCTTGATTCCTGATGTCGGATCAGGTGATTTCATGAAGCTGGCGTTTTGTCTGTTTAAATATTTTCCCTTCGGTGGTCTGCAAAGGGATTTCATGCGGATTGCAACGGCCTGTCGTGACAGAGGACATGAGGTCGAGGTTTTTACCATGAAATGGGAAGAGGAAGTGCCGGACAACTTCAAGGTGAACCGGGTGAACGTGCGTGCACTGACCAATCATGGAAAGTGTTCAGCCTTTGCCGAAACCGTGCAATTGGAAGCATCTAAACGTTTTGATGCGATTGTCGGTTTCAACAAAATGCCCGGGCTTGATCTCTATTTTGCTGCAGATCCCTGCTATCTTACCCGGATGAAGGAAACTCGCGGCCCACTGTCCCGACTTGGCAGTCGCTTTCGAACCTATGTGACTCTCGAAAGGGCGGTTTTTGATTCGTCAAGCAAGACACACATCCTAATCCTTTCGGAAGAAGAAAAGCGTCGATACATAGCTGCCTATGGCACGCCAGAGGAGAGATTTCACGTTCTTCCTCCCGGAATTGACCGCAATCGTCTTGCCCCGAAAAATGCTAGCACGATCCGGCGGGAGCTGAGAGAGGCATTTGGCATCAGTGACGAGTATCTGGTGTTGATGGTCGGTTCTGGATACCGGACTAAAGGCCTCGATCGATCCATCAGGGCGATAGCTGCGCTTCCCGAAGCACTACGTTGCAAGTCTCGGCTTTTTGTAATTGGTGAAGGCCAGGCCCGACCCTTTGTGAAAATGGCCAAGCGGTTTGGTATTGAGAAACAAGTTAGGTTTTTAGGAGGCAGAGAAGATGTTCCCCAATTTCTCTTGGGAGCGGATCTCCTTTTGCACCCCTCCTATACGGAAGCCTATGGTATGGCGCTATTGGAGGCTATGGCCGCCGGTTTGCCGGTTTTGGTGACAGACATTTGCGGCTATGCATACCATATCGAGAGAGCCAATGCAGGACTCCTCATCCCCTCACCATTTCAACAAGAGACTATGAATAAAATGCTGGTCCAAGCACTTTCTTCTTCGGATGCGAAGCAATGGCGACATAACGGTCTATCCTATGTTGCTAAGACGGATATCTTCAGCCTTCCTGAGAAGGCGGCAGATTTAATAGAGAGCGTCGCCCGTAAAGGAACCAGCCATGCTTGAGTTGCGTAGCGATTTCGAGGCATATTTCGGTGAGCGGGCTTTTGATAACATCTTGGCTTTGCAGGGCGAAGAGTTCCGGGCTTTAGAGGGTCGCAGGACTCTGCGCTGTATTTTTGAGGGTAAGGGAGTTTTTGTAAAAATTCATTTAGGTATCGGATGGAAGGAGATCTTTAAAAACCTGCTCCAGTTCAGGCTGCCGGTTCTCGGTGCTGAAAACGAATGGCAGGCTATCCGCAGGCTAGAACAACTCAGTGTGGCGACCATGAAGATCATTGGTTTCGGCAAGAGAGGTTGGAACCCTGCTCGACTAGAGTCCTTTATTATCACAGAGGAGTTGGAGAATACGATCAGTCTGGAAGACTTTTGCAAGGACTGGGCAAAAAATCCACCTTCTCCGGCGCTCAAGCGAGCTCTGATAGGCAAGGTGGCGCAAATTGCCCGCTCTCTCCACCAGAATGGTGTAAATCATCGTGATTTTTACCTTTGTCATTTTCTACTTGATCGCCGGACCTTGGCGGAAGCAGGAAATCCTGAGAGCCTAAGGCTTTATTTAATCGACCTGCACCGAATGCAGCTGCGTAGGAGCACCCCCAGACGCTGGATCATCAAGGATGTGGCCGGGCTTTATTTTTCCAGTTTAGATATAGGTTTAACACACCGCGACCTGCTCAGGTTCTTGAAGATTTACTTTGACTGCCCTCTGCGAGAGGTTCTTATACGAGACCGGCTGTTTTTGAGTCAGGTAACCCGGCGGGCGGTTAAGCTTTACCGAAAGACTTTTGGCAGGGCTCCGCGGCTGAACTGGAAAAGTAACTGAACAACGATGTCTGGGAATGACAGGGTAAATTAATGAAGGAACTAAAGCTCTACTGGTCAACGAGTTTACAAGGCGGCCGCAAAAATTTCGGCGACTGGCTATCGCCTGTTTTATGCGAAGCCCTTTCCGGGATGAAGGTTGTTCATGCACGGCCTAACAAATGCGACCTGATGGCTTTGGGCAGCATCTTGGCCAAGGCCAAGAATCGTTTCTGGAATCGCCGCATCGACATTTGGGGGTCTGGCCTTATTGAAGGAATTCCCGCCTTCAGAAGCCCCCACCGGATTCACGCGGTGCGTGGATGGCAAACCGCCCAAACGATTTGTAATCAGAAAATTGAGGTTGTTGGCGACCCCGGGCTTTTGTGTGACATGCTTGTCCCGGAGAACGTGACCGCCCAAAAGCGGTTCAGCGTAGGAGTGGTCCCCCACTACGTCGATCAGAGCAACCAACTCATTCAGCAACTTGTTGAGACGATTCCTAACGCTACGATGATCGATGTTTTTTCCGGGACGATCGAATTCATAAAACAGGTTGCGGCTTGTGATGTTGTCCTTTCTTCAAGTATGCACGGTCTTATTACTGCTGATGCCCTTGGTGTTCCGAATGCGTGGATACGCTTGTCTGACAACGTGTGGGGGAAAGATTTTAAGTTTCATGACTACTATAGCGTCTTCAAGCTTGCAAATGTTAAGCCTTATCCGTTGACAAGAGAGACCCGCCTTCAGGAAATTATGGATATTACAGACAGCTATTCTCGCCCTGGGATTTCAGAGGTCAAGGAAAGACTGTTAAATGCCTTCCCTTTTAAAAAGTAAGAGAAAGTATTCAGCCATATATCGCCTTCTCAACTAGTCATGACCTTAAAAAATATTCGGAACATTTGTCAGCCCACATGTCGTTTTACGATGGAATAAAACAAATAATTTTTAGTCAGAGATCTTGTATTTTACGAACTAGGTGTTAATCATGGGCGCGGAGATATCCTTGAGGCAAATTAGTTGGGATTACTTGACCGAGGACGGGGAGAGCTTCCTCGGTAAGCTTGAAAATGATCTTCAGGTAAAAACAGTTATTAAAGATTACCCAAAGCGTCGAGTAGTAAGCTATCCTGGATTGTTTATGAAAGAGGTTCGCTATCGGGGTACAGCTGTTCTTTTCAAAACAATCTTGGGAGGAACGGCTTGCAAAGAAGGACGGATTTCACGGCGCTTATTTAAACTTGGAATAGCTGCTCCCGAGGTCCTTGGTTATGGGGTTGAAAAAAGGAACGGGATTCTCACTAGAGATGTTTTACTGACGAAGGAGGTAGAGAATAGTAAGAGCCTTTACGATACCTTGCTAGAGGATTATCCACGTTTTTCTGTTGCAAAAAAATGCCACTTTAATAAGGAGTTTGCCTCATTCGTAAGAAAGTTGCATGACAATGGAGTCTTCCACAACGATCCTCACATGGGAAATATCCTGTTTGTTAATGATCCCAGGAACCCCCATTTCGTCATCCTTGATACGGATCGGGTCGACCTTAAAAACCGTGCTCTTTCCCAGAAAGAAAGGATCGCAAATCTCGCCTTGTTTCACACTTTGGGGGCCCTGGCGAGTAGATCCGAGTTTTTCAGATTTATTAAAGCCTACGGTTTTTCCCAAATAAAAAATCACCGCAAGCTCATTCTTCGCCTTCAAAAGAAAGCTCTTAGTCATTCAAAAAAGATCTGGCGTAAAAACTCACGTCGATCTTTGTCCAACAATTCAAGGTTCTGCAAAGAAAACCTCCATGGATTTTCAATTTTTAGGCAAAGGACCAGCGAAACCGCAAATATTCTTAAGACTCTGCTGCCTGATCCTGATCAAATCCTGGAACAAGGCGAAATTTTTAAAGACGGGCGGACTGTCAGAGCCGCCAAGATTCATGTAAACGGTATGGATTATTTTCTCAAGCGGTACAATGTCAAAGGCTGGAAATATTGCGTACGAAATGCTTTTCGTCGATCCAGATCAATCAAAACCTGGTTGTCTTTTTGGGAATTTCGCCTAAGAAGATTGCCTGTTCCAGAACCGCTTCTTTGCTTGGAGGAGCGGAGGTTTCGCTTGCTTGGGCGTTCATATATTCTCAGCGAATTTATTGAAGGGTCTGAGAAGTTAAGTAAACATTGGCCGATGCTTGACCAAGGAAAAAAGAAAAGTTTGCTCGTAAAGCTAGGTATCCTTTTCGGCCGAATGCACCTGTTCGGTTGCTTGCACGGTGATCTCAAATGGGACAATATTCTTTTGCAGAACACAGGTGAAAAGTCAGAGGTCATATTGATCGATCTCGATGGCACTCGGGTTCGTTCCCACCTCCGGGACGCACGAGCCCGCAGAGATATTGAGCGCTTCCTGCGCGACCTCAGGAAATGGGCAAGTGATGAAGATGTGCAATTCTTTTTGAAAAGCTGGCAAAGGTGGCGTGTTAGATAATTGCCGGTGAGGGGGATGTACTGAGCCTATGGTGGTTTCCGTTAAATTCGGCCAGAGATCTTCAACTTGCATCTAAAGCAGTGTCAGTTTAGGCTCAACCATAGAATGGCAGGATTTCTATAAATTGGTCCTCCATACTTTCAGAGATCGACCTCTTAACCTAATCAAGGCACTTTTCCTGAGACACTTAGAGCGGTAAAAAATGTGAATTCTAGTGGAGTAGAAAGCGTCATGAAGTTAATGGGCCGAGTAAGAGAATGGCTGAAAGGGGAGTGGGAGCTGGTATTTCTCTTACTGTCTTCGCTGATTCTAAAAGTCATTCTCCTTTCATCCGATCATATTATCAACCTAGATGGTGTTAGGTATATTAGTGCGGCTCAACAGTTTGCCGATGGCAATTTTCTGGAAGGGCTTCGGATTGACTGGATGCCCTTCTACTCCCTGCTTATTGCGGCCTTTCACTTTCTCGTGCGGGATTGGGCGCTGGCCGGTCAGCTGATTTCCCTTCTCGCTATGGTGTTGGCTCTGATCCCTCTTTACCTGCTGACAAGGGAACTCTTCGACAAAAAGGGGGCATTCTGGACTGGTGTTGCTTTCACCATATGCCCCACGCTTAATGGCCATGCCGTTGGTTTGCTTCGAGATCCTATTTTTATTTTTTTTGTTGCCTGGTCGGTCTATTTTTGTTTACGTGCGTTCCAAACTGAAAAAATCGTCTTTTTTACTCTGACTGCCCTATCATCGACCTTTGCCCTTTGCTGTCGGCTTGAGGCCCTTCTTTTGTGGGGTGTTTTTTTGTTGGTACTAGCTGCATTAGCAATCAAAAACCGATTGGAAAGGCCTCTTTTACTCAAAGGTATTTCTGTGTTGGTTGGCCTTCCACTCATTTTTGGATTGTTGTTGGGCGGCAGTGTATTGCTTGTTGCAGGGCCTGACCTTACATCTTTCGATGTAGAGGGAGAGCATAAGTGGCAACTGAAGGATGTAGTTGCCGGCAACTCAATTAGTTACTACAAACGCAAAGTCAGTAAGGGAGTTCTTAGGAACTATCAAAGTCGTTATGAAAAATTAAAGGACTTGGAAAGTGCTTTGCCGGGCTGGAGTCATGGTGGCAATTTGCTAGAAACGACTCGGCATTATATGCCGCTCATCTACCTGTTCAGTGCAGTTGAAGCCCTAGCGGATAATCTCTTTAGTTTTTTCGTTCTCCCCCTTTTGTTCGGCTTTGGGAAACGTTTAAATTGGCACCGCGGGCACTGGTTGATCCTGCTGCTTGTGTGTGCCTATTTCCTAATGGGCTACTATTTTCTGTTCACACACGATTGGATTAGCAAGCGTTATGTTCTGGTGCCAGCTTTGCTACTTATGCCTTGGTTAGGTCGAGGACTGGAGCGGATTCGAGCCAGGATCACTAGGTTTCGCTGGCCACGGTTTGCAATGGTTCTTTTCCTGCTAGTTTTCTGCGTTGTTCCCGTTTATAAATCCCTTGGAGATTTTATCGGGCAGGACAAGGACAATGTGGTTAAGGTTGCAGGTGAATGGTTGGCGGAACAACCGGACTTGAAGGATGCACTAATTGCATCCAATGATCCAAGGGTTTGTTTTTATGCTAATCAAGAGTTGAATTTCATCAGGCGTTTACCAAAAGATTTTAGAAAAGTGGAAGCCCAAGCAATTCGCAAACAGGCTGATCTGCTGATTATAGAGACCTCTTCAAAGAGTCTGGGCCAGATACCCGAATTCAAAAAGTTTTCTTTGCTGAAGGAATTTGTAGGCACTAAAAATCATGTACGAATCTACCACCGAAATACATGATTTGGCGACTTTGACTGTTAAGTTTTGTGGGAGCCTGGGGCCGCTATAGAGTCAGGTTGGATTTGCTAAAGTCTCTGATTTTATATTTGCTAGGCTCATGCAGAGTAATGGGAGAGAAGAATTGATAAAGAATATTTTGGTTACAGGGGGCTCCGGGTTTATCGGTGCGAACTTTATTCGCCTTGCTCTCGCAACTCTAGATAGCTGTCGACTGGTAAATCTAGATAAGCTGACTTATGCGGGTAACCCTCAGAACCTTACTGATATTTCGGACGACCCCCGCTATCGATTTGTGCAGGGGGATATCTGCGATGCTTCGTTGGTGGAGCAACTCTTTGCCGAAGAACAGATCGACACAGTCGTCCATTTTGCCGCCGAATCCCATGTGGACCGGAGTATCACGGGTCCTGCCGCCTTCATCGAGACTAACATCCTTGGCACTTTTACGTTGCTCGAAGCTGCACGTAAGACCTGGGGCTTCGATGGCCGATCACCGTTAGCCGATTGCCGATTTTTGCACGTTAGCACCGATGAAGTTTATGGTTCGTTAGGCGACACAGGCCTCTTCACCGAAGAGACTCCGTACGATCCTCGATCTCCATATTCATCCAGTAAAGCCTCTTCCGACCATTTGGTTAGCGCTTATCATCATACTTACGGCCTGCCGACCTTGATTACCAACTGCTCCAATAACTACGGTCCGTACCAGTTTCCTGAAAAGCTCATTCCGCTCATCATCAACAACGCCCTGAACGGCAAGGTCCTTCCGGTCTACGGAGATGGCAAGAACGTGCGGGATTGGCTCTATGTAGTCGACCACTGCACGGCTATTTTAAAGGTTTTGAAAAAAGGACATCTGGGGGAAACCTATAATATCGGAGGCAATAACGAAAAGCAGAACATCGAGGTAGTACAAACAATTTGCGATATTCTCGATGACCAAGCTGCCCCTTTGCCGGAAGGAAAGCCAAGGCGCAGTCTGATCACTTTCGTCAAAGACCGCCCCGGACACGACCGCCGTTACGCTATCGATGCTGGAAAAATTACGAAAGAGCTCGGCTGGGAACCTTCAGTGACATTTGAGGAAGGGATTCGGAAGACTGTTAAGTGGTACCTTGAGAACTCCGATTGGATTACCAAGGTGATCGATGGCACCTATCAGGAATACTACGATCGCATGTATGCGGGGCGCTGAATGAGCGGGATGACACGCAAAGTTGCCCTGATCGGAGCCAGGGGCATGCTAGCGAAGATGGTGCAGGCAGCAGCTCCGTCTAACTTTTCGATTCAGGGCTTTCAACGGCCCGAATTTGACCTGACTGATGTTGACCAAGTTCGACGGGCGATGGAGGAGTTTCGCCCTCAGGTCATTATTAACTGCTGTGCCTATACCCAGGTCGATCGTTGCGAAGATGAAGAGGAGCTGGCGACGCGGGTCAATGGTGAGGGGCCCGGTTATCTGGCAGTTGTCGCGAGAGAACTCGATGCTACCTTGGTGCATGTCTCCACCGATTATGTGTTTTCCGGGAATGCGAATCGCCCTTACCGGGAGAATGATGCAACCGGTCCCATGTCGGCGTATGGCCGCTCCAAATTGAAAGGCGAGCAGGCCATATTGGAGAGCGGTCTGGAGAAGTACTTTATTGTCAGAACTAGCTGGCTCTACGGCCCCTGGGGAAAAAATTTCGTCGAGACCATTCTTCGCCTGGCTGCCGAAAGGGAAGAATTACGCATTGTGGCAGATCAGGTTGGGTGTCCCACTTATACCGGCGATCTGGCAGAGGCGATTTTCCGTCTACTGGAGCTTGAATCAGATTCTGAAACTCCTGCTGTGTTTAAGGGGGAGTATGGTGTCTACCACTTTGCCAACGAGGGCCAGTGTAGTTGGTATGACTTTGCTTGCGAAATCGTCGAAATAGCCAGGCAAATAGGGCTTCCGGTGAAGGCTCATCGGATTGAGCCGATTACAACCGAGCAATTTCCACTGCCAGCCCAACGTCCGACATATTCCGTTTTTGATACGGCGAAATACCAAAAGGCAACGGGTGTTTCAATTCCATCTTGGCAGGAAAGTCTGAAAACCTATTTCGAAGTGCGTTGAATTTCTTAACAAGGGAGTGCAAATAGAATGTCCGGAATCAAGAGAGGAATTGTTCTTGCCGGGGGCGCAGGTACCCGCCTTTACCCACTGACCCTGGTCGCAAGTAAGCAGCTGCAGCCGGTTTATGACAAGCCGATGATCTTCTACCCCATCTCCACTCTTATGCGGGCCGGTATCAGGGATATCCTCATCATCTCTACCCCACAGGACACGCCCCGTTTCGAAGAGCTTTTGGGGGACGGCAGCCGCTTTGGCATCCGCCTTTCCTATGCCGTCCAGCCCGAACCGAAGGGGATCGCTCAGGCCTTTCTGGTCGGTGAGGAGTTTATCGATGGCGACCCCGTTGCCCTGATTTTGGGAGACAATATCTTCTACGGCAAAATGGATCTTGACTCCATTTTTGAGCAATTCTCTGAGGGTGCACTGGTTTTCGGGTATCCGGTCAAGGACCCTGAGCGCTACGGCGTGGTCGAGTTTGACAAGGATGGCATGGCCATCGGCATTGAGGAAAAGCCGCAGAAACCCAAGTCGCATTATGCCGTGCCCGGTCTTTATCTTTATGACAGCAAAGTGGTGCAAACTACCAAAAATCTCACCCCGTCAGCGCGCGGCGAGCTGGAGATCACTGATGTCAATACTAAATACTTGAAGCAGGGGAAACTGAGAGTCGAAAAGCTCGAGCGAGGGATTGCCTGGCTCGATACTGGCACCCACATGAGCTTGCTTGAAGCCAGTCATTTCATCGGTACGCTGGAAGCCAGACAGGGCCTGAAGATTGCCTGTCTGGAAGAGGTTGCTTTTATAAAGGGGTACCTGTCTGAAAGTGAAATGACTAACGTCATTGCCGACACTCCCAAGTCCAGCTATCGTGACTACCTGGAGATGGTTTTGAAGGATGGGATAAATATATGAAGGTAATTCCCACAGATATCCCCGAGATTCTGATCCTCGAACCCAAAGTTTTTGGTGATGAGAGAGGTTTTTTTTACGAAAGCTTCAACCAGCGGGCGTGGGAGGAGGCGACGGGACTGAAAAGAAACTTTGTTCAGGACAACCATTCTCGTTCAGTTAAAGGAGTCCTGCGGGGCCTTCATTATCAGCTTCCGCCTTCAGCGCAGGGGAAACTGGTTCGTTGCGTTGTCGGAGAAGTTTTTGATGTCGCAGTGGATGTTCGAAAGAGTTCCCCCACATTCGGTAAATGGGTGGGTGTAAATCTTTCCGCGGAAAATAAGCGACAGCTATGGATACCCGAAGGCTTTGCCCACGGTTTTCTGGTCCTTTCCGACGTTGCCGAGTTTTTGTATAAAGCCACCGATTACTATGCGCCTGAACACGAGCGCGGCATTGTCTGGGACGATCCGGAACTTGCCATCGATTGGCCCTTGACGGAAAAAACTACAGTTTCCGCCAAAGATCGGGACGCTCCACTTTTTAAAGACGCCGAAGTTTTTTAGTTTCCAACTGGAAAACCTGCTTGTTTGCATCTGGATGTTTCGAAAAGGAAAATATTCGGAATATCAAAAGGCGCTATTGGCCACAGATGAACGCTGATTTACGCAAATATGGCAACTTCGCTGGAGGAAAAGAATGGTTCGGGAGGTTGCGTATCACGATAGTCTGACTGAGCAGATAATAGGATGCGCATACTCCGTAGGAAACGCCCTTGGTGAAGGTTTTCTGGAGAAAGTCTATGAGAATGCCTTGGCTCATGAACTAGAGAAGACAGGCCTGAAGGTTTCTCGTCAGGAGCCAATAACGGTTGTTTATGATGGTGTCGTGGTCGGGGATTATTTTGCCGACATGATTGTGGAAGAAGAAATAATTATTGAACTCAAGGCTGTAAAGAATATTGATAATTCCCATTTGGCACAATGTATTAATTATCTGAAGGCGACAGGGAAGAAGCTTGCTCTATTGATCAACTTTGGTAACAGCAGGGTGCAGGTTAAGCGGGTAATAAACACAAAACAAGTTAGTCCATCTGCGTAAATCGGTGTGAATCTGCGGCTATACTTAGAAGTTTTGGCTTTCAGGTTGTTCAAGGAAATTCCGAAATGGCAGGGTTCGGAGGAAAAAAATGACCGTTGAAGATATAAGAAATCATTTTGAAAAGCTTCAGGAATCGCTTAGTAAGGCGTCCGAAGTGATGTCTGACGATATTTTATTGTCTTGTCGCGCAATTGCCAATGCGCTGAAGCAGGGGAATAAAGTCCTGATCATGGGCAATGGCGGGTCAGCGGCCGATGCCCAGCATTTTGCCGCCGAATTGGTCGGACGTTTTCTATTGGAGCGCAAGGCATTACCAGCCATTGCGCTGACCACCGACAGCTCGATTCTGACTGCGGTGGGAAACGACTACGGATTTGATGAAATATTCAAACGCCAGGTAGAGGCCCTGGCTCAGCCCGGTGATGTTGTGATCGGTATTTCCACCAGCGGGCAGTCCGATAATGTCTTCCATGCCCTTTCCTCGGCCAACGAGATCGGCTGTAAAACAATCGGCCTGTTGGGACGGGATGGCGGCACTATAGCCAGCATTGTAGATATCGATCTCACCGTACCCGTTCAGTATACCCCGTACATTCAGGGTGCCCATGGCAGCATCATTCATATCATATGCGACTTGGTTGAAAAAGATATGTTCGGATAGTGTGAGTAAGTCCTGCGGAAGCGCTTTGTCCTGCCTTTTCCTTAAATTTCGCATTTTGTTTCTTGTTTTTTACTTGCGCCGCAGTGCTGTTCCGCTGGATTAGAATAATTGTATTCCCGACGGATTTCTGGTAATTAAGGCCTGGTTCTTGGGTGCTTCTTCCTGCCCTGACTTCTTGTATCCTTCAAGAGAATATGTGCTGTTGCGAGGATGTTTCAATTCTTAACGGCTAGGGGATTGAGGATGCTATAAGTTTATGGTTTGGGTGATGGAACCCTGTGTGGAAGTACAAAAGGTCGATTTGCTTATTTCCGGATAATCATATAGATGGTGCTGTGGCAGAAAACGAAAAAGTCTTATATCTTTCTTTGTTTATGGATTTGATAAAGTCAAATTAGAATGAATATTTCTGCATTCAAAAAGCTTCACGGCCTTCTCACTCCCCAAGAACGTCGCCGTGCCTACCTCCTGCTAGGTATGATCGTTTTTATGGCCTTGCTTGATGTTGTGGGGGTGGCCTCCATCATGCCTTTTATGAATGTGGTGGCGAATCCGGAGATGGTGGAAACTAATCGATATCTCGCTGTCGTTTACGGCTATTTCGGTTTCGAAAGCACAAAAGATTTTCTGGTTCTTCTCGGTATGCTCGTGTTTCTGGCCCTGGTTGCCTCCATAGGGTTCAAGGCGCTAACGACCTATGCCCTGTTGCGTTTTACCCATATGCGCAACTATTCGATAGGCAAGCGGCTTGTGGCCGGTTATCTGCGCCAACCTTACGATTGGTTCCTCAACCGTCATAGTGCCGACTTAGGCAAAGCTGTACTATCCGAAGTCCAACAGGTCATCACCGGCGCTCTTATTCCTTTGATGCAATTTCTTGCCCATGGGGCAGTAGCTCTGGCTCTACTGGGTTTTTTAGTCATGGTAAAGCCAATTCTTGCGTTAATTGTCGCGGCTGTTCTAGGAAGTGCGTATGCGGCAATCTACTTAATGCTACGGCGGTATCTGGAGAATATTGGATTAGACAGGGTACGTGCCAACCGTGAGCGTTTTGAGGTTGTTCAGGAGGCTTTTGGTGGTATTAAAGACATTAAGGTTGCTGGCCTTGAGGGAGGTATGCTGGATCGTTTTGAGAGATCGGCAAAACGCTTGGCCAGACGTCAGGCCGCATTTCAGGTGTCCAGCCATTTACCGCGTTTCGCACTGGAAATTGTTGCTTTCGGAGGCCTGTTGGCCGTGGTTCTCTACCTGTTGGCTGAGTCCGGAAGCTTGAGACAGGCTCTGCCGGTGCTTTCCGTCTACGCTTTTGCCAGTTACAGGTTGATGCCTGCTCTGCAGCAAGTTTACCTTCAGTTGTCGAATATGCGTTTTGCCGGTCCGGCATTGGACGCATTGTACCGAGACTTTGGCAGCCTAAGCTCCGGAGGCGTTGCCAATTTAGATCGAAGCACTCTCACTCCGCTTGGTATCCGACAGGGACTACGGTTAGAGCAGGTGGGATACTCATACCCAAATGCGCCACGGCCGGCATTGAATACTATTACTATTGACATTCCGGTCCGCGCCACCATCGGCCTGGTAGGAACCACCGGTTCAGGCAAGACCACTACTGTGGATATCATTCTTGGTTTGTTATGGCCTCAGTACGGAAAGCTTTTGGTTGACGGCAAGTCCATCACCCGGGAGAATGTTCGTTCCTGGCAACGTACAATCGGTTACGTTCCCCAGCATATTTATCTTTCTGACGATACTGTGGCTGGAAACATCGCTTTCGGCTTGCCTGCTGCGGAAATCGATCAGGATGCGGTTGAAAGAGCCGCCCGCATAGCTAATCTCCATGAGTTTGTAGTTAACGATATGCCCCAAGGCTATGCAACCTTCGTTGGGGAACGCGGTGTGCGCCTGTCCGGGGGCAGCGGCAACGGGTGGGGATTGCCCGTGCCTTATACCATGACCCTGAGTTGCTTGTCCTTGACGAAGCTACCAGTGCTTTAGACAACGTAACTGAACAGGCAGTGATGGAGGCGGTGAACAATCTTGGTCGCCGTAAGACCATCATTCTAATTGCCCATCGACTTACTACCGTTCGCGGATGTGATCAAATTTTCGTGTTGGAAAAGGGGGAATTGGTAGACCAGGGTAGCTATGAGGATCTGGTAAAGACTAACGCTTGTTTTCGGGCAATGGCATCTGGCCACAGTTAAATTCAAATATGAATGGGTCTTTGTTTAGCATCATAGACGATAGGTGAATAACGAAATGGAAATGGCTACAGATAACAACCAAATGAAAAATTATGCATTGGTTGGGGCAGGGGGCTATATTGCCCCTCGGCACATGAGAGCAATCCAAGATACGGGCAATCAGTTGGTTGCCGCTTTAGATCCCTCCGATTCGGTCGGTATTCTCGACAGCTACTCTCACGACATAGCCTTTTTTACTGAATTTGAGAGATTTGACCGCTTTGTGGAAAAATTGAAGCGGCAAGGAGAGGAGAAGCGGATTCATTACGTCAGTATCTGTTCTCCAAACTACTTGCATGATGCTCATATTCGCTTTGCTCTGCGTATCGGTGCAGATGCCATCTGCGAAAAACCGCTGGTGCTCAACCCGTGGAATGTCGATGCCCTCCAACAGATGGAGGAAGAGAGCGGGCAACGTATTTACAATATCCTTCAGTTGCGAGTGCATCCATCCATCATTGCTCTGAAGGAGAAAGTTGCCAAGGCCCGCAAGAAAGACAAGTATGAGATTGACCTGAGCTACATCACCTCGCGCGGACGCTGGTATTTCACCTCATGGAAAGGCAACGAACAAAAGTCCGGAGGGGTCGCCACCAACATCGGGGTTCATTTCTTCGATATGCTGATGTGGATTTTTGGGGATGTGAAACACCATGAGGTTCACCTGTCGGATGAGCGGCGCATGGCCGGCTTTCTTGAGTTGGAAAAAGCCAATGTTCGTTGGTTTCTCTCAGTTGATCGCAAAGACCTCCCCGAAGTTGCCGTCAAAGAGAAGAAGCCGACCTTCCGGTCGATTTCCGTTGACGGCGAAGAGTTCGAATTTTCTAACGGCTTCACGGATTTGCACACGGTTGTCTACCAGGAAATCCTCGCCGGGCGCGGCTTCGGCCTCGAAGATGCCCGGAGGGCCATCAACCTGGTCTATGAATTGCGCAATGCGAAAGCGACCAAGGTTAACGGAGGAAACTCTCATCCCTTTGTTGCCGCAATCGACGATTAACTCAGACGGAGGGATCCATAAATGAATGACTATTTTGTGCACGCATCCTCTTATGTTGACGCTGGTGCTGAAATTGGCGATGGGACCAAAATTTGGCATTTCAGCCACGTTCTTTCTGGTGCGCGGATTGGCCAAAACTGCAGTTTTGGCCAAAATGTCTGCATCGCGGGTGGTGTCGTAATTGGCAATAACGTCAAGGTGCAGAACAATGTCTCCATTTATGAGGGGACCATTGTTGAAGACGATGTCTTTCTAGGTCCGTCCTGTGTTTTGACCAATGTGACCAACCCCCGATCGCAGGTGGTCCGAAAATCGTTGTACGAAAAAACCCTTCTGCGGCGAGGCGCCACGATTGGTGCAAATGCAACAATCGTTTGCGGGATCACTCTTGGACGGTATTGTTTTGTCGGTGCCGGCGCGGTCGTTCAGCGCGATGTGCCGGATTACGCCCTGATGCTCGGGGTCCCGGCCCGTCAAAAAGGCTGGATGAGCCGGCACGGGCATATCCTCAATAACCCTGACCAGGATGGTGTGATGGTTTGTCCGGAAAGCGGTTTGCGGTATCGAGAGGAACAGCCGGGCCGGCTTCGTTGCTTGGATCTGGATGAAAATACACCTCTTCCCGAGTCGTTGGCCGTCGGGGAAAAATCGTACGATGATTTTAAAGAGGCATAAAATATATGAGCTCGATTCCATTTATTGATCTGCAGGCACAGCAGGCCCGCATCCGTCCCGAAATCGATCGGCGAATTCAGGACGTGCTCAACCACGGAAAATATATCATGGGGCCTGAGGTGGCTGAGTTGGAATCCCGCCTTGCCGACTATGTGGGCGTGCAGCACTGCATCGGTGTGGCCAGCGGTACCGATGCGCTACTGATGGCCCTGATGGCCTATGGCGTCGGTCCCGGGGATGCTGTTTTCACCACACCCTTTACCTTTGTTGCAACGGCGGAGGTCATCTCTCTGCTGGGAGCTACTCCGGTATTTGTCGACATCGATCCACAAACGTTCAATATCTGCCCTAAGTCCTTGGAGCAGGCCATTGCCAAAGCCCGTGCAGAAAATCGGGGGCAATTGATCCCCAGAGGGATCGTGCCGGTCGATCTGTTCGGTCTCCCGGCGGACTACGACGCCATTAATGCTTTGGCTAAGACCCACGGACTTTTTGTTTTGGAAGACAGTGCTCAAGGGTTAGGCGGGGTATATAAGGGTCGGATGGCGTGTAGTCTGGCTCACAGCGCTGCAACCAGCTTCTTCCCGGCCAAGCCTCTGGGTTGTTATGGGGATGGCGGCGCCATCTTCACCTCTGACGATGAATTTGCCGAAAAGCTCCGGTCGATCCGGGTACACGGGAAGGGCTCCAACAAGTACGACAATATTCGGATCGGGGTGAACGGCCGGTTGGATACTCTGCAGGCCGCCATCCTTCTGCCAAAGTTTGATATCTTCCCCGAAGAGATCGATAAGCGTAATGCCGTGGCTGAAGGTTATTCGAAACGCCTTTCACAGGTTCCGGGCCTCCGGCTGCCGATCATGCCAGAAGGGTACAGAAGTGCCTGGGCCCAATATTCTCTGCTTACAGAGCGCCGGGAAGAGCTTCAGGCGTCCTTGAAAGCAGTTGGGGTTCCGACCGCCGTCTATTACCCCAAGCCTCTTCATCTGCAAACGGCCTATGGCGGTCTTGGTTCTGGAGAAGGGGCGTTCCCCGAGTCGGAGAAGGCGGCTCAAAGCATCATGAGCCTTCCGATGCATCCTTATCTCCAAGAAGAACAGATCGCATTTATTTGCGACACCATTAGGGAGTCTTTGCGTTAATAGTTACTTAGAAGTATTCAGTTACCCACTTTTGTTGAGGGCGTTCTACACAATTTATTCAGGGATATTTCATGGAAGATCGAAAAATCGTTATCCTCCTTCCTGCTTTTAATGAGGAGGCTTCTCTACCAGCGTTGCTACCAAAAATCGGTTCTGTTATGGAGCAAGAAGGGGTTGAGTACAAGATTATCGTCTGTGATGACGGCAGTAAAGACAACACTGCCATGGCACTCCTTGAGTACCAGAAAAAACTTCCCCTAGAAGTCATTACTCATAAAATCAATCGCGGACTCGGTGAAACCAGTCGGGACCTTTTTGAAAGGGCCGCGGAAATCTGTAACCCGCAAGATATCCTCATTCGCCTGGATTGCGACGATACCCATGAACCTGAGTTTATCCCGAGGATGATTGCCAAGATCGAAGAAGGATTTGACGTCGTTATTGCCTCTCGCTTTCTCCCTGGTGGTGGACAGATAGGCGTTACCTCCTACCGTGCTTTCATAAGTCGTTGTGCAAACCTGTTTATGAAAGCATTTTTTCCGATTGAAGGCTTGCGTGAATATTCTTGTGGATTCCGTGCTTATAAAGCCTCAATCATTATTGATTCCATTCAGAGATTTGGAAATAATTTCATTCAGTTAAAGGGGCTTGGTTTCACTTGTACCCTTGAAAAACTAGTTAAGCTAAAATTGATGGGCGCTAAATTTGGGGAAGTACCTTTTGTGCTGCGTTACGACCAGAAACAAAGTGACAGCAAAATGATAAATAGCCTTACCACGCTGGGATATATTGTGATGACGGTTATGTACCATTGGCCGTGGGGTGGGTGGCGCAGACTTTGTTCTTCCGCAAAATCAAAATAATTTTTTGAAATAAGTTATTTCTGCAAGTAGACGTGAGGTATCATTTAAGTGTGTGGCATTTGTGGAATTATAGGCCCTCCTGCCGCGGGGGATGAGTGGCAGGAAACAGTTGGGGCTATGATGAAATCTCTGGCCCACCGAGGGCCTGATGATGCAGGTTTGACCTCGGGCAAGGGGTTCGCCTTTGGCCATAGGAGGCTCTCAATTATCGATCTGGAACATGGGAAGCAGCCCATGCAAACAGTCGATGGGCGCTACACACTTGTTTTTAATGGAGAAATTTACAACTACCTTGAGCTTCGGAATCAATTGATTCAACAGGGAAGCCGGTTCAGGACCTTCTCCGATACTGAGGTGTTGTTGCAGTTGCTGATTCGTGATGGCGAGCAGGCGCTTGAATTGCTCAATGGCATGTTTGCCTTCGCCTTTCATGACAGCGAGACCGGTAAATGGCTTCTGGCCCGGGACCCATTTGGTATCAAGCCTTTATACTATTCAAAGAAAGGCGATAGTCTTTATTTCAGTTCAGAGATCAAAAGTCTATTCTCTGCCAGTGATATCCGCCCCCGGCAAAATTGGAAAGCCCTTCAACACTATCTGACCTTCCAGGTCTCTTTGTCCGAGGAGACCTTGTTCGATGGAGTCAAAAAGGTAGAGCCTGGTTGTTATATCGTTGGCAACAGGTCAGGAATGCAGAAGATTGTTCGGTACTGGGATACCAACTATCAGATTGACAACCATCATACGGAAGAATATTTCAAAGACCGTTTACTGACCCTGCTGGAAGACAGTGCCAGGCTTCAAATCCGAAGTGATGTTCCCTTGGGGGCCTATCTGTCCGGTGGCCTTGATTCCAGTTCTGTCGCCTCTATGGCGGCGGATCATCTGGGAAGCTCTATCAAGGTATTTACTGGAAGGTTCGCCGAAGGCCCTGCGTATGATGAGTCGGCATATGCCCGCCAGGTCGCTGAAAAAATCGGTGCTGAATATCTAGAGGTGGTCCCCACGGCCGAACAGTTTGTCGATTGCCTGCCAAAACTGATCTATGCCATGGATGAGCCCGTTGCCGGCCCAGGGCTTTTCCCACAGTACATCGTGAGCTCACTGGCTTCAGAGCATGTCAAAGTAGTTCTTGGTGGCCAGGGGGGTGATGAAATATTTGGTGGCTATGCGCGCTATTTGATCGGGTATCTGGAACAGGCGCTGAAAGGAGCTATTTTCGAGACCCAGGAAGAGGCCCAGCATATTGTCACCCTGTCCTCGATCATCCCCAACTTGCCGCTGCTGAAGGAATACCGCCCACTGATGCAAAGGTTTTGGCATGATGGGTTGTTTGACGATATGGACGCCCGGTATTTCCGGTTGATCGATAGAAGCCCTGACGTGGAAACTCTTCTGACTGCAGATGCAAGAAGGGCCTATAACCGAGAAGAAGTCTTTGCCGACTTTCAGCAGGTATTCAATCACCCCGATACAAAGTCCTATGTCAACAAGATGACGCATTTTGATCTGAAGACTCTGCTTCCGGCCCTCTTGCAAGTGGAAGACCGTGTCAGTATGGCAGTGTCTCTTGAGTCGCGCGTTCCCCTTTTGGACACCCGAATCGTAGATCTTATCACCACCATGCCGCCTCAGATGAAGTTTCAGGGCGGGAAGACCAAATATATTTTTAAACAGGCGGTCAAAAACCTTATTCCTGCCTATGTAATGAATCGGAAAGATAAAATGGGCTTCCCGGTTCCTCTAAAGGAGTGGATGGAAAATGGTATTGTTAGGGACTTTATTCACGAAACGTTACTTGGAAAGCCGTCCAGGGACCGTGGGCTGTTTGATCCCAAGGCATTGGAAGACCTGATTGTGAAGGAAAAAACTTTTGGGCGTCAGATCTGGGGGGCCTTGTGTCTTGAGCTCTGGCACCAGAGGTTTATTGACGGCGGGATGGCATGAGCCAGGGCGCGGGGTTGCGAGAATATGCTCTTGAAACCCTGAGTATCTATTGGCCTGAAGGGAAGGCGGCAATTAACTCGCTGCCCATTTCTGCCATCGCCGTAGAGGAAAAGAATGTCACTATCCCTCCGTTAATGGACCTGGTTTCCCTCCCCGCATGGGCTGCGGATACAGGTGTCGAAGGAACGATTCTGGTCCCTGCCTACCTCATTGAAAAAGGCGAGGGAGAGGTATGGACCCGGGTCGATTGGATTGGGGTAGCTGCCTGGTATCTGTCCGGACTCCCGGAGCGGGAGTATGAACGGCAACATGGCCCGGTGCATTCCTACAGTTTCCGTCTGGCAAAGTGGGATACGCGGATCTGGGAACGCGCCTGGGTTAATCGGATAGCTCTGTTTCTGAGGCGCTGGGCAGCAGAACATCTCGGTCAGGAAGAAATGACGGTTTGTGGTCCTTTGCCCGAACCAAGGATCCTGTTGACACATGATGTCGATGCCGTCAGGAAAACGCTGGTCATTCGAGCCAAGCAAGGAGCTTTTTTTCTTTTTAACGCTGCCAGGACCTTGTCCCAGGGTAAGCCGAAAAAGAGCTTATCCCATTTCTTTAAAGGGCTTGGTTTCATTTTCAGAAAAGCTGATTACTGGTGCTTTGGTACGATTCGTTCCCTTGAAGAAAAGTACGGTGTTCGCAGCCACTTTAACTTTTTTGGGGGAAACGGTCCTCGAAAGGGGGGTGGCTGCGCTTTCTTCTAGATCCTTCCTATGATATTTTTGACCCTGCCTTAAAAAAAGAAATACGGGATCTCGAAGAAAACGGTTGGACCGTCGGCCTTCACCAGTCTTTTTACGCCTGGGATTATGCCGCACTGATGGTTGACGAAAAGACTGCCCTTGAAGAAAGTTTGGGGGTGCCCGTCTGCACCTGCCGTCAGCATTGGTTGCGGTTTTCCTGGGAAAAGACCTGGAGGGCACAAGAAAAGGCAGAGATCCGGTTGGATACGACGCTCGGATTCAATGATCGGCCCGGGTTTCGAATTGGTGCAGCCCTGCCTTTTTTCCCATGGGACCATCAAAGAAAGACCCCTTTAAAGATTCAGGCTGTGCCCATGGTTTTGATGGACTCGCACCTGTACGATTACGGGGATATGTCTTCAGAAGAGCGGCAGAGACAGATAACAACCTGGCTCGACGAAATTAAATCGGTCCATGGAACCGCCACGATCATCTGGCATCAACGTGTTATGAGCCGAGATTATGGCTGGGGGCCTGGATACGAACAATTGCTACAAATTCTGAGGGATCAATGAGTTCGAAGTACCCTACATTTGGTTACCGGTTGCCCCACCTTCTCAGCTCACGCCTTTTTGGAGACCGCCAGCGCTTTGGGCTTAAGGCGAATATGGAGGACGCCTGCTGGAAAGAGTGGGAAAAATGCTACCTCGATTTTTATTATGAGAACCAGAAGAAGTCGGTAGGGTCGGTTGTAAACGATGCTGGCTACAAGGTCATGGAAAAGGTCGATCTCACCGGGAAGAAAGTGCTGGAAATCGGTCCTGGTGATATACGCCATATGTCTTTCTGGTGTGGAATGCCTGCTCATTATGTAATTGCCGACATTAATCAGGCGATGCTGGATAAATCAGCCTCAAGATTGCGAGAGCAAGGGGTTGACTATTCGACTGTTCTTCTTTCCAAGCAGGAGACGGCGCGGTTGCCGTTTGAGGACTCTGAATTTGATGTTGTAGTCTCATTTTATTCGCTGGAACACCTCTATCCGCTTGAACCTTATCTTACCGAAACGTCCCGGGTTCTTAGGCAAGGGGGTGTATTCGCTGGCGGAATTCCCTGCGAGGGAGGGCTGGCTTGGGGGATAGGCAGGTTTTTAACAAGCCGACGTTGGCTCAAGAACAATACTCGGATAAATCCTGACAAGATCATTTGTTGGGAACACCCGAACTTTGCAGAAGATATTCTGAAATCCCTGGATGAGAATTTTGCGCTTAAATATCTTAGCTATTGGCCTTTCGGGGCCCGCGTAATTGATATCAACCTGGTTGCCAAATTTGTTTATGAAAAACGCTAACCCTTACCGGGAACAAGTCTGGTCGACTCTCCCACGCCTTCTGGCGCTGTTCGATAATGATCCGACGAGCCCTACTTATGGGCAGGGAGATCGATATCGTTGGGCCTGGAAGTTGATCGACTTCGGCAACGGGACCTACCAGGGGGCGGCCCATGGTCTGGCAAGACTTCTGGCGGCAGGCATGTTGCCACCGGAGTTTTCAGGGCAGGCCATTCTGCAGAGAATCGATGCCTTGTTTATTGGAGCTGGGCGTTTAAGACGGGCGGATGGCAGTATGGAGGAGGCCTTTCCCTTTGAGGCGTCTTATTGTGTCACTGCACTGGCCGCTTATGATCTTCTCAGTGCCGTAGAGCTTCTGCAGGAGGGCTTCTGGGACAGGTCGAAGGTCCAAGGTGGACTTGAAGTTGTAAAGCCCATGATCGAGTTTTTATGCCAGTCGGATGAGGTACATGCGTTTATTTCGAATCATCTGGCAACGGCATCCGCTGCGTTATTCAAATGGACGCGCCTTACGGGAGAGGATGGCCGAAAGAAAGGGGAAGACCTCCTTCAGAGAATTCTGCTGGAACAATCGGAGGAAGGTTGGTACCGTGAGTATCAGGGTGCAGATCCGGGCTACCAGTCCTTGTGTACCTATTATCTGGCCGACATCTATCGAATGGAGCCTACTTCCGAATTGCGAGATTCCCTGGAGCGCTCTCTGGAGTTTCTTTGGCACTTTGCCCATCCGGACGGGTCTTTTGGTGGACTTTATGGAAGCCGGAATACCCGTTTTTATTATCCCGCCGGAATTGAGTACCTGTCAGGTTCCTTTCTCGAAGCGGCCTCACTGGCGAGTTTTATGCGGCAAAGTGTGCAAAAAAATAGTGTTGTGACATTGGCTGCCATGGATGAGTCTAACCTGGTGCCTATGTTCAACAGTTATTGTTGGGCTGCGACAACCTTATCTGACGATCGTCCCAGTATCGCTGTCCCCGCCCTAGAACGGGGGAAGTGGAGAAAGGTTTATGAAAAGGCCGGTCTCCTGGTTGATAAGGGACCGGAGCATTACACGATCATCTCATGGCATAAAGGGGGGCTGTGCAGCCATTTTAGTACAACGGGCACTGTGGTTAACGCTGGAGCTATTGTAAGTGATGCGAAAAATCAACTGTTTAGTACGCAGGGGTATGATGGGTCCAATTCTCTGATTCTGGACGGTGATAATGTGATGGTCGAGTCACATTTTACACGGATGAACAGAGAGCATCCGACCCCGTTTCAATTTGCAGTACTGCGTTTTCTTTGCCTCACCGTTATGCGGCTGGGGTGGTTAAGGGACCTGATAAAAAAAATGCTTGTGACTCGACTGATTACCGGGGTCCATAAGGCCGGCTTCGTCAACAGAAGAAAGATTGAATTGGGGCCCGATCTCCGGATAGACGATCATCCTGAGTTACCGGGGGGATGGCGCTTGAAGAAAAAACATCAACAGTTTTTTGCCATTCATATGGCAAGTCAGGGCTACTGGCAAATACAGGACGAGGGCTGCCATGATCCCAAGGTTTAAGCCCTGGCTTGACCATAGAGAGGCGTTGGCTCTTTTCAGGCGCAACAAAGGGGCTGTCCTCCGATTCGAAAAAAGCTTTGCCAAAACATTCGAGGCAGAAGAGGCGATTTCTTTTTCTTATGGCCGAAGTGCTTTATGGGCTTTTTTTAAGGCCGTAGGTATTGAAGGGGCCGAAGTCGTATTGCCCGCATACACTTGCTCCGTGGTTGCCCATGCCGTCAGCTTGAGTGGCAATTCACCTCGCTTTGTCGACATCAGGTTGTCGGATTACAACATGGACCTCGACCTGTTGCCCGAGGCGATTAATAAAAAAACCAGGGCTATTGTTGCCACCCACCTTTTTGGATACCCCCTAGACATCGATCGCCTCGAGGAAATCGTTGCCGAGGCAGAATTGCGATACGGGCACAAGATCTGGTTGATTCAAGATTGTGCACATTCTTTTGGTGCCCGTTGGAAAGGTCGGCTCGTATGCAATTCTGGTGATGTCGCTATTTTTGGTCTAAATATCAGTAAAATGATCACGTCAATTTTTGGGGGGATGCTCACGGTCAATGACCCTGAATTAGCAAAGAGGATCCGCTCTTGGCGTGATGCCAATTTCATAAAAGCGCCATGGATAAAATCATGGTTACGTAAAATATATCTTTTGACGGTTTACGTTGCATTCTCCCGTCCCATATATGCGGTTACGCATTGGTTACAAGAACAAACCCCTTTTTTAAACAAGCTTACCAAGTCATATCACCTTGATGACCAAATACATTTTCCACCAGATTATTTGGAGCTATTGACGGATGTTGAAGGTGAAGTTGGGCTTGTGCAGCTAAATATGTACCCCAAGATTGTTTCTTCAAGACGTAAGTGTGCCAAATGGTTTATTGACAGTATTCAATGGCCAGAAGATTGGAAGCCCCCTTACTGGTTGAAGGAGCGACCTATTCCCATTTTGTTGTAAGAGTTCCTGATCGCCGCAAAGAAAATGAATTTTTTGCAAAAAATGGCGTTCAATTGGGGGAACTGATCCAATACTCTGTGCCGGGATTGGCCAATTACGAAAAACTTGAAGATAAATTTGTTAAATCGGAGCTCGCTAGCAAAACAACAATAAATATCCCTATTAGCCCAGATCTTAAAATTAAAGACTTAGAGAAAATAAAAAAAATTATAAATAAGAAATAAATATTTTATGGGAACTGTTATTAAGCAAGTAACAAGAAGTCATATAAATGAACTTGTTAGGATACATCAAGAGTCTTTGCCAGATGATATTCTTCCATCACTTGGAAGTGGAACTTTGCTAAAATACTACGAATTTGTACTTTGTTCTTATGGACAATACATTTTAGGGGCCTTTCAGGAAGGTTGCTTGGTGGGGTTTTGTCAGCTTTCTGTAAACCAATTTTCAATTTTATCCATTTTTTTAAGAAACCCATCATTTATTCTCAGAATAACTATTCTGGCTCTAACAAGACCAAAAAAATTTATTTCAGGGGTTTTGATGGTATGGCATAAGTCAAAACTTAACTCTCGTTGCCCTGAAATAGAATTTATTGCTGTTGATAAAAAATTTCAGGGGATTGGTATTGGCAGTAAGTTAATTGAATCTGTGACAAAGCATGAGGCGGTTATTGGTGCAACTTTAATGACTAAAACCTCAAATCCTCTTGCAAAAAATATTTATGAAAAAAAATATAACGCTATTATATCTTATGAGTTTTTATTGTTTGGTAAAAAGTATTGGTATTTAACTTGGAAACCTAGTATTTGAAGTTTGTAAAATGAATAAAGTAAATAAAAAAAATATCAACTATTACTCCGTGTTCAGACTTTTAATTATTATTTTAATTGCTTTTTTTGCCATCTTCGGAGTAGATTATGGTGCGCTAATTGACCATTTGACTGCTAGGCTGTTGGCGGCAATGGTTCTTAGCCAAGTTGTTGTTCTTTTGTCTCTTACGTTGCTCTCTTTTAGGCTTTCACTCTTCATAGACAAGAAAAATCCTCCTGTTATCGCTTCCTTTAAGGCAATAGTTCTTGCAATGGGGTTTAATCTTATAATTCCTGGCAGGATGTCCGAGTTTGTAAAACCTTTGTTTCTAAAGAGTAAAGTAGGTATTTCAATGGAAGGTGGACTAAGCTCTGTTTTCCTGGAACGTGTAACAGACATGTTTATTATTTCTTTGCTTTCAAGTGTTGTTTTAAGCGGTTCATTTGTTGACTTTGATGGCAGAATAATGATTTGTGCTGCCTCCGTTTGTTTCCTTTTGCTTCACTTCCTGCCAAAAGGTATGCCATGGGTTGAAAAAGGTGTTGCCTTTATCCCTTTTAAGAGATTGTCTAGTTTGATATTGAATATTCTTGAACATCTTTCTCAAGCCATCATTGATAAACGGTTATATGGTGGGTTTGCCTGTGGATGCCTTGCCTGGTGTTTTACGGTAAGTAGTTTTTTTGTGTTCTTTTTTGTGGCGGAGAATGGGCAATTCTCTATTGATAAGTGTCTGATATTGTTTGTTATCTCAACGATTGCCTATGCTGTTCCGGCCTTGCCGGGTGGTGTCGGAACCTATGAGGCGAGTATCGTCTTTGTGTTACAGCATTATGGATATAGCATGGAGCACTCCCTTGTGCTGGCTGCCGCTCTACATCTAAGCCAAATGCTAATGGTTGGGCTTTTGGCTGGTGTGGTTGTTGTGAGGGAAGATTTGACCTTGGGGGATTTTTTTGGAAGGGCCAAAGCTGTCCCCTCTCGTGGGTGATTCTGCCGCTCCCCTCAAAATTTTTTACCCAAAACATGTAACTGGTTAATGGGAAAGGTATGAAAAAACTGGATCTTCTTCTTATTTTCCCGCAGCTTGGGGCTTTTGACGAGTTGGTGAAAGATATCCCACTGAGTTTGATATATGCTGCTGCTGATGCCGTAAAGGATGGATTTTCTGTCGAAATACTCGATTTGCGGCTCTATGGCGACGGATGGCAAGAACAGATCGATCAACGAATGAAGGATGGTTGTTTTCTCGTTGGCTTATCCGTGATGACCGGCAATCCCATCAGGACAAGCTTGGAGGTGTCCAAATACATCAAAAGCAAGTACTCCTCGGAGATCGTTTGGGGCGGCGCTCATCCCACCATTCTGCCGGAACAAACCCTGGAAAATGAGTACATTGACTATGTAATTCGGGACTGGGGTTCTAAAGCACTATGTCAATTGGTGGGGTATGTAAAGCAAAGGGACCTTCCCCTCGATTCCATTGTCGGGCTTGGGTATAAAACCGGGGGCCAAGTACATCTGAATGAAACGTGCTCCGAGTTCGAAATCCTTGATTTCCGCGATATCCCATATCACCTGGTCGATGTCGCCTCCCCAGCCTACAACAGGCTAAGCAACGGTGAAATGATCTTTCCTGTTTTTACGGCTGTTGGATGCCCTTATAAGTGCACGTTTTGTATGTCGCCCGCCGTCTATAAAAAGATAAAGGGTGGCAAATGGATACCTTTTGAAATGGAAGAGGTGTTCCAGCATATGGATTACCTGCTGGATAGCTACCCAATTTCACGGTTCCAGATTTATGACGATGATAGTTTTGTTGATATTGAGCGGATGCGCTCTTTCTTTCGAGAGTATATTTCTCGTGGATACCCAGACCGTGTAAAACTCGATTTTCGGGGAGTTCGGATTGACGAATTAGACAGGACGGACGACGAGTTTCTGTCGCTGATGGTGGAAAGCCGCGTCGAAATTATGGCCATTGGTGTTGAGTCGGGATCAGATCGCATGCTGGAAAGCATGAAAAAGGGGATTACTGCTGAGCAAATTCGGCGGGTCAATCGAAAATTGGCGCGTTTCCCGTCGCTGAAGCCCCATTACAACTTTTTTTGCGGTATCCCCGGTGAAACTATGGCAACGCTAATCGAAACCAAGAATCTTTTATTGCAACTGGTCCAGGATCATCCAGGCTGTTATTTGGGGGTCGGGGCGGACTGGAAACCGTTGCCCGGCTCTGTTATGACCGATCAGGCAGTAGCTGATTACGGTTTGAAATTGCCCGAAAAGTTGGAAGAATGGGCTGATATCGACTCTTTTGATGCCGAGAAAATCGTCCATCCTTGGTACTCCCGTGAAATGGACAATATGATTCGATTGCTGCAAATTGCTGGACAAGCTCTGGATTGCAAACTTTACGATTTTAAGAAAGAACTCGGCATTTTTTGGGGAAACTTATTGATCAGCTTGGCGTCTTTGTACAGGCCGATCTTGATGTTCCGCCTCACTAGAAATTTTGTCAGTTTTCCTGTTGAGTACACCCTAAAGAATTGGATGTTTACCCTCCTGGTTAAAACCAAGTCCCTTTTTGGGGGAAAGAGCTGTTGAGTGCTTTTTATGAAATTTTTATCTCACCTGAACGTTAAGGGCATCCTTTTTACCGTCATTCTTGTAGCGGTTGCATTGCGATGCTTGATGCCGGCTTATTTGGTGATACACCAAAAACCGTATCGTAAATATATGATAAGTTCCAGTGCGACCTGGGATATGTTGGCGATGTCTGTTGCGGTCGCAAAAGGGGAAGGGTTTCATTTGGAATACCTACCGTATGTGCAGAAGGAACTA
Organism: Syntrophotalea acetylenivorans; assembly: GCF_001887775.1. Lineage (NCBI taxonomy): Bacteria > Pseudomonadati > Thermodesulfobacteriota > Desulfuromonadia > Desulfuromonadales > Syntrophotaleaceae > Syntrophotalea > Syntrophotalea acetylenivorans. Next base: position 345,429 of record NZ_CP015519.1, read on the forward strand.
AAGCTTTATAGCCCCCCATTAAATAAACTGCAGCGGCAGCCGAATGACAGGCCTTTCTATTTTGATAAAGGGGGGGTGGGCCAGGTTATTGTCAGTAGTGCAGTTTTTTTTGCTCTTAATCAGGTCAATGTGCCCGCCGTTCAATTCGTCCAGGGCGTCATTGATTCCCTAGGGTGCTTGCTGATCTTTTTAATACTAAGGATATTTTCCAGTCGAGTTGTTTCTCTGTTAGGTGCTGCTCTGTACGCGGTATGGCCGGCTTCTATTTTTTATAGTTATCACTTGATGTCTGAAGCCTATGTTCCCGTTACCCTTCTTGCTGCTGGGTTGTTTTTTATCAAGGCTGTCCAGAACTGGCGCTGGCAGGATATCCTGTTTGGTGGTGTTTTTGTTGGGTTGTCTTTTTCGTTTCGGTTGGACAATATTCTGGTTCTTCCCTTTTATATGGCTTTTATGCTTCTGGTCGGTCCTGAAAGATGGAAAGTGCGAATTTGTAATGCGGGATTGGTTTTTCTGGGTTGTGTTCTCGGTTTATTACCTTTTAGCCAAATGATTCCACAGGATGCGAACAAACCTTCAAATGTTGGAGTGGCATTATACAATTCCCTGGCCGAATATCCTGCAAACTACAAAGGGCTTCGTTTTTTTCATGACAAAAGCGCTACTGAACATGGGATCCAAAAAGCTCAGGAGTATATGGGAAATGATGCCGTCTTCGATTCATTGTATGCATTGAGCCAAAATCCGATGGTTCCAGGGTTCTTCCGGCCGATGAAAGATAGCCATTTGGTAACCCTGGCTTATATTCGTGAAGTGATTTGGGGGAAGCCGGTACTTTTTATCAGTCGGGTAATCAGTCGTACTATAGCGTATTTTCCGGCCAATCCATTTGTTGGATGTATTGCTTATTTCTGGGAGAGCCCCCGCGGGACATCCACCATGCGGAATTACCGGTTTAGTGAAACCTTTCAACTGTTTAAATACTTCGATTTCATATTGTTTTTTAGTTTTTGTGGAGGCGTTTGGTGTTCGAGAAAGAAGACGGCTCTGTTAAGTCTTTTCTGTATATATCTGGGGGTATTGTTAAGTCATGTATTGCTAGGGGGAGGAGAGGTCCTTTTTCGTAATGACCAGGAATATATTTATCTTGATCCCCGATATATGCTCGGAATGGTAACGCTTTGGCCTATATTTATTGCAACTTTTTTGGGGAAGATCCTTGAAGTTTTAAGAGTGAATAAACCTGCATTATCAGAGTACGAGGCTCAATGAGCGGGCTTGCGGGAAAGAGGATGTGAATCGCCCCTAGTTTTGTAGACACTCCTGGGTTATAAAAAATGACTCAGGAGGAACCCATGAGCAGCAAGCGTTACACTGAAGAGTTCAAGATCGAAGCCGTCAAGCAAATCACCGAGCGCGGCTACTCCGTTTACGATGTCGCTCAGCGTCTGGGAGTGACCACCCACAGCCTATATGCCTGGCGCAAGAAATACGCTTCAGGTCCCCAGCACGACCCGAGTCTCGACCAGGATGCCGAGATCAAGCGGCTTCGTGCCGAACTGAAACGGGTTACCGAAGAGCGAGATATTTTAAAAAAGGCCACCGCATACTTCGCCAAAGAGTCCCGGTGAGGTATGCCTTTATCCGGGCACACCTAGGGCAGTTCGCTATTCGCAACCTGTGCCGGATGATGCAGGTTCACCGCAGCGGCTACTACGCCTGGATCAAGCAACCCAAGTCGGGCCGGCAGAAGGACGACGAGAGGTTGTCGGGACTCATCAAACAACTCTGGCTGGAGAGTGGCTGTGTCTATGGTTATCGCAAGGCCTATAAAGATCTGCGTGAAATCGGCGAGACCTGTGGTCCGAACCGGGTGGCCCGCCTGATGAAACAGGCCGGGTTGAAAGCCCAGGTAGGCTACAACAAGCCCCGGCATAAAGGCGGTAAGGTTTCTGTCTTGGCCGACAACCATCTCAATCAGGACTTCGATGTCCAACAACCCAATCAGGCCTGGGTCACCGACATCACCTATATTCGCACCTATGAAGGGTGGTTGTTCCTGGCCGTCGTCATAGACCTGTTTTCCCGTCAGGTCGTGGGCTGGTCAATGCAACCCAAGATGCAGGTCGATCTCGTACTCAACGCGTTGCTCATGGCGGTGTGGCGGCGCAAACCAAAGAACCCGGTGTTGGTCCACTCCGACCAAGGAACCCAGTACACGAGTAGCGACTGGCAGAATTTCCTAAAGACGCAAAATCTGCTGTGCAGCATGAGCCGCCGTGGTAATTGCTACGACAACGCTGTCGCAGAGAGCTTCTTCCAACTCTTAAAACGAGAGCGAATCAGACGCAAGACCTACAAGGACCGAGAAGAGGCCCGGCGCGATATCTTCAACTACATCGAAATGTTCTACAACCCGGTTCGCCGTCACGGTTACAATGACAACCTGTCGCCAATGGAGTTCGAAAGGCGCCATTTCAGCAAAACCCAGAGTGTCTAGTATTCTGGTGGCGATTCAAACTTTAGCCTAACGTCGCTTAGCGCGGCAGTGTTTAAAATCTTTAAGGGCGGTTTTTTATGGAGTTTTTATGAGAACAAAAGTTGCAGCTGTTGTGTTCAACTCAGTGTTCAGAGATGCTCGAGTTTTGAAGCAGGCTGAAAGTATGGAAAAAAATAATTATGAAGTTAAAGTTTTTGGCATACAAGATGAAAATAATAAGATTAGGAACCCTAAAACAAATTATCAGTTCGATATAATATTGAGTGAATGCCATTCGTACAGAAAGTTTTTGTTGTGCGGAATTTTAACCTTATTTTTTGTTTTTATTTTTCATAAAATTCCTGACCATGCTGGTTTTTTAAAAGGGATTGTTATTGTCTTTTTTTTGTTTGCATTTTTATTTCTTTTTAAGAAAAAAAACAAATAAAAATTAAAGTAAAAAGTAGTCTTCAAAAATTATTTCAAATTTTGAATGACAGGTCAGTTTTCTTTTCAAAGTTATATGAACTTGTTTTGTTGGTTCGTAGGATTTGGCTTTACCATGTATGGAAAAAATGTTTGATAAGAGAAATTTTAAAATTTAAGCCAGATGTGGTTCATTGTCATGATCTTGTTACGGTTCCAGTTGGGTTAAAAGTTAAAAAAATTATTGGCGCTAAAGTTGTTTATGATAGCCATGAAATTTTTACCAAGCTTTCCCATGCTACACCTATATGGGAATGGTGGTTTCATCGAGTTGAGGAGAAAATTTCACATAAAATCGATGGTTTTGTAACCATTAACAAAAGTATTGCTGATTATTTGAAAAAAGAATACCCGGCTTTGCCTGAACCGGTTTTGGTCAAAAACGCAACAAAGTTTAACGGAGGGAGAGGGGCTTATGATGGGAGGCTGCATAAGGCTACTGGTCTCCCTTTGGACCAAAAAATATTGCTCTATCAGGGGGGATATTCCCCGCATCGTGGATTAATTCAATTGGTAAAAGCTGGTGGACTTTTACCTCAAGGGTGGACACTTGTATTAATGGGGTGGGGAGGGCTTGAAGAGGACTTGCGCCAAATGGCTCACCAAGTTGACCCTGAGGGTGTCCGGATCAAATTTATTCCCCCTGCTCCGCAAACAGAGTTGGTTTGCTGGAGTGCTGGCGCTACCCTGGGCGTCATTCCCTATGAAAATATCAGTTTGAACCACTGGTATTGCACTCCTAACAAGTTATGGGAGTATCCTGCGGCTGGCGTCCCCATCCTGTGTAGTCCTTTCCCGGAGTTGTCTGCCGTAGTTGAAGCTTTTGGGGTTGGGGCCCTGCTGAACGATCCGGTAACCCCTGAGGCAATTGCTGCAGCGGTTGCGAATATGACAGCGGAGGATGTCCAGAAACAGGTTGAATCTTGTTGGGAGTTTATCCGAAAGGATAACTGGGGAGTTTACGAGCGGAATCTTATTGATTTATATAGGTCTGCCCTTTAATTCATCTATTGGTAAGGAAAAGAAGATGGTTGGCAGGATTTTTGATATGCCTTTTCAATCAATTCATAATTATTTGGGGAATTGCCTTTGGCTTTTGTCTGACGGGCTGAAAGGGTGGTGGCAATGCGTCTGGGTTATTTTATCAGGTTTTTTAGGTGCCACGAATTTTTCTGTTACCTTTCTCCTGTTGTTGGGGTATGCCCACTTTCAATTCGGTGGACGCGCGGTTAGTTTTAAAGGGATATCTTTGATTGTCCCTCTGGGACCTGGGGGAATATTTTGTATGCAGGGGGGTGGACTGATCATGGGGTTGCTCAGTGCGTATTGTATATATTGGGGGAAACGAGGTTCTCTCAACGTCGCTGAACAATATCATTTGGAGGCAGTACCAGCGGATTCAAATAGGATGATTGCCGCGATAAAGGACTCGGTTTAATATCGTGTCTGGATATTGGAAATCTGTTGCCACCATTATCTCTGGTGCGGCCGGAGCACAATTCGTTTTCTTCTTATCAATTCCTTTTCTTACGAGGTTGTATTCGCCTGAGATATTTGGGAAATATGCCGAACTATTTTCGCTTGCGTCCATTTTTGGTATGGTTGTTTTTTTGGGCCTAGAGCGTGCTCTTCCTTTGGTTCCCCATACTTTCCTTTCGCAATTTTTCAAATGGTTATCAAATGCCTTTGTGGGCATAAGTTTGATAGTTTTTTTCTTTTACGGGCTATATCTTTTTTTGGATGGAAGCTTTTCACTATTAAAGTGCATATTATTTTATTTGCTCATAGTCGGCGTCGGACTTTTAAATCTCTCCTCATATGTAGTTGTACGAACAGAGGCATTTAAACTAGAGGCTGGAGCTAGAGTTGCCCAGTCTATAATGATGGTACTTTTGCAGTTTGTTGCTGCTTTTATTGCTAAATCTAGCCTAATCCTCATGTCGGTCGATGCCTTTTCACGATTGTCCACCGGTATTTATATTCTTGTTAGGAGAGTAAGCCATCTATTGGCATGTGATAATAGTCGTCTTAAAGAAAAAAATAGTTCCTTAAAAGGAGCGCGCATTACTCCTGAATGTCAAAGATTTTGCCTAAGTGATTATAAGCTATTTTATACCTATGGATTATTTTCTACCTTATTGGTGGTGTCGGCCTCGAACCTTCCAGTTTTTCTTACTTCTTTAGTGTTTAGCCCAAGCATAGCTGCTACTTTCTTTTTGGCGCTGAGGCTTTCTACCGTGCCGATTACCCTTATAGGTACTTCTATTGGCAAGGTGTATTTCTCTGAAGCCTCAAAGAATATTTCGAACCCATGGAGGGTTAGGGAGCTTTTTATACAGAACCTTAGGAACTTGTCGTTGTTGTTTATCTGTGTGGTGACCCCGGGCATTCTTATCGGATGTCATATTCTACCATTTTTGTTCGACAGTGAATGGGCTCCCGCTGTTGATTATCTTCTTGTTTTGCTACCAATGATGTTTTTTCAGTTTGTTGTTTCTCCATTATCTCTAACTGTTACAATATTCAAACGTCAACAGTACGATGCTATTTTCTCTATTGTCAGACTTTTCTTTATTGTTGTTCCTTTTGCGTCGTCTCATTTTTTTGACGCGGATTTTTTAATTTGTTTGCACCTATTAGTGTTCTTGTCTTCTCTTTCCTATGGCTTGTTTGGGTTTTCTTGTTGGAAGGTGATAAATAATGAATGTAAAAAAAGTGTTGAAGCTGTTATTTAGATTATGTGGTGTGCCTGTTCTCAGGGGGATAGCACCCTTGTTTTATAAGAAAGAATTACTTCGGGGTCGTTATTTTGACGACAGTCTAGAAGGGTGGCTTTGGGTATTTAGAGGCTTTTGGTTTCAAAAAATTCTAGGGTTTAATAGACATTTGCCCTTTCCTGCCTCCTCGCACGTTCATGTTTCAGATCCTCAAAACCTTATTTTAGGCAGCAATGTGCTTAATAATTTTCAGTCTTTTGGGATTTATTTTCAGAACTTTTCTGGAAAAATACATTTGGGGAATGATTGTTATATCGGACCTAATGTCGGCCTTATTACAGCGAATCATGATCTAAGCGATCCTTCAAAGCACCTACCTGGGAAGGATATCATTATAGGGGCACGTTGTTGGGTTGGAATGAATAGTGTGATTATGCCTGGTGTTGTCCTTGGTGAAGGGACTGTGGTTGCTGCCGGTTCTGTCGTTACAAAATCATTTCCCGAGGGAAATGTTCTTTTGGCAGGTAGTCCTGTAAAAGTTATGAAGGAGATAATAAATTCATGAAAGTCGTAACAATAATTGGAGCTCGCCCACAATTTGTAAAGGCCGCAGTGGTTTCTCGTGTCTTTAAAAATAATCAACCAAGGGTGTCTGAAATAATTATTCATACCGGGCAACATTATGATAGCAATATGTCCGATATTTTCTTTGAAGAGATGGAAATACCTAAGCCTAACTTTAATCTCGGGGTTGGAGGTGGGCGTCATGGATCAATGACTGGACAGATGCTTGAAAAAATTGAAGATGTGTTGCTAGAGGTGCAACCTGATTGGACTCTCGTTTATGGCGATACTAACTCGACCATCGCCGGAGCATTAGCGTCTGCTAAATTAAATATTCCAGTAGCTCATGTCGAAGCAGGATTGCGATCCTTCAATCGGCGGATGCCTGAAGAAATCAATAGGGTGGCCACCGATCACATTTCAGACTTGCTTTTCGCTCCAACTCAGATCGCGGTCCAAAATTTAAAACGGGAAGGGGTTGCTGAGGAACGTATTATTTTGGCTGGAGATGTGATGCTTGACGCGGCCCTATTTTATCGGGATAGAGCGTCTGGACTGTCTTGTAATGCGAGCCGTTTGCCGGGGGGGGACTTTGCTCTTTGCACAATTCATCGTGCTGAAAATACAGATGATCCGCAACGTCTTGCGAATATTGTAGATGCCCTTGAAGAAATCGCTTTTTCTGATATCCCAATTTATTTGCCATTGCATCCTCGAACGCAAAGATGCCTAGCTGCGAATGGGTTTTCGTTTAAACATGTGACGGTTATCGATCCGGTTGGATATTACGATATGTTAGTTTTGCTTGATCGCTGTCGATTTGTTTTAACCGACAGTGGTGGCTTGCAAAAGGAGGCTTATTTTTTTGAAAAACCCTGCATTACTTTAAGGGACGAAACTGAATGGGTGGAATTAGTAGAGTCAGGGGCTAATCAACTTGTGGGGGCTCAGGGTGATAAAATACTATCCGCAGTTCGGGACGGATGGAAAGATGATTTCGAATCGTGCGTGTGGCCTGCATTCTATGGTGATGGGCAAGCCGGAGATGTAATATTTAAGACTCTTTATTCGCGTTGAATATGAGGAATCTAAGCTTTCCTTGCTGTAACTAGTATTTGTGAGGGTTAGTTTGATTGGACACGGTCTATGAAGACAGTTTTGATAATTTGTTATGATTATGTGCCTTATTTTCCTTCTTTAGGCGGTGTATTGCGTGTTCTCACTCTTTCTAGGTATCTCTCTAAGAATGGTTGGAAAGTATTTGTCTTGACTTCAAGAGGGCAAGATTTTGGTTTTCATGGTTATGAGGACATACTTAAGGATGTTGAGATTGTTTATATAGATGATCCTATTAAAGTTAATATTCAAAAAGTTTTGAATAAGCAACTTGAAAATACTGCCAATAAAAAGGGAAATCTGCCCCTTTCTTCCCTTAAAGGATTTATAAAGTCCTTTGTATCCTATGTCGTTGTTCCAGACTTGGGCGTTTTTATGGTACGGAAATACTTGAAGTCTGCGGAAAGAATTATAATTAAAAACAGTGTTAAAAACGTAATTGTTTCATCACCTCCCCACAGTATGCAAATTGTTGGAGCCTTGTTAAAAAATAAATTTAAGTCTAATGTTAATCTAATTGTTGATTATAGGGATAGCTGGAATATGACTGCCATATTTAGGAAGAAAAATGTTATTGCTAACTATTTCTCCTGTCTTTTGGAAAAATATACTTTGAATAAATGTGATCATTTTTCATATGTTTCTAAACCTATTCTTGATAAACTTATCAATTTCTATGGCATTGATTTGGAATGTAAATCTACAATTGTGATGAATGGATTTGATGAAAAAACGATTTTTCCGTCAGTTGATTCGAATCATGATTCCGGGGTGGTTAAGATAGGTTATTTTGGTGCCATAAGTGACGATAAGACTTCCTTCAGAAGTATATCCAATGTTTTAGATGTATTGATTGATCTCGCAAGTAAAAATTCTTTGCCGAGACTTGAATTTAATTTTTATGGTGCCACAAATTTTGAACGTTATGATTTGCAGAAGCTTCCCATGGTCAAAGTTAGGGGAAATGTGCCACATGATGAAGCTCTCCGTTGTATGGCCGATATGGATTTCTTAATGTTGTTGCATTCTGATCCCTTGAGTGCGGATGAAGTAATTACTGGAAAGTTCTTCGATTATATCTCTATGAAAAAGCCTATTCTGTGCTTTGCGCCACAAAATATGGAGGCAAGGCGTTTGATCGAGAAAAACCGGCTCGGAGTTAATGTTGACATTGAGAGTACGATCGATATTGCAGAAAAACTGATCGCTTTGCCATTGTTTCTGAATAGCCCCTTTTATGAAGGTTTTAATATTGATCAATATCAGCGAGTTAATCAATATAATAAGATGATAGAGTTGTTGCGGTAAGTGACGTTTGAGATACCATGTTTGTGCATAGTTATCGTGGACGCCCTTTTTTCGCTTTGCCACCTTCAGGATAGAGAAATTTTATCCCTGAGAAAAAACCGACCTCGAAGTCTATCTGCCCTTTTCCTGGGGCAAGCCGAATATCAAGAAACTGCCACGGCGACATGAGGCTCAGAGAAGCAGCCGATAGGTATTTGTAATTCAGAGAACGACCTCCATCAAATTTGTTGACACTGAAAGCATTATATTTCGTGGTTGCTCCTAAGCAAATAGTTCTTATGTCGCCACACAAAAAGAAACAGAACCATTGACATAGTTTTGGCAGGTTCTAGACCAAAAACTACCTAATTATATTTTAAAGAAAAGAGAAGGTTAATGAAGGTTGCCTTGATAGGGACGCGTGGAGTACCTGCAAATTATGGAGGGTTCGAAACTTGTGTCGAGGAACTTGGTCGCAGACTTGTGGAGCGTGGACACTCCGTCACTGTTTATTGCCGGAAAAGTTATTATGATGAAAAGGAGAGCCATTACTTAGGGATGAAACTGGTTTATCTCCCGAGTCTCAAGAGAAAGTCCCTAGATACTCTTTCACACACACTTTTGTCCGTGGGCCATGCTCTCTTTAATCCCTATGACGTTTTGATGGTCTTCAATGCTGCTAATAGTCCAACGCTTATTTTACCCAGACTTTTTGGAAAAAAAATCGCCATCAATACTGACGGTCTTGAGTGGAAGAGGGGTAAGTGGGGCTCTATAGCCCGGAAGTATTATAAGTTTTCCGAGTGGTTGTCGACAAAATTGGCCAACCGGATAGTTGCAGATTCTCTTGGGATCCAAGATTATTACCGTAAACATTATGGCGTTGAGAGCTCATATATAGCCTATGGTGCACCTGTTATTTATTCCTCTAAGCCAGCACTATTGGACCGGTTTGGTGTTAGCCCTGGACAGTACTTTTTGCAAATCACCCGTTTTGAACCGGAAAATAACCCCCTGTTGACAATAAAGGCTTTTAAAGCAGCCAATACCGGGAAAAAGCTTGTTCTTGTTGGTGGCGTTCCTTATGAGAGTGAATATTCCAGACAGATTGAAATGGAAGCCGATGAGGACGTTATTTTGCCTGGCTTTCTTTACGATAAAGAGCTGTTGAATGAACTTTGGGCGAACTGCTTTGCCTATATACATGGGAATGAGGTTGGTGGGACCAATCCGGCTCTTCTTCAGACCATGGGTGCTGGTTGTTTTACCATTGCGGTAGATTGCACTTTCAGTCGTGATGTTCTTTCAGATTGTGGGATTTTTTATGAAAAAAACGTAGAGAGTCTTTCCTCCAAGATGATATGGGCGACCCAAAATGAAAAGAAGTTGGACTCATTTAAGGCCAAAGCAGTGGCGCGCATTAAAACTCACTATACCTGGGACAAGGTAACGCATGGATATGAGTCTCTATTCGTCAAACTGGTAAATGGAAAATATCCTTGGAAGCCTTTCAGAAAAGACTAATGGCAGTCTGAGATGGTGTCATCTGCCGATGTGCGAGGTTATTGCGTAAGCTTCCCGTCAAGTAGACAGTTGAAAAATAGAGTTTTCAGCGTTCTGTGACAGATATTCAGCCGGAGTCAGATCCCCTAGGGAATCGTGTGGCCGCTGTTTGTTGTATTCGATCTTCCACCAATAGGTGGTTTCCTGCACTTCATTCAGATTGCGGAACAGGTAATGGTCGAGAACCTCGTTCCGATACGTTTTGTTAAAGAGTTCGATATACGCATTCTGGTTCGGCTTGCCGAGCTCAATGTATTGAATTGTTATCCCGGCCTCCTCGGCCCAAGCGATGAAATCGCCGCTGAGAAACTCAGGTCCGTTGTCGGTCCGAAAAACATCGGGTAGATTTCGCTCCAATCTGAGTCGCTCAAAAACTCGGATCAAACGTTTCCGGGTGATCGAGGTATCGATTTCGACATGCAGCAGCTCGCGGTTAAAATCATCGATCACTTTAAAGGTGCGGAACCGCCGACCGGCATAGAGCGAATCACTCATAAAGTCGGCTGACCAGACCTGGTTCGGTTGTTTTGGTACCAGCAACGGCTGCTGAATACGTTTTGGAAGCTGCTTCTTGGCCGTCGTTTCTGATTCAAGTTCAGTTTGCAGTAAATACGATAAACCCGTTTATGGTTCCAGCGGTGTCGCTTGCGCAGATATTTTCAGCATTTCCAAAAGCCCCACCGGGGATGTTTATCGAGCAATGCATTGATGGCATCGACGACTTCGGCATCACGATCCTGCGCTATAGGATGTCGATAGTAGGCCGCCCGAGACAGACCGACACAGCGGCAACTGCGCTGCACAGATAAGCGATGTTCGGCAATCAGATAGGTGATGGCCTCACGCTTGTCAGGCGGCCTTAAAGCTTTTTTTCGATCAGGTCTTTCAGGGCCCGGTTCTCAAGGGCCATATCAGCGTACATGCGCTTGAGTTGAGAAAGTTCCTGTTCCATCTCTTTCATGCGCTTGAGATCGGAGGCACTCATGCCGCCGTATTTCGATTTCCAATTGTAGTAAGTGCGTCCGAGATGCCATGTTTGCGGCAAATCTCTTTAACTTGAACACCAGCTTCGCCCTCTTTGAGAATGGCGATGATTTGATTTTCGGTAAAACGGGTCTTTTTCATCAGAGCCTCCTGAATGGATTGTGCCAGAAAACTCTACTTTTGGCATGTCAATCATTTGGGGAAGCTTACGAAAGCCGCTGGGTTTGATTAGAACTGCTGTAGATTTTGCGGGTTCCGATAAAATCTTATAGAACAAGCAGGTCACCTTTTTCACCTTAGTAAGCCCATTTTAAGTATTTAGGTTTGGCAAAACCGATTTTTTAGAGAGGTAGTGATGCTCCGGCAACAGGCGAAACTGTTTAACAAACTTTCCATCTGCGTGGACACCTTTATCATATGCACCTCCCTGTTGCTAGCCTACCATGTCAGGATCTTTTTTAACGGCAATCTCCTTCCGTTGGACAACTATCTCTGGGTGCTGGTCATCGTCATACCTATTTGGTTCTACCTTCTCAAACTCAACGGCCTCTACTCCTCGATTCGACGCTGGTCGATTTTTGACATTGTCAGCAAGCTGTTCAATGTTCATCTGCTTGGTGGTTTGCTGACAGCTTCGATAATTTACTTTGTCGACCGCGATCAATACAGTCGGGGGCTATATCTTGCCTTTCTGGGCACATCCTTTCTGCTGCTCTCCTTGGTAAAGGTCATCGTTCGCATGGGGCTAGGGTTTTGCCGACGACGAGGGGTCAATACAAGGCATTTGCTAATCGTAGGCACCAGGGAAAAGGCTCGACGTTTGCATCAACTAGTCGAACAACACGAGGCCTGGGGCCTGGTAGTTGCTGGCTTTGTTCAGGTTGGTGGTGCTCAGGTTCAAGACGAAGTGGAGGGACACAAGGTGCTCGGCCAGGTTGATGAGCTCCTGACCATTTGCAAAACTAAGCGAATCGATGAGGTTATTTTTTGTCTCCCCAAGGATTTCATCGTGGACGCCGAGGCCTATCTTCAGGAACTTGAGGAGTTAGGTGTCACTGTCCGAATGGTTCTTGATTTCTACGATTTTTCTTTCTACCGACGCGAGCTGAGTTTCTTTCATGACGAGTTGCCGATCCTCACCTATCACCCCAAGGCGTTTGAGGGACAGCAACTTTTTGTGAAACGATCTCTCGACATCCTAGGCGCCCTCTGCGGACTTGGGATTACCGCGATTTTATTTCCTTTCATCGTTATGGCCATCAAATCTGATTCTTCTGGACCTATCTTTTTCGGTCAGCAGCGGATTGGTGAGAATGGTCGGACCTTCCGTTGTTGGAAGTTTCGGTCTATGTTTGTTGACGCAGAAGAACGTAAGAAGGAACTACTGGCTCAAAATGAAATGAACGGGGCCATTTTCAAGATCAAAGACGATCCGCGCATTACGAAGGTGGGTTCTTTTTTGCGCAAGACTAGTTTGGACGAACTTCCGCAATTCTGGAATGTTTTAAAGGGAGATATGAGTCTGGTCGGAACCCGGCCGCCGACTCCTGACGAAGTGGCGCAGTACGAAAACTGGCATCGTCGGCGGATCAGCATCAAGCCGGGAATAACCGGTATGTGGCAGACCAGCGGCCGCAATCGGATCGAAGATTTTGATGAAATTGTCCGGCTGGATTTGCATTACATCGACAACTGGTCCATCTGGCTGGATATTTTAATTCTCTTTAAAACGGTAAAGGCGGTCTTGGTTGGTTCTGGTAGTTATTAAGCTGCACGCTTCAAGGACCTCACGCGGAGTCGCGGGGAACGCGGATAGGGCCATAATTCTCGTAATGCGTGACGCGTAATGTGTAATTGGTAAATTCATTTGCTGAAACCGTTAAAAATCTGGTGATGTCAAGTTTTTTACCCCTTACCAATTACGTCTTACGATTTACTAATTTAAAGATTAATCAGCAAATGCGAAACATCAGATTTTGTCTGCGCCTGCCCAGGGTTTAAAGGTCTAGGTTTTTCCTGCATTTTTATCGGAATTCCTCCGTGTCCCCGCGTCTCCGCGTGAACAGAACGGAAGGATAGTTTGCTCTTCTTTACATATTGTCAGAAAAGCAAGGTGCTTTGGACGCAGATGAACGCAGATAGGGCCATAAGGTTCGTAATGCGTGACGCGTAATGTGTGATTGGTATATTCAACTGCTGAAACCATAAACAATTTGGTGATGTCAAGTTTTTCCCCCCCCCACCAATTACGTATTTCGATTTACGGGTTTAAAGATTGATCAGCGAATGCGAAGCATCAGATTTTATCTGCGTCCATTCTAGCGGTTAAAGATCTAGCTCTTCGCCTGCATTTCTATTGGTTTCCTCCGTGTCCCCGCGTCTCCGCGTGAACCGAACGGAAAATGAGATCAAAGACCGAATGCGAGTCGTGAGTTAAGGGAGGTTGAAAAGTGGCAAAAAAAACTTATAAGTCCATCGATTTTTCCGCCGTCAAACGCTACTCCATCAAAACACGCGATAACAAAGTCAACGTGGGTGAGCACTTCGCCCAGCCACCGAAACCAGGGCAGTCGGTGGCCGACTTTCTCGATGGGTTGCCTCATCTCCTTGGTGCCGACAATCTTCGGGGGGTGGTTGATGCTGTTGTGGCTGCACGCCAGAAGGGTAAACCTGTTGTTTTGGCGATGGGTGGTCACGTCATCAAATGTGGCTTGCAGCCGGTGCTGAAGGCACTGATCGAGGCTGATGTCATTACCGCGGTGGCCATGAACGGCTCGGTTACCATTCACGATTTCGAGGTTTCTCTGATCGGTGCCACTTCCGAGGATGTGGCCGCGGTTTTGGCCGCCGGCGATTTCGGATTCTCCGAGGAGACCGGCATCGGCATGAACGAGGCCTTGAAGCAGGGCAGGGAACATGGGGTCGGCTACGGCGAGGCGATCGGTCGTTGTATCGTCGACAACGACCATCCGTATCGTGACTACAGCCTGCTGGCGGCCTGTGTCGAAAAGGAAATTCCGGTGACGGTGCATGTGGCAATCGGTACCGATATAATCCATCAACATCCCGAGGCGGATGGCGCGGTTATCGGTGAGATGAGCTATCGGGATTTCAAGCTGCTTACATCGGTAGTAAGCGAACTCGGCGACGGCGGTGTCTGGCTTAACGTTGGTTCGGCAGTATTGTTGCCGGAGGTTTTTCTCAAGGCTCTGTCCATCGCTCAGAATCTCGGGTACCATGTGGACGGTTTTACCACCGCCAATTTCGATATGATTCAACACTACCGTCCTTTGGCCAATGTGGTTAAGCGACCGACTATGGGAAAGGGACGTGGGTATACTATTACCGGCCACCACGAAATCAATATTCCCCTCTTTGCACAGGCGGTTCTCGACCGGCTTCGCTGAAATCGCAGCGGAAAACCTTGCATAAATTCCTGCTTTATGATACCCGAGTAACGCGTTCTGGCTAAGGGCCGTAATGCGTGAGGATGAGGCCGTGAGGGTGAGACCGTGAATGGTTTTAACCCATTACGCATTACGGATTCTCACTCACGGATTTGTCTGTCACGGCATTTTTAAGCTTGCAGCTTACAACTGGATTTTTTATGAATCGTACTGAAGTGGAAATGTTTTTAGATCGTATCGGCGCCGTCAGAGCTTTGGTGGTTGGCGATCTGATGCTTGACGAATATTTATGGGGCAAGACCGATCGGATCAGTCCCGAGGCCCCGGTTCAGGTGGTTGATATTACCAACGAAGATTTGCGCCTGGGTGGTGCCGGTAATGTCATCAATAATCTGGTGACCCTCGGTTGCCAGGTTCATGTGGCCAGCGTTCTCGGCAATAGTCAGGATGGCGATCTGGTGCGCAATATGCTGGATGAAATTAAAGTTGATACCACAGGACTTTTATTTGACCCTCAGCGTAAGACCAGCCGTAAAACCCGTATTTTGGCTAGCCACCAGCAGATGATGCGTTTTGACCGGGAGAGTCGGGAGCCGATTTCTGCCGAACAGGAGCAGGTTTTAGCTGATTATGTCAGAGAGAATGCGACCCGGTTCGATGTTATTTTGATTTCGGATTATCTCAAAGGGGTATTAACCGAAGGCTTGCTGCAGCAGATCATTCGTATCGGTAAAGAGCAGGGGCTGCCGGTGGTTATTGATCCGAAAGGCAGTGATTACGGAAAGTACCGTGGTGCGACCCTGTTGACCCCTAATCGCAAGGAGACGGAAGTCGCCTCCCGGGTAGCCATTACCGATCAGGACAGCCTGCGCCAGGCGGGGCAGGCGTTGTTGAAAAACTTGGAGCTTGAAACTCTGGTGGTGACCCGTAGTGAAGAAGGAATCAGTATCTTTTTTCAAGACGGTCAAGAGGTCCACTTACCGACGGAAGCCCAGGAAGTGTATGATGTAACCGGCGCCGGTGACACGGTATTGTCCCTGATCGGAGTGGGATTGGCGTGCGGATTGTCCATTGAGGATGCCGCAGGCATGGCCAATCTTGCCGCTGGGATTGCGGTTAGTAAGGTCGGTACTTCCACCGTTAGTGTCGATGAAATTCGTGAGATGTTTTCCCATCAGTTCCTTGAAGGGGATGCCAAGATCAAACGTCGCGAACGGTTGGCGCAAATTCTTGAGACTGAACGGCAACGGGGCAAGACCATCGTCTTTACCAACGGCTGCTTCGATTTGCTGCACGTCGGTCATGTCAAGTATCTGCAACAGGCTCGGCGACAGGGTGACTTGTTGGTGTTAGGGCTTAATTCGGACGATTCGATTCGTCGTCTCAAGGGGCCCAACCGCCCACTTATCGGCGAGCAGGAGAGAGCGCATATCCTGGCTGCATTGACCTGTATCGATTACGTGGTGACCTTTGACGAGGATACCCCTTTGGAACTTATCGATATGCTGCGACCCGATATTCTGGTCAAGGGCGGCGATTACACGCCTGAAACGGTGGTTGGCCGGGAACTGGTGGAAAGCTACGGTGGCCGGGTGGCGTTGATTGATTTGGTGGACGGTCGTTCTACGACCAACATTATCGAGAAAATTCTCGACCGTTATGAACAGGAATGATTCAGCCGGCCGGCCGGCGATATTCCTCGATCGGGACGGGACGATTAATGTAGAGAAAAACTACCTGCATCGGATTGAGGATTTTCAGTTCATTGACGGAGCCCCTGAGGCCATTAAAGCACTCAACCAAGCCGGGTATCTGGTGCTGGTGATAACCAATCAGTCCGGAGTGGCCCGCGGCTATTTCTCTCTAGAGGATGTTGAGTCTCTCCATCAACATCTGGCTCAGCGTCTGGCTGCTGCAGGCGCTCGTGTCGATGGCTTCTATGTTTGTCCTCATCACCCCACAGCTGGGCTGGGTGAGTTGCGTAAGGCCTGTTCCTGCCGCAAAGGAGAGCCGGGGATGCTGCTAAAGGCGGCTAACGAGCACGGTATAGACCTGACTCGTTCCTATATGATCGGCGATAAAGAGGCCGATATTGAGGCCGGCGAAAAGGCGGGTTGTTCGTCTCTACTGGTTCTTACTGGCTATGGGAACGAGACGGCACAAGTTGTCTCGCCGGATCGAGCCAAAAGATTTGCCGACCTTAAACAGGCTGCAGATTATATCTGTCGTCAGACCGTCTGATGACAAATTTCCATTGAATTGGACAAAGGAATATTCATGATTAAAAGTATGACCGGTTATGGCAAAGGCCAAGCCACCCGCAACGATATATCCCTCTCTGTGGAAGTGAAGTCCGTCAATCATCGCTATGGCGATGTGACTGTCAAGGTGCCTCGCACTTTGATGGTTCTGGAAGGGGAGGTGCGCAAGCTGGTCGGGGCCCGATTGAAGCGGGGTCGTATCGATGTCTATGTCAACCTTGAATTTGCTTCGGATGCCGATAAGGTACCGGTCCTCAATCGTGCTCTGGCGGATAGTTATTTGCAGTTGCTCGAGGGGATGGAACGTACTTTTGAATTGACCGGTGGGGTCAGTGTACAGTTGCTGGCGGCGCAGAAGGATGTCATTACTCTCAAAGAGGCCGAACCGGCCGTGGAGGATGTTCGGCACTGCCTGGAAGTCGCTCTGGATAAAGCCTTGTCCACCGTGGAAGACATGCGCCTGGCAGAAGGAACGGCAACCTGCGAGGATATGCGGGAGCGTTTTGCAACGCTTGAGACACTGTTGGCCGAGGCTGCCGAGAGGGCACCGTTGATCCCTCAAGAATGGCGGTTGAAATTGCAGGAGCGACTGGCTCGGCTGGATAAAGGATTTGAATATGATCCCCAGAGGGTAGCCCAGGAAGTGGCCGTTTTTGCGGATCGCTGTGATATCAGCGAAGAACTGACCCGCTTCAAAAGTCATCTGCAACAGTTTGCATCCTTGTTTGAGAGTGATGAACCCGTTGGTCGGCAGATGGACTTTTTAGTCCAGGAACTGAATCGCGAAGCGAACACCATGGGGTCTAAATCGAACGATGTCGAGTTGACTCGCCACGTTGTGACCATAAAGTCAGAACTGGAAAAAATTCGTGAGCAGGTACAGAATATCGAATAGATTCATGGTGTGAGGCAAGTGGCGAGTGGCAAGCTCCTCAAACCGCTAGCCCATAGCCGCTAGCCGATATCTTTCAGGAAAAAACTATGCAACATAGAGGTAACCTTTTTGTAGTTTCGGCACCCTCCGGGGCCGGTAAAACGTCGCTATGCAAGGCGGTAATTGACATTTTACCCAATCTGCGGCACTCTGTTTCCCATACGACTCGTTCGCCTCGTACTGGCGAGGTTGATGGCCAGGATTATCATTTTGTTTCCAACGCTCAATTCGATGCCATGGTGGCGGACGGTGCGTTTGTCGAATGGGCATTAGTCCATGGCAATCGCTACGGAACGGCCGTGGCCAGCCTTGAACAAGTACGTGATGCCGGTTGCGATCTGCTGCTTGAGATCGATTGTCAGGGAGCTGCTCAACTTAAGGAACGTTGCCCGGACGCCATTTTTATCTTTATCCTGCCTCCTTCATTACAGGAGTTGGAAAGCCGCCTGAAAGGACGCCAGACTGACACGCCTGAAGTGATCGCGCAGCGCCTGCTCAATGCCCGGGACGAAATGCGCGAGATGTTCTGGTATGATTATCTGGTAATTAATGATGAGTTTGATCTCGCCAGCCAGCAGTTGCAAGCCATTTTGCTTGCTTCCGGTTGCCGAACAGAGGTTTTAAAAGCTCAGGTTCAGGTTCTTTTTGAAGAGCTCGATCTTTGATTACTGCTCTTTGCATGAGCGTCTCAGGTTATTCGTTTGATAATGATTGTCTTTAACCACATAACAGGGAAATATTTCTATGGCACGTATCACTGTAGAAGATTGCTTGCAGCAGATTCCTAACCGTTTTCTGCTCGTCATGGTGGCGGCTAAGCGCACCAAGCAGCTTTATAAAGGCTCTCAGCCGTTAATCGAAAACAAAAGCAACAACAAAAAGATAGTACTTGGTTTGCGGGAAGTGGCCGCAGGAAAAGTAGATTTTGAAATTCCCATCCGTAAAAGCTAGTCTTTGATAATACTGGCCGGTACTATCAGGTGCCGGCCAGCCCTCTTTGCGTGTTTGCGGCACCGCATTTTTAACCCGGTTTCGCTTCTTCGGCCTTTTGTCATGCGCCCATCCCAACAGTTTAAAAAGATCGTCCAAGAGCTTCTCGATCATCATTCGGCCACGGATATCGACTTGTTGCGTCAGGCTTACACTTTGTGCGTCAGTGTCTATTACGGCAGGCACCGTGAATCCGGCGAAACCTGTCTAACCCATGCTGTTGAAGTGGCTCATATTTTGTGCCGCTTTAAGCCCGACGCGGCCACCCTTGTTGCCGGTATGCTCATTGATATCGTTGATCAGCAACTGGTTGATGTTGCCGCGCTCCGGCAGCAGTTCGGTACCGAGATCGGCGAACTGGTTGAGAGTCTAGCGAATCTCCGTAAATTGGTATATTCCGCAGAGGAAGAGCGGCAGGCGGAGAATTTTCGAAAGATGCTGCTCTCCATGGCCAGGGATATCCGCATTGTCCTGGTGCAGTTAGCCGATCGGTTACATTGTTTACGTACCATGGAGAAGATCCCTGAAAAGGAACAGCGGCGTTTTGCCAAGGAGACCTTGGCGATTTATGCTCCTCTGGCGAATCGTCTCGGTGTCAGTTGGTTGAAATGTGAAATGGAGGATTTGTCTCTGCGCTATGCCATGCCGGAGATTTATTTCGACCTGAGGGACAAGGTATCCCGCAACGAAAAAGATCGCTCCGGCTACATAACGCAGGTCAAGCGACTGCTTCTGGAAAAAATCGGTCGACAGGGGATCAAGGGGGTCTGTTACGGGCGTTATAAACACCTTTATTCGATTCATCGAAAGATGGTTCGTCAGCAGGTTGTTTTCGATGAGGTTTACGATCTTATTGCCTTTCGAGTGATTGTACAGACGATTCCTGAGTGCTATACGGTGCTTGGTGTCATTCACGCTGCCTGGAAGCCCGTTCCGGGACGATTCAAAGATTTCATCGCCATGCCCAAGCCGAATATGTATCAGTCATTGCATACAACGGTTATCGGTCCTTTTGGTGAGCGCATGGAGGTGCAGATTCGTACGGAGGAAATGCATCGCATCGCCGAAGAGGGCATTGCAGCCCACTGGAGATATAAGGAGCAACAGGCAGGGAAGGCTCCTGGCTCCGAGGTGGACAAACAAAAAGGTTTCTTTGAGCGGGAACCTGAGAAACAGCCGGCAAAGAGTGATGAAGTTGGATTGCTGGAGGCCCTCAACGATGATTTGTTCTCCGATGAGGTCTATGTCTTTACTCCCAAGGGAACGGTTAAAGCCTTTCCGCGCGGGGCTACTCCCATCGACTTCGCGTACAGCGTGCATACCGATGTAGGTCATCACTGCAGTGGAGCGCGGGTTAACGGCAAGCTGGTACCTTTAAAGACTCAATTGCATAGCGGTGACATCGTCGAAGTCATTACTGCCACCAGTCAACAACCCAGCAAGGATTGGTTGAAGTTTGTCAAGACCTCCAGAGCTGCCAGTAAAATACGGCAGTGGATTAAGGCCGAACAGCATGAGAAGAGTTTGCTCCTCGGCCGCGAGCTCCTTGAAAAACGATTGCGTAAATATGGTGTAAGTCTAAAACGGGCGCTCCAGTCTGCTGAAATGGCTACAGCCATGGAGGAACTGGGCTATCACGCCAGTGATGACCTGCTGGCTGCCATTGGTTATGGTAAATTATCGCTGGGACAAGTGGTAGGCCGGGTTGTTCCGGAAGAGAGCCTTAAGCCCGAAGCCCCCAAAGAAAAGGGCCGGATTGGCCGGGTTCTGGAAAAAATCCATAAAAAACCCTCCAGTGCTATAAAAATTCAAGGTCTTGACGACATTATGGTGCGATATGCCAAATGTTGCAATCCGTTGCCGGGAGATCCGGTGGTTGGCTTTATTACCCGTGGTCGTGGTATTGCCGTGCACGCCGCAGATTGTCCCGGAGTTATGCAGAGCGATCCCGAACGGCGTATCGAAGTAGAATGGGATTTAAAGAAAAAGTCATCCCATCTGGTCAAGGTGAGGGTATATTGCCTCGATCAAAAAGGAATTCTAGCTAATATCAGTGGTGAGATAAGTAACTGCGAAGCTAACATCATTTCGGCTAACGTACATACAACCGACGACAGCAAAGCCCGGATTGTTTTTACCATCGATCTGCAGGACCGGGAACACCTTAATCGAATAGTCAAGGCTTTGAAACAGGTTAAGGGTGTTCATCAGGTCGAACGAGTGCGGGGTTAAAATTTTAGATCTATTATGGGCAGTCAAAGTCAGGACTGGCTCATCGTGAGTAAATTTTTGGGATGAGTCGACGGGGCAGGGAGGGAGTGAGCTATGACAGGCAAACAAGTTGTTTCCACATCTGAGGCACCAGCTGCAATCGGGCCTTATTCCCAGGCTGTCAAGGCTGGGGACTTGTTGTTTTTTTCCGGTCAACTTGCCCTTGATGTTGCTAGTGGTGAGTTGGTTCCGGGGGGGATTGCTGAACAGACTGAGCAGGTTATGGCGAATATCGGTGCGATTCTCAAAGCGGCCGGCCTGGATTATGATTCGGTTGTTAAAACCACCATTTACCTGCTTGATTTGAAAGACTTTAGCGTGGTTAACGAAATCTACGGACGATATTTTAACGTTGATTCAGCCCCGGCGCGGGCCACTATACAAGTGGCGGCTCTGCCTAAGCAGGCGTTGGTAGAGATCGAGGGGATAGCCCGGGTCAGCTGATGTTTCAGCTAGTTGTTTGGAAATAAAAAAGGGTGGAACTAATGTTCCACCCTTTTTTATTGATACATAACTGTATGGTCCGTTGTAGACCGATCAGGCCTTGGTAACGGCTCCGGAACGCAGACAGCGGGTACAGATCTTAATCGACTGTACCTTGCCTTTGTGCAGCGCTCTTATTTTCTGGAGGTTAGGATACCATACCTTCCGGGTCTTGTTCTGTGCATGGCTGACATTATTGCCAGTCGTTGGTCTCTTGCCGCAAATCTCACAAACTCTTGCCATTTTGAAAACCTCCTGGAATTTTAGAGCTGCTATATTTAGCACGCTTTTTAGACCTTTGCAACCTCTTTTTCCTGTTTCAGGCGTTTGTCGGGCTACAGTAAATCGAGTTGAAAAATGTTTTGAAATGGCTATCCCATCCGCTTTTGTAAACAGCCTGCGACCGCTTGTCCCAGCATTATGTCGGCATTTAAACCGATCGATGGCAGCAATTGCGAACCATGGCAGAATATGGCGTTGGAGGCTACCGGGTTGGGCAGGCTTCCCCTCGGCCAGAAGCATTTAGGCATGACTTTTTCGTTTTGCGGGCGGGCCGATTCAGTTAATTCATAATCGATAAAGGGCAGTACAGACGATAGCTGCTCGCGAACCATATCTGTGGTGAGTTGGGTTTGGTCCGGCGGTTGGGCTGCTTCAAGAAGTGCCTGACCTGGCGTCAGTTTATTTTGATCCCAGGTCAGGCGCAAGGTTTGTTCGCCGGCCAATATAACCTGCCGAGAAAGTATGGACAGGCGCTGTCGAGGCAGGTTGGACAGGGTCCAGGTCTGTGGCTTACCTGGAACCTTGGCCAGGGTAGAAGTCAGGGCCGGGTAAGGCTCCACATGCTCGGGTAAGGATCCGATCAGGAACTGGTCTGCGCTGAGAACTTTTCCATTTTTTAAGCTGGCGCCAGTTTGACGTTTCCCGGCACGTTCCATTCCAGACAATTCATCGAGAGGGATATGTTGTCCGCCGGCAGCGGCATATCTCTCTGTCAAAAGTTGGCTCAAGTCCGACAATGAAATGGTTTGAGGGCGGGTGGTTATGTGCCATTTTAAAGCGGCCTCGGCGATAGAAAGTCTTTTGGGGGCCACCAGACAGAGTCCGGATAACAACTGGTTTAGCGCTTCCTGCGGCTTATGCGAACCAAGTGTTGTTGTTAATTTTAAGATAGGTTGTTGCAGGCGCCGGGCGGGCAGTTTTTGAGCTAGTTGACGCCGATAAAGGGTTAAAAGGCGAAAAGCAATCAAAGAGGCATCGGGTGCGGGGCTGGCTAGCAGCAGGCTGAGTTTTCGGCCCCACTCATCAAGGCGGGCTAATAAGGCCAGTATTGAGGGGTGGTGCTTTGGAAATTCTCGCAGGAGTTCATTTTCTAAAGGCAGGAGACCGCCCACTTGCAAGCGAATGTCATTCGTTACCAGTTGTAAGGACTCGCCCGAATCAATTAAAAGGTGTTCCCCTTCAAGTGTCTTCAGTAATTTGTTCAGGGCCGGACAGCACGGTAAGGACTGTGCCGCCGGTTGAATAGCAGAAGGCAAGGAAAGCACGCGATAGCCCTGCCTGGCGAGCAATGTGGCGCAAATTTGTTCGCCAATATTTGCACCAAGGACGATCAGGTTATAATGTTCCGTAGCCATAGGTTAAGGTCCTGACTCTATGCTCAACAGACAATAGGGGAATGGGGGAATGGGGAGGTTGATCAGCTAAATGTCCTCTTCACTGTACACTCGCAGGCCGTTATGCTGCAGCATGGCGGTGGCGACTCCTTGACCGGCTACTGATTGTTGCTGGCGATAGACGCGCCCAACGCCACAGGAAGGACTGCCCTCCTTGAACAGGGCTGTTTGGCAATCGGTAAGGCGTGCGATTTGCAGAGTCACCTCTGCGCCCCTGATAAAATGGGAGTTCATTTCCTTGCCATCGGATCGGACAAGCCTGCCCTTGCCCAACAAAACCTCTTTGCCGTCCCCCTGGTCAAACCAGCATTTCGGTCGAGGCGTGGCCAAGCCGGCTAATTGCTCCGGACACACGGGGATGGGATGCAGCCCTTTTTCCTTAAGATGAGTGAGGACCTGACTATTCTCTTTGTGTTTCCCATCGTACCGAGTAGGTAATCCGAGCAAGCAGGCACTAACCAGAATCGGTTTGAACATCAAGTCCTCCAATGGGCATGGATGACCTTGGAAAATGCTTGTACTTAGCTGAGCGGGGGGCTAAGGAGGGTTTGGTCAGGATTTTCCAAGGGTGGATCAATCAGAACCCGTCGACCTTCAAGGCGTAGCCGACCTTCGGCAAAAAGACGAATCGCTTCTGGGTAGATGCGATGTTCCTGACGGAGGATGCGTGCTGAAAGGGTCTCCAGGGTGTCGTTTTGCAGGACCGGCACCGCTGCTTGAACGACAATGGGGCCGGTATCGACTCCGGCATCGACGAAGTGAACGGTACAGCCGGTAATCCGGGTGCCGTGGTCAAGAGCCTGTTGTTGGGCATTCAAGCCGGAAAAGGCGGGCAACAGGGCAGGGTGGATGTTCATGATGCGGTCGGGAAAGGCCTCAAGAAACTCATTGGAGATCAGGCGCATGAAACCGGCAAGTACGACCAATTCCACTCTGGCTTCGTTCAAGGCGGCAACCATGGCCCGGTCAAAATCAAGCCGGTTTTTATATTGCTGCTGGTCGATGCAAAGAGTTGGGATGCCAGCCAACCTTCCGCGTTGCAATGCGCCGGCAGTCGGCTTATTACTAAGAATAAGGGCAATTTCAGCGTGGAGGGTGCCGTCCTGGATGCGATCGATGATCGCCTGCAGATTGGTGCCGCCGCCGGAAGCAAGGATACCGAGGCGTAACTTGTTGCTCACAGAGATTCCTCGAAACGTTTTAGGGCAGGCCGAAGGCCTGCCCGTTGTTAATTCAGTACGACGCTTTCTCCCGTATCGCTTTTGGCGATGCGGCCGATTACGTAGGCTTTTTCATCGAGACCGGTAAGTCGTACCATTATCTCATCGACTTCTTGTTCCGGAACAATAAGAACCATGCCGATGCCGTAATTAAGGGTGCGATACATTTCCAGTTCGTCGATGTTGCCGCCGCGGCGCAGAACTTCAAAAATGGCTGGTTTTGGCCAGCTGTCCTTTTCGATAATTGCCTGGCAGTTCTTAGGTAGAACCCGGGGTACGTTTTCGACAATGCCGCCACCGGTTATGTGCGCCATGCCCTTGATCTCAAAGTCGCGCAACAGGTTGAGAATCGTTTTGACGTAGATTCGAGTCGGTGTCAGTAATTCTTCGCCAAGGGGCTTGTCCAATTCGTCAAGCTGAGAGTCGACAGTCAGGCCCATTTTCTCAAACAAAATCTTACGCACCAATGAGTAGCCGTTGGAGTGCAAACCGCTCGAGGCCAGTCCGATCAACCGGTCGCCAACAGTAATGGTGGAGCCATCGATAATTTTACTGTTGTCGACGATGCCGACGGTGAAGCCGGCCAGATCGTATTCGCCATCGGCGTAGAAACCGGGCATTTCAGCCGTTTCTCCGCCAATAAGAGCACACCCCGCCTGGAGACAACCCTCAGAGATGCCTTTAACGACTTCCACGCCCTTTTCCGGTGCCAGTTTGCCGGTGGCCATGTAGTCCAGAAAAAAGAGAGGCTCAGCCCCCTGAACGGCGATGTCGTTGACACACATGGCCACCAGATCGATGCCGACAGTATCGTGTTTGTCCGCCATGAAGGCAATTTTAAGCTTGGTGCCCACGCCGTCGGTGGCGGTAGCGAGAGTCGGTTTTTCGTACTTGTCGGCATGAAGTGAGAACAGGCCGCCGAAACCGCCGATATCGGTCAGTACCTCTGGTCTGGCAGTTGCTTTGACCAATGGTTTGATCATGTTGACGAAACGATTGCCCGCATCAATATCGACGCCGGCATCCTTGTAGGTCATTTTCTTGTCGTTGCTCAATTCTTGGCTCCCCTTGCAGATAAATTCGGCCATTATTAAAACAATCAGCCACTCATTGTCAACGCCAAAGTCCCCTGTCGTAACGACAGCAAGATTGGTTCTTTACACTGTACAGGGGGTGAATTATGATGCGCTGAAGCGGGTAGCCATAATACTTTAAGCCGCTGCCCTTTGAAGAATTATTCTAACCGCTTTTAGCCAGTCTGTCATGATTCTTTTATCATAACGGGTATTTTTCTCATGCGTTGCTGTTGCTACCGTTGCAGTTTCCCATGCGCCACACGCTTCCTATGAACCCAGAGAATATCATCCGCTGTATGACCGAGGCCGATCTGGAACAGGTGCTGGTTGTTGAGCAGCTGTGTCATCGTGCGCCCTGGTCCGAAGCTATGTTCCTTAACGAATTGGCTAATCCGCTGTCACGTATTGATCTATTGTGGCGTGGACGCGATCTGGCCGGATTCCTCTGTGCTTGGCGAGTTTGCGAAGAACTGACCATCCTCAATGTGGCGACAGCGCCGAAAATGCGCAGAAGCGGTGTGGCTCATGCTTTGCTTGAGCAGGTTTTGCATAGGAACCTGCAGACCGGTCTCGAGAGCGCATTGCTGGAGGTTCGTCCCTCTAATGCAGCGGCTATTGCTCTCTATCGATCTTTTGGGTTCAGTGAGATTGACCGCCGTTTGCGTTATTATAGTGATGGAGAAGATGCCCTGGTGATGCAGTTGCTGCTGACGGAGCATGGAATGCCGGGCAAGAATTGTTTAAAACACTAATGGTTAACTGTTTATTTACAATTAATGGAGTGACCGAGAGTTCACAATGAAAAATTTTAATACCACCATCCTGTCTAACCAGGAAGTTTCACCAGATTATTATCGAATGAAAATTCTGGCACCGGGGATTTCAGATTCGGCCCAACCCGGGCAATTTGTCATGTTTCGGTCTCAAGCTACGAATGAACCCTTGTTGCGCCGACCTTTCGGCATTTTTCAGACCGGGACGCTAGCCTCCGATTGCGAAGGAATGCCCGCCAAGGAGTTCGTGGAAATTCTTTATAAGGTGGTTGGCAGGGGAACCGCCATCATGCAGGAACTGCACGAAGGGGATCGGGTCGAGTTGTTGGGGCCGCTCGGTCATGGTTTCGATTTGTCTGCCGACGGCAGTGAGGTGATCCTGGTTGGCGGGGGTATCGGATTGGTCCCTCTGTATATGCTTGCCAGCGAACTGGTAAAAACGAACAAAGTTCGGTTGCTTATCGGCGGGCGTTCTCGTAAGGACGTGTTGATGGTAACGGAATTTGAGCGCCTCGGAGTGGAAACCTACGTGTCGACCGATGATGGTACGCTCGGAGAAGAGGGTCCGGTTACCCAAGTGTTGCAGCGCAAACTGACGAAATTCCCCGGCGCGGCGGTATATGCTTGCGGTCCAATGCCGATGCTGGAAGCGGTTCATCGGATCTGCCAGCCCCGTAAGGTGAAATTACAGGTTTCACTGGAAGCGTTTATGGCTTGCGGGGTAGGGGCCTGTCTCGGGTGTGTGGTCAAAGGGGCCGGTCATAGCGAAGAAAATCCCCGTTATCTCTGTACTTGCAAGGAAGGCCCTGTATTTGATGCAGAGGATCTCGACTGGGAATTGCTGGAGAAGCGAATGAACGAGGAGGGCCACAGCCATGAGTGAGATGCCGCAATCAAAGAGTCCGTCGGCAGAAACTCCGGACCTGTCAGTTGGATTTGCCGGTCTGCGGTTGAAGAACCCGGTCATGCCAGCTTCTGGTACTTTTGGCTACGGTGAGGAATATAGTCCCTATATGGACCTCAACCGCCTGGGCGCTATTGTTACCAAGGGGCTTTCTCTTCGTCCTAAAGCCGGGAATCCAACCCCCCGGATCGCCGAAACCAAGGGCGGCATGCTGAATGCGATCGGTCTGCAGAATGTCGGAATGGACGTTTTCGCCGAGCAGAAACTGCCCTTTTTGAAAGAGGTGCAGACGCCGGTGATTGTCAATTTCTTTGGCAATAGTCTGGAAGAATACGGTATGGCCGCGCAGCGACTGTCGCAGATCGATGGCATTGCCGCGGTTGAACTTAACATCTCCTGCCCTAATGTAAAACAAGGGGGTATCGTTTTCGGTACCGATCCCGGCGCCGCAGCCGAAGTAGTTGGTCTGGTACGGCGGCATCTCAACGTGCCGCTCATCGTCAAGCTGACTCCCAATGTCACCGACATTACCGTCATCGCCCGGGCTGTCGAGGAGGCAGGAGCCGACGCTATCAGTTGTATCAATACCCTGACCGGCCTGGCGGTCGATATCCGCCGCCGCACCCCGCGTCTTGCAAACGGCACCGGAGGGCTTTCCGGTCCCGTGTTGAGGCCTCTGGCGGTACGCATGGTGTATCAGGTGGTGCAGGCGGTGAGCCTGCCGGTAATCGGCGTCGGTGGTATTATGACTGCCGAGGATGCCTTGGAGTTCCTTATCGCCGGCGCGCAAGCCGTTCAGGTCGGAACGGCCAATTTTGTCGACCCAGCGGCGATGATCACTATTATCGATGGTCTGCAGCAATTTTGTCAGGAAGAAGGGGTGTCTCATATCACCGATTTGATCGGTAGCCTGCATTGCTGATTAGACCGCTTTAGCCTCTGCCCGGTTGGTGCGAAAGTCGCTATGGACGTTATTACCACCCATATCAATGCCGATTTCGACTGTCTTGGCAGCATGATTGCGGCTAAAAAGCTCTACCCGCAGGCTGAAATGGTCTTTGCCGGTGCCCAAGAGCGAAGTGTGCGGGAGTATCTGCTTAAAAATCCTGAGCAGGCTGCTCTTTTCAAGCGCATCCGCGATATCGACCTGGCCGACATCCGCCGGTTGATCCTGGTCGATGTTTGCCAGGCGGAGCGGATCGGCCCTTTTGCCGAGGTTCTTGAGCGACCGGGGATCGAAGTTCATGTCTACGATCATCATCCGCTCTGCCAGCTTAGCGTCAAGCCATCCCTTGAGAAGATCGAGGAGGTTGGCTCGACGGTTACCATCTTTGCCCATCTGTTCCAGGAGCAGGGGATTGAACTCAGCTCCGCTGAAGCGACCATGATGCTCCTCGGTCTCTATGAGGACACAGGCAAGCTGCTGTTTAATTCCACCACCAGCAGTGATTATCAGGCGGCAGCCTATCTATTGGAACAGGGGGGCGACCTCAATCTGGTGTCCGATTCCCTGATTCAGGAGTTAACGGCCAAGCAGGTCGCTTTGCTGCATCAACTCATTGAAAGTCGTTCCATTCTCAATGTCAACGGCATCGACATTGCTGTCGCTCATGCCTCTATCGACCATTATGTCGGTGATCTGGCTGTCCTGGCCCATAAACTAAAGGATATGGAGAGTCACAACGCTCTGATTGTGGCCGTGCGAATGGGTGATCGGGTTTTCCTGGTCGGCCGCTCCCGGGTCCCCGAAGTTCATGTCGGCCAAATTTTGAGCGAATTTGGCGGAGGTGGTCACAGTTTTGCCGCCTCCGGGGTTTTGCGGGATATGACCCTGGTGCAGTTTCTTGATCGCCTGACAGAAGTATTACAGCGCCATGTCAACCCCCACTGGGAAGCTCGTCATCTGCTTTTTACCGCGCTCAAGACGGTACCCAAAGATGTAACTATCAAAGACGTTCGCGAACTGCTGACCCGTTATAATATTAATGCGTTACCGGTTATGGATGGTGAGCGGGTGGTTGGTATTATTAGTCGCCAGGTGGTGGAAAAAGCCGCATATCATTTACTTGAAGATTTGCCGGTGAGCGAATTTATGAACAGTGACTTTGTCGCGGTTCAGCCTGGCACTCCTGTGGAAGAGTTGCAGGAGTTGATTGTCAGCGGCAATCAGCGTTTTGTGCCCGTGGTGGATGAAGGCAAGCTGGTCGGGGCGATCACCCGAACAGATCTGTTGCGGCATATGGTGTCCGGCGCGGTTTCCCGGCGCATGAGCGATGCCCCTGCTCTTGGCAGCAGTCTTGGCTTGAAAAAACGATATGTCGTGCGCTTGCTGCGAACGCGGCTTGAACAGCGTATTCAGGATATTCTTGATCGGCTGGGGCAAGTGGCACAGGATTTAGGCCTTGATGTTTTTGCGGTTGGGGGATTTGTCCGCGACCTGTTGTTGAATAAGCAGAATCTTGATGTCGATATTGTTGTCGAAGGAGACGGTATCGCCTTCGCTGCTGAATTTGCCCGGCGTTTTGATTGTCGCATACGCACTCATCGCAAATTCGGCACCGCTGTCCTGATCTTTCCCGATCAATTCAAGGTGGATGTAGCCTCAGCGCGCACCGAATATTACCTGGAACCAGGAGCCTTGCCCACGGTAGAGCATGCACCGATCAAGCTCGATCTTTACCGTCGTGATTTCACCATTAATACTCTTGCCATTGCTCTCAACGGCAGTCATTTCGGAGAACTCTACGACTTTTTCGGCGCCCAACGAGACCTTCAGGAAAAAGCGATTCGCGTTTTGCATAACCTGAGTTTCGTAGAAGACCCGACGCGGGTTTTCCGCGCCATCCGTTTCGAGCAGCGTCTCGGTTTTCGCATCGGGGTGCATACCGAACAGTTGCTGCGCAGCGCCATGCGTATGGGTTTTTTGGACAAGATCGGCGGTCATCGTGTTTGGAACGAACTGGTTTTGATTTTTAAAGAAGCCAACCCTTTACCGGCAGTACTGCGGATGGCCGATCTCGACCTGCTTGAATATCTGCATCCCGACCTTTTGCTTGAAAAAAGGGCCAAGAAGCTGTTTGCCAATGCTCGTCAGGCGATTGATTGGTATCGCCTTCTCTTTACCGGCGAGCCGTGTCGCCACTGGCTGGTCTATTTTTTATGCCTTTTGACTGATCTGGATGATCAGGCCGTGGCCAGCCTTTGCCAGCGGTTGGTGGTGGCGCCGCGACTGCAACAGATATTTACCGTTGAACGGGAGGCGGCCCATCGTGCAACCAATCTGATCTTCTGGCGCCGGATGCACACTGCACCACCGCGTCCAAGTGAAATTTATGATTGGTTTCAACCGCTGGCCACGGAAGTACTGCTGTATGCTATGGCTCGCAGTAACAACGAACAGGTACAGCGTTGCCTTTCCAGCTATTTCACCCATCTCCGTTCAGTTCAGTGCGAACTGGTTGGCAGTGACATCAAGCAGTTGGGAATTGCACCGGGCCCCATCTATAAAGAGATCTTTCAGCGTCTACTTGCTGCACGCCTTGACGGAGAGCTTGTAACCCGGCAAGACGAACTCGATTTTGTTTCCCAGCATTACCTGCCAAACAAGCACACCAACGAATGATTTCGCTTTTGTGTCTCTGCTGAACTATCCCAGGCAACTGCCATGGATAAATTGACTTAGGTACAGGTATTTGCTAAAAAGAAGGGTCAAGCTTCTTTTAGGAAAGGTTATGGATATCTTGCTGGTAAAAATCTCAATTATGCTGGTTCCCGGCTTACTGGCCATCGTATTGCACGAAGTTGCCCACGGCTATATTGCAGAACGTCTCGGCGATCCAACAGCCCGCATGTTGGGGCGTTTGACTCTCAATCCTTTTAAGCATATCGATCCTTTTGGTCTGGTGGTGCTGTTTCTGGTTGGTTTCGGTTGGGCGCGACCGGTGCCGGTCAATGTCCTCAACTTCAAACGTCCCCGCCAGGACATGGTTTGGGTCGCTTTGGCCGGGCCGGTTACCAACTTGATCCTGGCTGGACTCTCTGCACTGTTTTTACGGTTGTTACTGCTAATGCCCCTTGGTGCATCGCAACCGGGGGGATTCGTTTCTTCTCTGGCAGAACCGCTCATTTTGATGGCGGGGTTCAGTCTGTACATTAACTTGTTGCTTGCCGCACTCAACTTGCTGCCGGTTCCTCCCCTCGATGGTGGTCGAGTGATTAGCGGGGTGCTTCCCGAGGCTCAAGCCAGGTGGCTGGCGCGGATTGAACCTTTCGGGTTCTTTATTTTAATCCTGTTGGTCTTCGTCACGCCCCTGTGGGACAAGGCACTGCTGCCCGCGGTCTCTTTTGCTGCTCATTGGTTGGCCGGTCCGCAGGCTGCAGCTATTCAACACTTTGTTCCTTTGGCCGGTTCCTGATGGGGCAGCTATGCCTTACCAGATAGATATAGATACTTTTAAAGGGCCTCTCGATCTTTTACTCCATCTCATTCAGAAACATGAGATGGATATTTATGATATTCCCATTGCCGAAATTACCGCCCAATACCTGGCGACAATCGAGGTTATGAAAAGCCTGAACCTTGATCTGGCTGGCGAGTTTCTGGTGATGGCGGCCACCCTGCTTCATATCAAGTCAAAAATGCTCTTGCCCCGGGATGAGGAAGAGGCTCTTGAGGAGACTGAACTCGATCCGCGGACCGAATTGGTTAAACGTCTGTTGGAGTATCAGAAATATCGAGATGCCGCTATTTCTCTTGATACCCTGCCGGTTTTAGGACGGGATGTTTTTGTGAACAGTCCCCCGGAACCGGAAGGTGATGGAGAGGATGAGGCAGAATGGGAGCCTGTTGGCCTCTTTGAACTGGTCGCAGCTTTTCGGCAGTTAATACAGGACAATGGCGAGGAAACTTTTCACGAGATCAGTCGCGAGCGTCTTTCCGTAACGGACCGAATCAATCAGATTTTAACTTCCCTTAGCGAACAGAGCAGTATGGCTTTTGGTGATTTGCTAACCGGTGTTGTTAGTCGTAACGATGTGGTTGTAACCTTTCTTGCTATGTTGGAGCTGGTTAAAATGCGTCTTGCCCGGCTGATGCAGAACAGTCGGGATAGTTCCATTTGGCTTTACGCCGTTGAAGGCATCGATGGCAACTGTTTGCAACAGGATGAGACCCTTGGTTACAGTTGAGCTTAAAGCAATCATCGAAAGTTTATTACTGGTTGCCGACGGGCCGGTACAGCCGGATCGTGTTGCCCTGATCCTCGAGATCGAATTGGAGCAGGCAAAAGAACTTTTGCAGGAATTGCAAGAAGACTATGAAGGTGCCCAGCGTGGATTTTCTTTGCAGTTGGTTGATGGCGGATTTCAGTTCCGAACTCGGCCTGAATATGCCGAATGGATCCGGCGGTTTCGTAAAAGCCGGCCTTTCCGATTCTCTAGAGCTGGTCTGGAAACCCTGGCTATCGTCGCTTATCGGCAGCCTGTTACCCGCGCTGAGATCGACTATTTGCGCGGTGTCGATTCGGGTGGCGTAATAAGGACCCTTCTCGATAAACGTCTAGTACGTATCCTCGGTAAAAAGGATATCCCCGGGAAACCCCTCATTTACGGTACCAGTAGAGAATTTCTCGAATTATTCGGTTTGCGGGACTTGTCCTGCCTGCCGACCCTTAAAGAATTTAACGATCTGCCTCCGGATATGCTTGCCGATATGGAAATGTCTGATGCAGGGCAACCCCCTTTAGAAGAGGATTCGTCATCATAAACGGCGGAACTCTTCAATAATACCGAGTGCTATAAATGAAGGAACGGTTACAAAAATTGATCGCCGCTGCCGGTCTTGCATCACGGCGGCAGGCAGAGCGCTGGATCAGCGCAGGCAGGGTTACCGTCAATGGTCGGATTGCCGCTATTGGTGATCAAGCCGACGTTGAGCGTGATCGCATTGAAGTGGATGGACGACCGCTGCGACTGGAGCAGCCCAAAGTCTATCTTCTGCTGAATAAACCCAACGGTTATGTCACAACGGCCCGGGATCCTCAGGGGCGCAAGGTTGTTGCCGATCTGTTGAAGGACGTCAAAGTGCGGGTTTTTCCCGTCGGGCGCCTGGACCTCAATACAGAAGGTTTGCTGCTGTTGACCAACGACGGAGATCTGGCTGCGCGTTTAACCCATCCACGTCATCAGGTGGCTAAAACCTACCTGGTACGTGTGCGGGGCACGCTGACAGCCTCCTCCCGGCGCCGGCTCGAAGAGGGAGTGATGCTGGACGATGGTCCTACCGCTCCGGCCAAAATTGCCAAGGTGCGCTCTTCAGGAAGTCATACCTGGTTCGAGATGACCATCAGTGAAGGCCGTAACCGTCAAGTCCGAAGAATGTGTGAGGCCGTAGGGCATTCGGTAAGCCGCCTAAAGCGTGTTGGTTTGGCTTTTCTGGTTCTGGAAGGTTTGCCGGTTGGGGTATATCGCCCCTTAACGAACGGCGAGGTCAAGCGCCTCAAAAAACTGTAGATTTTTCTCAGGGCGTTTTTGCTTGTAAATGGCCTTTGTCATGTGAGATGGGAAGCACTGGAGGGGTTTGATTTAATAATGGACTCTTGTTCACCTAAAGGGGCTTGTTTGCAGGGGAAATTCATGTCCCTGTTCTTGACAGAGTGCTTGCTCCTAGTTTAAGTTAACGAGGGTATTTAATCACTTTAACCGAGTGGGTGAAGGCATTGTCTAAAAAGGAAAAACTCTTAGCGGCGGCGCAGAAAAATCTGCTTAAAGGCCAAATCGGTAAAGCTATCAAGGACTACGAAAAGATAGTGGCTATCGATGCCAACGACATTCGCAACCGGCAGAAGTTAGCGGAGCTTTACAGCCGTGACAAAATGGCGGAGATGGCCCTGGCAACCTATGAAAGTGTGGCCAAGCATTATGAGGACAATGGTTTTTTTCTAAAGGCTCTGGCGGTCTACAAGCAGATGCAGAAAGTCGATGCCTCAAAGCCCGAACTCTATCAACGCCTTGCAGAAATCAATGTCAAACAGGGATTGGTCGGGAATGCTTTGACCGAATATCACAACCTGCTCAAATTATACCGGAGCCAAGGGGAAACTGACGAAGCGTTAAAAATACTGGACCAGATGAAAGAACTGGATCCGGATAATTTAAATATCTCTTTGCAAGTGGCTGAAGCGTACAGTCAGGCTCAGCAGACAGAAAAAGCAGCGGATTGCTTGGTTGAAATCCTGCAACGCATTACTCCCGTTGCCGATTTGCAGGCTGTGGAAAACGTTCAAAAAGTTATACTTAGCAAGTGCCCAGCTACCGACTGCCCGGAATTCAATCCCGTTATGGTGGAACTGGCCAGGGCATTTCTTGCTTGTGGGCAGGCGGATCGCAGTGTTGAGTTGTTGCAAAGCGTTTTGGAAAATGACTCACAGAATACCGAGGCACTTTTGTCGTTGGCCAAGAGCTATCGTTCTCTGGCTGATCATTCAAAGGAAATATCTACCTTCGGTTCATTGCTGGAACTTGATGCGGATAATCTGAATTGGCACAAAGGGTACGCTTGTGCTCTCTTGGCTGACGGCCAAACGGAACAAGCATTGGGTGAACTCGAAAAGCTCAAGGAAGGTTTTTTCGCTGAAGGGCGCGCGGCGGATCTTAAAGAAAGTTACGAAACAATTGCAGAGCAATTGCCGGAAAATGAAAAGGCCGTTGTTTCGTTGCAGGCCATTTACGAACAGACGGGAGAAGGCGGCAAACTTTTTGATTTGATGTCTACTCAACCGGATGAAGCACCTGCAACAGAATCTATTGCTGAAGACGAGACAGCCGATTCTGTGGAACCAACCAGTTTTGGTGAACTCGATCTAGAAGATGAACCAACCACTGCTCCCGACAATCTGGAACAGTCGTCGTCCTTCGAGGTAGAGGCCGACTCGCCCGTTGAGGTTGAGGCAGCCCAGGAGAGTGGTCTCGAATTTGATGAACTAGACCTGGATGGTATCGAGTTTGGCCTCGATACAGAGTGTTCGGATGACGCAAGCACCTCCGCTGACACATTACTAGATGGGGACCTCCCTGAGTCCCCTGTTGAGGTTGCCATTGATGCGGCCGGCGAGGTCGAAGAAGCAGAGTTCTATTTTCAACAGGGCCTGCTAACCGAAGCCGCTCAAAAATGCCAGGCCTTGATAGACCGTTTAGGCGATTGTCCCCAGGCTAAGCAATTGCTTGACCGAATTGGCAAAAACGACGTCACCGGCTTAGATGCCGGTCAGGACAAAAAGGTCGTTGCTACTGCACCCAGTGGTGCGAAGGGACCGTTGCAGGGCTTGGAAGATCGGGAACGTTCACGTCTCGATGGTTCTTTGAGCGACTTCAAAAAAGGTTTGGAAAACCAGGTTTCTGCCGAGGATTTTGAAACGCATTACAATCTTGGAATTGCGTACAAAGAAATGGGTTTGCTTGACGATGCTATCGAGCAGTTCGATAAAGTGATGGCCGATCCCCAACGGCGCATCGATTGCCTGACACTTAAGGGGGCGTGCCTTGTCCAAAAGGAGGCCTTTGAGGATGCCGTTTCCGCCTTTAAGGAAGGCTTGGCTTATGATGCCCTCAAAGATGGCGAGCGTATTAGCCTTTATTATGAACTGGGGCTTTTGTATATGGAGTGGAAACAGCCCCTCGAGGCGCTTGACAGCTTTCAATGTGTTGCCGATGCAGATCCCTTTTTTCGTAATGTAGACGATCAGATACGACAGTTACGTAAGGAATTGGGGCTTGATGACGATAGTGGGGGCAACCCCTCCGGTAATGGTTCGGATAAGAACCGGGTTTCTTATATCTGAACCTGACCGATCAGGATTGTCTTTTTATTGTTGGAATGCCACGGTTGTTTTTCGGGTGGGCTTGAGGAAAAAGTAAGAATAATAAAGTTTTTTGTAAGGGAATTGGTAGATGAGCTACGCCGAACATTATGGACTAGAGCGGGAGCCTTTTTCAAACGCTCCTGACGCTCGGTTCTATTTCAACAGTGAGCAACACCGTCAATCGCTTCAACGCTTGATGTATGCTGTCGACTCCAATAAGGGATTAGCGGTTCTGATCGGAGGAATCGGTACCGGCAAGACGACTCTGGCGCGACGTATGCTGGATTGTCTACCCGAAGATCGCTATGAATCTTCTTTGCTGGTGATGGTCCATTCCGGTATCACACCGGAATGGATATTAACCAGGATCGCCATGCAGTTCGGTGTTGAAGAGCCTGCATCTGACAAACTTTCATTGCTTAAACAGCTCTATGACCGGTTGCTGCAGATCGAGGAGTCGGGTCGTCGCGCTGTGGTTTTGATCGATGAAGCCCAGATGCTGCAAACGCGCGATCTGATGGAAGAGTTTCGCGGGTTGCTCAACCTGGAGATCCCTTCTAAAAAATTACTCAATATCGTCTTCTTCGGCCTGCCTGAAGTCGAGGATTGCTTGCGGCTCGATGAACCTCTGGCCCAGCGTGTCGCTGTTAAATATCAGTTGCATTCCTTTACCGTTGAGACCACAACCAGTTATATTAATCATCGTTTGAAAATTGCCGGTGCTGATCGAAACGTCTTTGCTGCTGATGCTATCCCGGCTATCCACCGCTTTACCGGTGGAGTCCCACGATTGATCAATACCATTTGCGACAATTGCCTGTTCGAGGGCTTCATGCGTAAGATGGAACAGGTCGATGTTTCTGTCGTGAACAGCGTTGCAGGAGACTTCGGTTTGTTGAAGGAACCCTTGACCGATGTGGCTCAATCGGAAAACCACTCTGACTTGACAGAAATCGAGAACTTACTCGACTCTCTTGAGCATAAGATTTGAATCGTAACCGTATATTTGAATTTGAAGAGCGGTCGAAGTATTGACCGCTCTCTTTTTTACGCTTTAGCTAAATTTTCTGCTTCGGAAGGTTCGCATGAGGGAGCAAATTCGTATTCTGCCGGAACAACTCTGTAACCAGATTGCCGCTGGGGAAGTAGTAGAACGCCCGGCATCGGTAGTCAAGGAGTTGGTGGAAAACGCCCTGGACGCGCAAGCCAACAAAATCGTTGTAGAAATTGAAGGGGGAGGCAAGCGATTGATTCGCATAACCGATAACGGTTGTGGTATGGATCGGGATGATGCTTTTCTTTGCCTCGAACGACATGCGACCAGCAAGTTGCGCAACGAAGCTGATTTGTTTCATTTGCAGACACTCGGCTTTCGTGGCGAAGCGTTGCCATCGATTGCCGCCATTTCCCGTTTACGGTTGCGTACACGAACTTCTGAGGCATTGGAAGGGTGGGAAATTCACGTCGAGGGAGGCGCCGTGCGTCATGCCGAGGCCACCGGTATGCCGGTCGGAACCCTTATAGAGGTCAGGAATCTCTTTTTCAATACGCCTGCCCGGCGCAAATTTTTACGCAGGGATGAGACCGAAGCCGGACACATAAGCGATACGATCACCAAATTGGCCCTGGCCTGCCCGCAGGTTCAGTTTCAGTTGGTAAATAATGGTCGCCGGCAAA
This sequence comes from Syntrophotalea acetylenivorans, assembly GCF_001887775.1. Lineage (NCBI taxonomy): Bacteria > Pseudomonadati > Thermodesulfobacteriota > Desulfuromonadia > Desulfuromonadales > Syntrophotaleaceae > Syntrophotalea > Syntrophotalea acetylenivorans. Next base: position 383,155 of record NZ_CP015519.1, read on the forward strand.
TAGATCTCAACCGGCAGAAAAACCTCTCTGAGCGTGTCGCTGGTTTACTTGGCCGTTCGGTCCTGCAAGGTTTGATGCCGGTCGAGGGGACGAAAGGTGGGATGCGCCTTCATGGTCTGATCAGCCAACCGTCTCTCAACCGATCAGCGACCAGCAGTCAGTTCGTATTTATTAATGGTCGATATATTCGCGACCGATTGGTTCAGCACGCTCTGCGTGATGGCTATCGTCACCTGTTAATGAAAGGCCGTCATCCCATCGTTGTGCTTTTTCTTGAAATGGCGCCGGAGCAGGTTGATGTCAATGTTCATCCAACAAAACACGAGGTTCGATTCCGGGATCAATCCTTTGTGCATGACTTTATCGCTCAGACCTTGCAGGAAACGCTGCGTTCGATCGGTTCCGAGGCACCGGCTTCCGTCCCTGTTAATCCTGTTTTTCCTGTTGTCAAAGAGCAAGATGACAGTTCCTCGCCATCTCGTTCAGCGAGTATTGCCGAACCGATTGACGAGTCACTGTTGGTAGTGGGCGAAGGCAGGGTTAATTATCCGGTAACGCCACAGCAAGAGATCATCGAGAGTTTCGACGAACCAGGTCTGACAAGTGATGCCCCGTTGTGTGAAACCGGTGGTTTTTATGCCGGCCTCAGGGTAATAGGCCAATTCTCTGATAGTTATATCCTTTGCCAGGACAAGCAGGACTTGCTGCTCATCGATCAGCATGCAGCCCATGAACGCATTGGATTCGAACAATTGCGCAACCAGTATCGTGACTGCGGGGTAGAGCGACAAGGCTTGCTTTTCCCCCTGGTTCTTGATTTCGATCATCGGGAAGCGGCCGCCCTTGATGAGCACCAGGCTGAGTTGCAACGCGTTGGGTTTGATTTGGAATGTTTCGGCGGGAACTCCTATGTCCTCAAGGGGATTCCGCAGGTTCTTGGGGATGCTGAGGCGGAAAAGTTGATTCGCGATGTGATCACCGAACTGATTTCTTTTGGTGGCAGTTCGCTTCTTGAAGAGCGTATCGAACAGCTTCTGATTCTCATGGCTTGTCATCGGGTTATTCGTGCCAACCAACAATTAAACAGGTCGGAGATTGACTACCTGCTTCGGGAGCTTGATCAGGTCGATTTCAGTGGCCATTGTCCTCACGGTCGACCCGTTGTGCAACGTCTTTCCTTGTCGGAAATCGAACGTATGTTCAAGAGGACATGATGAAAGGTGTGAAAGAGGGTCAACGCCCCTTGTCTCTGGTGGTGATTTGCGGGCCGACGGCAGGAGGGAAAACATCGCTGGCTTTGGATCTTGCCGAGCACTTTGGAGTGGAAATAGTATCTGCGGATTCAAGGCAGGTCTATCGGGGGATGGACATTGGCACAGCCAAGGCAAGTGTCGAAGAGCGGGCCAAGGTCCGCCATCATCTGATCGACGTCGTCGATCCAAATGAGAACTTTACAGCCTCTGATTTTATCGTTTATGGTCGTGTCGCGCTCAACGACATTGCTGACCGTAGTCATCTGCCCCTGGTTGTTGGGGGGACCGGATTTTATGTCGACGCATTGTTGCGCGGCTTGGTTGATGCGCCAGGCGCCGACCCGGCGCTGCGTCAGGAATTGGCGGACTGGGAGCTTCAGCATGGATCCGGTAGTTTGCATACCCGATTGCAGGCTGTTGACCCGGTCATGGCTGCTCGGCTGACCCCCCTTGATCAAGTTCGAATTATACGAGCTCTGGAAGTTTATTATCAAAGCGGCCAACGATTGTCTGATCTGCAAGGGCGACACGCGGCTGTGAAAAGTCCTTATCGGGTCTTATCCATAGGTTTGGCGTCACAGAGAGACTTGCTGTATGATCGCATCAACCAGCGAGTTGATGAAATGATCCAGGCCGGTTTGCTAAACGAGGTTCAAGCGTTACTGGAACAAGGGTATAACCCCGATTTGAAGGCGTTAAAGACTATCGGTTATCAAGAATGTGTAAACCATTTGTTGGGTAATGCGTCTTTGCCGGACACTATAAGTTTGATTCAGCGCAATTCACGGCGTTATGCCAAGCGACAGTTGACCTGGTTTAGAAAGAATAAAGATATAATTTGGCTTGATTCCCCGAGAGAGTTTGCTAAGGTATTGAAGTTGATTGATCATTTTATAATGTCTAAATAAAGGAGCGGCCATGTCTAAGACCCCATTTAATATTCAGGATCAGTATCTCAACCAAGCTCGTAAAGAGCGTGTCCGTGTAATAATTATGATGATGTCGGGGCAAAAACTGGAAGGGTTTATTAAATCGTTTGACAGCTTCTGCGTCTTGGTTGAATGCAGTGGCGACCTTCTTTTATACAAGCACGCCATTTCCTCAATCACCTCGGCTGATGGTTCCTTCCGTCTGCATGGCAGCCGAGATTAATTGGCGGCCAGCAGGGCGGGCTGGATTTCCCGAGGAATGATTCCTGCCTAAAAGGTCATTTCAATTCTGCGCCTGGGAGACTGTCGGACTCCAAGGGCCGAGCAGAAGGTTTTTGGTCGACTTTTGCCAGGTTCGACACCTCCTAGTAGAGTAGAGAGTGTCAGGCTGTTGCTGTTATGGTGCAGCAAGCGTCGTGACACGCTTATGTCAGGGGATTGGGTATGGTTTTGAATATCCCGAATTCGCTAACCCTGCTGCGGTTGTTTCTAGTACCGTTGGTTACTATCGCAATAATTTATCGTGAATTCGAGCTGACTTTGGCTTTGTTTCTGGTGGCAGCCCTTAGCGATCTGCTGGATGGGCTTTTTGCTCGTCTGCTCGATCAGTGTACACTGTTAGGACTCTACTTGGACCCGGCAGCAGATAAAATGCTGACATTGTCCTGCTATCTATCGCTGGCATTTATCGGCTTGGTTCCTGCGTGGCTTGCGGTGGTGGTCTTTTTTAAAGACCTGTTTATGATTCTGGGTGCCGCAATTATCTTTTTCTGTGGCTGGGAACTCAAGGTTGAGCCGAGCCGTTGGGGAAAGCACACCACCTTTTTGCAGCTGATTACTGTCGCGGCAGTGCTTTTAATTGTTGTGACCGGTTGGTCAGGCAGCTGGATCTCCTGGCTATTCTATTTGACCGGGCTGCTGACAATTTTTTCCGGTGGTCATTATATTTTTCAACGCTTACGTACTTTGCCGGAACAACCACAACTGCCGGCATGAAACCTTTCTTAAGATTTGCATGGAAACCACATGAATGATTGCGAACAACAGGCGCGTATCGCGCTGGATAATCAAGACTGGCCTGCTGCGATCCGTTTATTTAGACAGGCACTTAAAGATTCGCCGCAGGACGCAGAATTGTCTTTGCTTTTAGCCGATGCCCTGTGCGAGTTCGACAAGGCTTCAGAAGCGGTATCGGTGCTTGAAAAGGCTCTAGAAAAACATCCCGGGGAAGTAGAGCTTCTGTTTGCTCTCGGAGATTTAGTTTTTGAGCTTGACGACAGTGGTAAGGCTCTGGAATGTTATCGTGAAATTCTTCGGATAGACCCGGAAGAGGGCGAAGCTTGGGCCAGCATCGGTTTAGTTCAGTATCGGCAACAGTGTTATGTCGAAGCCATAGATGCTTATCGCACAGCTGCAAAATTGGATGGCGATTCGGCTTTTCTGTTTAACTGCCTGGGAGATGCCTTTCTTGCACAGGATGATACTGAACAGGCCTTGGTGTGCTACCAAAAAGCACTGAAGCTCGATCCGCAAGAAGCCCATACCCATCTCAATATGGCCGAAATATACCAAGAACGTGGTGACCTTGTTTCTGCCAAGGCAGCCTGTTGCGAAGCTATCGCCCTCGACTCAGAGTTGGCAGAGGCCTATGTGGCCCTTGGAAATATTTGCCTCGACCTGGATGAGACTCGCGAAGCACTGTCCAGCTATCAGAAGTTTCTGGCTATTGAAAAGTCGACCGTGGGGCGGGAAATTTTAGCTGAAGTTACCGCTCTGGTCGAAGGGTTGAAGGCAGAGATGTCTTGAACAGGCATTTTCCAAAAAGATGATAGGTTTTAAACTGATAGGACAAAAAAAGGGCAGGCGCATCGCGCCTGCCCTTTGTAGTTTCAATCGCTAAAACCCCATGTTCGTTACTTGCCAGCGGCCTTTTTGGAAGCCTTAAGGGGGTTGACTTTAACGTCGACACTTTTGATTTCAACTTTTTTGTGGGTAGCGAAATTACACAGACCTGCGCTCCACTTTTGAGCGGGAGAGGGGTATGCCGAACAGACCTGGCCGACTTTACTGTCGACGATCCGCTCGCAGCCCTGACATTCTTCGACGACGGGCTGACAGGTGTTGCCTTCAAAGACGCAACCGCGCTTTGACCAGAAGGTACACTCAATGCCGGGGAGAACGGTTTCACACTTCATCTGGTTTTGCCTCCTTTATGTTTCAATTGTTCTTTTTTTGTCTAAAGAGTGGCATTATTATGCATGTGGTGAATTTTTGTCAATTGTAAAATCGAATTGACAGTGGTTTTGTAGAGTTGAATGAGGAGTGCCTCATCTGGTTGCATAGGGAGTGTTTGTTCGATGACTCATGAAGAGTGGGAAACTAAGTGCAAATGTTGTGCGCGTTGCTGCTATGAAAAGATCGACTTTGAAGGAGAGGTTTATTTTACCGATACACCCTGTGAAAAGCTTGACCTTGAAACGCTCCGTTGTACCGTTTACGCCGACCGGGATATTCGGCGCCCTGGCTGTGTCCGGTTAACTCCGGAACTTGTCACAAAAGGTTTTCTTCCGGGAGATTGTCCCTATGTGGAGAACATATCCGATTATGTGGCGCCTGTTCCCTTTGATGAAACAAACCGTTGAGGCGGTGAACAAGATATGCCGCAAAGTTAAGCTGTTGTCATCATATTATTTATAGGGGATAATATCAATTTCACCTTTTCTGTGAGCCACGTTTGTCCGTTCTGGCTTTTAGAGGGATGGCTGTTGAAGCCTCAGCACCCAGGCTATTAACTAACACGCTGTTGCTGTCTGCACATTTGTTCCAACATAGAGGACTGTTATGGAATTGAAACAGGGCATAGAGAAATCTGAAAAGCGAAAATTTTGGTTGATGAAATCTGAACCGAATTGTTTTTCCTTGAATGACTTAAAGAATCGTCCGGACGGTACCGAGCCCTGGGACGGGGTTCGTAATTACCAGGCTCGTAATCTGTTGCGGGATGATATCAAATGTGGGGACGGTGTCTTATTCTATCACAGTAATATTTCAAAACCCGCTATCGTCGGATTGGCAAGGGTGGTCCGTGAAGGGTATCCAGACTATACAGCCCTTGACCCTGAATCCGATCACTTCGATCCCCGTGCATCAGCAACAAATCCTCTCTGGTATATGGTTGATGTGCAGTACCTGGCTTCCCTAGAGGTTCCTATAACTCGCCAGGATTTAGCTCGGCATCCTGTGCTTGCAGGCATGGGGGTACTGAAAAAGGGCAACCGTCTGTCCGTGCAGCCGGTTACTCAAGAACAATGGCAGGCCGTTTTGCAGGTGGCTGGTCTTGAAGACCCTTTCGGGCTTTAGAACCTATTTTCGATCTTTTATGCATCCGTGTCCATTGTCCGGATCATACTAAAACCTTTAATCCGTATGTAATTATGGAGTAGGCAATGACTAACTCTAGGAAATTTATCGCGGCAATTACGGCGGCCGTGATCGTGGGTCTGGTCGCTCTCGTTGTATTGACTAAGTTTCTGGTAACGCCGGAACGGGTCAAAGGGCTGTTGCTGCCACGCGTTGAGAAGGCCTTGAACCGCCAGGTTGGAATTGAGCAGGTCGATATCAGTCTCTTTTCCGGCATTGTTCTTAAAAACATTGAAGTTAAAGAACTAAAGGATGCAACGAACTTCCTGCAAGCCGAGGCCATAACCCTGCGTTACCGTTTCTGGCCCCTGTTTCGTATGCGGGTAGAGATTGACGAGATTTCCGTCGATAAACCGAAAATTAGGCTGGAGCGATGGACCGATGGAACCTTTAATTTTAGCGATCTGATCCCAACGGCCGATAAAAAAACTGCCACGGCACAGGGTGAAACAGACCTATCCGCAGAAGAGTCCACAACGGGCAATATTCAGTTGTTGATTTCCCAGTTGGCCGTCCGGCAAGGAACCGTTCAACTAATCGATCACCAGGTCGCCGCTGACCCGCTTAGTTATAAACTCGATGATTTTTCATTGCAGGTCAGCCAGTTTTCCCTTCAACAAGACTTTCCCGCGCAGTTGTCAGCCACATTGAACGGGGCGCCCTTGTCCATCAACGGGGTTGTCAATCTTGCTAAAAGTTCAGCAGAAGTCAAAATAGTCATGCCTGGCTTAGATGTCATGCCTTTTGCCCCATACTTTGGTGAGCAGTTACCGGGTCGTCTGGATCGTGCTGAAATTGATCTGGACTTGCAATTATCGGGGAATCGGGAAGTGCTCGCCAGCGAAGGACAGGTGCGGCTGCATAATGTCGACTTGCAGTTGGACGCTATGCCCCAAGCCCCTTTAAAGGGGGCTAAAATTGACATCGATTATGATATTGATCTCGATCTGAAGAGCCAACGACTCGTGGTTGATCACGGCCGGTTGTCCTTAAACGAGGTACCGCTTTATGTCGCCGGTGAAATACAACAGGGTGCAAAAAAGTCGCTAGATTTGAATTTGCGTATAAATGAGCTGAATATCGCCAAAGTTCTAAAGGCCTTTCCCGCCGGACTGGTCAAGGACTTTGTCCCCCTGGAGCCTGCCGGTCTGATTACAGCGAGAATTCATCTAGCTGGCACACCTGAGCGCCCCAGGGAATTGGTGCAGGATGCTGAAATGCGCTTAGACGGTGTGCAGGCGCTCGTTGGCACACTAAGACCGTCACTGACCGGCCTGGTTTCGATCAATGGCGATGCGTTACTGACGGAAAACCTGGTGCTGGTTGTCGGCGATAATCGCCTTCAACTTGAATGCGAAGCTTCTTCTTTTACTAAATTGCCCATTGTAGCGGTTGCAAATGTTCGTAGTGATCACGTTATTATCGATCAACTGCTTCCCCGGGAAAGTTCATCATCCGCTGGAGCCTTGACTTCTTCTAAGAGTACTGGGGCAGCGTCGCCATCTACTCCACCGGAGCCTTTGGACCTTCCGCTTATACTCTCCGGCACAGCTACGATTAAGCAGGCCTTTTATCGAGGTTTGCCCATTGACGGCCTTCAGACACGCTATCGTTTCCAGAACAATCAGCTTCAAATTGAAGACTTGGTCGGCCAGGTCGCCGGGGGCTCATTCAAGAACAACTCCCTTATCGATCTTGGGCGTCCAGGCTTTGCCTATCGAACCCAACTTTCCACCCTCGGCGTTCAGGCCGACCCATTGCTAAGAGTTTTTGTTCCCAAAGCTGCTGGTTCCGTTTATGGTTTGATGAATCTAGACCTCGATCTGAAGGGGCAAGGGACCGATTTTGAGGTTGTTCGTAATCAATTGAGTGGCCAGGGGAGTTTGTTGTTGCGAGAAGGGCGTGTAACCGGCACTAATTTATTGAAAGAATTGTCGAATTTTCTTGGTCTGCCTGAATTGAGCGTTATGGGGTTCGATCAAGCCAGCGGGCGTTTTGCTATCAATAAGGGCCGTTTTGATCTAACCAGTAGTTTGGTCAGCCAGGATCTTCGTTTCGCCCCGCGAGGTGATGTCGGCCTTGACGGTACCCTGAATCTCGCCCTGGATCTTCGTTTGTCGCCAGACTTGACCGAAAAACTTGATGGTAGCGGCCGTTTTGCTCAGTTGTTGGTTGATGCCGATGGTTGGGGGCAGGTTCCTCTCCGGGTGAAGGGATCCGTTGCCCGCCCGAAATTTGCCTTGGATACTGCGTTCATAAAGGGCGCATTGAAAGGAAAAGCTGAAAAAAAACTTCAGGAAACCTTGGAAGAAAAGCTGTTCCGTAAAGAAGTTCCAGCCGACCAGGAAGATTCACGGGAAAAGGAGAAGAAGCTTCTGGAGGGTGTTATTAAGGGCTTGTTCGGTCAATAAGTCTAGTACGCTGCCAATCACCATGGCGCCAGCACCATAGGGTCGCAATGGACAAATAATACCTTATGCATTCCATGCGACCGCTTTTGAGGAAGGGGAAGGCATTATTTTTCTGATTGAATTATAAGAGCGGATTTTTTTGACCGTTAGTTGGACAGGCTTATGTGCTAAGGAGTGTCTGATGAACGTTTATGATTTTGCCATACAGATGGAAACAGATGCCGAAACCTTTTATCGAAAATTGGCGGACGAAAGTCATATCCCCGGCATGAAAAAAATATTTTCTGATCTGGCTGACGATGAACAGAGCCACAGGCAGTTATTTCAGAACCTGAAAAACCAGCAAGTGCCCGACGCTGTGACCGAGTCAAAGGTGTTGGAAAAAGCGAAGAACGTTTTTGCCAAAATCCTGGCTGAGAGGCAGAGCCTTCCTTCCGTAATGAGCAATCTTGAGTCTTATCGGTACGCCCTCAAACTTGAAGCGGAAGGCGTACGGTTATACTCTGATGCGGCAAAACGCGAAGTGGATGAGGAGATAAAAAAGGTCTTGTTGTGTATTGCCAAGGAGGAGGAAAATCATTTCAATATCGTCGAGAACATCTATAATTTTGTCAATGCTCCCAATCAATACCTAGCCTGGGTTGAGTTCAGCAGTTTAGGCGAGTTTGAGGCCTTTGGCCGTGAAACGGATATATGACCTGGTGTTAAATCGTTGCCATTTCCGTTGTGGAAAAAACAGACCAGCCGCTATGATAACGGGTGGTCTTTCTGCGAAAATATTTTACCCTGCCAACCCTTAACCCTGTGTCACTTTGGTTGCCAGATTTGACTTCAGACGATTGATGCGGCGATAAGCTTGATCGATTCGCTGTTCGCTGACGCGACCCTGTTGTACCAGGTCGGAAATCAGGGCTACGGTATCGCTGACAAGGTCATCATCGCTGGCGCAAATTAATAAGATGTCCACTCCAGCATTGATGGCACGTTCTATCGTCTCCGGAAAAGAATAGTGCCGCCTGATCGCATTCATCCGCAGATCGTCCGAAATAACCACCCCGTCGTATTTCATCTCTTCTCGTAGCAGTTCGGTTATAATAGGTCGGGACAGGGTTGCCGGTAGTTTTGCATCCAGCTGTGCATTATAAACATGCCCTGTCATGATCGCATCTGCCAGGCCAGCGTCAATCAAATTAACAAAGGGCAGCAATTCTGCCTTTTCCCAGGTTTCGGTGATGTCGACAAAGCCTCGATGACTATCGGTTTTTGAACTGCCGTGGCCTGGAAAATGTTTCAGACAGGTTGCTATGCCATGGGAGCGATGAGCCGCTATGACTTGACCAGCGTGGGCCGTTACGATGGCAGGGTCGGTTGAGAACGACCGCTCCCAAAAACCGATAACCGGATTCTTCGGATTGCTGTTCAGGTCGACCACTGGGCTGAAGTTGAAATTGACGCCATACCGATGCAAGGTTTTGGCAATCGCCTCGGATTCCGTGCGAGTTTTGGCAAGATCGTTCATTTGGCCGAGTTGGGCGAAACTGGTTGTCGTTGGGAAGCCATCTCGAGGCTTTAGCCGGCTCACTTTCCCTCCTTCCTGATCAACAGCGATGAGCAGCGGGGTAGGACTCGCCGATTGAAGCGAATGGGTCAGGGCCTGCAATTGATCGGGGGATACGATATTGCCTGGCCCTTTGGCTTCGTCAGCAGGCTGGCTGCGCAGCATGACGCCTCCCAGGTGACCGAGACGAATGTCCTGCAGCAGAGGGTGTTGCGCAGAGAGCCGAGAACCTTCGAAACAGACCAACAGCATCTGGCCGATGCGTGCTTGCAAGGATAACGGCGGTGGAGGAGGGACCGCTGCCGGTCGGCTAAAGTAAAGGTCGAGCAGAAATACCAGAAGTGCTGCGCATAAAAATTGCCGCCATTTTATGGACATGGTGTAAGCCAGGTGAAAAAGAAAGATAGCGATAAAAAAAGCCCGGCGGCTAACCGCAGGGCTTTTTGCTTGAATGTTGTCAGATGCGACGACTTAGATTTTGCAGACGTTAGAAGCTTGAGGACCTTTTTGTCCTTCGGTCACGTCGAAAGAGACCCGGTCTCCTTCAGCAAGGGACTTGAATCCGTCGCCCTGGATAGCCGAAAAGTGGACAAAAACATCGGGGCCGTTGTCCTGCTCGATGAAACCAAAACCTTTTGCGTCGTTAAACCATTTGACTGTACCTTCTGCCATTTTCTTCTCCATGTTTCCCGGTTGGGATGTTTTTGTTGTGGAGATCGAAGCCTCTGGCTGAAAGACACAAAGCCGAATTGGGTCTGAATGCTTTGTTCTTGATTGACGCCGTGTCAATATGCCGGGCTACATGAATCCGCACAACATTTACCAAGATGATGGAAGGCTAACATGGGCACGTTTTTAAAAACAAGTATTTTCCTGCCGAAATTTTCAAAAATTCCCATAAAACACAACCGCAAAAAGTTGAACAAGATTAAAAGGCTACACGAATATTTTGAGGTGTCAAGCATGGTGGCGAGTCAAGTGTGCCAGGAGGTTTAATGCATTGCTTAGAGATTGCAGTCTTGAAAAATAGCTCCTGCTTGACAATTTACAGTAATATCTGTTAGTTTTAGTGAGATAAACTAATTTCTGGAAAAAGACCATCGTAAAGCCCCGAAATTAACTCGGGGCTTTTTTTATTAAAGAAAAAGGAACTTATGGATTTTCAAACTTTCGATTTTCAACCTCAGATCATGAGCGGCATCAAGGCCGCTGGTTATCTTGCTCCCACTCCGATTCAGGAACAGGCTATCCCTGCAGTGCTCAGTGGAAGCGATGTAATGGGGTTGGCGCAGACCGGCACCGGAAAAACCGCCGCTTTTGCTTTGCCTATTCTGCAGCGTTTGTCCAGCGGCAGCAAAGGTCATGTACGTGCTCTGGTTGTTGCGCCGACTCGTGAGCTGGCAGAACAAATACACGAATCCTTTACTAGCCTAGGTCAACAGACTGGCCTTCGCAGTGTCACGGTCTATGGTGGCGTTAGCATCAATCCGCAGATTGCTAAACTGAAGCGAGGCGCCGAGATCGTTGTGGCTTGCCCAGGGCGCTTGCTCGATCATCTCCGGCAAGGAACCATCGATCTGTCGCACCTCGAGGTATTAGTCCTCGATGAGGCCGATCAGATGTTCGATATGGGCTTTTTCCCGGAGATTCGACGTATTCTCAAACATTTGCCCAGTAAGCGGCAGACATTGCTGTTTTCAGCGACCATGCCTAAGGAAATTCGCCATCTGGCTCATGAGGTGCTGCACGATGCTGTGACCGTTCAGGTCGGTACCACGGCCCCGGCAGAAACGGTTAGCCATGCACTTTATCCGGTGGCTCAACATCTTAAGACAGCGCTGTTGAGGGAACTTCTAAAACGCACCGATACCGAATCGGTATTGGTATTTACCCGCACCAAGCATCGCGCTAAACGATTGGGGCAGCAGTTGGACCGTGATGGTTATCGGGCAACGTCATTGCAGGGTAATCTGTCGCAGAATCAACGTCAAAAAGCTTTGGAGGGTTTTCGCAAAGGCACCTTCCAAATTTTGGTGGCGACCGATATCGCTGCTCGGGGAATCGATGTGAGCCAGGTCTCTCATGTCATCAATTACGACGTACCATCGACACCGGAGTCCTATATTCACCGCATTGGTCGTACCGGTCGAGCCGCTCGAAAAGGAGATGCTTTCACCATGATCACCAATGAGGACCGGGGGATGGTGCGGGCCATTGAAAGGCTTCTTAAAAGTACCATCGAATGTCATACCCTGGACAATTTCGACTACAGTGCAGCAGCGCCGCCCCGGGATCCGGCCAAGGGCCGTAAACAGGGCTCCCCACCTGCCGACCGTCGGCGTGTAGCAGCTAAGTCCGGCAGCCGATCGGGTAAAAGCGGATCTCGTTCCAATAAGTCTGCTCAGGGAGGCCACCGCTCACGCGGCCGGCAGAGCCAGGCAACCGTATAAACGGTTTTTGCCGGCGAAAACTCGTTGGGAATGAATAACGGCCCGATCGGTCTGACGCACTTAGTTTGCTCAGACCGATCGGGCTTTTGTTTTTCTGTTTAAGCAAAATTAAATCAAGAACGTCTATTCAGATATATTCCTCTACCGTTTCCCATAACCAGTTATTCCTGCACTGTTTTGCTGCTCCAGGTCTTTTTGGCGTCGCTGTAACAGGGTATACTGAAAAAAAGCCTAAGTTTTCTTTATAGTGGTAACCCTTAAACAGGGGAGGCGCTATGCAACAAAAGCGGCTGCTGGCGGTGGCTCGTGGCGACGAACCCGCCGACCTTGTGTTACGCAATCTGCAGTTGGTCGACGTCCTTAACCATCAGGTTTATCCTGCCTCTATCGCGGTCTGTGATGGACGCATCGCCGCCATTGATGAAGCCTGTCTCGGCCACGAAGAGCACGATCTTCAGGGTGGCTTCGTTTGCCCGGGGCTGATCGATGCTCATGCCCATATCGAAAGCACCATGCTGCATCCCGCAGAGTATGCCAGGGCCGTGATTAGCCACGGTGTAACCACGGTGATTGCCAATCCTCATGAAATTGCCAACGTACTCGGTATGGCAGGGATACTTTATCTGTTGCAGGCCGGAGATAGAGCGCCTCTCGATATCCTGTTGACGGTGCCTTCGTCAGTGCCGGCTACCGCCTTGGCTTCTTCTGGGGCCACTTTAACCAGCAAGGATATTCAATCGCTGGGCGATCATCCAAAGGTGGTGGGTCTGGGCGAGGTGATGGATTTTCCTGGGGTGGTCGCCGGTAAAGATCGTTTATTGAAAGAACTCTCCATGTTTCGGGGGCAAGTTGTTGACGGCCATTGTCCGGGACTCATGGGAAGGGATCTCCAGGCCTACGCCGCGGCTGGAATCTCTTCTGATCACGAATGCGTCAATATTGCCGAGGCGGCGGCCCGCTTGCGAAGCGGTATGAAGGTCTTTTTCCGTGAAGGCAGTGCGGCGCACAACCTTCTCGATCTGCTGCCCTTGTTGGACCACTACAATGAGCGCTGGATTTCTTTGTGTACCGACGACTTAAGTCCCGCCGATCTGTTGACGAAAGGTTCCATCGACAATTTGCTGCGGATGGTCATGAACGCCGGGGTTCCGCCCATCACCGCTTTGCGCATGGCAACCCTTAACCCGGCCGAGCATTATCGGCTTTGGGATCGAGGGCTGCTCGCTCCTGGGCGTCGGGCGGATATTCTCGTGGTAGATAGCCTTTCCGAGTTTCAGCCGAAAAGAGTCTATCGGGCCGGTCAACTGGTAGAAACCAAAGAGCAGCCGGCAGACAGGGCAGAGAGGGTGCCTGCAAAGCTTGCGCATACGGTTCGGGTTGATTGGCAGCGGCTAGACCTCAAGGTGGCGGCGCAGGGAACTCACATGAGAGTCATCGGCGTAATTCCAGATCAACTGACGACGACCTGCAGGATTATGCCGGCCCATATCGTTGCTGAAGAGGCTCTGGCTTGTCCGAAACGAGATCTGCTGAAGATGGCGGTAATCGAACGACATCGCGAAAGTGGTCAATGCGGTCTTGGATTTGTGACCGGCATGGGTTTACAACGCGGGGCCATAGCCAGTACCGTGGCCCACGATCATCACAACCTGATGGTTATCGGTGGCGATGACCGTTCCATGCTGACGGCGGCACGGGCGGTTGCTGCCGTTGGTGGTGGCCAGGCGGTTGCTCTTGGTCATGAGGTTTTGGCGCTTTTGCCATTGCCTGTTGCCGGTCTGATGTCCGATGGTGCTATTGAACAGGTTGCCTCTTCCCAGAATGAGGTGGCCCAGGCCGCTCGTCGGCTTGGATGCAGGTTGGATGATCCGTTTATGACCATGAGTTTTCTGGCGCTGGAGGTCATTCCGGAATTGAAGCTTACCGACCGGGGTCTGGTCCATGTCCGGACCATGAAGTTTGTTCCTCTATTTGTGGAGGATTGATGTGGCTGGGGTGGAACCGCAACCGGCAGTGATGTTAACTGTTGAGCAGATTGCTCGTCGAGTGCAGGAACTTTCTCGGCAAATCAGCCGTGATTATGCTGCCGCAGACGAACTGGTCATGGTCGGTGTATTGCGTGGTTGTTATATCTTCCTGGCGGATCTGTCACGGGCGCTAACTATACGCAGACGAATTGATTTTATCGCTGTTTCCGCCTACGGGCAGCAAGTCTACCCCAGCGATTCTCTGCGTCTTATAATGGATGTACGCTCCGACCTGGCTGGACAGCATGTGCTTATTGTCGACGATATACTTGATAGTGGCTTAACCCTGAACTATTTGACCCATCTCTTGGGTGCTCGCAATCCTGCCAGCCTGCGCACCTGCGTCCTTTTACGTAAACCTGGCCGGTTAAAGATAGATATCACTCCCGATTATATTGGGTTTGATATACCGGAAGTGTGGGTTGTCGGTTATGGTCTCGATTGTTCCGACCGATATAGGGCTTTGCCCTATATCGGTCAAGTCGACCGCTTAATCTGACCGGTTAAACATAGGGGAGGGTAAGACTTCAGTCATAAATAGTCAAAATTATGACCATTTTGTACTTTTTGTATTGTATTAAAATTAAATATCATGGTAATTCATTGATGTTAATTGATCCATAATTGAGAGGATGCAATGACCGTGAGGTGTTGTGGTGGTTCCACCACAGGATTGCCAGATAATGAATTGTGCGCTGATGCTTCGCAAATAGAGGAGCTGAAAGAACGTATCCGGCGTTTGGAAGAGGAGCGGAATTATTTGCGTAGCTCTTGTGACGAGCTGCAAGGCAGTCACGACATTCTTTTGGAAGCAATTGGCGCTGCAAACCAGAAGCAAGTACAGGCTGAAATGTTGAGCATGGAATTAGACCAGGTTTTTTCTTCCTGTGCCGATGCCATGTGGGTGGTGCGTAATGATAAAATAGTGGTTCGCGCCAATGACGCTATGCTTAACTTGCTGGGTAAAACGTCTGCAGAGGTGGTCGGCCGTCCGTGCAACACCTTGCTTGAAGCGCCCCTTTGCAACGGGAAATCCTGCCCCCTAGAGCTCTCTATAAATTCTCTCTCTGCCAAGGAGTATGATGTTTCGCGAGGTATCTCTTCGGGAGAACAACATTTTATCGTATCAGCTGCTCCTTTGGTGACCTTGGATGGTACACCTGGAATTGTTGCGCAATTTAAGGATATCACGGATCGCAAACAGGCCGAAGCCGCTCTGGCCAAGGCCAATATTACCCTCGCCCGATTGGCACGATTGGATAGCCTGACGCAGTTGCCCAATCGACGATCCTTCGATGAAAACATAGAGCGGGAATGGCGTCGATTGGCTCGTGAAAAACAAAGTCTTTCCCTGGTTTTATGCGATATCGACTTTTTCAAGCCGTACAATGATACCTATGGCCACCAGACCGGTGATGACTGTCTGCGTCAGGTAGCGCAAGCTCTTGGCGGATGCGCTATGCGAGCCGGAGATCTTGCTTGTCGCTATGGTGGAGAAGAGTTTGTTTTTTTGTTGCCGAATACCCCTTTAGAGGGCGCCACTAAGTTTGCTGAGCGGGTTCGTCATGCAATAGAAGCGTTGGCTCTTCCCCATGAAACATCCCGTGCTGCGTCTGTCGTTACGCTTAGTCTTGGTGTGGCGTCGCAGATCCCTGGTTCCGGTACCTCACCGGAAATTCTTATCAGGGCAGCAGACGAGGCCCTTTATCAGGCTAAAGAAGCTGGCCGCAATCAGGTTGCTGCCAGTTAGCTGACCGGTTTTTCTTCAATGGCTATTACTCCCTTCCCCTAGCCAGGTTTGTTCAATTCCCATTTCTTCCGTTTCTCTACTGTAGTTGTCAAAATTAACCCACCTGTTTTATGCTTTTGTGGTCTAGAGGGTAAGTCTGGCGTTCTTTGGATGCTGGAGTGCAGCTCTTGTAGCTCGTGAGAGTAATGTTATCTTTTACTGGTAGGGATATCTGAAGAGGTTGGTAGCAACTTCTGGGAAAGGGATAAATATGATTGTGGTTAAGTGTGGCCGGTATCGCCATTTTAAAGGCCTTGAATATGAAGTTCTTGGTGTGGCTCGGCATTCCGAAACGGAAGAAGAACTTGTAGTTTATCGGCCTCTCTATGGTGAGGGCGATCTATGGGTCAGGCCTCTGCATATGTTTGTAGAAACTGTAGAAATAGACGGTAAGACTGTTTCCCGATTTAAATATATAGGCGTAAGTTCTTGCTGAAAAGTGTAGTCAGGGTTATGTCCGTTGTCAAAAGGAGGAAGTTTTGAAAATAGTGGTGTTGGATGGACACACGCTTAACCCAGGAGACCTCAGCTGGTCCGATTTGGCCGCTTTGGGCGAATTGAAGGTCTATGATCGTACCGGACTCGAAGTACTGCAGGATCGTGCTCTAGGCGCGGAGATACTGCTGACCAATAAGGTGCCTATTGATGGCTCTTTGATCGAAAAACTACCGAAGCTTCGATATGTCGGAGTTTTGGCTACCGGGTATGATATCGTCGACGTTTCCGCGGCGACTCGCCACAATATCGTTGTGACCAATGTGCCGGGGTACAGTACTTCTTCCGTCGTGCAGATGGTTTTTGCTTTATTGTTGGAGATGACACAGCAGGTCGGTCACTACAGTCGGCTGGTCCGGGAAGAGGGGCGCTGGTGTGAAAGTCCCGACTTCTGTTTTTGGGATCGCCCGTTACGGGAGCTGACGGGGTTGCGCTTGGGATTGGTGGGGTTTGGCCAGATCGGTCGCCAGGTGGCTCGCGTGGCTTCAGCCTTCGGCATGCAGGTGCAGGTACATACCGCCCATCCAGAGAAGTACCGGAGTTGGCAAGAGACCGAAGGAATAGTGTTTCTGGGCCTGGAAGAACTTTTTGCACAAAGCGACGTAGTTAGCTTGCATTGTCCTTTGTCAGAGGACACAGCCGGCCTCGTCAATGCCTCTCTACTTCACATGATGAAGAGAAGGGCGTTGCTTATCAATACGGCTCGGGGCCCCTTGCTCGACGAACAAGCTGTTGCCTCTGCGCTGAACAGTGGCCGGCTGGCAGGTCTGGGTATCGATGTCTTGTCCAGTGAGCCACCCTCAGTCGATAATCCTTTACTCACCGCCGCCAATGTCCATGTCACTCCCCATGTCGCATGGGCTACTGAAGAGGCCCGTAGGAGACTGCTGGACATTGCAGTTGCCAACATCAAGAGTTTTTTGACCGGTGAGGTAAGCAATAGGGTCAACTAACCGTGATATGGGATGAATTTCAAACTTAATCTTGTTGTTATTAAAAGGTTCGTTCTATGGCACAGGGATATAAAAATAATGGTTTTAGACAACCTTATGTTGTTCGGCGGACGATTCGCAATTGTGGGTAAAACTTAGTGCCAATTTCCTTTTCTATAATAATTTCAATTATTTAAAAAAATAGAAAACAGTTATTCGTTATGTTTTCCTGGTTATAGCTTATTTTCTGACGCCCAAATGTGTAACTGATTGTATTTCAATGCAAAACTTTATATGCTTAAAAAATAGGCAGGTTGTTGGGGGTGCCGATGGGGGCTGTGGCCTCTCGGTTGTGTACAGCCTTATGCACAGGTCTTCCACAGAATTTGTTGAAAAGTATCCAAGGGCCCCGATTGAACAGGGTTTTTTAGGTTTTGGTTAGGGCCTTGGCTTCTCGCCAAAGAGTTTCCATCTCAGCCAAAGAGGCTTTTCGGAGAGAGCGACCGCTTTTCTCCAGAGAGCTTTCGACGTGGCCAAAACGAAAGATAAAGCGACCGACTGTTTTCCGTAATGCCTCCTCGGCATCGATGTTTAAATAGCGGCCGAGATTAGCTGTCGCAAAAAGGAGGTCTCCCAGCTCGTTTTCGATGGACTGCTGATGGTCTTCCCTCAAGGCCTCTTCCAGTTCTGCCATTTCCTCCCTGACTTTGGCAAAGGCGCCATCGATTTCAGGCCAATCAAAACCGGCACGGCTTGCTCGTTCAGTCAGTTTCTTTGCGTGCATCAGGGCCGGTAAGCTTTTCGGTATGGAGCCTAGGGTTGTTTCGGCTTTGCCCAGTGTCTCTTTTTCTTGCTTTTTGATTGTTTCCCACTGGGCCGATACATCTGCAGGTGTCTTGCATTCAATATTACCGAAGACATGTGGATGCCGCCGCTCCAGTTTGTCGGCTATGCCGGTTATGACATCTACCATGCTGAAGTCAGAGCGTTCTTCATGAATCCGGGCTTGAAAGACTATTTGCAGTAAAAGGTCGCCAAGCTCCTCACAAATTTCAGCGGGTTGACCATTATCGATCGCTTCCAGGGTTTCATAGCATTCTTCCAGTAAAAAGGGTTTTAGTGTTTCTGGAGTTTGTTCGGTGTCCCACGGACAACCGTCAGGACCTCGCAGTCTTGCCATTATGGACAACAATCGTTGAAGGGCTTTTGCAGCTTCTGTCTGTTGCATGGGTTTTCTCCTGAGTTATTCAATGGATGCGGCAATTTTCTCGTGAAGGGGTCCATATCTTTATTTGTATTACATTTTCGCAAATATTCGGTTGCAATGATAGGGGGAGAGGGGATAGGGAAACGCTTCATTTATGGGCTTTTGCAGGGAATGGTTTTTGCCTTGACAAAAAAGGGGCAGGCTTTATACTACCCGCTTATTCAGCGGTGCTTGGGGAGGTCAGGCGTGCTTATATCTGTAGATGAGGTAAAAGAGGCGGGACTGTTACTTGAGTTGGAGGAACCGCTGACAGCCTTTCCTGTACTGGGCGAGATTGCACAAAGCGGTTCCTGCCAATTTGTCGGTCCGGTTACGGTAGAGGTTAAGGTTTTTCTTGCTCATGAAATGGTCGAGGTGGAAGGGCAGGCATCGGTGCGTGCGAATTTCACCTGTGGTCGGTGCCTGCAAGAATTCGATCTTGATATCAGCAGCGATTTTGTCCTGACCTACTGTCGTGAATTGCCCCATGTTGAAATCGTTGATGATGGCGACGACGAGGGTGCTGAACTTAGTGCTGAAGATATGGGTTTGATTCTTTTCGACGGAGATGAGATCGATCTGTCGGAGAGTATACAGGAACAGTTGGTTATGGCTTTACCGAATAGCCCTGTTTGTGATGAGAAGTGTAAAGGGCTTTGCTCTCAGTGTGGAATGGATCTTAACACCGGGACTTGTGATTGCCCTCCACAGGATATTAATTTAAAAATGGCCGCCTTGAAAGATTTCAAGGTTAAAAAACGATAAACTTCACCGCTCAGGGCGGTGCGTAATGACGAATCAAATCGGTGGCAGGAGTCGCCGATACATAAGGAGTGCTTAACATGGCTGTACCAAAGAAAAAAACATCCAAATCCAAACGTGACATGCGTCGGGCTCACGATAGCCTTTCTGCTCCCGGTATCTCTATTTGCCCCCAGTGTAAAGAGCCCAAACAGCCTCATCGGGTTTGTGGTAGCTGTGGTACCTACAAAGGTAAAGATGTTACCGAGACAGAAGCATAATAAGAGGTCGACCGCTTGAAGGAAAAAATAGTAGTTGCCGTTGATGCCATGGGCGGAGACAATGCACCCGCCGTAGAGGTTCAGGGTGCTGTTGCGGCTGCCCGGCGTTGGGGCGTGTCCATTATTTTAGTTGGTGATAGAGAGCGGGTCGAAGCCTGTCTGGCCCAGGAGACGACCTCCGGTCTTGATATCCGAATCCAGCATGCCAGCGAAGTTATCGGCATGAAGGATTCAGCTTCCGATGCTGTCCGCAAAAAAAAGGATTCCTCGGTACGGGTCGCTTTTGATCTTGTGCGAGACGGGGAGGCTCATGCTGTGGTCAGCGCAGGAAATTCCGGTGCGACTTTGGCTGTAGGCATGTTTCGGCTGAAACGTATTCGTGGTATAGACCGGCCGGCCATCGCTACGATCATGCCCAACATGGTCGATCAGACAGTTGTTCTCGATGTTGGTGGTACGGTCGATTGTAAACCTGCCCATTTAGAACAATTTGCATTGATGGGTGAGATCTATGCCAAGTCCGTACTGGGGAAGACCCAGCCGCGCATAGGTATTCTCTCCAACGGTGAAGAAGACAGCAAGGGCAACGATCTGACCCGTCAGGCGCATCAGTTACTGAAGGGGTCTGACCTCAACTACCTCGGCTTCGTCGAGGGGCGTGACCTATTCAATGGTAAAGTCGATGTAGTTGTCTGCGATGGTTTTGTCGGTAATATCGTTCTCAAGGTCTCAGAAGGCCTGGCCGAAGCGATCAGTTCAATTTTGCGACGAGAAATCGGCAGCCGCTTTTTGGCCAAGATCGGTTATTTACTGTGCAAACCGGCCTTTGCCGCTTTCAAGAAACGTATCGACTATGCCGAATACGGCGGTGCGCCGTTGCTTGGCATTCAGGGAACGGGTATGATCTGCCATGGCGGATCGGCTTCCCGTGCGATTATGAATGCCATTGGTCTTGCCCGTGAATCGGTGGCCCAACGCGTTAATGATCGACTGATTGAGCATTTGCATATGGGGGCCGATGATACGCCTGCTGACGAAAAGGGATAGTGTTCCTTTTAGCTGGTATTGGCTACGTTGTTGGTGGGGGACGTATCTAGATGCTATATAGTCGTATAGTTGGCACCGGAGCATATTTGCCTGAGAGGGTTCTCACCAATGGTGACCTTGAGCAAATGCTCGATACCAGCGACGAATGGATCGTAACTCGCACCGGTATTCGCCAGCGTCATATCGCCGGTGAGGAAGAATATACCTCCGACCTGGCCAGCAAAGCGGCTTTGCAGGCCCTTGATATGGCTGGTTTGACCGCTGGTGATATCGACTTGATCCTGGTGGCCACGGTTACCGGTGATTTCAGTTGGCCCGCTACCGCTTGTCTGGTGCAGAGCCAGATCGGTGCTGACAAGGCGTTTGCCTTCGATTTGTCGGCGGCCTGTAGTGGCTTTGTCTACGGCTTGTCTACCGCCGATAGTTATATCAGATCCGGTAAGGCCAAGCGTGTTCTGGTGATCGGCGCTGAGATTTTCAGCCGCATTGTTGACTGGCAGGACCGCACTACCTGTATCTTGTTCGGCGATGGCGCCGGCGCCGTGGTTTTGGAGGGGCAAGAGGGAGATCGTGGCATTCTCTCCACCCATCTGCATACCGACGGCTCTCAGTGGGGCCTTCTGTATCAGCTTGGTTTCGGTTCGCGTAACCCGGCATGCGGGCAGGACGGAAAAAAATATCTTCCCTATATTCAGATGCAGGGAAACGAGGTATTTAAAGTTGCTGTGCGAGCCTTATGTGATGCGGCAGAAGAGGCTTTGTCTGCCAACAAGGTAAGCGTGGATCAGTTAGCCTACTTTGTTCCACATCAGGCAAACCGTCGTATTCTTGAGGCGACGGCCAAGAGACTTGGGTTGCCTTCGGAAAAACTGGTAATGAATGTCGATCGGGTCGGAAACACCTCGGGCGCATCGATTCCCCTGGCTCTGGACGAACTCAACCGGCAAGGGAGCCTCAAAGAAGGTGACCTGTTATTGTTGGACGCTTTTGGTGGCGGTTTCGCCTGGGGTTCAGCACTGCTGCGTTGGTAACGGTTGAATTTTGTGATCGGTCAAGGAGTAGTTAATGTCTAAAGTTGCTTTTATTTTTCCTGGACAGGGTTCTCAATACCCGGGTATGGGAAAAGATCTTGCTGATAATTTTGCTGTAGCCCGAGAGGTATTTGAAGAGGCGAACGACAGCCTCGGATTCGATATTGCCAAGATATGTTTTGATGGTCCCGAGGCTGACCTTCAGCTGACGGCCAATACACAACCTGCCATACTGACGGTCAGTATCGCTGCTCAGCGGGTAATTGCTGACGAGTGCGGGCTGACGGCGGCTTTTGCTGCCGGACATTCCCTTGGCGAGTACTCCGCATTGGTCTGCGCCGGGGCCTTGGCGTTTAGAGATGCCGTGACCACTGTTCGCCAGCGTGGCCTGTTTATGCAGGATGCAGTGCCTGTCGGAGTCGGGACCATGGCGGCGATTATTGGGCTTGACCGAGCCGACCTGGAGGATGTCTGTCAACAGGCCGCTGCAGGGGAAGTGGTTGCGCCAGCCAATTTCAACAGTCCTGGCCAGGTGGTTATTGCCGGTCATGTGGCAGCTGTTGAACGAGCCATGGGCTTGGCTAAAGAACGAGGCGCCAAGCGGGCTTTGGCTCTTCCCGTCAGTGCACCTTTTCACTGCAGCCTCATGCTGCCCGCTGCCGAGCGTCTTGCCAAGGTCCTCGACACCGTTTCGATAAGTGATCTTACTGTCCCGGTAGTCAGCAATGTCGAAGCTCAGGCCTACAGTGAGTCCCAGCGTGTTAAGGAACTTCTCGTAGCGCAGGTTTCAGCTCCCGTGCGCTGGGAAGAATCCGTACAACACATGGCTTCACTTGGAGTCGAGCAATTTGTTGAAATCGGACCGGGTAAGGTGCTTACCGGGTTAGTTAAGCGTATCGCTCGAGGCCTTGCTTTGCATAATGTACAAGATGCATCAGGACTTCAGGGCCTGTAACTAAAAGGGAGAAAAACGCATGCTTCAAGATAAGGTAGCCATTATTACTGGATCTTCGCGGGGCATAGGTCGCGGCATTGCTTTGCATCTGGCTTCCCTGGGCGCTATTATCGTGGCATCGGCTAGAAATGTAGCCGCCCTTGATTCTCTTGTGGCTGAAATTCAGGAACAAGGCGGAAAAGCCCTTGCAGTGCCGGGTGATGTTGGCATCAGCCAAGATGTAGATGCTCTCTTTGCTGCAGCCAAAGAAACTTTCGGCCAGGTGGATATTCTCGTTAATAATGCCGGGATTACCCGGGACGGCCTGTTGATGCGGATGAAGGACGAAGATTGGGATGCCGTTCTGGATACCAATCTAAAAGGGGCCTTCTATTGCTGTCGTGCGGCTGCTAAAATCATGAGCAAGCAGCGTAGTGGCCGTATCGTGAATATTTCCTCTGTGGTTGGAGAGATGGGTAACGCCGGTCAGGCCAACTACTGTGCCAGCAAGGCCGGACTTGTCGGGCTAACGAAATCCATCGCCAGAGAATTGGCTCGTCGCAATGTGACAGCCAATGCCATCGCTCCTGGATTTATCGTTACCGATATGACCGATACCCTGTCGGATAAGGTTAAGGAAGAGCTTCAGGGGCAAATACCTCTGGCTCGTCTTGGAGAAGCGCAAGATATCGCCCATGCCGTTGCTTTCCTGGCTTCCGAGCAGGCCGGATATATTACCGGTCAAGTGCTCGGCGTCAACGGCGGTATGTATATGTAGTTAGCTAGTCCATTCACAAACGGATGGTCCGAACATCAACAAGGAGGTGAAGCAAATGGCTTCTATTGAGGAAAAAGTCAAGCAAATTGTAGCAGAGCAACTTGGAGTTGAAGAAGATCAGGTGACCGCGGAAGCTGCTTTCATGGACGACCTGGGTGCTGACTCGCTCGATACCGTTGAGCTGGTTATGGCTTTGGAAGAGGAATTCGATATCGAAATTTCCGATGAAGATGCCGAGAAGATCGCTACTGTTGGGGATGCAATTTCCTATATTGCAGATAACTCCTGATTCGATCTACACTGTAGGGACAATGGAGGGAACACCTGTTTCCTCCGTTTTTTAACTGGCAAGAATGAGCCGGCAACGCCTAGCTGCGCGTTGCCGGCTATTAAAGTAACGCCGGCAATGACACTGGTCCACGAAAGGACGGTGTAAAGGAGGCATTTTAATATGCGTAGAGTCGTAGTAACTGGACTCGGGGTGGTTTCCGCTTTGGGTACTGGGGTGGAAAAGAACTGGGATGCGTTGATGACCGGGCGCTCCGGTATTGATCGTATCACTAGGTTTGATGCCTCTGAGTTTCCGACTCAGATTGCCGGCGAAGTCAAAGATTTTGACGCCACGAACTATATGCCTAAGAAAGAGATCAAGAAGATGGATCTCTTTATCCAATACGCTCTGGCCGCAGCCGAAGAAGCCATGGAAGACTCCGGCCTGCAAGTGACCGAAGAAAATGCGGAACGGGTCGGTGTTCTGGTGGGGGCTGGTCTTGGTGGTCTGCCGGCCATTGAGAAATATCACCAGGCCATGCTTGAAGGGGGCTACAAAAAGATTTCCCCTTTCTTTATCCCGATGCTTATTACCAATTTGGCTCCCGGCCAAATTTCGATGAAATACGGTGCCAAGGGGCCTAACGTCTCTTCAGTCTCGGCCTGTGCTACCGGCACCCATTCAATCGGTGATGCTTATCATATTATTGCCCGTGGCGATGCGGATGCCATGATTGCGGGGGGCGCCGAATCGACTATTACCCCCTTAGCTATCGGCGGTTTCAATGTAATGCGTGCCCTGTCTACCCGTAACGACGATCCTCAGACCGCCAGTAGGCCCTTTGAAAAAAATCGCGATGGTTTCGTTATGGCTGAAGGCGCCGGCATTCTGGTGCTTGAAGAATATGAAGCAGCCAAGGCTCGCGGCGCAAAAATTTACGGCGAAGTCTGTGGCTATGGTCTGACCTCCGATGCCCATCATTTAACCGCTCCTGCCCCTGGTGGGGAAGGGGCCGCCCGCTGTATGAAGATGGCTCTCAAAAATGGCGGTATCGCAGCGGAAGACGTCGACTACATTAATGCCCACGGAACTTCGACCCACTTCAACGACCTGTATGAAACGATGGCGATCAAGACCGTTCTTGGTGATCATGCCTACAAGACCATGGTCAGTTCTACCAAAGGTATGACGGGCCACGCTCTCGGGGCTGCCGGTGGTATCGAGGCGGCGTTTGCGCTTCTTACCATTGATCGCGGTGTTGTGCCGCCCACGATCAACTATCAGGAACCCGATCCCGAGTGTGACCTCGATTACGTTCCTAATGAAGCACGTCAGGCTGAGGTTAAGGTGGCGTTATCTAATTCTTTTGGTTTCGGTGGCACTAACGCCAGTTTATTGTTCCGTAAGGTATAAGGATTTTATGATGTTCTTAATTGCCAGCGATCACGGCGGTTTGCCGATGAAAGAGCTTATCTTGAATTATCTGGCTGCACGGGGCATCGAGGTTCGTGATCTTGGAACCGATAACGGCGACTCTGTCGATTATCCGGATTTCGGCGAAAAGGTGGCACGTGCCATTGCCAAGGGTGAAGCGGATAAGGGTATCCTTGTCTGTGGGACTGGCATCGGTATGTCCATCGTGGCCAATAAGTTCCCCGGGGTGAGAGCGGCTCTGGTGTGGGACGATTTTACCGCACAGATGTCTAAAGAGCATAATAATGCTAATATCATCGTGCTGGGGGGGCGTGTTCAAACGCCCGAAGCCGCTTGCCGAATGGTCGGTATCTGGTTGGATACAGCCTTTGAAGGCGGCAGGCATCAGCAGCGCCTCGATAAAATCGCCCAGATAGAACAGGACCTTCGGGCCGGGATACTCTAACGGTTCAACGCTAAATGGGCAGGCTGCGGCCTGCCCATTCCTTGTTTTAAAGAAATTCAATTATCAGAATACATCGAGTTAATATGGAGGTTGAGAAGGATGGCTGAGATGCTCGCTAATTTCGATCCTGAAGTCGCCGGGGCCATACGGCAGGAAACGGAACGCCAGGAATACAATTTGGAATTCATCGCGTCGGAAAATTTCGTCAGCGAACAGGTCATGGAAGCTCAGGGCTCCGTCATGACCAACAAATATGCTGAAGGCTATCCGCGCAAACGCTTCTATGGTGGTTGCGAAAAGGTCGATATGGTCGAAGATCTGGCTATTGCGAGAGCCAAGGAGATTTTTGGCGCAGATCACGCCAATGTCCAGGCCCACTCCGGATCCCAAGCCAATATGGCGGTATATTTTGCCGTCTGCAAGCCGGGCGATACTGTGTTGGGCATGGATCTCTCGCATGGAGGTCATCTTACCCATGGTTCGCCGGTTAACTTTTCCGGGAAACTGTACAACATTGTTTCATACGGCGTTGACAAGGAAACCGGCCGTATCGACTACGATGAAGTCGAGCGTATTGCCCTCGAATGTAAACCGACCCTGATTGTCGCTGGTGCCAGCGCCTATGCCCGGACCATCGATTTTGAAGCCTTCCGGCGCATTGCCGACAAGGTCGGCGCCAAGGTAATGGTCGACATGGCACACATCGCCGGTTTGGTCGCTGCCGGGGTGCATCCGAGCCCGGTGCCTCATGCCGAATTCGTCACTACCACCACCCATAAAACATTGCGTGGTCCCCGCGGTGGTATGGTGTTGTGTCGTGAAGAATACGCCAAGATCATCGATAGCAACATTTTCCCCGGCATCCAGGGCGGCCCATTGATGCACGTTATTGCCGCCAAGGCCGTTGCTTTTAAAGAAGCATTGACTCCAGAATTTAAAGCTTATACCGAGCAGGTCGTTAAAAACGCCAAGGTGCTGGCCTCTGCTCTGGTCAAGCGTGGTTTCAATCTGGTTTCCGGCGGTACCGATAATCATCTTATGCTGATCGATTTCAGCGGCAGTGAGATCACCGGAAAGATGGCTTCTGCAGCCCTGGAAAAAGCCGGTATCACCGCCAATAAGAATACGGTACCCTTTGAGACCCGCTCGCCTTTCGTTACCAGCGGTATTCGTCTCGGCACCCCGGCCACCACGACTCGCGGTCTTAAGGAAGCCGAGATGGAACTGGTCGCGGCATGGATTGAGAGAGCCATCGCGAATATGGATAACGATACGGTTCTGGAAGAGATCCGTGGAGAGGTTAAGGAATTGTGCAAAAAATTCCCCCTCTATGCTCATCGGCTGAAGTAATGACTCGTCCATCCTGGGAAGAGTATTTCATGGAAATTGCCCGCTTGGTGGCCAGACGCTCGACTTGTCTGCGCCGCCAGGTGGGAGCCTTGTTGGTCAAGGATAAAAATATCCTCGCTACAGGATATAACGGTACGCCCTCAGGAATCACTCATTGTGGCGATTCGGTTTGTCTGAGGGAGGCTCAACAGGTGCCGTCCGGTCAACGCCATGAACTTTGCAGGGGGCTTCATGCCGAGCAGAATGCCATTATTCAAGCGGCTAAGCACGGGATCAATATCAGTGGTGCTACCCTCTATTGCACCAACTCGCCCTGTGTCATTTGCAGTAAAATGATCATTAACGCCGGCATCGAAAAGGTACTCTACCTTGAAGGCTATCCTGATGACCTCTCCCGTCAGATGTTGCAGGAAGCCGGGATTGAAGTCCTTCTGATAGGCGATGCTCCAAAGGTTTCGGATACCTCACTATGAAATGTCCGTTCTGCGGCTTTGCCGATAATCGTGTCATTGATTCGCGTCTTGGCAAGGAAGGCAACAGTATTCGTCGCCGCCGGGAATGTCTGCAGTGCGAGCGTCGCTTTACCACTTACGAGCGGGTCGAGGAGATACTGCCTCTGATTGTTAAAAAGGATGGCCGTCGCCAACCTTTCGATCGGCTTAAAGTGATTGCCGGTATGCAGCGAGCCTGCGAAAAGCGTCCTGTATCCTTTGCGACCATTGAAAATATTGTCGATCAGCTTGAACGCCAATTGCAGGAAAGCGGTGATCGCGAGGTTGATTCCAGCCGCATCGGTAAAGCGGTCATGGATGCTCTTCATGAAATAGACGAGGTCGCCTACGTTCGCTTTGCTTCGGTTTATCGCCAGTTCAAAGATATCAATGAATTCATGGATGAACTTAAGGATATCCTTGCAGACGGCGGCGGTCAGAAGCCCGGTTAATCAGTTTCTGTCTGAAAACGGCTCTTTTCCGCCGTGGCGGCGTCAATCTTCGAGCTTGCTTGTGTGGCGTACCGGTGTACGCCTCCGCGCAAGCCCTTGATTCTCTTGCCACGACGAAAAATCTCTCGTTTTCAACTCGGCAACCAGTCCGGTGATCATCCGGAGTCTCCGTATGAGCACCAACAGTTACAGGTCTTTTCAGTCATGGAAGCAACTGCGGATCGATATATGCGTCGGGCTCTTGAGCTAGGAGCCCAAGCTGAGGGACGGACCAGGCCCAATCCGGCTGTCGGCGCCGTGGTTGTTGCCGACAATCAGATCGTCGGCGAGGGGTTCCATCCCGCTGCCGGCCAGCCTCATGCAGAAGTCTTTGCCCTGCAAGCAGCAGCTGAGCGTGCTGTAAATGCCGATCTTTATGTCACCCTTGAACCCTGTTCCCATCAAGGCCGCACCGGCCCCTGCACCGAGGTGATAATTGCTGCCGGCATTCGGCGTGTCTTTGTCGGTACCCAAGATCCCAACCCGCAAGTGGCCGGTTCAGGCATCCGCCGCCTACAGCAAGCCGGAATTCAGGTTGCAGTCGGTCTCCGTGATAAAGAGTGCCGCCGCCTGATCGCCCCTTTTGCCAAGCATGTAACTACCGGGCTTCCATTCGTTATTCTCAAAAGCGCCGTTACTCTCGATGGCCAGACAGCCACCTCGACCGGCGATTCCCAATGGATTTCCAATTCCCGGAGCCGTGAAGAGGTCCATCGTCTTCGGGACCGCGTCGATGCTATCATGGTCGGTGTCGGAACCGTACTGCATGATGACCCTAAACTCACCACCCGTTTGCCGGGGGGACGGGATCCTTTACGCATTGTCGTCGATTCTCAATTACGGACACCTCCCCAGGCGACCCTGCTCCACCTTGATTCATCTGCTGAAACTTTGATTGCACATATTTCCACAGCATCAGTAGAGCGCCGAGACCGTCTCCTGGAGAACCGCGCAACTCTTTTGAAAACCGCAGAATCCGACGGGCGGGTCGATTTGCACGATCTGTTGGCACAATTGGGGCGCCGCGGGGTGCAGAGTGTTTTACTGGAAGGCGGGGCGCAATTAAATGCGGCTTTTCTAAAGGCAGACCTGATCGACCGCATGATGATTTTTGTCGCGCCAAAGGTGATCGGCGGCAATGGTGGCTTCGGTATTTTTGCCGGGGAAGGTTTTGCCCGCCTGGCGGACGCCAAACAATTGCAGGATATTCGTTTTCGTCAATTTGGCGACGACATACTTATTGAGGGAGAGGTAATACGATGTTTACCGGCCTGATCGAAGATCTCGGTACCGTGCGCTCTCTTCAGACCGGAGGCGGCAGTGGGCGAATTACTATTGCGACCTCCCTGTCTATGGATGAGATTGCTCTGGGCGATAGCATTGCCGTTAATGGTGTCTGTTTGACCGTGGTGACCTTTGGAGGCGGACAGTTCAGCGCAGATGTTTCTGCGGAGAGCCTCTCCCGGACTGTACTCGGTGATTTACGTCCCGGTCAGCAAGTAAACCTGGAACGGGCTTTGCGTTTGTCCGACCGACTGGGCGGCCATTTGGTCAGCGGTCATGTCGATGGGCTTGGTGTGGTGACTGAACGTTATCAGGATAGAAACGCGGTGCGTTTTACTATTGAAGTTCCTGCCGCACTACAGCGCTACCTGGTGGAAAAGGGTTCCGTGGCTATCGACGGGATCAGTCTGACGGTTAACAGTGTCAGCGGACAAGGGTTCAGCGTGGCCGTTATTCCCCATTCTCTGGCGAAAACCACTCTGCAAGAGCGTCGGGTTGGCTCAACCGTCAATATCGAAACAGACCTGCTCGGAAAATACGTGGAGCGTCTGCTCCGGCCCGCTTCAGAGCGAGGTGAAGAGGGGGCTCTCAGCCTCGATATGCTTGCCAAAAATGGCTTTCTGTGACATAGTACGCCCCGCGAAAGGGAGGCAACGACATGCCGATTCAAAATATTGAAGCGGCCCTGGAAGATATCCGCCAGGGCAAAATGGTTATATTGGTCGATGATGAGGATCGAGAAAATGAAGGCGATCTGGTCATCGCAGCTGAACTGGTCACACCCGAGGCCGTTAATTTCATGGCTAAGGAAGGGCGAGGTTTAATCTGCTTATCCCTCACCGAAGAGCGGGCCGACGAGTTGGACCTGCCCCTGATGGTACAGGAAAACAGTTCGTCTTTCGGGACAGCTTTTACCGTTTCCATCGAAGCCCGCCGTGGTGTTTCGACGGGCATTTCCGCCAAGGATCGAGCGACCACGATTCAGGTTGCAATTGCCGATGAATCGCAGGCTAAAGACCTGGCCAGACCCGGTCATGTTTTTCCTTTAAGGGCCAAAAAAGGTGGTGTTCTTGTACGCGCCGGGCAGACTGAGGGCTCGGTCGATCTGGCGAGACTGGCGGGACTTAAACCGGCTGGTGTTATCTGCGAGATCATGAACGATGACGGCAGCATGGCTCGCATGCCGCAACTGAAAAAGTTTGCCAAGAAACACGACCTCAAAATCGTTACTGTAGCAGACCTTGTCAGCTATCGTATGCGCAAAGAGCTGTTGGTTCGGCGAGCTGCCGACACCATTATTCCGACCCCCTTTGGTGGTGACTTTCAGGCCATCGCTTACGAAAATGAGGTCGATGATTTACAGCACCTGGCCCTGGTTAAAGGTACCATTGATCCGGAAAAGCCGGTGATGGTTCGGGTTCATTCAGAATGCCTGACCGGAGACGTATTCGGTTCCTTGCGTTGTGATTGCGGTGACCAATTGCACTCGGCCATGTGTCAAATCGCCGATGACGGCTGTGGCGTTATCGTCTACATGCGCCAGGAAGGACGGGGCATCGGTCTGATCAATAAACTTAAAGCCTATGCCTTGCAGGACGATGGTCATGATACGGTAGAGGCCAATGTGGCACTCGGCTTTCAAGATGATCTTCGAGACTACGGTATCGGCGCGCAGATTCTACTGGATCTCGGCGTGCGGAAAATTCGACTCATGACCAATAATCCCAAAAAGATCGTCGGTCTAGAAGGATATGGTCTCAATGTCGTCGAAAGAGTACCGATCGAGATATCACCGACCTGCGAAAACCTTCGCTATCTCAAAACTAAACGGGAAAAAATGGGGCACCTGCTAGAAAACCTCTAGCCGTAGGCGGCGGAAGTTAATATGTTTCGCCCGGTGCATAAAAGTGTGACAACGCAGCCCACTTGAGGCCGAAGATCCTGTGAGAATTCTCGCTGGATCCGGTCCATGATAATAAAAATCGCCATAGAAGAGGGAGAATACCATGGCCAGAATCATCGAAGGCAAGCTCGACGCCAAGGGCCTTAAGGTCGCTATCGTGGTCAGCCGTTTTAACAGCTTTATCTGTGAACGCTTGTTGGAAGGGGCAACGGACGCTCTGCTGCGTCATAATGCCGATGATGGCGATATCGATGTGATCCGGGTCCCCGGTGCTTTCGAAATTCCCTTGGTGGCAAAGAAACTTGCGACCTCAGGTCGCTACGACGGAGTGATCTGCCTTGGTGCCGTTATTCGCGGCGCCACTCCACACTTCGATTATGTTTGTGCCGAAGTGTCCAAAGGGGTTGCTTCCGTCAGCCTCGATACCGATATTCCTATTGCCTTCGGTGTTATTACTACCGATACCATTGAACAGGCCATTGAACGAGCCGGCAGCAAGGCTGGCAACAAGGGTGCTGAAGCCGCCATGGTGGTGATCGAGATGCTTAACCTGTTTAGGGCGCTCTGATTAATATGCAAAACGGTTCCCGTCGTCAAGGCCGCGAATTGGCCATAAAAATACTCTTCAGCCTGTTTGAGGACCAATCTTCCCTCGACCATGTGCTAGAGACTTTTTGGAATAACTTTCGTTTTAACAACGATATCCTCGGTGACCCGATGGATGAGGTGGAGTTGCCTGTTAAGGAGGATATCCGCCTTTTTACCGAGGAACTGGTGCGAGGTGTTGCGACTCATCGTGAGCAGCTTGACCAGGTTATCGATGAGTTTTCCACCAACTGGTCTCTGGAGCGTATGTCGAGAGTCGATCTCGCCATCCTGCGCATGGGGGCCTTTGAATTGTTGTTTCAGCCTCAAACGCCTACGAGTGTAGTCATTAACGAAGCGGTAGAAGTCGGCAAGCGCTACGGCACTCAAGAAACACCGTCTTTTGTCAACGGCCTGCTCGACAAGGTATCCCGAATCTATCGCCCCAAGTCCTCATGAACTCGGTGCGGGTCTTAGCTCAGGCGCCGGATCGCATGCCCGGAGAGGTCGTCGCCGGTTTTTTCTTTGAAGACCAGCGCCCCGTTGAAGGACCTTCCGCTCTACTCGATTGGCGCCTGAACGGTCTGCTGCATAAATTGTTACTGGCCGGTTCGGCTACGGGCCAGCTGGGGGAAAATATTCTGGTCGGCAACAACGGTAAACTTGAGGCATCCTGGATTCTCTTTGTCGGTGGCGGCAGGCTTCAGGATCTGGCTCCCTTTACCTATGGGGGACTGGTCAGCAGCGTTGTCGACGATTGCCGCCGAGCCGGATTTAACCAGATTTCATTGTGTTTAACCGCACCGGCAGATGCTGCCCCCGACTGGGTGGAACAGCTCGCAAGAGAACTGGCTCTTGGATCCGGTGATATGGAAATCCTGCTGACGTTGCAAGAAGGGGTCGGCGCCTGAGTTAGTCTTTTGTTTTAAGATTTACAGGATCTGATAGAAGTTTTTCGATTGCAAGGGGGGGCTATGAAAGAGGTCAAGGTAGGGTTGCTCGGATTTGGTACCATCGGTGCCGGGGTGGTCAGGGTTTTTCAACAGAATTCACAGGTGATGACCGATCGCCTGGGTGCTTCCATAAAGCTGGCACGCATTGCCGATCTCGATATCACCACTGACCGTGGCGTGCAGGTTGAGGAGGGCGTGCTCACTACCGACGCTAACCAGGTATTGACCGCTCCGGATATCGATGTCGTTATTGAATTGATCGGTGGTTATGAGCCTGCCCGTTCTTTTGTGTTAAAAGCGATTGAAAACGGTAAACATGTTGTAACCGCCAACAAAGCCCTGTTGGCTAAGTACGGCGACGAAATCTTAGCTGCCGCGGCCGAAAAGGGTGTGGAAGTCATGTTTGAAGCCTCCGTCGGAGGTGGTATCCCTGTGCTTTCCGCTATCAAGGAGAATCTCTGCGTTAACCGGTTTCGCTCGATATTCGGTATCCTCAACGGTACCTGCAACTATATCCTGACCCGTATGACGGATGAAGGGGCTGATTTTGCCGCAGTACTGAAAGATGCACAGGATGTCGGCTACGCCGAAGCCGATCCCACCTTCGATATCGAAGGGGTCGACACGGCCCATAAACTCGCCATTCTCATCGGCCTCTGTTACGGTACGCGGGTGGATTGTGACGACATTCATTTGGAAGGCATCAGTCAGATCTCAGCGGTTGATATTCAATTCGCCCGCCAATTTGGCTACAAAATCAAATTGCTTGCTATCAGCAAAGAGGTGGACGGAGAAATCGAGGCCCGGGTTCATCCGACCATGATTCCGCAAAATGCTCCTCTGGCCGATGTGGATGGGGTGTTCAACGCCGTCCGCCTGGTTGGTGATTTTGTCGGGCCGGTGATGTTGTATGGTCAGGGAGCGGGTATGGACGCGACTGCCAGCGCCGTTATGGGCGATGTCATGTCGATTGCGAGAAACCAGCTGACCGGTGCCATTGGCAGAACCCCGGCCATGGCCTATTGTCCTACCGCCATCGGTAAGTTGCCCCTTAAAGCGATGTCCGATATTGTGAGTCGCTATTATCTGCGTTTCAGTACTGTGGACAAGCCCGGCGTAGTGGCTCGAATCGCCACTATTCTCGGTAACTATCAGATTTGTATTTCCTCCATGATGCAGCCGGAGGGGCATGCCGTTGATACGGTGCCGATTGTAATTATGACCGACGATGCCAGGGAAGCGGATATTCGATCCGCACTTGATGAAATTGATCGCCTGGATGTCGTTCACGAGCCGAGTCACTTTATTCGGATTGAAAACACTATCGAATAGTTGATCTTAGGAGCCTATTGATGGTCTCCTTGAGCTAAAGCAAAAAAGGCGCCCCGGTTCGGGCGCCTTTTTTGTTGGTAAATTGTTCTGATCGGTAACCCGTCAATGGGATTATCCTTTCAGGTCAAGCGCCCCGTTTGTCTCAATGCTTCGTAAAGGACAATGCCGGCAGCGGTGGAAAGATTAAGGCTGCGCACCCGGTCGTTGAAGATCGGAATGCGGATCGTGTGATCGGCCTCAGCACAGAGCAGTTCTTCCGGCAGGCCTTTGGTTTCCTTGCCGAAGACCAGGAAGTCGCCCGGTTGGTAATCGACACCACTGTAGCTACGCTGAGCTTTTTTGGAGGTATACCAATAGCGGGCAGCGGGGTGCTCCTGTTGCAGAGCTTCCAGAGACGGCCAGCGCCTTACGTCGATAACCTCCCAATAGTCGAGGCCGGCTCGTTTAAGATAGCGGTCATCAAGGGAAAATCCGAGTTCCCCGACCAGATGCAATACGGTGTTGGTTGCCCCGCAGAGGCGAGCAATATTGCCGGTGTTGGGTGGGATCTCCGGTTCGATCAGAACGATATGAAAAGGCTTTGACATTTAAAAACTGCCTAACGGGCGTTGCCCCGGGCTTGGATAAAAAGCTCGCGGCAAACCGGGATAGATTTTATAGTTGACTGGCCTTGAGGGCCTGATCGAAATCTTCGAGTATATCCTCGATATCCTCAATTCCGACAGAAACTCGAATAAAGTCGGGACTTACCCCCGATGCTATCTGCTGTTCCTCTGAAAGCTGTTGGTGGGTCGTCGAAGCGGGGTGAATAACCAAAGTTTTGGCATCGCCGATATTGGCCAGATGGCTCGCTAGTTTAACTTCATCGATGAAGCGGGAACCGGCTTCCTTGCCGCCCTTGATGCCGAAGCCGAGGATAGCGCCCTGTCCGGCAGGCAACAGCTTTTGCGCCCGCTGATAGTCAGGATGGCTCGGCAGTCCTGGGTAGTTAACCCAGGCGACGTCAGGGTGGTTTTCGAGAAACCGGGCCAAACTGAGAGCGTTTTCGCAGTGGCGCGGCATACGCACATGGAGGGTCTCCAGCCCCTGCAGCAATAAAAAGGCGTTGAAAGGGGACAGACAAGGGCCCAGATCGCGCAACAAGGTGACTCGCATCTTGGCAATAAAGGCTTCTTTACCCAGAGCCTCATGGTAGATCAGACCGTGATAGCTAGGGTCCGGACTGGTGAATTCCGGAAAACGTCCGCTGGCCCAATCGAAGTTGCCGCTGTCGACTACCGCGCCGCCGATGCTGGTGCCGTGGCCCCCGATAAACTTGGTCAAGGAGTAGACCACAATATCGGCGCCGTGCTCGATAGGGCGGAACAGACAAGGGGTCGCTACGGTATTGTCCACCACAAAGGGCAAGTTGTGGTCATGGGCCACCTTGGCTATTGACTGAAGATCGTCTACATTGTTCTTGGGATTGCCGATGGTCTCCGTATAGACCGCCTTGGTCTTTTCGTCGATGGCCGCAGCTACCTGGGCAGGGTCGGAGCTGTCGACAAACTTGACCGAAATCCCCATACGCGCCAGAGTGTGATTGAACAGATTGTAGGTGCCGCCGTAAAGATAACTGGCAGAGACAATATTGTCGCCGGCCCTGGCCAGGTTGAGAACTGTCAGCAGGATCGCCGAGGTGCCCGAGGCAACGGCCAGGGCACCAACACCGCCGTCTAAGGCCGCCAGGCGCTTTTCCAGTACTTCCGTCGTCGGATTCATGATGCGGGTGTAGATATTGCCCGGTTCTTCAAGGGCAAACAGGCGGGCTGCATGTTCGGAAGAATCGAAAGTATATGAGGATGTCTGGTAAATAGGTACCGCTCGCGAGTTAGTGGTTCCATCCGGTTCATGACCGGCGTGCAGGGTATTGGTACCGAGACGATAAGGACTTTTTTCAGACATGGCGCACTCCTTGGTCGCAACAAAGGTGAATACATTGGTGCCGATAGAAAAACAGGCAAATAATAACAGAACCATAAGCCAAGGGGAAAAAAACTTGCGCTACGATAGTTTGAAAAGGGGGGACCATGGCAGGTATGGATAGCCTCTGCATGGAATCAGTGTTGGTCGAACTGCAGGAGGTTCTACCCGGTAGCCGCGTAACAAAAGTTTACCAGCCCGCTGCGGCCGAATTGATCTTCAAACTCTGGAATCGAGGTCGTACCTGGCGACTGTTGCTGTCTTGCGAGCCCGGTCGTTCCCGTTTGCATCTGGTCGAAGGCACCTATCCGAATCCGCCGGTTCCGCCACGATTTTGTCAGTTGCTCAGGGCCCGCTTGCGGGTTCTGACCGGTTTAAGGCCGATTCCCGGAGAGCGGATCGTTACCTTTACTTTTGCAGGGGGCGATAATTCAACCTATCAACTCCAGGCAGAGCTAACCGGTAGGTCCGCCAACCTGGTTCTGGTCGATGAGCAGGGTCTGGTTGTCGATGCCCTTAAGCGAATACCGGCCGATAATGGCCGGTTGCCTGTGATGCCCGGTGAGCACTATCATGCACCAGAGCCCTTGACGGGGCAGCTATTGGACCAGGTCAATCCAGGGCAGCTCCCTGAATTCGATGCATCTTCTTTTGAGCAATGGTTGCTGGGCGGGGTCAAACCCATGTCCCGCTTACTGGCAAAAGATCTTGCCCTGCTGGTGAAGTCGGGCAAGAGTCCAAGCCAGGCTCTGGCAGATTTCCTCGAACGCCGCCGTAATTGGGACACAGGTATCTCTATTATGAATGTGGCTGGTAAACCTCAGCTTCTACCCTTTGGTCTAAAAGCCCTTGAAGCTCAGGAGCTGGCAACCTTTACTTCACCTTCGGCAGGTGCAGAAGTCTACTTTGGGGAGTATGTCTCTTCAAAAGATCAGTTCGGCCCGGCCGGGGAATTGCGGTCACTGGTTAAAAAGACACTGAACAAGCTTACGCGGCGAATGAAACGCATTCTGCTGGATCAGCAAAACCTGGAACAGGCAGAAGGGGTGCGCCAACAGGGCGAACTGCTCCTGTCGCAGCTGCATCGGGTGCAGCCCGGTGAAAAGTCCGTCACGGTCGATAATTATTACATGGATCCGCCCCAACC
This sequence comes from Syntrophotalea acetylenivorans, assembly GCF_001887775.1. Lineage (NCBI taxonomy): Bacteria > Pseudomonadati > Thermodesulfobacteriota > Desulfuromonadia > Desulfuromonadales > Syntrophotaleaceae > Syntrophotalea > Syntrophotalea acetylenivorans. Next base: position 420,125 of record NZ_CP015519.1, read on the forward strand.
GATCAGCATACAACTCGATCCCTGCTTAACCCCGCAGGAAAACGCCGAGCGCCTGTTTTGCTCCTATAAAAAAAGCAAACGAAGCCGGCAGCATATTGAACGTCGGCTTGTCGAAACGGAACAAGAAATTCTATGGCTGGAGGGGATATCCCTGGCTTTGGCCGAAGCACAGGGGGCTGATGAATTTCTTAGTATTCGGAACGAACTGGCAGAGCAGGGCCTATTGAAAGGCAAAAAAGTAAACCGGGTTCAACGAGGCTCTAAAGGCGTCGCCGGAGTACGGGAAACCGTCAGCCCCGGTGGTTTCCGAATTTGTTGGGGAGTGAATAATCGCGCCAATGATCACGTTACGAAAAACCTCTGCCATGCGGATGACCTGTGGTTCCATGCCCACGAGATGCCTGGGTGTCACCTGGTTCTGAAACGAGGCAATCATCGAGAGGTTCCTGAACAGGACCAACTCTTTGCCGCCGCTTTGGCAGCGGGGTATTCACGGGGGAAAAACGATGGAATGGTGATGGTGATGGTTACCGAAGGACGCTGGGTAAGTAAGCCCAAAGGGGCGAAGCCCGGACTCGTGACGGTACGTCAATTCAAGACCCTTCGCGTGATCCCAAAGCGGGATCAAAAGGATAATGGGACGAAGGAATAACTCCGCAGCCAAATCAAGGACCCAGGAGCTTTGTCAGGGGCTAGTTGTCAATACTCTCTCGTAAACCTTTACCGACTTTGAAAAAGGGCAGTTTTTTGGGTTTTACTTCGATCGTTTCACCGGTCTTTGGATTCCGGCCGGTGTAGGCTTTATAGCTTTTGACGGTCATGCTGCCAAAGCCGCGAATCTCAATGCGTCCGCCTTCTGCCAGGGTGTCGGTCATGGATTGGAAGATAAGATTAACAATTTCCTCCGCTTTTTTGTAGGTCAATCCCTTTTCAAAAGCCAGCGCTTCAATGAGGTCCGATTTGTTCATGACGCCTCCAGAATGCTTTCCAATAGTATTTCTGGAAAGCACCTTCAGTTGATAGTTGGCACCTGATTAAGTTCTGAAAAATCAGTTGAAAACGTAGAGTATACTTAACGATATACGGTACTTATGGGCCTGTCAATCAAGGTGGCTGCAATTTTTTCTAAAAAACTCTAGGCACTGCGAATGGTTTGCTGGTAAAGGCTGTCTTTTTATTGTCAACCATATTTGTCGGTAGTGTTGACAAAACTTCCCTCGTCCCTATAATCGAACCCTGTTAACTGACTTAGGAAAGGGAGTTTTAGATCATGCAAAACCGAATTCGTGAATGGACTGAAAGGGTGTTGGGCGGTGGTGCCCTCGATGCTGAGGAAGGATTATCGCTATTGGAGACACAGGGCTCCGACCTTGGATATCTTCTGGCTGGTTCGCAACAGATCCGTCATCATTTTAAGGGTGATCATATCTCCCTGTGTTCAATCATCAACGCGAAATCCGGGCGTTGTGCTGAAAATTGTGCATTTTGTGCCCAATCTGTTCACCATGCGGCGGAACCTCCGGTCTATGACCTGAAACCAATAGACGAAATTATCGCCGGAGCACATGAGGCCGCTGAAAACGGTTGCCATTGCTACGGTATCGTTTCCAGTGGTTCCAGTTTGCAGCCCGGGCCGGAAATGGAGCGCCTGTTAGAAGCGATTCGGCAGATTCGCGCCACCACAACGGTTCGGCCCTCGGCTTCGTTGGGTTTGCTGGATAAAGCAGCCGCAGAGGCTTTGGCTTCTGCGGGCTGCGCCGTTTATCACCATAACCTGGAAACGGCTCGTTCCTTTTTCCCCTCCATTTGTACTACCCACGATTACGAACAGGATGTGGAAACCGTGAGGGTTGCCAAGCAAGCCGGCATGTCGGTCTGTTGCGGAGGGTTATTCGGTCTCGGGGAAAATTTGGAACAACGGGTTGAGTTGGCGTTGACCCTGCGGGAACTGGAAGTCGATTCGGTGCCGATCAACTTTCTGGCTCCGGTGGAAGGCACTCCGCTAGCTGGTCAGAGGCGATTGAGTCCTATGGAGTGCTTGCGCATCATCGCTCTTTATCGCTATATACTGCCTGAGTGTCAAATCAATGTATGCGGTGGTCGGGAGCTCAATCTCGGCGAATTCCAATCGTGGATTTTTATGGCCGGCGCCAGCGGCATGATGGTCGGAAATTACCTGACCATGCGCGGGCGTGATTTGCAGACGGATCTACAGATGATAAAGGATGCAGGTTTAAGCTATGGTTCCTGTAACTGATTCGGGCGGACGGGGGATTTTTGTCACTGGTACGGATACCGGGGTTGGCAAAAGCCTGGTTGCTGCGGCCTTGGCGCGATTCCTTGTCCGAAAAGGTATTAAAGTCGGGGTGATGAAGCCGGTGGAAAGTGGCGTCGATGATGTCGCAACCTTGGGGCAGGATGGCGAACTACTACGCTGGGCAGCTAATTGCGATGCGCCTATCGACCTGATCAGCCCCTGTCGTTTGCCTGAGCCTTTGGCGCCATCTCTGGCAGCCGAACTGGCCGGAACTGTGATCGATATCGACGGCCTGGTCTCCGATGCCAAAGATCTTTTGGAGCGTTTTGATTTCGTCATCATCGAAGGGGCCGGCGGTATTATGGTTCCCCTGCGGGACAACTTTATGGTGGGAGATCTGGCTCGACGCATCGGTTTGCCGCTGCTCACGGTTTGCCGCCCCGGCCTTGGTACTATCAACCATACTCTGTTGACCCTGCAGGCTGCCCGGGCGTGGGGATTGGATCCTGTCGGTCTGATGGTCAACGGCATGCCGGAATCTCCCGGTTTGGCCGAAGAGCATGCACCGGCCATGCTGGCAGAGCTGGGTGACATTGAGCTATGGCAGGTCCTGAGTCGGGTAGCGGGGGATGAACGGCAGAAGGTGGAACAGATTGCTGATCAGTTCGACAGCAGCCTGATGGAAGCCTTATTCCCCTAGAAACAAATTTATTGTTTGGTTAAAAGGAGTCGTGGACCGCGGGGTTGCGCCCCCGCGCGACGCCTTACTCTTTTACTGCGCGGCAAAAGAGTAAGCAGAAAAACGCGCCCCGGCTCCTTGCCCTGCGGGTCCCCTGCGCTTCGCAGACGTTTTGCGGGCGGGAAAAAACTAGCTGCGCTCAAACAGTTTCCCCGCCTTGTTCGCAAAACGTCCACTCCGCTCCGGCTGCGTCACAGGGGATTTTTTTCTCATTTTCCATCACTTATCAATGATCACTTGTCTCACTATCCCTGCGTGTCGCCGAAAACTGCATCAAAGTTCTTCAAAGGATCACCCATGAACTATCAGGACATAGTAAATTACGATCGCCAGCATGTCTGGCACCCCTGCACCCAAGAAAAGGATCACGAAGCACTGCCGCCTATTCCCATCGAACGGGGTGAAGGGGTCTACCTCATCGATAAGGCAGGCCGTCGCTATATCGACGGTGTTTCCTCCTGGTGGGTCAACCTGTTCGGACATACTCATCCCCGCCTGAATCGTGCCCTTACCGAGCAGGCAGGTCGTATCGCTCATCACATTTTTGCCGGTTTCACCCATGAGCCGGCTGTGGACCTGGCGCGTCGCCTGTGCGCATTGACCCCTGGCAACCTGAGTAAGGTGTTCTTTGCCGATAATGGTTCGGCGGCAGTGGAAGTAGCATTGAAGATGAGCTTCCAGTATTGGCAACAGCACGGCAAACCCAACAAAACCCGTTTTGTTTCTTTGACCGAAGCCTACCACGGTGAAACGGTCGGCGCCCTGTCCGTTGGGGGCTGCGATCTTTATCGCCAGGTCTACCAGCCCATGCTTCTGGATACATTTCAGGCCCAGGGACCCGATTGCTTTCGTTGTCCCTACGGTCTGCACAGGGATAGTTGTGACGCCCCCTGTTTCGAGCATCTGGAAAAGCTGGTTACCGAGAGCCAGGAAGAGATTGCCGCGGTCATTGTCGAGCCTCTGATTCAGGGGGCCGCCGGCATGCGCATCTATCCGCCGGTTTATCTACGCAAACTGCGTGTGCTGTGCGACACCTGTCAGGTTCATTATATCGCCGATGAAATCGCCGTAGGGTTCGGTCGCACGGGTAAGATGTTTGCCAATGAACATGCCGGTGTGGCTCCCGATCTGATGTGTCTGTCCAAGGGCATCACCGGAGGATACATGCCCCTCTCGGTGACCTTGGCTACCGAGGATATCTACCAGGCCTTTTATGATGACTATGAGACCCTCAAGGCTTTCCTTCATTCTCACTCTTATACCGGTAATGTGCTGGCATGCGCCCTGGCTGTCGAGGTGTTGAATATTTTCAAGGAGGAGCAGGTCCTGGCTAACCTGGCACCCAAAATGGCCTTGCTGGATCGCTACGCAGCCCGTTTCGAGGCCTTGCCTCATGTTGGTGAATTCCGCCGCTGCGGTATGGTTGCCGCGGTGGAGATGGTGGCGGACAGGCGGGGAAGGGTGCCCTATCCGTGGCAGGAACGGCGGGGTTATCAGGTCTATCAGCAGGCCCTTAAGCAAGGCGCTCTATTGCGGCCGCTGGGTAACGTGGTTTATTTTATGCCGCCTTTGACGATTGAAGAGCCGGTGCTGGAAGAGTTACTGGAAATCGCCCTGAAGGGAATCGTCGAGGTGACATCCGAAGAATAAACACTCCCCCCGTTGGCTGAAACTGGACAATGTGTCGCTCATAGGGTTTATTGATAGGGTAGCCTTAATGATTTCAAGGGGGAATGATGGTTAATCCGCAAGAAATGTTCAGGCCGGGTGATGCCCTGCTGGTAGTCGATGTGCAAAACGATTTTTGTCCCGGCGGCGCACTGCCTATCGAGCATGGAGATGAAGTTGTCGCTGCTCTTAATCCTTGGATTGATGCAGCACAGAAGCGATGCATACCGATCTTCCTGAGCCGTGACTGGCACCCGTCGGGTCATCCCAGCTTTGCCGCTAACGGCGGTTCCTGGCCGGTGCATTGCCTGCAAGATACCCGCGGCGCTGCCCTCCATTCTGAGTTGCTGATACCTGAAGGTGCCGAAATTGTCACCAAGGGCACCCGTTTCGATCAGGATCAGCTCTCCGTCTTCGATCAGACAGGATTATCCGACAAATTGCGCGCCGACGGAATTCGTCGCTTGTGGGTTGGAGGTTTGGCCCTCGATGTGTGCGTTCTTGCCTCGGTACTCGACGGATGTCGTGAAGGGTTCGATGTGCAGTTGCTGCTCGCCGGGTGTCGGCCGGTGACTGCTGAAGGAGGCCGTGAAGCTCTGGAAAAAATGCGTCAGGCTGGGGCGGAGATTGTAGAGTAGGGGGCTTCGATCATTTTGAGTCAGGCTGGTTCATCCATGACAAAGGGGCTGTCGCATTAGCGGCAGCCCCTTTGTTGATAGTACACTAGTTCTGTCGGACTATTCCGGTAATACCGCGCAACAGATAACTTCCACCCGGCGGTTTTTGGCACGTCCGGCTTCAGTGGTATTGTCAGCTATAGGAGAAGCTTCGCCGAGGCCTCGGGATACCAGTCGTTTTCCGTCGATGGGATAGTTGTCTACCAGGTATTGACGGACCGCTTCCGCCCGGTCTTCGGAGAGTTGCGCGTTGTAATCGGCGGCACCGCGCGAGTCGGTATGTCCTTCGATGACGATCTGAGGCACGTCCTTGTATTTCTGGATAAACTCGGCGGCGCGGTCGAGTTCCGGTTTGAACTCCGGCTTGATCGTCGCGTCATCGAAATCAAAAAGGATATCCAGGGTCATGGTCAAGGGACAACCTTTTTCATCGACCTGGACACCGGTCAGGGTTCCTGGACACTGGTCGAGATAATCAGGGACTCCATCTCCATCCGTATCGAGAGGACATCCATACTTGTCTATGGCCGCGCCGGCAGGGGTGTCAGGGCACTGATCGAGATAGTCGGGGACACCGTCTCCGTCACTGTCCGGAGGACAGCCGACATCATCGACGACAATGCCTGCTGGTGTATCCGGGCACTCGTCCAGGTAGTCGGCTACGCCGTCCCCGTCGCTATCCAGCGGACAACCGTATCGATCAACTTGAACGCCTTGAGGGGTGTCGGGACAACGATCAAGGTCATCCGTCACGCCGTCGCCATCGCTGTCCATGGGCGGTGGAGGAGGCTCCGGTTGCTTTTTGGCAAAGCGGTAATTAAAGATGATCCCGGCTAAAACCTGGTCGGCATCACCTTCGTCATCTACGACCGGGCTATCTTCGGCATCGTCCAGCAAGCGAGTGTACTTAGCCAGGGCCAGCATGCCCCAGTTTCGGTTGAAGTTGTATTGCCAGGCCAGGCCGACGCTCGCGTCTTTGAAGCCGCTGTCAGCGTCATAGACAGGCAGACCGCTCGCATCAGAATCGGCTGTGTCGATGCCGAAATAGCTGTCCATATAATCGGAATCGGCATAACTGGTCGCTGCAAACATGGTCAGACTTCCCAGGGTCTGAAAAGGAATCTTGTAGCCGAGGCCCAGTTCTACCAGCGAACCATTGTGGGCGTCAGCTGCGTCCGTGAGACCGGTTAATTGTAGAAGCCAGTGTTCGCCGCTGTACCCAGCGAAGAGTCCCAATTCAACCGCGGCATCGACTTCTTCCAACAGATCGACTTCGTCATCCTCGACATCGTCCCGTTCCGCGCGATAACGAACTACCGGGCCTAAATGCCAATTGCGGCTGGGTACCAGATTCGCACGCAGGGTATTGCCTAACTGTCGGGTCCCAGATGATTCCATCAGCAGAAAAAGCTTCCCGTTGTTCCTAGCTCGGGATATGCTTTTTGACATTCTCTGCTGTGAAATCTGAAGGAGTCCGACATGACGATTCGGTTACACGCGAACGCAACGACAACACCTAGGATACGACGCTATATCCAACAGTCCCAAAAGACGGATAAAGCCTTGGCCAAAGAGCTGGGTATCTCTATTGATACGGTTCGTCGTTGGCGAAAGCGCGACGACGTTCATGACCGTTCTCATACGGCTCACAGGCTGAATACGACTCTGAGCAAAGCCCAGGAAGCTGTTGTTGTCGAACTGCGGCGATCTTTGCTCCTATCCCTGGATGATCTGCTGGTGGTCACCCGGGAATTTATCAATGCCGACGTTTCCCGCGCAGGACTGGACCGCTGTCTACGCCGGCATGGTATTTCTCGATTGGCCGATCTGATCCCCCAAGAGGAAACGGCCAAAGACAAACCCAAGACTTTTAAAAACTACGACCCGGGTTTCGTTCATGTCGACATCAAGTACCTGCCGCAAATGCCGGATGAAACTTCACGGCGGTACCTGTTTGTGGCCATCGACCGCGCCAGCCGCTGGGTCTACTTGGAGCTGCGCAAAAGCAAGTCGTCCCAAGCCGCTACGGGTTTTCTAAACCGTCTGGTAAACAAAGCTCCGTTTGTGATCCGCAAACTGCTGACCGACAACGATAAGGCCTTCACGGATCGTTTTAGCACTGCCGGCGAGCGAAAGCCGACGGGAAAGCATATATTTGACCAAGCCTGTGTGCGACACGGTATCGAGCATCGGCTGATTCCACCCCGTCGCCCTCAGACCAATGGCATGGTGGAGCGTTTCAATGGCCGCATCAGCGAGGTGCTGGCAACGACCAGGTTCAATTCCGCTGAAGACCTGGAACAAACCATGCTGCGTTATGGGTATTTATACAATCAGCATATCCCCCAGCGGGCCTTGGAACATAAAACCCCGGTAGAGGCTCTAAAACAGTGGCAAAAAAGGAAGCCGGAACTTTTCCATAAACAGGTCAGGAATCATGCGGGACCTGACACCTAACAAAGAAAGAAAATACCCCCGGCCCCAGTTGACTCGTGCTTGCATCAAGGGAACCGCTTCATATTCATTGGAGCCTTCGTAATCCGGGGCGTATCCGGCTCCAAGACCGAATACGGATGACTCGATGCCAGCATTGTCTGTCATGCTCAAATCAATAGCTTGCGCCACACATGGTTGAGCCGCAAACAGCATGTTTAACATGAACAACAGCAGACAACAGCCCATACTTCCTGCCACATACCTCCAGCTGTTCATAACTTACCTCCCGCTTGATGTCCTGATAGGTACCATCTCGACCGGTTGATCCACAATGAGTCAAAGTTTAACAAGCGAATCAAAAATGTAAATGGTTTGAGAACTGTTTAATCAAGAGAAAGAAAGCTTAAAGACAAGAGTTACAGCGTCGAGTTGAAGAAAGCAAAAGGCCGATCAAGTGAATGATCGGCCCTTGGTGATGCTTTTACACTGGTGAGAATGTTTACTTGAGCAGTTCGACGATCTCCGCAGCCATGCCGGTGTAGCTGGCCGGGCTCATCTCCAGCAGTCGCTGCTTATCCTCATCCGCCAGTTCCAGACCTTCGACAAAGGCGCGGATGGTGTCGCAATCGATGGTCTGACCACGGGTCAGTTCCTTGAGTTTTTCGTAGGGTTTTTCGATGCCCGCCTTGCGCATTACGGTCTGGATCGGTTCGGCCATGACTTCCCAGGCATTGTCGAGGTCGGCGGCAAGTTTGTGCTCGTTGAGCTTCAACTTGCCCAGGCCCTTGAGGGTCGAGCGGTAGGCAATCATGCTGTAGCCGAAGCCGACCCCCATGTTGCGCAATACCGTCGAATCGGTGAGGTCTCGCTGCAGGCGGGAAATTGGCAGTTTGGTCGACAGGTGGCCGAAGATGGCGTTGGCCAGGCCGCAGTTGCCTTCCGAGTTCTCGAAATCGATGGGATTGACCTTGTGCGGCATGGTCGAAGAGCCGACTTCACCGGCCACGGTCTTCTGTCCGAAGTAAGCCATGGAGATGTAGGTCCAGATGTCCCGATTGAGATCGGTGAGGATGGTATTCCAGCGGGTCAGGGCGTCGAACAGTTCGGACATATAGTCGTGGGGCTCGATCTGGGTGGTGAACATGTTCTGTTTCAGACCCAATTCGCCTTCGATGACCCCTTTGGCCAGCTTCGGCCAGTCGACGGCAGGGTAGGCCGATAGATGAGCGTTAAAGTTACCTACCGCGCCGTTCAGCTTGCCGAGGATCTCCACCTGGGCGATGTTGCCGCTCTGCTTCTGCAGGCGGGCGGCAAAAACCGCCAATTCCTTGCCGATGGTGGTCGGCGAAGCGGTCTGGCCGTGGGTACGGGCCAGCATCGGCACGTCCTTGAATTCATCCGCCAGATTTTTTAGGTTGTCGATGATCTGCGTTTGCAGAGGCGTCGTCGCCGTCAGTCCGTCCTTGAGCATCAGGGCGTGAGACAGGTTGTTGATGTCCTCCGAGGTGCAGGCAAAATGCAAAAATTCCGACAATTCCTCAAGGGAAGTACCGGCGATCTTTTCCTTCAGGTAGTACTCCACCGCTTTAACGTCGTGGTTGGTAACCGCCTCGATCTTCTTCACTTTCTGCGCTTCCTCGGGGGTGAAATCCTCCACAATGGCGCGCAGGGTCTTTTCCTCTTCGGTCGTGACCGCGCGGCACTCAGCAATGCCCGGTTCGGCGCACAGGGCCAGCAGCCACATCACTTCAACCTTGACGCGGTTGCGCAGCAGCGCGTATTCGGAAAAACATTCGGTCAGTTCAGTTACTTTCGATGCATAACGCCCGTCGATAGGGCTGATAGCTGTAATCATAATGGTCTCCTCCTTGTTTTGGTCAAGCGGACAATATAGCGGGGAAGGGGGGATTCTGCAAGGCTCTTGGTTTCCTGCTTCTTAGGCGATGAAGATTACTGCGAAATACATTGACGATATAAAATTAAAGAGATATAAAAAAGCGGTATAAATGCTTCATTATCCTTTTACCGTTGTGGCGTGCCTGTGTGAAAGGTCGCATTGACCAAACGTGCCACTTGCCAAACTTTCCGGCACTCCTTCGCCACCCATTTGCTTGAGAATGGCTATGACATAAGAACCGTCCAGGAGTTACTAGGGCACAATGACGTCAAAACGACGATGATTTACATCCATGTCTTAAACCGTGGTGCAGCAGGTGTTCGGAGTCCTGTTGACGGGCTTTGATTGGCCTCACGTTGTTTCGTTATGCGGATCCGTCTATGCCGCCTTAATAATTTTTGTGAGCTGCAAATTTAGCTGAAAAAAATAACAAAATATACAAAAAGCCGTTTTTTAAAAAATTGGTTAGATGGGCCTTAAACCACATTTCGGGAGCTTATAAGGATCCGTCCATTTACTGTTAGGCAGCTCGACTCTGGAGCATCGCTGAAATGGCCAATTCTAAACTCATCTTTTTGATTCTTTGGTTGTTGGACTCAATTCCAAACAAAAAAAGCTCTTGGCCTATTTTTACATTTTTGCAATTGCATCTTTTGTATGTTTTGTAGGTGTCCTTTTAACGATCTGAAAAAGCCTAACCATAAAATCAAGCGGACTGGGTGATACGGCGGCGATTCGCGTAAAGGTCTCTGCTTTTTTGAAAGGTCTTGGTGCCAGCCGCTTATCACTATCGTTATGGTAAATCGCAACGTGTAGCGCCAGTTTTATCCAACACGAAAGAGCCTGATGTTTTCGCTGAGTTTTCCCTCTTTTTAAGCAGGCTTTCAGCGTACATCAGGCTCTTTCCTTAAGTGCCTTTGGAAAAGTCTTTCCTATGGCACCCGCCCATCTGGTTAAACAAAACTATTCTCCATCGATGGTTACGCCAAATCGGTCGAGCACCGCGTCGATGGGGTTGGCTACGGTTATGGTCGTGCTGCCGGCAAAGAGCAGGCCGACCGGTTTGCGCTCATCCGCCTTGGTTCTGCCTTTGCCGACCGCCACCACCAGAGACCCCGAATCGCCGCCGGCACTGAAGCCACCAGGTTCAATAATGATCTGGTTGACGAAGCGGGCCGTGCCGCTGTCGTAACCGACGTTGACCGTGGCGTTTATGGCGGTGATAATGCCGCTGGTCAAGCCGGTGGTGCGGCCGTACTTTTTGACCTTGAGATTGACGCGCGGAGCCAGGGTGGACGATTTGGGGGTGCCATAACCATCGCAGGGCGTGTTGTTGCTGAGAAGATCTTGCGCGGATTCGGCAAGGGCTGCATCGATGATGTTGCCGGCCGAAGCGGAAAAGACGATCTCTTCAAAATCGTGCAGGGTGCCGATCTCATCACCGTCGATGAGGGTTCCGTTGGGGCCTATGCTTCCGCCGTCGAAGGCCCCGGGTTGCAGAATTTCGTCGTTATAGGAGGCGAGATTTTCATCGGCATAGACGTGGTTGTTGCTCAAAGCGTAAACGTTGGTACCATCCGTGACCCGGGCGCCAATGGTACCGGCGGTGATGGCCGGATGCCCGGTGGATACGCCGATCGGTACCGCGCGATCAAATGGGGCTGCGGGGTCCACGTCACACACAGTGCTGGTGTCATCTTCGCCGGGGGTGGCGGGGATACCGCCTTTTTTCAGAGCGGTAATTTTACCGGTGATTTTAACCGCTACCGGCTGGCCGTCCAGTACGGCAGGTATGTGTGCTGCACGGGCACTATGGAACGACTCCACCAGCACCAGCACCGCCGGCTGGCCATGTGCAGACAGCCCGGTGGCGGTACCGACCACACCAGGCTCACCCATGAGCTTTTCGGTGTGCCGGTTTTGCACCGCCATGACCGCTTTGATGGCCGGATGGTTCTGGTCAAAGACCACCGTCGCCTGCTCTGGAAGGTCTAAATTCTCTGGGCCTAACGCCATCGCTCCGCCAGCAGAGAAAAGCAGCGTAAGAAGAAATGTCATCAGGCTGAACGAATACGTTGCGTAGCGGGTAATCGGGTTTCTCATGGCCCATTTCCTTTCACTGCTTGTCATTAAACTAAAAAAGCCGAGCTTTTCGAAAGTACCTCTTTCGGAAGCTCGGCCATCTTCAAACTGAAGATCCGTTGCTTGCTGCTCCCCCTCATGATGCGACGGGGTGAGCATTGCCAGGAGATCCTTTCAGTGGATGTAATTCATTGGTTGGAGGCCTCTTCATTGTTTGAATAGTGAGATCTTTTAACTCTATGTTTTATAAACATAAACGCTCGGTATCGGGTGTCAAGCAGAGTCGCGGTTAGGATTGGTAAATGTCACCAAGAACAGGGGGTGAGGTCTTTGTTCTCGTTCAATAGTAGCCCCCTTCCTCAATGCAAAAGAGCCTGATGTTTTCGCCGAGTTTTCCTCTTTTTCAAGGAGGTTCTCTGCGCTCATCAGGCTCTTTCCCCCGGTGCCTTTGGAAAAGTATTTGTCCTTTTCCTTGTGCTATGCACATCGAGTTGATCTGTTGCTTTTCCGATGTGGGAGCGGGGGTGCATAGGCTCCACAGGTTTGGAGGTTTTTAGTCTCTTTACCTTTTTTCTTATCGACTGGTCGTTTGTTCTGCCGACAATGCGATTAGAGTAGAACCTATGATTCAATACTACATCTGAGATTGAGAAATGCAACCTCCCTTTCGCGTTTTAATTTGTTAATTTATGTCGATAAATTAGACAGTTGCCTCAGGTCCGGCACAGGCTTTTGACCAAATCCTCTTCTGCCTGGCGACCGAGAGCATTAAGTGCCTCGATAGCGCTGTTCGCGTATTCTTTTCCATCTCCTGTTAAGTAAGCGAAAACAAAGGCGGCCAGTTCGGCTTGGGCGGTGGCGCGCTTCTCTGCAGGGGTTCTCTTTCGGCCGGCCTGCAGCCAAAGAGTTTCGGCTCGTTCTCGATGAAAAGTAATGGCCTGATTGACGACATCAAGCCGTTTTGTCAGGGATTGCTTTTCGTTAGAGCGAAAGGCGGCGACGATCTTTTCAGGAAAGTCTTCCTGGATGAGTTCCGCAAGACGGATCAGTTTATTTTTCACCAGTACCTCGGTTGTCAATTTTAGGTGCAGGGAACCAGGTTTGCCGTTTGCGTTTTTAGATCGAACACGACCTTAACCTGTTGGTTCTTCAGTTGCTGCAGAACCTCTTCGACCTTATCCTCCAGGGTGCAGCCGGTTTCGGCCCAGTCGCAACCGTCTCTGGTTACAAACTCCTGAATCATCCGCCGCAGCGTATCCGGTTTGATCTCTTTGTGGGGAATCTCGACCCCTTCTTCGGAATGGTCTGAATTATTTACTTGATGCAAAAATCACCTCAATGCGACCTGAATAGATCTTGATTCATAACGGCGGGGAAGAGCTGGTATCTCCGCAGGTCTAGATGGCGGTTTGAGTCAGGGCCGTTTCATCCTTTCTGGGGAGCAGCATGGCCAGGGCTGCTGCAGCAGCGGTTAAGCCCCCTGCCAACAGATAACTGCTGCTGAAACTGCCGGTCAAGTCTGCCAGAAGGCCGGCCAGACTCGGCCCTGCAATCTGCCCGAAGCTGGCAAAAAAGGTGACGTGGCCGAGAGCGGACATGACCTTTTCCCGTGGGAGATAATCGCTAAGGGCGGCTACAATGATCGAAGGAATACTGAAGGCCGAGAGCCCATAGAGGGTAACGGATAGATAAATCCATATTCCGGATAGTTGGCTGGCTGCCAGCAAGTAGGCACAAGTTTGCACCGCAAATACGCTCATCATCCCCCTGGCGCGTCCGACACGATCGGACAGGGTACCGAATAGAGGGCCGGAGAATAGGGCACAGAAACCGACCCAAATCCACAAGTGGCTGGCTTGTGCTTCATTGAAACCCATTTCCTGCACCAGGGTGGTGACAATGAAAGTGGCATAGATCACATAGGTGAAACAGAAGATGAAGAAGGCGGTTGCGATGAGAGCGAGCAGATAGGGCGGTGCGCTGCTTGGCGGTAAACTATCAACCTTGCCGTCACGGTCTGGAGTTGATGGAATCTCGGTACCGATAGGTTCTAGTCCCAACCCTTCCGGGCTGTTTCTTATAAACAGGGCAGAGAGTAGGGCGATGACACCAACAAACGCTCCGAGCAGCAGCCAACCCAATCGCCAGCCGGCGGCACCCTGACTGGCGGTGAGCAAGGGAATCAAGGTTCCGCTGAGCATGATGGCAAAACCGTTACCGGCCATCAGCAGGCCTCCGGCGCGTCCACGGCTGCTGGCTTTGAACCAGTGGGCGATCAAACCCATCACTGGAACGTTGGCAGTGCCGGTACCGAACCCCGTTAGAATGTAGAGGGCGAGTACCGTAGGGTAGTAACTGGTTCTGCTGATCAGCATCATGCTGGTTGCGACTGTCATCAGGCCGCAGGCAATCATGGTGCGGGCCCCAAGACGTCGTACCATCCAGCCGCAAAACAATACCGCCCCAAGATAGCCGGCAAAGTTACCGGCACTGATCAAACCCATCTGGCTATAGCTTAAGCCGAGGTCCTCGCCCATGGAGGGCAGGAGCATGCCCAGGGCCAGGCGTCCGAGGCCGATACAGCCGAAGACGGCCAGCATGGACACGAACACGATGACCCAGCCGTAGTGAAATTTGAAGAGCGGTGATTTATTCCTCATCCGTACAGAATTCTTTCTTTTCGCACTAAGGCAGCAACCGGACCCATGAAACTTCACATTCCCCCGCCTTGCTGGAAACATAGGCTGAATCACCGGTGATGGTGACCGAGATATCCATGGTGCGTTGAACCAGTGTTGCCAAGGTCTGTATGCTTTGCCACTGGAAGCGGAAAAAGGAGGCCGCCAGGTCTTTAAATTTTTCCTGGCCCATATCCCACCAGGATTCGGATTTTGCATTGAAACTATAGACCCGGACCGATTCCGAGATGCGTGTTGCCTTTTTTATTCGATCAAAAGAGGGCTCGCCGACATCAACCCACAGGGCAATCCTATCATCCAGAGTGCGAGCCCAGAGGTCGGGCTCTTCCGCTACGCAAAGACCTTTGGTGAATTCGAGAGATTCCTGTGCGTTGATACAGAAAGCCAGCACCCGCGCCATCATCCGTTCAAGGGTTTCGGAGGGATGTTGTGCAACCGTCAAGTTGAGATCGTCGTAATAATTTCTATCGATATCAGCCAGGGTAATTCGCAGTTTATAGATCGTCGGTTTTAAGGCCACAAATGGTCCATTTGTATAGCAAGACAAAAGATATCGAGGTTTTCGTCATCTCAAAAAAAACCCCGAGGTTCCCTGAAGCTGTCTGTTTTACCATGGAATCTATTTATAAATTGAGAAAAAAACAGATTGTTCCATAAGAATTGGACCGAGCACCATCTTCGGAGATTTGCCGTTATTTCCATTGCCTTGGTATCATGATTCGCCGGAAGAAGCTTAGGGAGATGGAAATTGTCGTGCAATCAAAGACTTATGGTTGACGCATCGCATATCTTCAAGCATAGTGAGCGCGACTCAGGTTTTGGATGATCCAGAGTTCCTTTACCTCTTAACCACTTTTAGATAAAAGGACCATTATGCGCCCCGATATTTACGACGAAACGATGGATGCATGGGATCTGGTCGATACCGCGCAGATTCCCGGTGGTGGTCAGCTTGAGCTGTATAAATGCGAAGAGGAATACTCCATCAGCATTTCCAGTGGGGGCGGTCTGATGAGCACCATGGCGCATCAGTCCGAAGATGCCCTGGCGGAACTGGTGTGTCCCAAGGTCGCTGGCCGCCCGCAGCCAAGAGTGTTGATTGGCGGACTGGGAATGGGGTTTACCCTGGCGGCAGCCTTACGCCATTTAGGGGATAATGCCGAGGTGGTGGTGGCCGAGCTGGTGCCCTCTGTGGTGGAGTGGAACCGAGGCCCTCTCGGGAAGTATGCAGGACATCCTTTAAATGATGAACGGACCACGGTTCGACAAGGCGATGTGGCAAAAATTTTACGGGCAGAGAGGAACGCCTACGATGCGATTTTGCTCGATGTGGATAATGGTCCCAAGGGCTTTACGCGCAAGAAAAACGATTGGCTTTATACCACTGACGGCTTGACCGAGGCTTATCGGGCTCTGCGCCCCGATGGCATACTCGCTGTATGGTCAGCCGGTCCCAGTCGCAACTTTATGGAGCGCTTGCGCAAGGTCGGTTTCAAGGTGAAACAGTCCAGAGTGCCTGAGCAGGACAATAAGGGCGATCTTCATGCGATCTGGCTTGCCGAACGGGGACCTTGAGTCATTTCAGAATATTCCCAGCGGAAAGAGAATGACCCCAGAAACCTTGCCTTGTCCACGGAATACACTGAACACACAGAAAGAACCTTCGACTATTCGGTGCTTTCCGTGTGTTCCGTGGACCGAGTCCACTTATTATTCTGCCGGTTGTCAGGGGGCAGGATGCAGACTTTCTCCATGGCCTCTGTGAACTCCGCAGTGAAACAATGGGCCGTACAAATTATCAAATTGAGCAAAGTACATAACCAGATGTGTTTATTAAGGATTACCTCTAATGTCTTTTGAATCCCTCGGCCTGTGTGATGAACTGCTGAAAGCCATTTCCGATCAGGGTTATACCACCCCGACCCCCATCCAGACCGAAGCCATTCCGGTGGTTTTCGAAGGGTGCGATCTTCTCGCAGGAGCTCAAACAGGTACCGGCAAAACTGCGGCCTTTACCCTGCCTATCGTGCAGAAACTGGGGGAAAAGGTTCCCCAGGATAAGCGCCGCCGGCCTCGGGTATTGGTTCTGGTGCCCACCCGCGAACTGGCCGCCCAGGTCAGTGACCAGATGCAATATTTCGGTCGCCGCTTGTCGCTGCGCTCCACCAAAATTTACGGTGGGGTCAATATCCGCACGCAGATGGAGCGACTGCACCGGGGTGTCGATATTGTGGTCGCGACACCGGGGCGCTTGCTCGATCACATGGAAAAGGGCACGATTAATCTGTCCCGGATTGAATTTCTGGTGCTGGACGAGGCCGACCGCATGCTCGATCTAGGCTTTATCGACGATATCCTTCAGATTGCAGAATATCTTCCGGTAGAGCGTCAGACCCTGCTTTTTTCCGCAACCTATTCCCAGAGCATCAAGCAACTTGCCGATGAACTGCTCGATGAACCACGGCGGATTGAGGTGGCACGCAAGAATATCGCCGCCGATGCAGTATCTCAGGTGCTTTATGCGGTGCAGCGCAAAAACAAAAAAGATATGCTTTCGGACCTGATTCGCACAGAAAAATGGACGCAGGTATTGGTTTTTGCCCGCACCCGCTATGGCGCGGACAAGTTGACCGAAGAGTTGCTTGCTGATGGAATAAAGGCCGCTGCGATTCACAGTAATAAAAGCCAGTCCATTCGCACCCGTACCTTGGCTGAATTTAAACAGGGAGAGTTGCGGGTGCTGGTGGCGACGGATGTGGCCGCTCGCGGGCTGGATATTCAAGGTTTGCCCCGGGTGGTGAATTACGATTTGCCTCAGGTCGCCGAAGACTATGTTCATCGGATTGGCCGCACCGGCCGGGCCGGGGAAAATGGAGAGGCGATATCCCTTGTCTGCCCTGAAGAGCAGCCGCTGTTGAAGGCGATCGAAGCGTTGTTGAAGCAGGTCATTCCCCAAAAAACTCTGTCTGGTTTTCCTAAGGTGGAACTCAAAGGGGGAGGGCGGGTCAAGGTCAGTCAGGCGACCAACAGGCCGGCCAGTTCACGGAAGGCTCCTGGCAAATCTAAGAAGGCGGCGACCAAGGCCGGCAAACCAAAATCCAAGCCTGGAAAACCCTTGGCCGCCAAAAAGAATACCTCGACTCGACGAAACAAAGTCTCCACCGGGCGTCCCGCTCCTAAAACCGGTCGCCGAGGGGGCCGCTCATAACGCGTCCTTTGAATGGCTTTGCCGGGATTTACCTTGCTCATTACGGTAGTTACCATTATATTATGCGGCTGACCATCGTTGAGTGTGGGTAGAGGGTTTCTATTCAAAAGAATGGTTGGTTCGTTTCCGCAGTGCAGATGTCTTTCGGTTTATCCGTTGCGCGAGCAGTCTGTTCGAAAAACCTGATTTTCCTGCCAGCTGCATTTTCTTTTTGTTAATTTTCAGTATGCTTCCTTTAGCCGTCTAAGGTTCTATCGGCCTGTGTGTCGTTTTGTGCCCGGTAGTCAGGTCGGCAGGCCCGGCCTGAGGTAGCGTTTCGTTCAGTCGCATTTTTAGAGGATTTCGTCGTTATGAATATTTCTTTTAGTTCAATTCATCAGGAGTGGTTTTCCAATGTCCGGGGAGACATTCTTTCCGGAATGGTGGTGGCTCTGGCTTTGATTCCCGAGGCAATTGCTTTTTCGATTATCGCCGGGGTGGATCCCAAGGTGGGGCTCTATGCCTCCTTTTGTATCGCCGTGGTAACCGCCTTTGCCGGTGGTCGTCCGGGGATGATCTCTGCTGCTACCGGTGCCATGGCCCTGCTGATGGTGACCTTGGTCAAAACCCATGGCCTGGAATACCTGCTGGCAGCGACTCTGTTGACCGGTGTGTTGCAGATTCTGGCAGGCACCTTTCGCCTCGGTTCGCTGATGCGCTTCGTCTCGCGTTCGGTGGTGATCGGTTTCGTCAATGCCCTGGCGATATTGATCTTCCTGGCGCAGATGCCTGAACTTACTAATGTCGGCTGGCAGGTCTACGCCCTGGTGGCAGCCGGCCTTGGTTTCATTTATCTCTTTCCCTACATCACTAAGGTGATTCCGTCGCCGTTGGTGTGCATTGTGGTATTGACCGCTTTCACCCTCTTTTTCGGCGTCGATGTGCGCACTGTTGGAGATATGGGAGCTTTGCCCGATAGTTTGCCGATCTTTCTGCTACCCAATATCCCTCTAAACTTTCAAACTCTGGCGATTATCTTTCCTTATGCCATCACCATGTGTGTGGTCGGATTGCTCGAATCGATGATGACTGCGACCATTGTTGACGATCTGACCGATACCACCAGTAACAAAAATCGCGAATGTGTCGGCCAGGGTGTGGCCAATATTGCTGCAGGTTTCATGGGTGGCATGGCCGGTTGCGCCATGATCGGTCAGTCTGTGATCAACATCAAATCCGGCGGGCGAGGACGGCTTTCTACGCTTCTAGCCGGCATCTTCCTGTTGATACTGGTGGTCTTTTTAGGTGAATGGGTGGCCCGCATTCCTATGGCCGCTCTGGTCGCGGTAATGATCATGGTATCTATCGGTACTTTCAGTTGGGACTCGATCCGTAACCTGCGTACAAACCCGAAGAGTTCCAGTCTGGTGATGGCTGCAACCGTGGTCGTGGTCGTTTCGACCCACAACCTGGCACTGGGTGTTTTGGTGGGGGTATTACTCAGTGCTTTGAACTTTGCTTACAAGATTGGCAGAATACTGTATGTTGGATCGACGCTGTCTGAGGATGGATCGACCCGACACTATAACGTGGTCGGTCAGGTCTTTTTTACTTCGGCGGATAGCTTCATCGGCTTTTTTGATCTGAAGGAAGCGGTGAGTAAGGTAATTGTCGATGTCAGTCGTGCCCATTTCTGGGATATTACGGCGATTGGAGCCCTGGATAAGGTGATTCTCAAATTCAGACGGGAAGGCACCGAAGTCGAGATTGTCGGTCTGAATAAAGCCAGCGAGACCATGGTGGATCGTTTTGCGGTCCATGACAAGCCCGAGGCTATCGAAAGTCTGATGGGACATTAAAGGAGCCATGCCATGAAAACACTTGTACTTGCCTGCATTGATGGGTCCTCCTACACGCCCGCTGTGTGTGATGCTGCCGTTTGGGCTTCTCAAAGGCTCGATGCGCCGCTTAAATTTTTTCATGCTTTACAGCGTAAGCAAGAAACAGCTGTAACCGATCTCAGCGGCAGTATTGGTTTTGATGCCAGAGAGTCGCTGCTTGAGGAGTTGGTCTCCCTCGATGAAAAGCGGAATAAGCTTGCCATGGAGCGGGGCAGACAACTGCTTGCTATCGCTAAGGATCGTGCCCTGACTGCCGGTAGTCCTGAAGTCGATGGGTGTCAGCGCCATGGCGGTCTGGTGGAAACTCTCACCGAATTGCAAGAAGGAATTCGCCTGCTGGTTTTAGGTCAGCGGGGGGAGGCGGCTTCCATTGCTTCCGAGCATCTCGGTAGCCATCTCGAAAGAGTGGTGCGTACCATGCAGCGGCCGATTCTGGTAACCCCGGCAGAATTTAAAACGCCCAAAAAGGTGATGCTGGCTTTTGATGGCAGCGCTACGACTCGTAAAGGGGTCGATATGGTCGCTGGAAGCCCCCTCTTGCGTGGCTTGCCTTGCCATCTGGTGATGGCCGGATCCGACACGGCTGAAAAACGAGGCAAGTTGGAGCAGGCGCGTCAGACCCTTGAAAATGCAGGAATCGAGGCGCCAACTGCGATCCTTCCCGGCGAATCCGAGAGCGTACTGCGGCAGTATCAGCAAGAGAATGATATCGACATGATCATTATGGGGGCCTACGGTCATTCCAGAATTCGCCAATTTCTTATCGGCAGTACGACGACCGCGATGTTACGTCAATCGGTGGTCCCGGTACTTTTGCTACGGTAATAGCCCGGACCCTGTGGCGGTACTCACAGGAACCGCCATTTCAGATATAAAAAAGGCAGCCACAGGGCTGCCTTTTTTATATCTGTCGTTGGCTGTTTGTCTGGAATGTGTTAGATGATCGTGACTTTGCGGCCTTCATATTCGACAACCTGGCCTTGGCGAATCTTGCAGCGCTTACGAAGTTCCACCTGTCCGTCAACGATGACAAGTCCTTCGGCAATCATCAGTTTTGCGGTTCCACCGCTGGGGCACATCCCGGTGAGCTTCATCAGGTTGTTCAACTCGACAAATTCCCGTCCCTGCAGATCAAACTCTTCCATCTTGGATGCCTTTCTCAGTGTTTAATTCACTCTTTTGCGGGGTTGTTTTTGTTGAGGACCTGTCTTTGCCTTGCCTTTTTTTGCGACCCAGACCGCATGACGGTAGCCCCCTTTGCCGTGTCTTTCACAGCGCACGGCAAAGCCGGCAGAATTTAGACGTCCTTCGAATCCGGCATCGGGATTTTCTCCCCAAATGGCAAAGGTGCCCTCGGGTTTCAGGGCCGCCCGGGTGCGTTCGATGGCGCGGCTACCGTAAATGGGGTCGTTGCGCCTATCGGTTTTGGGGTGTGGCCCCCGGTAGAGGTCGAGGATTACGGCGTCGAAAGTTTCAACCGGCGTTCGTCGAATTAACTCGGCAACGTCAGCGATCTCAATCGTCACCCTGGGGTCGCTGGCCGCCCCGTCGGTTAATTCAGCCAGGGGGCCAAGGCACCACTCATGGATTTTCGGATTGAGCTCGGCCACCACGACTTGTGCATCTTCTGGTAGAACATCGAGTACCGCCCGCAGGGTGATGGCCATACCCAGCCCACCGACCAGCACTTTTGGATGCGGCCGGTTCAACAGGCCCTTGCAGCCGAGTTCGCCGAGGGCGATTTCTGAGCGTTGTGCTTTACTATTCATGAGCACCTGGGGACCGACCGTTATCAGATAATCCCCGACGCCCCGCTGGCGCAATTCAAGAATACCTTCATCCTGGGTGTCAAAGCGATCGATTATTTTCCAGGGTAAAGCCATAGCAGTTTCCTTACATGGGTAGAGCAGGCGTTATCAGTTTTGCGGAAGTCGATATTCATACCCTGTTACAGGGTCAGACTGGCTTCCCCTTGAAAGTGCTCTTCTCTGATTTTTGCAACTTCGGTGCTTTCAAGATATTCATCGAAAGTCATGGAGCGTTCAATAAAGCCGACAGGGGTGAATTCGACGATGCGGTTGGCCACTGTCGATAGAAACTTATGATCGTGTGTGGCGAAGAGGATTACTTCCGAGTAGTCGATCAGACCTTCGTTGAGAGCGGTAATCGATTCAAGATCGAGATGGTTGGTCGGTTCATCGAATACCAGCACATTAGCTGCGGTGAGCATCATTTTGGCGAGCATGCACCGCACCTTTTCACCACCGGAAAGGACGCTCGATTGTTTGGTCGCCTCGTCCCCGGAAAAGAGCATGCGGCCGAGAAAGCCCCGGGCAAAAATCTCTCCTTCAGTGGGGGCGAATTGACGCAGCCACTCGATGAGATTCAAGTCGTTTTCAAAGTAGCGGCGGTTCTCTTTGGGGAAATAGGCCGGGGTGATGGTGACCCCGAAGCGAAAGCTGCCGCTATCGGGTTCGATCTCTCCTTCAAGGATCTGAAACAGGGTGGTCTTGGTCAGACTGTCGCCGCCAACAAAAGCGATCTTGTCCCCCTTGTTGACGGTCAGGCTGAAATTATTCAACACCTGGACTCCGTCGACGGTTTTGCACAGATCCTTGATTTCCAGAATGATGTCGCCGCAGGGGCGCTCCGGCTTGAAGACCACGAAGGGGTATTTACGGGAGGAAACAGGCATGTCCTCAAGGGTCAGTTTTTCCAATAGCTTCTTACGGGAAGTTGCCTGTTTAGCCTTGGAGGCGTTGGAACTGAAGCGCTGAATGAATTCCTTGAGGTCGTTGGCTTTATCAGTGATTTTTCGATTTTCTTCCTGCTTTTGTTTGAGCACCAGCTGACTTGCCTCGTACCAGAAGTCGTAATTGCCGACATAGACGGTGATTTTTCCGAAGTCGATATCCGCTACGTGGGTACAGACCTGGTTGAGAAAATGACGGTCGTGGGAGACCACGATGACCGTGTTCTGAAAACGAGAGAGAAATTCCTCCAGCCAATTGATCGATTTGAGATCGAGATGGTTGGTCGGCTCATCCAAGAGTAGAATGTCAGGATTGCCGAACAGGGCCTGGGCCAAGAGCACGCGGACCTTTTCACCCCCTTCGAGTTCTTTCATTTTCTTGTGTCGCAGTTCTTCAGGTATGCCGAGACCGTTAAGCAGTACAGCGGCTTCCGATTCGGCCTCGTAGCCGTTCATTTCGGCAAACTCTGCTTCCAGTTCCCCGGAGCGAATGCCGTCTTCTTCGGTGAACTCCCCTTTGGAGTAGATCGCCTCCCGTTCGGCCATCACCTTATAGAGGCGCTGATGCCCCATCATCACCGTGTTGAAGACGGTTTCATCGTCGAAGGCGAAGTGGTCCTGGCGAAGCATGGCAATCCGCTCGCCGGAACCGACTGCGATGTTGCCTTTATCCGATTCGATTTCACCGGCGAGAATCTTAAGGAAGGTGGACTTCCCTGCGCCGTTGGCTCCGATGAGACCGTAACAGTTGCCGGGAACGAATTTAATATTGACGTCTTTAAAAATGACCCTCTTGCCGTAGGCGAGGGCCACATTGTTGGCGCTGATCATGGATGTGATACTTTCTGTATAAGAGCTTGTAGGACTTTCCAGGAACCGACTGCAAAATTGCCTGACCGGTCCATATTTCCGAGAATTTTCGCCAAATAGCCCTGCTATTCGCTCTCAAATTCTCAATAATCTGGCCTTGAACAGCCAGTTTTTCGTTTCGGCCCGTTAAGTCCGACAGGCTCATAGACAAATAAAAAACCGCAGGGGTGATCCCTGCGGTCCACGGAACTGCGAAACATATCATTTAAATCCTTCTGCTTGCAATCAAATTCTGCTTTTAAATCGCGGTTCAAGGCAATTATTAGATTGATTTAGCTGTTCCCTTTAGCTATTTCCCAGTAACCTGATGGGCAGACTTTTATAAAACATTTCAACTCTATTTTTCAGCAGGGAAACACCATGGACAGATCATCTCGCAATCGTCTTAATCATCGCCATAGTCATCTGTTTAGCGAAGAGACCCTGTTCCACCGTATTGCTCGCTCGGTGTGCCGCGCTGAATGTTTGCCCCGCAAAGAATTATTTGAGGCTTGGGAAATGGCCCGCCGGGTGCGACGCCGGTTTCGCGGTGGAAGAGTCATCGATCTGGCATGCGGTCATGGTCTTCTGGCGCATGTACTGCTGGTGCTGGACGACAGTTCGGCCGAGGCGCTGGCGGGGGATGTGCGTCTACCGGAGAGCGCCGGCAAGTTGGCAGCCGTTCTGCAGTCTGACTGGCCCCGCTTACAGGGGCGCATTCACTTGATGGAGCAACGCATCGATACCATAGAAATCGACAGGAATGATCTGGTGGTTTCGGCTCATGCCTGCGGCGGGTTGACGGATCAGGTGATCCAGGCGGCGATCAAGGGGAAGGCCAGGGTCGCGGTACTGCCCTGCTGCCACGACTTGCACAATGCGGATGACGGAGGTCTGCGGGGCTGGATGGATGGTCCGCTGGCCGTGGACGCCGCAAGGGTGGCACGGCTGCGAGGGGCCGGTTATCGAGTCTACACGCAGACGATTCCAGCGGCAATTACTCCGAAGAACCGCCTGCTAATGGCCGAGCCTGAATGATTTTATAGTGGTTAGGCCAAGGCCTGTGGGCTGGGAGTAGCGGCGCTGGACAAACCTGTCTGCTTGCGCTTATTCTGGAGTAGTTAGTAAAGTCAATGCCCTGTTACCGAGAAGGCTGATTATGCTCGATATCTCCTCCCGCCAGCAGTTGCAAGCCCTCCGGCTGAATCCTCTCAATCAGCTGGCCTCCCTCAAGCTGAAGCAGGCCGGTGTTGCTGAAGATCGGGCGGTCCTGCCGATTTTCTGCCTGATGGAATGGGGCTTGGCAGGAGGGCGGTTTTGTTCCACTCGGCGCCTGCCGCAGGAACTGTTGCGCCTGCGCCTGATGGCCGATCAGCAGGCGGCGGTTTCCTACCTGCTTGACAACTTACCCGGCGGCTTGCCTCAACTGCATCGCCAGTTGCTTCGTATGTCTCCGAAGGGGGCGGCCGAGGCCTTACTCGAGGTACTTGACATGCGCCTGAGGGCCGACCCGCGTAATCCCTATCCGTTATCGTGATGCCTTTACCATTATTTTATGGCTTTTTTGATATTTCCCGAGGAGAAAACCATGCAGGTTCCATTAAGTGAATTACAAGAGCGAATGATCCGTTTCCGCGCTCAGATGGATCGAGTCGACCCCGAGTGGCAGTCTGCTGCGATCTTTGGGCGCGTCAACCAGTACTATTTAACCGGTACCATGCAGGATGGCCTGTTGTGGATTCCGCGAGACGGCGAGGCCGTGCTGTGGGTGCGCAAAAGTTTCGAACGGGCGATGGATGAGTCGCTGTTTGACCGCATCGAGACCATGAACAGCTTTCGCGACGTGGCTGCGGCGGTCGGTAATCTTCCGGATCGCTTGCATGTCGAATGCGAATTGTTGCCTTTAGCTCTGCTGCGTCGCTTGCAAAAACACTTTCCCATCAACGATATCCGTCCGGCTGACGGTGCACTGGCCGCTGTGCGTGCCGTCAAGAGCCCTTACGAACTTGAACTGATGGAGCGCTGCGGTGAAGTACACAGGCGGATTCTCGAAGTACGGTTGCCGGAGATGCTGCAGGCAGGGATGAGCGAGGCAGACCTGGCGGCCCGTCTCTATGCCGTAATGGTCGAGGAGGGCCATCACGGAGTGGCCCGATTCGCCATGTTTCAGGCCGAAGTGGCTCTTGGCCACATCTGTTTCGGCGAAAGTTCCCTCTATCCCTGTAGTTTTGACGGCCCGGGAGGCAACTACGGTCTGCACCCGGCTGTGCCTTTGCTCGGCAGTCGATTGCACCGTTTGGCCAAAGGTGATCTGGTCTTCGTCGATATCGGCTGTGGGGTAGAGGGGTATCATACCGACAAAACTTCCACCTATATGTTTGGCGAACCGATCGATGATGAAGCGATGGCTGCCCACCATCAATGTGTGGAGATTCAGAATCGTATTGCAGAACAGTTGCGTCCCGGCGCCGTCCCTTCAGCAATCTATGAGCAGGTCATGGACAACCTGGAGGGAGAGTTTCTTGATAATTTCATGGGGTTCGGCTCCCGTCCGGCTCGGTTTTTCGGTCATGGCATCGGCTTGCAGATCGATGAGGCTCCTGTTATCGCCAAAGGCTTCGACGAGCCTCTGCAGGAAGGGATGGTACTGGCCCTGGAACCTAAAAAAGGCATCCCCGGGGTCGGAATGGTCGGTATCGAAAATACCTTCATCGTGACTGCCCAGGGGGGGCGTTGTATTACCGGGGATCATCCGGGGCTGATGCCTGTTTACTGAAAGGCTGAATTTGTTGAGTAATTTGAAAAGACTTTTTTATCGGTTTAAAACGCAAAATCCTCACTTGAAAGTGAGGATTTTGTCAGTAACAGTTTGAAAGCCTGCAGTATTTTCCTGCAGGCTTTTTGGGTCATAAAAGGCGGTGCTTATTGTTCCTCTGGCATTTCCATCGCCTTCTCGGCATCGTCCATCATCGATTCGGCGCCCTCGGCGGCCTCATCAACCATTTCCTGACCCTTTTCCATCATTTCTTCACCGGCTTCTTCCACCATGGCCTGACCTTCTTCTACCATCTCCTTGCCAGCTTCCATGGCTTCTTCAGCGGTTTCTTCCACGGCGGCGGTAGCATCGTCCATGACCTCTTGCGCTGCTTGCTCCACATCCGTTGCGGTAGCTTCGGCAACGGGGCTTTCCTCAACCGGAGCGACGGGTTCTTCCTTTTTGCAAGCGATAGCAAAAACTAAAAGAGACAGTACTCCAGCCAGAATCAGAAATTTTTTCATGCGTTTTTCCTCCTATTTAATTGGGGAGACAGAGATTGAAAAGCCTTTTCGGCCACGGTCATCGGGCAGAGATTGCCATGACCCTAAAGGTAAAAATAACCCAAATATCCTTGTATAGCAACTTCTAACGTAACAGCTTTGGCTGTGGAATCTAGCGAGATACATCTCAAACGGCCAGGGAAAACTTTTTTGCCTAACGATCGTTTCGAATTTTGAGTACCGCAATTTCTGCCTGTCGGGCAAAGTCGATAGAATCGGCTAGAATGCGTGCCGACTCCTGGGGGCTGTGAAAACCGGTGCTGTTTTCGCTGGAGATGAAGTCCCAGCGCATCTGGCCACGGCGTTGCAGATGTAAGGCCTTCTTGAGTTGATCTTGGCTGGCTCCGGCCTGCCTGGCTGCAACAATGGAGTCCATAGCTGAGAGCAGGGCCTGCTGGCTCTGGGTAAGCAGTTCATCGGTTTTATGCTGAATAGCTAAAACTCGTTCTTTTAACTCTTCAGCCGGGCGGTTGTGGCAGGTCTGGCACGATTGGTTGAGATTGTGCAGAGGGCTGCGTACCCAGTGATCGGAGATCTTGACACTGCCTTGACGAACATAAGGCATGTGACAGTCGGCGCAGGATACCCCTGAGCGGGCGTGAATGCCTGTACCCCATAGTTCAAATTCAGGATGCTGCATCTTCAGCATTGGGGCGCCGGTCTCTTTATGTGTCCAATCTTTAAATGCGTAAGCGTCGTAATGCTCTTCGATAGCCTCGATGCTGCGTCCTTTACTCCAAGGGAAGGTCAGAACTTTGTTTTCCCCTTTGAAATAGTATTCAACATGACACTGAGCACAGACATAACTGCGCATCTCTTGACGACTGGCTGTCTCAAGATCGACACCGGCTTCTTTCATGGCATTGATGAAGGCCGGCCGGGTGATGCGTAGGGCCATGGTCTGAGGATCGTGACAGTCAGAGCAGGAAGTTCCGGTTTTCAGGTGTGGTTGCAGTTCGTTGTAAGGGGTGTGGTTAAATTCCTCCCAACCCATCTCTTCGATGAGACGAGGCGCTTCTGCCGCGTGGCAGTTGGCGCAGGCACCGGGTTGACTGACCACTTTAACCCGCTGGGTTTCGGCCTGATCGATGGCTGCGTAGTGGTGGCCGCGGTCCTCATTATGGTCAATACTGAAGGCGTAACCAGCCCAAAGCCTCTTCATAGCCGGGAAGCGTTCTATTTTGCTATAGGGCGTGGAGCCTCCATATTCGGTCTTGCCGTAGTCGATTTTAGTTTTAACGAAGCTGTCGTATTCGTAGGGAAAGTTCTTCCCCATACCGCGGGGTCGAGCTCCTGTGCATCGATCTCTATCACCTTGTGTGGGTAAAGATTTGTTTGCTGCTTGCGGTCCTGTGTATTGAGCATCAGATAACCAACGGTTATTGCAAGGAGGGTTGAAACGACGAAAATTACTATTTCGTACGGTTTTACGCTCATGGTATCCTCCGCCTATTTACGGGTTGAATGACCGACGTTGCCGTGGCAGGTTAAGCAGCCTGAGCATTCCTGTTTTACCCGGGTAAATGTAACCAGATACGATACAGAGATCAATGAATAAAAGGAAAAATCCTAATGATTGATTGGGTTTTTGATGTTGGCACTCCTTTGTTGTTTTGTTACAGTTCCAACCATGAATAGTAAACTTGCAATACAAAAGTGTCCTCTCTTTACAGGTCTTACCGATGAAGATTTGGCTGCTTTGCTTAAGATTGCCAGCCGAAGTGAGATTCCTAAAGGGACTATACTTTTTACGGAAGGTGAAAATGCTCGGGGATTTTATGTCCCAGTAAAGGGGAAGGTGAAAATTTATAAAGTGACTCCAGAGGGACGGGAGAGGGTGCTGCGCATCGCAGAACCCGGCCGTACCTTTGCCGAAGCTGCCATCTTTGATCTTGGCACTTACCCTGCGAATGCAGCTACTCTTGAGCGGTCGGTCCTGCTTTTTTTCCCAAAGCACGAGGTGCTTCAGCTATTAAAGAATAATGTTCAATTGGCGATCAACATGATCGGCGGTATCTCCCGCTTGTTAAGGGAATTCATGGATCAGATGGAAGATATTGCTTTTCGTGATGTTCCAGCCCGCCTTGCCCGCTACCTGCTTGATTTGGCCGAAGGAGAACAACAGCGCGTTGAATTGCCTTTGTCCAAGAGTCAGTTGGCGGTCAATCTTGGTACGGTCAGCGAAACTCTGTCCCGCACTTTTCGTAAAATGGTTGATGACGATCTGATTCGAGTTCAGTCTCGTTCTATCGATATACTCGATGTCGAGCGTTTGGCCGACTTGGCGGAGCGCTATAAAGAATAACTTTACGACCAGCGGTTGTGATAACGTTGAACTCATGGGCCATGGATTTTATGGAGATGCCATGTCAGGCAGTCGTACTGAATTAACTGTCCGCTATGCAGAAACGGATGCTCAGGGAATCGTTCACCATGCTAATTACCTGGTCTGGTTCGAGGAAGGTCGTTCAGACTATTTACGACAGCAGGGATTTTGCTATAGCGAATTGGAAAAGGCCGGATACTATGTCGTGGTGGCTGAGGCCGAAGTTCGTTACCGGGCACCGGCATTTTACGAGGATCGCCTGATTGTTGAAACCAACCTTTGTCGACTCCGGAGAAAGTTGCTTGAATTCCGGTACCGGATTTACGGACCGAAAGAAAGGTTGCTGGTCGAAGGGCGTACGCTGCATATGGTATTGGGGGCTGATCGACGTCCAACAAGTCTGCCCCCGGAGTTTATGGAACGCTTGCAAGGCTCTGTCGCAGAAGGTCAAGCCTAAGATAATTATCGGCTTGACTTAGCTAAATTCAATTGTTATAAATTCGCACGTACCGGGCGAATAGCTCAGTTGGGAGAGCATCGGCCTTACAAGCCGAGGGTCACAGGTTCGAGCCCTGTTTCGCCCACCAAAAAAACTAAAAGGCAGCGAGCGTAAGCTCGCTGCCTTTTTTTATGTTTGGCCAAGAAGGTCGCTGCGTTTTCTAATTGCAGAATGTGTCGTCTATTAACGACAGCGGATTATTGAGAAAACACTGCAGCAGGTCTCTATGGAAGCTCTGCCGGCTTAACGGGCCCTGTAAATACCCACTCGTTGTTCTGAACGGCCCTATGACAGTTGATGCAGCCATCAACCTTACCTTCCGCCAGAATGGTTTTGTCCGGCGCGTACTTGAGCCAATACCAGTCAC
The DNA here is from genome assembly GCF_001887775.1 of Syntrophotalea acetylenivorans. Lineage (NCBI taxonomy): Bacteria > Pseudomonadati > Thermodesulfobacteriota > Desulfuromonadia > Desulfuromonadales > Syntrophotaleaceae > Syntrophotalea > Syntrophotalea acetylenivorans. Next base: position 449,779 of record NZ_CP015519.1, read on the forward strand.
CTCCCTCGGGGTTATAGCCGGTCCGTCGATACATGACCGTGACGGCAGCCAATTCTTTTTCCGGAGAATAGTTTTCTTTGACGATAATGGATCCATCGGGCAATTGACCTTTTTTGTTTTGCAGGGCCGCCAATACCGTAGGACTAACATAGGTGGTAAGGTAGGCTCCATGGGGATGCTGACCCTTGTAGAGAGCTTCTTTTCCTGGAAACAGAGGCCATTGCCGATAGTCCTGAGTTACGGTGATCAGCTCAATAAGCGTTCTACCATCCGTGTCGGGTAAGGCTGCAGCCTTTTGATCGGCAGACGGCGAAGTGCTTGATTCTTCCTGTTTTTTGCAGCCGGCAGTCAACGTTAAACAGAGCAGCAAGCAAGCAACCATTAATAAGCGGATCATAGTTTTTCTCCCTGGTGACTCGGTTGGGTATAATGATGCGAAACTTGGATGAATTCTAGCAAGGGGTTATACTTAGTCAAGTTGTCAAAGGAATACGACTGTTAGCCGGGCGAGTCCGCTTCATCAGCAACGGGATATTCATAGAGATTTGATTACCCGTTCCATGTTTTGGCGCAAATAATGCTAAACGTTCTCATGTTTCTTTTCCTTGGAGCTCGTATATTTTGAATAATCAAGATTCTAATATGAAGATGTTCCTGCCCATCAGGTTCATCCTTCGTTCATTTGTGGCTTTGTTTACCGGCTTTTTGTTGCTTGGGGTCGGTTCGAGCTCTGCGGGAATGCCCCGTGACCCTGAAAGTTTTGAGGTCAACCGTCAGCGACTTCTTTCCTATCTGCTTTCTCAGCAGTTAACCCAGAACCACTATCGTGATCTGGCACTTGACGATCATTTTTCCACTGCGGCTTTTGATTTATATATTCAACAGCTGGACAGCCAGAAACGTTTTCTGTTGAAAAAAGACTTAGATGCCTTGCGGTTCTATGAACACCAGATCGACGATGAGGTACTTAGTGGATATCTGAAATTGCCCACGGTAAGTGCTGATTTGCATCGCCAGCGAATCGACGAGGTAGAGTCTGTGATACGCCAAATCATGACCAAAGGGTTTGATTTGCGCCGCAAAGAATCTTTTGAAACCGATCCCGAAAAGCTGGATTACTGTCAAGACCGGAACGAACTTCGTGAGCGCTGGCGTAAAACGCTCAAATATCAGGTCTTGTCTCGCTATCTCGAGTTGTTGGACGAGCAGGGCGATGTGGTATCCAAGACTCCTTCCATGCCGAAGGGGTACCGGGTCGATGAGGAGCTGCTGGCTACTGCTAAAGAGAAGGTTCTGAAATCAATTGAACAATTACTGATACGTTTGAGGCAGATTACACAGCGCGAATATGTCGATCGGTATTTCGATGCTGTGTGTCGCGCCTTTGATCCCCATACCAATTATCTTGCTCCTGCAGAAGAAGAGGAATTCGAAATCAGTATGAAAGGATCACTGGAGGGGATTGGTGCCACCCTGCAGCAAGACGATGGTTACATTAAGGTTGTCAGTATTGTCCCCGGTAGTCCAGCCTTTCGTCAGGGGCAACTTGAGGCCGAGGATATTATCCTCAAAGTCGCCGAGGGAGCCGACGAACCCATCGATATTGTAGATTCCCGGCTACGGGATGCCGTACGTCTCATTCGGGGCAAAAAAGGCACGGAGGTGCGCCTCACCGTGCGAAAGCCTACTGGTAGACAACAAGTGATACCGATCATTCGGGATGTTGTGCAGATTCAGGAATCTTTTGTTCGCTCGACTGTGCTTTCTTCGCCTGCAGACCGCCAAGGACGCTTCGGTTATATTCGCATTCCGACTTTTTATCGTGATTTTTTTGATCACGATAAGGACAGTACCCCCCGTAACTGTACCGATGATGTCCAGGCTGCCCTGGAAAAACTTGGTGCCAGTGATATCGAGGGACTCGTTATCGATTTACGCAATAATGGCGGCGGTGCTTTGACGGATGCAGTGCAAATTGCAGGACTGTTCATCAGGCAGGGACCGATTGTGCAGGTTAGAGACAGCAATGGCCGAATTTCTGTGCTTGAAGATAAAGATCCTGAGGTGGCCTTTGATGGACCTTTGATCGTATTGGTTAATCGCTTCAGCGCCTCAGCCTCTGAAATCCTTGCGGCAGCTCTGCAGGACTATCGCCGGGCCCTGGTCGTAGGTGACCATGCAACCCATGGTAAAGGAACCGTACAGACAGTTCTAAATCTTGACAGGGCCTTGCCTCCGGAGAGTATGGATCAGTACCGTCCCCTTGGTGCCATGAAATTGACATTGCAGAAATTTTATCGGGTTAGCGGTGGATCTACTCAGGTACAGGGGGTTGAACCGGATCTTCTTCTTCCCGACCCGCTGCCCTATGTCCAGAGTGGAGAGCGGTATACGGATTATGCCCTGCCATGGGATACCATTGCACCGGTTTTATATACACCTTGGCGAACATCTTCTTTTGACATCGATTCATTACGCGCTGCGAGCCGAAAGAGGCTGGCCGCCTCTCCTCGATTTAAGATATTAACCGAGTTGCGAAAACGAAGTCAGGACCGGGGCGGAATTACAGAACGCTCGCTGGAATTGGGTGACGTGTGGCAAGAACTCAGTGAAATTAAAAAGGCGCAAAATGCCGATGCTGCTGTCAAGTCGACCCAAAAAGTTCTGGAAGACCCTACTGGTGATGATTGGTTGACCCGTTTAGAAAATGATTTGTTTGTCGGTGAAGCAATGCAGATTCTTGCAGACTTAAAGGGAAGTCAGCCCGTTGTCAACAAATTGACAAAAGCCACAGAGAAGGGCCTTTAAGGGTAACTTTCAGCTAAGAGTTCCTTGTCTATTGTTAAGAATGTTTATTGCGTAAGGTTTAATACTTGTTTTTCTATGGTAATATGTCACTGATGATATTGAAGAAAAGCGAAATATAAAAGTTTTTTTGTGGGCGAGGCATGGAATTTGCTCTAAGTGAGGTGGCTTTTTCCTAGCTTTATGTGCCCGTTCCGGACGAGGCTCATTCAATTTTAAGAAGCCGGATATTCAAAGATATTGATTTGCTAAATGCCGATTAAGGAGCGTATTGATGAAAAAGACCATTCTGCTGATAGTGGGCCTTAGCGTATTCTTGTTGTCCGGTTGCTACGTTTGCAACAAGGCGAATTGGCCGGAGCAGCCGGTGTTGGATCATATGAACACTATGCAAAAGACCCAATACCTTAACGATGTTAAACAGAACCTGATCAACTTTAGAACGACGGCAGTCGATTTGGAAAGTCATCGATTACCCCATCGCCCCGATGAAGATCCTGCAGATTGCCAGCGGACAGGGTTTCATTGCGAAGTTGCCAGGTACGTTGAAGTTTACGCCATGCCTGTCCTTAATGACGGCGAGGCGCTGCAAAACCTGGAAACCCGGCTTGAGGTTGCTAAAATAAATCTGCTGAGTGCTTACGCCTTATATGAAACGGGCAGTTTCGGTCAGGCACGCAGCCTGCTCAAGATGTATGACAAACGGTATCGCAAGGATGTCGCCATCGAAACGGCTATGGTCGATAACCGTGATATGGAATTCGCCACGCTTGGCGAGGCCGCACAAAACCTGCGTTCCAAATTGACTAATTAATGCCTTTTTGAATTTCAACAGCATCAGTAAGGGGACTAACAAGACATGTTTAATGCCCTATCCGAGTCAATCATCAATACCTTGACCTACCTTATTAATACCTATTCCGGTTTGTTGCAGGTAACCGTCTATTTCATCATGCTTTGCGTATTTGGGTTTGCGCTGATCAAGTCTTATCTTTCTTTTTGCGCACTGACATCTTTTGATTTCAAGACCCTTAAGAGCCGCAAGCAACTTCATAATTTGCCCGCCAATTTGCGGACTCCGGTGATGATTATCGCCGCGTCCTTTTTTGACAAGGCGAAACAACACTATCTTGAAGAGAAGATTAACAACCCGGCTTCCGAAAAGGTCATTCCGCCCGATGCGTTTATACGCGATGCTGCTTTTCAGTTCAGTGAACGTTATTTCGAGGAGAAATTTCTTTCCCCTATCAGCATGATGGCCAACTTGATGCCCCCATTGGGCTTTATCGGTACCATCATCGGTATGGTAGTACACTTTCTGTCCAATAGCGGCACTTTGAAGAGCGATTTGGCCATCGCCGGTATTGCTACCGCATTGTATACAACCTTTATCGGTCTGGTTTGTTTCACCATTCTCGAGTTTCTCAAAAAAGTTTTTTATGGTTTGTTGCACAAGCGAATCGATCAGGGCCTGGCGGCCGTCGCTGATTTTGATCAGGACTAACCGGAGTATAGGTGCAGGATGAAAAATAAAAACGGTCAAACCTGGCTCTTTTCTTTTACGGACTTGGCTTTTCTATTGTTGATCAGTTTGAGTACGATTCCGGTTGCCGACAGCGTCACTATCCGCTTTTCTGAAATGGATGTGCCCGTGGTTCCGGAAAGTCAACAACTTGGAGCCCTTGGTCAGTTAAGGGAAGTCTGGGAACTTCAGGTTCATCCAGTCTCCGCAGAATATCCGGTCCCTTATAAGATTGTCCGTTTCGGACTCACGAGTCAGGTGGATGGCGAGGGAGCCCAACTGCTTGCTCCCGCGCAACTGATGGATGCCCTGGAAAATTTGAAAGCGCGAAATATTCAGCCTGTCCTGTTGCCCGAGAAAACCTCTCTTACTCAAGATTTGCTTTATGCCGCTGGTGCAATGGCGAAGGTCTGGGGAATGGAGTATAGCGAGACTGTGGTGCAGCCGGAAATACTTGAGGAAGGCTCTTAGGTATGGAGTTTGGCAAAGAGAGCCTTTACGGATGGGGGGTGTGCCAGGTGCCCATGCCCCGTGCCCGGAATGATATTTATGCCGATCGCCGTTGTGCACAGCAGTCGGTGGCTTTTCCTGACCGTCGAACCAATCGATTCTTTAGGCCATTTGCCGCTATTTTTACTGCTATTATACGGGAAGACTTTCCTGCTATGCATACGGTTATAGTGGTTCTGGTCGCTATCCTGCTGTTGCTCATTTTTGGCCTGCACACCCGCCCCGATTCTCCTTTAGTTGAACCGCCTGTCGTTGAACCCATCGAAATTGTCACCAGACTGTTGAAAGAACCGCCGGCCGAGCCCCTTGTTGCTGTCGAACCAGTAATGGTTAAGCAGCAGCCGGAGCCCCTGCCGATTGAAGAGAAGACCCTTGAGCAGACTAAGCCGATTGAAAAAATAATACAGGTGAAACCGAAGAAGATTTTGGCATTGCCACCAGCCAGAATTCTTCCCAAGCCACGTAAAGTACAAGAAAAGGTTGCGTTGCCGGTCGAGAAATCGCTGCCGATGCCGAAAAAGACCGTTACTTTAGCGGTTCCCGTGCGACAGGCTCCGGTGCTGGACACCCCTGCTCCTTCACGACAGGCCAGTAAATACACGCTAGCCTCCACACCACAGCCTCTTTTGGCGGCAGACAGCCCGGCCTTAGGAAGGCGTAACCAGGAGAGCCTTGTGGTTTCACCGAAGGCTTCTGCCGTGATTGATTACAGTTTGAAGCCAAGTTCTTTCGGTCAACAGGCTTTAGCCCCGGCCAAACAATTTGCTCCGACGGCACCGGGGACAACCGTCGACTTGCCCAGTACCAGCCATTCTCGCAGTGATTTCTCTATGCCTAGCAGTCAAGGCGGGCATGCAGTCGCCCAGGCTGGCCGCTCCTTCGCTCCTCAGCCGGGTCAAAGCCCGGTCGACATTGCAGCGGTTGGCCAGGTAGGTGGGAGTTATGTCACCCCCAGTAATTCGACAGCTGCACCCTTGGCCACGGGCAGGGTGAGTGATTTTTCCGGCCCTGCAGCAACAGCTTCAGTTCAATTGCCGACAGCTTCCCGACGTGGTGCAGTCGCTGTTTCAGGCTCAGTGAACAGTGCCGCCGGCAACGGCCCCCCGATAGTTCCGTCAATTTTGTCGGTGAGGGTGAAGCAGGGGCCGACCCGAACCTTTTCATCAGCCTCAATCAGCTTGGCGCCTGTGTCGATCAGAGCGAAGAGGATCGCTTGCGTACCGAACTGGCTATTCGGCTCGATGAAGGGGGTGTTTTCCCCTGTGGCGAAATGAAATTTCACATCGATTATGTTGAGACCGGGCAGACAGTGCAGATGCGTATCTACAATCCGCGTAATTTTGCCGATAAGTGTGCAGCGTTACTTTCAGCTATCGAATGTATCAATCATTCCAAATAGTGAGGAAGCCTATGAAATTGTTCAGATTTGCATTAATCGTACTGTTTGTCTGTCTGGTCCCCACCATGGTCATGTCCCAAACGAGTACCGGGCAATGGGATAACCTGCTTGATGTTACCTATCGCTTCAGCTGGTATCCTCAGGAGGATCTGCAGCAATTACTGGCTGAAAAGGGAGCTGAGTACGGACAGACACTGGAAGGGTATCGAGACCAGTTACGCCAGGACCTACAGATCGAGACTGGGGCGGAGGGTCGTATCGTCGGCCAGGTGACCGCAGAGGGCCAGCAATGGAAGAAATTTTATCATCTTTCCCTGGCAGAATTCTGTCTTTACCTGTCCAACGGGGAAGGGGTACAGCTGGAAAATGCACAGGCTGTGATGGGAGTCCTGTCAGGCAAGGCACAACAGTCCGATGTGGCCTTTTGGCTTTATCTTTATTCTGCTTACCAGCAGATGCTTGCTAAGGATGCCCGGGGCTTCAGTAATGCTGTGTATGATCTGTGGCAGAATGTCGTGCTGAAGCTGGAGGTCGACAATCTGCGTATTCAACGTGAGATAGGTAAAGCCGGCTTTGTCAAAAGTCTACCTTATCTCTATGAAAATGTGGCTCACCTCATCATTCGGCGGGCTATTGTAGAAGAGCAGATTCCGGGACTCTCTCCTCTGGGAGTTATTATCTTGTCCATTGAAGACAAGCTCACCGTGGAAAATGGTTATCGGACTGTTGTCGAAGCGACTGTTGAGCGAATGCGCGGTCTGAACTCGGACAATTACAATCTTAACTTTGCCGTAGCATTTCTTGAGGCCATCGCCAGCCGTAATGCTTTTGAGGGAGAGCAGAACCCCGATCTGCTGGTCGCCAAGTATCAGAGAGCGGAGGCCTTTTATCGCCTGGCCTGGGAATGGGCAGACAGCCGCAAAGGCAAGGCAGCTGTGCTCAGCCAGCACATGAGTTTTTCTACTTATGTGACTCGCCGCCTTAGCGACTCTGCTGATTCTTTAGCTGCCGATCCATTTTTTAGCGACTTGCCGTCAGCCGCAGATCGACAATTGGACCAGGCCATCGATCTGTATAAAGAATTGGCCGATCCTCGGGTTCAAGAGGGAGAATTCATTTCGGCGGGCTTCTATGAGCGTACTAATTATCTTGCCGCTATGCATAAATTGTGGGATTCCACAGCCAAACTCGGCATTATGCTGTCCGGGTATTATGAGAGTACCCGCCAGGCGGTATTGCATGGGCAGCTTTTCCCTGCGGAAAGCCCGCTTCTGAAATATCTTGCCCTGTTTGAAGAGCATGCCGTTAACGATTCCGATATCGTTCCGGATAACGCCTATTTTTTGGCCGCCTATGCGGCTGGCGAGTTGGCAGACCTCTATCGCAAACTTGGCGATTATTCAACGGGTTCCCAGGCCAGTGAACTCTTCTTTGCTTATCAACTTCAGGCGGTGGAACTCTTTCCCATCGATATCGTTGGGATCCTGCAACTTGCCTATCAGGCAAATCAAGATGGCAGGGTCGAAGACTACTTCCATTACAGCAATCAGATCGGCCAGCGGTTACAGGATTTAGCGGTTGGTCATCAGGGCTCAGCTTCAGGTTCTGGTGATTACACAACTATTGTTGGCCATATGTATAATGATATTCCTCAGGTCATGGCCAATGCTTATTCTCTGGTAAATTTTATTCAAGAGGCCGGCGGTACTGAAGAGGGCATGTACCGCAAGGCCTTGGCTATGAATCGTGTATTGCAGACCGTAGAGAATAAAACCTCGGATGATTTTCTTGAGCGGCTGATGTTGGCTTTGGGACAAGCAGATTTTAGTGAAGGTGTAATCGCTCTTGACCCCAAAATGGGCGAAGATGTACCGCCGGCCGAGTTTGCAAAAATCCAAGGGATATTGAGTGAAGTTTCCGGGTATCGGTTTAACAGGATCAAAAATGAGCTGTATGCTTCTCTAAGCAGCCCGATGCACAAGGTGTTACGCAACCTTTTCCACGAAGTGCCTTACGAAGAGCATCAGTATCCAAAGCTGCTGAAGGCCGTTCATCCTGGATCTTGACCTGTCTTCTCAAAGGAAAAAGGGGAGTTTTTCTCCTTGACAGTGTGAAGGCGATTTGATATCAATACCGGGCTCTTGAGGAGCCGGAATGTTTCTCTAAGGGCCCCGTCGCCAAGTGGTAAGGCAGAGGTCTGCAAAACCTCCATCACCAGTTCGAATCTGGTCGGGGCCTCCAAATAAAACAGAAAAAGCCAGCTTTCGAGCTGGCTTTTTCTGTTTCTGGATCAATCGGCCTGTTGGTGACTAAGTACTATGGCTGCTGGAGTCTCAGGTTGGCCCTTTCACCGTGGAATGATAAAATACAATCATGGCGCAGGCATTGTCTGTTTGGCTGATCCAGGGACGGTAAAGGGAGGAATCAATGTATCGAGCAGCTGCTGTGGCAGGGCAGTTTTATCCAGGCCGGAAAGAGGCGTTGCTGGAGCAAGTCAGCAACTATGTGCAGCATGAGCTAGAGCCGCAGCCCGCTATCGGTATTATGGTGCCTCATGCCGGTTATGTTTATTCCGGTGCTATTGCCGGACAGACTTTCGGGCGGGTACAGGTTCCCGACCGGGTCGTACTTCTTGGCCCCAACCATACGGGTTACGGTGCCGTTCAAGCGGTTTTTCCTGCTGGTAGCTGGCAAACCCCCTTGGGGGATGTACCCATCGACAGCCAACTGGCCGAACAAATTATAGCCGCTTCTACTGAGGCCACTGCGGATGAATTAGCTCATCGCCACGAGCATTCCCTGGAAGTCCAGGTGCCATTTATCCAGGTGATGGCTCCGAATGCCCGACTGGTTCCCATATGTCTTGGCCATGCGTCACTGGAGAAGTTGCTCGATTTTGGGGTAAGTCTAGGTCGGTTGCTGGTATCTCAACCTGAACCGACACTGTTGGTCGCCAGCTCGGATATGACCCATTTCGAATCCGCTGAATCCGCTCGCCAGCGGGATATGAGAGCACTGGAAAAGGTTCTTGCCCTCGATGCAGAGGGACTTTATCGGCTGGTAGCGACTGAACACATCAGCATGTGCGGGGTGGTTCCTACTGTCGTCATGCTTGCGGCCGCAAAAGAACTCGGTGCCAGCAAGGGCACTTTGGTGCGCTATGGAAACTCCGGTGAAACGACTGGCGACATTTCCGAGGTGGTCGGGTATGCCGGCGTAATTATTACTTGATGGCGCCGGAAAAAATCTTGTCTTACGGCGTTTTGCCAAGACCCCGACATACTGAACGTGTGTCTTCGCCCGTGAAAAATCACCCGGCCTTGTAGAACACAATTTTTGTTTGGCCATCCTCCGAATTTTTCGAATTCATTATCACTTGAGGGCGGAAAAGGCACCAAATAGTAAGTCTTGGGCTCCGTTTTGGCGGGTTCCCTGGGCCCGAAAAACCTTGTCAATAACTGCCCGTTCCAGTATATATCTGGGGTCGTCTTAAGACGGCCTCTTTTCTTATAAATCGTTTTATCTACGGTTCAGGAGTAATAATAATGTCTCAACTGCGCGTTCGTTTCGCTCCCAGTCCGACGGGATATTTACATATCGGCGGTGCTCGTACCGCCCTGTTCAACTATCTACTGGCCCAAAAAGAGCAGGGTTGCTTCGTGTTGCGTATCGAAGATACCGATGTTGCCCGTTCCACCCAGGAATCGGTCGATGCCATTCTACAGGCCATGAGCTGGCTTGGCTTGAGCTGCGACGAAGGGCCCTATTATCAGTCTGAGCGTTTCGATCTCTATCGTTCCAAGGTCGATCAATTGCTTGCTTCCGGCAAAGCCTATCGCTGTTATTGCACCCCTGAAGAGTTGGAAGCAAAGCGCAAGCTGGCCGAGCAGGAGAAGCGCAAGCCCAAATACGACGGCACTTGTCGTGATCGCGAGGATGCACCGGTGGATCGTCCCTATGTCGTTCGCTTTTGCGCGCCGCAGGAGGGTGCGACGACCTTTAACGACCGCATCAAGGGCCCGATCACTTTTCAGCACGCCGAACTTGACGATCTGATCATTCAGCGCACCGACGGCACGCCGACCTACAACTTTGTCGTCGTGATCGACGATGCCGAGATGGGAATCAATCTGGTTATTCGCGGCGACGATCATATCAACAATACTCCGCGTCAAATCCTGCTTTATCAGGCCCTCGGCTATGAAGTGCCCGAGTTCGCTCATGTACCGATGATCCTCGGCTCCGACCAAAAGCGTCTTTCCAAGCGGCATGGCGCTACCTCGGTCATGGCCTACCGGGATCTCGGCTATCTGCCGGAGGCGATGGTCAATTACCTGGTGCGGCTCGGCTGGTCTTTTGGCGACGAGGAGATCTTCTCGATGGAAGATCTAGTGGAGAAATTCAGCCTGGATAATGTCGGTCGATCCGCTGGGGTCTTTAATCCGGAAAAGCTTTTGTGGCTTAATGCCCATTATATAAAAACCGGGGACCCTCAGCGTCTGGGAGAGCTCCTGAAAGAATACCTCGCTGCCCAAGGGATAAACTGTGATGGGGGGCCATCGATTGAAGAAGTGGTCAAATCTCTACAGGAACGCTGCAAGACCATGGTCGAGATGGCCGAACAAGCCGCCTGGTACTATCACAGCGAGGTGGAATTCGATCCCAAGGCATCGGCTAAATTTCTTACCGAAGCGCAACAGCCTGTCTTTGCCGCTACGTTGGAGCAACTGGCTGGCTTGGATGATTGGCAGGAAGGTTCTATCGAGGCAGCCCTCGGCAAGGTAATGGAAAGCACCGGTCTCAAGTTCGGCAAGATCGCCCAGCCCCTGCGCGTGGCCCTTACCGGCGGCACGGTCAGCCCAAGCATTTGTCTCGTGATGGCAGTGATGGGCAAGGAGATGGCCCTGGCTCGTATCGAGCGCGCGGCCGGCATGCTGACCTGATTAGCGATTACTTTGAATAACAACGCCCGGGTAGCAATGCTCCCGGGCGTTGTTGTTTGACCTGACTTAAACTTCGCCGGACCCGGGTATCGTTCACCCACATAGGTAACACTTCGGTTATTGAAACGGCTCAAATTCTTGAACAGCAGAGGGAAGCGCAGCGACGTTGCATATGCGTTATGGGTTTTAAAACCCAACAGCCCCTTCGACCACTGTTGACAATAGAAACGGACCGAACGCTTTAGTAATAACCTCTGGAAGAGGGACCGCTCAAGGAAATTGTTGCCGATGTAAAATGATTCAAAGGGTGTCAACCTTCTCCTTATCTGCGAGAACGCATGCTCCACGCAGTGGCAAGGCACTTTTTGCATACTTTTTGTTGCCGCATGGACAAAAAGTATGGCGGTTGGCGGGACGCAACCCGCCGGTTTTGAATCTAAGTTTTGTTGGCAAAAATCACAATCGCTGCTCGGCTGATAATTCAGAGGATGTGCTGTCTTTACTAGCATTCTCTGAAGGTACGGTTGTTTTTTTTGCGAAAAGCTTTACGCAGCGCCCCTGCTGCTCCGAACAGCAACCAGCCCGTCAACGCGAAGATGCCGACAGACAAAGCGACCAGCAAGGTGTCGCCCTTTGCCAGGAACTTCAGAAGATTGGCGCCCATGGCCCAGATTGTCACGATCAGCATAAAGAGCATCGGTATGGCGGTGACCAGGTAATTCCTACAGCGCTTTGCCAGGTAGACAGTGGCAACCGTCAGGCCCAGTGCGAGAGCAGTTCGTTGAGGGTGCCGAACAGGGGCCAGAGCATCAACGCACCCTTGGCGCCGGGTTTTATGAAGGTCAGCAGCGCTGCCAGGCCCAACATCATCAGGGTGGCTACGGTACGGTTCGAAACAACCTATGAATTCAGGAGAAAGCAAATAATGGCCAAACGAGCGGAAACCATCTATCTGAAAGATTATACGGCGCCGGCCTTTTGGGTCGACAGCGTCGATCTGCATTTCGAGCTCGGTGAAGAACAGACCAGAGTTGCCAGCCGCTTGGCCCTGCGTCGTCGTCCCGACTCGCCTAGCGGGGCACTGGTTCTCGATGGGGATAAACTTGAGCTCGAGCAGATATTACTTGATGGTCGGCCTCTGGCAGCGAACGAGTACCTGCTCGACGACGAAAGCCTCACCGTCCTGGCGGTGCCGGAAAGTTTTGTCCTCGAAACCACTGTTGTCATTCGGCCCCAGGACAATACCGCCCTGGAAGGCCTCTATCGATCCGGTAACATCTTTTGCACCCAATGCGAAGCCGAAGGTTTTCGCAAGATTACCTACTTCTTTGATCGGCCCGACGTTATGAGCCGCTTTACCACGACTATCGTTGCGGATAAGCAAAGCTATCCCGTGTTGTTGTCCAACGGGAATTGTATCGACCGGCAGGACTTGGGCGACGGTCGCCATTCTGCCACTTGGCAGGATCCTTTTGCCAAGCCTTGTTATCTCTTCGCATTGGTTAGCGGTGATCTCGGTTGCGTCGAGGATCGTTTTACCACCTGCTCCGGGAGGGAGGTGGCGCTAGAGATCTACGTAGAAAAACACAATTTGGATAAATGCGCCCATGCCATGCATGCACTCAAAAAGGCTATGCGCTGGGATGAAGAGACTTACGGCCTGGAATACGATCTCGATATCTATATGATCGTTGCGGTGGATGATTTCAATATGGGGGCCATGGAGAACAAAGGGCTCAACATCTTTAACTCCAAATATGTTCTGGCACGCCCCGAGACCGCCACCGATGCAGACTTTCAGGCCATTGAAGGCGTTATCGCCCACGAGTATTTTCATAACTGGACCGGCAATAGAGTGACTTGCCGGGATTGGTTTCAACTAAGCCTCAAAGAGGGTTTGACCGTATTTCGTGATCAACATTTCTCCTCGGATCAAGTTTCTCGAGCCGTGAAGCGCATTGAGGATGTGTGTGTGCTGAGGACTCATCAGTTTGCCGAGGATACGGGGCCTTTGGCCCACGCCGTACGTCCGGAGCATTATCAGGAAATCAACAATTTCTATACTGTTACCGTTTATAACAAGGGGGCTGAACTGGTCCGTATGCTTCAGACCATACTCGGTCCCGATACTTTTATTCGAGGGGTGAGGCGTTATCTGCAGCACCACGATGGCCAGGCGGCTACCGTAGAGGATTTCCTGATGGCCCTGAGGGAAGCGGGCAACTTGGACCTGCAGCAGTTCCAACGCTGGTATTCTCAGGCCGGCACTCCTCAGGTTTCCATAACCAGTCAATATCTGGCTGCCGAGCAGGCCCTGGAGATTACCTTCGAACAATTTTGTCCGGCCACACCGGGCCAGGCCAATAAACAGCCGCTACATATTCCCTGTAAGATCGGCATGCTTGATACTGGGGGGCAACCCTTGACGCTTCAGTTGTCGGGTGATGAAGCGGGTACGGGAACGGAAGAGATGGTACTGCATTTGCGTCAGGACAAGGAAACCCTGCGCTTTATCAATCTACCCGAACCCCCGGTGCTGTCTCTGTTCCGTCAATTTTCCGCGCCGATTCGATTTGTTGGTGAAGAGTCGTCGCAAACATTAGCGTTTCTTCTCAAACACGACAGTGATTCATTTAATCGATGGGACGCGGGGCAGAGGCTGGCAGAGCGAATAATATTGAATGGAGCAAACCAGTCGAGTCGCGAGACTGCGGCAAATGATCTAGACCTGTTGGCCGCAAGTTTCGCTTCCATTCTGCAAGATGACAGCCTGGATAAGGGGTTAGCTGCCAAATTGCTCGAATTGCCCAATGAACTCTATTTAGCCCTGCAAATGCAGGAGGTCGATGTTGAGGGCATCCATACAGGCAGAGAACAAGTTCGCAAACATCTGGCAGTTAATTTACGGGAACTCTTCAGGGCAGTCTTTAATGCCAGTCAAAGTACAGGTGACTACAGTGTTGAGCCCGAAGCCGTAGGGCGGCGCAGCCTGAAAAACCGCTGTCTATGGTATCTTGATGCTTTAGATACGGAGGAGTCCTCTCAACTGGTGGCCGACAGCTATCGATCGGCAACCAACATGACAGATCGTATCGCCGCTTTGATGTTGAGTGTGGATAATTCCGGAGCATTGGGGCAGGAACTGCTCGGGGACTTTTATAGAAGGGCCGAAAACGATCCGTTGGTTCTCGATAAATGGTTTGCAGTGCAGGCTCGTTCCAGTAAGCCCGAAACCTTGGCGTCTATCAAGAACCTGCTCAGCCATTCGTCTTATCAGCCGCAGAATCCTAACCGCGTGCGCGCCCTGATTGGTACCTTTAGCCGGGCCAATCCCCTGCGCTTTCATGTTTCGGATGGAAGCGGGTATGCGTTGTTGGCTGAGCAAATCATTGCCCTCGATCCCGTGAATCCTCAACTGGCCGGATATTTAGCTGGTGGTTTCAGTGCCTGGCGCCGTTATGATGAAGGACGCAGGAAGGCAATGCAGCAACAATTGCAAAGAATTGTTTCCCTGCCGAAGCTTTCCAGGGACCTGTCTGAGGTGGTGACCAAAATGCTGGAGTAGAGAAAAAATGTAGAGCATTTTTTAATATCAAAATATCGAATAAAATTGTTGACAAGTGTCTTCTGGATTGATAGAAGATTGATTCCTTTTTTGGGGCGTCGCCAAGCGGTAAGGCACCGGATTTTGATTCCGGCATTCCCAGGTTCGATCCCTGGCGCCCCAGCCACTATCAATGTAGTTCATACTACATTTATCATATTAAACATGACAGCCATGAGTGGCTGGCAAGAGTTTAAGTTGTCCCGAGGGGCGACACGAAGTGGAGCGCAAGCTCCACTTTTTTTTTGCCGCGCGCAGCGGTTGCTTTTTATTCTGTCGCCGTGTACAAACAAAGGCAGGTCGATGGGGCCTATTGCTTGCCATCGCTGTTGGTTTTTAATTGTGAGGACAAGGTGTCATATGAGTGAGTTTACGGCAGGGGATCTTCTTTTTGCACTGCTTGTTGCCAGCGTGATTGTGGGTATACTTTTTCTGGTAAAACGGGGCGCCTCAAAATGAGTTTGACTGCGGCATTGTTTTCCGTTGACAAGCCTTCCAAATTGTTGCTTTAATGCGCCCAAAATTGCCCGTAAATTCGGGGTAGGCGACTATTTTCAATCCGGGAGAATTCGTTTTGAATCCATTGGCCAGTGCGTTAAACGACGATATTGCGCAACATAATCCAGCTGTACTGCAGATGTTGTCCGACTTGGGAAAAGAAATTTTCTTTCCCAAGGGCATTCTCAGCCAGTCTGCGGAGGCGAAGGCCAAAGCCAACCGGTTCAATGCCACCATCGGCATTGCCACCGAGAATGGCGCTCCCATGCATCTTGATTGTATGCACGAAAAGCTAAAGGCCTACGATCCTGCCGATATTTATCCTTATGCACCACCTGCCGGCAAGCCGGAACTTCGCGCGTTATGGCGTGAAAAAATGTTGCGCGAGAATCCATCCCTGCAGGGAAAAGTCTTCAGCGAACCTATTGTCACCAGCGCTCTGACTCATGGTCTATCTATTGTTGCCGACCTTTTTACCGAGGTTGGCGACACAATTCTGCTGCCCGACAAGCTCTGGGGTAATTATAAATTAACTTTCGGCACTCGCCGAGGTTGTCATATCAAAACTTATTCGACCTTCAACGCCGATGGTGGTTTTAATGTAGCTGCCTTTAAAGAGGCATTGCAGCAGGTTGCCGATGAGAAGGGCAAAGCTGTGGTGCTGCTCAACTTCCCTAATAACCCCAGTGGTTATACGCCTACCGAGGCCGAAGCAGATGCACTGGTTCAGGCTATGGTCGAACAGGCCGCCAGTGGTTGCTCGATTGTCGCTGTATCTGATGATGCCTATTTTGGATTGTTTTACGAGGATTCAATCAAAGAATCCTTGTTTGGCCGGATGGCCAATCGGCATCCGAACCTGCTTGCGATCAAACTGGATGGCGCTACCAAGGAAGAATTTGCCTGGGGGTTCCGGACCGGTTTCATTACCTTTGCCGATGGTTCCGCCGACGGTGGATCCGCGGTCCTCGAAGCCCTTAGCAAAAAGACTCTTGGCATCATTCGCGGCACAATTTCCAATTGTCCCCATCCGTCTCAGACCTTCGTTATCGAAGCCCTTCGGTCGCCCCTGTTTCTGCAACAGAAACAGGAGAAATTTGAGATTCTCAAGGCGCGTGCCGTACGCACCAAAGAGGTTCTTGACAGCGGTGAATACGACCATGTTTGGGACTATTATCCATTCAATTCCGGTTACTTCATGTGTCTGCGCCTCAAAGAGGTAGACGCCGAGCAACTGCGGTTGCATTTGCTCGATAACTATGGAGTCGGCACCATCGCAATCAATAGCACCGATCTTCGGATTGCCTTTTCCTGCATTGCTGAAAATGATATTGGCGAACTGTTCGATTTGATTTATCAGGCTGTTTGTGACCTGTCCTGAGAGTAGGGCAGCAGTCGTTTACGGTAATATATCTATAAGTCTTGCTTTCATGTCTTAATGGCAACGATTTGAGCAGTTTTAGCTCATATCGTTGCCCCTTTCTACCTATTGGCTGCAGAGAACTCGCTAAGGTCGCTTATTTTCGGGTTTTGGAGTTTGGCTTCAAACGCCTACCCAGTGAAGGCCGCCATGGGAATAAATCAACTTGAACAAAACCTGATTCGTAAGGGAATTTTACCCGCTCTATGCGGATTGTTAGACCCCGGCAGTGCGTTTTATCTCGTAGGTGGTGCGGTTCGGGATGCCCTGTTAAATCGCAATAGCACCGACTTTGATTTTGCTACACCTTCTGATCCTACGAATCTCGCCAAATCATTTGCGGCCGAAATTGGTGGTAGTTGGTTTATGCTTGACCCGCAGCGTCGCCAGAGCAGGGTGGTGGCGGGGCAGGGGATGGATCGATTCTCCTGTGATTTTGCACCCTTTCGCGCCGATACCCTTGATGGCGATCTGCTGCGGCGGGATTTCACCATCAATGCGATGGCAATCGCGCTGAAACCAGGTGTCGGTTTCGGTCCTCTCCTCGATCCCCTCGATGGTCAACAGGATTTGCAGCGTCGCAGATTGCGTTGTTGTTCCTCCGAAGTCTTGTTTAAAGATCCTTTACGGGTCCTGAAAGGGGTTCGTCATACAATTTGCCTCCAACTGACTATTGAGCCGAGTACTCTTGCTTCCATGCGGCATGCCGCTCCTAGCCTGGACCGGGTAGCTTCTGAGCGCATCCGCAGTGAATTTGCTGCCATGCTGGCTGTTTCGCCAGCACGACGCTGTTTGGTATGGTTGCAGGAACTCGACCTTCTCCCGTTGATATTCGGATCTGCCGCAAAAGGGGGGATCTCAGGTGCTGGCTTGGCGCGGCTTGACCGTGCCGAAGAGTGGCTAAGTTTCCTGGTCCAGACAGACAAGAGCGGCTCCCTTGCCGAATTTTTTTCTCAGGAATTAGAGCAGGGGATTACGCGTGCGATTGCCTTTAAATTGGCTGCCTGGTTTTCGGGGCAGAAATTCAATGGCGTTCGCCTCATATTACAAAATTTGCATTGCAGCCGCGCCGTACAACAGGCAGTCGATTGCATGCTGGACCTGGAACAGCGACAGGCTGATGAGCTTTTGCAACTTTCCGCCACAGGTCGCAGTAGAGCTTTATGGGCGGATAATCTCGGAAGTCATCCCCGACTGGCTGTCTGCTTTCTCGGGTTGCTGTTGCCTCTTTCTTTTACCGAGAGCGCTCGCTTGTTATTGCCCGTGCTGAGCGACCTGGATCACTTTCGAACCAACGGAAAAGTTCCTGACCTTTTGACCGGCGGGTGGTTGCAACAGAACTTGTCTCTGAAAGGACCTGACATTGGCCTTTGTCTTAAAGCGCTGAGGCAGGAAGAGATTGCCGGACGCGTTGTAAACCAGCAACAGGCCGAACATTTTGTATTGAATCATTGGCAGATGACCAGGCAAAAAACGATTGACAAAGAAACCTAGCGGTCTCTATAATTGTCCCTCTTTACCGGCGGGAATAACTCAGTGGTAGAGTGTCAGCTTCCCAAGCTGAAGGTCGCGAGTTCGAATCTCGTTTCCCGCTCCAATAAAAACAGGGGTCAGGCATTAATGCCAGACCCCTGTTCTCGTTTGTCCTCCTAAATCAGCTGTCTGAACGGCTTTGTCGAATTTTCCTGAGTCTTGAATCGCAGATCCCCCTAATTCAGATTGGTCCAGCGTTTTCGCTCTATAACTTCTGTCGGATGCCGAAATCGGATCTGCTTGGCTTTACACTAACAGTGGAGAAGGCTAGACTGAAATTTAGAGGCCGCGGAGTACCTGCCTCGGCTTATCAGACATGGGGAGGATTCTATGCTGCAGACAAAAGTCTGGTTGTTTCTACTGGTCCTGTTGGCGATGTTCGGTTGTGTCCAGGGTAAGCGTCATCTGACCGTGCAATTTAACGCCACTGAGGGGTTGAGGGTCGATGACCCTGTTGTCTTTCAGCAAAACCGAATCGGCACGGTGCACCATATCCGTTATACGGATCAGGGCAATTATCTGGTGGATATCCTTGTCGAAGCGGATTTTAAAAATGCTCTGACCGTCGACTCGCAGTTCTATATTGATCGCGATCCGGCCAAGCCGGATGGCAAAGCCCTGATCGTTGAACAGTCGCGCCCTGGTGGTATCTTGCTTGCCGACAAGGCGCTGGTTGTCGGGGCGGAAAAGCCTTCTCCCTGGCGGCAGATGTTGGAAACCCTGCAGGAGAAGACCGGTGATTGGGAAGAACAGCTGGAGCGTAAACTCAATGAGCTGCGGCGGGACTATGAGGATAAATCTACGGAGATCAATCGCGACGTCGATGCGGCTATCGCCGAACTGAACCGCCGTTTGGTCGAGCTGCAGGAGGCGATGCGGCAGGCCTCAAGCAGTGAAGAGATGCAGGCCTTACGGCGTTCGGCGGAAGAGGTGTTGGCCGAGTTGCAACAGCTCTTAACCGAGTTGGGAGTTCAACAGCGGTCGCCAGCTCCGAAAGCGGCACCCGAAGGCGCACCTGCTTCTTAGCATCACTGAGGATTCCGGTTCACGGTGCCTGTAAAAAAAGCCCGACCGTCTCCACCTGGGAGACGGTCGGGCTTTGCTGATTCGGTCTGCCACGGAGCGCCCGGGTAGCTACTTCTTCTTGTCTTTGGCCTTATCCTTATCCTTGATCTTTTTTGCCTTGCATACGTCGCCCTTCTTTTTAACAACGGCACCGCATTTTGGACATTCGTACGCTCCCGGCTTCGATTTGGTCTTCGATTTTCCCTTCAGGCAGCCCATAGTATAGTCTCCTTTGCCATTAATAGTCAGGGTTCGATGTGTTTTTTCGGGTAGTCGTAAAAAAGCAGGTTGCCGGCAGTTCCTTCGAGGTCCCGCCAGCTGGTAATCGGAAGCGAGACGCTGAATACACCGCAGGTCGGAACATTTTCGATGCAGGCACCGACCAGGTAATTGGCCAGGTCCGTGATGCCGGGATTGTGTCCTATTAGTAGCACATCCTGTAATTGTTCATCAATGCAACGCAGCAGGTTTATCAGTTCATGGGCACCGGCCAGATAAATACCATGGTCAAAGGATAGCTTGCCTATGTCGACCTCGAGTTGTTCTGCAATGATCTCGGCGGTCAAACGGGTGCGAAGCGCTGGGCTGACCAGAAACAGGTCGGGTGCGAAGCCCCTTTTTGCAAGACGCCGGCCCATCATCGGCGCATCTCGCTGACCTCGCTTGTTGAGAGGGCGGTCAAAGTCGGTAAGGTCGGGATCGCGCCAGCTTGATTTGGCGTGACGAAGCAGGGTTAGTCGCTTTGTCATGACGGTTTCTGTGAGGTTGGGCATTCCTTGCGCGTGTGCCTGGCGCCCAGTTATTCTTTGTCCCAGGATTGATAGGGGAATTTGGACAAAGAAGCGTTATAGTAGCGGGGATCGCTGGTGACTTCTTTACCAGCCCATGGGGGCAGTTCAACCTGGTCGTCGCTGGATTCCAATTCTACTTCTGCCAGAACCAAGCCTTCATTGACCCCTGCGAATACGTCGATTTCCCAGAGGTGTTGCGAATAATTTACTTTGTATCGAACCTTCTCAATCAAGGGCCTTAAACAGAGAGTATCGAGCAGTTGGGTTGCTTCGGCAAGGGGGATGGAATACTCGAATTCGCTGCGGGAAATGCCCTCAGTTTTGCCCTTTATGGTCAAAAATCCCTTGTCTCCGGCTATGCGCACTCTCACGGTGCGTTCGGGATCGACAGTTAGATATCCCTGACGGTAAGCTGTTCCGACAGCCTCTTTTCTCCACTTGTCGCTACGGACCAAATATTTTCGTTCAATCTCTATCGCCATTCTTTGTATATCCTTTCAACTTCACATATCCATGGGGCAGTGAAGGTTTGCTGGTAAGTGTAGCCATATTCGAACAAAGCTAAGCGTTGGGTGGATAATCTTTATTGTTACTTTGTTGAGGAAAAAAGTTTTTGAAACAGCCGGTGGTTATCCGGCTGGGAAAAAGTTTGAAACTGGTGATCAAAGTCGTCCCTGGTCTGCTGTTGTTGGTTAAACAGGCTGGAGGCTAAAATTCCCATGGCCAGAAGGGTGGCCGGAGGCACCCGGTTTTGAGCGGCCATTTCTATCCCGAAAGAGTATATAGCCTCGCCTTGCACCTGGTAGTCCTGAAAGTCACCCAGGTTATCTTGCAATACTTTGAGGGATTTTATCAATGTTTTGATGGCAATCGGGGGATAAAGGGATTGGAAAAACTCCAGAAGATAGCGAAGCTTTTTACAGGTTTTACGTAATTCGTGGAGAGCCTCTGCGGGACTCTCTGTGGCAATGGAATGACCTTCTTTCAGGCATCGCTTATAAAGTTTCCAGATTCGGCGATCGGCAACCTCCTTCACCGGCAATTCGGCATCGGGCAGGGTCGGGTCCGCTTCTCGTTCCTGGTCCAGAAACTCCTGCCAAAGGGCGAGTATGTTGGAGCTCTTGGCTCCTTCCAGAAGAGCGGCCAGCTTTTCTTGTTCTTCTGCTTGGCGTTGTTTCAGGAAATTGTGAAAAGGGACCAGATCCTGACGGTGGCTTTCAGGCAGGAGTTGGACGTAATCGGAGTATTTCAGCAAGTAGACATCAAGGTCGCGGGTCAGTCCGGTGATATTGCCAAGCCAGGCGAAACCCTCGCGAAAGGGTGCCAACTCCACCGTCGGAAGCAGTCCTTTAAGCTGGTTTAAAGCAGAGCGGGTACGGCGCACCGAAACCCGCAGATCGTGCAGAAATTCCGAGTCGAGATCGTTGCAGGTGCCTTCGATGTTGGTTCGAAGAGTCGAGAGCAGGTGATTCAGGATGGTTCGCAAGGCCTGCTGAGCGGTCAGCGTCGGTTGCAGGGAGAGGTTGAGCTTGGAACTGTAATCGGCCGGACTACGGCCGAGGGTGGCCAATGCATCGGCCAGAGGATCAAATTGGGTCGTTTGTAGAAAAAGGTCATCGCCCAGCAGGTTGTTGACTTGGTTTAAGGCCGATCGATATCCTTGCACCGGCAGGACCTGCAGGTAGGACCGCAAGGAGTGTCGGTTGCCTTGGGAATCAATGGCCTGCCGGAGAAAAAAAACCACCATTCGCAGTACGGTTTTACGGTCTCGATTGAGCATAGCCAAGCTTTGTTTTCGGCTGCAAACCGCTACCTGAGGCAGCAGACGGCGCATTTTGATCAGGGGTTCCAACTGTTGGCGCAACTGGCCTATGGGCAGGTCCCAGGCGAAACCGGGTTCTTCAGAATGATCGGAACTGGCCAGTAGATCACCCTTGTGAGAACGATAGATCAGTTCCCGCCTTCCCTCGGAACTTTCCAGTTCCAGAGTGGCTCCTTTGCGATACAGCCGCCAGTCAAAGGTGTCATAATAAGCGGTCAGGTTCTCCTGCAAGGAAACTGCTTGCCAGAGATCGTCCTTCGCCAGTTGTTGCAGCCAGCTCTCTACATCGCATTGATCATTAAAAAGATAGCAGTGGGTTTGCATCGAATAACTCCTGGGGTGCCAGGGCGAGAAGCAAGCATCGAAAGCATCAGCGTAAATTTCGTTGGCGGCCTTTTTTTCCTTTACGTTCTTTTTGGCGCATAACGTCGTTTTTGCGCTTTTTTGCAGCCTGAATTGTCAGCTCCTGACTGCCGGGATGATCTTCGTCCGGTTTCGGCTGGCGTTGTATGTACGAGCCGTCTTCCTGCATATCCCAGGCGCAGCGTTGATCATGCCATTGGGTTTCAAGCATTTTCCAGAGTTCTTGCTGCAGTTTTGGTTCGGTAACGGGTACTAGAACTTCGACGCGGTGTTCCAGGTTGCGTTTCATGGCATCGGCTGAGCCGATAAAATACTCTTCCTGCCCGGCGTTGCGAAAGTAGTAAAGGCGTGTGTGTTCCAGAAAACGACCGACGATGGATACAACCCGGACCGTTTCCGTCAACCCGGGCAAGTTGGGTCTAACCCGGCAGCTATCGCGAATCAATAGCTCAACCCGCACCCCGGCCTGAGCCGCCCGATAGAGGGCTTTTGCAATATCGCCATCTTCCAGAGCATTCATTTTGAAACGTAAATGACCTTCCCGTTCCTGTTGCTGATGCTCAATTTCACGTTCGATTTTTGCCAGTAAAGCTTTTTTAAGGGACTTGGGTGCCACCAGTAATTGCTGGTAGCGGCGAGCCGGGGTGTACCCGGTGGTCAGATAGTTGAAAAGTTCGGTAGCGTCCTGACCAATCTGCTTGTCATAAATGAGCATCCCCAGATCACTATATAGACGGGAGGTCTCCGGATGATAGTTCCCCGTGCCAATATGCACATAGCGACGTAAGCCTTTATAATCTCGGCGAACCACCAGAATTACCTTGGCGTGAGTTTTGAGGCCGACGACTCCATAAGTGACATGAATGCCGGCTTCCTCCAGGCGGGTCGCCAGGCGGATATTGGCGGCTTCGTCAAAGCGTGCCTGTAATTCCACCACAACCGCAACCTGCTTGCCGTTCTGGGCGGCTTGAATCAATTGATCAAGGATCGGACTGTCACTGGAGGTGCGATACAGGGTCATCTTAATCGCCTGTACCTTGGGATCTGTTGCCGCTTCCTTTAAAAATCGCCCTACGGACGAAGCAAAGGATTCGTAGGGATGTTGCAGCAGAATGAACCGGGCCTCGCGAATATCATAGAAGATATTGCGTCCTTTGGTGAGTTGCGGGTGATCGATGGGCAGGTGGGGTATGTCTTTCAACTGTGGCAGGGGAAGAGCGGTGAGTTGCATAAAATCCCGTGCACCTATAATACCGTTAACCTCAAACACATCGGCTTCTTGGTCCAGGCCCAGTTCTGCGGCAAGAAGGCCCCTGTGAGATTCATTCATGTCGGGCAGGATTTCGAGTCGCACAATGGGCGCAAATTTCCGTTCGCGCAAGGCCGATTCGATTAATGCCAGCAGGTCGTCGGCATGTTCCTCAGATTTATCGGTATTGGCATTGCGAGTAACTCGAAAAAGATCGCAACTGACGACCTCCATGGCCGGGAAAAGCATATCGAGGTTGTTGGCCATGACATCCTCGAGCAGAACAAAACGGTTCTGGTCGTCAATCGGCAAGAAGCGAGGGGCGCCGCGCCCGACCGGTACCTTGACCCGGGCCAGGGAGAGTTCACCACTGCCTGGATAACGCAGGTTTACCAGCAGGTTGAGAGAGAGATTAGAGACGAAGGGAAAGGGGTGGGCCGGATCGATGGCCTGCGGGGTTACCATCGGATAGATGTTGTCGTAAAAGTTGCTGCGAAGAGCGTTTTTTTCAGTCTCAGTTAAATCCGTGTAGGTGCAAATAAAAATGTTTTCTTGGGCCAATTCTCTGGTTAAATCGATCAATATTTTCTGTTTGTGCTTTTGGTGATCTTTGATGACTTCATAGCATTCGGCAATCTGTTCATCGGGAGAGCGACCGTCAATGGTACGTTTTTGCACACCGGCCAGAGATTGTTGTTTGAGTCCGCCAATCCTCTTCATGAAGAATTCGTCAAGGTTGGAGCCGGCAATAGCGAGGAACTTAACTCGTTCAAGAAGAGGAACACGCAGGTCAGCCGCCTGAAGCAACACACGATGGTTGAATTGCAGCCAGCCAAGTTCGCGGTTTAGATAATGTTGTGAATTGTTGAAAGGGCAAGGATCGGGTAAAGAATCGGATATCTTTGGGATGGATTCAGTACGGCTCTTATTCTGTTGCTCTTGCAATGGTCATAATCCTCGTTGAAGGAATGATTGGTGAGCAAAGTTACCGTTTTGTATAACCCTCTTTGACTTATAGCATGCTTTTAAGTTGGATGCATCCCTGATGGAAGTGAGTTCATGCGACAGCATTAAAGGTCGTTGCAATCAAAAAAAGGTGGGTTTTGAAGGTTATGCCGGGCTAAAATGCAGTAACCAAAGGTTCAGTTTTTATAACCCAGGAGAAGAACTTGCCTCAAAAACGTCTGGCCGCAATCGATATCGGTACCAATTCAATCCGTTGTATTATCGTAGAAGCCTGCGGGGAAAGCGGTTATCGAATTTTGGATGACGAAAAGGCGACTGTTCGTCTTGGTGCCGGGCTTCACCGCAGTGGCAATATTAGTTCGCAAAGTTGGCAAGCTGCCGGAGAAGCGCTGTCACGAATGCGCAGAATTGCTGAGGGCTTCGGAGTGCGGGCGATTGAGGCTGTAGCGACCAGTGCCGTGCGTAAGGCCTGTAACGGACAGCAGTTTTTGGAAGATATGCTGGAGCGGGGCGGTTTTCCTATCCGTGTCATTAGTGGCGAGGAAGAAGCGGAACTTGCCACTCTCAGCGCCTGGCGCCACTTTGATATGAAACACTCTCGTCATGCGCTTATTGATATCGGTGGCGGGAGTGCAGAAATTGTTTTGGCTACTGGAGACCATATAGAGGAGGTGCTTTCCTTAGAGGCCGGGGCGATATTCATGACAGACAGGTTTCTGTCCAGCGAACCGATCCTCCATGGCGATTTGAAAGGGGTGCAAAAGTATCTGCGCAAGCAGACCCGTAACCTGTTTGAAAAACATGAGTTTAACCTTCAACAACTGATCGGCTCGGGTGGTACCATCACTAACATCGGCAGGGCGGTGATGGCTCAGCGTAAGGAATCCTTTAATTCGGTACATGGATATGAAGTGCTCCATTCCGATCTTGTACATCTGTTGACAATGTTAGCTCGTTTGACACCCAAAGAAAGGGCGACGGTACCTGGAATCAGTCCTGAACGGGCCGATATTATCGTCGCGGGTGTTGCCGTGGTCGAGGGGCTTATGAGAAACCTCGGTGCGAATATTTTAAAAATCAACGAAAGAGGTATTCGAGAAGGCCTCATTATTCGCAGCCTGCAGAAGCATGACCTGGTTTCAGGAGACGTTTCTGTCTTAAACTGGCGTACCTCCGTGGAGGAGCTGGCGCGCTCCTGTCAAGCAAACCTGGGCCATGCGAGACAGGTTGCCCGTCTGGCCCTGAAGTTGTTCGATGCTCTGCGGGAACAGGTTTTCTTTTCAGAGGACGATCTTTTGTTATTAGAAGCCGCGGCTTTGTTGCACGACATCGGATATTTTATCAGCTACAAAAGCCATCATAAGCATTCTTATCATCTGATTCGCCATGCTCGACTGGATGGGTTCTCTCCACGACAAAAGGAGTTAGTCGCCAATATTGCGCGCTACCATCGGGCTGGTCTGCCCAAGAAAAAACACCCCAATTTTAGTCACCTGTCTGCTGAGGATCAGCAACTTGTACAGCAACTCGGAGGAATTCTGCGGTTGGCAGACGGATTAGACCGGTGTCGCGATCAGCGGGTTAAGGAGTTGTCCTGTCGTATTGAAGGGGGTCGGTTGTATCTCAAGCTGCACGCTGATTGCGAGGACCTATCCGTGGAGGTCTACGGTGTCAATCGTAAGGGAGACCTGTTTGAAAGGGCTTTTGGGTACAAGGTTCTGGTCGAGAGGTTTTCGTGAAACAAGCCTTATTGCAGCATGTGCGTTGACCGGAGGTGAGGGTTGAAGTATTCTGCGCCGGTTCAATTGTCTCCAGCTGTCGAGGTGTGTTAACCTTGAGCTGTTAATTTCCTTTGAATCAGGGTTTTTCTAATGACTTCTCCCTCTGAGCAGCCAAAGAATATTTGCACCATTATCAAATGCCCAACCTGCCAGCAGACGACCCGCTGGCAGAATAACCCTTATCGACCTTTTTGCAGCAACCGTTGTCGATTGCTTGATCTTGGCTGCTGGGCCGAGGAAGAATATAGGGTTTCCGGTGAGGACCGGATCAATATTTCGGACACAGAAGAAAACTTCGAATAAACAATAATTTAGAAGGAACAGTTAATGTATTATCTTACAATTCATACCCAGTTTGCAGCAGCCCATAACCTGATTCACTATCAGGGAGATTGCGAAAATCTTCATGGTCATAACTGGAAGGTAGAGGTTACCGTGACGGCCAAGGAGTTGGACAAAGCCGGTCTCGGGATTGATTTCAAAGTGCTCAAGCGTGAAACCAACAAGCAGCTGGACCTGCTTGATCACAAATATCTTAATGACCTTCCTGCTTTTCGCGAAAGCAGCCCTTCTTCAGAGAATATTGCCCGTTTTCTTTACGAACAGTTGCAAGGGGTCTTGAACGACGGAAATGTCGCTGTCGATAAGGTGACGGTCTGGGAGTCGGATTATGCCTGTGCCAGCTATGTCGCAGACTGATGGCCAGCTGATCGAGCTTTTCTCTTCAATCCAGGGAGAAGGGCTGCTGATCGGTTTTCGGCAGATATTCATTCGATTGGCATTATGCAACCTTTCCTGCCGCTACTGTGACACACCCTTCGATGTTGCCGATTCCTGTCGTGTAGAAACCGCCCCCGGTGCCGGAAGCTTTTTCGCTCTGCCCAATCCCGTTTCTCTGGACGTACTGTCTAACCTTATTGCTGACTGGCTTGATCGCCTGCCCGGCGGGCATCACTCCATCAGTATTACCGGCGGTGAACCTTTAATGCAGGACAAGGTTCTGCAGGGATGGCTACCGGTCTTGGGGCAGCTGCTGCCCATACATCTCGAAACAAACGGCACCTTGCCTGATGCCTTTGAACCCCTTGTCCCCTTTGTTGACTGGGTATCAATGGATATCAAGCTGGCGTCTCTGACCGGCGAACCGACCCCATGGCTCGCTCATGAGGACTTCCTGTCGCTGGCATCGGATCGGGGGTGTTGCGTTAAGGTGGTGGTCGGGACGGAAACGACCGTAGAAGAAGTGCAGCAGGCCGCCGATTTGGTGCATCGTAAGGCTCCGTCGGCGCCGCTGATTCTGCAACCGATAACCATGGCAGGACAGGTCGGAACGGCCGCAGCCCATTTGTTTCGTTTGCAGGAACAAGCGGCGCGTATTCACGGGCTGGTGCGGGTTATCCCTCAAACCCATGCTTTTCTCGGTTTGCTGTAACGCACGGGCCCGTCGTCCTGTTTGCTGTCCGTTTTTTTCAAGGGTGGTGTCACTCACGCGAAAAGCTTTCACCGCAGAGTGCGCAGAGGGCGCTGAGAAAAGCTAAACCCGTTTTCCTGGTTTTCTTTGTGATCTCTGCGTTCTCTAGAGAGCAAAGCGAACGGGCGGTGAAAATCTTTTTTGCACATTTTATTACATGTAATCCAAGTTATTTACTTGAACCAGGCAGGTGGTCGGCCGTTGCATTGTTTGGGAGGGAATTGTGATTATTGAAGAGATGACGATGCCGGAGTTTGTCCGCGGCCTGGAAAAGACCCGAACTGTACTGGTACCCTTTGGTGCCACCGAGGAACATGGCCCGCACCTGCCTTTAAATACCGATACCCTGCATGCCGTCGAGGTTGGTCGCAAGTTGGCCGAGAAGAGGGCCATATTTATCGCGCCGCCCGTACCTTACGGCGTGTGTCGCTCGACCAGTCAGCACCCCGGCACTCTCTCGATCTCTACCCAAACCCTGCGAGCTTTAACCCTTGATATTGTAAGCGCCCTCTATCGCCAAGGTCTGCGAAATGTCATTCTGCTTACTGGGCACGCCGGTGGCACCCATACTTCGACTCTGATTGATGCCGGGGAGGCCTTGCTGGAGCGTTTCTGCGATTTGAAAATCGCCGTATTGACCGAGTTTATGCTGGCAGCCAAGGAAGGACGCGGGCTTATCGAAACAGTAGACGACTCCCATGCAGGCGAAATCGAAACATCCCGTATTCTTAATTCTCATCCGCAATTGGTTAAGGGAGAAGCCGAACGGGAATACCCGTCTTTTCCCGTGGGGATTTTGGTCCGTGATAAACGCCGGTTTTGGCCCGGTGGGGTGTGGGGAGACCCGACTCTGGCATCGGCAGAAAAGGGCCGCCTGCTTGAGGATTTGGTAGTCCAGTGCCTTGACCGGTTTGTGACCAGACTGGAGGAGTGGCAGGAATAGACGCTCCGGGAGCTAAAGGGGAGGGTGTTTCAGTTGCAGAGCCTTTTGAACGCAGGGTGGAACAAAGTCGTCAATTTTGCCGCGCATGGAGGAGACCTCTTTGACGATGGAGGAACTGAGATAGCCGTAGCGAACCGATGTCATCATAAACAGGGTTTCCATCTGGTTGTTCAGGGAATGGTTCATCTGGGCCAACTGGAATTCGTTCTCGAAGTCTGAGACGGCACGCAGGCCCCGCAATAAAACCCGAGCCCCTTTTTCCTCCATGTAGTTAACCAGCAGTCCGTCAAAGGTGTCGACTTCGATCTGAGGATAATCCTGCAATGTTTCTTGAATTAGCGCCAGTCGTTCATCGATATCGAACAGGGCTTTTTTATTAACGTTTTGCGCCACGGCAACGATGAGTTTGTCGAAAATCTGCAGTCCCCGCAAGATGATATCGAGATGCCCGTTGGTAATAGGATCGAACGATCCTGGATATACGGCTATTTTTTCACTCATGTATGCGGCTCCTCGCATTGGCAGCGGGTCAACAGGAAGACCTGAGTAGCGCCGTAGCGACGCTGGACATCGGTTTGTAATTGGCCGATTCGTTCAGGAATACTTTCCTTGGTAGAGGCCTCCACGCACACTATACCATCTTCATCGAGCAGGCATAGGTCGGAAATCATTTCCAGGGTTGGCGTGAGCAGGCCCTTGTCGTATGGTGGGTCGAGAAAGATCAAGTCAAAGGGGGCGCTGCTTTGCGTTAGGGCTAATTTGTCAAGGACCTGGCCGTTAATCAGCCTGATCTTGTCCTTAAGGCGGCAGGCCCCGGCATTCTTTTCAATAAGGGCGGCGGACTGGCTCCCCTGGTCGATCAAGGTTGAATGGGTGGCGCCGCGGCTGAGAGCCTCCAATGAGAGGGCTCCAGAGCCGGCATAGAGGTCTAGAACGCGCCGGTTGCTAAAGGTGCCCAGGCGGCTTAACAGCATGCTGAAAAGGGCCTCGCGGACACGGTCGCTGGTCGGGCGAATTTGATTGCCGTCAAAGCTTGCCAGCCGGGTACCCCTGGCGCTGCCGCTGATGATACGCATGATCGTCTACCTCGAAAAAACTGCACCATTACCATGCCGGCGAGATTGCGTCAAGAGGCCGGTAATACTATGATATCTCCTCAGGAGGAGTTATGGAAAGACCCGATCTGGCAAAATATGCAACCCGTAGCAAGGAAAGCCGTGGCCGCAGACATGCGGAAGACTTCAAGGATATTCGATCGGCCTTTGCTCGAGACCGGGATCGTATTATCCACTGTGCCGCTTTTCGCCGCCTGGAATACAAAACACAGGTTTTTGTCAATCATGAGGGTGATTATTATCGTACCCGGTTAACCCATTCGCTGGAAGTGGCTCAGATTGCCCGCGGTATTGCCCGCCAGTTGCTGCTGAACGAAGACCTGGTTGAGGCTCTGGCTCTGGCTCATGACTTGGGACATACGCCTTTTGGTCATACGGGAGAGGAAGTGCTCAATCAGTTGATGACCGAGCATGGTGGCTTTGAGCATAATCGGCAGTCTTTACGTATTGTCGAGACTCTTGAAGAACGCTACCCGGAATTCAATGGCCTTAATCTCAGTTGGGAGACCCGTGAAGGCATCATTAAACATTCTTCGGATTATGACCAGGCCGCATCGAGCGATTTAATCGAATACTGTCCCGGAGAACGTCCTTCTCTTGAAGCTCAACTTATCGATCTCGCAGATGAAATTGCCTACAACAATCACGATATCGATGACGGGCTGAAAGCCGGTCATATTAAATTGTGCGAATTGGCCGAAGTGGACCTCTGGCAGGAGACCTTTGTTCACGTCGGTCAGAAATATCCCGCTTTGGATGAAGAACGCCATATTTACCAAACGATCAGTCATCTCATCGGGCGTTTAATTCATGACGTAGTTAACAAGACGCTGGCCAATATACAAGCTCACGACATCGACGGTGTGGCCAGGGTGCGTCAACACCAGACCCGCTTGGTCGCTTTCAGTGAAGACATCGACCAGAAGAATCGGCAATTAAAAGGGTTTTTATTTAAAAATCTTTATCGACACCATCGTGTCGAACGTATGCGGGTTAAAGCGGAACGCTTTCTTGCGATGATTTTTGAAAGTTATTGCACTAATCCCACTCTTTTGCCTCGCAGTTATCAGGAGCGCTTTGAATTGTATGGAAAAGAACGGGTCATATGTGACTTCTTAGCCGGCATGACCGATCGCTACGCCTTGGAAGAATATAAAAAATTATTTGAACCGTATGGGCGGGTTTAGGCCTTTGTTTATCTGGAGTAGGTTGCCAGGTTTGGTTCTTCCAATGCAAATTCCCTTGAAGGGGAATAAGCGGTGCTGTATAAGGGCAGTTGAAAATAGTTAGTTACGCAATTGTTGTTTTTGGGTAGGGCAGGGGGCAGTCGCATGCGAGGTTTCCGGGAGAGCATTCGTTTTCCAGGGCTACCGTCAAGCCATCGAGAGTCGCGGGGGGAGTATCTGCGGCTGGCTCTGGGCCTGTTGATACTCGTCTCACTGCCGTTTTTCCTGGCCAATTATTTAAACGATATTCCCAACCGTTTATTGGTCGTCAGTTTTTCCCTTCTGTTAGTCAATTTTCTTCTGATTTTCCTTTACAGTATCCATATCCGACAAAAATTGTACCGGGAACAGCGTCACTTCTATGACATGATTCGTCGTGTCTCCGAACATGGAAGCGAAACATTTTTCCCGGCTCTGGTTACTCAGTTGAGAGAGTTTCTCGGTGCCGATTATGTTCATATCGGCCGGTTCGATAAGGCCCAGGGCAGTGTTCTTAATACCTTGGCGATTTGCCACCATGGGCAGATCACAGAAAATACAGAGCTGGATTTGACCGGGGCCCCTTGTACTGAAGCCTTTGAAGGGGATGCATGGTTTGCCCATAAGAACTTGCAACATAAATTTCCTGACTCGACGCTGGTCTCGGAACTGCAGGCCGATAGCTACCTGGGACATCCTCTCAGAGATGGAGCCGGCAAGGTGGTCGGTGTCATTTCCGCTTTTGGTCGTAAACCATTGAGGCGAGGCCAAAGGGCTTTGGTACCTTTGGCCCTTCTTGCACAACATGCATCGTCCGAGCTGGAAAGGCGCAGGGTCCAGCAGGCCATGGAGCGCTTGGCCTACCATGATCCCTTGACCGAAATGTCTAACTGGCGTTTTTTTAAAGAGCGCCTTGTGACGACGCTTGGGTGGGCTCATCAGAGTGGCGAATCATTTGGTCTGATTTTCCTGGATGTTGATCGTTTTAAAAATGTTAATCAGACATTGGGTCATGAGACGGGGGATCACCTGTTACGGCTTTTTGCCGAGCGAATGGCGAGTACCCTGGATAGCCAGGCGATCCTCTCTCGTAAAGGGGGAGACCGCTTTTTCGTTCTGCTTCCCCACCTGTTGTGCGCCGCTGATGTCTGTCGGGCTGCCGAAGGCTTGTTAGAGATGCTGCGGGAGCCCTTTGAGGTTCAGGGACGAGAGGTTTACTTATCCATCAGCATCGGTGTTGTTACTTGCCCTGAGAATGGAGAGACCATTGCTACCCTGCTGGCAAATGCCGATGCCGCTATGCACCGGGCCAAAGAAAAGGGCGGGGGGCGTATTGAAAGGTATGCACCGGCTATGGGGAGGGCCAGTCGCGTTCGGCTCGGTCTCGAGGGGGCCCTGCGTAATGCGCTGAAGAACGAAGAGTTTGTGCTGCATTTTCAGCCGCAGTATCAACTTAGTACCGAACGTGTTGTGGGCGATGAAGGGTTGTTGCATGATCGCGTTTCGAGTCGCTTGGTAGGAGCTGAAAGCCTTGTCCGCTGGCAGCGTCCTGGGTGTGAGCTGGTTCCGCCAATGGAATTTATTCCACTGGCGGAAGAGACCGGTTTAATCGATGAGATCGGTACTTGGGTTCTCGAGTCGGCCTGCAGTCAACTGCGACAATGGCAACAATGGTTTGGTTCAGAATTTAAGATGTCGGTTAACCTATCCGCTCGCCAACTATGCGACCCTGCATTAGGGGCTCGCATCGCATCCATCCTCTCGGCGAATAATCTGCGTCCTGAAGTCCTTTGTCTGGAACTGACCGAAAGCTGTCTGATGGGTAGCGTTCAGGAGAACCAGCAACGGTTGCAACGACTGCGAAGTCTCGGAGTAGGTATTTCCATCGATGACTTTGGGACCGGCTACTCTTCTCTCAGTTATTTAAGACGTTTCCCGGTCACCGCTTTAAAGGTCGACCGGTCTTTCATTCAGGATCTTGGTGAACATGCCGATAATCAGGCCATAGTTAAGAATATCGTTGACATGGCCAAGGTTCTCAAGCTCGAGGTGGTAGCCGAGGGAGTCGAGACCGAACGGCAGCTTTCGTGCCTGCGCGCTATCGGTTGTCATACCGTCCAGGGTTACCTCTTTGGGCGTCCCGTTGCCGCAAGTGATTTTGCCACGTCCATTAATTGTTCGACTGACGATCAGACAGACAGGATGGGGCAGATTGGATGATCGCTAGGGAAGGGTGATGAGCTGAGCCGGGCTCGGCAGGTAGAGCAGTATGGTCCGTCCCAGAACCTGGGCTACGCTGGCTCCTGTATGCTGCGCTAACTCGCTAGCCACTTCTTTGCGATCTTGCGGGCAGCTCTCCAGGATCTTGACTTTGATCAGTTCGTGAACGTCCAATTGTTCTTTGCATGAAGCAACCAGTCTCTCGGTAACAGCCTCTTTACCAACCAAAACGATCGGTTTGAGTTTGTGCCCAAGAGCACGAAGATGGCGTACCTGTTTTCCGGTTAATTTTGGCATTGTCAGCTCCATTTCTTGGATAGTGTGAAAGACCGGAACTCTAACAAAAACCGATAATAAATGATAGCTTTTTTGTACAGCATAACCTGCTCAGAGGAGGGGCCTGCTTGCCCGGTTTTTTACTTTCCTGTAAGCCTGATTCCCTATGATGTAGATCACTGTTTAGAAATGAAACGGCTTATCAATTTCACAATGCTCCGAGGCAAGAAATTGGAGCTGTTTTATTTGGTTTGGAAAAACCTGAAAAACCGCAACAAGTTGAAACGATTTGTCAATTTCAAAATATCTAGGGGGTTGAAAAATAAGAACTCTGATTGGACGAGGGGAGTGTTCCATTGTTGTGCGGAATGGTCCAAAAGTTAGGGTTTGCGGGAAGTCGAAGAGAGAGTTTGCCGACTTGCTAAAAAAATGTTTTAAATAGTTGCTCTCGGGCATTGACAGATCAAATTGATTTGTGTAGAAATTGGTGGGCTGTGGAAAACGGGGGTTTTGCGCAGAGAGTTTGGCTGGGTCTAAGTTACAGTGTCGGATACCGGTCGAGGCCCATTTCTGATTAATTTCTTATGGAACGCAGATTGGTAGGAGGCGCTGATGTTGAAGAAGATTCTTAGCTTTTTTTGTAAACCCAAGCCAGATTCCGATTTGGCGAACAAAAAGGAGAGGAATAACAGTATGCAAACGTCCACTTGTAAGAAAGAATGTAGAATTCCTGAGCGCGCTACGTTGCCTAAGGACCTCTATCAGAAGCTTGCAGATTTTGTCTCTGAGCTTCCCCAGAAAGAAGGTCACCTGGTAACCGCACTGCACCACGCTCAGCACCTGTTCGGTTACCTGCCTCGCGAAGTGCAGGAATTTGTTGCCGACCAGATGGAAGTTTCCCTCGCCAAAGTATATGGCGTGGTAACCTTCTACACCTTCTTCACCCAGATTCCCAAGGGTAAGTATCCCATCTCTATCTGCATGGGTACTGCCTGCTTCGTTGTTGGTGCCGACAAAGTCGTTGAGGCTTTCCAGCAGCAACTCGGTGGTGTTGAGGTCAGCGAAGTTACTGCCGACGGCAAATTCTCTATCGATTGCCTGCGCTGCGTTGGTACTTGCGCACTGGCTCCGGTTGTTATGATCGGTGAAAAGGTCTACGGTGGAGTGACTCCTGATCAGGTTAAAGACATCATTGCTGACTTTTCATAAGGACGGGGGAATCTGAAAATGGCAAAAATTAATACAATTGCTGAACTGAAGAAATTGCGTGAAGACCTGCAAGGTGCTGCCCAGGCTAATGCCGGCAAGCCTCTGGTCAATGTATCCCTGGCTACCTGCAGTGTTGCTTCCGGCGGCCGCGACGTTATGGCTGCCATGAAAGAAGAAACTGCCGCTTTGGGCCTGGATGTTGAGTTCGTGCAGTCCGGTTGCATGACTTTCTGCTTTGCTGAGCCGACCGTTGTAGTGACCCTGCCCGGCAAAGACCCGGTGACCTTTGGGTACCTAGATGCCGAAAAAGCCAAGACCCTGGTGCAGAAATACATCAAGGATGGCGAGTTGGTCGATGGTGTCATTCCCGTAGGCTACGAGCGGATTGTTCTTTAATATAAAGGATTAGGAGAGACTAGCTATGGCAGAGAAAAAGCAACTTAGAATAGCCACCAGGAACTCCGGATTTATCGATCCGGAAAACATTGATTCCTATATTGCCGCTGGCGGATACCTTGGCCTGGCCAAGTGCCTCGGCGAGATGACCCCTGATCAGGTTATCGAAACCATGAAGGCTTCCGGCATCCGCGGCCGTGGTGGTGCAGGTTTCCCCACCGGCGTTAAGTGGGGCTTCGCTTCCAAGTACGCCAGCGACGACAAATACGTGGTCTGCAACGCGGATGAAGGCGATCCCGGTGCATTTATGGACCGCGCTATTCTCGAAGGCGACCCGCACAGCGTGCTTGAGGCTATGGCCATTGGCGCTTACGCCATCGGCGGCAACAAGGGCACCATCTACATCCGTGCTGAGTACCCTATGGCCATTGAGCGTCTGAAGATCGCCATCAAGCAGGCTGAAGAAAAAGGCGTGATCGGCAAGAACATTATGGGCACCGACTTCTCTTTCGACCTCGACATCAAATACGGCGCAGGCGCCTTTGTTTGTGGCGAAGAGACCGCCCTGATCAACTCCATGGAAGGTAACCGCGGCGAGCCTTACACCAAGCCTCCTTTCCCCGCCGAAGCCGGTTACTGGGACAAGCCGACCATCGTTAACAACGTTGAAACCCTGGCCAGCATCCCGGCCATCATCGTCAAGGGCGCCGAGTGGTTCAACGGCATCGGCACCGAGACCTCCAAGGGTACCAAGGTTTTCGCACTGGCCGGTAAGATCAACAACGTTGGTCTGATCGAAGTTCCCATGGGCATCACCCTGCAAGAAGTTATCATGGAAGTTGGCGGCGGCGTGCGTGACGGCAAGGAGTTTAAAGCCGTTCAGACCGGTGGTCCTTCCGGTGGCGCACTGACCTACAAAGACCTCGACGTCAAGATCGACTACGAGAGCCTGGTTGCTTGCCAGTCGATGATGGGTTCCGGCGGCATGATCGTTATGGACCAAGACGATTGCATGGTTTCCATCGCCAAGTTCTTCGTTGAATTTACCATGGAAGAGACCTGCGGCAAATGTACGCCTTGCCGGATCGGCTCCAAGCGTATCTACGAAGCCCTCGACAAGATCACCATGGGTCAGGGTTCCCTTGAAGATATCGAGAAGCTGAAGCAAATGTCCAATGCTATCAAGGACACTGCTCTTTGCGGCTTGGGCCAGACCATGCCTAACCCGGTTCTGTCTACCATGCGCGTCTTTGAAGATGAGTACACCGCGCACGTTGTAGACAAGAAGTGCCCGGCTGGCGTTTGCTCCGACTTGCTCGAGTTCGTCGTGGTTGATGACAAGTGCGTGGGTTGTACTCTGTGTAAGAGAGTCTGCCCGGTTGACTGCATCAGCGGCAATGCCAAGGAAATTCACGTCATCGATCAGGCCGCTTGCATCAAGTGTGGTGCCTGTCTCGACAAGTGTAAGTTCGACGCCATCATCAAACAGTAAGGAAAGGAGACATATCGCATGTCTATGATGAATATAACCATCGACGGGAAAGCCACCCAGGTACCGGCTGGCAGCAAGATTCTTGATGCCGCTCAGAAGTTGGACATCAACGTTCCGACTCTGTGCTACCTGAACCTGGACGTCATGAAATACAACAATATGGCCGCTTCCTGCCGCGTTTGCGTGGTTGAAGTTGAAGGTCGCCGCAACCTGGCACCTGCCTGCGCCACTCCGGTCATGGACGGTATGGTCGTTAAGACCAACACCCTCCGCGTACTGCTGGCTCGTAAGACCGTTCTCGAGCTGCTGCTTTCTGACCACCCCAAGGACTGCCTGGTTTGCGCCAAGTCCGGTGATTGTGAACTCCAGGATCTCGCCGAAGCTTTCGGTATCCGTGAGATCAGCGTTCCGGGCGCCATGTCCACCTATCGCCAGGATGTATCCGCTTCCATCATCCGCGACATGGACAAATGCGTAATGTGCCGTCGTTGCGAAACCATGTGCAACGACATTCAGTCCTGCGGCGTACTGTCCGGTGTTAACCGCGGTTTCGACGCCGTTGTTGCTCCGGCCTTCGAAATGAACCTCGAAGACTCCGTCTGCACCAACTGTGGTCAGTGTACTCAGGTTTGCCCTGTAGGCGCCCTGGTTGAGCATGACCACACCTGGAAAGTCATCGACGCTCTGGCTGATCCCGAAAAGGTCACCGTTGTTCAGGTAGCCCCTGCTGTTCGCGCCGCTCTCGGCGAAGCTTGCGGCATGGAGCCTGGCCAGTCCTTCACCGGTAAGATGGCAGCTTCCTTGCGTATGCTCGGCTTCGATCATGTTTTCGATACCGACTTCGCTGCTGACCTGACCATCATGGAAGAGGGTTCCGAATTCCTCGACCGTCTGCAGAAGTTCCTGGATGGCGACAAGAACGTTAAAATGCCCATCATGACCTCTTGCTGCCCCGGCTGGGTTAAGTTCTTCGAGCATCAGTTCCCTGACATGCTTGACGTTCCTTCTACCGCCAAGTCTCCTCAGCAGATGTTCGGTGCCATCGCTAAGAGCTACTACGCTGAAGTTCTCGGCATCCCCCGCGAGAAGATGGTTGTAGTTTCGGTTATGCCTTGCCTCGCTAAGAAATACGAAGCCGCCCGTCCCGAGTTTGCCGTTGATGGCAATCCCGACGTCGACATCGTCATTTCTTCCCGTGAGCTCGGTCGCCTGATCAAGACCATGAACATCGACTTCGCTCAGCTCCCCGAAGAAGATTTCGACAATCCTCTCGGCTACTCCACCGGTGCTGCTCCGATCTTCGGTAACTCCGGCGGCGTTATGGAAGCTGCTCTGCGTACCGCTTACGAACTGGCCACCGGCGAAACTTTGCCGGCTGTTGAGTTCGAAGCCGTTCGTACCCTGACCGGTGTTAAGACTGCTGACATTCAGGTAGGTCCTCACACCCTTAAGGTCGGTGTTGCTTCCGGTCTCGGCAACGCTCGTGAGTTGCTGGAAATGGTTCAAAAAGGCGAAGAGCAATTCCACGTCATCGAAATCATGGCCTGCCCCGGCGGCTGTATCGGCGGCGGCGGTCAGCCCTACCACCACGGCGACATGGAAATCCTCAAGAAGCGTAACGCAGTTCTCTACGCTGAAGATGCGGGCAAGCCCGAGCGCAAGTCCCACGAAAACCCCTACATCGTTGAGTTGTACGAGAAGTTCCTCGGCAAGCCTCTCAGCGAGAAGGCGCATCACCTGCTGCACACCCACTACTTCAAGCGTCAGCAGCTGTAGGATTCTTTAGAATCTAACTGTAGTACAGTGCAGTGATTTTAGGCCGGATGAGCAATCATCCGGCCTTTTTTTATCTGGATTTGGGGAATGCATTCAGAATGAAGTGATTAATGGTACGAATTTGACCTGAATCAAAGATTAGTCAGTCGAATTAGCCATAATAGGGACAACATAAGAATCTTCAGTTTCTTCATGGTCGATTTCGTTCCTCTCCCTTGCGGAATCGACCACATTTTTAAAAATTTCAGGAATCCCTTATGACTTTTATTCATACCCCCCCAGATAAACAGTCCATTTTACGTTGGTTGCTTAGCGAAGATCCTGCAGAAATTGCTGAGCTTTGGGCCTTGGCCGATGCGACCCGTAAAAAATATGTCGGAGACCAGGTTCATTTGCGCGGCCTGGTAGAGGTTTCCAATCGCTGCGAAAGAAATTGTCTTTATTGTGGTATCCGTGCAGACAATCGTGAGTTACAGCGTTACTTGATGCTTTCCGACGAAATCCTCGCTTGCGCTCATAAGGCTGTGGAAGTCGGTTTTGGGACCCTGGTTTTGCAGGCCGGCGAAGACTCCTCTATCGAGGCCCAGTGGTTAGCTGACATTATTCGCCAGGTTAAAGAGGAGACCGATCTGGCTATCACCCTCAGCCTCGGGGAGCGCTCGGATGAAGATTATCAGCTCTGGCATGCTGCCGGTGCTGATCGCTGTTTGCTTCGTTTTGAGACGGGTAATCGTGAATTGTTCGATCGTATTCATCCGCCCTTGGCCGGACAATCCAGTGATCGATTGGCTATCCTCGCAAGACTTCGTGAAATTGGTTATGAGATTGGCAGTGGTGTAATGATAGGTATCCCCGGCCAGAGTTATGAGTCTCTAGCGGATGACATTGATCGGTTCCGGTCACTGGACCTCGATATGATTGGGGTCGGACCATACATTCCTCATCCTGATACGCCCCTTGCCGGTATCGGAAATCGCTGGGACTTGCCCAAAGGCGAGCAGGTGATTAATTCTGTGGAGTTAGGTTACAGGGTCATTGCCCTTGCACGGTTGGTCTGTCCTCAGGCTAATATCCCCAGCACAACAGCGCTTGCCACTTTAGATGGCCCTGTTGGGCGGGAACTTGGATTGCAAAGGGGAGCCAATATCGTGATGCCTAATCTTACGCCCCTGAAATATCGTCAAATGTATGAAATATATCCTGCTAAAGCGGCTAGTACCGAAGACGCCGAGCAGAGTTGCGCCGCTGCTCTACGTCAAATACGTGCCCTTGGGCGTACGGTAGGTACTGGCCGGGGCGACTCGCCCAACCTGCATAAATCTATTTAACCTTCCTACAGAAAGAGGGTCTCGTTATGTCTTTGCCATCTATGGATTTGAGTAAGAAAGCTGTCGATTTTATCGATGAGGATTTTCTTCACGGCCTGATCAATAAGGAACAGCCTACCAAAGCGCGCATTCGCGAAATTGTCGCCAAGAGCTTGAACAAAATCGCTTTGAGTGTTGAGGAGACTGCGGACCTGGTCCGTACCACTGACCCCGAGTTGCATGAAGAGATTTTTGCAGCTGCCCGTCAACTTAAAGAAAATGTTTATGGGAACCGGATCGTTCTTTTTGCCCCTTTGTACATTGGCAATGATTGCATCAATGATTGCACCTATTGTGCCTTCAAACGTTCCAACTTTCAGGCCGTGCGACGGACCCTGACCCCTGATGAGATTAAACAGCAGGTTACTGCCCTCGAGGATCATGGTCATAAACGACTGATTCTTGTTTTTGGCGAGCACTCCCGGTATGACGCCGATTTTATCTCGGATACCGTTCGCAATGTGTACTCGGTTCGCTCCGGTCATGGGGAAATTCGCAGAGTCAATATTAATGCTGCCCCTTTGGATGTTGAAGGATACAAAAAGGTGAAAGAGTCTGGCATCGGTACTTACCAGATTTTTATGGAAACCTACCATCACGACACTTACACCAAGATGCATCCCGGCAATACTCGCAAGGGTAACTATCTCTATCGTCTCGATGGTTTGAACCGCGCTTTTGAAGCAGGCATCGACGATGTAGGCCTGGGGGTTCTGTTCGGACTCTACGATTGGCGTTTCGAGGTGCTGGCCATGGTGCGCCATGCGCTTTATCTGCAGGAAACCTACAATGTCGGTCCCCATACCCTGAGCTTCCCGCGATTGAGACCGGCCCAGGGTGTTGAATTCGATGAGCAATATTTTACCACAGATGACGAATTCAAACGGATTATCGCCATCCTTCGTCTTGCTGTCCCTTATACCGGACTGATTCTAACCGCGAGGGAAAATCCGGAACTGCGCCGTGAGTTGATGTCTTTCGGTGTGTCGCAAATCGATGCCGGCAGTCGTATCGAACTGGGCGGCTATACCGAGGCAGGCGATGCTCAGGTCATGGAACGGGAGCAGTTCTCCCTGGCCGATATCCGATCCCTTGACGAGGTCATGTGCCAGTTGATGAGCGACGGTTATGTGCCGAGTTTCTGTACCTCTTGCTATCGTAGCGGCCGAACCGGAGAGCATTTCATGGAGTTCAGCATTCCCGGATTCATCAAGCGTTATTGCACACCTAACGCCCTTTTGACCCTTGAAGAATACCTGGTCGATTACAGTTCCCCAGAAACACGTAAGGTCGGTGAAAAGCTCATTGAGGAGGAACTGGCCAAAATGGAGGATGGGGATATGAAACAACGGACCATCAAGCAGTTGGAAGAAATCAAACAACGCAATGTGCGGGATATTTATTTCTGATATGACTGACTTTCGTAGCGAAAAGGATTTACTGGGTGAAGGGGAAGTTCCTGCACAGGCCTTATACGGTATCCATACGGTGCGTGCCCTGGAAAACTTCGCTCTTTCGAAAAGACAGGTCAATAAAGCCCTGGTTCATGCCTTTGGCGCGGTTAAGCTTGCCTGCTGTCGTACCAATCAGGGCTTAGGTCTTTGGTCTGAGGAAAAAGGCCAGGCCATTGACCGGGCGTGCAGCGAAATGATGGAAGGGCATCTTGATGAGCATGTCGTGGTCGATGCTCTGCAGGGGGGGCCGGAACTTCTACCAATATGAACGTCAATGAGGTCCTGGCCAATCGGGCGTTGCAGCTCCTCGATAAGCCTCTCGGCAGTTATCACGAAATAAGCCCACTGGACGATATCAATCGACATCAGTCGACCAATGATACCTATCCCACCGCTCTAAAGGTTGCAGCGATCGGCTTGTTGCGAGATCTGGAGCGGGAGGTGGTGGCGGTGTGCGAAGCATTTCAGGCCCAGGAAAAAGCCACCGCACATGTTGTCAAGATCGGCCGCACCCAGATGCAGGATGCGGCGCTGACCACCCTCGGCCGGGAAATGTCCGCTTATGCCGATGCCTTTGCCCGGGATCGCTGGCGTATCTATAAATGCGAGGAACGCCTACGGGTGGTTAATCTTGGCGGTACTGCCATAGGAACGGGTTTGTCAGCACCTCGCCAGTATATTTTTCGGGTGGTAGAACAGTTGCGGGCCATTACCGGACTTGGTTTGGCCAGGGCGGAAAATCTTATCGAAGCGACCCAGAACAACGACGTCTTTGT
This sequence comes from Syntrophotalea acetylenivorans, assembly GCF_001887775.1. Taxonomy (NCBI): domain Bacteria; kingdom Pseudomonadati; phylum Thermodesulfobacteriota; class Desulfuromonadia; order Desulfuromonadales; family Syntrophotaleaceae; genus Syntrophotalea; species Syntrophotalea acetylenivorans. The sequence goes on from NZ_CP015519.1 coordinate 491,750, forward strand.
CGAGGTGAGCGGCATTCTTAAGGCTCTTGCCACTAATCTGCTTAAGATCGCTTCCGATTTACGTTTTCTTTCCTCTGGTCCGGATGCCGGAGTTGGTGAATTACGCCTTCCGGCTCGTCAGGCCGGTTCTTCCATCATGCCCGGGAAGGTTAATCCGGTAATTCCTGAGGCAGTTTCACAAGCGGCCATGCAGGTTATGGCTAACGATCAGGTCATTGCTCAAGCTTGCGCTATGGGGCATCTGGAGCTTAATCCCTTTTTGCCATTGGTCGCCGATGCTTTACTCGGTAGCCTGGACCTGCTCACTAACGCCTGCAGCATTTTTCGTCGTCATTGTGTAGAACTGCTGGAACCTGATGAGGCTCGCTGCCGCCGTCATGTAGAAAACTCCACTGCCAGCATTACTGCTCTGGTATCATTGATCGGCTATGAGCAGGCGACCGCTTTGGCTCAGGCGCTGAGAACCAACGAACTGAGTTTGCGCGAGCTTGTCGTTGAACGAAAATTGGCCACGGCCGAAGAGTTCGATCAGATGGTTTCACCGGAAAGTGTCACCCGTTTGGGAACCCCCCTTAAAAAGGAACAATAATGAAATCGACTCCCAAAGGATTACGTCTGCATATCGGTCTGTTTGGTCGCCGTAACGTTGGTAAGTCGTCGTTACTCAATGCTTTGACCCGGCAGGACGTTTCGATCGTTTCTAACGTGGCTGGAACTACCACCGACGCGGTGGAAAAACCGATGGAAATGCTGCCCATCGGGCCGGTGCTGTTCATCGATACCGCCGGCATCGATGATGTCGGTGCCCTGGGTGAAATGCGGGTGCAGAAAACCCAGCAGGTTTTTGATCGGGCCGATATCGGCATCATTGTTACCGAAGTCGGTGTCTGGGGAGATTTTGAGGAAGCAATCTTCGCTCAATTGCAGGAACGCAAGACTCCGTTCATCGTAGTATTCAATAAAACCGATCTGGGTGCTCCCGATGCCACTCATATCGCTCGTCTTGATCAACTTGATGTGCCCTGGGTAGCCGCTGCGGCTGAAAAAGGTGAGGGTGTCCTCGATTTGCGTGAGGCCCTGATTCGCACTGTTCCCGATGAATTCATCAATCCGCCCAGTATTCTTGGTGACTTGGTGCCTTCCGGCGAGATGGCTGTCCTAGTGGTACCCATCGATATGGAGGCCCCCAAGGGCCGATTGATTTTGCCTCAGGTGCAGTCAATTCGCGATATTCTCGACAACGATGCTTATTGTATGGTGGTCAAAGAGCGGGAGCTGCGAGATGCCTTGGACCGTCTCAAACGCCCGCCTGCACTGGTTGTCACCGATTCCCAGGCTTTTCTTAAAGTCGGCGGCGATACTCCCAATGACATCAACATGACCTCCTTCTCCATTCTGTTCGCCCGTTTTAAGGGGGATCTGGTGGAGTATGTGCGCGGAACCATGGCGATAGAAAACTTACAGCCGGGAGATAGAGTTCTAATCGCTGAATCCTGTGCTCATCATCCTATTGGTGAAGATATCGGCCGCGTTAAACTGCCCCGTTGGCTGCAACAGTACGTCGGAGGCAAGCTCGAGTTTGTTCATGTTCAGGGACATGACTTCCCTGACGATCTTAGTTCCTTTAGTCTGGCCATCAATTGTGGATCCTGCATGTGGAATCGTCGCGAGGTGTTATCACGTATCGTGAAGTGTCAACAGGCTGGTGTGCCGACCAGTAACTACGGTTTGACTATTGCTTATTCACTAGGGATCTTCGAACGGGCGCTTAAGCCTTTTCCCGCGGCGATGGATGCTTATCGGGAACTTGGCGGCAGCGGGCCGATTATTGGTTGACATTAGCGCGGCTAATCATTGCGCATTTGCTTTGCAGTTTATAGAGAAATCACTTTGTCGTATCCATTGATGAAGTATGACCCTTATTTTCTCACCGTGGGAAAGAATCAGGCGCAGCGCTGCAAATCAGCTGCGCCATTTCTTTAGAGCTCAATGTTCTCCTGCAAAAAAAATCTCTAAAGAGTAAGTCTCAAATAGATCGTTCCCATTGCCCCTGTGTGCCAATCCTTCAGGGATGGTGATTAGTTACCCCAATCGAGGAATAGTCCTTTTGTTTAATCCCTTTGTGCCTTCGGCTATTGTCAGTTGGCAGAAAGTTGGCAAAAGGGGTATAATCAACCGCATAGCAGCTCTGTTTCCTGTTTGAACCGAGCCTTGAAATTTCGTCCAAAGGATCGATATGACCAATTATTTAAAAAGTTCATCAGCTTTTGTGCGGATCCTCCCTCCGATCCTGCTGCTGGCTTTTTTACTGGTGCCGTCGAGTGGGTGGTCGGCCAAGAGTAGTGAAGAGTTCAATGTTGAAGGAGGTTCGATTAAGAAAGAGAATCTCTTCAATCTTTTTTTTGGCGGAGCACCCCTGATGCCAACCCAGCACGGCACGGTCATTGTCGAAGCTTACCATGATAAGAACGACAATAAGTTGCGCGATGCTGGTGAAGAGTCTCTCGATCAGGCGATAATTTGCATTGTTGAAGAAATTGTTTACCAGATACCAGCGTTTATTCCCGGGCTAGACAATGGAATGAACTATACTTTTTTGTTTGAAGGAGAGGGCTTTCAGCCGTCAATCAAGCAAAAGAATGTTTTTATCAAAAAGCGGGGTCAGATCATTCGTATCGATGTCCCCTGCCGACCTGACCTTCGTCAGGAAGTGCATGCTCAACTAGGCAACTGAGGCTTATTGGCATTTGCCGGGACATTCAAAACAATGCATATCCGAATAACTATCCTTTGTGAGAATTCCTGCGGTCCTCCTCGTGGCACAGTTGGTGAGCATGGTTTTGCCTGTTTCATTGAAACCGAGGCGGGTAATTATCTCTTCGATACCGGGCAAGGTATAGGCCTGGTTCACAATGCCGGTTTGTTGGGCAAAGATCTCACGTCTGTCAAGGCCGTGCTGCTCAGTCACGGTCATTATGACCATACCCAGGGTCTGCCAGACCTATTGCGGCGTACTGGTCCCGTCGATGTTTTTGCCCACCCCGATATCTTTACCGAACGCTATGCTCTCGATCGCCATGGGCGGCATTTTGTCGGAATCCCATGGCGCCGGGCCTACCTTGAATCTTTGGGGGCTCGTTTTCGTTTTGAGCGTGATTATTCTCAGATAGCGCCGGGACTTTATCTGACCGGTGAAGTGCCCCGTACAAATGATCTGGAAAAAGGTGATCAGCGGCTGGTGGTACCGACGGGAGAAGATCTCTTTGAAGCGGACCCCATGTTGGATGATATGTCTTTGGTCATCAACTCCAGCAAAGGCCTGGTTCTGGTTCTGGGTTGTGCCCATGCCGGGGTGGTTAACATTATGGAGCATGTCTGTAACAAGACGGGGCAGGAAAAGATCTATGCGGTGGTTGGCGGTACACATCTGGGTTTTGTCGGCCCTGAAGAATTTCAGGAAACGGTTAAGGCGTTTCGGGAGTTCAGCGTCGAGCAGATCGGGGTCTCTCACTGCACCGGGTTACCGCGGGCCGCTCAACTTTACCACCATCTGACGGAACGTTTTTTCTTTGGTACCGTCGGAACCGTGCTGGAAGTCTAAATCCTTTGTAACCAGGGATATAGCTCCTATTAGCTAATGTAGTTAATCAAGAATCCGCTAGCCGCTCAGGCATCAATTAAGACAAAAGGCCTCCCATTGGGAGGCCTTTTGTCTTTGGCATAATTTCAGGATTACTCGACGATCGCTTCTTTCTCTGGGCTATCTTCAAGTGTGTCTTCCGCTGTGGGTTGACCTGCTTTGCAGGCCAGTTGATTGGTTGACTGCAGCAGAGCCTCTCGAGCTTTTCCGATCTGATTCAAGGCTGATTCGGCCTGAGTCAACACAGTCTTTATTTCTGCAGCTACCTGGTCGAGGCGTTGGTTAAGATCTTCCACCTGTTGCGTCACTCGGGTTACTTCTTTGGTCACAGATTCAGCTTCTTCCGCAAGAATAACCGCTTGCTCTCCCAGGACCTCCAAGCGGGCCTTGGCTTCATCGGAGGCTTCGGCGGCTTGATCGACGTTTTCTTGAGCCTGTTCAACGGTTGGCATTGCCTCGTCTGTTACTGGGGGTGCAGGCTGACTGATTTCAGCTTTCGGTACGCTTGGTTTTTCCGCTTCTTTTTGGTCCTTTTTGTCGGTACAGCCAAGAGCGAGAATTAAACTCAAAATCGATACCATTAAAAAACGCAACATTTTCACCTCCAGAGAGTTGGTGTTTGTCCAAGAATCTCTTAACGATATTATTTTATACGAACGCTCATCAGTAATCCAGTCGTTTAGTATGCAGAGTATTTAGTTCCGGGGGCTTGAGTGGAAATATTCTTCGATGTGGTGCGTTTTCCGTAAAGATAATTATTGTCCCAATATATAATTGTGCTAGCAGATTGAAAAAGTCTGAGAAGCATATAGAATATTTAAGCATTTTCGTTAGTTGTGTTTCTGTGAGAGCGTATCACAAGTTTTTATAACGGAGGGTATGTCGATGACGGAAAAGAAACAGTTGAGGATTGCTACCCGGAACAGCGGGTTCATCGATCCGGAAAACATTGACTCGTACATTGCAGCAGGCGGCTACCAGGCTCTAGGAAAATGTCTCGCCGAGATGACACCGGAGGAGCTGATCGAAGAGATCAAAAAGAGTGGTCTTCGCGGGAGGGGCGGCGCTGGTTTTCCAACGGGCGTCAAATGGAGTTTCGCTGCCGGTTATCCTTCTGATGTCAAATACGTTATCTGCAACGCTGACGAGGGAGACCCCGGCGCTTATATGGATCGTGCGGTATTAGAAGGGGATCCGCACAGTGTTCTTGAAGCTATGGCTATTGCCGGTTACGCCATCGGTGCCAGTAAGGGAACTATCTATATACGCGCTGAATATCCTCTGGCTATTAAGCGCTTACGTATCGCAATCTCCCAGGCTCTCGACTATGGACTGCAAGGCACCGATATTCTCGGCACCGGTTTCGATTTCGAGATTGAAATCAAATATGGTGCCGGTGCCTTTGTCTGCGGCGAAGAAACGGCTCTGATTCGTTCTATTGAAGGCAACCGGGGGAGCCTTATACCAAACCTCCTTTTCCTGCCGAGGCCGGTTATTGGGGGAAGCCAACGGTTCTCAACAATGTGGAGACTTTGGCCAATATTCCTGCCATTATTTTAAAGGGGGCTGACTGGTACAGCAGCATCGGGACTGAAACCGCCAAGGGGACCAAGGTCTTTTCCTTGGTGGGTAAAATTCAAAATGTGGGCCTGATCGAGGTCCCAATGGGTATCACCCTGCGGGAAATTGTATTCGATATCGGTGGAGGGTGCCGCGATGGGAAAAAGTTCAAGGCGGTTCAGACCGGTGGGCCGTCCGGTGGCGTGCTGACTTATAAGGATCTCGATGTTCCTATCGACTATGAGCATCTGGCGGCCTGCGAGTCGATAATGGGATCCGGCGGCATGATCGTTATGGACGAGGATGCCTGCATGGTCGATGTGTCCAAGTTTTTTCTTAACTTCACCATGGATGAAAGTTGCGGCAAGTGTGCGCCGTGCCGTATCGGCTCCAAGCGGCTGTTTGAATCGCTGGAGGCCATTACCCTCGGCCATTCCAGCCTTGCGGACCTGGAGCGTCTTGAAACCCTGGCCCGGCAGATTAAGGACACCGCCCTGTGCGGTCTCGGTCAGACCATGCCTAACCCCATATTGTCGACCCTGCGGGTTTTCAAAGATGAATACATAGCTCATGTGGTGGACAAGAAGTGCCCGGCCGGTGTTTGCAAGAATCTCCTCGAGTTTTTTATTTTGCCGGAGAAGTGTACTGGCTGTACCCTGTGTGCCAAGGTCTGCCCTGTTGAATGTATCAGCGGCCATGTGAAGCAGTGCCATGTAATTGATCAGGACCTTTGCATCAAGTGTGGAGTTTGTCTGGCAAAATGTAAGTTCGATGCTATCGTCAAACGCTGATTACCCATCTGTTACAACGACAACGGCCCGCTTTGGAGCGGGCCGTTGTCGTTGTATTCAGTCTTGCAGAAAACCCAACCATTTCACATTGAGCGAAATTACGCCGAATTCTTCCTCGACCAGTCCCTTGACCAGATAGGGGCGGGGCTGAGCCAGTAACCGACAAAAGCGGTCGTAGATTGCGGGAAACAGGGTGGCGTCGAACAGGGCGCTGTGGTCCTCAAAGGTGGCGAATTCCATGGGGCGTCCTTCGTGAGTGCGAATCGGCTTGCCGGTGACCCACCAACCGACCAGAGTAACGTGACGCCCGATCCAACGAGACAGAGCGGCTGCAGGGACAGCACCGCTGCGAGCAATGGCCATGCGGCAGTGATCCAGAGGATGGTGGGAGACGGGCAGGGCGAGGCTCTCCAACTCCTGGGCCCTTAAGATGTTGCGCTCGCAGGGAGGCAAATCAGGTACGTCCGGTGGTGGTTCGGCGAACAGGCCGCAGCTGTCCGGTTTTACCTGCTGCCGCCTGTTAAGCAGCAGCCAAACCAGCTGCGGTCGTCTATCCGCTCCCTCCAGCTGATCAAAACAACCCGCTTTGATCAGCAGTCTGATATCGCTTTCGCACAATTGCGGCAACCGCGCCAGAAAATCGGCAAAATCGGCAAAGGGACCGTGGTGCTCACGCTCTTTTAACAGGTTTTCGATTGCCTGGCGGGTGAGGGAGACGATCTGGAGAAATCCGACTTGCAGTTCTTTGCCGCAACCGCGATAGGGGTAGTCGCTCTGGTTGATATCGGGGGGCAAAACGGTCAGACCCAGGCGACGCGCTTCAGACAGGTAACCGAGGGTGGAATAGTAGCCGCCGCCGTTGCTGATCACAGCGGCCATGAATTCAGCCGGGTAGTTGGCCTTGAGCCAGGCCGATTTGCAGCTGACCAGAGCATAGGATGCCGAGTGAGGCTTGCAGAAAGAATAACCCGCAAAGGATAGAATCTGCTCCCAGACTTGTTCAAGAACCGGTTTGTCGATTCCCCGTTCTTCTCCTCCGGAGAGGAAACGTTGATGAAAGTCACTCAGCCGTTGATGCTTGTCCTTTTTACTAACGATCTTGCGTAACTGATCGCCTTCGCTGGCGGAGAACCCGGCCAGGGCCATGGAAATTTGGGTGATCTGTTCCTGGTAGACGGCCAGTCCGTAGGTTTCCTCAAGGATAGGCATCAAGTCGGGGTGCAGGTGGCGCCAGGCTTTGCCCCGCATGCGGGAGACGAACTCGCGAATGAAACGATTGGCTGCCGGGCGGATAATCGACGAAGCCATGACCAGGTGCTCAAACAGGTCGTCTTCGCCGGGCAACGGCTGCCGCCTCCACATCTTCTGCAGCAGTTGGCGGGTTGCCGGTGACTCGATATAAAAGCAGCCGACGGTTTTCCCGGCGCTGAGCAGAGCGCGGGTCTTGTCGTCGCTCAAGGGCTGCCAACTGCGATAGTCGATGTTCTTGCCATGGTATTGTTGAATGGCTGCGAGAGCGTCGCGGATGACCGCCAGCGAGCGGTTGCCGAGAATGTCGATCTTTACCAGACCGGCCGCTTCCGTCTGGTCTTTTTCCCACTGAATGAGAGGGCGGCCGCTGGCGGAGGTTTCCACCGGTACATAACAACGCATGTCGTCAGGGACCACCACCAATCCGCCGCAGTGCTGGGACAGGTGGCGCAACTGGCCGTTGAGTCGGCTGGCCAGTGCGACGATGGTTTGCCAGTCTTCGTGCAGGTCTTCGTCTTGAAACAGCGGATGGTTTTGCAAGGCCTGAACGCCTTTGGCCGGCGACCAGCAACTGGCCAGCCGATCGGTTATCGATTTGATTTCGGCGGCGGGCAGACCGAACACCTTGGCAATCTCCCGCAGAGCGGAGCGGCTTTTGAAGCCCACCTGATTGGCGACCATGGCGGCTCGTTGGCGGCCGTACCGTGCAAAAGCAAAATCGAGAATTTCGTCCCGCTCATCCCAGGGAAAATCGATGTCGATATCGGGAGGGTCTTGTCTTCCCTCGTTAAGAAACCGCTCGAAAAACAGGTTGTAGCGTAAGGGGTCGACGTGGGTAATGCCAAGGCAATAGGCGACCAATGAAGCGGCGGCGCTGCCCCGGCCGCAGGTGCGCGGCGACCGACCGGCCAACTCCTGCACAACCAGAAAATAATGCGCGAAACCTTTGTGAACGATGAGATCCAGCTCTTTAGTCAGACGTTTTTCAATGCGGTCGTTGAGGGCTTCGTAGCGCCACAACGCCCCATTTTTAGCCCTCTTAGTTAATTCCGAAGCGGCCCTATGGTCTGTCAGATTTTCGTAGCGAGGAAAAATTGTCTCCCTGAATTCCCAGTCGGTTTTACAGGCAGCTGCGATCTGTGCGGCATTTTTTACCGCCTCGGGACAGTGGGGCAGGCGGGCGGCCAGATCCTGAACCGAACAGAGCCGGGCCTCGGGATTGGCACAATCGGTGTCCGACAGGCGGGACAGGGTCGTGTTTCCTGCAATGGACCGCAATACGCGGTGTAGCTGGTGATCGTCATCATGAAGAAAGGTCGCTCGCGTGGTGGCAACGGGCGGCAATTGCAGTTGCTCAGACAGCTTTCGTGATGCTTCCAGGGTGTGCCCGGGGGAAAGCTCAACATAGAGACTATGGCGATCTTGCTGACTCAAACAGGTGAGCAGATCGCGATCATCACTGATAACGAACAGTCCGGACCGGCGACGGGTCAGAGTGGTTGCAAGGTCAAAGTTGGAATCATTATGCAAGGCCGAGATTAGCCGGCAGAGATTGCGATAACCGGCTTGGTCACGGACCAGCAGGAGAGCTCGCTGTCGGCCGTTGATCAATTCGCTGCCGACTAGGGGAATGATGCCGGTGCGTTTTGCGGCGGCAATAAAATCGGGTAAACCGTAGAGACCATTGCGATCGGTCAGTGCCAACCGCTTCATGCCCAGGTCTCGCGCAGCAGCACATAACGCGAGCGGAGTGTGTAACCCCCAGTTGGGCGAAAAAGATGAATGAACATGAAGGTGGACGAAGGAACTCATGGTGTCTTTCAGATGTTACGGCCCCAGCCCAGCGACTGATTTCCAAAACGGTAGCGAAGTTCATCTAAAGCGCTCTGCAGGGTGTCGCTGGCCCGTGTTGTTTGTGGCGCGGAAAATAAGCTCAACTGCCGGCTGGGCGCAACCAGTTGCTCACAGCTTAATCGCAGTAAGCGCAGGCGAATGCGGCGTTGCCAGGCCCGTTGTAACAGCTCGTCGGCGGCAGTCATAAGATCCAAATCCAGATGGCAGGGTGCGGCTAAAGTCAGACGCCGTTCAGCGCTGTAACCATCGGCATAGACCAGGACCAGACGTAGTCGTTTGCTGCCGCGGCCCAGGCGACGCAGATGCAGTCCGCACCTTTCGGCCAAACGACCCAGAGCCGCCCGGATCGCAGTTTCTTCGTTGCTGGCCTTCTCCAGCAGTGCTTCCTCGGTGACAATCATTTTTCGTTGTGGGGGCCGAACGGGGTCGGGATCAATGCCGTGGGAGCGTTGTTGCAACAGGGCGGAAAAAGGGCCGCAGATCGGTTCCAATTGTGCGATGGACAAGGCCGCAATTTGCTCCACTCGGCGTAGATTGAGATCCTGCAGCAACCGCTCGCTTCGCATCCTGCCGATCCCCGGCAGGCTGGAAACGGCCAAAGGAGCAATGAAGTTTCGCTCACTGCCGCGCAACACGTCGCAGATACCCGGACGATCAAGGTAACTGCCGGCCATGCGAGCCACCAATTTATTGCCGGCCACACCGCACATCGCCGGCACCCGCAATCGGTCGGCGATCTGTCGCTCAAGGCGAGTGGCGACATCAAGGGGGGAACCGAGCAATCGTCGACTGCCGGTCAGGTCAAGAAACAATCGCCCCTCGCCGTTTGGTTCCCACAGGGGGCTGTAGTGACGGGCCAGGTTTTGCAAAACCTGGCCTGCTTTACTGACCAATTCCGGTCGGGGTGTCAGCAGTTGCAGGGCCGGGCAGCACTTGCGGGCCAGGTGAACGTTCATGCCGGCGATAACGCCGTCCCGGCGGGCTTCGTCTGAAACGCAGCGTAACAGGCTGCCCTGACTCTGGCCGGCTGCCACGGCCAGAGGCCGGTGGCGCAGCGAGGGATCGACGGCTCGCGCCAGGGCGACGTCAAAATCTGGCACTGCCAGATGAAGAATATCGCGCGTCATATCAACGGTAGTGACGGATCACTCCGACTACCACTCCTTCGATCCCGAAGGGCACATCGGCGGCGACGGTAATGGGTTGCATGGTAGGGTTGGCGGGATGCAGTTCAATGCTCTGGCCATTGCGATGCAGCCGTTTGACGGTGGCTTCATTATCGAGTAGAGCAACCACTGTCTGACCGTTTTCGGCTGTGACCTGTTTGCGTACTACGACGTAGTCGCCGTCAAGGATGCCGTCATCGATCATCGAATCGCCGGCAACATGCAGTACAAAGTGCTCTCCTGTACCGACCATGGCTGGCGGGACATCAATGGAATCAGATGTTTCTATGGCTTCGATTGGTTTACCGGCTGCAACGGTTCCGGCCAACGGCAGCTTCATGCCCTGTTCGGGTTCGGCGGCGGCTGCCAGGCGCAGACTGCGACGACCGTTCCAGTTGCGGCTCAACAGCCCCTCGCGTTCCAGGCGGACCAGATAGTTCTGGACTGTGCCGAGAGAGCGAAAACCGAAGGCCTTGGCAATCTCCTGCTGCGAAGGGGCAAAGCCCTGGCTTTCGATGTATTGTGAAATAAACTCAAACACCTGTTTTTGTTTCGGGGTTATCGGGCTCATGCAAAACTCCTGTGATTGATGATCAAAGTGTATGCGTAAGTTTTGCGTAAGTCAAGAAGAAGAAGGGCACAGAAAACAGTCTATGTGTGCTAAGCTTGACAAGGAAAGCAACCACTGAAAGGAATTGTTGTGGCCGATAAACAAGCCCTTAGACCTCCGGTGCCTGTCGAACGGGCCGCCACGTTGCGGCAGCAGATCGTTGCGGTGCTGCAGCAGCGGTCCGTTTCCGCCAAGGATCTGTCGATGGAGATCGGTATGCCTGAAAAACAGGTTTATGATCATTTGGAGCACATTCGACGCAGCTTTAAGAAGCAGGGGAAGTCCCTTCGCATTGAGCCGGCCAGGTGCAAGAAGTGCGGGTTTATCTTCGAAAAACGCCAGCGTTTTCATAAACCGGGTAAATGTCCAGCCTGCCGCGGCCAGGCGATTGAAGAACCCCGGTTTTCTCTGTTGGGTAGTGACTGACTCTTTTTCCCAGGTTGAAAAAATCTTTTCGAGCTTGACACAAAACTCTATAATGCCGTAAATATAGAATTTATTTATATTTCTAAGATATTTTAAGGCTGTTGCAACTGGGCGACATGCTTCTAAATCACCGATCTTTCTAGGCACGAGAAGGGCTTCCTCACGATGGACTATAAAGGAATTATTGATCAGGCGGTGGGAGAGATCTTTTCCACCATGCTTTTTTTGGAGGTTAAGGCCCTTTCGAGCGAGCCGGTTTCCAGCTCTGAACAGCGCATGCTCTCTGGTATGATCGGTTTTGCCGGCGATCTGCGGGGAACGGTGGTTATTCATCTACCTGCGAAGGTGGCTATTGCCATCACCAATGCGTTTTTAGAACTGGATCTTGACGAAGTCAACGATGAAGTTAAGGACGCCATCGGCGAGTTGGCCAACATGGTCGCCGGCGGTATCAAATACCTGTTGCCCGACCAGGATCAGGATGTGCAGTTGTCGATCCCGTCAGTTATTTCCGGGCGAGGGTATACCTGCGAGGCGACGGGGAAAACCGAGCGATTCGCGGTTGAGTTTGAGACTGTCGGCGGTCGCTTTATCACGGAATTGCTCGTCAAGTAGAACAGTCTTCTCCCGGATTTCGGCAAGGAAGTATTAAAACAAAGACGGCCCGCACACATTATTAATGTGTGCGGGCCGTCTTTGTTTCTGAGAAAAGGAGGTTTTTACGATAAAATTAAAGCACAGAACCCCTTAAGGCAGGAGGTGTGGTTATGGCCAAGGCGATGCTCAAAGGGGAAAGAGGGAAGGAATGTGCCGATTCCTCGTGGCAACTGCTAACTAAGCGGCTTGATGTTGCGGGCCTGGCAAAGGTCGCTGCTTTGGGCAACAAGCGCATCAACCAATTTCTGGCTGAGGCGATAGAGCTCTGTAATCCCGATCAGGTTCTGGTTTATGATGACAGCATAGAAGATGCCGCCAGGATTCGGGCCAAGGCCATGGCCGATGGCGAGGAACGGCCGCTGGCTATGGCCGGCAATACGGTCCATTTCGATGGTTATATCAACAGCCGTCAGAACGATCAGGCTCGGGACAAAGAACATACCCGTTATCTGGTGCCGGCCGAATGTCCGGATGTAGCGGAATTGAACAGCATCGAACGGCAGGAGGGGCTGACCGAGATACAATCGATCATGCGCAATATCATGGCCGGTAAGGAAATGCTGGTGCGCTTCTTTTGCTTGGGGCCGACTGCTTCGCCATTCAGCATTCTTTGCGTGCAGATCACCGATTCAGCTTATGTCGCTCACAGTGAAGACTTGCTTTACCGACCGGGGTACGAACAGTTTCGACATGGCGATTCGGATATCCCCTTTTTTGCCATGCTGCATTCTGCCGGCCGGTTGGAAAATGGAGTCAGTATAGATAGCGATCGCCGCCGGATCTATATCGATATAGTAAGAAACCTGGTCTATTGCGCCAACAGCCAATATGCAGGCAATACTGTCGGATTAAAGAAGCTGGCGTTGAGGCTGGCTATTCGCAAGGCTGAACGTGAAGGCTGGCTGGCAGAGCATATGTTCCTCATGGGGGTGCATGGACCCGCTGGAAGAGTAACCTATTTTTCCGGCGCCTACCCGAGCGCTTGTGGCAAGACCTCCACTGCCTTGCTGCAGAAAGAAACGGTGGTCGGTGACGATCTGGCCTATATCCGTGCCATAGACGGCCAGGCACGGGCGGTCAATGTCGAACGAGGTATTTTTGGGATCATTGAAGATCTAAATGAGGATGATGATCCGGTGCTTTTTCGCGCGTTGAACACGGTGGATGAAACGATCTTCAACAATGTGTTGATCAGTGACGGTAAGCCTTACTGGAATGGTATGGGCCGGACATTGCCGAAACAGGGGGTCAACTATGCGGGACGCTGGCGACCGGGACTTACTGACTGTTATGGAGAAGAGATCGCAGCATCTTACCGGGGTAACGCGCGATTCACCCTGCGCTTAAATCGACTGAAAAACCTTGATCCGAAGGCTGAAGAGCCTGCTGGCGTTCCGCTGGGAGGAATCATTTTCGGAGGCCGGGACAGCGACACCGCGGTTCCGGTGTTGGAAAGCTTTGATTGGCAACACGGCGTAATTACCTTTGGTGCAGCGCTTGAGAGCGAAAGCACCGCTGCAACCCACGGCGCTCAAGGGGTGCGAAAATTCAATCCAATGGCGATCCTCGACTTTCTGTCGATCCCACTGGGGAGGTATTTGCACCACTATCTGGATTTTAGTAAACAGTTGGACCGGCCGCCGCAGATATTTGCTACCAATTACTGGCTGACCGATGAGAGGGGAAACTATCTCAATGAAAAGTGTGACAAGGCGGTGTGGTTGAAATGGATGGAACTTCGGGTGCACGGAGAATGTACGGCAGTTCGTGGACCGACAGGTTTTTTGCCTCGATACGATGACTTGGCAAACCTGTTTCATCAGGTGCTGGACAAGGATTATTCCCGGCAACAGTATGCGCGGCAATTCGCCATACGTATTTCGCAAAATCTATCAAAAATCAAACGTATCGTTGAGCACTATAGAGGCTTGACCGGCATTCCACAAATCGTATTCAGTTTATTGGAAGATCAGCGGAAACGGTTGATTGATCTGCAGAAGCAAAGGGGGGATATGGTCAGCCCCCTGGATATTCTCTAAGGGGGCCGAACTTACTCTGAGACGACTACAAAATTCGTTTCGGTCCGTCAAGCCCGACGCCCCCTGTGAGCTAAAACCTGTTTGCGCTGGATTATTTCACATCCCCTTTTATGCCGATAATAACCGATTCAAAGGGGATGTCCTTGCCGCTGGCAGCCAGTGCCTGCCGAGCAAGGCTGAGAAGTCCCGTGCAACAAGGTACTTCCATATGCAGCACTGCCAAGCTCTTGATGTTGTTTTGGATCAGGATGGCAGTCAGTTTTTCTACATAAGCTTCGACATCGTCCAGTTTGGGGCATCCAATCAACAGGGTTTTTCCGCCCAGATATTTCTGGTGAAAGTCCGGATAGGCAAAGGGTACGCAATCGGCTGCGAGCAACAGATCGGTTTCGGCCAGAAAAGGAGCTGTCGGTGGAACCAGTTTGAGCTGAATAGGCCAGTTGCCCAATTGCGAAGGTCCTGCATCGGTTCCAGCTATAACCGTTTTGGAAGGCGGAGCAAGTTTCTGTGCCTGCGCAGAGGGACACCCACCACCGTGGACCGGAGGTTTAACCGCCTGTTGTGCTGCGACGACCGCCTGTTCATCAAACTCGTTGGCTTCCCGTTTTTCTATGGTGATGGCGTCTTGCGGGCAATCACCGAGACAGGCACCGAGGCCATCGCAGAGATTGTCGGCAATCAGCTTGGCTTTCCCATTGATGATCTGAATGGCTCCTTCTGCACAGGCAGGAACGCAGAGCCCGCATCCGTTACATTTCTTTTCGTCAATTTTTACGATATTGCGTATCATAATAAGCCCCCAAGCAAGGATAGGTGTTTTGTTTTCTGTTGAGTCGATATTGACACCGTTATGTCTTGATGGACTTGATTACGGTCAATAATCGATGCCTTTTTTCCGCATCTGCACCGATTGATGAAATCCGCAAGCCTTGAACCTTTAAGTGCATGCGCGTACCCACCTGGTATCCACCAGTTAAGTTTCCTCGGTGTATCACGGTGGTTTCCCTTTGCCTTATGGGAAGTTGTAAACTAAAATTGTTTTACATAGGACATGGGGTGGCCAATAACCGGCAAAAATTGTTTCCTTAGCCGATACTTTATCCCTTTGTAGCTGTCCTTTGGCTTAAGTTCTCCTCGTTTAGGTTTTGGCCAGGAGTTAATTCAGGATGTACCAGTCACGGACTCTATTTCGCTCCCATGATTGCTTGGATGGATAGAATGCCTATAATTCGTCGTGTTGTACTTTTTGTTCTTTTCCTGCTCTTCTTTCCCGGACTCGTTCAAGCCGCCCAGAAACAGCTTCGGGTCGGCATTTTTCCGTTTGAACCCATCAATTATCTCGATGAAAACAAGCAGGCCCAAGGCCTTAATCCGGCTCTGTTAAACAGGATGGCCGAAGAACACGACTGGCAGCTGACCTTTGTCGGAGGAAGCTGGGCTGAAGGCCTTGCGCGCTTGCAGAACGGTGACATCGACCTGGTCATGTCGGCGGCCTATTCTCAACGGCGGGCCGAGGTTCTGGATTACACCGTGCAGCCAACAGTGGAGTTATGGGGGCAGGTTTTTGTCAAGCCGGGTGCTTCCGAGGTGAATATCTCCGCCTTGGCCGGGCAACCTGTGGCGATAATGCGCCACGATATCAGCGGCCAGAATTTTATCCAGATGACCAAAAAGCTTGGGGTGGACCCCCATATTCGGGAATTACCTCATTTTTCCGACGTGTTCGCTGCGGTTCAAAACGGTGAGGTGGCAGCCGGTGTCGCCCCTCAGCACTACGGCTTGCGCCACGCCAAAGAGTACGACCTGGTCCCGAGTTCGATTCAATTTTCACCTTTCTCTATTTATTTTGTCAGCAAGAAAGGACAGCACGCCGAACTCCTCAGGCAGATCGACCAGACCCTGTTCCGCTGGAAAAATGATAAAGACTCCTTCTATTATCGGCAGCTGGCCTATTGGCTGGGTTTCAAGGTAGAACGGAAATTTCTCCCGCTCTACTTGAAGATCATGCTGTTGGTCGCCGGTGGCATCTCCATCCTGTTTTTTTTCAACAGCCTGTTGTTGAAATCGCAAGTGAAAAGGCGCACGGCTCAATTGCGTCAAAGCGAAGAACGCCTGTCCGCCACATTGAGTTCTATCGGTGACGGGGTAATCAGCACCGACAGGGCAGGGCGGATCGTCAGCCTTAACGGGGTGGCTGAAGAGCTGACCGGATGGAAGGCCGGCGAAGCGGTGGGGCGCTCCATCCAGGAAATATTTCCCATCGTCAACGCCAAAACCCGAACCGTGGTGGAAAACCCGGTGGAAGAGTGCCTTCGAGAGGGCCTGAGTGTAGACCTTGCCAATCACACCTTACTTCTCCGTCGTGACGGCACCGAATGCCATATCGCCGATAGTTGCGCCCCTATCCTTGATCTGAGCGGTGCGGTGATCGGTGCGGTTCTGGTCTTCCGCGATGTTACCAAGGAATATCGCCATCGTCAGCAATTGCGGGATGAAAGGGAGCGTTTGGCCAGTGTACTGTGGGGGACGGGAGTGGGCACCTGGGAATGGAATATTAAAACCGGCGAGACGTGCTTCAACGATCGTTGGGCCGATATGATCGGGTATACGTTGGCGGAAATCTCCCCCGTCAGCATCAAAGCCTGGGAAAGACTTTTACATCCTGAAGATAGTCAGAGGGTCGAAGAGGCTTTGCAGTGCCATTTCCGTGGAGAAACCGACTATTTCGAATGTGAATGCCGCTTGAGACATAAAGCAGGCCATTGGATTTGGATTCTTTCTCGGGGGAAAATTACTTCCCGGACCGAAGAAGGGCAGCCCTTTCGGATGGTCGGAACTCATTTGGATATTACCGCTCGCAAGCAAGCCGAAGAGACGTTGCGGTTAAGCGAAGAGCGACTTCAAAGCGTTTTTCGAGTGGCCCCTGCAGGGATTGGGGTGGTGCGTAATCGAGTTCTGTTAGAGGTTAACCAACGCATCTCTGAAATGACGGGATATCTCCCCAAGGAGCTCATCGGCAACAGCTCTCGAATGTTGTATCCCTCTCAGAAAGATTATGAAGCTGCTGGCAAGCCGAAGTACGATCAAATAAAGGCAATGGGCACCGGGGTTGTTGAGACCCGATGGCAACGAAAAGACGGCAGCATAAGAGATGTCTGGTTGGCTTCGGCCCCTTTGGATCCAAATGATCTATCGCAGGGGGTCACTTTCACCGCACTCGACATTACGGACCACAAAAGGGCCGAGAAAGCCCTGACCGAAAGCGAGGCTCGCTACCGTAGTCTCTTTGAGAACAATCATGCGGTCATGCTGGTACTGGATCCGGCAACCGGTGCAGTAGTTGATGCCAACCCGGCGGCGGCCTCTTGGTATGGCTGGAGTCGGGAGGAACTCTGCAAAAAAAACATCAGTGATATCAATACCCTTTTGAGGCAGGAGGAACTGTTGTCGGAGCTTGACCGGGCGCACAGGCAGCAGGCCGGTCATTTTTTGTTCCGCCATCGTAGGGCCGACGGATCGGTACGAGATGTAGAAGTTTTCAGTGGTCCGGTACTGGTTTCTGGTCGATCGCTGCTCTATTCCATTATTCATGACATTACCGACAAGAAACGGACCGAAGATGCGCTGGAGAAGCGGATTCTGGCATTGACACGCCCGCTGGACGACGCTATCTGCATGACCTTTGAAGAATTATTTAATTTAGAAGATATTCAACGCCTTCAGGACGATTTCGCCAAGGCTACCGGTGTCGCTTCGGTCATTATTACCCCGGATGGTGCACCGATCACCATGCCGAGCAATTTCCACCATCTCTGCCGGGAGATCGTTCAGGGAACAGACAAAGGTACGGTGAGTTGCCGTCGTTCCCAGGTTTTATTGGGGCGGCCTGCCGCTCAGGGGCCAACACTTTCCAAGTGTCTGACCGCTGGCCTCATGAATGCGGGCGCTTCCATTCTGGTAGGAGGCTGCCATATCGCGACCTGGATTGTTGAACAGGTACGTGATCCAGGCCAAACCGAGGCAGATTTGCGGGCCCATGTCCTGGAAATCGGGGCTGACGAAAACGCCATGGTTGAGGCTTTTCGGGAACTTCCCGTTATGCCCCGGGAGCAGTTCAAACAAGTCGCACAGGCTTTATATACCCTGGCTAATCAATTGTCGGTTTCTGCTTACCAGAACATTCAGCAAGCCCGATTTATTACCGAACAAAAACAGGATCAAGAAAAGATAGCTTTTTTGGCTCATCATGATCAGTTGACCGGACTGCCCAATCGTACTTTGCTTGCAGAGCATTTCGAGTGTGCCGCAGGGCATGCCCTGCGGACCGATACCAAAATGGCCTTGTGTGTTCTGGACCTTGACGGCTTCAAGTCTATCAACGATTCCCATGGGCATCTTCAGGGAGACCAATTGTTGTGCGATGTCGCCGAACGACTCCTTGAGGCCGTCCGGACCAGTGATACGGTGTGCCGCATCGGCGGTGATGAATTTGTTCTTCTTTTCACTGACCTTCAGAAAACCGCTGCGGTATCAGCCTTGATTCACAAGGTGCTTGAATGTTTTGAACCGGTTTTCAATCTTGAGGGGGTGCCTCATGCTATTAGTGCCAGTTTGGGGGTAGCAGTTTTCCCCGTAGATGGTGACGACTTTTCAACTCTGTTCGAACACGCTGATGCCGCCATGTATTTTGCCAAAGAGTCCGGACGCAACAACGTTCAGTTTTTCCGGCAGGAGATCAACCAGCGGATACAGCATCGTTTGACAATCGAGAAAGAATTGCGCCATGCCCTTCAGTTCGATGAACTGGAATTACATTATCAGCCCATTATCAAATTGCCTGGCATGCAAATCGCCGGCATGGAGGCCTTGGTTCGCTGGCGCCATCCGATCAATGGTTTGATTCCACCAAACCAGTTTATTCCGGTGGCCGAAGATTCCAATCTCATCGTTGCTCTCGGTGAGTGGGTTCTTAAATCCGCATGCCGGGACATGAAGCATTGGCGAGACCTGGGGCTGCCGGAATTGTCGGTCTCCGTCAACGTTTCGGCCCGGCAGATCTTTGACAGGGATTTTGCGGGCTTCGTAGAACAGACACTCATTGAGTACTCCCTGCCGCCGCATCAACTGGTTTTGGAAGTAACGGAAAATATTTTTCTGGAGAGCTCCAACTCGGTGGAATCGGTTATGAATCATCTTAAAGATATCGGTGTCGGCCTCAGCCTGGATGATTTTGGCACTGGATATTCCAGCCTTAGTTATTTGAAGCGATTCCGCATCGACAAGCTGAAAATCGATCGTTCGTTCATGGAGCAGGTTTGCCATAGCCAACAAGATGCCATCCTGGTTAAAACCATCATTCGGATGGCTCAGAACCTGGGTATGCGTGTTGTTTCCGAAGGGGTGGAAACTGAGGATCAGGTTCAATTTCTGATTGAGCAGGGCTGCGAACTCGCCCAGGGCTTTTTCTTCAGCAAACCTTTGCCCCTTGCTGCGATACAAGAGGTGCTGAAACGGCCAGAGCCTTACAGGTCAAAATTCCCTCAAGCCCCTGGAGTCATTTGAACTTGCCGGTTTAGACACTATGTTTTTTCGGTGGAGCAGGCAAAGACCACGAGGTATCACGAGGTGTTTACCAGATTCAGCCGAAATACATTCGCCAGAGCAGATCGAATCGTCCATGTTTAACGAGGTAAGGGCCGCTAAAGGACATCACTTCTCGAATTTCCTCACGTTTCGTCTGGGTGTAACAGTTTTTCGGACATCGACGACAGGTCGGTTTCGGGTCGAGGGGGCAGCGTAAGCGGCGGGAAACGGCATAGTTTAAAAGCTCTTGGCATTCGTTGCAGTAGGTATGACGATCAAACTCCGGCACAGGTACGGGCAGCTCCTTTGGCGTAAACCTATTTTTTGTGCCCTGGTGGTGGTTCCGGCAGTAGATCGCGGTAAACAGAGCCAGTGTTTTAAGGTCGCGGCGTAGTTTCCTCTGCTTAAGGAGGTTATGTAGTCTGTTTGTCGGTTTCATGTAAGTCATGTTAACCTGTTTTGGTGAAAGAGGCTTTGATTTCTATCAACTATAAGGTTGCACATAAAAGGGGCCAACAATGATTATCCGTGACAAACTATATATTGACGGGCAATGGGTTGCTGCGCAGGGTCAGGAAAAACACCCGGTTGTCAACCCGGCTACCGAAGAGATAATCGCCATGGTGCCGGCCAGCGGAGAGCAGGATGTTGATGACGCAGTCCGTGCGGCCCGGGCCGCTTTTACCGAATGGGGCAATACTTCTGTAGCTCAACGGGCCGCCTGGTTGAAAAAGTTGGCGGAAGGGCTGCAAGCAAGGTCCGAAGAGCTGGCTGCGACGATTACTGCTGAACTCGGGATGCCTCTGAAGTTCTCCCAGAGGATTCAGTCCGCTTTACCCATTGCCAATATGGAATTCTACGCCGGTCTGAGCGAGGATTTTGCAGAAGAGCGAATTGGGAACTCATTGGTGGTACGGGAGCCGGTTGGTGTGGTCGCCTGTATCACTCCGTGGAACTATCCGCTGCATCAGATTGTGGCCAAAGTCGCCCCGGCACTGCTGGCTGGCTGTACCGTAGTTCTCAAGCCAAGCGAAGAAACTCCCTTGAATGCATTTTTGCTGGCAGAGGTTGTTGCTGAGGCGGGTTTGCCCGCCGGGGTCTTCAACCTGATCAGCGGTTCGGGTAAGAGTGCCGGAGAAAGCCTGGCTGGCCATGCCGGGGTTGATATGATTTCCTTTACCGGATCCACCCGGGCTGGGAAACGTGTGTCTGAGCTGGCAGCGGCTACGGTTAAGCGAGTCGCTCTGGAACTCGGCGGCAAATCCGCAGCGTTGCTTTTGGATGATGCCGACCTTGCTGCTGTTATTAAAGCAACCCTTAATAGTTGTTTCATTAATTCGGGGCAAACTTGCAACGCCATGACTCGGTTAATCGTGCCGGAGGACCTTTATGATCAGGTAACGGCATTGGCTGTGGCCGGTGCTGCGACATTTACCGTGGGTGATCCTGCAGAGGGTAAAGCCAAACTTGGACCGTTGGTGTCAGCCCGGCAACAGCAACGGGTCAGGGAATATATCGCTAAAGGGGTTGAAGAAGGGGCAATGCTTCTATGCGGCGGCGTAGAACTGCCATGCGGGTTGGATAAAGGCTTTTATGTGCAGCCGACCATTTTTGGCCGAGTTACCCCGGAGATGACCATTGCTCGCGAAGAGATTTTCGGCCCGGTGTTGTCTATCCTGTGTTATCGAAACGAGGATGAGGCGGTGGATATGGCGAATGATAACGATTATGGACTGGCTGCGGCTGTCTGGTCGGGAGACGATCAGAAGGCGTTGACTATGGCCCGACGTTTAAGGGCCGGTCAGGTTGAGGTGAACGGCGGCCCGTATAACCTGCTCGCTCCTTTTGGCGGTTATAAGCAGTCGGGCAATGGCCGTGAGTTGGGTCGGTATGGCCTGGAGGAGTTTTTAGAAGTCAAGTCGATCCAATTGCCCAAAAGTAAGGACTAACAGCTATTTCAAAGGTAAACCGTAGGGAGCGGCCAGCGGCTATAGCTGGTTTCGGTATATCGCTAAAAATCGAATAAACTTTGCTGGACCTTTTTTTTCGGTTTTTTGGTGGCAGGTGCTTTTTTTTGTGCCGTAGATATTTTGGGTGATTCTTCCAGAACCTGGTCTTTTTGTTCCTGTCCTGGTGTTGGGTCTTCCCCGACTGGCTTGAGGTCTTGTGCTTTTTGCAGAATTGTTCCTTTGAGCAGTTGTTTGCGCCGCTCTCTTTGAAGAGACTTCTGCGCAGTGTTCAGGCGGTCTTGGGCGCTGCGCAGTTGTTTTTCAGCAGTTGCAGCCCGTTGCTCTGCATCAAGTAACTTTTTCTCCAGCAGCCTTTTCTGTTGCTGGGCGATTTGAAACTGTTGTGCGAAACGTAACTGTTTCTTCTCCGTTTCTTTTTTTAACTGGTCAATTTGCTGTTGCGCTTCCTTTATCTCCTTCTGACCTGCATGGCGGGCCTGAGCAGCGGCTTCTTCCAATTCGCTCAGCAGGGCATGGCGCAACCGGTCGGAGATGGTTGTTTCGACTCCCGCCTGTCCTGAACGTTCCCGTTGCCAGCGGCGATAGTGTTTGAGCACCGTGGTCATCGACCCGCCGGTTCGCGCCTGAATGGCGCGGACGCTCAGCTGTTGAGACTTTTCCAGAACGGCACAAGCCTCGGCGACCTGCTCGTACCTGATACCTTTTCTGGGCATGCGAAACCCTCCTTGACTATAATGGCGTTATCGTAGCGCTATTTAAGGCCCCTGCCAAGTATAAAGTCCGTCATTTTCTACTCTTCAAAGACGTAGTTTTCCTGCCGCCTTTTTATCTTCTTGCTAATAATCACTTCCTCGAATAGTAACGTAGGTTTGCTGTGTGGAGAGGTCACCGGAGGTGGAGGAGTTAAAGTAATTATTCAGCAGCAGGATCCAGGCCGGGTTATTGATTGGCAAATGGTTGCCGATTAGAGAAAATCTTGCATAATGTTAATTATATAGGGAATGAATCTTCTAGACAGTGCTCAAAAGGTTTTGGACATGTTCCAATTCACCCTGTGATTAGATAGAGCTGGCGCATCTAACGGGGTAAGGAGCCTATTATGGAAAGTCATATCCAAAAATCGGATAATATCTACGAGCAATTACAGGGGGTCTACCAAAAAGACCCGGAAGAATTTGAACGGCTTAGCAGCGACTTGATTCGACAGGCATTGGATGATGTTCCCGATGAATTCAAAGCCCAGGCCTATGGAATCCAGCGCAAAATTGAACACCAACTCAAAAAATATAAAGATCCTATTGCGCGTATGAACGCAATGGTAGAAATATTTTGGCGCCAATTCCAAGAGTTTCAGGCGGTGATCAACGACCCCCGTGAGGTTCTTGAAAACAAGCGCCGTTGTGGCACATCGGCCAAGGTTTTACCCTTTAAGGAACCGGGCCCACATCATTAAATAATGCAGTTACTAAAACGCCTGTCGAAGAGGACAGGCGTTTTTTTTGGCGTAATGTAAAGCATACACTGCATAGGGGGCTTTTCTTTTTGCCTAAAGTGGTTTAATGTGGGTGGGCTTCGAGAAAGGACGGCACATGACTGAAAAGCGGCTGAGTCTCCGTAAAAATAGACGACTGGAACTTCGGTTCGGCCCGGATGAGCCGAAACGGATCGGTTTCACCTGCGATATTACCCGGCAGGGGTTCTTTATCCAAAGCAGCAGCGTTTGTCGTCCGGGAACTCTGTTGATCGTTGTTATGGTTATGGCGAACAACCAGGAAGTCAGGCTGGAAGCAAGAGTCCAGTGGGCCAAAAGGGTTCCACCCAACCTTCTGCGGAGAGTTAAGAAAGGTGGGATGGGGGTCAAAATTATTCGCTTTTGTGCCGGTGAGGCAATCTATCATTCCTACTGTGCGGCCCTCAATGCTTGAGCGCCTTTCCCCTGAAATTACCTAGCTTATTATCAGCCCACCTCGTTATATTTTCTGATCAAAAATTTTACCCCGAGTTCTTCTTCAACTATTTTACGACAGGATTCTACATCGATGCCCGGTAGGGTTACGACGCTGGCGGTTACCGACGGAATGTGTTTTTTAGCTTCCCGCAAAAAATCTTTGACCGCTTCATATCCTGCTTCGCCGAAGTCCGACTGGCAAATTCGCTGATAATCCGCGGCATTGGCCGCGTTGAGAGATACGGAGATGGCATCCACCAGACCGGCCAGCTCGGGGAGGATATTTCGTTGATGCACCAGATTGGCCTGGCCGTCGGTATTTATTCTGACCCGGACTCCTTGTTCGTGCAGCCAGGCGGCCACTTCTTTGACTAAATCCAGGCGAAGCAAGGGTTCGCCATAGCCGCAAAAAACCACCTCTCGATAGTTTTGAACGCTCCCGACAGCCCGTTTAATCTCTTCAACGGTTGGCTCCCTTTTCAGCTTCAAGGCGTGGCCTTTAACGGTAAAATCCTTGAATTTTGCGCAAAAAACACATTGATTGCTGCAGCGGTTGGTGATGTTGAGATAAAGCGCATCACGTATTGGATAAGCAATGCGGCTGTTTTGATCTGGCTCGCCAATGCCGAATAAGCGAAAGGTGTTGAGGCGGGTAATACGGGCGATATCGGCAAGCGATAGGCCTTTGATACGCGCCAGTTCCTCAGCCGTATAGCGAACGAAAGCCGGTTCGTTGCGTTTGCCCCGGCATGGTTGCGGGGCAAGGTAAGGGCAGTCCGTCTCCAGAAGAACGTGGTCGGTGCTGATGGCTTCAGCCACATCACGCAATGCCTGGTTGGCGGGGTAGGTCAAAGTGCCTGGGAAGGAAATATAAAACCCCATGTCGATGCAGGCTTGGGCCATAGCTAAATCGCCACTGAAACAGTGCAGTACTCCGCCGACTTGTTTCGCCTGTTCTTCCCTTAATATTTGCAGTACGTCCTGATGGGCCTCTCGATCATGAACAATAATCGGCAAGCCTACTTCTCTGGCCAGGGCAATCTGACGGCGAAAGGCCATTTGCTGAATATCGTGGGGGCAGTGATCGCGATAGTAGTCGAGGCCCATTTCACCGATGGCCACCACTTTGTCCTGTTGGGCGAGGGTCTTTAACTGGTCCATTGCCTCAATCGTGGCTTCACGAGCATCGTGAGGATGAATGCCGACAGCCGCATAGACTTCGGAATAGGTTTTCGCCAGTTCGACGCTGGCTCTGGAACTGGCGAGGTCGCAGCCGATGGTAAGTATATGGTTTACACCGGCTTCTTTGGCCGCCTCGATGACCTGTGGCAGATCATCGGCAAAACGTTTACTATCCAGGTGAGCGTGGGTGTCAATGAGGGCAGGGGAGTTATTGTTCATCTTGGTTCTCCAACAGTAAGGGGCGCAAAAGCGCCCCTTAGCACAAACAACTATATGAAGGTCTTGTTTACTCTGTTTCGATACGGGGAAAGAGGGGCGCTGCCTTGGCAATGGCGGTGCCCGGCTTAAGCAGACCCCAGCGACTGTTGTCACCCAGGTTCAGTTTTTCTTCGGGTTGACCAAGGGTTTCCATGATGCTCTGAGCGGTATCGGGCAGGAAAGGCCCGACCAGCAGGGCGACGATGCGCACGGCCTCGAGGAGATTGTAAAGCACAGTGCCGAGGCGCTCTTGCTGTGCGGGGTCTTTGGCCAAGGCCCAGGGACTGCTGTCGTCGATATACTTATTGGCGGCGCTTATCAGTTCCCAGATGGCTTGCAGGGCTTTATTAAAGGCCTGCTCGTTCATGAGTTGGTCGACTCGGTCAATAACCGGTGCAAACTGGCCGACGAAAGCCTTATCCACTTCGTTCAGAGCGCCAGATGCGGGTAGTACGCCATCAAAATATTTGTTGACCATGGCCGTAGAGCGGCTGACCAGATTGCCGAGGTCGTTGGCCAAGTCCGAATTAATGCGATGAATGAGCGAAGAGTGAGAAAAATCGCCGTCGAGGCCGAAGGGAACCTCACGCAGTAAGAAGTAGCGGATGGCGTCGGCCCCGTACTTGTCGATAAGCATGTTCGGTTCTACGACATTCGCCAGACTTTTGCTCATTTTCTGGCCTTCGACTGTCCACCATCCATGAGCGAACACCTTTTCCGGCAGAGGGATGCCGGCGGCCAGGAGAAAGGTCGGCCAGTAGACAGTGTGAAAACGAAGAATATCTTTGCCGATGATATGTACATCCGCCGGCCAGAATTTATCAAAATTCTGATCGTTACCGTCGGGATAGCCGAGGGCGGTAATGTAATTAGTCAAGGCGTCGAACCAGACATAGATGACATGCTTTTCGTTGTCCGGCACCGGAATACCCCAGGAAAATGAGGTGCGGGAGATGGACAGGTCTCGCAGTCCTTCACGAACGAAATTAAGTATTTCATTGCGCCGGGAACGAGGCTGGATGAAGTCAGGATTCGCCTCAATGTGTTGCAGCAAGGCTTCCTGGTATTTACTCATGCGGAAGAAATAGGATTCTTCTTTTAGTTTGTCCGTCGGCCGGCCGCAATCCGGGCAGCAACTTTCAATGAGTTGGGTTTCGGTCCAGAAGGTTTCGCAGGGTGTACAATACCAGTCTTCGTATTCACCAAGATAGATATCGTCGGAGGCAAAAAGTTTTTTAAAGAGGTGATGAACCCCTTTTTTGTGACGTTCTTGCGAGGTACGGATAAAGTCTGTGTGGCTGATGTTGAGTTTGTCCCACAGAGCCTGAAACCGCTTCACTACACGATCGGCTAACTCCAGAGGTGTTTCCCCCTTGGCCTGGGCGGCTTTTTCAACCTTTTGCCCGTGTTCGTCGGTACCGGTCAGGAAAAAAACGTCATACCCCTGGGCTCTTTTATAGCGGGCCAGTACATCGCAGGCCACGGTGGTATATGCATGTCCGATGTGGGGTACATCGTTGACGTAATATATAGGGGTTGTGACGTAATAACGCTTATCCATTCTGGTCTCCTGATGGTTTGCTGTTGGCAGGGCGGCGCCTGGGTCTGCGACGGGATTTTTTACGGGCTGGTTTGTCCCCATCACTACTTTCCGCCGTTTTTTGTTGCTGTTTTTGCTGCGGTTTCTTTGTCCGTTCCTTCGTCTCCTCGGCAGAAGCATTCTTGCGAGGACCTTGCCGACGGCCTGCACTTTGTTTGCCGCGGGTGCGGGAAGGGGCCTGGGGTTGTTTTTCCGCGGTTTTATCCAGCAGTTCCAGTTGGTCAACAGGAACCTCAACGCTCACGTTGTCTTCTCGCCTGACGGTCACTTTGCGGGCCAGAACGTTTTGAGACACCACCATGCCTTCCAGGCCCTCATGTTTCACTTTGCGACCACATTTCGGCAGTCCCTTACGGTGGTCACGATAGGTGTCGTACTCGTAGTTGAGACAACAGAGCAGTCTTCCGCATTGTCCGGAAATTTTATTGGGGTTAAGAGCCAGGTTCTGTTCCTTGGCCATTTTTACCGATACCGGGGCGAAGTTGACCAAAAAGGTGCAACAGCAGAGGGCGCGACCGCAGATTCCAAGGCCGCCGGTAATTTTGGCTTCGTCTCGTACACCAATTTGGCGCATCTCTATGCGAGTGTGAAAATGATGAGCCAGGTCTTTGACCAGGTCACGAAAATCAACCCGTCCGTCCGAGGTAAAATAGAAAATAATCTTCGAGGCATCGAAAAGATACTCAGCCCGGACCAGTTTCATGTCCATATTGCGGGACTGAATGCGTTGCTGGCAAAATTCGAAAGCTGTTTTTTCTTTAGCCGCCGATTGCTTAGCCATATTTATATCCTTGGCAGTGGCGAGGCGGAGTACACTCTTTAGTTTGTCAGGGGCCTGGGAGGGTTCGCATTCCCTGGGCGAGGAAACGACGGTACCAAGGGATTGGCCGCGGTCTGTCTCAACGATGACTTGGTCTTGAGCAGCAAGGTCCAGGTTTTTGCACAGGAAGTCGTATTGTTTTCCGGCAGTGCGGAATTTAACCGAAACGATTCGAATCATAAGGCGTGTCGAATTGTCCTATCTGGGGAAAGCGGGTTTATAAAGCCGTGGTTGGTTTGCTCAAGCGACCAAGCGCATGAGTAAAACTTCAACGGCCAGTTGTCGATTGACGTTGCGGGCAAGCTGTCTGCGTGTCTGGTCCAGCGCAGACAATTTACCAAGCAGCGAGGATGTTGATTCTTCACTGGCGACTCGATGTATTTTGTTCATCAGGTCGATATTGACCAGTTCGTTTTCGGAACGCCCGTAGTGATAGAGGAGCAGGTCCCGATAAAATGCCTGAAAAATCTCGAGGATTTCCGGCAGAAGTTCTTTGTTCTGGGCCAGTTTTTCCGCAAAATTGAATAGTGGCAGTACGCTGCCCGGCGTCAATCCAGTCAGGGTCTTCAGCAGGTCGCGACGACCTTCTATATAGAGTTCGCGATCTTTGCCCAGGGCTTTTTTAAAGCTGCCGTTGGCTAAAGAGGTCAGGATGTGCGCTTCGGTTTCATCAATTGCCAGCTGCTCACAGAGGACCTCCATGAGACGTTTACGTTCAATGCGGGCAAAGGGCAGGCGCTGGCAACGGGAACGAATGGTAATCAACAGAGCGTCCGGCTGAGCCGACAGCATAATAATCAAGGTGTTGGCTGTCGGTTCCTCCAGAGTTTTTAGCAGGGCGTTCCCTGCTGCCAAATTAAGTTTTTCAGCGTCATCGATCACGCAGATTTTCTTGGGTGCTTCAAGGGGCCGGTAAGAAAGTTCCTTTTGCATGGTTCGAATCTGTTCGATTTTGATACTGCTGCCATCGGCTTCGACAAAATGCAGGTCGGGGTGATTGTGGTGGTCCACCTTGCGACAGGCAGCGCAGTCACCGCATCCGGTACCCTGTTGGCAAAAAACCGCTCTGGCCAGGGCCAGTGCCATAAGCCGTTTACCGATCCCCGAAGGGCCTTCAAAAAGGTAGGCGTGGGACAGCCTGTCGCTTGAAAGCGCTCGCCGGAGCAGGTCTTTCTGACGGTCGTGTCCGATGATGCTGGCAAAGGTCATGAGCCTGTTCCAGAATCAAGGTACGCTTGCAGGCAGGCGATCAGTCGTTCGCTCACCTCGGCCGGGGTGCCGGTGGCGTCGATTACCTGCATGCGCTGCGGATCTTTTTGGGCAAGGAACAGGTAGCCTTCCCTGACCCTCTTGTGGAAATCGAGAGACTCTTGTTCAAATCGCCCTTCGTCGCACATGTTTTGCGTGTCGTTGCGTTCTAAAGCCCTTTTCAAGCCGGTCTCGTGGGGCATGTCGAGTAACAGGGTTAGGTGAGGCCGACAGTCGCCACTGGCCAGTGTATTCAGCTCCTCGATAAGATCAAGGTCGAGACCGCGACCATAACCCTGGTAGGCTAGAGTCGCATCGGTATAGCGATCACAAAGTACGATTTGCCCCTGCTTCAGGGCCGGTTGTATGACTTCCGCTACATGCTGGGCTCTAGCCGCAGCGTAGAGCAGTAGCTCAGCGCGATTCTCAAGAGCATCGTTGGCGGGGTTAAGTAAAATTTCTCGTATGGCGTTGGAGATAGGGCAACCTCCCGGCTCACGGGTGGTAACAACATTATAGCCTTGGCCACGAAGAAGTTCTGCCACCTTAGCAATCTGGGTTGTTTTTCCGCTGCCTTCAATGCCTTCAAAGGTAATGAAATGTGCCATGCGCAGAGTGCCCCTTAAGTAAATCGTGCAATTATAGGAACGGGCCGGTCAAGAATCAAGAGTAAAAGCTGTAAAGGGTCAGCATGTTGTTGCCTTAATCGGACCCATTGTGTAAGATTATCGCTTGTTCTCAGCCGTTTAACCTCTAAGTTTTGCTCGATTTGGAGATGCTTTGCAAACAGATCAAGACATGCAGTGTCTGCAGGATAATCTCGGCTATCGGTTTTCCGATAGTTCTTTGTTGATCGAAGCTCTGACCCATAAATCGTATAGTAACGAACAGCGCGGAGATCTCGTAGCTTGTAATGAGAGGCTGGAATTTTTGGGCGATGCGGTACTGGACCTGGTTGTCAGTCGCTATATGTTTCGATGTTTCCCTGCAGCCCAAGAAGGAGAGCTTACCCGGATTCGGGCCGAGGTGGTTAGCGAAAAAGGTCTCTCCATAGTCGCCAGGACATTGCAACTCGGCCACTTTTTACGTCTTGGGCGGGGCGAAGAGCGCAGTGGCGGTCGAGAAAAAGACAGTCTGATGGCCAATGCCCTTGAGGCCTTGCTGGGTGCGGTATTCAGCGACGGCGGTTTTGATTCGGCCTGTGTCCTGGTTGAGCGGCTGTTCGCCAAGTCAATCGCCGAGGCGGCCCAGCGTAAACATGGACTCGACCATAAGACCCATTTGCAGGAGATAACCCAGGCTCGTTACGCTCAGATTCCCGACTATGTGCTCGTTAGCGAGGATGGGCCAGAACATCGGCGACACTATACTGTCGAGGTACGGTTGGCTGATAAACCTCTCGGTCAGGGGCAGGGCAGTACAAAGAAAAAGGCCGAGCAACTAGCTGCTTTGGTTGCTATCTCCAGATTATCGGATAGCGAGGGATGAAGGTCTACCCCTTTTTTATTCCTCATGTGGGCTGTCCTCATCGATGCCGGTTTTGTCAGCAACAGAAAGTGTCCGGCCATTCTTCAGTTCCATCGCCCGAACAGGTCGCTAATGACCTGCCCTTGCTGTTGCCCGAGAAAGGCACCGGCGAGGTAGCTTTTTATGGGGGCAGCTTCACTCTTCTGGAGCCAGGCTTGCAGATGGATTATCTGCAGCAGGTGGAGCCTTTTATCGCGAACGGTCAGGTTTCCGGTGTTCGAATTTCGACTCGACCGGATGCGATCGGCGAAGAGCAGCTTAACCTGTTGCAGCAGGGCGGTGTAACCACGGTGGAGTTAGGCTGTCAGTCTTTTTCCGGTGAAGTGCTGGAGGCCGCTGGAAGAGGGCACGGTCCGCAAGTAGTAGCGCCTGCTGTTGCTCTGCTTCGTTCCCGATCTTTTCAGGTCGGGCTGCAATTGATGCCCGGCCTGCCGGGTTCAGACTCAGGGGAAGCCCTGCAATCGTTACGCAAGGCTCTGGATCTCAGGCCGGACTTTTTGCGTATTTATCCAGCGGTTGTACTGCGAGACACAGCACTGGAAAATGATTTCCTGCAAGGGCGGTATCGGCCTCTTTGTCTAGATGAGGCCGTCGACCTCTGTGCTGAAATGCTTTGGCATTGTCGAGAAGCCGGTGTTCCGGTTATTCGTTTAGGCCTGCAGTCCACCGCTTCTCTTGTGCCCGATGAGGCGCTGGTCGCCGGGCCTTTTCATCCCGCTTTTGGTGCTCTGGTGCGATCTCGCCTCTGGCGGCGGGCTTTGACCACGGTATTGGCAGGGCAGGGGAAGTTTCCGGTTCAGGTACATCCTGCCGATCTGAGCGATGTGCTCGATCAACGACGGGGCAATCTGGATTTTTTTGAAACACGGGGTCAATATTTGGTACTGCAAAGCGACCCTGGAATGGGGCGGGATCATTTCGAGGTTAACGGCCAAATCCATGCGTTGCAGACAGCTGTAAATTTTCCTCCCATTCAGACTTTTTGAACACCTTTCGGTTGCGGCATGGCCGACAACAATAAGAAGGCATATGCACATGAGCACAGATGCAAAAGGATTTCGCTCGGGATTTGTTTCCATTGTCGGCCGGCCCAATGTAGGAAAATCTACACTGCTTAACGCCCTGTTGGGACAAAAAATCGCCATTGCGAGCGACAAGCCACAGACGACCCGTAATCGCATCCTTGGTATCTATACCCGGGAAGAAACGCAGATTCTGTTTCTGGATACTCCCGGAATTCACAAGGCCAAAGGCAGGCTCAATAAATTCATGGTCGAGCAGGCCCTGTCGACCTGCAAGAATGTCGATGCGGTGCTTTTTTTGGTAGAGGCTACCGACCAACCTGGCGGCGGAGACGATTTTATTCTGGATCTGCTGTCCAAAGGCAAAGTACCGGTAATTCTCGGAATCAATAAAGCGGATCTGGTCGACAAGCCTGCCTTGCTGCCTCTTATCGCCGCTTATGCCGAACGGTTGGACTTTGCCGGTATCTTACCCCTGTCCGGTCTTACCGGCGAGGGAGTCGAGGGGCTGATCGATCTGGTGCAGGGGCTGCTGCCGGAAGGGCCCCATTATTATCCCGAAGATATGATCACCGACCAGCCAGAGAGATTTATCGTTGCCGAGATGATTCGGGAGCAACTGCTCAAGCAAACTCACGACGAAGTGCCCTACGGCGTGGCGGTGGCAGTAGAGCGGTTCACTGAAAAACCGAATAAAAACCTGGTTGTGATCGAGGCAGTGATTCACGTTGAACGGGAAGCCCATAAAAGCATTGTGATTGGTAAAAAGGGTGCTAAATTACGGGCGATAGGGCAGGCTGCTCGTTATGACATCGAACGGATGCTTGGAACTCGGGTGTTTTTAGAACTGTTTGTACGGGTCGAGAAGAATTGGACTCAGTCCAATCGATTGTTAAAGGAATTCGGTTACGAATAGCCGCCCGTATTGTCTGTCCGTTGTTTTTTGTTTCTTCCTGTTGAGAGGTAAGGTTCACCATGTCCGTAGTTGCTATCGTCGGTCGTCCGAATGTGGGGAAATCGACACTTTTTAATCGTATTATCGGCCAGCGTCGGGCCATTGTCGAAGATGTGCCTGGGGTAACGCGCGATCGCAATTATGCCGAGGTGACCCGCTATAGTACGCCATTTATCCTCATCGATACCGGCGGCTTTGAACCGATTAGCGAAGATCGTTTGCTGGTACAAATGCGCGAGCAGTCGCAGCTGGCAGTAGAAGAGGCTGATGTCATTCTGATGGTAATGGATGGCCGGGAGGGTCTAACGCCATCTGACGTTGAAGTAGTTTCTGGTTTACGTCGTGCCGGAAAACCGGTTTTTTATGTAATTAATAAGGTCGACGGTCCCAAGCAGGACGCCGAAACCGTAGATTTTTATTCCCTCGGTGTTGATAAGGTGCATGCCATATCGGCGGAACATGGTCGTGGAGTCAGCGACCTGATGGATGAAGTCCTGGCCGTTCTGCCTCATGATGAATTGGCGGCCGAAGAAGAGGCTTCGGAAGTACGACTGGCAGTGATTGGCCGACCTAACGTTGGCAAATCATCACTGGTCAATCGTTTGCTCGGCTACGAAAGAGTGGTGGCAAACGCCACCGCCGGGACCACTCGGGACAGCATTGACTCCCCCCTTGAATACAATGACCAGCGTTATGTGCTGATTGATACGGCCGGTATCCGCCGCAAGGGCAAGGTAAGCCAAAAGCTGGAAAAGTTCAGCGTGGTGCAGGCTCTTAAGGGTATGGACCGGGCTCATGTGGTCCTTGTGGTAATTGACGCCTCCGAAGGGGTTACCGAGCAGGATCTGACCGTGGCTGGGTATGCCTACGAAAAGGGTCGCGCGGTAATCTTGGTGGTCAATAAGTGGGATCTGATAGTTAAGGACCACAAGACCATGGGGCAATATACCGCTGATTTGCGCGATTCTTTCAAGTTTTTGCCTTTTGCCCCCGTATTGTTCGTCTCAGCTTTAAGCGGGCAGCGCACAAATCGGATTATGGGTATGGTGGAGAAGGTGGCTGCGGAGTTTAATCGCCGTATTCCTACACCGGAACTGAACCGGGTTTTGAAAGAGGCTACGATCAGTCACGCACCGCCTATGTCTCAGGGCAAACGGGTCAAATTGTTTTATATCACTCAGACAGCGGTAAGGCCACCGACCTTTGTAGCCTTTGGCAACCGGACCCAGGGCATACATTTTTCCTACCACCGCTATTTGGTGAACCAGTTGCGCGAGGCCTTTGGTTTTGAGGGCTGCCCCATTCGACTCTTCTTTAAGGATCGCGAATAAATGAGTCTTTCTGGTCGCCTGGAAGATCTACAGTTAAGGGATCTGTTGCAAATCCTTGGATTAAGCCGGAATAGTGGTCTTCTGCAACTGACCAGCGGCGAAAATAGGGCCGAATTATTGTTTAGTGAAGGCTTGGTTGTTTCTGCTTTGCAAAACGTGGAAGAGAGCAGTCACAATGCCCCACTTCCCAGCAATAGCGATGATATGGCATTGCGTCGCCGCGCCATGAGCCAACTGGTCAGAGAATTAATGCATTGGGATCAGGGGGACTTTTCTTTTAAAGCTGTCCAGGTAGCGGAGACTATTCATCATACTGCCTCAGAAGAGCATGTTTGTCTTGATCAAGGGGTGAGTCTGGACGAGCTACTTCGTGAAGAACCTATTGTGTTACCTCTCTCCGGGAGTGCGCCCGAAGAACCGATTCTGGTCCATAAACAGAATAATAGTGTTAAGCCTGAGTCCGTAGGCCGTGCGGGTACTATGCCAGATGTTCTGCTGGTCGACGATGATGCAGGGGTTGCAGAGAATTTGGTTAAGGCCTTGGTCCGGAAAGGACTCAACGCGCGAGCCTTTAGCTGCGGCAAGGCTTTCCTCGATGCTGCAACGTCTGCCTGGAAAGACGATCACTCTCCGCTTCTTATAATTGATTTGATTATGCCCCGTTTGCATGGCGGTGGCATTCTCGGCGGGCTGGAACTGGTCGAGCAGGTTCATTCTTTGCGTCCTGATCAATTGTGCCTGGTGTATAGCGACACTCCCTGCCCTGAAGTTGAACGGCGTTTGCAGAAATTAGGGGTGGCCGAACTTCTAAGTAAGCCAATGTCTCGTATATCCGGCGGTGACGACGATTCTGCTGCAGTAAATGATTTTTGTGACGCTATTGCAAAACAATCAGCCGTTCTTTTAGGAGTACCTTCTCCAGCCCCTGAAGAGAATTCTTTGGAAGAGACGGCCTCCGCCGCATCCTCTGTTGTGTCTTCAGCCAATAGCGGAACTATGATGGATGTTCCTAGTGCCGGGATGGGGGTCCTTAAAGGGATGCTGCAAGAGTTGCAGGCTGCCGAGAGCAGAGAGCAGGTAATGTTGCTGGTCCTGCGATTTGCTTCGGAAGTGTTAGGCAGGGCGGTGCTGTTTTCTGTCGGCAAGGAACATATTGTCGGACTCGGTCAATTCGGCTATGGGAATGCCGAGGTTTCGGTTGACGAAAAAGTGCGCAAAATCAGGTTGCCTTTGGCGGAAACCAGTTCTCTTTCCGATATTCTTGAACGGCCTGGAATCCGATACGGGCTGTTGGGAGAAGGGGCTTGGGACACTTATTTGCGCCAGGAACTTGGACTTAGCAAGGACTGCGAGGTTTTTATTGGCTCTCTTGTAAGTGACGGCCGGGTTTTAGCTATCCTTTGTGGCGACAAACAGGACGCTCAGCAAGACATAGCTGATAGCTATGCCCTTGAGATATTTCTTCAGCAGGCAGGAATTATTCTCGAAAATCTGCAAATACGTGGTCAACTGCAGGGTCTGGCCGATTTGCTGGGTAAAACCTTTGATTGTTGAAGGCCGTTTTTTGTTGTGCCTGCCACTGGACAAATGCTTGATAGTTGCCATAATTAGTCCTCTGAAAACATAGAGTACTTCTGCGCATAAAAAGCATAGATTATAGGTTCCAGATAAAATGTCAGCTTGTAATTTGGCACACTGACAGGTTAGTCTTACTTGCCTGTCTGATGCTTTGTTGTCTTAACGGTAAAGAAACATTCGATATCCCTGTTGGTTCGAGGGCCAAAAAGGAGCTTCCCTGTGGGAAAGAACAAGATTCTGGTTGTCGAGGACGAAGAAAGTCTACTCAGGCTGGAAAGTATTTTGTTGACCTCGAAGGGATATGATGTCATCGGGGCCAGTAATGGCCAGCAGGCCCTTGATGCGGTCATCTCAGATCGTCCCGACCTGGTATTGTTAGACATCATGTTGCCGGAGATTGACGGTTTCGAAGTCTGCAATCGCATCAAGAACAATCCCGAAACCAAGGGAATTCCCGTTATTATGGTAACTGCCAAAAAAACCGGGGAAGATATGGCTCGCGGCGAAGCTGTTGGAGCTGACTGGTATATCACCAAGCCTTTCAAGTCAGCCATGGTAATCGAAACAATTCAGCGTTTTCTCCCCTGACCACTCAATTGTGCACGGTTTCGAATGTTCCTGTTGAGCATCTGCCGATAGCTCATAGGTGCGGGACTCTCTTCCTTAGGAACTTCCCCTCAGCGAGCCCGACGGACTGCCAGGTATGATTATCGCCTTCAAGGGGCGGCTGCCTTATAGCGGTGTTGCTTGAGGGGACAAAGGCCTATTCGTAAAACATTTTATCTTGCCCGGGTTTAGCACTATTTCTTGACAATAGCCTGGGAGATTATGTTAAATATTGCAGGTTTGTAGCCCATTTTTAACGATTTTAATATCGGACCATCTGAAGGAGGCTCCATTGGCAAAAGAAGAAGCGATCGAAGTCGAAGGCGAGGTTGTAGAGCCGTTACCCAACGCCATGTTCCGGGTCAAGCTCGACAACGGACATGTTGTGCTGGCGCATATTTCCGGAAAAATGCGCAAATTCTACATTCGCATCCTGCCCGGTGACCGGGTAACCGTAGAATTGTCCCCCTACGATCTGACTCGGGGCCGGATCACCTATCGCGAAAAATAATCGACCATACCCTGTCGCCCGTCTCTCGAAGGCTTGTCCCTCCGGACACGCTTTTTTACCGTTGCGGTTTTTAGACACGCGACAGTCCTGATTTTGTTTACTTTTATGTGATGCCGGCGCAGGCCGGCTTTACTGTTTTATTTGACGGCCCTGCAGTGGGTGCGGAGGAATTATGCAAGAACGCTACGATGCAGCTGCCATTGAAGAGAGATGGCAACAGCAATGGGATGAACAGCAATCTTTTGCCGTTACGGAGGATTCCGCCAGGCAGAAATATTACCTGCTGGAAATGTTTCCCTATCCCTCGGGGCGTATCCACATGGGACATGTGCGCAACTATTCCATCGGGGATGTTGTGGCGCGTTTCAAGCGCATGCAGGGCTTCAATGTACTGCACCCCATGGGGTGGGACGCATTCGGTATGCCAGCTGAAAATGCGGCTATCCAGCATGGCACCCATCCGGCCAAGTGGACCTACGAAAATATCGCCCATATGCGTTCGCAGCTGAAGAAGATGGGCTTCGCCTACGATTGGCAGCGGGAGTTTGCCACCTGTGATGTCGATTATTATCGTTGGGAACAGCTGATCTTTCTTAAGATGTACGAAAAGGGGCTGACCTATAAAAAGAGTTCTTTCGTCAACTGGTGCGAGCCCTGCCAGACCGTACTCGCCAACGAGCAGGTTGAAGACGGCCGCTGCTGGCGTTGCGATTGTGAAGTCGAGCAAAAAGAACTGGAGCAGTGGTTTTTTAAAATCACCGATTATGCCCAGGAACTACTCGATGAAACGTACAATCTCAGTGGTTGGCCAGACCCTGTATTAACCATGCAGCGCAACTGGATCGGCCGCAGCACAGGCTGCGAAATCGATTTTCCAGTGGATGGCTCCGATAACGCCATCACCGTTTTTACCACCCGGCAGGACACCCTTTTCGGGGCGACCTTTATGAGTCTTGCTCCCGAACATCCCATGGCCCTTGAACTGGCCTCGGCCGAACAACGGTCGGTCGTGGAAGCATTCATTGCCAAGGTAAGACGCCAGGATAAGACCAAACGGGCCAGCGGTGATTATGAAAAGGAAGGGGTTTTTACCGGAGCCTTTTGTATCAACCCGGTAACCCTGCAGCGAATCCCTGTGTATCTGGCTAATTTCGTGCTTATGGATTACGGCACCGGCGCGGTCATGGCTGTACCTACCCACGATCAGCGGGATTTTGAATTTGCT
Source organism: Syntrophotalea acetylenivorans (assembly GCF_001887775.1). Taxonomy (NCBI): domain Bacteria; kingdom Pseudomonadati; phylum Thermodesulfobacteriota; class Desulfuromonadia; order Desulfuromonadales; family Syntrophotaleaceae; genus Syntrophotalea; species Syntrophotalea acetylenivorans. The sequence goes on from NZ_CP015519.1 coordinate 529,108, forward strand.
GGCAAATATGACATCCCATTACAGGTTGTTATTCAGCCCGAAGGCGAGGCTTTCGATCCCGCAACCATGACCGAAGCCTGGACAGGCCCGGGCGTGATGGTTAATTCCGCCCAGTTTGATGGCCTCGACAATGAAGCGGCTAAAGAAAAGATCGCCGATTACCTTGAACAGGAAGGTATCGGCAGGAAAACCGTTAATTTCCGTCTTCGCGACTGGGGAGTTTCTCGGCAACGATACTGGGGAACGCCGATTCCGATTCTTTACTGCGACGTATGCGGGGCGGTGCCGGTCCCGGAAGACCAGTTGCCGGTTGTGTTGCCTCAGGATGTATCGGTCTCCGGTGAAGGAGGCAGCCCCCTGGCCCGCCATGAGGCCTTCCTCTATACCGATTGTCCCCAGTGCGGGGGCAAGGCCCGGCGCGAAACCGATACTTTTGACACTTTTGTTGAAAGTTCCTGGTATTTCGCCCGTTACGCCTGCCCGCAATTCAGCGACGGTCCCATTGACCGCTCGGCCGCCGATTACTGGCTGCCCATCGATCAATATATAGGCGGCATCGAACATGCGGTCATGCATCTGCTCTATGCGCGCTTTTTCACCAAAGTATTGCGGGACCTGGATATGATGACCGTCGATGAGCCTTTTACCAATCTGCTCACTCAGGGCATGGTCTGCATGGAGACCCGGTCCTGCCCCGAGCATGGATGGCTCTTCCCCGAAGAGGAAGTGGATGGTTGTTGCAGCAAGTGTGGTCAAAAGGTCATCCTCGGCCGTAATGAAAAGATGAGCAAATCGAAGAAAAATGTTGTTGATCCAGATCAACTCATCAATCGCTATGGCGCCGATACTGCCCGACTTTTCTCACTGTTCGCCGCACCGCCGGAAAAAGACTTGGAATGGAACGAGCAAGGGGTAGAAGGTTGCTACCGCTTTCTTAACCGCGTGTGGCGGGCGGTTTATGATAACTTCGACCTGGTATCCGATGCTTCGCTGCAAAGGGAATCCAGCGATGGGGGCAAGGCTCTGCGACGACAGACCCACCGCACTATCAAGAAAGTTACCGAGGATATCGATGGTAGCTTTCATTTCAACACAGCAATCTCCGCAGTGATGGAGTTGGTCAATGCCATCTACGGTTTTGACGCCAAGGAACAGTGCCCCGGCGTCATGCGAGAGGCACTGGAGACAGTGGTACTGCTGCTGGCGCCCTTCGTGCCCCATTTCAGCGAAGAGCTTTGGTCGGTACTTGGCCATACTGGTGGGATAGAACAGGCCGGATGGCCCACCTTTGATCCTGCAGCTTTGGTGGAAGATGAAAAAACCATCGTGGTACAGGTTAATGGTAAAGTGAGGGGCAAGGTAACGGTGCCCGCCGATGCCGCCGAAGAGGCAGTCCAGGCTGCGGCCCTTGCAGAAGATAACGTCATCCGGTTTATAGAAGGTAAAACCGTACGAAAGGTGATTGTGGTTCCAGGCCGTTTGGTCAATGTGGTGGTCTCATGAGCCGGTTTATTGTTTCGTTAATTCTGGCGGTGTTGCTCTTGTCCGCATGCGGTTATCGATTGCAGGGGCGATCTGATTCCCTGCCGGGAGATGTCCGCAGCCTCCATGTGGAACTGTTCCGGAACGATACCTATGAGCCCCTTATAGAAAATAGCGTCACCAACGAGGTGGTTGAGCGGTTTGCTCGCCATGACCGGTTGGAGCTCGTGGAAGAGCCATCACGGGCCGAAGGTATTCTCGGTGGCCGCATCGTTAAATATTCCAACCGCGCTATTTCCTATGATCGGGATGATGATATTGCCGAAAAAAGATCTCAAATGACTGTTGAGGCAGTATTGCGCCGCGTTGGCAACGGTGAGGTGTTATGGAAGGGGACTGTTGTGTGGCAGGAAGATTATTCCGTCAACATCGATAAGGTAGTGCAGGATGATCGCGAACAAGCCGCTATCCAGGTAATCAGCCAGCGCTTGGCCGATGAGCTCTTTTCGCACATGATCGATAAGTTCTGAGTGCTATGGCAAACAAGCCGATGACTCCCGGTGAGTTAAAAAGGGCTTTAAAAGCTCGTCAGTTTCCTTCATTGCTTCTGCTTTACGGTGAAGAACGCTTTTTTTTAGAAGAAACCCTGGAGAAACTGCTAAAGCTGGTTGTCCCCAGCGAAAGTAGTGATTTTAACTACAATTTGTTTCACGGCAAAACGGCCAGGGGATCCGAGGTTTATGATGTAGCGCGAACCTTTCCCGTTTTCAGCTCGTTGCGGCTTGTGGTGGTGCGGGATGTCCAGTTGCTGCCTGCTGCCGAACTCGATAAATTATTGCCCTATCTGCAAGATCCCGTGGCTGAAACCGTTCTGGTGTTAACCGCCGATAAAATCGATGGCCGACGTAAATTTTATCAGCAATTTAAAAAACGTGGAACTCTGGTTGAATTCAAGAAGTACTACGACAATCAGATTCCAGCCTTTGTAAAAGATCGTGCAGGACAAAACGGGATAACCTTTGCAGAACCGGCCATGGCTCTATTCTGTAAAAGGGTTGGAAGCAACCTGCAGGAAATCGCCGGGGAGCTTGATAAGTTAACAACCTATCTTGGTGACCGTACGGTAGTCGATGTGGCCGACGTGCAGACGATTGTTTCTGACACGCGCGTTGATAGCGTCTTTGAGCTAACGGACGCCATAGGGCGGCAGGATTCCAAAAGGGCTCTCTCTTTACTTAATCGTCTTTTGGCTGATGGAACAGCGCCACTTGTCGTATTAGCCATGTTGGCTCGGCATTTCAGACAGATGTGGAAAGCCCACTACTTGTTGGAACAGCGCCTGGGAAAAAAAGAAGTTGCAAAGGGGATTGGGATTAATCCATATTTCCTTGACGGCCTGCTTCAGCAGGTCCGTGTTTTTCCGGCAGCACGATATCAGGGGATTTTTGAGCAGATGCTCGAGGTCGACCTCGCCCTCAAGTCTAGTGGGGCGCATGCCTCGGCTTTGTTGGAGCAGATGGTGCTGGGTATCTGTCAACAAGATCAGGGTATATAAAAAAAGGGGCTGCAACGCAGCCCCTTTTGATATTTATTCAGAAACTGATTAAGCCAGGGTATTAACCAGCTTATTCAAGCGAGAGATCTTCCGGCTTGCGGTCGCTTTGTGAATAATCCCCTTGGTGGCAGCTTTGTCGATATAGGGCACGGCCCGGTTCAGGGCGGTTTGAGCTGCGTCCTGATCGTTGTTGGAAACGGCTGTGCGAACTTGCTTGACGAGGGTGCGCATGGTGGTGCGAATATGGGTGTTGCGGGCAGTGCGAACGATAGTTTGTTTATTGCGTTTGATTGCAGATTTGTGATTAGCCAATGTGGATGTCCTCCGGTTTGATAAATTGGGTCTCCAGCTGTGCTGGGATGTGAATTTCGCTAGTTATATCATTTGCCATAGGCCTAGTCAAGATAAGAAAATAGTAATGAAGTTCGTGGAAACAACGAAAAATCAACTAATTAGGACGATGGTTGATTGTATTATATAATTTTCATCACATAGAAACGGTAATTCGGGAAGAAACCATATGTCGGAAAAGAAGCAGATATCGACAGCGACGGCCGTCATGGGCGCAGCAACTGGATTGAGTCGTATTGCCGGATTAGTGCGCGATATGGTAGTTGCCAGTCTGTTTGGTGCCGGTTTCGGGACCGATGCTTTTTTTATGGCTTTTACCATCCCCAATTTGTTGCGACGATTCTTTGCCGAGGGCGCTCTGACTGCAGCTTTTGTTCCGACCTTTTCCACGGTCTATCACAAACAAGGGGCTGACGAAGCACGGAAAGTTGCCGATATATGCTGGACTTTGCTTTTGTTGGTCATGCTGGGAGTGACCCTTCTTGGCATATGGGCATCCCCTGTTATTGTGCGTGCTATTGGAGCTGGCTATGGCGCTGTGGCCGGCAAGTTGGTTCTGACCGACTTTCTAAATCGGTTGATGTTCCCTTATATCTTTTTTGTAAGTTTACTGGCCTTGGTCACCGGTATACTCAACGTCCTCGGCCACTACTTCTTTCCTTCTTTTTCTACTGTTCTCTTAAACGTAAGCATGATCGTCTGTGCTGTTCTGCTGGCTCCGCTTTTTCCTGTACAGCCGATTGTTGCACTGGCCATCGGAGTTTTGATCGGTGGGTTTTTGCAGTTGGCACTTCAGTTTCCTGTCTTGCGTCGTAAGGGGATACGTCTTCGCTTTAATTTTAATTTTTCCCATCCGTCTGTTAAAAGGATAGCTCAGTTGATGCTTCCTGGTCTGGCGGGCGTGGCTATATATCAGATCAATGTGGTTGTTTCCCGTTTGCTGGCATCTTATTTGCCCGAGGGAAGTGTTTCTTATCTTTATTATGGCCAGCGTCTCTTTGAACTCCCTCAGGGAATCTTTGTCGTCTCTTTAGCGCAGGCGGTTCTGCCAGCCATGAGCCGGCAGGCGGCAGGAGGCGATCACGATGGGCTCAAGGAGTCACTGCGTTTTTCGTTAGTGTTGATCAGCATAGTCACTTTGCCGGCTGCTGCAGGCCTTATCGTTTGTGCCGTCCCTGTCTACAGCCTGTTTTTCATGCGGGGGGCCTTTAGTTACCAAGATGTCTCTCAGACTGCATTGGCTCTGGGCGCTTATGCTCCTGGATTATTATTCGTCGGTGTCAGTCGAATTCTGGTCCCGACCTTTTATGCTCTGCAGGATACCAGAACGCCGGTTTGGGTTTCATTTTGGACCTTCCTCGTTAACGCCATCCTTGGGCTCATACTGATGGGCCCCTTACGCCATGTCGGACTTGCTCTCGCCCTCAGCCTGTCTTCGGTCTGTAATTGTTTGTTGCTGGTTTGGTTGTTGCGGGGAAAGATCGGTTCATTGGGGCTCTTCGCTGTCAGCAGTTCATTGTTGCGGGCATTCCCGGCTACTTTGTTCATGGCCGGCTGTACTTGGTTGATATTGCAGACGGTAGATTGGCAAATGCCAGGACTGTCATTGGGGAAAATGTTGGTTCTTGGCTGTGCCGTTGCAGTCGGTATTGCAATCTATTGTGGCGCTTGTCTAGTGTGCGGTGTCACAGAAATCCGCGATGGTCTGCAACTGGTCTGGCGCAAGCTTGGACTTGCGGGCAAGGCTTAAAAAGCTGTCCTTTGTTCATCGTTTAAGCCGTGAATGTTGCAAACGTGTTAAGGGAGGGGACGGTAATCCTCTATAGATCAAATCATCCCTTTTCTATTGGGCCTCTCTCATTCTGTCCGGTTGTAGATGAGTACGGTAAAAAATAGTGGCTATCTACTAAAAGGTCTTGACATGACTGGGGTTACTTTGATAGAAATTGCCACGTTGTTGGGACGTAGGCACGTAGCTCAGTGGGAGAGCACTACCTTGACACGGTAGGGGTCGGCGGTTCAATCCCGCCCGTGCCTACCAGCACCTACAAAACGACGACTCGCACCGATCGAGGCATCTCCGGATGCCTCTTTTCATTCGTGGAGAATACTATCGTTATGCTGCGTGTAGAATTGCCGGACGGTTCGGTAAAAGAAGTTCCCGCTGGGAGCACCGTGAAGGATGTTGCTGAAGGAATCGGCGCCGGATTGGCAAGGCAGGCGATTGCAGGAAAGATCAACGGTCAGTTGACCGATTTGGCTTCTATGGTCGAAGATGGATGTCAGGTCGAAATTATCACCCTCAAAAGCCCTGAGGGCCTTCAAATCTATCGTCATACCGCCGCCCACCTAATGGCTCATGCAGTAAAAGACCTGTTTGGAAAGGACGTTCAGGTCACCATCGGTCCCTCTATAGAAAACGGCTTTTACTACGATTTTTACACTGAAACCCATACTTTTTCGCCGGACGACTTTGAGCGCATTGAAAAGAAAATGCAGGAATTGGCGAAGACTGATCAGCCTATAACGCGGGAAGAAATCAGTCGCGATAGCGCGATCGAGTTGTTTCGTGGCATGGGCGAAGAATATAAGGTGCAACTTATAGAGGATTTGGCCGACCCGGTTGTGTCTCTGTATCGACAGGGCGACTTTGTTGACCTCTGCCGCGGCCCACATTTGCCCAGAACCGGCCTTATCAAGGCCTTTAAGTTGACGAGTGTGGCTGGCGCCTACTGGCGTGGTGATGAAAAGAACGCCATGTTGCAGCGTATCTATGCCACTGCCTTTCCCGATAAAAAACAACTCCGGACTTACCTTGCCAAGGTCGAAGAAGCGCGTAAGCGTGATCATCGGAAAATTGGCAAGGAGCTTGATCTCTTCTCCTTTAGCGAAGAGGCGGGTGCCGGGTTGGTACTTTGGCATCCTAAAGGCGCGTTGCTGCGCACCTTGCTAGAGGATTTTGAACGTACTCAGCATCTTAGGCGGGGGTACGATCTTGTTCTCGGTCCGCAGATTCTCAAGACCGATTTGTGGCAGACCTCCGGCCATTATGAGAACTACCGCGAAAATATGTATTTTACCGAGGTAGACGAACAGGGCTATGGTCTCAAGCCGATGAATTGTCTGTCTCATATGTTGATTTATAAATCGCATATGCGTTCTTACCGCGATTTGCCAATACGCTACTTTGAGCTCGGCACTGTACATCGTCACGAAAAATCGGGGGTTCTTCACGGCTTGCTCCGAGTGAGGGGTTTTACCCAGGACGATGCTCATATCCTCTGTACCCCGGACCAGCTCGATAGCGAAATCAAAGGTGTTCTGCAATTCGTTCAGGACGTGATGGAGATTTTTGGCTTCGAGTATGAAGTTGAAATATCGACACGCCCGGAAAAGTCGATCGGTAGCGATCAGGACTGGGAGTTGGCTACAAACGCTCTGATGGGTGCTCTCAAAGATTCCGGTCTTGAGTTTGAAATAAATGCCGGTGATGGAGCTTTTTACGGACCTAAGATCGATATCAAACTGAAGGACGCTCTTGACAGGAAGTGGCAGTGTGCTACAATCCAGTGCGATTTTACGCTGCCAGAGCGGTTTGACCTGAGCTATATTGGTGCCGACGGTGAAAAACATCGGCCAGTCATGTTGCATCGAGTCATTCTTGGTGCCATCGAGCGTTTCATCGGAGTGCTGATCGAGCATTACGCTGGAAACTTTCCTCTGTGGATTTCCCCTGTCCAGGCAGTGATTGTAAATGTTACCGATAATCAGGCCGAATACGCCGATCAAGTCTGGCGTGAGTTAAGGAATGCTGGGGTTCGGGTCGAAAAAGATCTGCGCAACGAAAAGCTGGGTTTCAAGATTCGAGAAGCTCAGATGGCTAAGATTCCTTATATGTTGGTTGTCGGTGATAGCGAGATGGAGAGCGGAACTGTCGCTCCCCGATACCGTACGGGCAAGAGTCTTGACGCCATGTCGGTCGCTGACTTTGTCCAGCATGTGCAGGACGAGTGCAGTCAATATAATTAGGAGGTGCTACCATAGCTAAGCAAGAGACACGCATAAACCGCGACATTCGTGCCCGGCAGGTTCGGGTCGTTGATGACGAAGGGGAGTTGCTCGGTATTTTGACCGTGCCTGAAGCCCTGGCTGCCGCCGAAGAGCGTGGCCTCGACCTGGTTGAGGTTTCGCCTAATGCCGATCCGCCTGTATGTCGGATCATGGACTACGGCAAGTACAAGTATCAGGCCAGTAAAAGGGCGGCTGAGGCAAAGAAAAAGTCTGCCAAGGTTGAGGTCAAAGAAGTCAAAATGCGCCCCAAGACCGAGGAACACGACTTTCAAGTCAAATTGCGCAATGCTCGTCGTTTTCTTGATGACGGAAACCGCGTCAAAGTGACGGTTATGTTTCGAGGACGGGAAGTAACACATCCCGAGTTCGGCCGCCGGTTGATGGAAAAGCTTGCCGAGCAGGTATCGGACATCGCACAGGTGGAAATGACCCCACGGATGGCCGGTCGCTTTATGACTATGGTTGTGGCACCAAAAAAATAAACGATAAACGGTTTTTGTCCTTACCGTAATGCGCGGTAGCAGGCAGACTTGTTAGGCCGTTGTCGATAGCAAACGATCAAGGAGAAATTTCTCATGCCCAAAATTAAAACCAATCGCGGCGCTGCCAAGCGTTTTCGCAAAACCGGTACTGGTAAGATTCGTCGCAATAAGGCTTTTACCAGCCACATTCTGACCAAGAAGTCGACCAAAAGAAAGCGCGATTTGCGTCAAGCCACTTTGGTGGCCAAGGCAGACGCTAGCAATATTGCCCGCCTTATCCCTTACAAGTAGACGGGATCATACGGGCTTGGCTTAAGACCGAGAACTGAGGGGACAGGTCTCCCCCTTCAGATCCGGCAGCGGTAATACCGCCATATCCAAGAACAACGAAGGAGTAATTCATGCCAAGAGTAAAAAGAGGTTTCAAAGCGAGACGTAGAAGAAACAAGGTTCTTAAGCTTGCCAAAGGTTATCGCGGCGCACGGGGTAAACTGTTTCGCAGTGCCACCGAAGCTGTCGATCGCGGATTGAAATACGCTTTTCGCGACCGTAAGGTCAAAAAGCGGGATTTCCGTGCCCTGTGGATTTCGCGTATTAATGCGGCTTCCCGGGAAAATGGTCTGACTTACAGTCGACTCGTATACGGGTTGAAAAAAGCCGAAGTAGGCATTGACCGTAAGATTCTGGCTCAGCTTGCCGTCTGTGACCCGGCTGGCTTTACTGCTATCGTTGATAAAGCCAAGGCCCAGATGCAGTAAATAACCAAAAAAAGAGATGAGGGCCTGCCTCATCTCTTTTTTTTTATGGTTAATACAATGGAAGCCGATGGGCTTCCTTTCCTTTTTTACGGACAACGCAATGGGATTGCTATGAAGGAACAACTCGCAGAATTGTTGAAGCAGGGAAGGGCGGCGCTGTTGGCTGCCGAGTCTTTAGATCAGTTACAGGAGGCGCGGGTCGGTCTGCTGGGCAAGAAAGGCTCCATGACCGCTGTTATGAAGGGGATGGGGCGACTTTCTGCGGAGGAACGACCTGTGATTGGGGCCCTGGCCAATTCCGTCAAGGTCGAAATCGAAGATCTGTTCGAAGAGCGGTCCGCTGCCGTACGTGAGCAAGAATTGCAGCAACGCCTGGCCTCTGAACAAATTGACGTCACCCTCCCCGGGCGCACTGCTGCGAGAGGCACCAAGCATCCGATTACCCTGGTTACAGAAGAGATTACGGAGATCTTTTCTTCTCTGGGCTTCGGGGTTGAAGAAGGGCCTGAGGTGGAACAGGACTTCTATAATTTCGAGGCGCTGAATATGCCTAAGGACCACCCTGCCCGCGATATGCAGGATACCTTTTATATCTCTGAAGATGTGGTCCTGCGTACTCACACTTCCCCTGTTCAGATTCGGGCTATGCTTAAGCATGCTCCACCTGTTCGTGTTATAGCGCCGGGGACTGTTTATCGGCGCGACTCCGATCTTACGCATACTCCGATGTTTCACCAAATAGAGGGTTTCCTCGTCGACAGAGATATTACCTTTGGAGACCTTAAGGGGATTCTGACGACCTTTATCTCTCAGTTTTTCGGTAAAGGGATCGGGGTACGTTTTCGACCTTCTTTCTTTCCCTTCACCGAGCCGAGCGCCGAAGTTGACATCCAGTGCGTCATTTGCGGCGGCAGCGGCTGCCGTGTTTGTAAAAAATCGGGCTGGCTGGAGATTTTAGGCAGCGGGATGATCGATCCGGAAGTTTTCAAGTCCGTCAATTATGATTATCAGAAATATAGTGGATTTGCTTTTGGAATGGGCATCGAGCGTATTGCCATGCTCAAGTACGGGGTTAATGACCTGAGGCTCTTTTTTGAAAATGATACACGCTTTCTGCGGCAGTTCTAGCCTGACAATTAATCATTAAAAAACATAGGGTTGTCTGCAGTTATATGATAAAGGACTTGAAGAAATGATCGTATCCTACAATTGGCTGAAGGAATTTGTCGAGCTTGATCTCACCCCGGAAGAATTGTCCCATCGCCTGACCATGGCAGGTTTGGAGGTCGATGCCATGGACTATCTCGGGGCGGGTCTCGATACGGTCATTGTTGCGCGCCTGAATACTGTTGAACAGCATCCCGATGCTGATCGCCTGACTCTTTGTGAGGTAGATACGGGTAATGACACCATGCCTGTAGTCTGTGGCGCCACAAATCACAAGGTCGGCGATCTCATTGCTCTCGCCCAGGTCGGCAGTGTTTTGCCCGGTGATTTCAAAATCAAAAAGGGAAAAATCCGCGGCCAGGTCTCTATGGGCATGCTTTGCTCAGAAAAGGAACTCGGGTTGGCTGATGAATCAGCCGGAATCATGATTTTGCCAGCTGGATTGCCCCTTGGGCAGCCGGTGTTTGAAGCTCTTGGTTTAAAGGATGTTCGTTATGAACTGGGACTTACGCCGAACCGACCTGATTGCCTGAGTATCGTCGGTGTCGCCCGGGAGGTAGCTGCTATCGTCGGTCGCCCCTTGCAAGTCAGCCATCAGACCCCTGTAGAAAATGGTGAGGCCATTGCTGACAGCACCTCTATACATCTTGAAGAGAAGGGACTTTGTCCCCGGTATGCCGCTCGATTGATTCGAGGAGTCAAGATTGGACCTTCGCCCGAATGGCTGGTTCGGCGGTTGGATGCCGTGGGAATGAGATCCATCAACAATGTCGTGGATGTGACCAATCTGATATTGATGGAGTTGGGTCACCCCTTGCATGCTTTCGACTTTAACCTGCTGCGTGACCAACGCATTGTGGTTCGTCGGGCCGTCGATGGCGATAGTTTTACAACCTTGGATGGCCAGGAACGTTTGCTTTGCAGTGATGATCTGGTGATCTGCGACGGCCAGGGACCTGTCGCCCTGGCTGGTATTATGGGGGGACAAAACTCAGAAGTGGGCGATGAAACAACGGATATCCTCCTAGAGAGTGCCTATTTCAATCCTGCTACGATTCGTCGGACCAGCAAACGTCTTGGTATGCATACCGAAGCTTCTCACCGTTTTGAGCGTGGGGCCGATGTCGACATGGTACCCATAGCGCTCGACAAGGCCGCATCCCTGATTGCCGAAGTGGCCGGTGGGGGTCTCGCCAAGGGGATTATTGATTGTTATCCCGAGCCCCTGGTTGAGAGACAGATCACTCTCGATGTCACAAGGGCTAACAAGGTCCTGGGTCTTAAGCTGGCAAGCGACGATATCCTTGGTTTGCTGCGGGCTATCTGCCTCGATGCACAGCCGGCCGCTGATCGGGACAATGAAATTCTTTATGTCAAAATTCCCGCCTTTCGACCCGACCTCGAGCGTGAAATTGATCTGATCGAGGAAGTCGCCCGTCTGCACGGCTACGATCAGATACCCGTTACCATGCCTGCCAGCCGTATGATCTGTCATCGTCCTGCCCCTCAGCAACGGTTGGTGCGTCGATTGAGAGATGTCATGGTGGCAGGAGGCTTTTCCGAAACCATTAATTATTCTTTTATCGCTCCCGAATGGGACCGTTTGAACTTATCTGAAGACGATTGTCGCCGGCAGAATGTAAAAATTCTCAATCCTCTATCGGAAGATCAATCGGTTATGCGCACCAGTCTGGTGCCAAGCATGCTCGAGAGCGTCTCCCGTAACCGGGCCTACAGGTCATTGGATCTGAGGCTCTTCGAATTGCGGCCGGTTTTCCAACCTGTGGATGGAGAAGAGTTACCTCGGGAAAGCCTGCGTCTTTGCGCTGCAATTTGCGGTCGTCGTGAGCCTCTCGGCTGGGCCCAAACTTCAGAGGAGGTAGATTTTTTTGATCTGAAGGGCCAAGTAGAAAAATTGATGGAAGAGTTTCGCCTCGGCCCGATAAGCTGGGATAATAGCCTGAGTGAAGCGTTTTATCATCCGGGGAAATCCTGTGTTCTGAAAAGTCGATCGGGATTGTTGGGCAGTATCGGTGAGATTCATCCCCAGGTCCTTGAAAACTTTGACATTGACCAAGCTGTGTATCTGCTCGATCTCGATCTCACTGCATTTTTCTCCGCCATGCTTACAGATAAGAAATTCCAGTCGCTTTCTCGTTTTCCCGATGTTTGCAGGGACAGCGCGTTGCTGGTTGATAACGAAATCAGTGCCGAACAAGTGTTCGCCGTTATCGACCAGGCTCGAGGGCGTTTTGTGGAAGACTTTACGTTGTTTGACACGTATCGCGGGCCCGGAATCCCCGATGACAAAAAGAGCCTTGCGATCAGGGTTCGCTATCGCAGTTCTGACAAAACTCTCACTGAAGAAGAGATAACGGCCGGGCATGAGCGCATTATCAAAGCTCTCGGAAAAAAGCTCGGGGCGGAAATTCGTTAAAATAATCGGTTGATTGCATGATATTCCTATGATATAAAGTGTTGGATGTTCATGGACTTACGTTATCTGAAGGGGGCAAATCTATGACTAAGGCGGACCTTGTAGAGAGTGTTTACCTGAAAACCGGTTTTTCAAAAAAGGAGTCCGCGCAGATTGTTGAAACGGTTTTCGATCTGATGAAGTCGACTCTGGAAAAAGGCGAGAAAATCAAACTGGCCGGTTTTGGCAACTTTGTTGTTAAAAACAAGGCGACCCGTAAGGGGAGAAACCCCCAGACCGGAGATGAAATCGAAATCAGTTCTCGCAAGATTTTGACTTTCAAGCCCAGTCAGGTACTCAAGTCTGTTATTAACAGTCAGGATTAAGAGGGCCTTCTCCAGCTTGGCTGATTATGGATAAGTCCATCCCCGACAAGCTCTATTTTAAAATAGGCGAAGTTGTCAGCCTTACTGGCATCAAGGCCCATGTGTTGCGATACTGGGAGTCTGAGTTCGGTGCGGATATCCGTCCTGTTAAGAGCAGCGGTCGGCAACGTCTCTATCGCAGGCAGGATATTGATCTCATTCTGCAGCTGAAAGACCTTCTCTATCGGCAGGGTTACACCATTGCTGGTGCAAAAAAGAAATTGCGCACCAAAGCCAGTGACGAGGATACTCCCACTCAGGCTTCCGAGGCCGAACAGAGTACCGAATTGTTAAAAGAATTGCGGAGTGATCTTGTCAGGCTTCGCAAGATGTTAAAGAATTGAACACCTATTCCCATTACTTCTTTCCTGTAAGTGGCTTTTAGAGGCCGTTATTTGCTGATTCTGGTAACCAACGATGACGGCGTCCATTCTCCCGGCTTAGCTTCCCTGGCTTCTACTCTATCAGAACTTGGTCAGGTGGTGATTGTCGCTCCAGACCGTGAGCGTAGCGCCATCGGACATGCTCTTACTCTCCATTCTCCATTACGTGCTGACCTGATAAAGTCGGATGTTTATGCCGTGGACGGCACTCCCACCGATTGTGTCAACCTTGGCATTCACGGGCTTTTTAACGCTCGACCCGACCTGGTTGTCTCGGGGATTAATCGAGGGGCTAACATGGGCGAAGATGTGACCTATTCCGGGACCGTATCCGCCGCCATGGAGGCAACGTTGATGGGGGTACCTGCCTTTGCCGTTTCTCTGGATATGTCCGCCGGGGATAATTCCGATTATGTCGCTGCAGCATCTTTTGCCAAGGATTTGGCAACGAAAATCATTCGCCATGGTTTGCCCAGCGATACGTTTCTCAATGTCAATGTCCCAGCGGGAACTCCTGCAGGTACTAAAATAACCCGCCAGGGCAAGCGCCGCTACGACGATATGATTGTGGAGAAAGTTGACCCAAGAGGACGCAAGTACTACTGGATTGGCGGTGGTCAGTGTCAATTTGAAGAGATCCCCGGAAGTGACTTTCTGGCTCTGGCCGAGGGCTATATTTCGGTGACCCCTCTTCATCTGGATTTGACCAACTATCGCTCTTTTGAAAGCCTGCGGCAATGGCAGTCCACCGCCGATAAGGCCTTTTTTTCTACCGATAACGATTAAGGAACACGGTATAATGGACTATTCAATAGCCCGCCGCCTGATGGTTGAAAGGCAGATTGTGGGGAGGGGTATTCACGATCCCCTGGTGGTTGAGGCAATGAAGAAAGTACCCCGTCATCGATTTGTCGAAGAAGCCTTGTGGGCCCAGGCTTATAGTGACAATCCTTTACCCATAGGTGAGAAACAGACTATTTCTCAACCCTATATGGTTGCTTTGATGACGCAGGCCCTTGAACTCAAAGGAGGGGAGAAGATACTTGAGATCGGTACGGGTTCTGGATATCAGGCGGCCATCCTGTCTCAAATTGTCTCCCGTGTCTACAGTGTAGAGCGCATTTCGGCTTTGGCGAGGCGTGCACGTAGGGTCCTTGATGATATCGGTTGTCGAAACGTTAATATTAAGCTGAGCGATGGAACGATCGGCTGGGAAACAGAGGCCCCCTTTGATGGCATAATTGTCACCGCCGGCTCACCTAAGGTACCATCCCATTATCTTGAACAACTGACTATCGGCGGCCGCCTGATCATTCCCGTCGGTGGCCGAGGCTGCCAGGTTCTGAAACGCATTGTTCGCCTTGGCCAAGTGGATTATAAAGAGGAAGATCTTCTCGATTGTCGTTTTGTGCCGCTGATAGGGAAGGATGGATGGTCCGAAGGGGAGGGTCCGTTATGATTTTATTGCGCCGTCTTTACGATTGGGTATTGCACTGGGCGCATACTCCTTATGGCGTCCCTGCTTTGTTTCTATTGGCTTTTGCCGAATCGTCTTTTTTCCCTCTACCTCCCGATATCCTGCTGTTGGCGCTGTGTTTGTCCTTGCCTGCTCGATCTTATCGCTTCGCCTTCATCACTACAGTTGGTTCTGTCGTCGGTGGTATGGTCGGGTACTTTATTGGGTCGACCCTCTGGGGGGCGACCTCCGATCTTTTTTATCAGTATGTGCCCGGATTCACTCCGACTGGCTTTAGCCATATTCAACAGTTGTTTTCTTCTTATGACTTCTGGGTAATATTTACGGCTGGATTTACTCCGGTACCATACAAGATATTTACCATCGGGGCCGGGGTTTTTGAAATAAACTTTCCGCTTTTCGTAGTGACCTCCGTGATCAGCCGTGGCCTTCGTTTCTTCATTTTAGCTTGGTTAATTCATACGTTTGGCGATAAAGTTAAAGCAGCTATCGATAAATATTTCAACCTTTTGACCCTGATTTTCATGGTCTTGCTTTTGGGGGGCTTCCTACTTTTTACGGGGTTGCGATGATCTTTGGTCAGGGTTGCAGTCGTAGTTCGCTGGGATGCCAATCGGATATATCGGCTTGGAGAGGACGCTGATCCATGTTTAGTGCGTTGCGCTTGGCGCTGCTGCTAGCGCTATTCTTGTTTTTTTCTGGCTGTGCTGCGCCCAAAGGCGTCTATCACACAGTTAAGCGTGGTCAAACGCTCTACCGGATTGGACACGTTTACCGCGTCGATGTAAATCATATAGCTCGTATCAATAGGTTGACGGACCGGTCTCAACTTGAGGTGGGACAACGGCTGTTTATCCCTGGCGCTGATTCAGTAAAATATGTTCCCCCCATGGCGGTTGCCAGAAGCAAAAAATCGGTTAAACTACCTACCAGAAAATCCCAAAAGCCTGTGGCTCGACAAGCAAGCAGGCCTGCGACAAAGAAACAATCCAGCAAACCGGTTTCTCGTTCAGTGCCACGCCCTGTTCAGCCTACAAAGAAAGCCATGGCGACAAAAGGCGTTTTTGTGTGGCCAGTTCAGGGGAAGGTGATTAAAAAGTTCGGCCAAAATGGAAAGCATGCCAATAAAGGCATTGAAGTCTCCGCTAGAGGCGGTAGCGCGATTGTTGCCGCAGCTGCAGGCAAAGTAACCTATAGCGGCGATGGCATTAAAGGTTTTGGTAATCTTATTATCTTAAAACATGATGATTCTTATTTTACCGTATATGGATTCAATCAGGCGAACCTTGTCAAGTCCGGCAGTTTTGTAAGTCAGGGGCAGAAAATCGCCTTGGCGGGGAAGCCTCCTGCCGGGGGGAATCCCAGGCTGCATTTTGAAATAAGGCGCGGCAAAGAGGCGGTCAATCCCTTAGCGTTGTTGCCTTAAAGTTCCAAAGCGAACGTTAATCCCAGTTTTGGAGGTGTGCTCAGTTATGACGGATCAATCCAATTTCAGCGAAGACGAATTAACCGATAGCAGCAGTCCCGCCGATGCAGAAGACTCTGAGAAGGAAGAATTGGCATGCGCTCCGGTAACTAAAAAGAAAAAGCGCACGGCTGAAGATGAAGATACTTCTTCTGGTGATGATGCGATCAAGCTCTACCTGAAAGAAATTCAAAAGACCAAACTTCTCACAGCCGAAGAAGAACGTGCCCTGGCTCGACGCATTGCTTCCGGAGATATGGCCGCACGCGATCACATGATCGAGTCCAACCTGCGCCTGGTTGTGAAAATTGCTAAGCGTTACATGAACCGAGGGTTGCCCTTTCTGGATTTAATCGAAGAAGGAAACATGGGGCTGATCAAGGCGGTCGAACGTTTCAAGTTAAGCAAGGAATGTCGTTTTTCCACCTATGCTACCTGGTGGATAAGGCAGTCCATTGAAAGGGCCCTGGTTAATCAGAGCCGTACTATACGGCTCCCGGTTCATGTGTCCGACGATATAAACAAATTTATCAAAATTAGCCGGGAATTAGTTCATCGGTTTAATCGGGAACCCCAGGTTGAGGAAATTTCCGAGGCTATGGGTGTTGAGCCTGCCTATATCCGACGCCTTATGGTCCTGGTAAAAAAGACCTATTCTATTGAACACCCCATGGGCGAGAATCGAGATTATAGCCTCATAGACACCATCGAAGATACCAATGCTGATGATCCTTCGGTTTTCCTTGAAGATTTAGACAAGTTCGCTCACATCCAGGAATGGCTCGAATCTTTAGCAGACAATGAACGAGAAATTCTGGTGCTTCGTTTTGGACTTGAAGATCGGGAACCACAGACGTTGGATACTATTGGGCAAAAGTTCGGAGTTACGCGCGAAAGGATTAGGCAGATAGAAGCCAAAAGCCTTGACAAGTTACGTAAGATCATGGAAGAAAAGGAAGCAGAAAGCAGGGCCTTTATGGAACAGGACCTAGCAAGCAGACAGTGATTGTCACAGGTAAAGTCTTTTTATTTGTTATTGGTAAATATTATCTGTTTTGCCGGAGGGGAAACTGATTGTGGATGACTTGAAAAATGCTATTCGGGATATACCCGATTTTCCTAAAAAAGGAATTGTCTTTAAAGATATAACCACTCTTTTGGCAGACGCTAAAAGTTTTCATCGCATGGTAGATCTGATAGCACACCGTTACCTTGATAAAAAAATTGATCAGGTTGTCGGTGTTGAGGCACGAGGTTTCATTTTAGGAGCTGCGTTGGCCTATAAGTTGGGATGCGGCATTACTTTGGTGAGAAAACCCGGGAAACTGCCCTATAAGACCGTTTGCAAGAGCTATGAGCTCGAGTATGGAACTGACACCCTGGAGATTCATGAAGACGCTTTTCATAAAGGGGACAGGGTCATCGTCGCCGATGATTTGCTGGCTACTGGGGGTACGGTATCGACGGTCGTGGCTCTGGTCGAACAGCTTGGTGCCGAGGTCGTTGAATGTGCCTTTTTGGCCGAATTGGATTTTCTAAAAGGGCGTGATCGTTTGCCTGAAGGAAAAGTTTACAGCCTGCTGCGGTATTAACGCCACAAGAAAGGCCTTGCCAATCTTTTTGGCATACGCTATAAAATTTCCTTTTGGCTCCGTAGCTCAGCTGGATAGAGCAACCGCCTCCTAAGCGGTAGGTCTTGGGTTCGAATCCCGACGGGGCCGCCAAATATTTCAGCCACTTAGCAGTTTTTGCTAGGTGGCTGTTTTGTTTTGGGTAGCGAATTGGGTAACAAATTCAACGGCCAATTGGCCATAAAAGAAAAATGAGCCGGGAGGGGGAAGCTTACGATATAAACGGAGAATACTTTTCAGGCGGACCGGATTAAGCGGGAGGACTGCTTTGGTATGGGCTATTCTTGACAGTTCTTCTTTTGTCCCCCCGAGTCCGTCGGCCTCTTTGGGATCACCAGCGGCCCCTTGATCGCCTCCATGACTTGGGAAGCAGGGTACCCGTGCTCCAGAAGGGTGGTCATCGCCCGCAGGTATTTACGGATGTGGCGGAAAAACTTCCGGTAGCCGGCGCAGAGATAGTGTAGGCCAGATTCGTCGTAAGGACTGCGGGCAAAACGGTGCTTGGGGCATCCGCCCTGGCAGGCCGCCAACACCTCGCAATCCCGGCACCAGCGCGGCAGGGAGCTTTCCTTGTTCTGGCCGAAACCCGACTGCAGCGACGTGTCGACCATTCGGGCCAGGTCGTCGGAGCTGATGTTGCCGAGCCGGTATTCCGGATAGACATGGTGATCGCAAGCAAACAGGTCGCCGTTGTGCTCGATTACCACCGATCCGCCGCACTGTTTGGCGTGGATGCATACCGGGGAGGGGTTGCCAAGCCACGCGTTAAGCGCCCACTCGAAGTTCATGACGAAGGTTTGACCGACGTCGTTGCGCACCCAGTCCTCGTAGATGGCGATGAGAAAATCGCTGTATTCTTCCGGAAGCACTGTCCAGGAGGTGACCGCTGTGTTTGTTTCCTCCCGGTCGAGGACTGCCGGTCCGGCCAGGTTGAGACCGAGTTCCTGTTCGGCCGCGGCCGGTAGTCGTTCGATAATCGGAACGAACTGGATGAACTCGACTCCCTCGTCTTTGAAGAAGCGGTAGACCTCCAGAGGCTTTCGTGCTGTCTCACGGGCGACGCTGGCCATGACGTTGTACTCCACGCCATGCTTCTGCAAAAGCTTCAGCCCTCGCATGACGGCGTCGAAACTGCCTTCCCCCTGGCGGTCGCGCCGGTAGCGGTCGTGTATCTCCCGTGGACCGTCGAGGCTGAGGCCGACCATGAAGTGATGCTGCTTCAGAAAACGGCACCAATCGTCGTCGAGCAGGGTGCCATTGGTCTGCAGGACATTGGTGATGGTCTTCAGGCTTGCGAAGGGCCTTTGCAGTTCGACCACCCGACAGAAGAAATCGACGCCTAGGAGGGTCGGTTCCCCTCCCTGCCAGACGAACTCCACCACCGGGGTCGGCTGGGTTTCGACATAGTGCCGGACGAAGGTGGCCAGCGTCTTGTCCGACATCCGGTAATTTTCGTTGGCACGGTAAAGAGCTATCTTCTCCAGATAGAAACAGTATGCGCAACTGAGGTTGCAGAGCGGCCCGATCGGCTTAGCCACGATGTGAATACCCTGAGCTGCGCATGCGGCGTTATCATCCGCTGAGCTGTTGCTTATCAAAACTTCCCCTTTTCTGTCCTCAGCGGAACTTGCCAGATTTGTGTCTTTGCTTAAATTGATAGGATGCCGGGTCTCTCAGCGTTCACTTAGTCGATCCAGCCTTGTTCCTGGAAGCGCATCTTGAGCACCTCTGCTAGTTCCTTGGCGGTTTGCTTGGCCCGACCCTCCACCTTGCCGCTACCGGTTTTTTCTTCATGTAATTTCACACCGGTGCTGACAATGAGTCCCAGCGGATTGGCCGTGGCGATCCAGGCAGCAGCTCCCACTGCGGCCCCGGGAGTTTTTCCGCCGCCGGCCTCGGTCGTGCCACCACCCAGCTTGCGTAGCCCCTGATTCGTCATCTGAAAACCTTCGACCGCTACATTCAAATGGGACGAACCGGAGCCCAATCCGACCAGAACGCGCTTGGAGGTTTCCCCTTCTTCAAAGGAAACGATATAGCCCTGGATGACGAGGTCATTGAGTTGCAGTCTTGTGCTTCCGGTTGCATGTTGCGCAATTAAACCCATGTCGCGGATCTGAGATACCAACTCCCTCTGGATTTCAGCACCCAATGCATGCCCTTCGGCGATATGCTCGGCCGTTTGGGGGGTGCTGTGTTCGGCATACTGCGCGGCCAGCGTGGAGTGGATCGGAAGATCGGCCGGCGTAGCGGCGAAGTCATATACCCAGATGTGCGCAGGGCGGGGCAGCTTGCCGCTCACGACTTGTTTGCGATCTACCTTGGTCGAGGCGCACCCGGCGGCAACGATCATGGTGATCAGGCAGGGAACGACTATCGCGATCTTTCTCAGATAATCCGAGTGGAATTCGGACAG
The DNA here is from genome assembly GCF_001887775.1 of Syntrophotalea acetylenivorans. NCBI lineage: Bacteria > Pseudomonadati > Thermodesulfobacteriota > Desulfuromonadia > Desulfuromonadales > Syntrophotaleaceae > Syntrophotalea > Syntrophotalea acetylenivorans. The sequence goes on from NZ_CP015519.1 coordinate 549,187, forward strand.
TTTCTTGAATTTTTGATTGCCCATGACTGCCTCCTTTTTTGAGGAAAAACTATTGAACCTTCCGAATTATTCTACCGAAGCGAAGCCTGGCGGCGCTTTGTGCCAGGGGTAGCCCTTGGCGGCCATTTCGTAACCTACCTCGAAAAGCTGGCGCATGTATTCTGTATCGAATTCCTCTTCGTGAGGTGCATCGAAGGTTGCCGGGATAAAGGCAAGGTTGAAATCCGCTTCGTCCCGTTTCGCGATCAGGTAGATTCGATCCAGATCACCTATGCCCTGGGTCTGGATCAGGGAGGATATGGCCCGGCCGACAATCGACAGGGTCCGTCGTTCTACCTGGCTCCATTCCGGATCCAGGCGACTGTTGCGAATGACATAGACCATTCTTTCGCGCTGATGCGTGGCCGCCTGGACCTCCTCAATGTGTATAGAGGGGGGGTAGACAAAGACCTGGTTCGTGGCACCGCCGTCAACATGCATTTCCTGATAGTGCTTGCCATCAACGGTCACGTCGATCAGTACCGGCGGAAAAGCTCCCGGAATGGCCGCGGAGGCGATCATGATGGTCCGGAACAGTTTGAGCGCTTTGGGGTCGTCGCTGGCGGCGATTTTGGTCATGTTCCAGATCACCGGTTGTTGCGCGTCCAGGTCGGTGGTGCCGACCAACAGAAGCCTTCCTCTGGAGAGGTATTCAGCAGCGATGGCGTCCAGCATTTCACGAGTGATATGCTTTTCCAACAGGCGCCATAAAGGAGCGTTGTCCGCCATGGCGTCGCTGAAAATGGCGGCCAGGATATTGCGTGGTTTCGCGATGTCCTGGCCGGATATGTTCGTATATACCTCCTTCAGCGTGTCGTCGTATTGCGGTCCCAGAAAAGCAAAGGGGGCAATCAGGGCACCGGTGCTGATGCCGGTCACCAGCTTGAACTCCGGCCGGTTGCCGGTAGCCGTCCAGCCGTTCAACAAGCCGGCGCCGAAAGCTCCGTTGTCGCCGCCGCCGGAAATCGCCAAAGCAATGGCCGGCGGCATGGGGGCTTCATGGCCGAGGACTGCCAGGTAGGACAGTTCTCTTTTGTTGCACTCGATTCCCTCCAGGGCCATTTCGGTATTGTCTATTCCGACCCGATAGCGTACGCCGGGAAGGCCGGGGATTTCCCCCCGACCTTGCAAGGCAGCGGGCAATGCCGTATGCCGTTCGAGTTGGGCGCACCCTGGTACAAAAACCATGAAAGCGACAACTGCCATGCAAATACGGGTTAACCAACAGTCTTTTTTCCATTTCATAAAATGCGTCCTTTTGCCAAAGAGGATGGTCTTGCTACAGATATTTTGGCTAGTTCCTTAGCTGAGGAGACTCATTTAAAATTATCAGAAGAAAGCGGATGAACAATCGAGGTGACTCATTTTATTCATGACCTTGGTCAACCCGGGTTCCAGAGGGGCCAAAAAATATGCGAGCCATGCGCTCACGGCCTAGAATTCTAATAAGTTCCCGTAGCGAACAGAAAACGAGAAAAATAATCAACAGCCAGATCTGAATGGCCCAGAAATGTGGCCAAACGACCTCGTCAAGCAGGTGCCTGTTAGCCCGAGCAAGGTCTCCATGTTCCCGCACAAAGTGAAGTAGTTGCTCGATATAACTTACCAACAGTGCAGCGATCATGTAGATGATGGTTTTCCACAGCACTCCGAAAATAAGCGGCTTCTTACGAAATCGACTCATAAACGGCAGCAAGTCCGCCAGAAGAACCACCTTGGCGACAACCAGCGCCGCGATGGTTGCGGTCACAAAGGTGGATACCTGGATACCGTACTGCCGGAGCATAAGTGCCTGCGTAAAAGCGATCACCTGAAACGCAATAAAAAAGAACACTGCCGCCGGGATAGCTTCGACAAGCTCGTGCTTCAATCTGGATGTTATGTGACCCATCGGCTTTTTCCTTTGCTGCCAGATAAAAAAGCCCTCCCAAGAGAAGGGCATCATGCCCTTCTCTTGGGAGACAATTTCACTTTTCAGTTTGACAATATCTTCTTGGGGTGACCGCCTTGCGGAGCTAATCCGCTTGTGCTGTTTCAGGCTTCTTTACCTCTTCCACTTCGATAGTGACCTTGGGGATTTTTCCGGTGAACTTCGATGCCCTCTCGGAGCCTATGGTTTCGACCACAGGAGTGGCCAGGTCGATGCCCACGTCGGCGGTTTCATCGGCCGAGAAGATTATCGGCTGGGTGCGGGAGATACGGCCCTGGGCGGCCTGCTTCCCGTTCACGTAAAGTGTGGCTTCTCCTCCTTTGCCTAGTCCGCCACCGTCGTAGGCGAACTCGAAACGGATGGTCGACTTGCCGGGTGGTAATATCTCCTTCGCAGAAATCGTGGTTCGATGCAGGCCGAGAAAGTTGTAATCGTAAGCCGGAACCCCCTCTTTGACATACAAGGCCCAGCCGCCGAAGCGTCCGCCCTGGACAAGAATAACGCCGTTCCCGCCATCCTCCGGCACCTCTACTACGGCGGTGATGGTCTTAGACTTGTTTTTAATATTCAGGAAGACATTCTCGGTCATACCAGTCATGCCTTCAGCGAGCGTTAGCGAAGTCCGCCCCGCCATCACATCCGGACGTCCTACCAGATCCCCATTGAGACGCATAAAGACTCGATCGTCTATAGGCAACACATAATTCTTCTCGGCCTCCGACAGGAACAGGGCCTGCAGTTCCGCGAGTTTCTGAGGTTTTTTATTTGCTAGGTCGTTCACCAGGCTGAAGTCGCTGCGCGTGTCGTAAAGCTCCCAGATATCTTCGGCGAGGCCGCGGCGTGGTTGCCTTTCCCACGGAGCTTTGTGGATGGTTCGCGCGAACCAGCCGGCGTGGTAGATAGCCCGGTTGCCGAACATCTCGAAGTATTGGGTGACATGCCGATCCTTAGCTTCGCCATCGTCGAAGCTGTAGACCATGCTCACTCCGTCCATGGGGACCTGCGGAGTGCCGTTGACCTTTTTGGGCTCGGGCAGACCGGCAGCTTCGAGGATAGTCGGCGCGACATCGATTACATGGTGAAACTGGGTGCGCATTTCGCCCTTGGTCTTGATGCCTCTGGGCCAGTGAATGGCCATGCCGACCTTGGTGCCGCCGTGGTCCGAGGCGACCTGCTTGGTCCACTTGTAGGGGGTGTCAAAGGCCACCGCCCAGCCTGCGGCCATATGCGGATAGGTCTCTGGCCCGCCCCACTTGTCCATGACCTTGATCATGTCCTCGACCTTTTCCTGTACGCCGTTAAAGTAGGTCATTTCACTGAACATGCCATTTCGACCACCCTCGGCGCTGGTGCCGTTGTCGCCGTAGACCAGGAAGATCAGGGTATTGTCGAGCTGGTCGGCACTCTCGATGGCCTTAATGACCCGGCCGATCTCATGGTCGGTCATCTCGACATAAGCGGCGAACACCTCTGCCTGGTGGGCGAAGAGCTTCTTCTCGTCAGCATTCAGGGTATCCCAGTCCGGGATAGCCGTGGGCTTGGGGGCGAGCCTGGTGCCCTTGGGAACAATGCCTTTCTCTATCTGTCGCGCCAGGATCTCCTCGCGCAGCTTGTCCCAACCCTGATCGAACTTGCCTTTCCAGCGGGCGATCCATTCTTTCGGCACATGGTGCGGCGCGTGAGTGGCGCCCGGCGCAAAGTACACAAAGAAAGGCTTATCCGGGGTCAACGCCTTCTGGTAGCGGATCCAGGCGACCGTCTGGTCCGTCATGTCGTTGAGAAAGTGGTAGTTCGGATCCTCCGGCAGTTCGACCGGGTGCACCCCGTCGTAAATGAACGGCGCCCATTGGTTGGTCTCGCCGCCGAGAAAACCGTAGAACTTGTCGAAGCCCTGGCGGGTCGGCCAGCGGTCAAGAGGGCCGGCGATACTCGCCTCCCAGGCTGCGGTTTCGTGCCACTTGCCGAAGGCCGCGGTGCTGTAGCCGTTGAGGCGCAGCATCTCGGCCACAGGCGCAACGCTGTTCGGGATCTGGCCGGTATTACCGGGAAAGGCCGTGCCGGTCTCGATGATTCCGCCCATGTTGTTGACGTGATGATTGCGCCCGCTCTTAATGGCTGCCCGGGTCGGGGAGGAAACGGCAGTGGTATGGAAGTTGTTGTAGCTGAGCCCCTCTTCAGCCACATGATCGAAAGTAGGGGTTGAAACCGGTCCGCCGAAGGTGCTGGTCCCCGCAAATCCCAGGTCATCAACCAGAACGATTACCACATTTGGCGCTCCGTCAGGGGCTTTTACCTCGAAGCGAGGCGGTGGTGTGGCATCCCTGACATCCAGGGTGCTGCTGTTCGGATACTGGGGGTCAGGAATCGGTAAGGTGGTGCGATCCAAGCCGGTCTGTGCCGTGGCTGCGCAGGCTGTTCCCAGCGCCAGGCTGAATAGGCCAAAAGCTGCTGTTTTTTTCATTCGCTGCCTCCGTTATTCGACTGCCGTCAGATATGGAATTTCGTTGTCCTGGAATCCATTTAGCTCATCTTTATCTATCTACTGAAAACCCCAGATCCTCAACCGAGACTTTTCCGGGGAACCTTTAAAAGGTTCCTCCCAAACCAAGAATAAAGCCGTGGAAAGCGGCATCGAATTTGTTGCCGCTGCTGCCTTCGGTGTCATAGTAGAGACGACGGTACCCCAATCGAGCAATCCAGGTGTCGTTGAAGTGGAATTGGAACTGCGGCTGCAGTTCATAGGTCAGGTCCGAGTCGCCTGCGCCGACTGAAAGAGTTGGATTGAATCGCCAGCGCTTGCTGAGCTGAAAACTTGGGCGGACAACCAGTACTCCATCATAGATGTCGGTTTTCCTGCTGCCCGAGGCGGAGGCATTTCCGGATATGGTCAGCTCGTTGTCCATGCGCGTATAACGAAGCCCGCCAAGAATGTCAAAGGTCATGCCTTTTTTCCAGCCATCGACCTGGATGCCCGTTGCAACGGTCAGAAGCAAGGTGTCCGATTCGACTTCAACTTTGGAGCCCTCGATTTTGCCGACGTTTTCGTCATCGCTGATCTCGAAATAATCCACCTGCAGCCAGTTTACCCAACGCCCCTTTTGAACCACCGCCAGCAGGCCGCCGGCGAAATCGACCTTGTCGATCAGATCCTCCACGCCGACATCGACCTCGACCTTCGTTCCTTTCACGGTAATGTCGCCATCAATGCCTACCCCCCACATGTAAGGGGCTATCTCGCATTTCCAACCACCAGCGGCTGCCCAGACTGGTGTGGTTAACAGCCCTAAGACTAAAATTGCCAGCAAGCACCAACATTTTTTCATTTTTCCCCTCCTCTTAAACCCGGTTGTGGCATGGGTGTGCCTGGGTTGAATAAACAGTGCCCTGACGTCCATGCCGAGCGGTTGGAACGCGTTGCCCTCACCTAGGATCAAGGCAGGCGCCGAACACCATGAACCCGTGACCGTCGCCAGCAGCACTCAGGGTCAGATTGCCTGATTCTTTTCCCAAGGCAATGCTCCACCCTCTTTGCTCAACCCCCTGTAGAACAGTAATTTCCTCCAGCTGCTTGATCAGGTTGATCTTGGTATCGTTCCTTTTGACCGCTTTGTCGAGGGAGACGATGGTCTGTTTATCGAGGTCGATCCTTACGAAACGGGGCAGGGCCATCTCCTCGATGGTCAATTCGCCGCACTCTCCATCCGCGGTGCATTCGTAGGCCCTGGTAAGAGTGCAGAGGCGGGAGGTCATCTCTTCAGCAGCGAGCGGGACAGCCACCAGGAGTATCGCAAGTGTGTAAAGCAGTGATTTTCGTATCATGACTTGCTCCTTATGAGTTTATGTGCCGGGAAACCCCGGGCTACCTCACCGTATAGCCTTTGCCCTCCATGCAGGCTCCCCAGGCCCGGTTGTACTGGCCACGCTGCTGCTCGTAGCTTGCCTGCTGCTGTTGGGCCCACTGCTCCTGTTGTTGGCTGCTCTGCCGGCGCCGGGCACCGCCGATAATCCCTCCGGAGGCCGCTCCGATGGCCGCTCCTGTACCTGTATCACCGGCAATGGCCCCCACTGCGGCCCCTAGCAGAGCTCCGCCGGCGGCACCTTTCAATGCGCCTCCCTTCTGCTGGGGGGGAGGGGTCTGCGCCGTTGGAGGTTGCATGGGGTCGAAGCCGGTCTGCTGCCTGGCCCACTGGTAACAATCGTATTTATCTTTTTCTACCTGGTCCGGGGCCTGTCCCTGGCTCGGATAGACGATCGGCTCCTGAGCTCTGCACATTGGTGTCAAAGCACCGCCTGTGCCAATCAGCACAGCAACCGCTACCCCAAAAGCGACAACCCACCATGTTCTTCCAGCAATTTTCATACTGTGCCTCCTTATTGCTCGTATGGTGTGATGGTTCACCCTGCCTGCGCAACTCAACTCGTGAATGAAACAGGATGGGAAACTTTGTTTTTCATGCACTTACAAATGCTTAGCCTAAATTTAAGCTTAATATTTATTATTGTTAAATCAATTGAATTTTAAAAACTTAGATTTTTTCATCAAGATTAACCTAATGGGCAAACAGGTAAGCTTCTACGATATGTCACGTTTACCAGAACGTCGAACGGCCCAACTTATGGAAACAGGTTGGGCCGTTCTGCATTTTGTATTAAATTGATTCTAGCGTTGTCAGGATTTATTAGTCATCAGAAAGATACTCAGCGGACCTGATTCCTGACACTATCTATATAGGTTTTTAGATAGAAATACGCGGATGCAGCTTTTGCGTCAGAGGAGGGGAGGGCAATGACTTCAAATAAATGCCAGTATTTATTGCATCGGACAGTAAGCATGTTTTGATGGATTAAGTGAATTGCCTTGAAATTGTTTAAAAAAAACCTATGATGGAAAGGACTGGTCGACGATTCGTCAGGGAGTTGTTACGAACAAGGAGTGTTCATGTTCGAATCTGCTGAACTGGGTCATCGGATTGACAAGGAGGTCTACAAGCAGCAAGTTCCCTCCTTGCGAGAAAACCTGCTCGATGCGCAGCTCGACCTGTTGCAGAGTAAAAAGTTCTCGGTGCTGATCCTGATTGCCGGTGTCGATTGCGCCGGTAAAGGCGAAACAGTTAACATCCTGAATGAATGGCTTGATCCACGCCATGTGGAAACCCATGCTCTGCGTGATCTTACGGATGAAGAATTGGAACGTCCTCCCATGTTTCGTTTCTGGAGGGCGCTGCCGGCCAAGGGTAAAATCGGTGTCTTTATCGGTACCTGGTACTCCACGCCTCTGATTCAAAATGTTTATGGCAATATCAGTAACGCTGAATTCGATCAGCGCCTCGACCGAATCATTCGTTTTGAAAACATGTTTGTTCGGGAAGGGGGCTGATTCTCAAGTTCTGGTTACATTTGTCAAAAAAAGAACAGAAAAAGCGTCTTAAGGAACTCGAATCCGATCCTAAAACCAGCTGGCGAGTCACTAAAACTGATTGGCGTCACTATAAGTTGTACGACAGGTTTCGACAAATTTCCGAACGCATGTTACGCACCACCAGTACTGTCGAAGCTCCCTGGAATATTGTGGAAGGGGCTGATTCACGCTATCGTTACCTGACTATCGGACAGTTGATCCACAAGTCGCTGGTACGGCGTCTTGGTGTCACAGTAAAGACTTCCGGCGCTGAAACGTTACCACCACTGACGACTGCCATTGACGGGCTGAGGATTCTACAGTCCCTCGATTTACAACAGTCGTTTAAAAAGAGCGACTATCGTGATCGGTTGGCCAAATGGCAAGGGCGGTTAAATCTCCTCTCCCGTCACCCGGATTTTAAAAATATTTCCGTGATGGCCGTCTTTGAAGGCAATGATGCTGCTGGTAAGGGGGGCAGCATTCGACGGGTCATACAGGCCCTCGATGCTCGTTCCTATCGGGTTGTTCCGGTTGCCGCGCCCACCGATGAAGAACTTGCCCAGCCCTACCTGTGGCGCTTTTGGCGAAATTTGCCGCGCAGGGGACGTTTTGCGATCTTTGATCGGTCCTGGTACGGTCGGGTGCTTGTCGAACGGGTAGAAGGCTATTGTTCTCAGGACGACTGGATGCGTGCCTATGGCGAGATCAATGATTTTGAGGAACAGATGGCACGCCACCGAATAGTGGTGGTTAAATTCTGGCTCGCCATCAGCAAGGAAGAACAGTTGAGGCGCTTTAAAGAACGAGAAAAGATTGGTTTCAAGCGATTCAAGATTACCGACGAAGATTGGCGCAACCGCGAAAAGTGGGATGAATACCAAACGGCGGTCTGCGACATGATTGACCGTACCAGTACTGAAATCGCGCCTTGGACTTTGGTAGAAGCCAACAATAAATATTTTGCCCGAATCAAGGTGTTGCAGACTCTTTGTAAACAGATTGAAGGAGCTCTGGCCGTTAAGGCATAATGTACGGACTTGTTTTTCATTTAGGATGCCTTTGATCAAAAGGGTGCTATGGTCGGAAACGTCCAGCAATTCATGAGGCAAAGGGTTCGCTGCTCTCATCGGAAGAAAAAGATTCTTGTCAGGCTATTGCCGCCGAGAAGTCCGGGTTAGCCAGCCAAAGTGTCGTTGGTTTGCTTGCTCTGGCTGGAGGCACAACCCAGCTCAAAGCAGCGGAAACTAGCGGTTTTCCATCGGCCAGAATTGCTATCTGCTGGCGATTTTCCGCCGTAAGGGGATGGCGGTTTTCCCCGTTGATAACATAGGGTCACCTTTTTCGCAGGGCGGTGACGGGCATCCTGATCCCACCATTTTGGTCGAACCGACCTCGACAAAGAAAACAGTTGCGTTGAACTAAAAAGAAAAAAGTTTTCAGCAAAAACAGAAAAAGGCAAAACCAAAGGCGCAGGTAATGGTCAGGACAAGCAGTCCAAAGACGATTAGCCTAAAGACAAGAAGACTACGGAAAAAAGCAGCAAGAAGAAAGGTAAGATGAGGAAAGGCAAGTAGAGGGGCATTTGCTCGGGATAGATTCTTGAAGTCCGGCGCAGTCACTAGTTTTGCCGTGCGCCGCATCCACTACACTGACAGCTTGTTTACCGAAAGGACACAACATGAACAAGGAAGATTTTATCCTTTTCAGTGGCGGGGCCAAAGGGGCGGAGGCTGAGTTTGGTGCCAATGCCGAACGCCATGGTATCGAAGAAGTTAATTTTACCTTTGAAGGGCATACCATCGTTCGTCAAAGGGGTTTGCGTGTTTTGCATCACGAAGAACTGAAAAATGGTGATGTGAGCCTGGAGTATGTGTCACGATTACTTAATCGGCGCTATACTGCCAGCCCTACGATCCGTAAGATCCTGCAGACCATCTGGTACCAAATCAATCATGCCCAGCAGATCTTTGTTATAGGGGAGATCCTGGACGATAAGACCGTCAAGGGTGGTACCGGCTGGGGAGCTGAGTTTACCAAACTTTGCAATAAGCCTTTATATGTTTTCGATCAAAAACAAGATGGTTGGTACCATTGGGTCGAATTCGATTGGGTCGCCCTAAGCGGCGATCAAGAGCCTGTCATCAGCGATGTGCACTTCGCCGGCACCGGTACTCGATATTTACAGGAAAACGGTCGTGAGGCGATAATCAGCCTATTTGAACGCTCCTTTAAATAGAAGGATTGTTCACCGCATAGGTCGTTAAGACAAAAGCCGCTTCGATATTCTCGAAGCGGCTTTTGTCGTTTTTACTTTGTTACTCTAAATAGATGCGATAAGGAGGATTATCTTCCGCAGTCACCGATGCGCTTGCCGGTTAGGGTATAGGTCATAGTCATATTGCTCGGTTCCATGGTGGCCGTCATGTTGCCCTGCATCTTGTTCTTTTCGTAGGTGATGGAGCTGTTAGCTTTCATCGTGTTGCCTTGGGACGAACAGACCATGTCATAGGTCACCGTGTTGCCGGTAGTAGTCATATTGGAGATATCGCATTGCTGATCGGGTTGGTCCGGTTGCTGCGTTTGTGGGATCAGGTCATCCTGGCTGATGCATTGGGTGGATTTGACCGGCGGCATCTGCATGGGCATGCCAGGCAGTTTAATCACGGTGGTAATTTCCCATAATCCTTCTTGTATGTCGACTTTTGGTTTGTCGGCCTGGCAAGCGACGGAGCATAACATCACTAATGCGATGGTAGTTAAACAAAGGCATTTCCGGAACATGGTAGACTCCTATTGTAGAAGAGGTTGCAGACAATGGAGTAAATTTAATGGAAATGGGATATTAAGGCAAGATAAACAATGTAGCTATAGATAGTAACAATAAGTTTTGAAATTAAACAAAAAAACGACCACAATAACTGTGGTCGTTTTTTTAATTCTTTTTGGTGCCGAAGGCGAGACTCGAACTCGCACGACCGTTAAGTCACCGCCCCCTCAAGACGGCGTGTCTACCAGTTCCACCACTTCGGCATCGAACGGATTGTTTTATACTTTGTTGCGTCAGACCTGTCAATAATAAATTTCTGACAAGTCGAAATTATTTGGTTTTTTCAGGGGGTGTTGCTTCCTCGGCGTTCGGTACGACAACTGGCTCGGCAGTAGATTTTTCGGTTTGCGAAACTGCCTGGCCGATCGACTCGGGCATAATGCTGTCAGCACCGGGTTTGGCGTAGTAATAGGCGAGGAGCAGGCTGGTCAACATGAATATGACGGCCGCCCCGGTTGTCAACTTGCCCATGAAGCTTTGACCTCCGGTGGCTCCAAAGACCGTCTGGCTGGATCCTGCGCCAAAAGTCGCACCGATGTCGGCCCCTTTTCCGCCTTGCAAAAGGACAATTAGAACCAGGGCAAAACAGACTACTATATGAACAATTAACAGCAGGGTGGTCATAGACGGAAACTCTCCTTAAATATAATTACATTGAGACCCGTAAAATTAACATAGATGGCCTGGGCAGGGAAGAAAAAAGTCAGCTTTGTTTAAACCGGGCGATTCGAATAAAGTCGCCTGCCTTAAGGCTGGCGCCACCCACCAGGGCCCCATCGATATCCGCCTGGCATATAAGACCGTCAATGTTTTCGGGCTTAACACTTCCGCCATAAAGAATTCTGGTGTTTTCTGCTACGGACGAATCAAACAGGTTTCCAAGTAGTTCGCGAATAAAGTGGTGTGCTTCCTGGGCCTGTTCGTTGCTGGCGGTCTGACCGGTGCCGATAGCCCATACCGGTTCATAGGCTACAGTCAGGCGATTCATTGATGCGCTATCAAGACCTGAAAGACCATTGCGGGTCTGGCTTTCCAGAACTTCGAAGGTGCGGTTTTCGTTGCGCTCAGTCAAGGTCTCACCTATGCAGAAAATGACCCTAAGTCCCGCAGCCAGGGCGGCCTTAATCTTCTGATTGATAAATTCATCAGTTTCTGCAAAAAGATGGCGCCGCTCAGAATGACCTATTATGACAGCGCGGCAACCGACATCCCTCAGGAGGGTGGGGGAGATTTCTCCGGTATATGCGCCCTCCGCTGGATAGCAGTTCTGTCCTGCAAGAAGGATAGGGCTGTCCTTAAGGGCTTCCGCCAGCGGTGCCAGGGCCGTGAACGGGGGGGCAACGATAATTTCAACATTCTTCAGATCGTTCAGTTGTTCCTTGAGGGCTTTGGCAAGCCCCAGAGCTTCGTCAACTGTTTTGTTCAGTTTCCAGTTGCCGGCGATGATCGGTGTGCGCATAAGGTCTCCTTCTTAATAACCTGATCGACTACTTCGATGCGAGGCAGCCGGTATTGTCGAGGGATAGTGGAGATCAGGGTTTGTCGTTCAGGGCCATAATACCAGGCAGCTCTTTGCCTTCAAGAAATTCAAGGGAAGCGCCACCTCCAGTGGAAATATGGGTCATGCGATCGGCAAGTCCGGATTTGTTCGCTGCCGCCACTGAGTCGCCGCCACCGATAATCGATACAGCTTTAGAGTCGGCCAAAGCCTGGGCAATGGAAAACGTGCCTTTAGCAAATGCCGGAAATTCGAAAACCCCCATTGGGCCGTTCCATAGCACGGTGCCCGCCTTTGATACGATTTGGCAGTATTCTTCTATGGTTTGAGGGCCGATATCAAGCCCCATCCGGTTGTCAGGGAAGTTGTCGTTGCCACAAACCTGATGGTCTGCTTCCGCGCTGAACTCTGATGCTGCAACATGATCCTGTGGCAGCACCAGGTTAACGCCGTGATCTACTGCTCGCCTCAGAAGGTCCTTGGCTAATGCAATGCGATCTTCCTCTACGAGGGATGTGCCGAGGTTGAAGCCTTGAGCACGCAGGAAGGTATAGGCCATGCCGCCGCCGATGAGCAGAGTGTCCACTTTATTGATCAGATTTTCTATGGCCGGTAACTTGTCGCTTACCTTTGCGCCGCCGATAATGGCAACCAGGGGACGGACCGGTTCGGCTACTGCTTGTCCAAGGTAACGGATTTCTTTCTCAATTAAAAAACCTGCTGCAGCCGGGGAGAGGAGTTGTGCGACGCCGGCTGTCGATGCATGGGCGCGATGGGCGGTGCCAAAAGCGTCATTGACATAGAGCTCAGCCAGGCTGGCAAGTTGGTCGGCAAAATGTGGGTCATTGGTTGTTTCGCCAGGATGGAAACGGACATTTTCCAACAGCATGACTTGCCCATCTTGGAGGGATTTGGCGAGAGTCTCTACTTCGGCGCCGATGCAGTCTGGAGCCATGATGACGGGGAGGTTGAGCAGCTTTGATAAATGCTCAGCGACAGGCTTTAAGCTGAATTCGGTCTTGGGCTGTCCTTTGGGGCGACCGAGGTGGGAGGCAAGGATTAAGCGGCCACCCTGGTCAAGAATGTGGCGTATGGTTGGAAGTGCGGCAACAATACGGTTGTCGTCGCTGATGCAGCCGTCGCTATCCAGGGGTACGTTAAAGTCAACGCGGCAGAAAACCCGTTTACCTCGGCAGTCGATATCCTTGACCGTCATCTTGTTCAGCATAGACAATCCTCCCTGATAAAATAAAGCTGTATCGCATGTTCGCTGCAAAGGAACAGCCGGCTTGTGGTGGAATAGTGAAAGTTCTTAAGTATTGTAGACAGCTATGCCCTGTCAGGAATAGCAAATATGGCGCAGAAGTTCTACTACCCGGTTGGAATAACCCCATTCGTTATCGTACCAGGCCAGAACTTTAACCATGTTGCCGCCTATGACGTTCGTTGACAAGGCATCGACGATAGAAGAAGCCGGGTTGCCATTAAAGTCTATAGAAACGAGGGGTTGTTCGCAATATTCAAGAATTCCCTTGAAGTTTGAAGTGGCCGCTATTCGCAACTTATCGTTAACTTCGGTAATGGAAGTTGGATGCTTGGTTTCGACTACCAGCGAAATCAGGGAGACGTTTGGAGTCGGCACCCGCACCGAGATGCCATCAAGGCGACCTTCCAGTTCAGGTAATACCCGGGCCACACCACGAGCAGCACCGGTGGTGGTAGGTATGATGGACAGCGCGGCAGCACGGGATCGACGGGGGTCCTCGTCCAGGTGGTCGAGGATCTGCTGACCGTTGGTGTAAGCATGGACGGTGGTCATCATTCCCTTGATAATGCCGAAATTATCCATTAATACTTTGGCCACGGGGGCCAGACAATTGGTGGTGCAGGAGGCATTGGAAACGATGCGATGGCGCTGCGGGTTGTAAACGGATTCGTTGACACCCATGCAGATGGTGACATCAGGGTCTGTTCCGGGTGCGGTAATGATAACCTGTGAGGCTCCAGCCTGCAGGTGGGCCTCTGCCTGATGTCGTGCGGTAAATTGACCGGTAGCTTCTATGGCGACCTCGATACCAAGTTCACGCCAGGGGAGGGCGCCGGGGTCCGGTTGGGTCAATACGGCAATTTTCTTGCCGTTGATCAACAGGGAGTTGCCTTCGGCAATAACCTCGGCGTCAAAAATGCCCTGTACCGAATCATATTTTAATAGATGGGCTAAGGCAGATGCATCGCTAGTGTCGTTGATGGCGACAATATCTATATCATCGGCAAGCCAGGCTGCGCGAAAGATGCTGCGACCGATACGGCCAAAGCCATTGATTGCCGCTTTTATCGCCATGTTTGAGTCGCTCCGCATTGCTTCCGGGAAAAAAGGGATGAGCTTTCTGAAGATAAAACCATTTTAAATTCAATAAGTTAAGCAGTTAGTTAGATGTTTCCACAAAATGGCAATAATAACGAATTGCCTCTAAACCGTCAACCGCTTTTGCCATTTGAAATTTAATTGAAGTGGGATTTGTCCGGTTGTACTTTGGTGCCTGTTATGGTATGAAAAGACCGCCTCCTAGGGTGTCAATAAAGTCATGGTGAAGAGTCCGTTTGCGGCTTGCCCTTTTGGCCCTCCGGTTGGTTTGCCTGGATTCCTGGTAAAATGTATAGATTTTAGACGTTTGCGCTCTCATCCCGGGCGCTGGAGAGTTTGTTTGCGGGTATGTTTGTTAGCCAGCGGCAGTAAGGGAAATGCCATCCTTGTTGAATCAGGAGGCAGTCGATTGCTTATTGACGCCGGACTGTCGGCTCGTGAAATCAATCGCCGACTGGAGTTGGTCGGGGTCGACGGGCACTCTCTTGATGCGGTTTTGGTGAGCCATGAACATGGTGATCACTGCCGGGGACTGGGGCCCATGGCGAGGCGTTATAAACTGCCGGTCTTTGTTCATCATAAAACTCGTTTGGCGTTGCGCAACCCGGGCCGCCTTGATGATTGTCGTGAATTTGATGATGGCAATACCCTGGTGTTTCAGGATGTGCAAATTGAAACGGTGCCCCTGACCCATGATGCCGTGGCTCCTGTCGGCTATCTTGTCGACACGCCTGCCGGCAAGGTCGGCGTACTGACCGACCTTGGCATGACCACTCGGCTGGTTGTAGAGCGCTATCGACACTGTCGGGTGCTGATTCTTGAGTTCAATCATGACCAACAGATGCTTATGGAGGGTCCTTATCCTTGGCATCTTAAGCAACGGATTCGCAGCAATCATGGCCATCTGTCCAATGAATCGGCCGCCGGCTTGCTGTCCGATCTGGTTTGGGACGGTCTTGAAGGGGTCTTCCTGGCCCATCTGAGTGATACCAATAATTGTCCGCAATTAGCCGAAGTTAGTGCTCGTCAGGTTCTGTCGGCCCAGAACAGCTGTAACCCCCAAGTAATGATCGGAACTCAAGCACAGCCCAGTAGCTGTTTCGTGGCCGAATAATCCAGGCCTTTTCTACTTATTGGCTGTCGTCTTGATTAATAATTAGTTGTTAAGGAGTATGATATGGCTTGGAGAATCGAAGTCGGATTGAAAAAAGGCGTGCGTGACGCCCGCGGCGAAAGGGTCCGCCGTGAGATCGCAGAACATCTTGGTATACATCTGGAAGGGGTTCGGACTATCGACGTCTATACCGTCGATGCCGAACTTACTGCCGAGCAGATCGAAGCGGCGGCCAGCGGCCCTTTCTCTGACCCTGTGATTCAACAAGTGGCTATTGATCGGCCCTTAGCTTCTGATTTTGACATGCTTGTCGAGGTGGGATATCGACCCGGTGTTACCGACAACGTCGGTCGTACTGCCGGCGAGGCATTGCAATACCTTACCGGAAGAGAGTTGGTAGCCGACGAGGGGGTTTATACATCGGTTCAATATCTCCTTAAAGGGCAGCTTGACCGAACTGTCACCGAACGTATTGCGTCGGGTTTTCTCGGTAACGGTCTCATTCAACGCTGGGAGATCATTTCTTCCAGTGAGTTTGATCACAGCAAAGGCGTGCCTGTCTCTGTCCCCAAAGTGGTCAGTACTGCCGAGCCCAAGGTTCAACAGATAGACCTTGCCGTGGCCGACGAAGAATTGCTCCGGATCAGCCGTGACGGTGTTTTGGCCCTTAACCTCGAAGAGATGCAGGAAATCCAGCGGTTTGCTGCCGATCCCGCTACTTCCGCAGAACGTGCCAAGGTCGGCCTTGGGGCTTCCTTGACCGATGTCGAGTTGGAAGCCTTGGCTCAAACCTGGAGCGAGCACTGCAAGCACAAGATTTTTGCCGCCAATATTGAATATGATGATGGCCAAGGCAATAGCGAAACCATCGACTCCTTGTTTAAAACCTATATCGTAGGCGCGACCCGTACCATCCGGGAGGCCATGGGTGACAAAGATATCTGTTTGTCAGTCTTTAAGGACAACGCCGGAGTTATTCGTTTCAATAACGAATGGAGCCTGGTGTTCAAAGTCGAGACGCATAATTCTCCGAGCGCTCTCGATCCCTACGGCGGTGCCTTGACCGGTATTGTTGGCGTTAACCGTGACCCCTTCGGTACCGGTATGGGGGCCCGGTTGATGTTCAATACCGATGTCTTCTGCTTCGCTTCCCCATTTTACGCCCATCCCCTGCCGCCGCGACTGCTCCATCCGCGCCGTATCTTTGAAGGGGTCGTTGAAGGAGTAGAGCATGGGGGCAATAAAAGCGGTGTTCCTACCGTCAACGGCTCTATTGTCTTTGATGACCGTTTTGCAGGGAAGCCTCTGGTCTACTGTGGGACGGCTGCCCTGATGCCCCTTGAGTTGCATGGTCAGCCTGGCCATGTGAAAAAGGCCCTGGCTGGCGACCGTATTGTCATGACGGGTGGTCGTATCGGCAAAGATGGCATCCACGGGGCTACTTTTTCATCCGAAGAGCTGCATGAGGGATCACCGGTTACTGCGGTACAGATCGGCGATCCCATTACCCAGCGACGGATGTTTGACTTTCTGCTGATTGCTCGCGATCGTGGCCTCTATCGCTCTATTACCGACAATGGAGCTGGTGGTTTGTCGAGTTCGGTGGGCGAGATGGCCGAGGATACCGGCGGTTTTGAAATGCATCTGGACCGGGCACCTCTTAAATACACCGGTTTGCAGCCCTGGGAAATTCTCATCTCCGAGGCCCAGGAGCGCATGACCCTGGCGGTACCGCCGGAAAAGATGGCAGAATTTATCGACCTGGCCAAGCAGATGGACGTGGAAGCTACCGATCTCGGTGAGTTTACCGATTCGGGTTACTACCACTGTTTATATGCCGGGAAGACCGTTTGTTATCTGCCCATGGACTTTATTCATGAAGGTGTCCCTCAGCTCCAGCTTAAGGCCCGCTGGGAAGACCGTGGTCACAAAGAGCCGGAAGTCGCTCAGCCCCTCGATATGAACGCCACTTTGCATAATCTGCTGGCGAGGCTCAATATCTGTTCCAAAGAGAGCGTGGTGCGGCGCTACGACCACGAGGTTCAGGGTGCTACGGTCCTTAAGCCGCTGGTCGGCGTGGAAAACGATGGACCCGCCGATGCGCCCATGATTCGGCCTTTGCCCGATTCCTTCGAAGGCATCGTTACCGCCCACGGTATCTGCCCCCGATACAGCGATATCGATACCTACCATATGATGGCCTGTGCTATCGACGAAGGCCTTCGCAACTATGTGGCTGTCGGTGGCAACATCGATCATGTCGCCGGTCTCGACAACTTCTGCTGGTGCGACCCGGTTCAAAGCGACCGTACTCCCGACGGGGAATACAAGGCCGCCCAGCTGGTGAGGGCCAATAAAGCCCTTTACGACTACTGTGTCGCCTTTAACGTGCCGCTGGTTTCCGGCAAGGATTCGATGAAGAATGATTACCAGATCGGCGACACCAAAATTTCTATTCCGCCGACGGTGCTCTTTTCCGTTATAGGCAAGACCGAGGATATCCGTAAAGGGGTGACCATGGACGTTAAGCGTCCTGGCGACCTGGTCTACCTGCTCGGCACAACCCTTGACGAACTTGGTGCTTCCGAGTACTACGACATGTTGGGTCACCTCGGTGCTAATGTACCGAAAGTTGATGCTGCTACGGCCTTACAGCGCTACCGCACCCTTAATCGAGCTCAGCAAGAGGGGTTAATCGCTTCCTGTCACGATCTGTCCGATGGCGGATTGGGTGTTGCCCTGGCTGAAAAAGCCTTTGCAGGGGGGTTCGGCATTCGGGCAGATCTGCGCAAGGTTAAGCGAGAAGAGGGAATACGAGAAGACGCGCTGCTCTTTTCCGAATCGCAGAGCCGTCTCCTGGTAACCGTGCGACCTGCCAATCAACAAGCTTTCGAGTCCCTGTTTAACAATCAGGATGTTTCCTTGCTCGGCGAGGTGACCGAAGATCAGGAATTGCGGATCGTGGGACTGAAGGGAGAGGTACTGGTTCGCTCCACTATCGATGATCTCAAAGAGGCGTGGCAATCGCCGTTAAGGGAGATGTAAGGAATGTCCAAGCAAGTTAAAGCCATCGTTATTGCCGGCAACGGGACCAACTGTGAGCGGGAGACGGCTCACGCCATTCGTCTGGCCGGCGCCGAAGTGGTCGATATCGTCCACATCTCTGAGCTCCTTGCGGGCCGGGTGCTGCTTTCCGACTATCACTTTCTTAATCTGGCCGGCGGGTTCCTGGACGGCGATGACCTTGGTTCGGCCAAGGCCGGCGCCAATCGCCTGTTGCATGCGCCAGTAGCCGGTAGCGGTGACCATCTTAGTGATCATCTGCGGCAGTTTATTGCTGACGGCAAGCTGATCATGGGGGTTTGCAACGGCTTTCAGCTGATGGTCAAAATGGGGTTGTTGCCCGCTCTGGACGGTGAGTTGCGCCAGTCCGCCACGTTGACCTTCAATGATAACGGTCGCTTTGAAGATCGTTGGGTTTACCTTAAAACCGATCCGAATTCCCCTTGTGTCTTTACCCGCGGCCTGGACGGCATTTATTTGCCGGTACGTCACGGGGAAGGGAAGTTGGTTGCCGAATCGGATCAGGTTCTTAAGGATATTGAGGCCAAAAATCTGTCCGTTCTAAAGTACAGCACCGCCGATTTTGCACCGACAATGGAATATCCAGCCAATCCCAACGGTTCTGCTGCAGCGATCGCCGGATTGTGCGATGAAAGCGGTCGCTTGTTTGGCCTTATGCCTCACCCGGAAGCTTATGTCCATCGCACCCAGCATCCTCGCTGGACCCGTGAGGAAGATCTTCCGGAAGAGGGCATGGGTTTGTGGCTCTACCAGAATGCTGTTAAATTTATTCGTGAAGAGTTGTTGTAGCCACAAGAAGAGTTCGATATTGACGTTTTACAAACTGGTGCTATGTAGCGCTGGGATGCATACCAAGGTGAGTCAGATTTGCTAGGCATATCGCATGCCGGGAAGTGGTTTTATGTTCGATAAATTTAACGATGAATGTGGTGTCTTCGGTATATTCGGTCATCCTGAGGCCGCCAATTTGAGTTATCTTGGGCTTTATGCTCTGCAGCATCGCGGTCAGGAAGGCTGCGGCATTTCCGCTTCTGACGGTTCGAGTGTTCGTACCCATGTTGGTGGTGGTTTGGTTTCCGATGTGTTCAAAGACAACAAGATTTTCAATAGTCTTCCCGGGCAGGCGGCTATCGGCCACGTTCGTTATTCTACGGCGGGCGGGGACAGTCTTAAAAACTGCCAACCCATAACGGTTAAATACTCCCGCGGCAGTATCGCCGTAGCTCATAACGGCAACCTGGTCAATGCGCAGGAAGTGCGGTGTGACCTGGAAAAGAACGGTTCAATTTTTTCCACCACGGCCGATACCGAGGTCATAGTTCATCTTCTCGCTCGTTCTAAGGCAGATGCCCTTGCTGACCGTATAGCTGAAGCTTTGCGGGCCGTAAGGGGCGCCTACAGTTTGGTCTTTCTGAGTGAAACGCGGATGGTCGCCGTGCGTGATCCGAGCGGTTTCCGGCCACTGGTCCTCGGAAAAGTCGACGGCGCATACGTCGTTGCATCTGAGACCTGTGCTCTAGATCTTATCGAGGCTGAATATGTTCGTGAGGTCCAGCCTGGAGAAATGATTGTTTTTGACAAAGACGGCATGACCTGTTCGCATCCTTTTAAAGAAAAAAAATTATCTCAATGTATTTTTGAATTGATCTACTTCGCTCGTCCGGACAGCACTGTTTTTAGTCAACAGGTCTATGAAAAACGTAAAGATTTCGGTCGGCAATTGGCGCGGGAACATAAGGTTGATGCGGATATTGTGATACCTGTTCCGGATTCCGGGGTGCCGGCTGCAATCGGTTATGCCGAGGAGTCTGGGCTTTCTTTCCAAATGGGGCTGATCCGCAATCATTATGTCGGTCGTACCTTTATCGAGCCGCAACAGTCTATTCGTCACTTCGGTGTTAAAATCAAGCTGAATGCCATTCGCGAGGTATTTGAGGGTAAGCGGGTCGTTGTTGTCGATGATTCCGTGGTAAGGGGTACCACCTCACGAAAAATCATCAAAATGATTCGCAAGGCAGGCGCAAAGGAGGTACATATGAGAGTATCTTCGCCGCCGACCAGTTATCCCTGTTTTTACGGAATCGACACGCCAACCCGTAAGGAATTGATATCTTCGTCTCACACTATCGACGAGATTTGTAAATATATTACGGCCGACACCCTCGGTTATCTGTCCATTGAAGGCATGCGCAAAGTAGTGGGGGTCGAAGACGGTACCTGCGGTAATTTCTGTGATGCTTGTTTTAATGGCGAATATCCCGTAAAATTTCCGCGACTTACCGACGACGATCAATTGGGGCTTTTTTAGGGAGAGATCAGCAGGTGGGTTGCAGCTCAATAATCATAGAGTAATTTCTTAGCGAGTGGAGGGAAGGGTTTGACAACCGAACGTGATGAACTAAAGCAAATTGTGCGTCAAGTGTCTTATGAAGAGAGGGAAGTCACTCTGGCTTCGGGGCGCAAAAGCACTTTTTATTTTGACGGTAAGCAGACCACCTTACATCCTCGAGGAGCGGTGCTGGTGGGGAAAGCTTTTTTTGACGAATTAAAACATTTCCCCGGTCCCATCGATGGTGTGGGTGGGCTGACCATGGGTGCCGATCCCATTGCCACTGCCTTGTCCATGACAAGTTCGTTGGCTGGTGATCCAATCCCCGCTTTTATTATTCGCAAAGAGCCCAAGGGCCACGGCACCGGCCAGTGGCTTGAAGGGCGGAAAAATCTGGCCCCCGGGGCCCGTGTGGTGATTGTCGAGGACGTTTTGACTACCGGCGGGTCGGCACTGAAGGCTGTTGAGCGTGCGAGGGAAGAGGGTCTGGAAGTCGTAGGTATCATTTCCCTTGTGGACCGTGAAGAGGGGGGTCGTGAAGCGGTAGAGGCCCAAGGTTTAGCATTGCGGGCTATCTTCACCAAAAGTCAGGTGGTTGGTGACAATAATTGATGTGACCGACAGATTCAAAAAAAGGGAGGCTGCCATCTGGCAAGCCTCCCTTTTTTTTGGATTAACCCTGCTACTCATCAGGAATCTTGAACACTTCAAGCACTCCGGGTAGTGAACGTAGCTTTGCAACATCGAAATGACTGGTTTCGCCGATAATTCCGAGAATGATCCGGTCAATACCGGTCGACTGATGAAAGTCGAAATCGAGATCGATGAGGTGTTGTTTCAGCTGTCGCAAGTCCTCATCCGAAGCAGATTTTTTCATTACAACCAACATGGCCTTATTTTCCTTTCGTCAAGAGGCGCTCAAGGCTCCTTGATTCATCAATCACTCTTTCAAACAACCGGACGATTGCGCTGTTGTCCAAGGGTCCATTATTGATCTTTTGCATGCGGGTAAAGATGCGTTTCTCCCGGCTGGGATCGTACACGGCCAGGTCTTGCTCTTTTTTGATTTCACCGATCTGCAAAGCAAGGGCTGCTCGTTTGTTGAATATTTCCAGTAACTGATCATCCAGTTGATCGATTTGTTTACGAATGCTATCGATATCCAATATATACTCCAACTGTTAGCGTGTTAGAAGGCGATACGAATGGTCGTATCCCGTTTCCAGTTAAGGTCGTCAGTCTCTGGATAGTCTATGTTGAAATGCAACCCACGACTTTCTTTGCGTTGCATGGCACAGCGAACAATTAATTTTGCCACAGTAGTGATATTGCGTAATTCAATAAGATCGGATGTGGGGTAAAAGTCCCAGTAGTATTCGGCAATTTCTTGCTGAATCATTTCCATCCGGCGCAATGCCCGGGCCAGGCGACGATCGGAACGCACGATACCGACGTAATTCCACATGCAGCGACGGATTTCGTCCCAGTTGTGGGCCACGACAACTTCTTCGTCACTGTCTGTCGCCTGTCCATAGTCCCATGGCGGAACCGTGGGGTAGGGTGTGGCAGTTTCCTCCAGGCGTTCGAGAGAACGTTGTGCCACTCGGTCGGCAAAAACCACGCCTTCAAGCAGGCTGTTGCTGGCCAAGCGATTGCTGCCGTGCAGACCGGTAAAAGCGACCTCGCCAATGGCAAAAAGATTCTGCAGGTCCGATTCCCCCCATATGTCGACCTTGACACCACCGCAGAGATAGTGGGCGGCGGGTACTACAGGGATCGGGTCGCGAGTCATGTCGATATCGAATTTGAGACAGGTTTCATATATGTTGGGGAAGCGGTTGCGAATGTAGTCGGCATCACGATGGGTGATATCAAGGAAAACGCTGTCGTCGCCATGCACTTTCATCTCGTTGTCGATGGCCCTTGCCACGACATCCCGCGGAGCCAGGTCCTTGAGCGGGTGGTATGCTTCCATAAAGGCGGTGCCGTCACGACGGCGCAGGACAGCTCCCTCTCCGCGGACAGATTCTGAAATTAAAAAAGATTTGGCGTTGGGATGGTAGAGGGTGGTGGGATGGAATTGCATGAATTCCATATCGGCAATGGTCGCACCGGCACGATAGGCCATTGCCACGCCGTCCCCCGTAGCCACGTCAGGGTTGGTGGTATAAAGAAAAACCTTGCCGGCACCACCTGTGGCCAGTACGGTGACTCTGGCGCCAAAAGGTATGACCTCCCGGCCTTCGATGTCCAGGACATAGGCACCTATACAATGGCTTGGATACTCCTTGCGGCCAGTGGTTTTTGTGTCAGTAATTAGATCGACGGCAATATGATGTTCGTAAATTGTGATATTGGGGTGATTGCGGGCCGCAGACACCAGGGCACGTTCGATTTCTCGGCCGGTGATATCTTTAGCATGCAAAATGCGCCGTTTACTATGCCCGCCTTCACGAGTCAGGTCATAGGTGTCGTCATCTTTTTTGGTGAACTTTACACCCCAGTTGATCAGGTCATGAATGGCTTTGGGGCCGCTTTCAACAACCAGTTGCACAACATCTTCGCAGCAAAGATTCGCCCCCGCTATCATGGTGTCCTTGAAGTGGGAGGCAAAAGAATCTTCTGTCGAAATGACTGAGGCGATACCGCCTTGGGCCAAATTGGTGGCAGTCTCGGACATCTCTCTTTTAGTTACAAGGGCAACGGTGCCTCGCTCGGCGACTTTCAATGCATAAGAAATCCCAGCAATGCCGGTGCCGATGACCAAAAAGTCTGACGTAATCTTCAAAGGAAAAGCCTCGTCGATTAAAGAAAAAACGTAAAAAGGCGATATAAATTAAATCGAAGTAGCAAAAAAGCCACTGACAAAAGAGTCTATGGCCGATTACTTGCTGCTTCGAGGGATTTATTATCTAGGCCCAGTTCCATATTGTCAAGAATTTTGCCTTTGGTAAATCTGTTGTAATACTGAGGCTTTCAATATATATTTGCTGAAAATTTCGTTTTTGGATAGTTCTATGAAAGTAATTAAGCTTGTTTTAATTGCCGGTGTGTTTTCTGCGATGGTGGTCTGTACTTCTTCTGTCGCAGGTTGGTGCGACATATATAAATATGTGGACTCTGATGGAGTGGTCCATTTTACGAATACCCCGACAGGAAACAAATTCAGGTTTTATTTAAAGGAATCTCCTCGGCCCGAGGCCGGCAGCGGGACTTTGAATGATCAAATTGCTCGATCGGCCAAGGCCTTTGACCTGGACGAAGCGTTGATAAAAGCAGTCATCAAGGTTGAAAGTAATTATAATCCTAAGGCGGTATCGGCCAAAGGAGCTCAAGGGATCATGCAACTGATTCCTTCCACTGCACGGGAGATGCAAGTACAGGATCCCTTCAATGCGGCGGACAATATTCGTGGTGGCAGTCGTTATCTGCGGCAGATGCTTGATCAGTTTGGCGGTAACCTGGAATTGGCCTTGGCAGCATACAATGCCGGGCCGGGTAATGTGC
Organism: Syntrophotalea acetylenivorans; assembly: GCF_001887775.1. Classification (NCBI taxonomy): domain Bacteria; kingdom Pseudomonadati; phylum Thermodesulfobacteriota; class Desulfuromonadia; order Desulfuromonadales; family Syntrophotaleaceae; genus Syntrophotalea; species Syntrophotalea acetylenivorans. Next base: position 573,281 of record NZ_CP015519.1, read on the forward strand.
GCCGCTATGGCGGTGTTCCGCCTTTTGCCGAAACACAGAACTATATACAGCAGGTAAAAAAATACCTGCAATTCTATCGTTAGTTAAGAAAGTCTTTTATGGATTGCCGTACAGGGTCTTTGAACCTGCCAAACCTGCTTACTCTAGGGCGTATAGCGTGTATTCCCCTGCTTGTCTCATTTCTTTTTTTCGATGGAAGGGGCAGTTCCTTTGGTGCAGCGCTGATTTTTTCTCTAGCAGCCATTACTGATTGGCTTGATGGTTATCTTGCACGAAAGTGGCAAGTAGTTACTGTCTTGGGGAAATTTCTCGATCCCCTGGCAGACAAGTTGATAGTCATGGCTGCATTGATTATGCTTATCCCTCTTGGGAGAGTTCCGGCCTGGGCAGTTTTTGTGATTCTTGCTCGTGAGATTATCATCACAGGCCTTCGTTCGATTGCCGCAACTGAAGGGATAGTTATCGCCGCAAGCAATCTGGGTAAGTATAAGACCATTTTGCAAATGGTCGCCATCATCGGACTGTTGCTGCATTATGACTATTACTGGTTTTTCGGCATGCGCTATGAGTGGTTGCATGTTTCTATGCACCGCATCGGTTTAGTCTATTTCTATCTGGCATTGGCCTTGACCCTCTGGTCGGGTATCGACTACCTGGTCAAGTTTTTCAGGGTCATTAATCGTTAAGGAAATAATGAAGATAAAGTTCGAAATTTTAGTTGACTTGGAAAATGCCTTTTGCTATTAATAGGCCCGCTCGCAACGGCGAGTGGTTAAACAATTGAGCGGGAGTAACTCAGTGGTAGAGTGCAACCTTGCCAAGGTTGAAGTCGCGAGTTCGAATCTCGTTTCCCGCTCCATGAATTCAAGGCCTCAGGACAAAGTCCTGAGGCCTTTATAAAATATTTGATAAAGTTAGACCGCGGTTACAGCGCGGGACAATAAAAATGATTGAGCGGGAGTAACTCAGTGGTAGAGTGCAACCTTGCCAAGGTTGAAGTCGCGAGTTCGAATCTCGTTTCCCGCTCCACTATTTCAAGACCTTGGGACCTTGTCTCGGGGTCTTTTTGTTTCGAGTAATTCCAGGCCTGGCTTGATTTGCTGCGCTGTTTTCATTGTGGCCGACAGGGAGAGGGGCTGAATTCTCGGATGTTCTTTTTTTGATAGAGGTTTGTCGTGTTTACCGGCAGATGGCCCTGTCTGCAAGGCCTTATCTGCTGTGATTTCTAAATCTTAAAAAACAGCTCGTGCATCTATCGAAAAAGAAGTTGCCTTTTTCTATGTTGCATGTTAGAAATTCGTTTTTCGGGGCGTAGCGCAGCCTGGTAGCGCGCCTGGTTTGGGACCAGGATGTCGGAGGTTCGAATCCTCTCGCCCCGACCACTTTTTTAACACCTGTTGGCTGAATGAATTGCCCGTTATCAGTCATCGGTTTTGAGGTAAGCAAGTAGCAACCGTTTCGCCATACAAGTTAAGTGTAGAGAGTCGGCTCATGCGCCAGTAGCTCAGCTGGATAGAGCATCGGCCTTCTAAGCCGAGAGTCCCAGGTTCGAGTCCTGGCTGGCGTGCCACATTCTCTATTCAGACATATTTTGGTTGACAAGCGGTCGGGTAGTTTTGTAGACTGCCGCAGCTTTTACGGTGGGTGTAGCTCAGTCGGTAGAGCACTGGATTGTGGCTCCAGTTGTCGAGGGTTCGATCCCCTTCACTCACCCCATTTTACAACGACTGCCCGTCTCCCGGTGATCCGCGGGCCGCTATCGAGAGATTAGCGGTTGGATCGTCAATGACGGGCTTTTTGTTTTTCAGTCGGCGTTATTTCTATCAGTTTTGTTCCTTGGCAGCAAAACAAGTTCCTTCCCAATTTGAGGATTGATTGAAAAACCTATATTCTTACCTGATGCGAGAGTGGCGGAATTGGCAGACGCACTGGATTTAGGATCCAGCGGGTTAAACCGTGGGGGTTCGAGTCCCCCCTCTCGCACCAAGTCTTCTGTTTGAATTTACGTTTTACCAGAGCTTTATCTATATGGTTGGCCTATGCCTTCAAGGCGTCCAGGCCGCTAAACATTTATCCATTTATCCTGTGAGGTAGTTAGTAATGAATGTGAAGGTTGACGATATTAGCAGCGTAAAGAAACAACTTTCCTTTGAGGTGCCTGCTGGCCGGGTTGATGAAGAAATTGATTCGGCCTATAAGGAGCTTGCCAAAACCGCCAAGGTCAAAGGTTTTCGGCAGGGTAAGGTGCCTCGCGCGGTACTAGAGCGTCATTATGCCGCCAGCATTGAATCTCAGGTATTGGAACGTCTGGTCAGTGACAGCTACTTCAAGGCGCTTAAGGATGAAAAGATCCTGGCTGTGTCCGGCCCGGAGATTACCGACGGTGGTGTTTTGGAGAAGGGCAAGCCCTACACCTTTAAAGCACAGGTTGAAGTTCAGCCCGAGGTTGAAGCCAAAGATTATCTTGAGCTCCCACTTAAGAAGGAAACTTTCAAGGAGGATGAGACACTGGTTGGTGCCCGCCTCGAAGAGATGCGCCTTGGGAGTGCCCAGCTTGAAACCACCGATCGGGATGAAGCCCAATCCGGAGATACTGTCCTTATCGACTTCGAAGGATTCATTAATGGTGTCCCATTTGAAAACGGTGCGGCACAAGATCATTCTCTCGATTTGGGTTCCAATACATTCATCCCCGGTTTTGAAGACCAGCTTGTTGGGATGAAAGTAGGGGAAGAAGGGGAGATCGCTGTCACGTTCCCCCTTGATTACGGCAAAAAAGACCTGGCTGGCCAGGATGCGACCTTTAAGGTAAAAATAAAAGAGATTAAAGAAAAGGTTCTCCCGGAACTGAATGATGAGTTTGCTGCCCAGATGGGGTTGGCGTCTCTTGACGACCTGCGTGCTCGGGTTAAGGAAGCCCATGAGTCACAGGAGCGTTCTCGTATTGAGCAGGAATTTCGGGATCAGCTTGTTGACCTGCTTATCGAGCGCAATCCTCTTGAAGTACCTGAGAGTATGGTTAAGAGCCAGCTCGATTACATGTTGGAAAATCTCAGTAATCGGATGCAATCCCAGGGTATGAGCCTCGAAGCCATGGGAATGACCCCGGATTCCTTCAAGGAGGTTTATCAAGAGATTGCCGTTAAGCAAGTTAAGGGCAACTTACTGCTGGAGGCTATTGCTCTGCAGGAATCGATTAAGGTTGAAGAAACCGAGATCGAAGAAAAACTCGAGGAAATTGCCGAAAAGCACAACGCCAGTAAAGAAATGGTAATGAACTTCTATTCCGATGAATCCAAGCGGCGCGGCCTGGTGGCGCAACTTGCTGAAGAAAAGGTCATCCACTACCTGACCGGCAAGGCGAATATCGAAATGGTTGAAGAGTCGATTGCGGCCGAAGCCGATCAGGGCAACGATAAGGAGTAACTCCATGAGTCTCATACCCATGGTGGTAGAGCAGACAGGTCGGGGCGAACGGGCTTACGACATCTACTCGAGACTGCTAAAGGATCGGATTATCTTTCTCGGTGGGGCTATAGACGACCATCTGGCGAATCTGATCATTGCTCAGTTATTGTTTCTTGAATCGGAAGACCCTGATAAGGACATCCACCTCTATATCAATTCTCCAGGTGGAGTGGTAACTGCGGGCATGGCGATTTATGACACCATGCAATACCTCAAGGCCCCTGTGTCGACCATTTGTGTTGGTCAGGCTGCCAGTATGGGGGCTGTTTTGCTGGCTGCTGGTCAGGCGGAAAAACGCTTTGCCCTGCCTAATGCCCGGATCATGATTCATCAGCCTCTTGGTGGATTTCAGGGGCAAGCAAGCGATATCAGTATTCATGCGCAAGAAATTTTGCGTCTAAGGGATAATCTCAATCAAGTTCTTGCCCATCATACCGGGCAAAGTCTCGAGACCATTGCTGCCGATACCGAACGCGATTTTTTCATGGGTAGCGAAGCGGCAAAAAAATATGGTATCGTAGACGGAACAATAGAGAGAAAGTCCTGATATTAGGTTTGGAGGCGCTTTGTGAGTAATAACGACGAAAAATCCGGGTATCTTACCTGCTCCTTTTGCGGGAAAGGGCAGGATGATGTCAAAAAACTCATTGCCGGGCCCGCTGTTTACATCTGTGATGAATGTATAGAATTGTGCAAGGATATCATCGCAGAAGAGGCCAAGCTTGAGGATACTTCGACCAGCGAGGCAGGAAGTTTGCCGCGCCCCGCTGAAATCAAAGACATCCTCGATGAATATGTAATCGGGCAGGAGATGGCCAAAAAGGTCCTTTCCGTAGCTGTTTACAATCATTATAAGCGCATAGAGTACGGTGCGGCGTCTCACGGTGATGTAGAGGTACAAAAAAGTAATATTCTTCTCTTGGGTCCGACGGGTAGTGGTAAGACTTTGCTGGCCCAGACCCTGGCTAAATTGCTCAATGTGCCCTTTGCCATTGCCGATGCAACCAACCTTACCGAGGCCGGTTATGTCGGTGAGGATGTTGAGAATATTATTCTCGCTCTTCTGCAGTCCGCAGATTACGATCTTGAAAAGGCCCAGCGCGGCATCATCTACATCGATGAAATTGATAAGGTGGCTCGTAAATCTGAATCCCCTTCGATTACTCGTGATGTTTCCGGGGAAGGTGTCCAGCAAGCTTTACTCAAAATCATCGAAGGTACTCAGGCCAGTGTGCCGCCCAAGGGAGGCCGCAAGCATCCGCAGCAGGAATTTCTCAAAGTCGACACGAGTAATATTCTGTTTATCTGTGGTGGGGCTTTTACCGGTCTGGAAACAATTATTTCCAGACGCTCAGGCTCCAAAGGTATGGGCTTCGGTGCCGAGGTGAAGCAGACGAAAGAGGTCGATCTCGGCGAACTGTTGGCTCAGGTTGAACCGATGGATCTAATTAAATTCGGTCTGATCCCAGAGTTTATTGGCCGGCTTCCGGTAATAGCGACCCTTGAAGAACTTGACGAGGAAGCCCTTGTGCAGATTCTCCAGGAACCCAAGAACGCATTGGTAAAGCAGTATCAGAAGCTTTTTGAGATGGAAAAGGTTAAGCTCAAGTTCACCGACGGTGCTCTGGTCGCGGTAGCTTCTCAAGCTCTAAAGCGTAAGACCGGTGCTCGTGGGCTGCGTTCTATTCTTGAAAATTCCATGTTGGATGTCATGTACGATATCCCGTCCCAGGACCGGGTCAAGGAAGTCGTTATCAATGAAGATGTTGTGCTGCATAAAGCTAAGCCGATCGTTCTCTATGATTGCGCTGAGTCGGCCTGATAAGGGGTTTTATAACTACTAGTGATTACTGATCATATTATGAATACATTGGAACAAGGCAAAGGCAGAAGCGTGTTACCGCTTCTGCCTTTGCGCGATATTGTCATTTTTCCTTATACGGTAACTCCGCTGTTCGTGGCCAGAGCCAAGTCGATTCTTGCTTTGGAAATGGCTATGGATGGCGAAAAACGAATCTTTTTGGCGACCCAGATCGATCCCCAGATTGATGAACCTAAAGCGGACGATCTATACTCCCATGGAACCATAGCGCAAATCGTGCAGTTGCTTAAACTGCCCGATGGCACTGTTAAGGTTTTGATGGAAGGGAAACAACGTGCTTCGATAGCCAATGTGCTCTATGAAGAAGATTGCTACCTGGCTGAAGTTGATGCTCTTGAAGAAGAACAGGTTGTCTCTGCTACGCCTGAACTTGAGGCCTTAATACGCAGTGTTAACGATCTTTTTGAGGTTTATGTCAACCTTGGAAAGAAGGTGCCTGCAGAGGTTGCCGCATCAGTCTCCTCGTCGGCCGATCCCGGCCGCCTTAGCGATACGATAATCGCCCATCTCAGTGTGCGCATTGAAGAAAAGCAGGAGCTTCTTGCTGAGACAGACCCTTATAAACGTCTCGAGGATATCGCGGTCCTTATCAGTCGGGAAGTTGAGATTCTGCAAATCGAAAAAACGATTCGTTCGCGAGTCAAAGGCCAAATGGAGCGCAGCCAGAAGGAGTATTACCTAAACGAGCAGATGCGTGCCATTCAAAAGGAACTTGGCGAACACGATGAGTTTACCAATGAAATACAGGAACTAGAAGACGCTATTCGCGGTCGGCGTATGTCTAAAGAGGGGCAGGATAAGGCCCTCGGAGAATTGCGCAAACTGAAAATGATGTCGCCTACTTCCGCCGAGGCCACTGTTATACGAAACTATATCGATTGGTTGGTTGAGTTGCCTTGGAAAAAAGGAACCCGGGACCGCCGCGACCTCGATCACGCCGAACGTATTTTGGAATCGGATCATCATGGCCTTGAAAAGGTCAAAGAAAGAATACTGGAATATCTTGCCGTACAAGCTTTGGTGAAGAAGATCAAGGGGCCGATCCTTTGTCTGGTCGGTCCTCCCGGGGTGGGTAAAACTTCGCTGGGAAGGTCTATTGCGCGCTCTTTGGGCCGAAAATTTGCTCGCATTTCTTTGGGGGGCATGCGCGACGAAGCCGAAATCAGAGGACATCGCCGTACCTATATCGGTGCCATGCCAGGGAAGGTTCTTCAGGCTCTTCGCAAAGTCTGTGTGAAAAATCCTGTAATTCTTCTGGATGAGATAGATAAGGTTAATAGCGATTTTCGTGGGGACCCTTCCTCGGCGCTTCTTGAAGTCCTTGATTCGGAGCAAAACAGCACCTTTGGAGATCATTATCTAGAGGTCGATTACGACCTTTCAGATGTTCTTTTTGTCGCGACAGCTAACAGTCTGCACGGCATTTCCAAGCCTTTGCTTGACCGGATGGAAATTATTCGAATTGAAGGCTATACGGAAGATGAAAAGCTGAATATTGCTAAGTCATACCTTGTCCCCAAGCAATTGGAAATTCACGGATTCAAGACTGAGCAAGTCGAATTTAAAGATCCGGCAATTTATGAAATTATCCGTCGATACACCCGTGAAGCCGGGGTGCGTAACCTCGAGCGGGAGATAGCAAATATTTCCCGGAAATTAGCTCGAAGGTTGGTAAAATCACAGGACAAGAAACAGCATTTCCTGATCGATAAAGGGCAAATCAAAGAATTGCTCGGCGTTACACGGTTTGAATATGGAATCAAAGAGGAGGAAAGCTGTGTTGGTCTTGCCACTGGTCTGGCTTGGACTGAGGTCGGTGGAGAGCTTCTCAATATCGAAGTAGCTGTATTGCCCGGACAGGGCAAACTTACCGTTACTGGCAAGCTTGGTGATGTCATGCAGGAATCTGCCAAGGCTGCTCTAACCTATGTTCGTTCTCGTTGGCGCGAACTTGGGATCGAAAAAGACTTCTATCAGATGATGGAAATCCATATTCATGTTCCGGAGGGCGCCATACCTAAAGATGGCCCATCGGCAGGCATTACCATGGCCATTGCCCTGGCCTCTGCGCTCACAGGGAGGCCTGTAGATCGCGATATCGCCATGACTGGCGAGATCACCCTGAGGGGCAGGGTGTTGCCCATTGGAGGGCTCAAGGAGAAACTCCTGGCCGCTAAACGAGCTGATATTCACACCGTACTGATCCCTCAAGATAACGAAAAGCAATTAGAGGAAGTCCCCGAGGCCATCCTTAAAGCCTTGCAGGTCATCCCTGTAGGCCATATGGACCAGGTGGTGGAAGAAGCTCTCAAGGTGGTGGCACCATTACCCCCTTCCAAAAATCAAGATGATGGACCCCTTTCAACCAAAGGTGAAATCCGTCACTAGAATTAGAATGCATTCTTCTGTAAATAAATTCTTGACACTGTTTTTGAAATTCTGATATAAGAACTGAGTTTTCGCGGGGCTTATAAAATCTCATCCAAGTGGAGGTATGACTGTGACTAAAGCCGATCTCGTAAATGCTATGGCAGATAAAGCTGGTGTTAGCAAAGCCGATTCCGAAAAAGCTCTTAAGGCCTTTATCGACGTTGTAACTGAAGCTCTGCAGGCTGGAGACAAAGTTGCTTTGGTTGGTTTCGGCACTTTCAGCGTCGGTGAGCGTGCCGCACGCATTGGCCAAAATCCCCAGACAGGCAAGAAGATTGAGATTGCCGCTTCTAAGACCCCCAAGTTCAAAGCGGGTAAGGGTCTGAAGGACGCAGTCAACTAAGAAAAAAAATATTCAGAGTAGCCATGTTGCTCTGGTTATAAATGGGAAACCGAAATAGTCTATTTTGTAAGACTTCTTCGCTTTGACTATTCGTTGTTTCCCATTCGTTTCTTTGCGGGGCTGTAGTAGAGTCGGTTACAACGCCGGCCTGTCACGCCGGAGGTCGCGGGTTCGAGTCCCGTCAGCCCCGCCATTTAGTTCCGGGCGAATAGCTCAGTTGGGAGAGCATCGGCCTTACAAGCCGAGGGTCACAGGTTCGAGCCCTGTTTCGCCCACCAAAATTCTGTATATGCGGGGCTGTAGTAGAGTCGGTTACAACGCCGGCCTGTCACGCCGGAGGTCGCGGGTTCGAGTCCCGTCAGCCCCGCCATTTTAAAAAAGGCAACCTGTAATAGGGTTGCCTTTTTTTATTTTCCTTCGCGAAAACAAAGGTTTTTAGAGACGTTTTCCCCGGCAAGAAATTTCTTGCAGCTCCTCTTTACCTTCCATGAGAAAACGTGGTACATCATTTCATTGAATGGCCCGGTTCTTTCGCTGACCATTTTCTTAAATCTATTTGTCTTCAACGCACGCTCATATTATTTAAAAAAGGTAGTCGGGTATGATTCAGCTTTACAACGTTTGTAAATCTTATCAAAAAGACTCTTCTGCTGCTCTTCATAATCTGAACCTGAAGATCCCCAAAGGGGACTTTGTGTATATCACGGGGCCATCCGGTGCCGGTAAATCTACCCTGCTTAAACTCCTGTATTGTGCCGAAAAGCCGAATCGGGGTCAGATCCTGGTTAACGGTCAAAACATCACCCGGATTGGAACCGGCCATATTCCGCTCCTGCGTCGGCGCACGGGTATTGTGTTTCAGGATTTTAAACTGCTCGAAAACCGTACACTCTTTGAAAATGTCGCTTTTCCGTTGGAAGTCCAGGGAAAAAAGCGCTACGAAATAAGCAATAAGGTCTACCAAACGCTTAAACATGTGGGGCTGCATGGGAAGCTTCATAAGTATCCTTTGCAGCTCTCAGGCGGTGAACAGCAGCGGGTAGCCATAGCCAGGGCTCTGGTTATTGATCCGCTTATTTTATTAGCGGACGAACCTACGGGAAATCTCGATTTTGAGGTGACTTTAGGGATTGTCGATTTATTCAAGGGAGCGAACGCCCGCGGTACCACCGTTTTGCTTGCCACCCATAACCGCGAGATGATTCGTCGCTTTCCCCGTCGCGTGATTGCATTGGAGAATGGACAACTGGTTGATGACTACACACCTTAAGGCTGTTGCTTTACATGGTCTCATTTTTCCTCTAATTTTACTTGGTTGCCGTTTTCGCAAGGTTGGGGGGTGAACCGTGTTGGACCGAACAATTTATTTGATACGCCGCGTTTTTCGGAATATTAAACAAAGTCCCATACTTTGTACTGCCGCCATCGGTACCGTGGCTGTCGCTTTGACCGTTCTTGCTTTTTTCGCTTTGATTGTGATCAACGTTCAATCTGTTGCATCCCATTGGAGCGAAGAAATCCATGTTGTCGCATACCTGGATAATGAACCGCAACCGACCCGACTTGCCGATTGGCGAAAACTACTTTTGAGTATGCCGGAAGTGGCCAAGGTCACTTATGTGGATCGCGATGAGGCTTTCCGTCGATTTAGTTCGCGCCTAGGACCCGATTCAGATCTTCTGGAAGGATTCGATTCTGAAATTCTTCCTGCGTCGCTCGAAATTTCACTGAAGGTTGATCATCGTAATCGCCAGGCCGCCGAAGCTGTTGTCTCACGACTTAAGCAAAACCCCGACTTTTCGGATTTTAGTTATGGTCAGGATTGGTTGGACCGTTTTGAAGCTTTCCTCGATACGCTGCGCTTTGGCGGTTATGTGCTTGGTGCCTTTTTGCTTTTTGCGGCCCTTTTCATTGTTTCCAATACCATCAAACTCACCCTCTATGCCCGCCGTGACGAGCTTGAGATCATGTCTTTGGTCGGGGCTACATCCTTGTTTATAAAAACGCCTTTTTTGCTAGAAGGGGCATTTCACGGCACGATCGGTTCGCTGATAGCGCTTGGTGGTTCTTTTGCGCTGTTTCAAATGTTTTTGCAGCGCGGACTGACATCCCTTTTGTTGGGTGCCGGAGGCGGGCAAGTCGTTTTTCTCTCCTGGCAACAACAATTATTGTTGGTTGCCACTGGAACCACTCTTGGGGTCATTGGCAGTGTTCTTTCATTGCGTAAATTTGTCCGTATCTAGAAAGGACCCTTGATGTCCTTTTATCAAATGCTACTTTATCTTCCTCTTCTTCTGCTGCTACTGTTCGGTCATCCGGGAGACCTTTTTTCGAAGGACCTCCATGGCAATCGACAGGAATTGAAGGAGATTCGGCAGCGTATTGAGAAGCTGTCTGCCAGCCTGGAAAAGGAACAGAAGAAGAAAACGACCTTGCAAAAGGACCTGGCCGGGGTGCAGAAGCAGTTAACCCGTTTACGGGCTCGTGAGGAAGAGCATGCCAGCAACCTTAAGTCATTAAAAAAGGATATTTCCGTTAAAGAGGAAGCTATCCGTAAAATCACGGCCGCGAGCCAGGAACGCCGTAAGTTGGTCGCACGCCGTCTTGGAGCCATCTATCGTGGAGGCCAGACGCGCTTTCTGCGTATCCTGTTCGCAAATCGTTCTCCGGCTGAAATAGCCGAAGATTATCATTACTTCAAAAAGGTAGTTCAACACGACCGGAGCCTGCTGGCATCCTTCCGTCAAGAGCAAGAGGCCCTTGCTGGTGAGCTCGCCTCTCTAGAGTCCTTCGAGGAACAGCGAAAACAGCAAATTGAGCAGCTCAAGATCAGTCGTGAAACGTTGAAGAAAGGGCGGCGACTGAAAAAACAGCTGCTCTCGAAACTTAAGCGCCGACAAGGCGCTTTGTCCGTAGAATTGAAAACCCTTAAGGAAAAAAGCGCACGCTTAGCTGCTCTGGTCAAAAAGCTTGAATCCGCCCCAACCAGCAAGTATACTCAGGTATTCGGCGACTTCTCCCGCCAAAAGGGGAGGTTAGCTTGGCCTGTAAAAGGGCGGATCAAGGTACCGTTTGGTACCGGTCGTCTGGCCGGTCTTGGGACCTTGTATGATAGCCAGGGGGTCGAAATTGAAGTATCCGGCAACCAGGCCATTCATGCCATATGGGGTGGTACGGTTATTTATGCCAATAACTTCCGTGGCTTTGGCAATATGATCATTGTTGACCACGGGGACAACTTTTATTCTCTTTATGCCCAAGCCAGTCGTTTACAAAAAAAAGTCGGGGATTCTGTTTCGACCGGTGAATTATTAGGCTACCCCGGGTTTGAAGATGCCGACAGCATTTACTTTGAAATCAGGCATCACGGCACTCCCCTTGACCCACTGGCTTGGCTTAAACCTCGTACTTAACTTTGTTTTACAGGAGTCCACCTAATGCAAAACAAAAAGCGCCCGACAGCATTGGCTCTTATGTTGGTGATGGTGGTTTTTGGCTGGCTGGCGACCAGTCAAGCCGATCGCGCTGCGACTGCTCAAGAGGTAGATAGCTATCAGGAACTACAACTCTTTACCGATGTTTTGTCGATTATCCGCAGAAGTTATGTCGAAGAGGTGGATATGAAAGAGTTGGTTTACGGTGCGGTTAACGGTATGTTGGCTTCTCTCGACCCCCACTCTTCATTCATGCCCCCGATGTCTATAAAGAGCTTAAAATCGATACGAGCGGTGAATTTGGTGGCCTGGGAATAGAGATTACTATTCGCGACGGCATTCTTACCATCGTTTCTCCTATAGAAGATACACCAGCAGACCGAGCCGGTCTGTTGGCCGGCGATATGATAGTGAAAATTGAGGACCGATTTACCAAAGACATGTCCATTATGGAAGCTGTCAAGTTGATGCGGGGTCGAAAGGGCACCACGGTCAAGATTTCGATCATGCGTGAGTCCTTGGCCAAGCCGACGGACTTTGAGATTGTTCGGGAGATTATTAAAGTAAAAAGCGTCAAGGCACGTACCCTTGAGGACAATTTTGGTTATATTCGAATCGCCCAGTTTCAGGAGCGGACCCAGGATGATCTAATCAAAGCACTTGCTTCGCTAAAAGCAGATAACAATGGCATTCTGAATGGTCTGGTGCTGGATTTGCGTAACAATCCCGGTGGCTTGCTTGACCAGGCGGTTAAGGTTTCCGACACCTTTTTGGAGCAGGGACTGATAGTTTATACCGAAGGACGAGAAGAGGGGAGCCAGATGCGTTTTTCAGCCCATGCTCCTGATACTGAACCGAACTATCCCATTGTAATCTTGATTAATGGCGGAAGTGCCAGTGCTTCCGAAATTGTGGCCGGTGCTTTGCAGGATAACGATCGAGCCGTAATTCTTGGCACCCAGAGCTTCGGTAAAGGCTCGGTGCAGACCATCATTCCCATGAATGACGACACCGGTCTGCGTTTAACCACCGCTCGATATTTTACGCCCAACGGTACTTCGATTCAGGCTAAAGGAATTGTTCCTGATATCCTGGTAAAACCTGTTGAGATAAAAGAAGTCGATGGATTACAGTCGTTTAGAGAGAAAGACTTAACCAATCACATTAACTCTCCAGATGAAAACCATTCGACACCTGTTCAAAAAACAAAAAATCTAAAGTTCACCCTCGACCCCAAAAGTCAACGAGATTATCAGCTGTTGAGAGCTCTTGATCTTTTGAAAGGCTGGCAAATCCTAAAAGGCCTTAACGGTAAGGCGGCCTGACGGTCATTCGTGATAACGGTTTGCATTTCAGGGGGGTGTTTTCATCCCCCTGTTTTTATGGATAAATATGGCCAAGAAAAAAACACCCCCCCGGAAAATAACCCGTCGAAAAAGTCGGGCCCAGCGTGCAGCAAGTCATCGCTTCAGGGTAATGCTGGCAGCATTGTTCGTGACGGGGTTTTTGATCCTCTGCCTGGTGGTACTTGGATATCTTCGACAAACCTGGCATTCAAGGCACCAACCCGTGCCGATATCTGTTGTACAAACACCGGCTATCGGAGATGTCCAGCTTGAATTGGATAGCATGTTGTGGCGGGCAGGCATCTCATTTGACCGGTTACAGATTACTCCTGAATCCGGATTCTTGTATTATGAGGTGCGAGCCCCATTACCGGCACCTAAAGATCTCAAGCAGTTGCAACATCGCTTAAAGAAACTGTCGAAAGAACTGTGGGTCGAGAACAGACAGCCCGGGGGACAGCTTGTTATCCGTTTTAACAAGGAAATTTTATTCCTCATCGATTTCAAGCCTTCCAAAATCGCCGAATCGGTTCCCGTTAGACCGCGGATGGCCATCATCATGGATGACCTGGGTCATGAAACCCATTCAGCCAAAACCCTTATCGACATTCAACTACCCGTTACTTTTGCTATTCTCCCTTACACGGCACAGGCCGGTACGGTAGCTCGTTTGGCGCACCAGAATGGTTATGAAGTGATGTTGCATATCCCTATGGAACCGCAGAACTACCCGGCTATCGATCCGGGACCCGGGGCCTTGATCATGAGCATGGACCCTTTTGCAGTCCAGAATCAATTACGACAATGGCTCGATGAATTGCCTTATGTGGTGGGAGGTAATAACCACATGGGTTCACGCCTGACGGAAGATCCAGAGTCCATGGGCGCAGTGCTGGAAGTTCTACGGGAACGAAGGATGTTTTTTATCGATAGTCGGACCAGTGCTTCTTCTGTTGCAATCATTGAAGCGCGCCGAAAGGGAGTCCCGGCCATCTCGCGGGATGTTTTTTTGGATAATGTACGAGAAGTTCCCGCCATCGCGCGAGAAATTCGTAAATTGGCCGGTATGGCCCGGCGGCGGGGTTCTGCCGTTGGTATCTGCCATCCTTATCCTGAAACTCTGGCGGCGCTACGACAAGAGGCAGAGGTGCTGCGTGAACAAGGAATTGATGTTGTGCCTGTGTCTCAGTTGCTGGTGAAAGCCAAGGGAAGGACGGTCGGCAAGGGCGGGTAGTAATTTGTCCTGACTAGCGCAGTTTTTTTGAAACGTTGGATAGGGTCTGCTCAAATGCTGAACGTTGTTCGGCGGGCAATATTCCTGGGGACGATGGTGACCCGGCTCTGCGAATGAGCAGAAAACAGTTGTCTGCAACGTTTTCAGCAAGCACTGTCGTCTCCAGCAAGCGATAAAGCCTGGTTTTCTCCCGGTGTAAAAAACGACTTTCGAACTCTTTGACCTCTATGGTTTTCTGAGAAATCTCCAGGCCATTTTCGTCAAATCGGTGGAAAGTAAGGCCGGGTTTTTCAAAACCGTTTTTAGTTGATGCCATCCGCATGACAAAATAGGAACGTTGAGCCGATTCTCGAAAAAGTTCTCGTAGAGGGTTGCTCGGTGAAATTTCTTTTTGCGAACGGTAAAAATGGCGGAATACTAAATCCGAGAAACAGGATTCTTCCAGATAGCCGCTGACCTGACCATCGGATGTTTCGCAATAATACTTTGCCGAAACATCTTCTTTTTCATCAAACAAGGATTTGCCGCAAATCAGACAGTCAGGCACAAGTCGTTCACGAAGTTTCAGCAGGGCCTGATCTTGCTGCCGTTGTTTTGCAGCCAAGTTCTGGCGAAGGTCATCGATACGAAATTGTTTGCACTCCTTGAACGACAGTAGTACCTGGCGGGCAAGATGAGAGAATTGTAAATGAACATTGGTTCCCCGGCCATGGGTCAAAACAGGATAGATTCGGCCTTCGGGATTTGTGTTCAACGATTCCACTTTGGGACTCTTGGCAATATAGCCCTCCATGCAGCGGTATCCCCGATTGATCGCATAGGCCTTTAGCAGCTGGTATGCATCGGTGAAAGGACCTTTATAGCGTATGCGAGAGTCGATCAAGCAGGGCAGCAGGCGCAGAGCACGTTTGGAAATGCCCTGGCTTTCACAAAAATCGTAGAGATTTTTACAGTTCTCCAGTGATGGGGCGTCCTTGACGGGAATAATAACTCGATCGGCTGCATACAATGCATTACGGGTTAATATATCCAGGGTAGGGCGGGTGTCTATTAACACAATCCCTTTCAGTGCTCCGGTCGCCAAGGTTCGTGCCAGCCGATCAAAACCGGCCTCCTTTACTTGTGGCAGGTCTTCGAGGCGGCGATTGGAAGGGATAAACTGGACTCCATATTCTCCAACTTCCAGTAATTCCTCCGGTCGGCTACCGGTGAACAGCCCGCTTACATCGGCGTCTCCCGGGCTTTTGCCGATACGGAACATGCGATCAACAGAGAAATGATTGTCAAAACTAAACAGGGTAACCGGTAGTTCTTCGTTCAAAGCCTTCAGGTAAATGGCCAAGTTGGTGGCCAGGGTCGTTTTACCGACACCGCCCTTTTCACTTGAGATTGTTATAACGTAGGGACTTTGCATGGAACGATCCTTGGTTGATTGCTAGGCTTATACCTTATAGAAGCAAGCAGTGCGGCCTGTCAATAAAAACCCCGGGATTCCTTAGAAGAAATCCCTTGATGGATTCTTTTAATTCGGTTCGTTACAGGAAATTTGCACAATGGATTCAGGAACTGTTTTAACCGTTTCGCGATTAGTCAACCTGTTAAAGGAACTGGTCGAAGACAATTTCGTGCAAGTAGTGGTTAGAGGTGAGGTAAGTAATTTTTCTGCTCCCGCATCCGGTCACTATTATTTTGCCCTAAAGGATGATCGCCACCAAATGAAGGCGGTTATGTTCCGCATGCATAATCGTGCTCTCGACTTCGTCCCTAAGAACGGGATGGAAGTTATGGCCCAGGGGCATATGTCCCTTTATGCTCAACGGGGAGAGCTGCAGCTTGTTGTCGACAAACTGCAACCCTGCGGCCTCGGCAGTCAGCAAGTCGCCCTGGAAGAGCTTCGGGCCCGCCTGGCAGGGGAAGGTCTGTTCGACCCTTCCCGTAAACGGAAGCTTCCGGCCTTCCCGGTAACTATCGGTGTCGTCACCTCCGCAACGGGTGCTGCTGTGCACGATATACTTAACGTGTTGCGCAGACGCGGCAGTGGGCTGAAAATCCTACTATGTCCTGTGCCGGTTCAAGGGGTCGGAGCTGCCAAACAGATTGCCGCAGCCATTCAGGACCTTAATCGTCATGCCCAGGCCGATGTATTGATTGTCGGGCGCGGCGGGGGTTCACCGGAGGATCTTCATGCATTCAACGAAGAACCGGTGGCCCGTGCTATTTACGCATCAGCCATTCCGGTTATTGCAGCCGTTGGTCATGAAATCGATTTTTCCATCGCCGATCAAGTTGCCGACCTGCGCGCCCCGACTCCAAGTGCCGCAGCCGAACTGGTGGTCAAAGAGCGGCGAGAGTTGGAGAGCCATATTGATCATTTGACCTTGCGTCTTTGCGGCCAGATGAACAATCGCTTGAGCTTGCTGCGTGAGCGTATTAACGGTCTTAAAAACCGCTTACAGGGCGGGCTTTATCGTTTTGATTCGTCCAGGCAAAAGGTCCTGGATCTGCTTCGGCGTGTGGAGGCTTCAATGCAGGTTCGTCTCCAGGATGCCGCCACCAAACTACAACTTGCCGCCGGACGTCTTGATAGCTTATCGCCTCTGGCTACGTTAAAGCGGGGCTATGCCATCGTTACTCGCATCGGTGATAATGCGGCTATTCGAGATACGGCGGAACTTGAAGTTGGAGTCCCCCTGCATTTGCGCTTCTCCCACGGTAGCGCAGAAGCGGTTGTGACTTCTCTTGATTCGGAAACTTTTCGACAGAAGCCCCTTGACTGATTAGGCTAAGGGTGTCGATAATCAAGATTGATTGATTTATTTATTTGAAAAGGATTTCATTCGGCATGGCCAAACAAGATAATTTTGAAACGGCGCTGCATACCCTGGAAGGGGTGGTAGACCGGTTGGAAAATGCAGATCTGTCCCTCGAAGAGGCTTTGTCTGCTTTTGAACTTGGTGTAAAGAGTGCCTCACGTTGTCAGAAACTGCTGCAGGCGGTTGAAACTCAGGTGGATGTTTTGCTTAAGAAACAGGACCAAACTCTTACTACTGAAAAATTTCAGGAATAACCTTCTCATTCGGAGATAGAATGGATCTCAAAAACTACCTTAAAGACCGTCGGCAGCGGATTGACGCTGCCCTCGATCAGTATCTACCTGCTGAGGATTCCTTGCCTGAACGTCTTCATCAGGCTGTGCGTTATTCGGTTTTCGCCGGTGGAAAGCGGCTTCGCCCGATCCTTATGCTGGCGGCCTGTGAAGCCGTTGGTGGCGATACGGAGAAGATCCTGCCGGCAGCCTGTGCCATGGAGATGATCCATACCTATTCGTTAATTCACGACGATCTTCCTGCTATGGATGACGACGATCTTCGCCGTGGCCGGCCAACCTGTCACAAAGTCTACGGGGAGGCCCTTGCCATTCTCGCCGGTGATGCGCTATTGACCGAAGCCTTCATTCAACTCTCCGGCATGAACGGTAATACCTTCCAGGCCGACGATGCCTGCCGCCGTGCGACGCATATAATCGCTCGTTGTGCCGGTTCCAGAGGCATGGTTGGCGGTCAGGTGGTCGACATGGAATCCGAAGGCAAAGAGATCAATCTGCCGACTCTGGAATATATTCATACCCATAAGACCGGTGCTTTGATTTTAGCCTCGGTGCAGGTCGGCGCCTTGCTTGGAGGTGCAGATGAAGCATCTTACGATGCATTAACTCGCTATGCCGAAGCATCGGGCCTCGCTTTTCAAGTGGCGGATGATATCCTCGATATCATTGGTGATCAGGATTTGCTCGGTAAGGATGTCGGCAGCGATGAGGCACGGGGCAAGGCGACCTACCCGGCATTGCTCGGACTAAGCGTCGCCCGGAACCGGGCGCGGGACCTGCGGGACTTGGCATTGGAAAGCCTGGCAGGCTTCGGTGAGGCCGCTGAACCCCTGCGCCAGATCGCCCATTATATCGTCGATCGCTCCTTTTAAATAAACATGGAGTACGCCAATCAATGATGGTGCCGCAAAAAGACACCCTGCTACAGGGCAATCATTTTTCAGGACTTCGACATGTACTAGGTATGCTTTCACCCCTGAAAAATCAGAGCACCTTGCAGGCCGAAACTTTTGCTCAAGCCATCTCGTGACTATTTGCGAAAGCATAATTCAATGAGTATTCTGCAGCAACTTCAATCACCCGCTGAATTAAAAGATCTGTCTCAGGGCGAACTTGAGCAACTCACCGCTGAATTGCGTGAAAAAATCATCTCCACAGTCTCAGCCACTGGCGGCCATTTAGCGAGTTCATTGGGCGTTGTCGAGCTGACCGTCGCCTTGCATCGAGTCCTGAATTCTCCGGAAGACAAAATAGTCTGGGATGTTGGGCATCAGGCCTATGCCCACAAACTGCTCACCGGTCGCCTTGAACAATTTCATACCTTGCGCCAGCTTGGTGGCATCAGCGGCTTCCCAAAACGCCAGGAAAGCCCCCATGATGCCTTTGACGTCGGTCATAGCAGTACTTCTATTTCCGCTGCTCTCGGTATGGCCGCTGCCCGGGACTGTCAGAATAAACAACAGAAGATGGTCGCTGTCATAGGTGATGGTTCTTTGACCGGCGGTCTGGCTTTTGAGGGACTCAACCATGCCGGGCACCTGAATAAAAATCTTATTGTCGTGCTTAACGATAATGAAATGTCCATTTCCCCCAACGTCGGCGCCATCTCTTCTCTCATCAGCCGTAAGTTGACTTCCGAATTGGCGGTGAGACTTAAAAAGGAAGCTGAGAATTTTCTCAACCACGTGCCACGTTTCGGCAAAGACCTGCTCAAAGTCGCTCGACGTGCCGAAGAGGCCCTGAAAGGCTTTTTCACCCCAGGCATGTTATTCGAAGCCCTCGGTTTTGAATATGTCGGCCCCCTTAACGGGCACCGTCTCGACCAACTGGTGGACGCATTTGAAAATGTAGTCAACCTCGATGGGCCGGTTCTCGTCCATGTTGTTTCCCGCAAGGGACGAGGCTATCAGCCTGCCGAGGAAAACCCTTCTTTGTTTCACGGGATTGGTCCTTTCGACCGGGAGACCGGTGTCCCTCAAGCCAGTAAGGGAGGAAAGACCAGCTATACCGGAGTGTTCGGGAAAACCCTGGTTCAACAGGCCGAACAGGACGAGCGTATTGTCGCCATTACGGCGGCGATGCTTGAAGGAACGGGTTTGAAGGACTTTTCTCAATGCTATCCCGACCGGTTCTTCGATGTGGGGATCGCAGAGCAGCATGCGGTCACCTTTGCCGCTGGCCTTGCCAGTCAGGGCCTGCGCCCTACGGTGGCCCTCTATTCAACCTTTTTACAACGGGCTTATGACAACGTGGTCCACGATGTGGCGTTGCAAAATTTGCCCGTCACCTTTGCTATCGATCGGGCTGGCCTGGTCGGTGCCGATGGGCCTACTCATCACGGGGTGTTCGATTTCTCCTATCTGCGCCATATCCCCAATCTCACTATCATGGCCCCCAGAGACGAATTGGAACTACAGCGGGCCATGGTAACCGCCACCACAGTCGAAGGTCCTTTTGCTTATCGCTACCCTCGGGGGCAGGCTCTCGGACTTCCCCTGGGAGACTTGCCCGCAGCTGCCGATATTGGTCGTGGAGAGAAATTGCGTGATGGTACCGACGGGGTTGTTTTTGCTCTTGGGGTAGTTTGTCGTGATGCTTTGCAAGCGGCTGCAGTATTGGAAAAAGAAGGGTTGTCGCTGGCTGTAATTGATGCCCGATTCCTTGCCCCTCTTGACAGATCAATGATCTCAGATGAAGCACGACGTACCGGTTTGGTCTTTACCGTAGAGGAAAACGTATTGGCCGGAGGTTTCGGTTCAGCGATACTTGAATTGCTCGCCGAAGAGCAACTTACCCCCCGTGTACTGCGTATGGGACTACCCGATAGTTTTGTTGAGCAGGGAACTCAACAGGAACTTCGCGCCTTATGTGGTATCGATGGTCCTGGAATTGCCAAACAGATTCGGAAATTTTGCAACATGGCTAAACCCGAGCCATCGGAAGAGTCCTCAAACTAAGGCAGAAACCAATTGATCGGGCCGCCTTCGGGCGGCCTTTTTTGTGTCGCCCCATATCCTATGCAACTGTCAACCAATAGTCCTCGGCAGGTTGACAATGTTTGGATGGCCATGCTAGCTTTCGAGCCATGAAAAGACCACTATTCAGTATTCGCATGCAGGCTTCAATAAACGGAAAGCACCTATCCGGCGCAGAGCGCCTGAGTGTCGCGGATGACCTTGAACGGTTAGCTGCAGGCATGGTGAAGAGGGCTTTGGGGCATATGCGAGGCAGGGCAGAGAAAATACAGCTTACCATTGAAGAAGTAGAAACTGGGCAAATCGACACTGGAGTCCTGCCGGATTTGCATACGTATCTAGTGGACGATTATCATCATGGCCGACGGGCCGCAACCGCTATTTTAGTTAAATCGGGCGTAACTCCTGTAGCAATCGCCAGGGCCATGGATGCTATGGCCTCCGGCGCAGCACCTGACGGTCGCAGTATGCGCGGAGCGATGCTTATCGATTCAAAGAACGGTAACCGTCTTGAACCGGATAAGGCGCGGGGAGTTCGTGTCAGTCGCATGGATCTGACCGAGCAAGCCCGTCATGAATTGATCCTCGGGCTGCAAGCTTTGGGCCTTGATAATGACCATGTTCGTGAAGCTCTGGTTTTAGCCGCAAAAGTTATTACCGCTCCCGGAATCGTAGCCGAGCTCTGTTGGTCCGATGATCCTGACTATACCGCCGGCTATGTAGCAAGTGTTCAGCAGGGGTATATGCGATTTCCTCATCTTAAACCTCTGGGGGACGAACGGGGAGGGCGGGCATTTTTCCTCGCATCCGGGGAGCATGATTTGTCAGAGCTTATGGATTATCTGCAATCCAAGCCTTTACTCTTTGATCGTATCGGTCGATTGTACCGGGCTAAACCCTGGAGTGAAGACTTATGATCGACTGGCAATCTCAGCTTAACAGCCTGAATGACAGGGGCTTGCTTCGCCGTTTGCGTACGGTCACTAGCGATCAAGGTGCATACGTCGAAATCGATGGCCAAAGGGTCCTGCTCCTTTGCTCTAATAACTATCTAGGCCTGGCTACTCACCCTAAAATAATCGAAGCAGCCCAAAGGGCGACAGCTCGCTACGGGGCGGGCAGTGGCGGCAGTCGGCTGATTTCCGGATCCATGAGGTGTCATCAGCTGCTGGAAGAAGACCTGGCGGCCTTCAAGGGAACTGAACGTGCGTTACTGTTCAATTCGGGTTATGCCGCCAACTGCGGAATCTTGCAGGGGCTTTTGGGGGAGGGCGATCTTATCTTCTCCGACTCCCTCAATCACGCATCCATAATCGATGGTTGTCGCCTGAGCAAAGCTCGAACGATAATCTATCCTCACGGAGATTTTGAGGCTCTTGATGCCCTGATGATGCAGGAAGTTTCTCGTCGCCAGGGCCGCTGGTTGATGGTCACCGATGGCGTGTTCAGCATGGATGGCGACTTGGCGCCATTACCTGAATTGGTAAAACTAAAGAAACGGTACGATGCCCTGCTAATGGTCGATGATGCCCATGGAACCGGTCTTTTAGGTGCCGGAGGTCGCGGCACCGGTGAATATCTGGAATGTCTGGAGGACATCGATCTGCATATGGGCACCCTGGGCAAAGCGTTAGGGGGGGCGGGGGCTTATTTGGCAGGACCCTCAGCGGCTATCGAGCTACTTATCAACCGGGCACGTTCCTTTGTTTTCTCTACCAGTCTTCCTCCGGGAGTCCCCGCAGCAGCTTCGGCTGCCCTGGAAATCGTTGCCGGATCAGAAGGCGACGAACTGCGACAAAGGTTGGTTGAAAATCGAATCCGCTTTATCACCGGTTTGCGTCAGGGGGGCCTGGAGGTAGAGGAGCACCCCAGTCCCATCGTACCTATACTTACAGCCGAACCGGCACCGACTATGGCTGCCAGCGAGCGTTTGATAACTGAAGGATACTTTGTTCAGGGGATTCGCCCTCCGACGGTGCCCGCTGGCAGTTGTCGATTGCGGGCCACCCTGATGTCCCTGCATCAGCCATCCGATCTGGATGCCGCGGCGAAGGCAATCGTACAAGCCGTGCAAGGAGCCTCTCAATGAAAGAGTGGAATTTGGCAGACGGTCGTGTCCTGCGGTTTCGTCAGGCCGGCAGCGGTCCCACCCTGGTGCTTCTGCACGGCTGGGCTATGTCTTCAGCGGTTTTTGACGAAGCGGTACAGAATCTAAGTAACGAATTTTGCGTACTGGCACCCGATCTGCCCGGGCACGGCCAATCGACGAGCTGCAAAGATTATAGCCTCGATTCTTTGGCCAGGGACCTGGCCTTATGGATGGAAGGGTTGCAACTCACCGATGTTCGTCTTCTGGGCTGGTCCCTCGGCGGTCAAATCGCCCTTCGACTGGCCAGCCTGACCAAACATCGTCTGTCCCGTCTATTACTAATAGCCACTACGCCACGATTCGTGGCTGACGAAGAATGGTCTCACGGGCTGGCCGAAGGCCAGGTGCGTATCATGGCGCGGGGGCTACAGCGTCGTTTTGCCAGGACCCTTGAGGACTTTTTCAACCAGCAATTCGGTGAACAGGAGATAAATTCAGGCCGTCGGCAGTGGCTCAGTGAACATCTTTCGCCATCGGTCATGCCACCGCAGCAGGAAGCCGCTTTAGGCGCCTTGGAGACCCTGCGAACGAGCGATTTGCGCGCAGAGTTGGTCGAATTAGAGCTGCCCACGCTGGTTCTGCATGGGACAGAAGACAAGATTATTCCTTTGGGTGCTGGACGTTATCTTGCCGGGACTTTAGCACAAGCCCGTTTTCAACCGCTGGAGCAGGCTGGACATGCCCCCTTTCTCAGTTGTCCTGAAGAGGTCTTTCAACTATGGCGGGAGTTTTGCCAACCATGATAGCAGCGGTAGATAGTCGCCGTTTGCGACGCAATTTCAGTACAAGCGCCGACAGTTACGATCACCATGCCCAGGTTCAAAAACAGGTCGTGGCCAATCTGTTGAACTTTATCGCACCCTCCTGCCCGGAACAGGGGACCTTCCTTGATGTCGGCTGCGGCACCGGGACTCTGTCTTACGAACTCTGTAGAATCCATCCTCAACTGCAGCCCGTTCTGTCGGATATTGCCCATGGTATGACCTTGCAAGGTCGCAGCCGCCTGTCTAAAGCATTGGCAGTCGATGCTGCCGCCGAAGCCTTGCCCTTTGCCGATTACAGCCTGGATATGGTCTGCTCTTCGTCCGTCTATCAATGGGTTCTTGACCTCCCAGGCGCCTTTGCCGAAAGTGCTCGGATTTTACATGAGGGAGGTCTCTTCGCCTTTGCATTGTTCGGGAAGAATACCCTCAGGGAGCTTAAAACAGCTTATCGGGAGGCAGCAAGAATCCATGGAGGGGAGACAGGACACCTGCACGAGTTGCCGGATATGGCTACCGTTGAACAGGCCTTGAATGCGGCCGGATTTGTGCAGATAGAGCTCCAACGGCAGGAACTTGTTGAATACCATAGGGATGTAACGGATCTGTTGCGCAGCCTGAAACGGATCGGTGCCGGCAATGCCAGTTCAAGAGCCCCCCGCGGTTTGGCATCCCGCAGCCAACTACAGAAAATGACCGCTATCTACCGGCAACGTTACGGGAAGAACGACCAAATTCCAGCAAGTTACGAAGTCCTATTCGGGATGGCGACAGCCCCGACACGATAATAATAACGTAAGATAGCCAGAGCGGGTTATTTGCAGGGGGCTTGTTTGAAGAGAGCTTGGATGATCAGGCGGGCTTGTTCCGAAATGACCGAATAGTAAACTTCTACGCCGCTGCGCCGTCCTTCTATTATGCCTTTGTTCTTGAGCAAGGCAAGGTGTTGGGATACGGTGGCTTGAGGCAGGCCAAGGCATTCCCATATTTTTTTGACATTACAGGCTTCCGACAGCAGGCCGGCGACTATTTTAAGCCGAATCGGGTGGCCGAGAACCTTGAGAATTTCTGCTTCTCGCTCGTAACTTTGGGTCTTGATAAAATCTTCTGGCATGTTTTCCTCTGTGTCGGAAGTATTGTAAGAAATTGAATATATGAATATTAGTGATCGGATTCTTTGATGTCAATCGCTTTTTCCAGCCATTAACAAAGTCATTCAGCAACGCTGATAATTTCCAGGAGATATTTCGATAAATGGTAGCCGCTTTCTTTTTTCTGCTCGGGTTGGCGATTCTATATGTTGGCGCTGAAACCATGGTCAATTCCAGTTCTCGTTTAGCCGCTTCCTATGGGATACGCCCATTGATTATCGGCATGACCGTAGTTGCTTTCGGTACCAGTATGCCGGAAATGATGGTGTCCTTGCTGGCTTCTTTTAAAGGATCGACTGATATTGCAGCCGGCAATATCGTTGGTTCCAATGTCGCCAATATCGGACTGATACTCGGTTTTACCGCATTAATAGCTCCGCTTTTAGTCCCCCGTTCGCTTCTTAGACGGGAGGTGCCCTTCATGATCGGCGCCTCGCTGTTGTTGTTCGTACTGGTGCTCGATGGATATCTCGGCTTTTATGACGGGGCGCTCTTATTTGCCCTGTTATTGGTATTTCTCGGTTATTGTCTGCGTACAGCACGCAAAATGGGAGATGACGCCGGTCAGGGTTCTTCCATGATGGCCAGCAGGTCCCGACCCAGGGATCTGTTTCTGGTGTTGATAGGGATTGCAGGCCTCGGCATCGGCGCGGAAATGATGGTTCGTTCTGCGGTGATCCTGGCCCGTGCATTTGGTATCTCGGAGTTGGTTATTGGGATCAGCGTGGTGGCCATCGGCACCAGTTTGCCGGAGTTGGCCGCCAGCGGTCTCAGTGCTTTGAAGGGACACGCCGATCTGAGTATCGGCAATGTGCTTGGCAGTAATATTTTCAATATTCTATTCGTGCTCGGGATCTGCCCCATGATTCGTCCCATGGCTGTCGACCCGTCGTTGTTGCAGTTGCAACTGCCTGTCATGCTGGTTTTCTCTATCGGTCTTATTCCTTTGCTGGGACACCGCTATAAAATCTGCCGCTGGAAGGGGCTCCTGCTTCTTGGCGGTTACCTGGCGTTTATTATAGGACTTTTTCTATGAGATTTATCTGGAAGCATCTCTTCATTGTTTTTGGATTATCATTCCTCCTTTTCGCTAGTGCAGAGGGTCAGGATCTCGCTACCACTGTTGACCCTGACGAAAAGAGAGAACCTGTACATCCCGCTGTCGAACAGTATCGCTACGATATTGCTTTTTTATGGTTTGATCGTCTGGCCGAAGCTCAATTAAGCCTTCAGCCGGTCGAAGAGCCGAACCGCTGGCAGGCAACCCTGGAAGCTAATACACTCGGTGTTGCAGCATGGTTAACCAGCGACCGTGCCCAAAGTTATGTCTCCTTGATGCAACTCGACAAGGAAGAGGGCTTTACTTCTTTACGCCATGATTCGAACATCAGTAAAACTAAAGAAGGCCGGAAGCGGGTGCGACTCAAAAGATACCTGTTCGACCACAAACAACAGAAAATAATCCAGAGGGTCACTCGTAACGGTCGGCAAAAAGAGGATCTTGTTCTACCGATGCCTCCGGTCAAACCTAACGATATTCTGACCGCCTTTTATAATTTCCGGCAAGGTGTTTACGGGCCATTGGTCAAAGGCGCAAAATATCGTATACCGACTTATAGTCGAATGGTTGCCAGTGAAATTATCGTTGAAGTGCTGGCAGATAAGCAGAGACCGCGCAGCCCCAAATTCCCCAAACAAGGGCTCCTTCTCAAAGTACAGATCGACAAAGAAGTCTTCGATACCGACAACGGCATCGTGTATGTCTGGCTGGATGCTCAGGGCAGGCCGGCTCAGGTCGTGGTAGAAGACGTTATCGGCATGGGGGATGTGCGTTGTACTTTACAACAGAAAGGGCAGAGTTCATGATCGAACCCCTGGTATATGTTGTCGGCCACAAGCATCCCGATACGGACTCAATATGCAGCGCCATCGGTTATGCCCGTTTGCGTCAATTGCAGGGTTTGACCGGCGTGACCGCTGCCCGTGCCGGAAATCTTAATCGGCAAACGGAATTTGTACTGAAACATCTCGTTGTCGACGTTCCGCCCTTGCTCACCGATGTTTCTCCCAGGGTACGGGATTTGGTCCGTTCTCCCGCCGTTACCATCGGTGGTGAGACCCCTCTGGCCATTGTTTTAGAACAACTCCATCATCATGATGTCCGTCTTCTACCGGTAATTGATGAGGAACAACGCCCGCAAGGCCTGATGATGCTCAAACGAGCGGCTGAAGGATTTTTACTGCCGTCCGATGAAAGTGCAAGCCGGCGGGTATTGACCTCTTTAGCGGCACTGCAGGAATGTCTGCAGGGCAGGGCCCTAAACAGCATCGACGATAGGAAACTCGAAGAGCTGGAACTTTATGTCGGCGCTATGGCCTTTGAATCCTTTGCAGAGCGGGTGGCCCATTGCGACCCGCGCCGGCTGCTTATCATTACCGGGGACCGACAGGAAATTCAGGCTCACGCCGTAAACCTCGGCGTACGCGTTCTGGTGATTACCGGTGGCGGAACCATCTCGCCGGAGTTATTGACGATGGCCCGTCAGAAACAGGTAACCGTTCTCAGTACAAACTTTGACACCGCCACAGCCGCCTGGCGAGCGCGGCTGTCGACCCCGGCTCATTGTCTTATGGAGCGCAACTGTCCTACGGTGGGTCTTCTCGATTGTCGCGAAGATTTACGGCTGAAATTGCTTCATGGGGGATGCCCTGGCGTCCTCGTCCTCGATAGCGCCGGTAAAGTCACCGCTGTAGCCACTAAAAGCGACCTTTTGGTTGAAACGCCCCTCAAATTGATTCTGGTCGATCATAATGAACTGTCCCAGGCCGTAACCGGTGCCGACCGGGTAGAGATTCTGGAAGTGATCGACCACCACAGGCTGGGGAACTTTCATACCGAGAAGCCGATTCGCTTTATCAACCAGCCATTGGGAAGCACCTGCTCTCTTGTTGCCAGTCTCTACCGTCAAGCTGGATTGGAACCCGAGAAAGAGTGCGCGGGTTTGCTGCTGGCCGGGTTGCTCTCCGACACGGTCCTCCTCAAATCCCCCACCACCACCGATATTGATCGAGAGTTAGCCTCCTGGCTGGGAGAGCTGGCACAACTCGATCCGCAAAACTTTGGTCAGGAGATGTTCGCCGCGGGCAGTGTCCTGAGCGCTTATGAAAGCACGGAACAATTGATCCTGTCGGACTTTAAGGAATATCGTGCAGGAGAACGCTTGTTCGGGGTAGGGCAGGTGGAAGTGGTTGGATTTGAAGAATTTCACGGTATTAAACAGGCCCTTCGTCAAGAACTTGCTGATTTGCGACAACGACGAGGCATGTCAGCCGCCGGACTGCTGGTGACGGATATCGTGCGGGAGACCAGTTTGTTGTTGGCCGACGGGGAAGCCGATTTGCCCTATCGAATTGGCTATCCGGAACTGGAACCGGGACTGTACGAACTGCAGGACGTGCTGTCCCGTAAAAAGCAGTTGGTGCCCCATCTGCTTAAAGTCTTGCAAGGCTAAGAGACAAATATTTACCTGTTGTTATCAGTACGCAGAAAAGCCGGGATTAAATCCCGGCTTTTCACGTTGGAAGCTGTTTTGGTCAACCTTCCAGCATGGCGATCAACTCGTCAACGCTGGTTACCGGAGCTTGACAGGTTTCGCCCCGGCAAAGATAGGCGGTTGTCTGACCATCGATGGCCGCCTTGCCCTGCAGCAAGGGGGTCAGTTCGTTGAGTTGCGTATCTTCCGCATCGGCGCATAACACCAGGGTGCGGGGTAAAAACCGCTCGCGCAGGGCCCTTAACATTTTATCCATGCCCGTCCCGTTTAGGTCGCTTGCCAGGACCACCACATCCTTGGGACCCAGAGCAAAGTCCAAGGCGCAGTAGAGCAGAGATGTGCCGGTGGGATAGCGGGCGGCTTGGGCAAGGCTGGTTTTAATAGCTGCCTCGCCCCGCTCGGTCATGGCTTGATCGCCGGTCAAGGCCGCAAGCCGCAGCAAATTCCAGGCAGCAGCCGAATTGCCCGCCGGTACGGCACCATCTATGATTGTTTTACTGCGAGTCAATACGGTTTCCGCATCTTCTGCACTGTCGAACAGGTTGCCCTGGCCATCCCCGAACAAACGTTCCATATCTGCAGTCAGTTCCAGAGCCATAGCCAGATAACGGCTGTCGAAGCCCGCCTGATAAAGTTCGATCAAGCCCCAACAAAAGAAGGCGTAATCGTCGAGGAAACCGGGCACCGCCGCTTCGCCCTGACGGTAACGACGCAACAGACGACCATCATCGCGGCGCAGGTTATTCAGGATGAAGTCTGCGCTGGCACAGGCGGCAGCCAGATACTCCTCCTTATCTAGAACCGTTGCCGCCCTGGCCAAAGCGGCGATCATCAAGCCGTTCCAGGCGGTCAGTATCTTGTCGTCCCGATGGGGCCTTATGCGTTCTTCCCGGGCCGTAAACAACATTTGCCGCCCAAGAGCCAGCACTTCGCCAAGCCGTTCCGGTTCAATGCCGAACCAGGCGGCCCACTGATTAACATCCATTTCCAGCCGAACAATGTTCTTGCCTTCAAAATTACCTTGTTCAGAGACTTCATAACAGTGAGAAAAGATGGTGCCGTGTTCATGACCGAGCACTTCCTCGACCTGTTGCGGCGTCCACAGGTAAAAAGTCCCTTCGACTCCCTCGGAATCGGCATCCTCACCGCTGTAGAATCCCCCCTGTTCATCGGTCAGGTCACGCAGAACATATTCGCTGACTTCGTCGACCATGGTGGAAAAGAAAGGATCTCTGCTGGTTTGGTAGGCATCCGCCGCGGCCAGGGTCAGCAAAGCCTGGTCATAAAGCATCTTTTCGAAATGGGGGACCCGCCAGTGGGCGTCGACGGCATAGCGATGCACACCAAAACCGATGTGGTCGTAGGTGCCGCTCAATCGAATGTTTTGCAGGGTTCGCATGGCCATGGTCTGCGCATTTTCAAGCCCGAGGCGCTGACCAAGGCGCAAAAGAAGGGAGAGGTTGTGGGGAATAGGGAATTTGGGCGCCTCGCCAAAACCTCCCCGGTCCTTGTCAAAGGTCTTGAAAAAATGGGAATAGGTTTGCTCCAGGGGCTCTTCGGTGAGGTGTTGGCCCTCGGTATTGCCTGTAGCCCCCTTCTCAAGATTTATCAGCGATTCAGTCAGTCTTTGCCCTGAATCGAGGAGTTGCTGGCGATTGCTCTGCCAGGTATTGCCGATCCGCTCGAGTATATCGGTGATACCGGCCATATCCCCCCGCGCCTCGCGGGGCATATAGGTGGCAGCGTAGAAAGGCTGTTTGTCCGGAGTGATAAAGACATTAAGGGGCCAGCCGCCTCCGCCGGTGAGGATCTGGCAGGCCGACATGTAGGTGTTGTCCACATCGGGGCGCTCCTCGCGGTCGACCTTGATCGGGACGAACAAGCGATTGAGAACGGCCGCCACTTCCTCGTTTTCAAAGGATTCGTGTTCCATGACGTGGCACCAGTGGCAGGTCGAATAACCAATGGACACCAGCACAGGTTTATCCTCGCGCCGGGCCAGAGCAAAGGCCTCTTCTCCCCAGGGGTGCCAGTCGACGGGGTTTTCGGCGTGCTGCAGCAGGTAAGGGCTCTTTTCGAAGATCAGGCGGTTATAGTGATCGCCGCCGTCGGCAGGCAGGGTGCTGGTATCAACGGCGGACAGGCGACTGACGGTGTCTTGCTGGACGGGGTCCTGTTTCATGACAGCTCCTCAGGGCGCGGAAAAAATTATCCATAATCAGATTTGATGCACTCGCAATAAAATCATAGGATGGCGAAGCAAAGATTTCATCCGACAAGGCTTGGTGTTTTTTCAGGGGGGTGAAGAAATACATCGAGGTTGTCGAGGTCCTGAAAAAACGCCGTGACGCCGCGGGTCGGACTTTTTGCGACACCATTATTTTTCAGGATAACAGAACCCGCCGATGCGGGCAAACCGCCGTCATGACTTGTGAAATAAAAAAGGCCCCATGAACGGAGGGCGGTCATGGGGCAAGGGCTGGCCGCTGAACAAAGCAGCGCGGCCGGCATCGCGTATAGTTTGGTCAGGCTGTGCCAGGCAAACCGTAGAAGCCATCGAATGCCGATTAAGACTCAGGCCTGAAGGGCGACCTGCCAAAGCTCTTCTTCCTTGGGCTGGGCGTTAGCGTATCGGTAATCGTGGCCCAGATAGTTTTTCAACAGAACCTCGCTGCCCAGGGATTGCAAGTATTCAGGCAATAGAGGAATTTTCCCGCCGCCTCCAGGGGCATCGATAACGAAGGCCGGCACCGCAATGCCAGAGGTGTGGCCTCGAAGCCAACGCAGAATCTCCAGCCCCTCTTCGACGGTGGTGCGGAAATGCTCGGTGCCCAGCACCAGGTCGGCCTGGTAGAGGTAGTAGGGCTTGACCCGGATGCTCAGCAGTTTTTGCATCAGCCGACGCATGGTGTGCGGATCATCGTTGACCCCGCGCAGCAGCACGGTCTGGTTGCCGAGGGGTATCCCTGCGTCGGCCAGGCGGGCGATCGCTTTGGTCGATGAGTTGGTGATCTCGTCCGGGTGGTTAAAATGGGTGTTGAGATACAGGGGATGATAACGGTGCAGCATGCGTACCAGTGCCTGGGTAATACGTTGGGGCAGCACAACCGGCATGCGGGTGCCGATGCGGATGATCTCCACCGTAGGGATGGCTCTCAGCTCCTTGAGTATCGCCTCCAGCTGCTCGTTGCTTAGCAGCAGCGGGTCGCCGCCTGACAGAATGACATCGCGGATCTCCGGATGGTTGCGGATATAGGCCAACCCCTGGGCGATGGTGTCGCGGCTGATCTGCATATTCTCCTTGCCGACCTTGCGCTTGCGGGTACAGAATCGACAATACATGGCGCACTCGGAGCAGACCATGAACAGCACTCGGTCGGGGTAGCGGTGCACCAGATTCGGCACCGGGCTCTGTTCCTCCTCGTCGAGGGGGTCGGCGCAGCAACTCCCTTCTTCCAGCTCGTCCATTGAGGGGACCGCCTGGCGCCAGATGGGGTCGCCTACCGATTGAATCAAACTCAGGTAGTAGGGGGTGACTCGCATCGGATAACGCTCGGCAACATCGGCTAGAGGCCGGGGGTCGATACCGTAACGACGGGTCAGCCGGGTCGGAGATGTGATGCTGGCTTGCAGCATTTTTTGCCAGAGTTCCATTACCTCAGGAGTCCTTCATAGTCGTAAAGCGTTTGACATAAGTCAGCCGGTCGTCTCCGGGGCGATAGAAGTCCCGGATGCGGTTTTCTTCGCAGTATCCGGCCTGGCGATAAAACTCACGAGTCCGCTGGTAATGGCCCTGGGACGAAGTTTCCAGGCAGATCATCCGTCCGCCGGCGGCACGGGCCTGCCGCTCGGCATGACGCATAAGCTGTCGCCCAATTCCCTGCCCCTGGCAATCCGGGTCAACGGCGATCCAGTAGATATCGTAGGTCCCCTCGGTCATGGGCACCGGACCGTAAAGGATATAGCCTTGCACCTCATCGCCGCCATTGGCAACGGCGACGCGGTAGTCCTGCTGCAGCGGATCGTTGATCATGATCTCCAACAACTCCAGAGCGCAAGCGATCTCCACCTCGGTAAAGGCCTCGCATTGGTGCAGAATCAAAATCAGGGCGGGCAGGTCGGTAGCGCGTAGTTCACGCATGAGATATCTCCTTGCGGCGCTGAGCCAGGCTCACCATCCGGGCAATGAATTCGGGATAGGTCATTCCTGCGGCGCGGGCCGCCCGGGCCAGGCCGGCGTCCGGTGCTATGTCGGGGTTGGCATTGACCTCCAGGATATAGGGCACCCCCTCCCTGAATCGGATATCGATGCGGGCGTAATCCCGGCATTCCAGGATTTTGAAGGCTCTCAACGCCACATCCTTGATCAGCACCTCTTCGCGAAAGCGCAGCGTTGCCGGGCAGACCGGGCTCGTGCCGCTGAACTCCGCGGAGTCTTCTTGCCACTTGCCGCTATAACTGACAATGGGGTGGGGCAGGGCCGGATCGAAGCGAATCTCCGAGATCGGCAGTACCACCGGCGGGCTGTTGCCGATGATGGCCACGTTGAATTCACGACCGACGATGAACTCTTCGACCAGGGCGTCCTGGCGATAGGTTTGATGGATATAGCGGATCCGGTTGTGAAGGGCCTTTTCGGTAGCGACGATGCTGTCGCCGGTAATGCCGAGGGAGGCGTCCTCAAAACGCGGCTTGACGATCAGGGGATAGGTTAGTCCCTTGATTTTTGGAAGCTGACCACCGTTCCGCACCAGGATATGGCGGGGGGTAGGCAGATGATGGGCGTTGAACAGGTCCTTTGAGCGGGCCTTGTCCTGGCTCAGGCCTAAGCAATAGGGAGTGGCGCCGGTAAAGAACAAGCCGAGCAACTCCAGCAGGGCGGCTACATGCATCTCACGGCTGCTGTCGCCCCAGAAGCCTTCGCACAGGTTGAACACCAGGTCGCAGGCACTGTTTCTTAGACAGGTGATAAATTCGCCGATGTCGGCAAGCAGGGGCACAAGTACCGCCTCATGGTGCAGGCTGTGCAAAGCCGCCAGTACCGCTTCGGCTTCGTGCCGGGCGCCCTGCTCGGACAGCAGGTCGATGGACTCCCCCCGGGCCGGAGTCGCCGGGGCTTCGTTAAAGCAGACAGCAATCCGCATGGCTAACCCCCTTAACCAGATGGTGACGGGCAATGGCCGCATCAGCCACACCGAGAATCAACTCGTCGTAAGACAGACCCGCTGCGCGGGCCGCCTTGGGGAAACAGCTGTTCTGCTCAGGGCGAGGCAGCACGCCGGGCAGGGGATTGAGTTCGATAATGTTTGGCTGACCGCTGGCGTCGAGGCGCACATCGATGCGGCACCAGTCCCGACAGCCCATAACCTGAAAGGCCTTTTTGCAAACCCTTTCGATGGCATTGTGCAGCGACGGATCAAGAGGTGCCGGGCAGGCAAAAATATCCAAGGGTTGCTCTTCGGTGTCCCAGATCCATTTGGCCTCAAAAGAATAGATAGGATTGACCCCGGCCGGCAAAGCGGCGAAGTCGATCTCGACAACGGGCAGTATACGCAGAGATTCGCCGTTTCCGAGCAGCGCCACGGTGAACTCACGACCAGGCAGAAACTCTTCGATCAGCACCGGCTGACGGTACGTTTTCAGCGACCATTCCACCTGACGCAGCAACTCCTTGCGGTTAGTCACCAGAGCGCGGTCGGTGACTCCCTTGCTGGAGCCTTCCAGAATGGGTTTGACGATCAGCGGATAGCGCAACCGGGCCGGAACATCTACCAGACTCTCTACCAGGGCGAAGCGTGGCGTCGGCACCCTATGGTAACTGAGAATCTCCTTGGTGCGGCGTTTGTCCAGACAGTTGCCGAGGGTCAGCGGATCGCTGCCGGTGTAAGGCAAGCCGAGCATGTCGAGCAGGGCAGGGATCTGGGCTTCGCGGCTGGCACCGAGCAGACCTTCGGCCATGTTGAACACCAGGTCCGGTCGCAGAGCCTGAAAGCTGGCAAAGGCGTAATGGTCGGCCTCCACCAGGGATACCCGGTGGCATTGAGAAAGGGCGGAGCGAACAGCATCGATCGTGTCGAAATCGTCCCACTCGGCGTAGAGGTCTTCCGCTGCGGCAAGAGGAGCGACGGAGGGCGAATTGGATGGCGCGCAGGCGGAATCCTGGCGCAGATTGAACGTGAGCGCGATGTGCATATGTAACCCCTTTTATAAAGCCTGACGGAACGAATTCCTCCATTTGGAGGACACGGTTCATTCATCGGACTCGGGACGCCTGTCGGCGGGTGGCTATAAAAAGGGGTTGCTTTTTATGCTGTTCGTCGTGCATCTCCCGGGCCGGAATGCGGCCGATGAAAAATCATATACTCCTCCAAATATCACCTGTCAACAGGAAAAATCACGCCCCTTGTAAAAAGATATAAGTATTATAATTTCAGATATCTACAATGCTAGCTTCTCATGTAAGGCACTGTCCTCTAAAGTTTTCTGAAAGGTCAGTTTTTGAATAAACATAAAAAATTGATCCGTATCAATCTCCTGCTTGATCGGAAAGTTTAGGCTGAGCCCAACAATCAGCCAAAAGAAATGTTTAGATTTCTATTTTTCCTCAGCAAAGGAGAAACACATGTTTTGTCATCAATGCGAGCAAGCAGCCAACGGTACCGGCTGTAATAAAGTAGGAGTTTGCGGTAAACAGCCCAATGTGGCAGCGCTCCAGGACAATCTGCTGCACGGCCTGCAGGGGCTCGGATTTTTTGCCAGCAAAGCCCGTAAGCTGGGTGCTACCGATCCTGCTTTCGACGCTTTTCTGATTGAGGGGCTGTTTGCTACGGTGACCAACGTTGATTTCGATGCGGCCCGTCTTGCCAATATTATCGTGCGTTGTGCCGAACTTAAAAATAAAGCCCAGAAACTGTACGAGGACGCCTTTAAAGAGGCCCACGGCATCAAGGCACGAACTTTTGAGAATGGCGCCCCGTCCTGGGTTCCGGCAGCGGACCTGGTAACTCAGGGCGAGCAGGTCGGCATCGAAAAACTGCACAGCGATCCCGATGTTCGTTCCGTGGTGGAAATACTTATTTACGGCCTCAAGGGCATGGCCGCCTACGCCGATCACGCCCGTATCCTCGGCAAGACCGATCCCGAAGTCACCGCCTTTATCGAACAAGCCCTGGCCGCTACCTGCGACCCGGAGCTCGGCCTGATGGATTTCGTCAACCTGTCGATGGAATGCGGCAAGCACAACCTGACCGTCATGGGGCTGCTCAATGAAGGTCACGTCGACAACTACGGTCATCCCGTACCGACGCCCGTTAATACCGGAACCAAGGCCGGCAAAGGCATTCTGGTTTCCGGTCACGATCTGAAAATGCTCGAAGAATTGCTTAAGCAGACCGAAGGCAAGGGCATCAACGTCTACACTCACGGCGAGATGCTGCCAGCCCACGGCTATCCGGGTTTGAAAAAATACGCCCACCTCGCCGGCAATTTCGGTGGCGCCTGGCAGGACCAAGCGAAAGAGCTGCCCCAGTTCCCCGGTGCGATCATCTTTAACACCAACTGCATTCAGAAACCAGCGGACTCCTACAAGGACCGGCTCTTTACCTGGGGTTGCACGGCATGGCCTGACGTGACCCACATCGATGGTTTCGACTTCAGCGCCATCATCGACAAGGCTCTGGCTTGCCCCGATGTGGCCGAAGCTCCTGGCAAAGAGATCCTGGTCGGGTTTGGTCACAATGCGGTACTCGGTGTCGCCGACAAGGTCATCGAAGCGGTCAAGGCCGGCGATATCAAACATTTCTTCCTCATCGGCGGCTGCGACGGTGCCAAGAGCGGACGCAACTACTACACCGAGTTCGCTGAAAAAGTGCCACAGGATAGTGTTATCCTGACTCTGGCTTGCGGCAAATACCGCTTCAACAAGCTTGATTTCGGCGACATCGGCGGTATCCCGCGTCTGCTCGACATCGGTCAGTGCAACGATGCCTATAGCGCGATCCAGATCGCGGTCGCTCTGGCCGGCGCCTTCGACTGCGGCGTCAATGACCTGCCTCTGAGCATGATTCTCTCCTGGTATGAGCAGAAGGCGGTGGTTATCCTCCTGACCCTGCTGCACCTCGGTATTCAGAACATTAAGCTTGGACCCAGTCTGCCGGCTTTCCTCACCCCCAACGTCCTCAACTTCCTGGTGGAGAATTTTAATATTGCTCCCATCACCACTGCCGAAGAGGACCTGAAGGCGATTCTTGGCTGATAAGAAGCAACAACAGCATAACCTCCCATTCGTATCGGGCGGCGATCCCCCTCGCCGCCCACTTTTTCCGAGAGGCAAAAGCTGTTAAAACCTATATGTAATCTGTCTCACACCCGCTCCTTACAGTCGTTAAAGACCAAAAGGCGCAAAGAAAGACAAAATCGAAAAGGAAAGGTCTTGATTCCCTTGGCGACTTTGCGGCTTTAGTGAGCGAAGCGAACTAGCGTGAGCCTGGTTTTGAATTGCGGTAAGATAAAATAGTTAATCACGAAAGAGAGGACCGATATGAATTCAATCCATCTTAAAGATGCCGAGCAGGTACCCATCAATATTGCAGCACACAAACTCTTTGCTTCGGAGAGAACCGAGGTCATCCATCTGTGCTTCAAGCCCGGCGAGGAACTGGCAAAGCATCCCAACCCCTTTGATGTCATTTTTTATGTGCTCGAGGGCAGCGGAACCCTTGAAGTAGGGGAGGAGAGCGCGAATCTTGGAGCCAACACCCTGATTGAAATCCCGGCGGATGAGATGCGTGGCTGGACCAATACCGGTTCGGAAGATCTGCGGGTGCTGGTGATCAAGGTCCTGTAAATCGCATGAATAATAGCCGTAAATATAAAAGGACGTTTGCTAAAATGGCGGGCGTCCTTTTTTCTAATCTGAAATCAGGAAACAAGGATTCTCTTTCCGTCTTCGCGTGAAAAAGAATATTTCCGCCCCTGTCTCACGAGAAACGGCGAAGCACGCGAAGGTAAACAAACGCCTGAATCCTTCTTCTCGATTTTTTGCCACCATTTACTGATCACTCATTACTCGTTACGCCTTAAAGCCCCAAAAGGTTGACAAACGGTCTCTCCATGCCTACATTTGGCTCTGCTTTCCGTAACAAACTCATGATTTCAGGAGGACAGACCGAACATGGCCGAGCAAAACGCGCCCGAAAAGGGCAATATTTCTATTCATACCGAGAACATTTTTCCCATTATCAAAAAATGGCTGTACAGCGAAAAGGAAATCTTCCTGCGGGAATTGGTCTCCAACGCTGTTGACGCCATCACCAAATTGCAACATGTCAACCTTGTCGAAGGCCTGCAACTGGCCGAGGACTATGAGGTCAACATCAGCATCGACAAAGATGCCTGCACTTTAACCATCAAGGACAACGGCATCGGCATGACCGCCGATGAGATCCGCAAGTACATCAACCAGGTCGCCTTCTCCTCTGCCGAGGAATTCGTCGAGAAGTTCAAGGGCATGGAGGACAAGAACCAGATCATCGGCCACTTTGGCCTCGGGTTCTATTCCGCCTTCATGGTCGCCGACAAGGTCGAAATCCGCTCCCTGTCCTATCAGAAGGATGCCGCCGGCGCTCACTGGACCTGCGAAGGCACCACCAGCTACGAGTTGGAGGAGATCGATAAAAAAGACCGTGGCACCGAGATCATCCTTCATCTCGAAGAAGAGGAAAAGGAGTTCCTCGAAGCGAACAAGGTACGCGAAGTGGTCAAGCGCTACTGCAACTTCCTGCCAGTAACGATCAAACTTGAAGGTGATCAGGTCAACGACAGCGCGCCGCTGTGGAACCAGTCGGCCAGCGAGGTGACCGAGGAGCAGTACAAGGAATTTTACGCCAAGCTCTATCCTATGGCAGACGAGCCCCTGTTCTGGATTCACCTTAACGTCGACTTCCCCTTCAACCTCAAGGGAATTCTTTACTTTCCTCGCCTAACTACTGAATTCGACGTGGCAAAGAGCCACATCAAGCTCTTTTGCAACCAGGTGTTTGTCTCCGACAATTGCCCCGAGTTGATTCCCGAATTCCTCACCCCCTTGCAGGGCTGCCTCGATGCCCCCGATCTGCCCCTGAACGTATCCCGTTCTTACTTGCAGAACGAACCCCAGGTTCGCAAAATCCGTGAGGTCATCACCAGCCGGGTTGCCAGCAAGATCAACGACCTGGCCCGGCAGGACCGGGAGGCCTTCAGCAAAATCTGGGAGGACATCCACACCTTCGTCAAGTACGGCATGATGCGCGAAGACAAGTTTTACGACAAGATCAAGGACCAGGTTATCTTCCGCACCACCGACGATTGCAAGTACGCCACCCTGGACGAATACCTGGTTCGCGCCGCCGCGAAACACGACAAGAAGGTCTACTACGCCAACGACGAGGCGGCCCAGGCCACTTACATCAAGCTCTTCAAGAGCCAGGACATGGAGGTTGTTCTTCTCGACGCTTTGATCGACAGCCACTTCATCCAGTTCCTGGAGATGAAGAACAGCGAGATCAAGTGGGAACGCGTCGATTCCGACGTCACCGAAAACCTGCTGGAAGAAGACCGCAAGATCGAGCTGGCCGGTCCCGACGAGCAAAAGTTGCAGACCGAGCAGGTCAAGACCTTCTTCGAAGAACACCTTAAAGCCACTGGCCTTGAGGTGCGAGTTGAAAGCCTCAAGGACGACAGCGTCTCCGGTATGATCCTGCTCTCGGAGCAGACCCGTCGCTTCAAGGAGATGACCCGCTCCATGAGCCAGGACGCTGACATGCCCGACATGTTTGCCGAGCACACTCTGATGGTCAATCTCAAGAGCCCGGTGGTGCAGAACATTATCAAGCTGCAGGATGCCAAGCAAGAGGAAGATGCCACCATGCTCGTCGAGCAGGTCTATGACTTGGCCATGCTTAGCCAGCGCTCTTTCGACAAGGAGCAGATGGAAGCCTTTTTGGCCCGCAGCAACAAGATTCTGGAAAAGCTCGGCGGCATGGGCTGATTTGGAAAATGTAGACGTGAAGGGAAGGGGCGAACCGCAGTTCGCCCCTTTTTTGTTTCTATCTCAAGATTTGTTGCAGTAGCGGTCCCTGCTGAAAAGAGAAACCCTTGGCAAGATGTGGTTGCCTCAACTATAATAGGAGGCACTGAGGTTGGCCGGGTTATCACAGAACCCACCGTCGCAAAAGGGGAACAATGCTCAAAAAGCCCATCTGGATAAGCCATCGCGGCTACGCGAAAAAGACCGTTGAAAACACCCGGGCCGCGTTTTGCGCCGCCGTCGATCATGGGTTTTCCTGCCTGGAAACCGATCTGAGACTGACCCGGGACGGGCGTATCGCCCTGGTCCACGATCCTGATTTGAGGCGTCTTGCCGGTGACCGGCGCAGGGTGCAGGACTTAACGGCAGCGGAACTGGCCAGTATTCGCTTGAGGTCCCCTGATAAAACACGCCCTGGTCCCAATGCCTCCGTCTCCTCGAACAAGCAAATAGATGATGCAAACTCGGTGATGTTCTTCGACGATTTTGCCACCGAATTTTCCGAGTGCCGATGGGTGCTGGACATCAAGCCGGAGGCAGGCGAAAAAACCATTCTGGCCCTGGCCCGTTGGGCTAAAGCTAAAAACTTGGTCGATAAAATTATTCATAACGCCAAGATGCTGACCTGGGATGCCGGCCATCAGGCGCTTGCAGGCAAGCATTTTCCCGGGCTGCAGTTTTATCCACGTCAGCTGGAATGTTGGCGGGCTGGCCTCGCCGCGCTGTCCGGAGTTCCTGCTCTCGGTGGAATTCAGTCCGGCAAAACCTATGCCTTGCCTCCCTCTGTTTCTGGCCTGCCCCTGTTTCGGTCGTCCATTGTTCGGCACTTTCACAATAGGGGCGCATCTGTCGTGGCTTTTCTTCCCCCGTGCGGGGTCACGGCGGGGAGGGCGGCTGCGGTTGGCTTTGATGAAATTTTGACCAACCATGAAATATTGCCGGAAGTAGCTCCCGGGGTCGGAACAATTTAACTTTCCGAGCTTGACTAGAATTCTCGCAATTATCCCCCGCAAGTATCGCTTACAGGTGAAAAGGGGGAGACACTCCCCATAATTTCCCCCAAAACGGAACTCCTGTCAGCTTTAGGCACTAGCTACCATCCCCCACCACAGCCAGGGCCTTCCATTTACCACTTCGGTAACGCAGATAAAACACTCCGCTGAAAATCAGAATAAAAGCAACAAGCGCCAACCAGGCCGCCAGGGGCGGCAGGGCCAGTACTTTGAGAAACACAGCCAGCACCGGCACCAATAGCCAGTGCAGGGTCACCGAGGCACACATGGCCCAGAAGGTATCGCCTGCGCCGCGCAAAGCGCCGCTGAATACCACGATAACCGCCTCGGCCAGGACGTAGAATGCGGCCAGGCGCAACATGCTGGTTGCCAGGGGCGCAGCTTGTTTGAAAAGAACATCAGCTTGGCGGGGTTCAAAAATCGTCACCAGTGCTCCCGGCAGGGCAACGAACAGAAAGAGAATCACCAGCGAGTAGCTGCAGGCCATTTTGAGTCCAGAGCGGGCGACGCGCTGGGCAATATCCGGTTGACCGGCTCCCATGTAACGGCCCACCAGGCTGACTACCCCGATCTGGATGCCGAGCAGCGGCACGAAGGAAACCAAGTCCCAATTAAAAACGATAGTCACCGCTGTTGCCGTTACCGGACCGTGACCATGAAAGATCATGATCATTGTGGTGAAAGCGACCAGGTTGAGAAACATCTCAACTCCGGCCGGCGACCCATAGCGCAACAGCTTGGACATGACCGCCCGGTCGAAGCGTAGAGCCTTCAGAACGTTGTACTCGTGGCGATTAGCACGCCCCAGGTAGGTTGCCAGCAGCACAAGCAAACCACAGAAGCTGCCGAATAACGTGCCGTAAGCGGCGCCTTTCAAACCTAGAGCGGGCAGGCCTAAATTGCCGAAAATCAGCCCATAGTTGGCGATGATATTGACCACCATGGCGACCATGGCAGAGAACATCACCACCCGGGTGCTCCCGATGCCTGAAAAGAAGCTGCTCAGGCAGGTGCGCAACAGAACCAGGACGGCTCCGTAGAGCAGGATGTCGAAATAGACGCGCTGCTGCGCCAACTGCTGCGCCGGCAGATTCATGAATTCGAAATAGGCATGGCCCAGCGGTCGCGCCGCCAGGATCAGCGGTGCCGCCAATAGCGAGATCAGTACCGCCTGGCTGACCACCAGGGCGCTCTTTTCCTTGCGTCCGGCCCCCAGGTACTGGGCCGCCAGAGCGGTTACGTAACCAATTAGACCGATAAAAAAGGTCATCATCGTGAAGGAGGCCAGCCCTCCTGCCATGGACGCGCTCATGGGCACTGGACCGAGGCGGGACAGAAAAACCCGGTCGGTAAAGATAAGCGCTGTTTCACAGCCGTGGGAGATGACCATGGGCAGGGCCAGAGCGATCATCTCGCGCAGGCCGCCTTGACCGTGGTGATCCGTTGCGTTCAACTGCATATTTTTCGAAGTTTCGTTCATGATATCAATTATTTGTTGCGCCCGTCTTGCGGATAAAAAACCGCTGGTTCACCAACGGTGCCAGCACTTTTCAATAGAATCCTTTTCCATAAGGAAGTCAATGCGATACTGCTACTGCAGGTTCAGAAGTATCGTTGATGCATCCATAAAATATGAAGTCACACAGGAAACCAGGTTATGGGGGATGTTCCTGTTTTACTTTGGTATGCAAGGCATGTTAGAAAGACTTTGTTTTTCATTATAACTACTTGTTCTTAATACCGTTGTCTATCTGTGAAACCTTTTCTGTGACATCATTCAATTCAGGGGAAAGTCCATGGACCGTTTCAACGATCTTGAGATCCTCATAGACTCGCAGTATCCCATAATATGCATTGAAACCCACGAAGAAGCCCGTGCCGAGGACATCGTTGCCGGTATCTGCGAAAACATGGGACTTCCATTTTTTCACTGGGTGGCTACTGAGGGGGTAACCAGACGGGGAGAACCGCAAGCGGTATATAAGACCAAGAGTGCGATGGAGGCATTGAACTTTGTTTCTTCTTCCTCTCTGGAGGCGGTTTACCTGCTGAAGGACCTGCATTGTTACCTTGAAAATTCTGTCACGGTAAGAAAATTACGGGATATTTGTCATGTATTCCGTCAGAAGCGAAAGTCCCTCATTCTTACTGCACCAAATTTCGACATTCCTCCTGAGTTGGCCAAAGATGTGGTGTTCTTTGAGCTGTCCCTGCCTTGTGCAGAAGAACTGAAAAAACTTGTGATCCAAGTGGTCCGCAGCGTGTCCAAACGGCGAAATGTTGCTGTCGAGATCGATGTTGCTACTGAGCGTAAGCTCGTACAGTGTCTTCAAGGCCTAACGCTCAACGAAGCGGAAAGGGTGCTCACCCGGGCTATTGTCCAAGATGGAAAGTTGGCGGCTGATGATCTGCCGCTGATTCTCAGTGCGAAAAAACAAAAGATTTCCCAATCTGGTTTGATCGAATTTTTTCCTCATCAGGAAAAGTTTGACGATATCGGTGGTCAGAACAATCTCAAAGACTGGTTGAATCTAAGAAAAGACGCCTTTTCCGAGGAAGCGAAGCGTTTCGGTATCGATCCACCACGGGGGGTGTTGCTGCTAGGTATTCAAGGGTGCGGGAAGAGTTTGATGGCCAAGGGTATCGCTCAGGCCTGGGAGCTGCCTTTGTTGCGACTCGACACCGGTTCTCTTTACTCTAAATTTATTGGCGAAACGGAGTCCAATGTAAGGGAAGCGATTCGCCTGGCCGAGTCCCTTGCCCCGGTGGTGTTATGGATCGATGAAATTGAGAAGGCCTTTACAGCCCCCAGCGGTTCAGATGCCGATGGCGGCGTTTCGGCTCGCCTGCTGGGGACTTTTCTTTCGTGGATGCAGGAGAAAAAGGCTCCGGTTTTTGTCGTGGCAACCGCCAACAACATCTCTTTGCTTCCGCCCGAACTGCTTCGTAAAGGGCGGTTCGATGAAATATTCTTCGTGGACTTACCGGAAACACAGGAAAGGGCTGAAATTTTCCGCCTTCATTTACAACGGCGCAAGCGGGATCCTGCCGCTTTTAATCTTCAGGCTCTCGCCACCGCAGCGGAAGGGTTCAGCGGGGCAGAGATAGAGCAGGGCATTGTCTCCGCCCTGTATTCCGCCTTTTCAGGGCGCCGCAAACTTACTACGGATGACATACTTCAGGAACTGAAGGGCACCCGACCTCTTTCTTTGACCATGAAAGAAAAAATCGATCAGATGCGCAGATGGGCGGAGGGGAGGACGGTTTCTGCCGCTTAAAACTCTTGGTTCTGTCGTTGAAGTTGGGGTTGACTCTATCTTGAAATTTTGTGCTGCGTCGTTTGAAAACTAGGGTCTGTGAATTAATATCCCATACTTCATCATCATACACGCAAGGCTGAGCTTAGAAGTGACTTTACCCCTCGAGTTATCGGGGTGATTCGCAATTAAGCGGTACCTTGACTGGCTGGACAGCACATTCCTTAGGTTTGAAAAGACAGGGGTCCTCAGATAATTCTGAGGACCTCTGTTGAATAACAGCTATAATTCCCCGTTACAATTTTGTTTCTCCTGCCGCATCCCAACCAGCTTTAACAG
This sequence comes from Syntrophotalea acetylenivorans, assembly GCF_001887775.1. Taxonomy (NCBI): domain Bacteria; kingdom Pseudomonadati; phylum Thermodesulfobacteriota; class Desulfuromonadia; order Desulfuromonadales; family Syntrophotaleaceae; genus Syntrophotalea; species Syntrophotalea acetylenivorans. Next base: position 616,788 of record NZ_CP015519.1, read on the forward strand.
CTTTCAGGTTGATGTCGACCAAAGCTGGTTTCTTAAAGGTTTCTCCAAGGAAGCTATTCAAGTCATCCAGACTGAACATTCCGGATATTTTCGCATAAAATCCCAACACCACAACGTTGGCAGCCTTTGCTGAACCGGCCTCTGTTGCCAGATCGGTCGCCGGAAGGGCGAAAGCCTTACCTTTGAGATCTGGTGGGACCTGATCGATCAAAGAGCTATTATAGATAATCAGCCCGTCTGCCTGCACCAGTGGCCCGAATTTTTCTAGGGAAGGGCGATTCAAGGCGACCAGCACATTTGGATCGTCAACTATCGGAGAGCCGATGGTGTTTTTACTTACCACCACCGAGGCGTTGGCCACACCGCCGCGCATCTCCGGGCCGTAGGAGGGTAACCAGGTGACCTCCATGTCGCGCTGCATGGCCATTTGCGCCATCATCATGCCGAGGGACAGGATTCCCTGGCCGCCGAACCCGGCAAACTTGAAGCGCATTTCATCGCGCGGCATTTCAATCTGTTGGTCGCCTTTATCGACCTTGTCCACCAATCCCAGCTGTTCAGCCACCGCAGCAAATTCTACCCTCTCGCAAGGACGTTCTACCGCTTCCCCCTCATCTGCAATATCCTTAAATACGCCGAAAGGGTATTGCTTGCTGACTACCTCGTCGATCCACTCGCAGGCCTCTACGGGATTCTTTTTCCAGTTCGTGGGACATTGTGACAGCACTTCGATAAAAGCATAACCTTTTTTGTCTCGCTGAATTTCCAGGCCGCGTTTGATTACCTTGATTGCTTGCCGAATGTTTTTGGGGTTGTTGACGCCAACCCGGGCGACCAGAGTCGGTGCTTCCAGCCCGGCGATCATCTCAGCCATCTGCAGTGGAAAACCGTCATTTTTAACGGTGCGTCCGGTGGGGGAGGTGGTTGAGGTCTGATCGATCAACGTGGTCGGGGCCAACTGACCACCGGTCATGCCGTAGATGTTGTTATTGACGAAAAAGACAATCATGTTCTCGCCACGGTTGGCTGCATGGATAGCGTTACTGGTGCCGATGGCGGCCAGGTCGCCGTCCCCCTGGTAGGAGACCGTGATCGCATCGGGGTTGGCGCGGCTGATGCCCGTGGCAACGGCCGAGGCCCGGCCGTGGGCGGCAGAAGCGCATGCACCTTCGAAGTAATAATAGATGAAGACCCCGCAACCGACCGGACCGACATAGATGGTGCGATCCTGAATACCTAGTTCAGCGACCTGATCGGCGATGATTTTGTTCAGAGTGCCGTGGCCGCAACCGGGGCAGTAGTGGGTGGTCTTCTGCAGGCTCGGCTTGCGCTCAAAGGTGTCGAAGAATGCGGTCGATTTTTCGAATACTTTAGACATTTTTCGCCTCCTCTAGACACAGTTTGGCCTGTTCAACCAGCTCATCCAGACCAGGAAGATTACCACCGACCCGGCCGTAATGTTTTACCGAATGTCCTGGCAGGGACAAGCGCACATCCTCGACAAACTGTCCACGACTTAATTCCACCGATAAGACCGGGACCCCCGATTTAACAACTTGCTGATAAACCTTGGTGGGGAAGGGCCAGAGAGTCTGTGGCCGGACCAGGGTGGCGTTGATTCCCTGGTCCTTCAGCAGGTCTACGGCGCTGCGCAGCATCCGGCCGGTAATACCGTAACCTGTCAGGACGATGTCTGGGACATCGGCACCGTAGACTTCAGCCTTGGCTTCGCTGTCAGTGATCTGCTGGTACTTGTCATGGAGCTGATTGATGTGGACTTCCATATCGTCAAAATCGAGATAGATCGAGGTGACCAGGTTGTTGTTGCTCTCCGGTTTTGTGTCGAGGGCCCAGGGCTTTTCACTTCTTTGAGTCGGCTCCTGCCGGACGTCGATCGGTTCCATCATCTGCCCCAAGGTAGCGTCGGTAAGCAGGAAAACCGGAGTACGCCATTTATCGGCCAGATCGAAGGCCTCTATGGTCATCCGATAGGTTTCTTCCACCGAAGCGGGTGCCAGGACGATGGCCCGGTAATCGCCGTGGCCTCCGCCTTTGACCACCTGGTAATAATCGCTCTGTTCCGGGCCGATGTTGCCGAGACCGGGACCGACCCTTTGGACGTCGACGATAACGCAGGGCAACTCTGCACCGGCCAGATAGGAAATCCCCTCCATTTTCAAACTGATGCCGGGGCCGGAGCTGGCCGTCATAGTGCGTAGACCGGAGGAGGCGGAACCGAAGACCATGTTGATGGCCCCGATTTCACATTCGGCCTGAACAAAGACCTTGCCAAGAGGGAGAAAATACTCGCTGGCGGCATGGGCGATTTCACTCGCCGGCGTAATCGGATAACCGTAGTAGGCGTCGCAACCGGCGACGAGAGCGCCGATGACCACCGCCTCGTTTCCTTTAACTAATTTCTTCAAAATAGAGACTCCTGATATCTATTTATGGGCGCTTAACTGTGACTCCACCAGGCTCAGGGCAGACAAGATAACAGTTGCCGCAGCCGATGCATCCTTCGCCTGAAACCACCGTGGTTGGGTAGCCAAGGGCGTTGATCTTGTCGGAGGTGCTCAGGATCTTCTTCGGGCAATGGATAATGCAGAGCCCGCAGGCTTTACACAAGTCCGCATGGATGATTACGGAGGGTTTCCTAGCGTCTGTGTCGACTGCTGCCTCTTCGTGGAATAATTCATCTTTGATGCCGAGTTGTTCTCGGGCAATGTCGCGCAGCTTGTATTTCTGTACTTTGCCGCTGGCGGTCATCGGATAAGCGTCGAGAAAAAAGACATGTTTCGGTTTCTTAAAGGGGGCAATGCGACTACGGGCGAAGTCGATGACGTCTTCTTCAGTGATATCTGCACCCTCTTTGCGGATGATGAAGGCACCGACCACTTCGCCGTATTTCTCATCGGGAATACCGATAACCTGGACATCGAGAACCCCTTCCATGGTGAAAAGGAATTCTTCAATCTCGCGGGGATAGATATTCTCGCCGCCGCGGATGATCATGTCTTTGATTCGCCCGGTGATGCGGAAATAGCCATCTTCATCCATTTCCGCCTGATCGCCGGAGTGCAGCCAGCCCTCGGCATCGATTGCGTCACTGGTTTGCTCCGGCATATTGTAGTAGCCCTTCATGACGTTATATCCACGGCAACAAAGCTCGCCGCGTTCGCCTGTTGCTACATTTTTCCCGGTATCGGGGTCGATGATCTTGACTTCGATTTCCGGCAGTGCCGCACCGACGGTGCCGGTGCGCTGGGCCACAGAATCGTCAGTTCGGGTCTGGGTGATTACCGGCGAGGCTTCGGTCAAGCCATAAGCGATGGTGATATCCGTGCAATGCATTTTCTCCATCACTTGACGCATGGTTTTCTCAGGGCATGGGGAGCCGGCCATGATTCCGGTGCGCAGGGAACTGAGATCGAACATGTCGAACATCGGGTGATCCAGTTCAGCGATAAACATGGTGGGTACGCCGTAGACCGCGGTACACTTCTCTTTCTGGATTGCCGCCAGGGTCAACAGGGGATCGAAGATTTCCAATGGGACCAGGGTGGTTCCGTGGGTCAGTGCCGCCATTACTCCGAGCACGCAACCGAAACAGTGGAAAAGGGGTACCGGCAGGCAAAGGCGGTCGGCCTCGCTGAACTTCTGGCGATTGCCGATGTAATAGCCGTTGTTGAGGATGTTGTAGTGGCTGAGCATTACCCCTTTAGGGAAGCCGGTGGTCCCTGAGGTGTACTGCATATTGATGACATCGTGCGCGGAGAGAGAGTTCTTGATCGCGTTCAGCTCGCTGTTATCATCCTGGTCACCAAGCAGCATCAACTCTCGGGTGTTATATGTGCCACGGTGCTTCTCCTGGCCGATGAAAATAACGTTCTTCAGCGCCGGGAACTTCTCGCTTTTGAGCTGTCCCCTTTTACAAGAGGAGAGTTCCGGTATCAGATCGTTGACCGTTTTCAGGTAATCGTGATCGCGGAAGTGTCCGATCAGGGCCAAGGCCTTAAGGTCGGCCTGCTTAATCAGGTATTCCAACTCGAAACTGCGGTAATGGGTGTTGATGGTAACCAGCACCGCGCCGATCTTAGCGGTGGCGAACATGAAGGTGGTCCAGTCCGGGACGTTGGTCGCCCAGATACCGACATTGTCACCCTTTCCGATCCCGATCGCCAACAAGCCTTTGGCCAGACGGTTGACCCGGTCGTCGAACTGCTTGAAGGTGAAGCGCAGATCGCGGTCCGGATAGACAATAAATTCATGATCTGACAGGCGCTGTACCTGCTCCTCGAAAAAGGCACCTATCGTTTTGTCTGTATGTGGCATAGCGGCCGTCTCCTAACAGGGGGTGTAAACGACGGCCAGAATACGCGCGTTTTCGTCGCCTTTGGCATGGACATCATGGGGAATGACCGAATCGTAATAGATACTTTCGCCCGCCTTCAATTCATAAGAAGTTTTTCCGTAGGTGATTTGGATGGCACCGGAAATAACAAAGATAAATTCCTCTCCTTCATGAGCAGAAAGCGGTGGCGCCTCACCGCTGAGTGGCTTGACATCGATCATAAAAGGTTCCATGTGACGGTCTAGCTTGCCGGCTCCCATTGAATAGAAGTCTAAGTTGCTGCTTGTCGCATTCGGATCTTTCCCGGAAAAGCGGATTACGCCGGGAGCTTGAGCCGATTTGAAGACTACCGGGCCTTCGATCGGATCATCATCCAGCAGGGTGCCAAGACGAACACCCAGGGCTCGGGAAATCTCCATCAGGGGTGTGAGGGAAGGTAGCAGGGCTCCTTCCTCAATCTGCCGGATCTGGTCGATATGGCAGTGACTCTGTTCGGCTAATTGCTCGACAGTCATCTCTTTGGTTTCGCGCAACTGGCGTACTTTGGCTCCGATCTTGACCTCTGTAGACATTTTCTCTCCTTTTTAGACAGTGTTCTATATGAAAAACATAGATAGCTGGAAGCTTAACTCTCTAGGATTTCATAACCTGCCCCATAAGCCGAAAATGGTCAAGAAAGAAAGTTTGTCCTGGCTTAAGTTTTGTTTTGGTAGGATTAAAACCTGATTATGATTGGAGGTTTTATGAGCGTATTTTATGCGTTGTAATCTTCTTTTAATGGAGGTTCGCAGGGTGAATATAAAGATGTTTGTCGGTGATAAGGGTTTATTTGCATGTTGACATAGGATGGCTGATGGGAAGGAGTTACTGGCTAATTCACATAGCGCCCCAGTTGTCCTTCTTGAAATCCGTATATGATCTTGATGTATAATTTTCAGCTAGAGATCTCCCTTGACTTAGTGGTAACCGGCAGACATACCTTTGTCATAGCTTGTTACCGCCTCATTCAAGGATCTAAGCAGCTCATCCAGATTAATGTGCTGGGCATGGGCCATTGTGCGCAGTTTCATGAAATGCGACGAAACCTGGAAAATGCCTTTGTGGATATCGGGGCAGCCGTATTGCCGAAATACGCCATAGGTTTCGGGATGGTCTTGGATTACGTCCCAAACCTTCATGTCTCCATTGATCACCTGTCTTTTCATCGTCGACTCCTGCTAAAATAAAGACTCCTACTTCTATAATCCTCCTTCCCGATTTCGGGCGTCAAGTAGCTTTGGGAAGGCAGAGGTATTGCATAAGGGAAATCGATGTTTGTGCCTTTCTTTTATACCCTTCGTAAACGAGGAGTGATGGTCACACCTACTGCCTTTCTGCGTCTGCAGAAAGCCTTGAGTCTGAGGCTGGTGGTTTCGCTGGATGACTTTTACATCGTGGCTAGATCGATTCTGGTAAAGAGCGAACGGGATTTCGATACCTACGATCAGGTGTTTGCCGAGTTGTTCGCCGGGGTAGAAACGGTGCCCCTGGAGGGACTTGAGCTGGATGAAGCAGCTCGCCAACTCCTTAAAACCTGGGTAAAAACGCCCCAGGACCTCGCCAAAGCCCTTGGTTTGACCGAGAAGGAACTTCGCCGATTGACCGCTGAAGAGCTGGAACAGTATCTGCTGGACCGGCTGAAGGACCAGAAAGCAGTGCATTACGGCGGTCGCAAATGGATCGGCGCCGGTGGGGTTTCCCCCGTCGGCCATTCGGGAAATAGACCTGGTGGCATGCGCATCGGTGGCGGGTCCCGCGCTCGAAGCGCCAGCAAGGTGGCTTTGGAACGACGCTATCGGGATTATTCTCGTACGGCTCCTTTAACGCGCAGTCAGATGGGAGAGGCTCTGCAGCGGCTTCGTCATCTTAAACCGGTCGGACCGATGGATGAGTTGAACCTGGATAAAACGATCACTGAAACTATGCGTAATGCCGGAGAAATTGAAATTGTCTTTGACAGGCGCATGGTGGACCGTCTCAAAGTCTTGCTCCTGATCGACAATGGTGGCTGGTCTATGGACCCTTATGTGGAAACAGTCCAGGCGCTGTTTCATCACGCCCGCTCCCAGTTCAAAGAGCTTTCCATTCGCTATTTTCACAACACCATCAGAGACCGAGTCTGGTGCGATGCCGAACGTCGCCATAAGCCCGAACCTGTAGAGGATCTTCTGCGGCGCGATCCCGAAACACGGCTGATTTTCGTTGGGGATGCCAGCATGGCCCCGGAAGAATTGCTCGACATCAACGGTTCAATCGAAATCGAATTCCGCCAGAAGAAACCCAGCATCGAGAATCTGAAAATGCTGGCAGGGGCTTTCCGTCATGCCGCCTGGTTCAATCCCAGTTCCTCGTCATTGTGGAGTTATGGTGAAACCATCAGCATTATTCGTGATATTATTCCCATGTTCGAGTTGAATCTGGATGGGCTGGAAAAAGGGGTTCGGCATCTCAGTGCCCGTTGATTGTGTAGACCCTTTTGGTTCAAGGGAGGATAAAGTGCCGGAATACAAATGGAATCCCCAATCCCTGCTGGAGCTGTCCAATGGCTATTGGCAAACCAGTGTCCTGCATGCGGCGATCAAGATCGACCTTTTTAGCGTTTTGGACGAGCAGGCATTGCGGGCTGAGGAACTAGCCGATAAAATCGGAGCCGACAAGGATGGCCTGCAAAGACTCCTCACCGCTTTAGTCGCAATAGAACTACTAGTTAAAAAGGACGACTGTTTTTCCTGTACTCGCAGCGCTGCCGTTTTTCTGTCTCGCCAATCCCCGTTATATCTCGGCAATATCATTCAACATCACCGGCAACTTATGGAATCCTGGGCGCATCTGGATGAAGCCGTCATGACCGGTCAGCCCGTGCGGGCAGCTTATGCCGGCGACGATCCCGAATGGCGTCGTAATTTTTTGTTGGGGATGCATGACCTGGCCATGTTGTTGGCGCCGAAACTAATCTCCCAGATCGATCTGGGTGGGCGCCGGAGGTTGCTTGACCTGGGAGGAGGGCCGGGCACCTGGGCTATTCATTTCTGCAAGAAATATCCAGAACTGCAAGCCACTGTTTACGATCTGCCGAGCAGTCGCTCTTTTGCTGAGGAAACCGTTGCCTGTTTTGGTCTAGAGGAGAGGGTCGGCTTTGTCGGTGGTGACTTTTTACTGGAGAAGGTGAGCGGGAGCTACGACGTGGTCTGGCTCTCCCATATCCTGCACGGGGAGGGACCGCAGGAGGTGCGCATTATTCTGGACAACGTGGCCTCGGTCCTGGAACCGGGAGGGCTATTGCTCATTCACGAATTCGTTCTCGACGACGCTGGCAGCGGGCCGCTGTTCCCGGCCCTGTTTTCGCTGAACATGTTGCTCGGCACCCCGGCCGGCCGCAGTTATTCAGGCGAACAGCTATTCGAACTCTTGCGGGATGCAGGTTTTAAAGATACGCAGAACCTGGACCTTGATTTGCCCGGTAGTTCTTCGGTGATCGCCGCCAAGGTTTAAGCCGGCCGTTTTTACAAGACGATAAACCTGCTAGATGCTGGTGGTGGATACAACCTGCGGGGCCCGCCCCCTCCTTTACCGTGCCTTTAAACAAGACATAGTTGCTGAAAGTGCCTGGATAGTAGTCATTGGTTTGCTGTTTTTGAGCTTTTTTGTTTTTCATTCCTGTTGTCTATAAAGCGATCCTCTGGAAACCCTGGGGGTAGATCGCCGTAAGCCCTGTGGTTTGGCGTATGATTCCCAAGGCGAGAGTGTATTTTTACGAAACTCGGTATGAAATCTGCTGGCAACAACTTAACTATGACCGATTTCGTAATAAAACCTCAGCCTGGGAGTACTACCATGGAACCACTTGACAAGGATACGGCAAAAAAACTGTATAAATATTATCGCCAGAATCGTGACGGCATCCGAAACTGCCCCGAGATGGGAACCATCTGCCTGATCTGTGAATCAATCAATATAGATCCCGTTGAAGGAGTGCCCAATCAATTTGTCTGCCGCAATTGCCGTTTCAAATTTATTCGATACCAGTGCAGTGCCTGCGGGAGCACCGTCGACAGTCGTGACCCCCGGAATCCTCTCTGCGAAGAGTGTGGTTTACGCATTTGTACCTGTGGAACCTGCGAATGTGAGAAGTAGTTTGTCTGGCTAATTGTTTCAGTTGTACACTGAGGAATGTCCAAACGTTTTGTATCGGTTATTGATTTACCAAGGGTTCCCTGATGAAAAAATATCGCTACTTGTTGCTGTTTGTTTTGCTTCTAGGGCTATCGACCTCCTGTAACGCTACGGGATATCTTAATCAGCCTTTGACCAACGCCTTGGTTGGTTCGGGGATTACCATCGTGGATATTCGTACCGAAGGGGAATGGCGGGAAACAGGAGTCGTCCCCGGTTCGTTGTTGATGACCTTTTTTAGACTGGACCGCAGCTACGACCTGGAAGGTTTTGTTGCCGAATTAAGCAAACATGTTGAGAATGGGGACGATGTCGCTCTTTTGTGCCGCCGAGGGAACCGCTCGGCCAAACTCGCTGCTCTGCTCAGTAAACGGGGGTTTACCTCCATCACCAACATTACCGGTGGTATAAGCCTCGCAGAAGGCAACGCAGTGCAACTGGTTGCCTATCCGTCAGTGCCATAAAATGCCCCGTAGGTTCGCGACAGCGGGTGGAAAAATCTTTGTAAATACAAAAGGGAAGGGTCGGTCAAGGTGCATCCCTTTTATGTGCGTTAAAACTTCCGCTATGTTTCTGCCGGGGGGATGGTCCTACGAGAGCCAGCCGCAGAGCACCAAATGCAGGGATGCGGAGCAAATCATGATCATTTAAGGTATAATGGACTAAAATGCAACTGTGACGGTTTGCCTGAGTGGCAAACGGGTACCTCCTCACCTGGAAGAAAGGGGATATTATCATGAAACGGATTAAAGTATTATTCGGAGCACTCTTTTTGCTGTTTGTTCTGGCCGGTTGCGCTACCACCGGCGGCACCGGACATGGAGGCGAATCAGTGAAATGCCCGGCGTGTGGTTTCGAGTTCAACGTTCCTTCAGATGCTTGATCCCGCTGATGGATTGTTTCCAACTGGAAGTTAAGGCCATAACAGTAGTAGGGGAAGGGGCGGACTGAATAGTTCGTCCCTTCCGTCGTATATACCTTTTGCAAAAAAATTGCGTCGGGGTCCAAGTGGCCTTTACACTGTTAGAAGGGTGGAAAAGATCTGCTGATGTTTGCATTCTCGGTTGGAAATATTATAGTCTAAAAGCAAGACCGATTCGGTAATAGATCAAGAGGAGTCCCTTATAAACGATTTACCTTCCAGGAGAGATTCTAATCCGGGAGAGGTCCAGTGTCTCTTTTACAGACTGTGAATCGCTGGTATTGGATGCCCCACAAATTTTCTGCAACATTTTTGGAGGCGATTATGAAGGGTAGCGAGCTACTTGAAAAGATCGACTTGTTGATTGACCAGGGCAACATGACCTGGGAAAGCCCCGGACGCAATGCAGACCTTGATATAGCCCGCTTTTGTAGCGCTGTTCAAGGGCTGGTTCATGAAATATATGGCGCTGATCACCCGTATCTGCAAAAAGACACAGAGGGTTCCAAAGAACAACAAAATGCGCTTGGTGAAGGGATGTCGGTTTTGAAATCTATTCGAAAGGAAGTAGAGTACTCTTCTCAATTGGGTCATTGAAAAAGAACAACATCTACGCATGATCAAATAAGGGCATCGACTTGGGTCAGTGCCCTTATTTTATTTTCAGGTTGTGAGTGGAGGGGACACATGGGCGAGGCGATCAGAGTTAGTTCGACAGTGCTTCAATTACCCTCATGATTATCTCATAGCCGACCTGCTTTTGAGTTTATGCTCAAAGTCTCTAAGGCCCCAACGTAATGGCATTTAGGAAAAGGAATTTAGAGATGCATCAGGTTGGCCTGTATTGAGCGATGGGTGTGGTATAAATTATTTCAGGATAACGCCACATCTTGTTCTCGGCAGATCTTCTGTGACAGAAGCCGCAGGAGATGCTTGAATTGCTGGTTCGCCTGTTTTTTAGAAAGGAATCGCCTATGGACCTCAATTTTCTTCGCTCCTTTTTTGCCTGGTGTACCGTCATCAATCTCTGTCTCTACTTTCTGTCTTTTCTGATTTGTGCTTTTGCCGGGGATTGGGTTTATCGTATGCACAGCATGTGGTTCCCCATGACTCGGGACGCTTTTAATCTGGCCATCTACGGATTTATCGGTCTCTACAAACTGTTTATTATTGTCTTCAATGTCGTACCGTATATTGCGGTGGTTATTGCAAGTTGAACTCGTATTCGGTTAATGGCAAGACCAGGCTCTTCTAACGAAGGGCCTTTTTTTGCAAACGGCCTGAGGTTTTACTAAGGCATATAAACTGCAGCATTGCTCTGCTGTCTTTTGAAAGATTCATGTTTGATATTCAATCAATTGAATAATACATTAAAATCAACCATTTGAAGACCCGCCTTGGTGCGGTCGAGGACTATGCTATGGCAAAAATTGACGCTCTGTTCAAAATTTTGAAAGATAAGGGGGGCTCGGACCTGCATTTGTCTCCGTCCAATCCGCCATTGATTCGCCGTTCGGGCGACCTTGAACCGGTTATCGATCGCGCCATTGGCCGAGATCAGATCAAATCCCTGCTTTATGAAATCATGACTGAGTCTCAGCAAAAAAGCTTTGAATCGACCCATGATCTCGATTTTGCTTATGAGGTTCCCGCTTTGGAATCTCGTTTTCGTGCCAATATCTTCATGGGTCGTCTCGGTATCAGTGCTGTTTTCCGGCTGATACCTGCCAAAATTCTCACCGCAGAGCAGCTGGGTTTAACTCCGGGGATTCTCAACTTTACTCAATTCAAAAAAGGCCTGGTTCTTGTTACCGGACCGACGGGCAGCGGAAAGTCGACTACATTAGCTGCGATGATCGATCATGTTAACAAGACCCGGAAAGAACATATCCTTACCGTTGAAGACCCGGTCGAATTTGTCCACATCAGCCAGAAGAGCCTTGTTAACCAGAGGGAAGTCGGTCGCCACACCCAATCCTTCGCCGCAGCTCTTAAGGCGGCCTTGCGAGAAGACCCCGATTTGATTCTGGTGGGTGAAATGCGTGATCTTGAAACTATCGAGCTGGCCATTACCGCAGCGGAAACCGGCCACCTGGTCTTTGGCACCTTGCATACCAATAGTGCTGCTAAGACCGTCGACCGCATCATCAACGTTTTTCCCACCAACCAGCAAGAGCAAATCAGGGCTATGCTTGGAGAATCGTTACAGGGTGTAATTTGTCAGCAATTACTACGTACCCTGGATGGGAAACGCTGTGCGGCCATGGAAATTTTAGCCGTCAACCCGGCGGTGTCGAACTTGATTCGCGAAGGTAAAACATTTCAGATCCCATCGATAATACAAACCGGCCGTGCTCAGGGAATGCAATTGATGGATCAGGCGATTCAGGACTTACTCTCCGAAGGGAGAATTAGCCGCGAAGAAGCTTATAAATACGCTACCAACAAGTCGTTGTTTCAGGAAGGTTGAGAACTGTTATGAACGATCAAAAAATTACTAAAAATCGCCGAAGTGTTTCATTCACTCTTGCCGATGGTAGTAACGTGGAAGGTTATGTCTTTCTCAGTCTTTACGAGGCGTGCCACGAAGGACCACAAAGAGTAGGCGATTTGTTGAACAACGTAGAGACCTTTGTCCCGGTAGACACGTCCAGCGGAATGCTTCATCTGAATATTGGCAACATCATTGCCGCCTATACGCCGCTTTCGGAAGAGAAAAGTGATCTTATGACCCTTGGCGCGAAACATAAGGTGCAGATAACCACATCTCTTGGATCGGTCATTGACGGGGAGATCTTTGTCAATCTCCCCCATGAACGCAATCGAGTTAGTGATTATCTTAATCAAGGAGAGCGATTCTTCCGTATTTTTTTGGCTGAAAAAATAGTATATATTGGGTCCGGATATATCGTCACCGTAAGGGATTGACCCGAAAATTCGGTGTTTTAAGTTTCGTATAGTTGGGGACTAGTTTTGCAATTAAGAGCCATTGTTATCGATGACGATGAGGCATGCCGCTTATTGTTGGTCCAGATGCTGAAAAGAAGAGGTTACGAAGTTTTCAGTTTGCCAAGCCCAGAGGCATGCCCTGTATTTAAAGATTCAGAGTGTACTTGTCCACAAGAGGCTGCCTGCGGCGATTTTTTACTTACAGACAATCAAATGCCGGGTATAACCGGTCTAGAATTTGTCGCTCGCCAAGTACAGGCTGGTTGCAAAGGGGATGTTTCCAACAAAGCCGTGCTTTCAGGCACTTGGAGTCAAGAGGAATTGTGGCAGGCTCAACAACTCGGATGTAAGGTTTTTGACAAACCCTACCGAACCGGGGAGATTGAAGCTTGGCTCGATGCCCGGGAAAAACTTATCCCGAAGGATAGAAGGCTTCTCGATGCTGAAACTTTTACTGTGGTTGGTCGCGATAAATCTTGAAGTCAGTTGTCAGGCATCAAGTCCGCCATATTCTGGAACGTATTGTTGACCTTGTTACCCATGATGGCGATGGCAATAATACAGACAATGATGATCAATGCCAGCATTACTGCGTATTCAGTAGCGGTTGCACCTTCTTCACTTTGAATGAAATCACCATAATTCAAGGATATTTTTGACATAATGAAGACTCCTGATAATCATGAGAGGCTTTTCTGCGAAGACGATAATCTTTTCATTCAGCGTATCCACTTTTCAGGGTATGTCAAGTAGCCTAAAAACTGTATATCTTGTTGGTTTGACTTAACAATTTCATATACAAACAACCGTATGGTGGCTCTATGATTTTTGAAAGTCCGTCCAGGTTTAAGGGCCCTCTTGTTTTTTTCTATATATTTATTCTGCTGATACTTGCTTCCTGTGGACGGCCTCCGATCCCTTCGCCTCCAGTACCACCTGTAATACCCCCGCCGATTGAACCATTGCAATCAGTAACCTGGCAAGATGTGCCCGACTGGAACAGCGAAGATTTGCGGCCTGCTTTGCAAACCTTTATCATCAGCAGTCCTTCCCTGAAAAGAGACCCACAATGGCAAGCCGTCTGTGACGAAGCGCTGCAGGTTAATGCTACGGACGAAGAAGCCGTCCGCCGTTTTTTTGAAACCCGGTTTGTTCCGCACCGTGTGAACAACTCAGACGGAACGGACCGTGGGGTAATTACCGGTTATTACGTTCCCGATTTGCAGGGTAGCCGCACTCCTGACGAAAGTTACCGTTATCCTGTGTTGGCCGTTCCCGATGATCTGCTGATTGTCGAACTGGGCGCCCTTTATCCGGACCTGAAGGGGCGCCGTTTGCGGGGTAGGCTCGAGGGCAGGAAGGTTGTTCCTTACTGGAGTCGGGCTGAAATCGACACTGGACAGGCACCGGTTGAAGGCAAAGAACTTTTCTGGGTAAAAGATCCCGTAGACCTGTTTTTTTTGCATATTCAGGGTTCCGGCCGGATTTCCACCGAAGATGGCGAGCGGGTAATGGTCAACTATGCCGATCAGAACGGGCATCCCTACCGTTCTATCGGGCGATTACTTCTTGAATCAGGAGCCATGACCAGAGATCAGATGTCCGCGCAAAATATTAAGGCCTGGGGCCGGCGCAACCCGGATAAGGTGATGAAACTTTTAGGAGAAAATCCCAGCTATGTTTTTTTTCGTTCTGCTGAACAGGACCTGACGAGTCCCCCCGGCGCCCTTGGTTATCCATTGACCCCCGAACGCAGCCTGGCGGTCGACCCGACAACCATTCCTCTCGGTGCTCCGGTCTTTATCGCCACCACTTGGCCGAACAGCCAAAGTCCTCTGCACCGATTGATGGTAGCACAGGACACCGGTGGGGCGATCAAGGGGGCTGTGCGAGCCGACTTTTTCTGGGGTCTCGGTAACGAAGCCGGAGCGAAAGCGGGCCGAATGAAACAAGATGGAAGGTTATGGGTTCTTTTGCCAAGAGCTGACTAAACGGCTGAGCCTTTATACATTGATGAAGAACTTGCTTTTGACCGCCGCTCATGATATCGCTGATATCTGCAAAGCAGGTCTGCTGTTCAAGACTGGCATTATTTATGTATATTCCTATATTTAAGTTGATCTTAGAATGGGCCCATACCACATCGGCCACAATGACCATGTATCAGCTGTTGCAATAGTCATACGATCATTCATTGTCTTACATTTACTCCAAGCCCCCCTCTTACTCTAGTAATAGTGTAATTACCATGACCAAATATCACGATATCTACCGAGCCGCTCTGGCCAAATGGGGTGAAGAGGCCCAATACGACCAGGCGGTCGAAGAGTGTGCCGAATTGATAACCGCTTTGAAGCATTTCAAAAGGGACAAGGTCGGGCGACAACAAATTGTCGACGAACTTGCCGATGTTGCCTTAATGGTCGGTCAACTATCCTACATGTTGGGCGAGGATACGGTAGAAAGAGCTATCGAATCCAAAATCCTGAAGCTTAAAAAGCTACTTGCTCCCGATAATTAGACTGAACAATCATGACACCCTTTGCCTATTTTCCCACTCCGCAGTTTTCCGCCAAAATGGAGAAAATTCAGAAGTCGGATCCCCCCGGTTATCGTCGAATTCTTCAGGTTATCGAGAGACTATTGATCTATCCGAGCGATGCGGATGGTCAAATGCGTGGCGTTCACCACGGTCGACTTAAAAAATACGTTGGTCGCCGGGACTATCGACTCATCTACGAGTGGTGTCAAATATGTCGAAAAAAGAGCCGCCGTATGGCGAAGCAGTGCAACCACTGCATCAAAGTCCCAGATCACAGTGTTATTTTTTTTGACATCTATCATAAAAATGAACTGGCCCATCTGAAACATATCTAAATCCTTTTCTCAAAGTTGGAACTGCAGTTGGTTCCAGGTATGATTTCAGACAAAGATTTCTATCCATTTTTTTAAGAAAGAGACTAGGATGCTGGATTTGTTACGTAAACGACGCAGCGTGCGCCGTTTTCTGGAACGCCCGATCGAGGCAGAGAAGGTCGAACTCCTGATTGAAGCCCTGCTTAGATCCCCCTCGTCTAAAGGACGTAATCCCTGGGAGTTCATCATCGTAACCGACCCCGAACAGCGCGCCAAGCTGGCAGCAGCCAAACCGAGGGGAGGTTCCTTTGTTGCCAATGCGCCTTTGGCGATCGTCGTTTGCGCCGATCCCGACAAATGCGATGTCTGGGTAGAGGATTGTTCCATCGCGGCAATTATTCTACAGCTGGCCGCATTAGAGCTGGGACTCGGTAGCTGCTGGTCCCAAATTAGAAAACGCAACCATATCGATGGCGACCCGTCATCGGACTATTTGTGTCAACAACTCAACCTTCCTGATCGATACGAAGTTGAGGCAATAATCGGCATCGGTTATCCTTTAGAAGAAAAAGCCGGTCATGACAAAAACAGTCTGGCATACAACAAAATACACAGAAATGTTTTTGGAAGTTAATGTCGACAAGTTCCAAACAAGGACAACTATTTACAATCCATAGTTAATGTAGTTTCTTGGCTTTACTCTTTGGTCTGGAGGCAACTATTATGACAGTCGTCAAAGATACCCACAGCAAAGTTATCGGTTACATTCTCTGGCTTTTTGGTTTTACCGGATCGCATCGTTTCTATTACGGAAAGCCTATCTCCGGGACGATCTACTTCTTCACCTTTGGTCTGTTGCTTATCGGCTGGATTGTCGACCTCTTTTTGATTCCCTCCATGGACCGGAAGGCGGATTTGCGATTTGAAGCGGGCAGGGCAGACTACAATATCGCATGGATTTTGTTGGTCTTTTTCGGCATTTTTGGAATTCACCGTTTCTATCTAGGCAAATGGATCACCGGTATCATTTATTTGCTTACGGGTGGATTTTTCCTGGTGGGCGTGCTTTATGATTTTTGGACCCTGAACACCCAGATATCAGAAGTTAATCGTCAAACCTGACCAGGAGTTGTTGTTTGCACATCTATAGAGAGGAACAAATACCATGAACCTCGACAAGGATCGTGGGTGTTTTGTTTGCGGTCCTGATAATTCCATGGGCCTGCAGGCAGTTTTTTCTTGCGATAAAGAGTCGAAGCAATCCTTCTGTCGATTGACCATCGAAGACAACTTTCAGGGCTGGCACTCTATAGTCCATGGCGGCATCATCGCCTCCTTGCTTGACGAAGCCTGCATTTACGCGGGGCGGGCCTTGGCGGAGACCCTAGTAACTGCTGAATTGTCCGTGCGTTATCGCAAACCTGTTCCCGTGGGGCAAGAGGTTGTCATCACCGGGAAAGTTCTGGAAAAGCGCCGGAAGGTTTTAAAAGTTAAATCGTGCCTTGAGCTTAACGGTGAAATTCATGCCGAAGCGGAAGGCAGGGTCTTCTTGGTTGATTGAAGAAGATGCCGTTGGATGACGCTAAACTGACAGTAGTTTTTGCTCATGGCAAAGAAAGTGGCCCCTGGGGGACTAAAATCACTTTGTTGGCCGGGATCGCCAAGGAGCACGACTGTCATGTTGAGAGTGTCGACTTTAGAGGAGTCAGCGACCCGGACGTTAGGGTCAGCATCTTAAAAGCCTTTCTTGCCAAACTGCAGGGCCCCTTTTTCCTGGTCGGCTCCAGCATGGGGGCTTACGTTGTCACCGTAGCCTCCGCCACGTTTTTTCCCACAGCCATGTTGCTGTTGGCCCCTGCGGTTTATCTGTCCGGTTATGCCGAACAAAATCCTACCCCATTTGCCGGGCAAACAGTTGTCGTACATGGCTGGCATGATCAGGTTGTGCCGGTAGACAATGTCCTGCGTTTCTGCCGTGAACATTCCATCGAGTTACATGTTCAACCCGATGGTCATCAGCTTTTGGGTTCCCAACTTCAGATTAAGTTGTTGTTCCGGGAAATGCTGCAACATGTTCTCTGCCGTTTCTAAAACCCACACCTTAACACCACCTGTTTCCACTTTTTTCGCACCCCTTTACATCCGCTGAATCGTACCTGGTTTATATGCGGGTATTTGCCAGGTTACAAAAATTGACGGGAACTTTTCATCTTCCCGGGGTCTTGAGTTCGACAAACAAGATTTGTCCATTGCATAATATCAACGGGCCGTCTATATTTAGTTGTTTTTGTTACATAATTGACTTGTTGGTTTGGCTTGGTGCCAGCTTTGCTCCGAATTGGAGCGGTTCGTGGAAAAGCCAAAGGGGAGAGCTTGATGCTGCAGCGGTTACAGTTATGGAACGCCCTGGACAAACTTGATATTCGTAATGTCGGGCGATTCATGTTGCTTAGCTGTCTCGTCGGCATGGTGTCGGGAATCGGTGCAGTAGCCTTTTATGTAGTGACCAATTTTAGCGAGTTTTGGATTCTTGACCAGTGGGCAGGATTTCACCCGCCGATGGGGGAGGGGGCTTCCGCCTCAGAAGGCGATTTCATCAACTCTTTGTTTGTACCTCATCGATGGTTCTTGTTTCTTGTTCCTGCCGTGGGTGGGCTATTTTCCGGATGGCTGGTCTTTACCTTTGCTCCAGAAGCTGAGGGGCACGGTACGGACGGAGCCCTTGATTCCTTTCACAACCAAAAAGGGCGCATTCGGGCCAGGGTCCCCTATGTCAAAGCCCTCGCTTCCATCGCCACCATCGCCACAGGCGGTTCGGCCGGTCGTGAGGGACCTATTGCCCAGATCGGAGCCGGCTTCGGCTCTTTTCTTGCGGATCGGCTTAAACTTGGAAATGTAGACCGACGCACTTTGCTTTTGGCCGGAATGGCCGGTGGTATCGGCGCCACTTTTCACGCGCCCCTCGGGGGAGCCTTGTTTGCCGTCGAGGTCCTCTACCAGGACCCCGAGTTCGAACACGAGGGGCTAATCCCCTGCATTATCGCATCTATAGTCGCCTATTCCTTTTTCGGCGTCATTACCGGTTGGAAACCGCTTCTAGCGACTCCCAATTTCCAGTTTCGCCATCCCTCAGAGTTAGTTTTTTATTTTGTACTGGCGATCCTTTGTGCGGTCATGGGTCGCCTTTACGTAAAAACTTTTTACGGCGTTCATGCCATGTTTGAGCGGCTCCATTTTCCCAAAGCTTTGAAACCTGCCCTTGGAGGTTTAATGCTGGGCCTCCTGGCGATGGCGGTGCCTCAAGTTCTTGGCTCAGGCTATGGCTGGGTTCAGGCCGCGCTGTATGGAAAAATGGCCTTGTGGTTGATGCTGCTGTTGGCTCTGGCCAAGATCGTGGCAACCAGTTTAACCATCTCCTCCGGTGGTTCAGGTGGGGTCTTTGCGCCAAGTCTTGTCATTGGAGCGATGGTCGGCGGCACGTTCGGAGCGGCCTCCCATGCTCTCTTTCCAACAATGATTCAGGACCCGCGGGTTTGCGTGTTGCTCGGCATGGCCGGTTTTTTTGCCGGCGTGGCCAACACGCCTATTGCCACCTTGATCATGGTCAGCGAATTGACCGGCAACTATGCTCTACTGGCGCCATTAATGCTGGTTTGCGTTGTGGCCATGGTCGTTTATCGGCGTAACACCATCTACCAAAAGCAAGTCCGCGGTCGGGTTGATTCTCCGGCTCACCTGGGAGATCTGGTGATTGATGTATTAGAGGGGATAACCGTTGGTGAGTTGGCTGAGTTGGGGCGAGAACCGACCCTGATTCCGGAAGGGATGCCGTTGAGGGCTATTCTGGAAAAAATGGCCGGAGCTGCTGGCGGCTACTATCCGGTCATCAATGATGACGGCCGTTTAAGCGGCATCTTTTCGGTCAATGATATTCGCCGTATTCTGCACGAAGAGATTCCCGCCGGCTTGATTCGTGCCCGCGATATCGCCATGTCTCGTGTTGTGACCACCAGTCCTTCCGAATCATTGACAGGGGTCATGAGAAAACTCTCTCTCCGGGGTCTGGAAGAAATTCCGGTTGTGGATGATGAAGATCCGGGCAAGGTATTGTTTATGCTCTCGCGCCGGGTCGTTTTGGCTCGCTACGCAAGCGAACTGGAACGGCAAAAAGGTGTCTTTGCGGAAGCCTGATCCCTTGGCAAGGCCTTGTCCTTAGATCGAGGTCTTGATGTCGGCTTCCACCGCAAATCGTTTGATTTTACGCGTCGTTGTTTTAGGAAATTCGTCGTCCCGCAAAGTAAAACGTTTAATGCGTTTGTAATCTGCCAGTCGCTGCCCCGCCTGTAATACCTCCTGACGAAGCAAGGATTCGACTGCGTCTTGATTGAGAGGTCTAATACCTTCTCTGGCGGCATAAGCATCGAGCGCATCCTGGTCCGGATAGATCTGCGCATGGACCTCTTCCGCGGTTGCATCGATTCGATGCCCATACACCATGACTTCAGCGATCAGTGGGCTTTTCAGTAGTTCGTTCTCGACCTCTTCGGGATAAACATTCTTGCCGTTGGGAGTGACAATCAGATTTTTCAAACGACCGCAAATATAAAGAAGCCCTTCCTCATCAAGACGACCCAGGTCACCGGTATGATACCAGCCATCCTTTATCGCTTCGGCCGTCGCTTGAGGTCTGCGATAATAGCCCTGCATTACATTGTCTCCCCGCACCAAAATTTCACCGACCCCCTCTTTATTCGGTGCATTAATTCGCACCTCGACCCCGGGGATGGATCGGCCGACACTTCCTAGTTTTTTTGCGCCAGGACATTCTACCGAAATAATGGGCGATGTCTCAGTGATCCCATATCCCTGGTGAAGAGTAAAGCCAAGCTTTTCCATGCCAAGAGCAATTTCAGGATCAAGTGCAGCACCGCCGCTGATGAAGGTCGGCGAGCAGCCGAGTTTCTTTCGCACCTTGGCGGCGATCAACGGGCGGGTCAATGACATACCGAAGAGGGTGCGCGCCAGGGGTTTCTCAGAAATATTCTTCATAATGCGATTGAAAAGCAGGCGGTAGACGGCCGGAACTCCCATGAAGTAGGTCGGCTGTACCTCCACCAGGTTCTGGGCTATTTTTTTTATGGACTCTGCAATAGAAACGGTCCCGCCCAGAGACAACGGGGCTAAAGTGCCTGCGACCTGTTCGAAGACATGGTTGATAGGCAAAAATGACAGGGTGTGCATCGTATGATCTGCCCCCATCTGAGGGATAGCATTCTCGATATTCGACACGATATTGCGATGACTGAGCATGGCTCCTTTCGAACGGCCTGTTGTCCCCGAAGTGTAAAGAATGACAGCTGTATCATCGGCGTCTCGACGAACCGCTGCGGGCAATTCGTCTTTCAGTAAATCGCTGAACAGGCTTAGGTCGCATCCTTTAGGTAAAATCGCATCAGGCGTCGCGCCGGCGCGGCCAATCCACCGTTCGCCTATATCGATACCTGCCATGTCTTGAATCTCGCGGCTTAAATATTCCAGCGGCTGCAGATCCTTATCCGGTATAGAAAACTGTTTCGCTAAATGACGCCATGCGGCGACTAAGGCCTTCAATTTTTCCTGCAGGGGAGGCTGCTTGTGCTTCACTGTATCCATGTCGAACAACACAACTCCCTTCAACTCCGACAGGTCACCAGCAATATCGGCAATAATTTCGAGAGCGGAAGGTTCACAGATCAGCAATCGGGCGCCGCAATCATCAAGAACGTGGCGCATTTCTGCACTTTTGAGGTCTTTGTCAACGGGAACCACAATACCCCCGCAGCGAAGAATGCCAAGATAGCTGCTTATCCAATAAGGCGAATTGCTGCCTAACAAAGCAATTCGGTCGCCAGGAACGACGCCCCTGGCCTGCAGCCCTGCAGCGATCTGACAAACGGTGATCCATAATTGTCGATAACTGGTCTCTTGCCAATGACCACATTCTTTGTGTCGAATAGCAACTTTATCCGAAAACTTCTTGCAGCTTGCTTCAATAAATCCGTCGATAGTTTTCACCGGCAGCACTCCTTCTTCTGTTCGCAGCAATGCGCATATCCTAGCCGTGACTTGAGGCAAGGCAAAGTAAAAAATTCTTAAAGAATGGTTTTCTGCCTGCAGTCGGCAGCAGGGCTTTTTACTTTACAAATGACAGCACCTTTTGTAGATTGAGAGGTCTTTGTGTAACACACTTTTGCTAGGAATACTAAGCCACTATGGATCAAAGCCGAATTCGTAATTTCTCCATTATCGCCCATATCGACCACGGCAAATCAACCCTGGCCGACCGCCTGCTTGAAGAAACTGGAGCCCTCTCCGACAGGGAAAAGACCAACCAGTTTCTTGACAAGCTCGACCTGGAAAGGGAGCGGGGCATCACCATCAAGGCCCAGGCGGTACGACTTAAGTATCGGGCTGATGATGGTCAGGATTATATCCTCAATCTTATCGATACTCCCGGCCATGTCGACTTCAGTTATGAAGTTAGTCGTTCTTTATCCGCCTGCGAGGGGGGGCTGTTGGTTGTGGACGCCTCCCAGGGGGTCGAGGCCCAGACTCTGGCCAATGTTTATTTGGCTATTGACCAGAACCTCGAAGTCTTTCCCGTGTTAAACAAAATAGATCTTCCCGGCTCTGAACCGGAGCGCATCAAGGAAGAGATCGAAGAGATCATTGGTTTAGACACCTCCGACGCAGTTGAAGCCAGTGCCAAGGAAGGCATCGGCATCCACGACATCCTCGAATCGATTGTTGCCAAAGTGCCGCCACCTGAAGGCAATCCGAATGCACCACTCAAGGCCCTGATCTTCGATTCCTGGTATGATTCGTACCAGGGTGTCATTGTGCTGGTGCGGGTAGTGGACGGCACCTTGCGTAAGGGAGATAAAATCAAGTTCATGGCTAATAATAAAAGTCATGAAATCTTGAAGATCGGTGCTTTTTCTCCCCATCCGGTCGAGTTACCCGAACTGGCAGCAGGGGAGGTCGGTTTTCTTATTGCCGGTATCAAGGTTCTTCATGATGCCAAAGTTGGTGATACGATTACTCACTTGAATCGTCCCGCTGAAAAGGCGCTGCCGGGCTTCAAAGAAGTTAAACCGATGGTCTTTTCAGGCCTCTATCCCATCGACAGCGGCGATTATGATTCCCTTCGTGACGCGATGGAAAAGTTGCGATTGAACGATTCGTCCTTTACCTTTGAACCGGAAAACTCCATGGCCCTCGGCTTCGGCTTCCGTTGCGGCTTTCTTGGCCTGCTGCACATGGAAATCATTCAGGAACGGCTTGAGCGCGAGTTCAATGTTGACCTGATCACCACGGCGCCGACCGTAAGTTACCAGGTGACGACGGTCAAAGGTGAGGAACTGATCGTCGACAGTGCCAACAAATTGCCTGAAGTCCAGTTTATTCAAGAGATCCGCGAGCCGTTTATCCTTGCCTCGGTTCATGTTCCTAACGAATTTGTCGGTGCGGTATTGGCGCTTTGTACAGAAAAGCGCGGTATTCAGCGGGAAATCAAGTATCTCACCGCTAATCGTGTAATGGTTGTCTATGAGCTGCCGTTGAATGAAATCGTTCTCGATTTCTTTGATCGCCTCAAATCGATCAGTCGTGGGTACGCCTCTCTCGATTACGAATTTATCGACTATCGCCCGAGCGATCTTGTCCGGCTCAACATTCTGGTCAACGGTGAAGTCGTCGATGCGCTGTCTCTCATCGTGCATCGAGATAAGGTTCAATTCAGAGGCCGTGAACTCGTAGCCAAAATGAAAGAGTTTATTCCTCGTCAACAATTTGAGGTAGCTATTCAGGCCGCTATCGGCAACAAGGTCGTCGCCAGAGTCAACGTCAAAGCCCTGCGTAAAGACGTTACCGCCAAATGTTATGGCGGCGACATCACCCGTAAGCGCAAACTGCTCGAAAAACAGAAAGAGGGTAAAAAGCGCATGAAGCAGGTTGGCAGTGTTGAACTTCCCCAAGAGGCCTTTTTGGCTATTCTTAAAGTGAAAGAGAAATAAGCATGTCTCTTATGTCACAGGACGGTAATGGTAAGAAACCCTGGTACCGCGAATATGGTGAAGCTCTGCTTTTCGCACTGATTCTTGCCTTGATCATTCGCACCTTTTTGTTTCAGGCTTTCAAAATACCTTCCGGATCCATGGAAGATACGCTGTTAATCGGTGACCATCTCCTGGTCAATAAATTTATCTACGGCACTCAATTGCCCTTCATGGAAGACCGTTTTCTTGCATTGCGAGATCCCGCGCGTGGAGATATTATCGTTTTTGAATTTCCGATGGATGCTGAAAAGTCCTACTTTCAGAGGCGGGACTTTATCAAACGGGTAGTCGGTATGCCCGGAGATCGAATCGAGGTGCGTAATAAGCAGGTTCTGGTCAATGGTGAACCCTACAAGTTGCCGCAAGAGATTCATAAAGAACTGGATATTATCCCGGGCAATATGCAACCAAGAGATTTCATGGGGCCGGTTGAAGTCCCCGATGGTCACTATTTTGTGATGGGTGATAACCGAGACCGGTCATTCGACAGTCGTTTTTGGGGGTTTGTTCCCGAAGGAAAGATTAAGGGATTGGCCTTTATCAAATATTGGTCCTGGAACAGGGAGAAAAATCTGCCAAGGTGGAATCGTATCGGCCGTCTTATCAATTAGGAGGCAGTTTAAATATCCATAAGGCAGCTTTAAATCCGTTTGTTTGGCCCGTATAGCCCGTCAGACTACCGGCGCCCTGAAGAAATCTCTGGTTTTGCCGTTGACCCCTTGGAAAGAATCTGATAAATTCGGATAAATTTGGCTGAACAAAATACCTTTTAAGTTGATCCGAGAGGTTAGCAAAGGTGGCAAGGCATTGGTACAACATACAAAAGTCAGTATATTCGAGTACCTTTTCGCTATCCGGCGAAGGGGTACTTTTTTTGTGTCCAATCTCTAACGAATAGGAGTATCGGCACATGGCCGTTCGGGAAACCATCATATTGGACCAGCCGGCGATAAACCGGGCTCTAACCCGCATTGCTCATGAAATACTGGAACGCAATAAGGGGACAGATGATGTAGCCCTCGTGGGGGTAGTTCGAGGCGGCGACCATCTAGCTCGGTGCTTGCAGCAGCGAATCCAGGATATTGAAGGGGTAGAGATACCTCTAGGTTCTCTAGACATCACCATGTACCGCGATGATCTCGCGTCCCGTGGTTCGCTTCCCGTTGAAAAAACTGACCTGCTTTTTCCCCTGGAAAATAAGCGCATCGTGTTAGTCGACGATGTACTTTTTACCGGACGTACCATTCGGGCCGCCATGGATGCTTTAATGGATATTGGCCGGCCCCGGTCCATACAGTTGGCTATTCTTGTCGATCGCGGGCACCGGGAACTCCCGATTCGCCCCGATTATATAGGTCGCAATGTACCGACCTCGGTATCGGAAAAAATCGTTGTTCAATTCAACGATGAAAACAATCCGACCGAAGTGAGGGTAGCCAAACCGTGAGATGGTTCGATGTTGATTGCCCAGGATTATGAAATATCGATGTCTTGTTTTTAAATCAGTGAAGCGAATCAGTTATATAGGGCGATAAAAGGCCCGCAACAGGAGGTCCCCATGTCCTTTGGACACAAACATATTCTCGGGATTGAACAGCTTTCAGCCGATGACATTACGTTAATTCTCGATACCGCTGAAAGTTTTAAGGAAGTCAGCACCCGCGAAATTAAAAAGGTACCGACTCTGCGCGGCAAAACGATTATCAATATATTCTTTGAAGCCAGCACTCGCACCAGAGCATCCTTTGAGATTGCCGGCAAACGGTTGTCCGCTGATACCATGAACATCAGTGCTTCGACCTCTGCGGTGGTTAAGGGTGAGACCCTTGAGGATACGGCTAAAAACCTTGAGGCCATGCATCCTGATATCATCGTTATGCGCCATGGGCATTCGGGAGCCCCCCATTACCTGGCTGAGCGCTGTGGCTTTTCTGTCGTCAATGCTGGTGATGGAGCCCATGAACACCCGAGCCAGGCACTGCTCGATCTGATGACCATACGTGAAAAGAAGGGCACCATCGAGGGTTTGGTTGTAGCGATCGTCGGCGATATCGCCCATAGTCGCGTGGCCCGATCGAATATCTATGCTTTAAAGAAAATGGGGGCCACAGTTCGGCTGGCCGGTCCCGGAACCTTGCTGCCAACCGAGATTGAGCGCATGGGTGCCGAAGTCACTACGGACATGAATACGGCATTGGACGGGGCCGATGTGGTTATGATGCTGCGTATCCAGCAAGAAAGGCAGGGCAAGGCCCTGTTACCTTCGAATCGAGAGTACAGCCGCTTCTATGGTCTCAATCCGGAAAACCTGAAACTGGCTAAAGCCGATGCTCTTGTTATGCATCCAGGGCCGATGAATCGCGGTGTTGAGATATCCTCGGCCGTTGCCGACGGCGCGCAAAATGTCATCCTTGACCAGGTTGAAAATGGTGTGGCGGTTCGCATGGCCCTGCTTTATCTTGTCTCCGGCGGTGAACAATTAGCCGAACAGAGCGCCTGATATATTTCCAACTCATCACCAACTGGGGTAGACCATGAAAATTCTTATAAAGGGCGGTCGCCTGATTGACCCGGCCAACAGCATAGACGATCAGCTGGATGTGCTCATCGAAAACGGTTGTGTAGCGGCTGTTGGTACGAACCTGGACTCCGATAATGCTCAGGTGCTCGACGCGACAAATCGCCTGGTTGTTCCGGGGCTGATCGATGTCCATGTTCATCTTCGGGAACCCGGATATGAATACAAAGAAGACATTCAGTCCGGCACTCGAGCGGCGGTGGCAGGTGGATTCACTTCTGTAGCCTGTATGCCGAATACTGATCCCGTTAACGACAACAAAACCGTTACGAGCTATATCTGTCAGAAAGCCGCCGAGGTTGGGCTGGCAACGGTTTTTCCTGTAGGCGCCATCACTAAAGGCCTTAAAGGCGAATCCTTATCAGAAATGGGACAATTACGGGAAGCTGGGTGTGTCGCAGTTACCGATGATGGTCGTCCGGTAGATGACGGTGAAATTATGCGCCGGGCCATGGAATATGCGCGGTCCTTCGACCTGCCGGTCATCAGCCATGCTGAAGACCTGGCGATTGTCGGCGGCGGTGTCATGAACGACGGTTTTGTCGCTACCGAACTCGGCCTGAAGGGGATACCCTGGGTCGCCGAAGATGCCATGGTCGCACGGGATGTGATGCTCGCTGAATTTACCGGAGCTCGCCTTCATGTTGCTCATGTCTCTACCCGCGGCGCCGTCGAAATTATCCGGGCAGCACAAAAACGTGGTGTGGCCGTTACCGCTGAGGTAACACCTCATCACTTCACCCTGACTGAAGAAGCGGTGCGGGGCTATGACACCAACGCCAAAATGAACCCTCCGTTGCGTAGCGCTGATGATGTTGCCGCAATAAGGCAAGGGCTTGCCGACGGAACAATCGGCGTTATCGCCACCGATCACGCTCCGCATCACCGCGACGAGAAAAACGTGGAGTTCAACATTGCGATGAACGGCATTGTCGGACTTGAAACGGCATTGCCCTTAACCCTGAGGTTGGTCGAAGAAGGGGTCCTGTCTTTGTCTGAGGCTATAGCGCGACTGACGTGTGGTCCCGCCCAGGCGCTCAACTTATCTCGAGGGTCCCTCACCGTCGGGAGCATTGCCGATGTCACTGTCATTGACCCCGAATGCGCTTGGAAATTAGAGGCTGAAGAACTGTTGTCCAAGAGCAAGAACACTCCCTTTGACGGCTGGAGCTTGAAGGGCAAAGCCACCAACACTTTGGTCCGCGGGAAAATCGTTTACAATAGTGATGAAGTTTAAAGTCTCATATCCACAACAAATATTTATATCTAAATCATTTTGTTAATATATCGAACAACGATGCATCAGTATCAGAGGAGTAACAATTTATGAAAGCAGTTCTGGCCCTTGCTGACGGCAGGGTTTTCTACGGTAAGGCTTTCGGTGCCTGCGGTGAAACAACCGGTGAGGTTGTCTTCAATACCAGCATGACCGGCTACCAGGAGATTCTTACGGATCCTTCCTATTGTGGTGAAATCGTCACCATGACCTATCCGCAAATCGGTAATTACGGCATCAATCGTGAGGATGTTGAGTCGGGTAAACCTCATCTGTCTGGTTTTGTGGTTAAGGAATATTGCGATTTCCCGAGCAATTGGCGTTCGGACATGACCCTTAACGACTACCTCGTTGAAAACGGTGTGGTCGGAATTCAGGGCATCGATACTCGTGCGCTGGTTCGGCACATACGGGACAAGGGTGCCCAAAACGGCATTATTTCCAGCGTTGACCTCGATCCAGAGAGTCTGATTGCCAAAGCCCGGAAGGCTCCGTCACTCGTCGGCCAGGATCTGGTACAGAAAGTTACTTGTGACTCTCCTTACAAGTGGCAAGAAGGCATCTGGACTCTCGGCAGCGGTTATAGTCAGGCCGAAGGGGATGGCCAATTTAAAGTTGTCGCTTATGACTTCGGTATCAAGCGCAATATCTTGCGTCACCTTACTGAAGCCGGGTGCCGAGTGACGGTAGTGCCCGCCGATACTCCCGCACAAGATGTACTGGCGATGGATCCGGACGGAATTTTCCTTAGCAATGGCCCCGGAGACCCGGAACCCATTGCCTATGCCCAGGACAACATTCGTCAGCTGCTTGGCAAGAAGCCGATCTTCGGTATCTGTCTCGGTCATCAATTGTTGGCGCTGGCCCTTGGCGGCAAAACCTTCAAGCTCAAGTTCGGGCATCGCGGCGGGAATCAGCCGGTCATGCGCCATGAAAGCGGTCAAGTTGAGATCACCTCACAGAATCATGGTTTCGCAGTAGAAGCGGGAAGCATCGATGATGAGGCGGTACAGACCCATATCAACCTTAATGACAACACCATTGAGGGGCTTGAGCACAAACGATTGCCCGCCTTTTCGGTGCAGTATCACCCCGAAGCATCTCCCGGGCCTCACGATGCTCGCTACCTGTTTGAACGTTTTACCGCTTTGATGGCAAAACAACGCGGCGAATAACCGGGCGCCAGCCCCCAGTTAACGACCATCCGTCTCATAAGACGGTTCACACTATAGAAGGACTGAGAATGCCTAAGCGTACCGATATAGAAAAAATCCTCATCATCGGAGCCGGCCCCATTATTATCGGCCAGGCCTGCGAGTTTGACTACTCTGGGACCCAGGCCTGCAAGGCCCTCAAAGAAGAGGGTTATTCGGTGATTCTGCTCAACTCCAATCCGGCCACTATCATGACCGACCCGGATTTTGCCGACCGTACTTATATCGAACCGGTCACGCCTGAGTCTCTTGAGCGAATCATCGCAAAAGAACGCCCTGATGCCGTTTTGCCCACCCTGGGTGGCCAGACTGCTCTCAATACCGCAGTAGCGGTAGCCAAGTCGGGAGTTCTGGAAAAGTACGGTGTTGAGCTCATTGGTGCCAAACTTCCGGCTATTGAAAAAGCTGAAGACCGCACCCTCTTTAAAGCCGCCATGGAAAAGATTGGCGTGGCCGTACCCCGTTCCGGTCTGGCCCACGATTACCACGAAGCCATGGAGGTTGTTGAGCATGTCGGTTTCCCGGCCATTATCCGCCCCTCTTTCACCCTGGGCGGCACCGGAGGCGGCATCGCCTATAACCGGGAAGAATACGAAGTCATGGCCATGGCCGGGATTGACGCCTCGCCGACCGACGAAATCCTCGTTGAAGAATCAGTCATCGGCTGGAAGGAATACGAGCTTGAGGTCATGCGCGACATGGCCGACAACGTGGTGATTATCTGCTCTATTGAAAATCTAGATCCCATGGGCATCCATACCGGCGACTCGATCACCGTGGCTCCCGCGCAGACCCTGACCGACAAGGAATATCAGATCCTGCGCGATGCATCCCTGAAGATCATTCGCGAAATCGGCGTCGATACCGGTGGCTCCAATATTCAATTCGGCATCAATCCCAAAGACGGTCGACTCGTCGTCATTGAAATGAATCCCCGAGTCTCCCGTTCCTCGGCTCTGGCATCCAAGGCTACCGGCTTTCCCATCGCCAAAATCGCCGCCAAGCTATCGGTGGGTTATACCCTCGACGAGATCCCTAATGATATTACGCAAGAAACATTTGCCTCCTTTGAGCCGACTATCGACTATGTGGTAACCAAAATACCACGGTTCACCTTTGAAAAATTTCCTCAGGCCGACAGCACTCTCACCACCCAGATGAAATCGGTTGGGGAGGTCATGTCGATCGGCCGAACCTTTAAGGAGAGCCTGCAAAAGGCCTTGCGCTCACTGGAAATTGGTTCCTACGGATTCGAAAGTCGCATCTATGAAACACCGGCTGTCTATGGCCAGCCCCTCTCCGAAGAGGTTAAAAACCAACTCTACAGCAAGCTGCGAACTCCCAATTGTGAGATGCTCTGGTATCTGGCCGATGCTCTGCGTGCCGGTCTAAGTTGCGACGAGCTGTATAAGGAAACGGCCATTGATCCCTGGTTTTTAAATAATATTGCCCAGATCGTGGCAATGGAAAAGGTGCTCTTCGAGCGCAAGCCAAGTTCCGTCATTGATGACCAATCCCTCGCCGATATGCTGCGGGAGGCCAAAGAATATGGCTTTTCGGACCGACGTTTAGCTGCCCTCTGGCAAATCACAGAAGGAGAGGTGCGGGCCTTACGGTACCGACTGAACGTCCGCCCCGTATACAAACGCGTTGATACTTGTGGCGCCGAATTTGTTGCCCACACACCCTATCTCTACTCGACCTACGAAACCGAATGCGAGAGTTTGCCCACCAACAAAAAGAAGATTATGATTCTTGGTGGTGGTCCGAACCGCATCGGCCAGGGAATTGAATTCGATTATTGTTGTGTACACGGTGTTATGGCCTTGATCGAGGCCGGTTACGAGACCATTATGGTCAACTGCAACCCTGAAACGGTATCAACTGACTACGACACCTCCGATCGTCTGTATTTTGAACCATTAACCCTGGAAGATGTCCTGGAAATCGTGGATATCGAAAAGCCCGAAGGGGTTATCGTTCAATTCGGCGGGCAAACTCCCCTTAAACTTGCCGTGGCATTGGAAGAAGCTGGCGTGCCGATCATTGGTACCAGCCCTGACGCCATCGACCGCGCCGAGGACAGGGAACGCTTCCAAGCACTACTTCATAAACTCGAACTCAAACAACCGGAAAACGGTCTGGCCCGTTCTTTTGAAGAAGCGGAACAGGTCGCTGCCCGTATCGGTTACCCGGTCGTAGTAAGACCGTCCTACGTACTCGGTGGCCGGGCCATGGAAATTGTTTACCAGGTTGAACAACTGCGTAACTATATGCTCCATGCAGTACAGGCTTCACCGGACCATCCTATCCTGGTTGACAAGTTTCTTGAACAAGCGATCGAGGTTGATGTCGACGCCCTTTGTGATGGAACGGATGTGGTTATCGGCGGCATCATGCAGCATATTGAAGAGGCCGGCATCCACTCGGGGGACTCGGCCTGCGTCCTGCCGCCATTTTCCCTTGATCCTGAATTGGTTGAAGAGATTCGTCGGCAGACCCGGGCTCTTGCCCTTGAGCTTAATGTTATCGGCCTGATGAATATTCAGTTTGCCGTTAAGGATGGCGTCATCTACCTGCTTGAGGTGAATCCCCGAGCCAGTCGTACGGTACCGTTTGTCTCCAAAGCGACCGGCAGACCTTGTGCTAAAATTGCTGCGCGAATTATGGCTGGCGCCACTCTTGCCGAACTTGGTGTCGAGGGGGAACTCACGCCTGAATATATGTCGGTCAAAGAAGCGGTTTTCCCCTTTGTCAAGTTCCCGGGTGTCGACACTCTCCTTGGTCCTGAAATGAAATCGACCGGTGAAGTCATGGGCATTGATGCTGATTTCGGCAAGGCCTTTGCCAAAGCCCAACTCGGTGCCGGTGTCAAACTGCCAACCTCTGGCAAAATATTTGTAAGCATCAAAGATACCGACAAGCCCTTGGTTGTCGATGCCATGCGGCAGCTTGAAGGAGCCGGCTTCGAACTGCTTGCTACCGGAGGAACCGCCAGCTACCTGCAAGAGCAGGGCATAAAAGTAACTGCGATCAATAAGGTTAAAGAGGGACGTCCCCATTGTGTTGACGCTATCAAGAGTCGTGAAATAGCCATGGTTTTCAATACGACCTTTGGCCCCGATTCGGTCTCCGATTCCTATTCCATCCGCCGCTCTGCACTGATGCAGAACCTGGCCTATTTCACCACCGTTGCCGGCATTGAAGCGGCTGTGGCAGGAGTTCTGGCCCTTCAGCGAGAAACCCTTGACGTTACCCCCCTTCAAGAGTATTATGTGCAACGTTGAAAAACTAGCATTCAGACATCATTAAAACATTCACCTTCGGGCGGGTTTTCCCGCCCGATGATTTTTTTATTTAAGGAATCAATACCAGTATGTCACGTTCAATCCCCATGACCGAGGAAGGTCATCGCCTTCTTCAGGAAGAGTTGAAAAATCTGATTCGTGTCGAGCGCCCCAAAGTCGTGCAAGAAATCGCCGAGGCTCGCGATCACGGTGACCTTTCTGAAAATGCTGAATACGATGCAGCCAAAAACCGTCAAGGCTTTATTGAAGGCCGTATCAAAGAGCTCAACGATAAAATAGCTCGGGCGGAAGTGATCGACCCTGCCACCTTGACTGGAGACAAAGTGCTTTTTGGGGCTAAGGTCACTCTATTCGACATTGATATCGAAAACGAAGTCACCTATCAAATTGTGGGTGAAGACGAAGCCGACATCAAAAAGGGGAAAATTTCCGTCACCTCACCGGTTGGCAAAGCCTTAATTGGGCGTAGCCTCGATACGGAAGTGCGCATTGCCGTACCTTCTGGCGTCAAAATTTATGAAATTACCGAAATCTGTTACGAATAGTCGTCGTTTATTCGGCAGCGAAAGGACCTCGCATGAACCTCAAAGTTAATAAGAATATGACCTTTAAAGACGTCCTCGATATGGGACCTGAGGTGGTGCAGGTCTTTGTTAAATACAATATGGGTTGTGTCGGCTGCGCCGCCGCCAAATTCGAAAGCATTGAGCAAGGCGCCAAAGCTCACGGTGTAAATCTCGATGATCTGCTCCGAGATCTTAATAATGCCCTTAACGATTAATTGACGGGGAGGGCAGGTGTCCGCCTCTCGCAATGAACCGCTAAACTCTAATCCCCTTGCCACTCCCCTAAGCAACTTAAGGGGAGTGGGCCCGCGCATCGCCGAAAAACTTGGCAAATTAGGCCTTTCAGACGTCGAAAGCGTCCTATACTCCCTTCCTTTACGCTACGAAGACCGCCGCCAAATACGCAAAATTTCACAACTACATGATCATGGCATACAAGTTTTTTCCGGGAAAATTCTCGCGGTTGGTGAGTCTCAGACCGCAAGACGCCGTAAAAAACTCTACGAAGTGGTAGTCAGTGATGGCACCGGACAAGTATCTCTCAAATGGTTTCACTACCGTAAACCCTTCATGCAGCAACGTTTTATCGTTGGTCGTCACGCGGTGTTCATCGGTGAACCCAAACGTTTTGGTGCTGTTCGGGAAGTTCACCATCCGGACGTGGAATTTCTTGCCCCAAACCAGTCAACTTCCGAGTTAACGGTCACGGATCCACTATCCTATGGCTGTTATTTACCCGTATATCACCTGACAGAAGGCCTTCACCAAAAAACTGCCCGCAAAATATGGCGTGAGGCCGTGGAACGTTATGCACCCTTAGCTTTTTCGCCACTCCCCGACGAAATTCGCCAACGCCAGGGGTTATTGCCCCTTGCGAAAGCCTTACAAGAAGCCCATTGGCCCAGCTCTGAAACATCTTTTGATGAGTTGGAAGGAGGGACCGACTTGGCTCGCCGCTCGTTGGTCTTTGACGAATTTTTCTTCTTGGAACTCGGCTTAGCTCTTCGTCGTCAAGGCATTGAGCTTGAGAAGGGTTTTGCTTTTACTGTGGCCCACAAGTATACGGCACCTTTGGCCAAGATGTTGCCTTACCGATTAACCGAAGCCCAGCGAAGGGTCCTTAATGAAATCAAACGGGACATGATGGTCGAGCGGCCGATGAATCGTTTATTGCAGGGGGATGTCGGCAGCGGAAAAACCATTGTCGCTTTGATGAGTGCCTTGATCGCCATTGAAAATAATACTCAGGTGGCTTTAGTTGCTCCAACGGAAATTTTAGCTGAGCAACATTACCTACAGTTTCACCCCTGGCTCGACAAGCTGGGTCTTAGAGTTGTGTATCTATCAGGCTCAACTTCGGTAAAGGATAAAAAGGCCATCTTGCACCAAATCGCTGTCGGTGAAGTCCATATGGTGGTCGGTACTCACGCGGTTTTACAGCAGGGCGTTGAATTTCATAAGCTGGGTCTCGGTATCATCGATGAACAGCATCGTTTTGGCGTCAAGCAAAGGGCCGCCTTGCGTAAAAAGGGAAAACACCCCGACTTGCTGGTGATGACGGCAACACCCATACCTCGTTCCCTGGCTCTTACGGTATACGGGGATCTGGCCCTGAGCATTATTGATGAGTTGCCACCCGGACGCACCCCCGTTAAAACCTTGTGTTTGACGGATCAATTCCGGCAAAAAGCCTACAAGCACATTCAATCTAAGATCGCCAAGGGGGAACAGGCGTATATTGTTTACCCCCTGGTCGAAGAAACAGAAAAAAGTGACTTGTTAGCCGCCACCGAAGGTTTTGAGTGTTTACAGAAGGATATTTTCCCTGACTTTAAGCTCGGGTTGTTACATGGTCGGCTTAGACCAGAAGAAAAGGAACAGCTTATGCGCGAGTTTAAGTCCGGCGAAATTCAACTGTTGGTGTCCACCACAGTCATCGAGGTCGGAATCGACGTGCCTAACGCATCCGTTATGATGATTGAACACGCTGAAAGATTCGGCCTTGCACAATTGCACCAACTTAGAGGCCGCGTCGGTCGGGGTGCGGCTGAGAGCCATTGTTTACTAATGCGTTCTGAGCGCTGTTCAGAAGTAGGCCGGAAACGCTTGGCCGTGATGGTAGAAAGCAACGATGGTTTCCGCATTGCTGAAGCGGACCTTGAAATCAGGGGGCCCGGCGAGGTGTTAGGTACAAAGCAATCAGGGATGCCGGACTTTCGAGTCGCTAATCTTTTAAAAGACGGTCGTGTTTTAGAAGAGGCTCGGCAGGAGGCCTTTCAATTGGTTGAAGGCCATAAATTCCTCGATAACCCTCGATATGATGATTTGCGTCTTGAGTTAAAAAAACGATGGGGAGGACGCCTGGAGTTAGCCAGTCTTGGTTAAAGACAAATATTTCCCTTTATCATTTTGTTAGTTTACATAATATATATTATCCGACTCAACGTCTAATGGTCGTTTGGGTGGTCTCTCATGACTACCCCTGGCCAACGTCGGACACAGCTTGCCAGAGAACGCCTTTCTAAGCTCCAATTCTACGTTGACTCCCTGACCAATATTGAGCGGTCCAAGCTGGCTGCTCGATACCTTCGTAAAGTTCCTTCTAAATACCGT
Source organism: Syntrophotalea acetylenivorans (assembly GCF_001887775.1). NCBI lineage: Bacteria > Pseudomonadati > Thermodesulfobacteriota > Desulfuromonadia > Desulfuromonadales > Syntrophotaleaceae > Syntrophotalea > Syntrophotalea acetylenivorans. Next base: position 651,732 of record NZ_CP015519.1, read on the forward strand.
TCGTATCTTCTCCGTAAGATGACCATTGCAGAGCTTGCCTTCTGCCAGGTCTTTTCTAGGGAGACCTACGGATGGTAACTACTCCAACCAACTATCGAAAAAAGAGCGGTAATGTTTATCCCTTCTTCACGGAACATCCTCGACATTATATATGCATGTACATCACGCACCCAATTCTCTCTGTTGAATTGACGCAATTTTGAATCAGGTCTTGAAGATGCGTCTTCCATGGTGATTCAGGAGGGAATACTTTTTCTGGGAATCAACAATAGCATTTACCATATTTCTACTATCATTTTTGTGGTAGGGAAATGGAACTTGCAATAATATGGCGGCAACACCCAACTGGCTTATTTATATAGAGAAACTCCAGCCTTTGGATATAAGTTGGGGTTCAGTTTTGATTATCGCCCTTCCCTCATCTGATGCGAAGCCATCGTCAATTGAAATAGTTTTTTAGAGAGAATTGACGGGGACGGCCGGCACAACAACGACAAGGACTTTTAAGAAAAACTGCGGAACCTTCCCTGAACAACACCAAAGGTGAACAAGGTGGACATAACCCACTGTCAACCAAAGGAGGCCATGTGCCATACGTATGGAAAAATGGCTCCGCAGCTCTTGAATACGATTGTCAGAAAGAATAAATCAGTTCGGCACGAAGGAACGAGGCCGTATGATCCTGTTGATCGTCCGTATAATAATTTCCAGGTTCCATGAATTCAAACAAAAGATGTCCTGAAAGTTTATCTTTCTGGGTAAACAGTTTTTCCTTGAGGGTAAAGTTGTTTTTGCAGGTAATAAGCAAACCGCGGTCATGGCCTCCGCCCGCACCGTTGTCCTCAGGGGCCCACATATATCCGAGCAGGAGGTTAATCTTCAATTTTTTAAGGGGTGAAATGGAAAAGTCGATATAGGGCATATTCAAGTTGGACCAGCGGCCTGCGCCATCGGTGTCATATGCATAGACGTATAATTCGCTGTATTGCGGCCAACGAGCCCAGAGCGGATTCCATCCCTCATCCTTGGACGTATCGGGATCGTCGCCTGAAAGATAATACCAGCCGAGGCCGAGGCGTGCCTTCTGCGCGGCAAGGGCTTCTATGAACAAAACTGCCTTGGCATCGATCATAAACGCAGAGATGTCATCGCCAACCTGATAGGCTGCCTCCAGGTTGCCCTTTAGATGAGTGGTGAGGGTCGGCATCAAGCGGGTGCCAACGGTATGGCGGTCATTGTTGTTAAGAAAAGAGACATCTTGTTCATGGGTCTTGATGAGATAGTACGCCTCAAACGGAAGCTTTTCGATGGATTTGTTTTTAACATAAACACCGCCCCCCGTTTCCGCGCCGTCAAAGGCGTTTCCGCCCGTAAAGCCGACAATGTCGCGATCTTGGGTGTGCATGGCTAGGGGATCTTGCGCCTGGGTGTGTAGTAGAAGAAAGTCGACAGTTGTGTCTGCAAAACCGGAATAGGTCAATTTCACGGCATCAAAGTAAATCGTTCTAGAACCATCCTTGGGGGTTCCGTCAAGGATCAGTTTCCCTGTTCCATAAATCAGGTCCTGGCGTCCGAAGCGCAGGGTCCAGTCGCTCTTTTTCCAGTCAAAAAACAGGTTGTCGATTACAATTTCGTCTAACGAGTCCCAGGAGTCGTTGTCCGGATCCAGATAGGTGCGGAATTCATTTACGAGGCGGGCTTTCACCAAAAAGTCATCGCTGCGGTGGTACTCCCCCAGAGGCGGGTCCGATAACGCTGGAAATGATTATGGCCACCACGTGCCTCACCGCCGTTGGTGTAAGGAATATTGTCAAAATAGACCTCGCGAAGCCGAATGTCCCCCCGAACAAAAACTCCGGACCTGCAGCCTCAGCTTTCACATTTTGATCAGCGCAGACCGGGAAAGACAGAAAGGCCATCAAAAGCATCAGGAAAGTAATTTTCAATTTGCACCCCATAACAACACCCCTTTTTACATTCCAAAAAAAGATCCAAGATTAAAGCAACCTCACTGTGGCAAAAACAGGCCTTGTTTGTTTTTGTCACCCCCGAACTTGGTCCAAGTGGAGGATTAAAATACGGTTCTATAAACCAAAACGAGAATGCCATGAACGTCAACAGAAACGCAACACCTTTTCCATCAAAGCCAGTGTTTTTGGCGTCCTTGAAGCAGTGGCATGGCCAGAAAATGCTGTCTTATTCGTATTGTCACTGGGATATAGTCTGCTGTTTGACTTGTAGGCTGGATTGTAGAAATTACCACGGGCAGTTAATGGTCATGCCCCGACCCCATTCCACAACACCTATAGGCACTGAACTGTAAAGTAATATGTGTAGTTGTGTAGCTTTAAACGTAAAAAAGCCGTGACTTTCGTCACGGCTTTTTTGGCGTTGGTCGGGGCGAGAGGATTTGAACCTCCGACCCCCTGCACCCCATGCAGGTGCGCTACCAGGCTGCGCTACGCCCCGTCAATCAACGCGTGCGGATTATTGTCCATCCGCCATAAAATGTCAAGAATAAAAGACCCTTGAAACACGCCTCTTCTTACAAAAAATCAAGTGGCCTGCAAGTGGCCTGGTTTTACTTCATAGGCCTTAAAATTACTACATACTGTAGACAGCTTCGGCTGACAGAACCTCGACGTCATTCGAGGTTAAGGCCGCAATTGCCTGCTCACTGTCATCGAAACGAAAAATAATGACCGCATGATCCCCACAACGCTCGACAAAGGCATAGAGATATTCAACGGTAATTTTGGCTTCATCCAGGATGTGTAAGATATGCGCGAGCCCCATGGGACGATCAGGCACCTGGACCGCCACCACATCCGTTTTATCCACGGTGAAACCCTCTTCCGTGAGTGCCTTTTTCGCCACATCTGTCCGGTCGACAATCAACCGCAAAATGCCGAAATCGGAGGTCTCAGCTAAAGAAAGAGCCCGAATATTCACTTCGGCCTTGCCAAGGGCGGCAGTGGCCTGAGCAAGTTTCCCTGCTCGGTTTTCTATAAAAACAGAAATTTGTTGTACGGTCATCTGCCCTCTCCTTTTAATCTTGCTAGCCTTTACGCAGATCGATAACCCTCTTGGCTTTTCCTTCGCTCCGGGTTATCGATTTTGGTTCCACCAGGCGAACCTTGCAGGTGATGTTGAGAAGACTTTTGATCTCGTGACGTATGCGCTCGCTCAAACCCTGCATGACACGGATCTCATCGGAAAAAAGATCTTCAGTGACTTCGACCTGAACTTCGAGGGAGTCGAGATTGTCTTCACGGTTAACGATTAGCTGGTAGTGAGGTTCGACACCTTCGACCTGCATTAACACACTTTCGATTTGAGACGGGAAAACGTTAACCCCACGTATGATCAACATATCGTCGCTGCGCCCACTCATGCGTTGCAGGCGACGATGGCTACGGCCACAAACACAGGGCTCGCTGATGAACCGAGTGATATCACGGGTGCGATAACGAATCATGGGAATGCCTTCTTTGGTGATGGTAGTGATCACCAGCTCCCCTTCTTCGCCGTCGGCTAATACTTCTCCCGTCTGCGGGTTGATAATCTCGGCAATAAAATGGTCTTCCCATATATGGAGGCCGTTTTGAGCTTCGATGCATTCGATGGCCACACCGGGACCGAGAATCTCCGACAAGCCATAAATGTCGATAGCCTTGATGTTCAGTTTTTGCTCGATTTCCTGGCGTATCGATTCGCTCCAAGGTTCGGCACCAAGGATACCAACCTTGAGAGCAAAAGAACGGATGTCCAGACCTTCCTCGGCAGCGGCTTCAGCAAGGTAAAGGCTATAGGAAGGGGTGCAGGTAATGACAGTGGAACCGAAATCCTGCATGATCATGATCTGCTTTTTGGTGTTGCCGCCGGACATGGGAATGACTGCAGCGCCGAGCTTTTCGGCTCCGTAATGAGCTCCAAGACCACCCGTAAAGAGACCGTAGCCGTAGGCATTATGAATTACATCTCCGCGGGCTACACCGGCAGCTGCAAATGAACGAGCCATCAATTCGGACCACATATCGATATCGCGACGAGTATAACCAACAACGGTCGGCTTCCCGGTCGTGCCTGATGAAGCATGCAAACGCACAATCTGCTCCATCGGCACGGCAAACAAACCGTAAGGATAGTTGTCACGCATGTCCTGCTTAAGCGTGAAGGGCAAACGCTGCAGGTCTTCCAGGCTCTTTATCTGCTCGGGTTTAATCCCTGCCTTGTCAAAAGATTCCCGATAAAAGGGAACCCGGGCATAGACCCTTTCCAGGGTATGTTGCAGACGTTTCAACTGCAGTGCAGCCAAAGCCTCGCGAGGTAACGTTTCGAATTCATCATTCCAGATCATGGCTGTATCCTATAACACTCGGTTATGACCAGATAAACAGTGTCAGCACCGAACAATTTACCAAGTCACAGATTGCGACCCAAGCTGAAGGCCTTCAGGTTTTCTTCCAGGTACTTAGCGGGAACCATTTTTTGTAAAGTCTGCTGCCAGAAGCTGTCGTCAATATCGATATTCTTCGACAAGGCTCCGAGTAGCACGACATTCACGGTTCTCTGATTGCCGGCATCGGAAGCCAGCTGCAACCCGTCAACGAGCTTGGTGTCAGGGAAAGCCGCCTTGATTTTTGCCGGTATATCAACAGGGTAACTCTCCTTGCCAAGGGTAACCGGAGCAGGAAACACCTGCAGGTTGTTGGCTAGAACGCTCCCGCCCTTCCGAACCAGCGGCAAGTAACGATAGGTCTCAAGCAATTCAAAGCCGAGCAGCATATCAGCCTGCCCTTCGGGAATAATTGATGAATACACCTTCTTACCGTAACGGATATGGGAAACAACACTGCCACCCCGTTGAGACATGCCGTGGATTTCATTTTTTTTGACGTCAAAACCGGCCAGCATGAGTACTTCTGAAAGGACTTCACTAGCCAGCAGGATGCCCTGGCCGCCTACACCGGAAATGAGAATATTGGTCACTTCATTACTCATTGATATCTCCAATAGCGTCGACATTACAAACCTGGTTGCAAAGACCGCAGCCGACACAGAATAAACTATTAATATGAGCCACACCCTTACCGTCAGCAGTAGTGCGCCATTCGATGGCCGGGCAACCCAGCTTGAGACAAGCCCGGCAACCAGTACAGCGGTCTAGATCGACCTTCATGGCAGGCTTGCGCGCAACCGGATCGCGTTTGACAAGCATGCAAGGCCGACGGGCAATAACGACAGAGACCTCAGGGCGTTCCATTTCTTCTTTAAGAACTTGACGGGTAGCGGCAACCTCGTAAGGATCAACAACCTTTACGTGTTGAACACCAACCGCTCTGCAGAGTTGCTCCAGATCAACCCGGTAACTGTCCGCTCCCATCAGAGTGTAGCCTGATGAGGGGTTCTCCTGACGACCGGTCATGGCAGTAATGCGATTATCAAGAATGACCACGGTAGAGACCGCACTGTTGTACACCATATCCATCAAACCATTGATACCGGTATGCAAAAAGGTGGAGTCACCGATCACGGCAACCACCTTCCGCTGCTCATCGCCGGAAAGCAGTTTACTCAATCCCGTAGCATTGCCGATACTGGCGCCCATGCAGATGCAGGTGTCCATAGCCGCCAGAGGCTCCATAAAACCGAGGGTATAGCAACCAATATCGCCGGTAACAAATGCCTTCAGGCGGTTAAGAGAATGAAAAACACTGCGATGCGGGCACCCCGGGCACATACTCGGCGGACGGTTCGGCAGAGTCTCGCTGTGGCTGAAAAAAGGTTGTTCATCTTTACCGGAGAGGCTTTTAGCGACTCGACCAGGGGTCAATTCTCCACAAATGGAAAAAAGGTCCTTGCCCACAACTTCGATCCCCATGGCACGGACCTGCTCTTCAATGAAAGGGTCGAGTTCTTCAATGACATAGAGGGTGTCGTATTGGGCGGCAAAGTCACGGATTAACTGCTTGGGAAGCGGATAAACCATGCCCAGCTTAAGAATGTCAGCATCCGGCAAAGCCTCCCTGGCATATTGGTAGCTTACGCCGGCAGTGATCACCCCGATTTTACCACCGACCTTTTCAACCCGATTAAAGGGCTGCTGACAAGCCCACTCTTCTAGCCGGGTAATGCGGTCTTCGACAAGAGGATGCCGTTTACGCGCATTGCTGGGCAACATGACAAATTTGGCGGGATCTTTTTCAAGGCCGGGCTCGGGCAGACCGGTTACCGGGTCTTGCAGAGTAACCACCGATTTAGAGTGAGAGATGCGGGTGGTTGTGCGCAACATAATCGGTGTATCAAATTGCTCACTGGTTTCCAGAGCAAGGCGAGTATAAGTCAGAGCTTCCTGACTATCCGCCGGCTCGAACATGGGGATTTTGGCAAATTTTGCATAGTTACGGCTGTCCTGCTCATTCTGTGACGAATGCAACTCGGGATCATCAGCTACGGCCAGGACCAGACCACCTCTGACACCGGTATATGAAAGAGTGAATAAGGGGTCAGCAGCGACATTAACCCCAACATGCTTCATCGCGACCAAAGCTCGTCCACCGCCAAAAGAGGCACCAATCCCGACCTCCAGGGCCACTTTTTCGTTAGGAGCCCAAGAGGCGTCGATGGTGGGATATTGCACCACATTTTCGAGAATCTCTGTACTCGGGGTCCCTGGATAAGCCGAAGCGACTTTAACGCCGGCTTCATAGGCTCCGCGAGCGATTGCTTCATTACCTGACAAAATAGCACGTTCCATATAAGTATCATCCTTAGAATAGGTGCCGGCAAGATTGACATCAGCCAGCAATAGGCTCAGTAAAACGGCATTTGACTATAGTGAAATATCAGGGGGCTGTCAATCGTAGGATATGCAAAAGGAGGCTGTTGTTAAAGCCCAATTAAGTCTCGCCAAGACCGCGAGTGATATTTCCAACATGTTCTCCAACCTTGGCGACATGATGTAAAATATCGATAAACAACAGACCTTGTGCAGTATTGCATTCGCCGGTACTCAGGCGCTGAATATGATTATTTCGTAATTCTAACTCGAGATCAAAAATAGCAGAAGCATGTTGCTCCCCTTCCCTGTTTTGAATTTTCGATTCACTATCGATAGCGTTGATGGTCAGGAGTAAAAAATTTCTAGTATGTGAAACAAGGTCGTCGAGTTCTTCTATAGCTGCTTCGGAAAATTCGATTTGCCGATCGATTCTGGTCACCAGAAGGTGTTGTAGATTTTCGCAATGATCCCCGAGCCTTTCCAGATCATTAACAATATGCATCAGTCCGGCGGCTTGCCTGGAAGCCTCTCGAGTTATCGATTGCTGGGATAAATTGACCAGAAAATCTGTAATCTCCCGTTGCAGCATATCCATGGAACCCTCTTCCCGGCTTAAATGCCTGATCTTTTCTTCGCTGTATCCAGGCAAAAGGTCCAAGGTTTTATCGAATACTGCCAGACTTAAGTGCGCCATGCGTTTGGTTTCGAGCTGAGCCTGACTAAGAGCAAGAATCGGCGTATTGAGAACCCTGTTGTCGAGATATTGCAAATGAAATGATTGTGTAGTTAAGCGACCTTTCATCAATAAAGTCGTGAATCGGGCCACCAAACTAAGCAAAGGCAAAAAAACCAAGGCATTGACCATGTTGAATAGGGTATGACTGTTGGCGATATGACGCGCAATAAAGGGCTTATCGCCTATTGCAGCGTCAAACTGAGCAGCGAGCTGGGGGGTATTGAGAACGAAATCGGGATCACCTGGAGTGAGTAAGTCGACTAAATGGAGGAAATAGGGAAAAAGCAGTAAAACATAGGCCACACCGATCAGGTTGAAGAGCAAATGAGCCAATGCGGTACGACGTGCGGCAAGGTTGGTATTAAGGGCTGCAATATTAGCACTGCATGCAGTACCGATATTTTCACCGAGAATCAGGGCAATACATAAATCGAAGGGAAGAAGACCATTCCCCGCGAGCACCAGGGTTAGCCCAATAGTAGCGCTACTGCTTTGAATCAGAACGGTTAGTAAGGCGCCGAGGGCCACAGCAAAGATCTGATGTTGGCTGACCAAAAGTAAAAAATCGTGAAAAGAAGCATTGTCCTTAATCGGGACAAAAGTTCCTTTCATGATAGTGAAACCAAAAAACAAAATGCCGAAGCCTAGCACAACTTCGCCAAATAGGGACCAACGCTTATTGGAACAGAACAGCTTAAGGCCGGTACCGATACCAATAGCCGGCAAGGCAAAATGGCCTATATTGAAGGCCAGCAACTGAGCGGTTACAGTGGTGCCGATATTGGCCCCGAGCAAAACCCCGAGCGCCTGGGCAATGGACATGAGCCCGGCATTAACGAACCCTACCACCATCACTGCGGTAGCGTTGGACGATTGTACGATAGCGGTTACAGAAGCGCCGGTGAGGACGCCCAACAGACGGTTGTTAGTTAAAGAGGAAAGCCCCCTGCGCAGACGATCTCCGGCTATCTTCTGTAGTGCCTCCGACATGATTTTCATGCCGAACAATAAGAGGCCAAGACCGCCAATCAGGCCGAATAACAATGGTTGATTTATAAAGTCCGGCAGCAAAATGACTCTCTTCCAACTTCAAAGAGCCGGCACAATCCAAAAATCCGATTCATGCCGGGTTATTTTAAGGATAAGGTATTGCTTGAGACGAGATTAACCAGATGCAACTGGTCGGTTGAGGACCGTCAAAGTTGATGAATCCAGGAAGTGTCGCCACTGCCCTGCCGCAACACTTCCACCTTATCATCAATGAGACTGATAACGGTCGATTGCTCACCAAGCAGATTCCCCCCATCGACGACCATATCCAATTGTTTACCAACCTGCTGATTAATTATTACAGGATCACAGTGGCTCTCTTCGCCGGAAATATTAACACTGGTGGTCACTATGGGATGACCCAGTTCCCGCACAATAGACAAGGCAATGGGGTTGTCGGGGATGCGAATGCCAACTGTTTTTTGCCGGGTAGTCAGCACATCGGGTACAACTCGAGTGGCTTCCAGGACGAAGGTAAAAGGCCCAGGAAGATAACGTTTCATTATTTTAAAAGCAAAGTTACTCACTTGAGCGTAGTTTGAGACATCGGAAAGATCAGCACAGATAAATGAAAACGGTTTTCTCGGGTCCCGCTGTTTAATCTGATATATCTTTTTGACCCCTTTTTTATTGAAGATATCGCAACCCAGACCGTAAATGGTGTCTGTAGGATAGGCGATTACCCCCCCCTGTTTCAGACACTCAACCACACGATTAACCAAACGTTGTTGAGGATTTTCAGGATTGAGTGCAAGGATCATGTTGGGCCTCCCCAAAGAAAATAGGATCTACGAGTTTCGAACTGTTTATAAAGATATTAGCATACCCGGGGCAACAATCTTGTATTTAACCGGTATGCCCAAAACCTCCAGCCTCACGAGCGGTTGTATCCAGTTCGTCAACTAAAGTCAGGGAGGCTTGATGTACCGGTGTAATGATCAACTGAGCTATTCTGTCGCCGCAAGCTATCGTCACCGGTTCTTGGCCATGGTTGATCATCACAACCTTGATCTCTCCACGGTAATCGGCATCGATAGTACCTGGTGCGTTGACAAGACTCAGGCCCTTTTTTATCGCCAACCCGGAACGCGGCCGCACCTGCCCTTCGTAACCTGCGGGTATGGCCAAGGCAATGCCGGTCGGGATCAAACACCGTTGACCTGGAAGCAATTGCTGGCTTTCTTCAAGACAGGCGAATAGATCCATGCCTGCAGCCAATTCTGTCATATACACGGGCAATTGCGCAGTGTCGCGCAATAATTTTACTTGGACATCGACCATACTCATCCTTACCCTTTCTACAGGAAGCGGCTATCAACCAAGAGTCAGATCCATTAATGGGAAGGCATCATTGGTCAGATCCCCGACCATTTGCAGCACCAGACCCTTATCTTGAAATAGATTTTTTGCAAGCCGCTGAATATCCTCAGCATTAACCTTGTCGATATTTATCAGAATCTCTTCGGGATCCAATACTTTCCCCAAATAAACTTCATTTTTTGCCAACCGTGTCATACGGTTATCGGTGCTTTCCATGGACAGCATAAACTGCCCCTTCAGTTGATCCTTGGCTGCTTGCAACTCATCAGGAGAGACAATTTGATTTTTAAAAAGATTCAGTTCCCGCAGTATAACGCCAATAGCATGACCTGCATCGTCAGGCGAAACTCCGGCATGCACGATCAGGGTACCACAATCTAAATGAGCATTTAGATATGAATAAACAGAATAGGCCATACCTCGTTCTTCACGAAGTTTTTGAAAAAGACGCGAACTGATGCTGCCACCAAGGATGGCATTGAGAATTTGACCGACATAGCGCAAACGATGTCCTTGTGGTAATCCTGCCGTACCAAGACAAAGATGAACCTGTTCAAGTTTTTTCTTGAGGATATTAACCTGGCGTAAAGGCAAATTGATCGGCGGAACAACCTGGGTCTTACTTCCGGACGGCAAATCACCAAGGGCTTTGGCGACATGATCTACCACTTGCTGATGGTCAAGATCACCGGCGGCAGAAATAATTAGATTTTTGCCGGAATACTGCTTGGCAAAAAAATCCAGCAAAGTCGAACGGTCAAGGGACGAAACGCTTTGAGGTGTGCCAAGGATGGGTCGGCCAAGGGAATGATCGGGCCAGAATTTTTGAGCAAAAAGTTCGTGAATTCGTTCGTCGGGACTATCCTCGACCATGTGGATCTCTTGCAGAATGACTCGACGCTCTTTTTCAATTTCGTCAAGATCAAATAGAGAATGGCAAAGAATGTCGGAAAGCAGATCGATGGCTAAGGGCAGCTTATCGCCAGCCACTTTAGCAAAATAACAACTCAATTCATGGCTGGTAAAAGCGTTCAGTGCGCCACCGACCGAATCAATTTCTTTAGCAATATCGAGGGCGCTGCGGCGCCGGGTTCCCTTGAACAGTAAATGTTCAATGAAGTGCGACGCACCATTCAGCGCCCTCGATTCATGTCGTGCCCCATTCTCGACCCAAAAACCCAAAGCGGCAGAATATGCCGAAGGGATCTTTTCGGTCAGTATGCGAATACCATTATCGAGAACAGTCTTTTGATACATTCCCTAGCCGCTATCAGCCTTCTTCTGGCAGGGTCTGTCCCAACGCTTCTTTACGGGACAGCTTAATTTTACCCTGACGGTCAATGTCCAGGCACTTAACCAGAACCTGATCGCCCTCTTTCAGGATATCGGTAACGTTGCGTACCCGCTCCTTATCCAACTCAGAAATATGAACCAGGCCGTCGGTTCCTGGGAAAATTTCGACAAAAGCACCAAACTCCATAATCTTTCTAACGGTGCCCATATAAAGTTTGCCTTTTTCCGCTTCCTGGGTCAGGTCGCGAATCATTTTGATCGCCATCTTGCAAGCATCGCCATCGGCAGAAGCAATGTTGATCCGACCATCATCTTCGATATCGATAGCGCAACCAGTGGCTTCGATAATTCCACGAACGTTTTTACCGCCGGAACCGATAACGGTACGTACCTGATCGGGTTTAACCTGAATTGTAGTAATGCGCGGAGCGTATGGTGACAGCTCTTCTCGCGGAACGCTGATAGCTTCAGCCATTTTGCCAAGAATGTGAATACGGCCTTCACGAGCCTGCTCGAGGGCCTGCTTCATGATCTCTTTGTTGACGCCGCCAATCTTGATATCCATCTGCAGTGCGGTAACACCTTCAGCCGCGCCGGTCACTTTAAAGTCCATATCGCCGAGATGGTCTTCATCACCGAGGATGTCGCTCAAAACCGCAACATCATCACCTTCTTTGATCAGACCCATGGCAATACCGGCCACAGCTTTCGTCACAGGAACGCCAGCATCCATCAATGCCAGGGTAGCGCCACAAACACTGGCCATGGAAGAAGAGCCGTTGGATTCAAGCGTTTCGGAGACAACCCGAATGGTGTACGGGAAATCGTCATGAACGGGCAGGATCTTGGAAATAGAACGTTCGGCAAGCATGCCATGGCCAATTTCGCGACGGCCGGGAAAAAGGCGCATGCTGGTTTCACCAACGCAGAAAGGAGGAAAGTTATAGTGCAACATGAACTTTTTGAAGTCCATTGACTGGACATTGTCCATGCGCTGCTCATCTTTGCTGGTACCGAGGGCTGCTGCTACCAAGGCCTGGGTTTCGCCACGGGTAAAGAGGGCACTACCATGAGCACGGGGCAGCAGACCGACTTCGCTACTAATTGGACGAACAGTTTTAAAGTCACGACCATCGATACGAATTTGATCGCGAATAATCATCTGCCGCACAACTCGTTTCTGCATAGCGGAAAAGATCTCGCTGATCTCTTCCTTATTGGTGCCTTCCTCATCAACCAATTCAGCGACGACTTCTTCCTTGATTTCTCCAACCGCTGCATAACGGTCTTGTTTGCTCTGAATCTTGACAGCTTCAAGCAAGCGCGTCTCCGCTAAAGCGGCAACCTGCCCTGCCAGAGCTTCGTCAGTTTCAGGAACAGAGAACTCTCTTTTCTCTTTACCGGCAATCTTGCGCAATTCAGATTGCACTTCGATCAGCGGCTGCATGGCCTCATGACCAAAGAAAATGGCCTCAAGGATTTCATCTTCACTGAGAAATTCGGATTCCCCTTCAACCATGATGATCGCTTCACGGGAGCCTGCAACGGTCAGATCCAAATCGCTGGCTTCGCGCTGTTCAATGGTAGGGTTGGCAACCAGCTGACCTTCAACCCGGCCTACCCGTACCGAGGCAATGGGGCCATCAAATGGAATGTCGGAAACTTCAAGAGCCGCTGAGCAACCGACGAGAGCCAGGGTATCCGGATCATTCTCCATGTCGACAGAGATAACCGTCGGCATAATCTGGGTTTCAAACATATAACCCTTAGGAAAGAGCGGCCGCAACGGACGGTCGATAAGGCGACAAATCAAGGTTTCCCTTTCAGTTGCCCCTCTTTCACGACGGAAGAAGGAACCGGGGATCTTACCGCCGGCATAGAACTTTTCCTGGTAGTTGACCACCAGAGGGAAAAAGCCCTGACCTTCCTTCATTTTTTTGGCAGAGACGGCGGTGCAGAGTATTTTTGTGCCGCCATAGGTAATAACCGTAGCACCGTCTGCTTGACGGGCCATCTTGCCGGTCTCGATGGTCAACGGTTGGCCGTTGAACTCAATTTCTACTTTGTGATAAGCCAATTTTTTCTCCTTTTGTTTGGAACTTGCGCCCGCAGTCGCTATTTTTTTTCTAAGCATAAAACAGCCAAAGGAGGTTGGCCTGAGACAGGAGTCGGTCCTGCCAAACGGCAAACCAAACCGATCCCTCTCTCCGGACAGCCTCCCGAGCTGTACCAAAAACTCAGGCAGCAGACCCTACGCTGCGGCGAAGGGCGTGCTGCCTGTGATTTTACCTGCGAATTCCCAGGGCTTTGATAATGGCGCGATAACGCTCAACTTCGATCTTTTTCAGATAGTCGAGCAGTCTACGTCTCTGTCCGACGATCTTCAACAGGCCGCGACGAGAATGATGGTCCTTCTTGTGGGTCCGAAAATGATCGGTCAGATAAGTGATGCGCTCCGAAAGCAGCGCAATCTGTACTTCTGGAGATCCGGTATCGCCTTCATGGCGCTTAAACTCATTGATAATTTCCTGTTTGCGTTCTGTGGCCAGCACTGTGCCATCTCCTTTCACACTCGGTTCTTTTCGATAAGGGCGCGAATACGCCTAAAAACTTTCAACTTTTACCATAGAAGTCAGGCAGTGTAAAGACCTATTAACCACCACTGAAGACTCTTAACAACTCAAAATCGCCACGTTTTTCTTTGCTCCGTGAAGGAGCAAAATGAGCCATTGCCAAAGCTTGGCCCTTCGAAGTCAAAAGCACCTTCTGTCCTTCATCAAATTCAGGCTCGACGGCTAAATGCTCTAACAGTGGCGGTATACCGTGGCGAAGCTTCTTACACCCTTCTTCGTTAACCTCGCATGCGGGGTAATCACGCAAGGCAGACGCCAAAGAAAGAAATTTTCCGCTGATATCTTTTGAACTGGCCTGTTCCAGCCAATCGAGAGTCACTGCTTCCTTAATGTCAAAAGACCCGCTTCGAATGCGGCGCAAAGAGCTAAGATGAGCAGCGGTGTTCAGCTTGCGGCCAAGGTCATGGCAGAGGGTTCGAATATATGTCCCTTTGCTGCATTCTACCTCAAAAGAGAGACTCGGCAACGCCAAATCATTAACTGTGATTCGATGGATATGTACAGACCGGGCCGGCCTTTCAATCTCTATCCCCTGACGAGCTAAACGGTGGAGCGCAACCCCTTTGATCTTAATCGCAGAATACATAGGTGGAATCTGTTGTATTTCACCGACCATTTCCTGACAGGCCTGTAAAACGGCAGTGTCTTCAAGGTGATCAACAGGACACTGAAGGGTGATTTCACCTTCTGCATCCTGGGTAGTGGTTTCGCAACCAAACTGTAGCGTCGCCTGATAAGTTTTGTCACCCTCGACCAGAAATTGTACTACACGTGTCCCCTCCCCTACTGCCACCAACATTAAACCGGTAGCCATCGGGTCGAGAGTGCCTGAATGTCCTACCCGTCGAGTTTGACAAATTCGCCGAAGCCGCCGAACGACATCATGGGAAGTCATCCCAGCGGGTTTATCTACAATCAAAACTCCATTCATGGGTCAGGGCAGAAGGTTCTGCAGGCGGCTAAAAACCATATCCTGGATCGAAGTCAGATCACCGTTCAGGGTGGCACCAGCGGCATTATGGTGACCGCCACCGCCTAATTGGCGGGCCAGATCACCGACATTAACTTCGCCCTTAGATCGAAATCCGACCTTAAAACAGTCTTTATCGGTCTGGCGGAAAAGGAGTGCAACCTTCACGCCCTGAATAGACCGTGGGTAATTAATCAGTCCGTCGGTATGTTCCGGTCCTGTACCTGTTTCAGCCAGCATCTGTTCGGTGACGCTCACGGCGCCAAGTCGCCCACAATCGGAGATGATCATAGTTTTAAGCGCTGCGGTCAGGAGACGAAGTTGCTTTTCTGGCCGATTTTCATAAATATTCGCGGAAACGTCCCAGGGAGAAACTCCAAGAGAAACCAGTTCGGAAGCAATTTCAAAGGCTTCAGGATTGGCATTGGAATAACGAAAAGAGCCCGTATCAGTGAGTATAGCCGTATAGATGCAAGTCGCCACCGGCAATGACAGGCTGTGCCCGGCCTTTTTCAAAATGCGATAGATCAAGGCACCGGTGGCACAAGCACTCTCGTCCACATAATAAATACTGCCGAAATTTTCTGAATGAGGATGATGGTCGATGTTGACCAATGACTTACAATGATCTTTAAGGTGGCTTCCGGCGCGACGTAATTCACCGCTATCAAGGATAAAACCGGCGTCAAAGCTTTCGTTCGCCTCTAAACTGTCAACGACCATTGAAGCGCCGGGCAAGAAAGCTAGTTCGGCAGACATTCCGTCCTGGTTATAGGCCACAACTTCTTTGCCCATTTCCAGCAAAGCATTAGCCAATGCCATGGTCGAGGCAAGAGCATCACCATCCGGGTTGCCATGAGCAGCAACCAAAAATCGCTGGCCGCGGTCGATGGTGCTCAGAATGGCATCAATCATGTTCTTCCTTCTGTTTGATTTCTTGCAAAAGCGACTCGATACGATTGCCGTATTCAAGAGCAGAATCAAATTCAAAGATCAATTCCGGTACATGCCGCAACCTGAGCCTTTTGCCCAATTCTCTCCGAAGATAAGCGCTGGCACTGGTAAGCCCCTGAGTTGTTTCTCGCCGAACCTTCTCCTCACCCATAACGGTGAAATAGATACGGGCCAAACCCAGATCGGAAGTAACCTTAACTTCAGTAATCGTGACAAATCCGACCCTGGGATCCTTTAAACCTTTTAGCAAAAGGGCCGATATTTCTTTTTGAATCTGTTCCCCAACTCGTTGGGATCGTTGAGACCGCAAGGACACCTCTATGAGTAATGAAGAAATTCAACAAATCGATCAACAATCTCAGCCAAACCGATCTGTTCAATTTCGTTTTCTATATTTTCAAATAAACTATGAGCTGATGCTTCAGTGCCCGCAACTACAGCGAAACCCAGTTGAGTACTTTGTCTGAAATCCTGTAAACCCGTTTCGGCGCAGGAAACGGGGAAACGGGTTCGGCAGCGCCCAAGTATCTTTTTGACTACCGAGCGTTTTCCCTTGAGACTGGTGGTGTCAGGCACCACCAGTTCAAGACGCAAAACTCCGACAATCATAACCTACCCCAGGATCAAAGGGTCGCCTTGGTCGCTTCCATTTCAAAGGCTTCAATAACATCACCGACTTTGATGTCGTTGTAGTTCTCGAGGCTGATACCACACTCATAACCGTTGGTGACTTCTTTGACATCGTCCTTGAATCGCTTCAGGGAGCTCATTTTGCCTTCCCAAACAACGATATTGTCACGAACAAGTCGTACCTGGGCCCCTCGAACTATTTTACCGTCGGTAACGTAGCAACCGGCGATCGTGCCAACCTTGGACACATGGAAGGTCTCACGAACCTCAACGCGACCGAGTTCCTTCTCTTTGAAGATCGGGGCCAACAGGCCTTCCATGGCGTTTCGGATATCTTCAACAGCATCGTAGATAATATTGTAAAGACGAATATCGACACCGTCCAAGTCGGCCTGAGCATTAGCTTTGGGCTCGGGACGAACATTAAACCCAAGAATAATGGCATCAGAAGCCGCCGCCAGAGACACGTCACTCTCGATAATGCCACCGACAGCGCTGTGAATTACCACCAGGCGACATGCGTCCGTAGAGAGCTTGCCCAAAGTATCTTTGACCGCTTCAACGGAGCCTTGAACATCGCCCTTAATAATAACCTTAAGTTCCTTGACATCACCTTCCTGGAGACGGGCATAAAGCTGATCAAGAGAAATCTTGCTAGAACTGGCCAGCTCGGCTTCGCGCAATTTCCGTTGCCTGTGACCGGCGACGTCCTTAGCCGCTTTCTCGTTTTCTACGGCATGGAATGGTTCGCCGGCATCAGGCGTACCCGACAGCCCTGTAACTTCCACAGGGCAAGAAGGGCCAGCTTCTTCAAGCTGGCAACCACGATCATCGGTCATGGTACGAACGCGACCAAAGTTAACTCCGGAAACGATAGGATCACCGATACGCAAAGTACCTTCCTGAACCAGAACCGTAGCTACCGGTCCTCGCCCTTTATCAAGGCGCGCTTCGACGATAATCCCCTTGGCCCGTTTAATTGGGTTAGCCTGGAGCTCCAGAACTTCAGCCTGCAGCAGTATCATTTCCAGCAGGGATTCGAGGTTGGTGTGTTCCTTGGCGGAAACCTCGACAAAGATCGTGTCGCCACCCCAATCCTCGGGTACCATTTCAAACTCTGTCAGTTCCTGCTTGACCCGGTTGGGATCGGCGCCAGGCTTGTCTATCTTATTAACAGCCACGATAATTGGGACGCCGGCGGCCTTGGAGTGGTTAATCGCCTCTTTGGTTTGAGGCATCACGCCATCATCGGCTGCCACCACCAGAACTACTATATCTGTAGCCTCGGCCCCACGGGCGCGCATGGCGGTAAAGGCCTCATGGCCAGGGGTGTCAAGAAAAGTAATTTTGCGGCCATCCAGCTCAACATCGTAAGCCCCGATATGCTGAGTGATGCCTCCAGCCTCGCCAGCAGTGACATCGGTGGTGCGGATAGCATCCAGGAGGCTGGTTTTACCATGGTCAACATGTCCCATGATGGTGACCACCGGCGGCCTGGTCTGCAGATTGCTTGAATCCTCCGAGGCATCGGACTCAATGCCAACGTCCTCCAGAATGATATCCTCGTCAAAAGCGACGTTTTCGACTTCGTGGTTGAATTCAGTGGCCAGCAATGCCGCAGTTTCATAATCCAAAGGATGATTGATGGTCACCATACTGCCCTGACGCATCAATTCCTTGATCAGGTCGTTGGCTTTTATCCCCATACGCTTGGCAAGTTCACCAACCGTTATGACATCGCTAATTCGAATAATTCGCTTGATGGCCTTAGAAGTGGTCACCTCTGTTTTTTGTACAGGCTTAGCACCCTTTTTTCCCCTGCGGGGACGGCGATCACGATCAGGCTCAAAAATCTCTCTTTTCGGCCGGCGACCCCGGCCACCGTCACGCAAATCGTTCTCGCGTGGGCCGGAACCCTTGCCCTTTTTCTTTTTGCCAGCCCGGGAAGTTTCTTCCTGGACAAGCACTTCGGGCGGCACAACCTGAGTAGGCCTTTCCTGAGGACGTGGAGAACCATTGCCGCGAGCGGGACGAGGACGACTCGGCTTAGCAGGTGTGGCTTTCTTAGCCGGCGCCAATTGGGAAAGTTCGACACGGCCAAGAATCTTCGCCTGGGAGGCCGTTGCCTCCTGCACAGCCGCAGCTTTGGGCTTTTCTTCCTTTTCTTCCTTTTCAGATTTTTCGGTAACTTTGGGCTTTTCAACCTCTTCCGAAACTTGGGGTGCGGGTGGGGCCTTTGCCTCCGGTTCCGCCTTAACCTCAGCAACGGGTTCTTTTGTTTCTACCTCGCTTGAGGCTTCCTCAGAAACAGCAGTATCTTCCTCTGCGGGAACCGGAGCCTCGGCAACTGGTTCTGCCGCCGGCGCAGCTTTCTCTACCATGTCGGTCTTTTCGATGGGCGCGACTGCTTCTTCACCTGTGTCAACGGATTCTGGCTCGGCAGCGACCGGCTCATCAGCAGGCACTTCATCAGCCTTGGGAACTTCCTTGCGACGACGTCTGATGATTCCGGGATTAATCCGTTGTTCCTCAATTTTTTCCTCAACCACCTTCTCTTCTGAAGCTTCAACAGGGGCATTACCACCCTCAAAAGCTTGAAGAGCTGCTGCGTCTAAAACGCTTAAGTGATTTTTGGCTTCAATCCCAGCAGTCTTAAGGCGCTCCAGCAGTACCTTATTGTCCAATCCCAGCTTTTGCGCTAATTCGTAAACTCGCATTTTGTCACCCATCAGGCCTCTCCCGCAATCTGCTTGTATCTTAAAATTTCATCATTTATTGTCTCCGCAAGCGGGCTAGAACTTAGCGCCACAACGCTTCGCTCCCCCTTGCCCATCAACTGTCCCAAATAGCCTTTGTCAAAAATGACATAGCAAGGGACCCCACGACTTTCTGCTATTGATTTCACCTTACTGGCAATAGTTGCGGACAAGTCTTCACTCAGCAGAACTAAAGACAGTCCTGAATCACGTCCCAGTTCGGTCATAACCAAACGGCTGCCGGACACGACCACTCCCGACTTTCGGGCCATCCCCACCAGATTTGCAATGCGCTGCCTGACTTGCCTGACTAAATCCTCTTTCAGGCCCTGGCAAGTAGGGGCAACAGACAGCCCGGTAAAAATACGTTTAAACTGGCTGCGCTTAACCGCTGTTTCCAGGCAAGTGATGTCGCAGCAGGTATATCCGCCCCGGCCGGGTAATTTTTGTCCGTAATCAACCAAGACCTCCCCCTGCGGGGAGAGAACATACCGCACCAAAATTGACTGGTCAAGAACCTTACGACAAGCAATACAGCTGCGTTGAGGCACTTGGCGACTCCCTTTACTCAATCCTGACTCCGCTCCTCGTCAACGACGGTTTCATCATTGGAAGCTGAATCATCCTCTTGCAGAGTATCTTCTGCAGGAGTCTCGCCTTCAGGCTCAGACTCCAAAGGCTTGGCGGTTTCGACCGTTGCAGCATCTCCGGTCTCTATCGAGACCTCTTCAGCTGTATCAGCCTCACCTTGTCCTTCACCCTTTCCAGAGGTTTCCCCAGCGAATTCTTCCATGGCGGCTTCTGCGGCCCGGGTTTCGCTCTTGATATCGATATTCCAGCCGGTCAACTTGGCAGCAAGCCGAACATTCTGTCCTTTTTTCCCAATTGCCAAGGAAAGCTGATCGTCCGGCACAATGACTTCGAGGGACTGCATTTCATTGTCGACGTAGATACGAGTTACCTCCGCAGGTGAAAGCGCCGAACAGGCAAATCGTCCCACATCCATGGTCCAGGGGATAATATCGATCTTTTCGCCACGCAGTTCCGAAACGACATTTTGTACGCGCGATCCACGCATACCGACACAAGCCCCAACAGGATCTACGTCGGAGTCGTAGGACGAGACAGCAATTTTGGTGCGACTGCCGGCTTCGCGTGCAACAGCCTTGATCTCGACAATCCCCTCGGAAATCTCCGGTACTTCAAAGTGAAACAGCGCGGCTACCAGGTTGGGATGACTGCGCGACAAAATGATTTGCGGTCCCTTGGTCGCCATCTTAACTTCTGAGATATATACGCGAACCCGGTCGCCCTGACGGTAATTTTCCCGAGGCACCTGTTCACGGTGCGGAAGAAGCCCTTCAGACATGCCTAGGTCCACAATGAGGTCGCCTCGTTCATAGCGACGGACGATACCATTGACCAGTTCACCAACCCGATCCTTGAACTCGTTAAAGACTTTCTCTCGTTCTGCTTCCCGCACCTTTTGAATAATGACCTGCTTAGCAGTCTGAGCGGCAATTCGACTGAAGCTGCCGGCGTCCATCTTCATGCCGAGGGAATCACCGGCCTGAACATCCGGATCAATCTCTCTTGCTTCATCGAGGTCAATCTCTTTATAAGAGTCAAGCACTTCATCGACCACAGTGACAAACTCAAAAATCTCCACTTCACCCAATTCATCGTTGAAATGAGCTTCGAGATCACGGGTATTACGAAATTTTTTATTAGCTGCAGACAAGACCGCGGACTCAAGCGCTTCGACCAAAACGGCTCGATCGATCCCTTTATCCTTAACGACCTGATCAATAATGTGATTGAGATTTTCAAGCATTTTATCTATATCCCCCTAATTTTCATATATTTGTTCGCGACTGGGAATAGCGATCGCAAAGTTCTATAAGTCTATTTCTAAGTTCGCGTGCTCAATATCGCTCAAAGGCAACTCAACGAGACCGCCCTTCTTGTCCGTCTGCTCCAGCAAAACCATTCCATCGCGCAAACCAAGCAGCTTGCCGACAAAGGTTTTACGTTGATGCCCTCTCTGATCGGGATCGCACTTGACGGACATCTTAATCTTGGCCAAGCGCGTGCGAAAGCGTTCGTAATCGGCAGCCTTTGTCAAAGGGCGGTCTATGCCCGGAGAGGAGACCTCAAGACGGTAGGCGCAAGTTATCGGATCTTCCACCTCGAGCAAAACACTGACTTCACGACTGATTTCGGCACAGTTGTCCAGAGTGATTCCCCCCTCCTTGTCAACATAGAGCCTCAAAACCATGTCGCGCCCTTCCCGCCGATATTCGAGCAAGACCAGCTCAAACCCTTTTTCATCAAGAACCGGCTCAACAAGCTCCGTTATTCTATCGATGATGGCCTTTCCTGACATAAACACCAAGCCCCGAAATAGAAAAAGTGAGCTGCAAGCCCACTTTTTAGTGAACAATAATTATCTCTCTTAAGTACCATAAAGAACAAGCATCTGCAAGAACATTTTACGCCGACAACAATCACTTTTGCGGCGACTCGTAGATCAGTTGTAAAGTTTTCAAAATTTGATTCATTTCGACTTTATCCTGCGGGTCACGGAGTGGATCATTATAGTACAGGTAGAATCGATACGGTGCCCTAAAGCCAACGACCCCATGAATAATTGGGGTTTTCCATCAAGAGAATAATTGGCTTCCATCTTACCTGCCCTGGAACCACCATTGATTGCCAAAGATCCGATATGGCTCTCGAGGTCGGCCACCCCCTCTTCATTTTCCAGCGCCAGCAAAGCACCAGACGCGGAGGCCTGCAACTCGGACAGGGCCGGGCCTCCCTTGCCCTCCCTCCGCAAACTGAAGTCGATCATCAGCAAGGCACCGCTGTGCTTGTTGAAAACATACCCTTCGTTAACCGCCAATCGTTTTTGAGCAAGCGACAACAGTTGCTTAACTTCAATGTCTGGCGCAAAGGCCGAGACCTCCTGACGCAGGTGATCGGTCATTTTTTGTGCGAGAAAGTCGGGAGGTTCTTCACTGAGCTGCCAGCGTGGACTCGGCAGAACCAGAGCCAGCTGCAAATGCTCGTCGATCGAAAGGTGGTGCGTGGGAGTTTGTCTTGTCGCTGGAGAACAGCTAACAGCCGTCAGCATAAACACAAGGACAAGAAAGAAATTCCTGTGCATAGCAGCCTCCTAAAGATTGAGTCTCGGTGCTATTGATCAGCAATCCATGCGAGCCACCACAGATAAAAGCATCTGAAGGCAGTAGCCTTAAGGGTCGGAATCATTTTCTGTGCAACAAGGTTACACTTTCAATATGGTGAGTCTGAGGGAAGAAATCGAACGCCCTGCTCCACTCCACACTATATCCACCCCGCAACAAGGGTTGCAGATCCCGGACCAGAGTCGGCGGTTCGCAGGAAACATAAAGAATATGCCGAGGCTGCAAGGAAAGTAAATCCTCAACCACCTCAAAGGCACCGCTTCGGGGCGGATCAAGCATGACGAGATCAAACCCCGAATCCTTGGCCAATTGCCCTATGGCACCGCCAGCGGAAAGATGGTGAAACGATGCATTATGGATATCATTACGCCTTGCGTTTGCACGGGCCTTGGCAATAGCGGGAGCAAAGTCTTCGACCCCGACAACTTGGTCGACTTGGCGTGCAACCGGCAGAGACAGATTGCCCATGCCGCAATAGAGATCGAGCACCCTCATCGCGCCGCATTCCTGAACGGCAGCAGTGACGGTTTGTACCAAGGCTCGATTCTGCTCAAGATTAACTTGAGCAAAGCCCCCGGGACCATAGGCCAACCTCAAGGGCGGTTCGCCGACCTGAATAAAGAGATCCTCATCTCCGCAAATCGATTGCGGTTTCGCCTGACGACCGCCCTGCAAATACAGAGCAATACCCGCGCCAGCGATGCGAGTCCGTAGAAACTCAGTTACAGAGCCTGATTCGGTGCCTAGATAGTGCAACACAGCCCGCACCTGATCATCATCACCTATTCCCAGGTCCAATTGGGGCATATGCCGGCTGTGATGAACTCCGCTCAACAGCCTGCGAAACACGGTGGCAGCCTGATTAAGGCGCGGGTCGAGAATCGGACACTGCTGGTGGTCTATCACGGCATGGCTGCCCCGACGAAAAAACCCCATGGCCAGTTGTTGGCCCTTGATCTGCAACTTCAGTTGAGCCCGACTGCGATAGTGCCAAGGCTCGGGAGCGGCCACCAAGGATCGAATACTTCTTTTGTCGATCACGGCCTGACGTTGAAGAAGGTCAGAAAAAATCCGTTCCTTCCAGTGGATCTGGGTCGCATAAGGCATATGTTGCCACTGACAACCTCCGCACAGACCGAATACCGGACAGGCTGAAGGACAGCGCTCGACAGAGGGTTCCAGGACCTTCTCAAGACGCGCTTCAGCAAAACGTTTTTTCGACTTCACCACGCGACAGTTTACCCGGTCTCCGGGAGACGTCTGCGGCACGAAAATCACTTTGCCGTCGTGATATCCCAGACCGTTTCCTCCGTAGGCCAACGATTCTATCTTCAGATTCGTAATAACCTGGCTCATTTTTGTTTAGTCGCCCCCTTGATCCGCTCTCGCTCCAGCCAATCAAGACGACTCCACAGGCCTCTTAAAATACGAACTTCACGATCATTAAGTCCGGCACGACCAAAGATCCGCCTTAAGCTGCGCAAAATATGATCCGGGTTTTGCTCATCCAAAAACCCAATATCACATAGAGTGCTTCGCATGTGTCGGTACATGCTCTCAAGAACCTTGTTCGTAGCAAGTTTTTTGCGGCCTCCCGATTTCAATTCCGATGCGGCCCGGGCTTTGCTAATTTCGTAAAGACATAAAACAACCGATTGGGCCAGGTTCATAGATGGCAATTGGTCGCTGGTCGGAATAGTGATCAACCTTTGGCAAAGATCCAGCTCGTCCGTGGTAAGGCCCTTGTCTTCCCGGCCGAACACAAGAGCCACCCTTCCCTTCTCGGACCAGGGCAAGAGATAGCTGGCTGCCTGATCGGGATGAAGAAAATCTTCGCGATACTTTCCAAAACGCCGCGTTGTTGCGAGTGCAAGATGGCAATCTTGCAAAGCTTCACCCAAACTGGAAAACATACGGCCCCCTTCAAGCAAGCCACCAGCCTTTACGGCCATTCTCCGCGCTTCGTCACATAAATGATCGGCCCTGGGATTAACCAATCTCAGATCACTGAAACCAAAATTCATCATGGCACGACATACTGATCCAATATTCAGGGGACCTTGCGGCTCAACCAATACAACACTAATGTTATCAATATTCATAAACTACTTTATCTATCCGGTGTAATTATTCGTTTTTACATCAGTATCCAGATCGCCAGAGACCATCTGGCAAACAGTTGCGGCAACAATTGCCGCCGTTTCGGTTCGAAAAATACGCGGCCCAAGAGACGCGACCCTCGCCCCTTTTTTTTGCGCCAAAAGAACTTCATTATTACAAAAACCGCCCTCGGGACCAATTATCAAGGCCAGGCTATTCAGCTGTCGTTGCCGTAAAATCGACCCGACACCTTGTCCCTCCTGTCTTTCGTAAAACAGCAGGGCTTCTTGAGAAGCCGAGATTTCTTCCAGAACATGAGTCCAGTCGACTACCGGGGCCAGTTCAGGAATCATCGCTCTACGGCATTGTAAGGATGCCTTGAGCAAAATTGACGGCCAGCGATGGGCTTTTTTTTGGGCCATTTCTCGCTCGGAGAGGGTTGTTGAACGTGTGCTTTGAAAGGGGACTATACGGTGCACGCCGATTTCCGTGAGCTTTTGCAAAATGAGCTCAAACCGCTCCTTTTCCGGCAGGGCCTGAAAGACTGTAATCGACAGAGGACTTTCAACCGGAAAAGGCAGTTCGACAAAAGGCACCACCTTTGCGGAAGAATCAGACACCTCCGTCAAGCGGCCTCGAAAATAGCGTTCGCCGGGAGCAACCAAAGTAACAATTTGGCCGTTTCGTGCCTGCCAAAAAGTCAAGGCCCTGACCGATTCCGACGGCAGGGCCAATTCTTTTTCAAGTATCGGGTTAGCAACAAGGCAGATCTGACTGCCTGGGCCACCCTGGTTAACGCATGGCCACGGCAAAACCGGCCTCCCTGTAACTGGCATATCTCTGGCGCGCTTGGCTGGCTAAATCCTGATCGTAAACTTCCGCAAAATCGACCACATGACGAAAATGGCCCATAAATTCAAAACTGCAGGGTTGTCCCATGATAAGGATTTCGGCCCCATGGGGATTACGTTCGCCGAGCTCAATAATAATAGGTTCATCAAGACAATCGACGGCACCATTATTATAAGCATGGGGAATAAACGAACCTTTGTGCCAGGTCCACATGAAGCGATCCAGGGTTACAGCCTGGTTTTCATCGCTTACCGTAATGAGTATTTTATTCCCGCTATTAAAAAAATGTTCGGCCAACTCACATAAGTGCCTGGCCTTTTCCGGTCGTTTAAGCTTAACAAACTCGACTTGGGTCATGCGGCTTAACCTTTTTAGCAACTATGCCTTGGCAAAATCGTAGCCGCGGTCGAGAGCCTGCAAGTTAGCAGGAATAAAACGCTTATTTCGCTCAGGGATAATAATGTCAAGAGCCTGTTTAATGCTCTCGAGCGACACCATTGGATTGAGGGCCAGCAGCGCTCCCAGCATCACCATATTAGCCAATTTGACATTTCCGACCTCAGTCGCAATCTCGTTGGCAGGGATAGCCAAAACATTAATATCACTGCGCTGATAGTCGCTGGCATCAATCAAGGAACTGTTGTACAGGCAAAGTCCTCCGGAACGAACCCTGGGAAAATACTTTTCCATCGAGTTTTGATTCAGCAGCAAGACATTGCCTGGCTCTCCAACCACTGGCGAACCGATATCTTGATCGGCGACAATTACACTGCACATAGCTGCCCCACCCCGCTTTTCGGGGCCATAGGCTGGAAAAAAGGAAGCGTTTTTTCCAGCTTCGATAGCAGCATATGCCAGCAAATTCCCAATAAGCAATATGCCCTGACCGCCGAAGCCAGCCATAAAGACATCTTCATTCATTTGATTGTTGTCCATGCAAAGAGTCCTATTATCGAAGCTTAGCCTTGAGAAGCGCTCAAATCCTTAAAGGTGCCGAGGGGAAAACAAGGCATCATTTCCTGGCTGATTCGCTCGTTCGCGTCAAGGGCGGAGAGCCCCCAGTTGGTTGGGCAAGCAGCTAAAACCTCAACAAAAGTAAAGCCGGCACCATTCTTCTGCATTTCGAAGGCTTTTTGAATTACCCTGCCGGCCTGCGCAACCCGTTTTGGAGCGTCAACCGCCACTCGTGCGGAAAAATGAGTGCCGTCGAGCAATGCCATCATTTCTGCCATACGGATAGGATTACCATCTTTTTCAAGATCACGACCGTAAGGTGTTGTGGTCGTCACCTGTCCACCCAAGCTAGTTGGTGCCATTTGTCCGCCGGTCATGCCATAGGTCGTGTTGTTAACAAAAATAACAGTAATGTTTTCCCCACGATTGGCAGCATGGATGATCTCGGCGGTACCGATTGCCGCCAGATCTCCGTCACCCTGATAAGTAAAAACAATACTATCGGGGTGGACTCTCTTAACCCCTGTGGCCACGGCAGGTGCACGCCCATGGGGAGATTCAACGACATCGATGTCAAAATATTCGTAAAGCAAAACACTACAACCGACAGATGCAATGCCGATGGTCTGTTGTTGCAGCTCAAGTCGGTCAAGAGCTCTAGCTACCAGTCGGTGAACCGTGCCGTGATGACAACCGGGGCAGAAATGACTGGACACTGGTTTAAGGGAGCGGGGACGTTCAAATACCGTAATCATACTGTCGGTCATAGTCAGTCCTTATAGTGCTTTTGCAACTGTTCGAAAAGCTCTTCCGGGGTCGGCAGCGAACCGGTACCACCGGGCCGGCCGTAAAAACGAACATCAGCCTGGCGATCGACGGACAGCCGAACATCTTCAACCATCTGGCCGTTGTTGAGTTCAACACAAAGGACTCGGTTGCAACGTTCGGTAGCTTGTCGGAAAATCTGTTCCGGGAAGGGAAACAGGGTGATGGGACGAATCAGGCCAACCTTCAGCCCGGCTTGGCGTGCCATGCTAACCGCCGTCTTCGCTATACGCGCCGTACTGCCGAATGCGGTAAGAATCAATTCTGCATCTTCGATGCCGATCGTTTCGCAACGCACCTGCTGGTCCTTCAAGTCCTGATAGCGACCATGCAACCGCCAATTGTGAGCTTCAAGAGCGCCATCCGCCAAATAAAGGGACTTGACGGTATTGCCCTTTTCGCGTCCCCTCTTACCGGTTACGCACCAATCCTTGTTCGGCAATTCGCCCAAAGGTTTATAATCGTGCGGAATCAGGGCTTCTTTCATTTGGCCGATCATGGCATCGCCAAGAATCATTGCCGGCATACGATATTGATCGGCAAGATCGAAGGCGACCATAGCAAGATCATATAATTCCTGAATTGAATCAGGAGCCAATACAATCATGTGGTATCCGCCGTGGCCTCCACCCTTAACGGCCTGAAAGTAATCGGCTTGGGATGCATCGATACCGCCAAGGCCAGGTCCGCATCGCATCATATTTACAATAACGGCTGGCAATTCGCTGCCAGCCATATAAGACAGGCCTTCAGCTTTAAGAGAAATGCCAGGTCCCGATGAAGAGGTCATCACCCGAGCTCCGGCCGCTGAGGCGCCCAGCACCATATTGATAGCGGCTACTTCACTCTCAGCCTGCAAAAATGTGCCTCCTAGCCCGGGTAATTCTCGGGACATGTATTCGGGAATTTCATTTTGAGGCGTGATCGGATAGCCGAAGTAATAACGGCAACCAGCGGCAATTGCGCCGATACAGACCGCTTCGTTACCCTTAACAAAGAGCCTTTTATTCAAGAGTTCCTCCAAACTGCATAGATCAGGCTTGCGCGATGAATTACAGTTGACCTCGCATCAATCCTTTTTGAGTTGATAGACGGAGATCGCCCCATCGGGACACATCCGGGCACAGGCCGAGCAGGCAGTACACTTAACCTGGTTGGCATCGCTGATTTGGGCCAGGGGATATCCCTGTTTATTAACCTTTTTACCCAGCGTAATCAGCTCCAATGGACATGCGATAACACACAGACCGCAACCCTTGCAGAAATCTTCATTGATGACGAGTTTTTTCAACGGATGCTCTTCCTTTAACTTACGCAACACAACACTTAAACTGTCGAATCATAACAAATGTCGGAAAATTTAGCAAACACAGGATCAATCAAGGGTCCACATCCTGTTTACTAAACTAAACAATATTTTGCGTAACCACCCAATACCTCCCTAAAAGTAAAAAAGCAACCCTCCTGTCAAGTCGTGTTGGCCTGGCCTTTAAGTCATTTGTAAACTTTTCCTCCCCAGCGTCGTCAGAAGTACAAAACCAACACCCAAGAAAACAGGAGGAAGTTATCATGAAACAAAAAAAAGTATGGTTAGGCATTATGTTCTGCTCACTTTTAATCTGGACCGGTAATGCTTTTGCGGATGGACCGGCATCCCAGCGCCAAAACCGCCAGCAACATCGCATCGAACAGGGTGTGCGCAATGGTAATATCACCAGGTCTGAACTGAAACATCTAAGAAAAGAGCAACGTCATATTGCCAATTTTAAACGACGGGCACATCGCGACCACCACATAACTCGTCACGAAGCGCGGCGCCTCAACCGCATGCAGGATCGCGCCAGCGACAATATTTATCGCTACAAGCACAATAAGGCCAAACAACCGCGCATGTATCGTCATGCCCATAAACAGCATAAAAATTATCCGGCACCACGAGTTCATCGTCACTGCAACGTCGACCGATATATTGGCAGTTCGATCAACGGCATTTTTGCCCAGCCGGGAATATCCCTGGCCTGGAACATCGCCCTTGATTAATCGGCAACCCTCTAAACATCTAAATCCAATTACACAAGTGCCACTCTTGGCTGCAGCCAAGAGTGGCACTTGTGTAAAAACAAACAGATTGGATTCATGCGAAAAACCTTAGTCCGCGCATTAACCAATCTCTAACTATGAGAGCTACGGTATTACCAAAAACGATTTGGCGTTGTTTCAGCGGGACACCTTTTATATGTTAACCCTCACCCGTTTGCCACTTAGCTTTATAATCTTATTAGGTTGATTCAGGACGAAATCATGATCAGGAGCCCTATCTCGGCAAATCAATGCCGCTGGCCTTCAAGCTGATTCAAATGCCGTCTAAGTTCCAGGTCCTCAGGGGTGTGAATAAGAATTTTGCGATATATCTCTGCTGCCTTGAAAGTAAGCCCCAAACGCTCGTGCAAACGTCCGGAAACTTCCATCATGGCTAGATCTTCGGGATAAAGACGCGTTCCAACCAATACAGTATTAAGAGCTTTTTCATATTCTTGTCTGGCTTCAAAAAAGGACACCATACGCCAAACAACATCAGGCTGAAAAGATTCAGCGCCCTGAAGAATACGCAATGCCTTGGAATAACTGTTCGCAGCAAGTTCAGGCAGATCTCTTTCTAACAGATAATCACCAAAGTCGATATAACATTGAGGATGCCCTGCGAGGACGACTGCAACTTCGGTGACCTCGAGTCCCTTATCATTTAAAAATCTCAGCCATTCCAGGGTCCGTGGAGGATCTATGGCGAGGATCTGTCGAACATGTTTCAGCGCAGCCGTTTTTTGACCCTTTGTCAAAAAACGGCTGACAAAGTCGACATGCAAAACCTGATTGCTCCAGTCGTTCTCCAGGCCGTGTTGCATCAATTTTATAGCGAGATCTTCCTGGCCGGCATCGGCCATGTACATCCCCATCCGATAGGTTTCAAGACCGGCCAGCGGATCGAGTCGCAACGCTTTTAAAAAATGGGACATGGCTCTCCGGGTTTGTCCCTGTTGCAACAGGCCCCAGGCAAGATCTTTGCGATATAACGCTTCCCAGGGATCATATAATGCAGCATGCTTCAACAGTCGCAGCTCGGACAAAGACCCCGGTCCGCCATGAGCATCAGCGTTTTTAGCAGAATTAGCCAACCCCTTAGCCAGAATCCCGCCACCATGAAACAACAAAGACAAAATCACCAGGCCACCAGCGACCATTGTTGCCAGAGAATAACGCCGGTTGTAGGTTGCCGGTCGAAAATCATCCTTGTCTGATGCTTGATAGGATGATTGAGAGGACGCTGACACCAGGCCAGCCAGTGCAAAAGCGTAATATTGAAACCAAACTGGAATCGACAGCTCCCAAAAAGCTACCGCCAGGACGAAAAACAACAGACCTCCTAAGCTGCCGCCAAATAGATAGATCGCCAGTTTATTACGACGCCTTCGCCATTTGGGCCACGATCGCCAGAGTAAAATTGTAAAGAAACCGATTAAAACGATAATAGACAGCCATCCAATTTCCGTTCTGGCGCGAATTATCAAAGGTCCGGAAGTAGTTGAAAAATCATGCCCCGCTCCCTGCACTTGTTGCCGCTTATAAACCTTTTCATAGGTCCCTAAACCCGACCCGGTCAATGAGTATTGGGAAGCCAGTTCCCTGGCGATTTCATGATCGGTTTTTGTAATTAGTTTTTCTGGGGATTTTTCATTATCTCCACCGTTATACAGGCCGATACTCACCGCACTTACGAGCAGCACTAAAATCAAGGAGAAATACGGGATTTCCCGGCGGCCTCTCTTTTTGATAAACAGCAGAGCCCAGAGCAGACCCAAGGCTAACAAATAAAAGAGCGCATTGCGCCAATCCAACAAAGCCAGACCAAAGGGTACTAATAATGCTGAAAGTGCAACAATCAAGAAATGATCTTGTACCGTGGCTTGCCAATAACTGTTTACCCTTTCCTGCAGGGTTCCGTAGCGGGAAGACGGTCGAAAGGCCAGCATCGTTGCAAGGGCTACGGGACCAATCAGCAACAGTAACAGACCGAGGAAGGCCAGATCATTTTGCAGAAAAACAGCGAGGTTGTTATCTATTTCAATATATTCGGAAATGAACTGTTTTATAAAATACAAAGCGATGGTTGCAGCCGCCACTCCACCTCCGATTCCAGTTAACCAGAGGGCTGCCTGTTTGAGTCGATGTCGGTCTTGCAACAACTGAGCAGTCAGAAGATAACAGGCCATTCCGGAGCAAAGTGTAAAAATGGCCTGCAAGGTCCCCTTGGGATATAAAGACAACCTCATCCAAGGATCCGTTACCAGTGCACCTACACTCTGTTGATAGATCTGCCAGGTATGGGGAGATAAGAGTTTCACCAGGAAGGCCGGTAAAGGAACCAACTGCAGCAGCCCCCAGCCGACCAGTATCAGCAGGACGTATGACCCCGGTGGCAACTCAAACGATTCGTCGCCATGGCGTTTTTTCCAGAACCAGAGCGCCAAGGCAATGAGCGGCATCACCTCAATTGCTGTGCCCAGCCAATCCGATCCCATAATTTGGTTGAATGGCGCCAATAACAATACTGCGCCAATGAGCAACACGAGAAATTTAGCCATTAATATCCCTCCCGGCAACAATCGCCGCGGGATTAGTTGTCACCAGGCTTCGGGCGGCTTCCTCACCGATAATGGCTGCCGCAGCCTTTGTTCCTTCAGACAACACCGGCAACCGATGGGTGGCCGAATGACCGTCACTGGCCAAAAAGTGAACCTGCCCCATTCTTAACAGATAAGCAGCACAATCTCTCGAATCAGCACCAAAATCCCCAACCAGGCTACCGGCGGTAACCTGCACAAGACAACCAGCGTCGACCAGACTGAAAAGAAGTTCAGGGTCACGAATAATAGACGGATTACGTTCCGGATGAGTAATGATTGGCCGTAACCCGGACAGCAGTATCTGAAATACAAGTTCGTTAGCGTTATGTGGAAGATGACTATGGGGAAATTCGAGCAAAAAGTATTTACCACCATTGATGGTATAACGGGCCAACACATCAGGGGGCAGCATGGCGCTGACATCAGCGCCTGTTACAATGAGCAGTGGGTAACCTTGTTTTTTCAGGACCGCATTAAAATCGGCCACCTGCTGTTGCAGAAATTGAGGAGAATGCACCTCTCCCTTGATGTGAGGAGTCGCGACAACGCAACTTACACCGTCCGCAATAGCAAGCTTGGCCATCGCCAGAGATTCATCCAAACTAGCGGAACCATCATCAATGGCGGGCAATATGTGACAATGAATATCTATCATTTCCATTTGGCAATAGCCTTAACTAGCAGCAGGACTATCCTTGGGCTTTTCGGCATAATAGTAATCCTGATGGTAATAGCCACTTTTTTGAGCGTCAAATCCATTAATAACCAGACCGAGCCGCCTGGCACCCATATCGTCGAGTAATTTATTGGATCGTCCCAGCACTTCGTAGGTCGTAACACCAAACCTGCTGAGCAGAATCACACCATCAAATAAGCGACAAAGAATACGCGTATCGGCCACCGGCAACAGGGGCGGCGAATCGCAGATAATGAAATCGAATTCTTTACTCATCGACTCTAGAAGCATTTTCATCCGGTTAGATGCCAACAATTCCGAAGGGTTAGGCGGAATCGGGCCTGCAGGTATGACAGCCAGATGCGGCAAAGCCCCTTTTTGAATAATCTGACTGTCGGCAACTCCGGCAAGATAACTGCTGAGTCCTTTTGCATTGTTAAGTTTCAGCAATTTATGAAAGCGTGGTTTACGCAAATCGCCTTCGATGAGCAACACACGGTTGTCTGAGCGGGCCAGTGCAAACGCCAGATTAACCGAAGTGGTGGTTTTACCTTCCCCGGGTTCGCTGCTTGTCAAAAGAATCTTCTTGGGAGGACTGTCCGGAAAGGACAGCTGGATAGCAGTTCGAAGAGCTCGATAACTTTCAGCAAACTGCGACTGCGGCTCATTTAATACAACTTGATCGAGACCTTTTTCGGAATCACGCCAACGACCGATCGTGGTCAAAATCGGGATACCGAAACGAGCTTCGACGTCTTCAGGGTCTTTGATTGTATTATCGAGATATTCAAGGAAAAAGGTCAGCCCAATTCCTCCCAAGGTGCCGATCACCAATGCTAACAATAAATTTACTGCAACCCAGGGGCGCGCCGGCTTCAGTGGTACGGAAGCCTTTTCAACTATCCAGAGGTTTATTGGACTGGTTTCTTCAGTAATGCTCTTTTCTTTCAGCTTTAGCATTAATGCATCGTGAAGCTGGCGGTTGGTATCTACACTCCTCTTTAACGCCCCATACTGGATAAACTTTTCGTTCAATAACAAAGCTTCGTTCTTGGTCGAACCCAACTGGGAACGCAAACTTCGTTCGTTAGCCTGAGCCAACTCGTATTCGTTTTTAATCGACTCTACAAGACGGTCGATCTCCTGATTTCTTTTTCTTCTCAAAACCTGCAGATCGCCTTTAACCTTAACCATCAAGGGATGTTTGGCCCCATATTTATTCGACAGCTCCATGATGTTCTTCTCAGTTTCTACAATCTGAGCGCGAATGGCTTGCAGTGAGGGGTCTGACGATATGGCTGAGACGGTAGTAGCGGCCCGGTAGTCTCTGCCGACCTTCCGGACCTTGCTATAAAGAGCTTCCAATTCCTTGCGCCGTGACTGGGAGCGAATTAGTTGGATATTAATTTCGGAAAGCTTCTGAGGCGTTACCGTCATACGGTCTTCGATGGTAACAATATTGTTGGCCTTCATATAATTCTGAAGTTCCATTTCAGACTGCCGCAATTTCTTCGCTTCGGTCTCGGCCTTTTTGGTCATCCACTGCAAACTGTTTCTTGTGGAGGACAATTTCATTTCGAGGGTTTCTTCAATGTAAGCCTTAGCCGTGGTATTGGCTATAAGAGCTGACAGTTCAGGATTCGGTGACAAATAACTGATATTTACAATGCGGCTTCCCTCAATGGGACGAACAAGAATTTGTTCACTAATGATTTTTGCCAGGTCATCCTTTTTAGATGATTCTGCTGCATCGTTCTTCGGCGAGTCCTCATCGGACTTAAATAAATTGCGTACTCGCTCCGGCAGTGCCTTCAGCTCCATGGCAAAAAAGCGCAGTGGTGACGTCTTTTGTACCGTTTTACCGATAAGGGCATCGTAATTTTCTTCCAATGATAGGATGTTGACTACCCTTCTGGCCACCGCACGGCTTTTTATAAGCTGGAACTGTGTTTCATGAAAAATCGGGTCATAAGAACTGCGGTTGTAACTGCCGGTGAGGTCCCCCCCCTCCGTCTTTTCGATCATGACTTTCGTCACTCCCTCGTAGAGAGGCGTCATGATAAAAGTTGCCACCGATACAAGCACCACCACAGAGAGGAGAAAAACAAGCAGAATATGCCTTCGCTTATTTATAATCCTGATAACATCCCGTAGATGCAGTTCTTCTTTATTGATCGGCATAGCCAGACCCCTTGATTTTAATTTGGGTTATCGCTGTTTAGAAAAAACTTTCCGGAACAACGATGACGTCATCGGCCTGAACCGGCGTATGCAGAGGTACCTTTTTCAAGACGCTTTCCTTATCATCAACCTTGCGAATTATCTGGATTTTCCTCTGCGAAGCCAGTTCGGTAAAACCACCTGCCATAGTTATGGCTTTGATTACGGAAGTCCCCTCTTCCAATTTATAAGCTGCCGGTCTGTTCACCTGACCGGTCACGTAAAACACACCAGCTCGTGGGACAAACACACTGTCTCCATCCACGATCATAAGATTTGAAACATTTTCCTTCTTTTCCAAAAGGCTTTTAAGACTGACGGATATAATCTGGTCAATCTCAGGTTGAGAAAGATCTTTCCTCTTTATGGTCACCAGGTCACCGGCATCTATGGTCAAACCACCCGCTTTGGAGATCAATTCCATCAGCGAACTGGGACCGCTCAATTCATAGAGACCCGGGACCTTCACTTCACCCATGATAATAGTTTTTTGACTACGGAATTCCTGAACGAACACAGACACTTGGGGGTCAATAATATACCCCTGAGCTAATTTTTTAGACAGATCCTGCGCTACTTCAGAAACAGTATACCCATCGATCTTCACCTCACCGATCAAGGGAAAAAGAATCGTTCCATTGCCACTGATTCGAGTGGTTGTCTCCAGGTCGGGGTTGTCGTATACCAAGACCCTAAGCACGTCCCCCTCGCCAACCCGATAATCCATACTGTCGGAAGGAGCAGCAAAACAACTGAAGCTCAACATCAATACCAACGCTACTGTGCTCAACCATAGTTTCATGAGGTAACCTCTCGATGAACGGTTTTAAAACGATGCGACCAGATTCAAATAGACGGAGTGCTTGTCGTAATCGTTATCCACAGTATTGGAATCCCTCTCTATGAACGAATAGCCTCCGGCCAGATTGAGCCACCGGGTCAATGTATATTTCAAGTCACATCCGCCACCATAGTAATCATCCTCCCGGTTGTCCCCCTTGTACTCATCGTTCTGATAGAAGAGATTAAGAGAGGCCAGAAATTTGGCGGTCAGACGCTGGAAATACCGTAGTTGCAGCTTATGTGAAAGGATGTATTCTCCTCCGCCGGAATCCGTTTCATTGGTACGGCGGTTGCCACGCAGGTCAACATAGGTTTTGGGTGTAAAACGGTGGCTGAATTGTATTTCAGAAAGAAAGTTGTTGGCATCATCGATTCCATCGTCATCAAAATCTTTCTTTCCGTACCCGACCATGGCCCGCCACCGCGATTTGATGGTTTGCCGCCACTGGAGGCCAAGAAATGCCTGATGCTCCTTGCTACTTGAGAGCACATTTTCGTCATAATCAATATCGATAAAGTTATATTCAATGAATGTTGATGTTTTTGGCATAAAACGATAGAAGGCCCGGCCGGTCAGACGATGATCATCCCGGTCACGAAAAGTGCTTGCATCGTCATCGTACTGAAGCGTGTACCAGGCATACTCAATTTCCGTACGGGTTTTGGAACTTATTTCATAAGAAACTGTGCTCCCCAAAAGATTTGAGGTGAATTTATCAAGGGAGCGAGTCGGTCCGCTACCGGCAGAATCATGCTCAAGCTCATATACATTGAGCAGGTCTACCGACAATCCTCCGCGGAAATTGTAGCGGAAAAAACCTTCGGCTTTCTGGTTGACCTGATCTTCTTCGTTAAAACGGTCGTGCCGCAGAATATCGGCCTGATAACTACCATAGGCCTGCAACCGGGTCTTCCCTTTGGTACGGAAACGGCTCAATTCCAGTCCGCCCGGGGCAACGTTAAGGGTGTTGAGACGAACCAGTTGATGGGGGCTGGCTGGCAGCGAGACCCAGATACCAGGGGTTATCCGAGTAACATACTCACTCTC
Organism: Syntrophotalea acetylenivorans; assembly: GCF_001887775.1. Classification (NCBI taxonomy): domain Bacteria; kingdom Pseudomonadati; phylum Thermodesulfobacteriota; class Desulfuromonadia; order Desulfuromonadales; family Syntrophotaleaceae; genus Syntrophotalea; species Syntrophotalea acetylenivorans. The sequence continues at coordinate 688,267 of NZ_CP015519.1, forward strand.
AACATTGTTTTCTCTTTCAAAAAAGTTACTGGTATAAAATTCACCTATGGCCAGATAGGGATGGATGTAGCCGGTTTTTCCACCGATAACATCGCCAATATTTATGGCATTTGATCGTTGTTCGAATATGCTTTCTCCGTAAGCCAGAGGCGGTACGATCTTTGCGGCATCAATCTCAACCACCGGTTCTTCTGCGAAGGCACACTGCCATCCGGATAACATAAGCACCATAAGCAACCATCCAATTGACCATTTCATGTATCCCTCCCGTCTGGATTTATTACGCTATAAGTCATATTTGGGCCCTTTTGACCCACCAGATTGAGTTTATCTCCCTTTACAGGAAAACCCATTTCCTCTTCCAGAGTATGATCTGTTTCATGCGATTCGCAATGAAACTCCGGTACAATTTTTTTCAGTGTGCGGACCAAAGTATCCACATCCGCATTCTTCACCGCGTTATAAAGTGCTTCTGTTTCGTTATGTAAATCTTCTTCGGAAAAATGGGTTGCCTCAAGAATTCGAATTTTTTCGTGATCCGTTGCCTTGACGCCCTCCCCGGCAATGAGAAGCTCTTCATAAAGCTTTTCTCCCGGCCGCAGCCCGGTGAAGACAATTTCTATTTCTTCATAGGGTCGCCGGCCTGAAAGTCGAATCAATTCTTCCGCCAACCGCACAATTTTCACAGGCTCACCCATGTCGAGCAGAAATATTTCACCTGCGCCGCCCATACAGCCGGCTTGCAGCACCAATTGAACAGCTTCGGGGATGGTCATGAAAAACCGTGTAATTTCAGGATGGGTAACAGTAACGGGCCCTCCCTTGCGGATCTGTTCCTGAAAGGTCGGGATGACACTTCCATGACTTCCCAAAACATTTCCGAAACGCACGGTGGTTGCTTTCGTGCGTGCTTTGCGAACCAGATTTTGCACGTAGATCTCAGCAACCCTTTTTGTCGCCCCCATAATATTGGTTGGATTAACGGCCTTGTCGGTCGAGATCAGTACAAAATGTTCGGCACCAACGGCGACGCTGGCATCCACCACACACCGGCTGCCCATGACGTTGTTTTTAACCACCACCAGAGGATTCACCTCTGACATTGGCACATGTTTATAGGCAGCAGCATGAAACACAACCTGTGGCTTATGCTCCCAAAACACATGAGAGACTCTATTTTCATCTCGTATATCGCTAAGGCTTGGAGTAATGGTCAAATCTGGGAATTTTTCCCGCAATTCATTTTCGAGGTTGAACAAGGGAGTTTCTGCGTTTTCAAAAAGAACAAGGTGAGCGGGCCCAAACTGCGCCACCTGGCGGCAAATTTCACTGCCGATACTCCCCGCAGCGCCGGTCACCAGTATTCTTTTGCCATGTAGATATCCATTAATCTCTTCAACATCCAGCCGGATTGAAGGTCTGCCGAGCAAATCTTCAAGTTGTACGGAGCGGCACTGCTGGAGTGAAACCTGACCGGAAATAATGTCACCAATTGCAGGCAGAATTTTGGAGATAATTTTATTTCTTTTGCAAAACGCGACAATATCGCGCAGCTCTTTGGGAGAAACCGAACTTTGCGCAACGATGACCATATCGATACCGCTACGCTTGCAGATATTCTCCATATCATCCAGGGTGCCTATGACAGGCACCCCGTAAATAACTTTCGCCTGGCGGCGCAAGTCATTATCGATATAACCTAGAACAGCTTTCTCTAACTTAGGGTTTTCCCTTATCTCTCGAACGATGGACTGAGCGACGGTACCGGAACCTACGACCAGTACACTTTTTGGCCTGGAATGATACCCCCTTGAATTAAGATCCAGATGTTCTCTGATCATACGAGTGGAAACCCGTACGCCGATCATAATGAAAAAACAAAGGAGAAAATCGAGCAGGATAATTGAACGAGGTAATCCGTCAGTTAACCCCATGAACAAGACATAAACAACGACCCCTACCGAGGCCAGCAGGTTAGCCCTCAGGATTTGCAGTAGATCGGGCATCGACACATAGCGCCACCAACCATCTGCAAGGCCCATGCTCCAGAATACAATCAGCTTTATAAACAGCATGGCAGGCAACAGCTGTAAGATTAACGCCCAGTATTGCGAAGGAATATGGAAATCAAACCGAAGGGCAAAGGCGTAAATCAATGAGGCACTGACAACCGATAAATGAAACAGGGCGATCAGAGTTTTTCGAACCATGCTGTGACGCAACAGCAACGGAAGATCTCTCATCACATATCCCCCTAAAAACGAGAAAACCTCCCCTGTCAGATGGGTAGTTACGAAAACCATTCAAGGTCACCGGATAACGGGCGAACCATCAGTCTCCAACCCTGCAAAACCTATAAAACATCTAAATTCTAAATAGTTATCTTATGTTTAAGGAATATCACGGCTCGCCAAATTGTCAATCTGGTTTAGCCAACAATCAACCTGCATCAGTAAATACCTCCTCTATGCAGGAACTTATGGCGGCCATTTCCGTTTCTTTAATCGTCGGATGCACGAGGAACATCAAACTGGTTTCTCCGACCTTGCGGGCAACCGGAAGTCGTGGTTCGGAAGAAAATCCGCCCCGCTGAAAAGACTTTTCCAGATAGATTTCACTACAACTCCCGGTAAAAACCGGCACTCCCCGATCAGTCAAAGCTTGCAATATTTGCTCGCGTCCTATATCTGGGGCCATTCTGTTGGGTTTCAGGAAAGCATAATATTTATAATAGGAATGCCGCATGTACTCCGGTGGCTCTTCGATTCGCACCGCTTCTATTCGACCAAACAATTCACTGAGCAAACGCGCATTATTCCTTCTGACTGTTACCCAGTCATCAAGCTGGGTCAGCGCCCAGCGCCCGAGCACCCCCTGCATCTCCGTCATACGCCAGTTGGTACCGAACGATTCATGCAGCCAGCGAAAACCCGGTGGGTGTTGCCGGTTATAAACGGCGTCATAACTGCGCCCATGATCCTTGTAGGCCCAGGCTCGCTGCCAAAGGTTTTCATCATTGAGCGTAATCATTCCCCCTTCCCCGCCGGTGGTCATGATTTTATCCTGACAAAAAGAAAAGGCAGCGATATCCCCCAAACTCCCAACCATACGGCCTTTATAGGTCGCACCATGCGCTTGCGCACAATCTTCTATAACAGGAATACCGTGTTGTTTGGCCAGGGCCAGGATAGGATCCATCTCACAGGGCCAACCGGCCAAATGCACTACAATAATCGCTTTGGTACGGGACGTTAAAACCCGGGATATTGTTTCGGCGTTGATATTCTGACTAACAGGGTCGATGTCCGCAAAAACGGGCCGGGCTCCACGCATAACAATGGAACTGGCCGTGGCGATAAATGAACGACAGGTCGTGACGACTTCATCCCCAGGTTCAATCCCCAGCGCATACAAGGCCAGTTCCAGAGCCACGGAACCGTTTGCCACGGCAATCGCATAACGGGTCCCAACATATTCGGCGAATTCATTTTCGAAGAGTCGACATTCTTGACCGGTCCAATAATTCACTTTTCCCGACCGGAGGACGGCGCTGACCTTCTCAATTGCTTCTTCAGAGAAAATGGGCCAGGGAGATAATGGAGGGATTTTTCCGTTATGGTTTCGGAGCATGGCGTTACTCCTGGTCGAGGTTTATAAACATAACAGAATACAAGATATAAGCAGGCGTGGGATATTTCTGTCCTCTTTCAGGGAGATCAATCGCAGTGGCCGGGTATTTCCTCAGCAGTTTCAGCCATTATTTTATCCCGCCTTTCCTGATCCAGATCCGTTTCGACAGCGTCCGGATCAGCCGACACACCGTCTCGTGAAACAACTTTGACGACCGTCAGCAAAAGGATCTTGAAGTCCAACCACAGCGACCTGTTCTCGACATACCAAACATCAAGGGCCAGTCGTTCTTCCCAAGGCAGAAAGTTGCGGCCATGAATCTGGGCCCAGCCGGTAATTCCGGGTTTGACACTGTGACGCAATCGCTCTCGGTTCGTATAGTACGGCAGATAACGCATAAACAAGGGGCGTGGACCAACCAGGGCCATATCCCCCTTGATTACATTGTACAATTCAGGTAGTTCGTCCAGGCTGGTATTACGTAAAACACGTCCCAAAGGAGTCAATCGATGGGCATCGGCAAGTAATTTACCATCACTGTCCCGCTGATTGGTCATCGTGCGAAATTTGTAAAGGCGAAATGATTTTTCCCCTAAACCGGCCCTCTGTTGGGCAAAAAATACCGGCCAACCGTGCTTGGCCCAGACCAAGACAGCTACCAATGCCAAAACGGGCCAGATTAACAGCAAACCCAAGACAACCAAAATGAGATCCATCGTTCTTTTTGGAAAGGAACCTTGCATAGCATGCCCCTTGAAAATTACCAGACCTCCGTTCATCGGTTCGAATTACAAAAAAACTTATTGAAAAGCCTAACGGCAAGGCCATCCCTGCAATGGTGTACCTTCCATCAGGCCGTGTAATTTATCCTTGAAAACTCTCTAAACGCATCCATTTTCGATATGTTTATTTTCATTCACCTGATTCTTTTGTGAAAACTTTGCCACCACGATAGAGGCTGTTCCTCCTTTTCGCCTAGTCGACACTGTCTGCGCCGAATTAATTGTTTGGCCAAAAAGCAGAGCCTTTGCAGAAAAGGCTTAGGGTCTTTGATGTCCCAGATGGGATGCACATGGGGCTTAAAGTATGGCCGCAGATAAGCGGATAAAGGATATTTTTCTTGTCTGAACGACATCAGGGAATAACAAAAATCTCGCGTAATATCGGCCCAGTAAATACCTTCTTTGAACGCAGCAGCTTGGGGGCGTTCTCCCTCCATAAGGTGCCGGTAGTGCAACCAGGCAAAATTGATACCGCAGTGTACCGACAAAAGGCCGGATAAATTGTGACGACCATTAATCTCCATCAATTTATAAAGGCCGTCCCGTGCATCCCATTTGAACTCGGTACAAGCGTAACCGCTGAAACCGACAGACTGGAGAGCCTTTCTGCCGGGCTCGATGACTTCAGGTATCCATTCGCTCAGGGCCACCCTCGGTGACCCCCAAAGGTAAGGGGCATTTCGGATATGTCGCGAAGTAAATTCTGTCAAGGCTTGCCCTTGCCAGGTGTACGCATTGTAATTGACCACCGCATCATCCCCGCCGGGGATGATCTCCTGAAGCATTACCTCCAGATTGTTTTCCGCCGCCAATCGATAGACGGCGATCATTTCCTCCCTGTTCTTGACCGGGATCATCTTTCTTTTAAAACGTTTATAAAACAGATGCCCCTGGGAGGGTTTTACCAGATAGGGAAACTCTATACCGACGGCGTAACTCTCTACATCCTCCACCGAAGTTGGCACGAAAGTCCTCGGTACCGGTACTCCTGCTGACTCTGCCAGAGGGTAAGTATTTTTCTTGTCTATATACCGGGAAACAATCTCTTGATCCGGACAGGCGACAACAAAATGCTCTTCCAGTCGTTCTTTGTGCCGAGAAACCGCGACCAAGGTTTCATCGGAACAGGGAATCAGGAAACTGCCGCCAAAACGGGCTCTTTGCTGAACAATAATATCGATAAATTGATGTTCATATTTCTCGGGGTGAGGTACTTGGACTATTTCTTTTACATAACGGGAATGATGAGCCATATCCCCTTCGCGATAACAGAAAAGAACAATCGGCACCCCCATTCGCCCAAGAGAGCGAATAACGCCAAGGGCAACGGTATGATCGCTTAGCACAAGCGCAGGTTTCAGCATGAAGTCTCCTGAAATAATATTACCTTTTACAAACTAACGACCTATTTCAGCCCTAACACAGCCATTACAGGGAAATGGTCAGACCCACCTGAATCTTTAATCGTTCCTGCTTTAATGGATATAAAATGATTATTAAAAAAAATATGATCGATTCGAATCAGAGACGGCACCGAAACCAAACCGAACACCTTTATGACCGAAGAAGGAAAAGAAAAACCGAACCCGAATCCCGATTCCCAATGAGCATTTTTTAAAACCTCGCTGATATGTTTATACGTCTCTGCCTGATCCGTGGTATTGAAATCTCCAGCAAGGATTACAGGACCTGTTTCTTGAATTATATCTTCCTGTAGTAAAGTTGCTACTTTCCGGTACCTGGACAGCCAGCCTCCCCGTCGCAACATGTGAACATTAAAAACGGTGATTTGACCGGATGGAGAGTTTAAAACAACTTTCTGGACCCTGCCCTTTCCTTTTAAAACAGTACTAGAATTCGCTGGGTAACGGCTTGCTACCGCCAGTAACAGTTGAGGTTCATAGGAAAAATAGACTTTATGACCGTCATAAAGATCTTGAAGTTGGCTTGCCAGTCTCTCGAATACCGCGGGCTTAACCTCCTGCAACAGAAGAATATCAGGCCTCTGCCCCTTGATAACCCCAGCGATTCGACCCGTGTCCAAATTTTTAGACCAGGTATTATAACTGAGAACCTTGAGGTCCATGACACCAGGATCAAAACTTCCCGAACGTGACCAGAAAAGAGGGGCATAGTTGACTACGATGATCACTGCAGAAAGCAGCAAAAGAGCGGTCAGCCAGCGATATTGAATCAAACCGGCCCAGAGGGCACCGGGCAATAACGCGAGAAGAAGCCAAGGCATCAGATATCCCGTATAGCGGGCAAGAAAAAGCTGATCGCCGGTCCACCAACGCAGAATCAAACCTGCAAGAAGAAGTAGGCCCAAAACCCACCAGGCCAGCCATAATATGGTAGGCATTCTCATGTCTTTCTCAATATATTTGAGCGCATATCATTTACAAAAGCCGGTATTCGAATTGTAACCTTCCAGCTAATATCTCTTGCTTTTTTCATTTATAGGGACAAGGCACTTCAGTCCTTGACCTGAGCGGTCCGATAAAGAAGAAACCGCCGCATGATATAATGAGGCAGCTCCTGATATCCGAGCAGCCTATGAACCCACAGAGCGGGGATATTGGTCGCGGAGTAATAACCATATGCCCTGTGATACCCTTTACCATAAAGATGGTGCAGTACACTGTTCAGTAAAAAGGTCGCATGCCCACCTCCCCGCTGTTCGGCACCGACGTGCATATCGAACATGTAAATTTCTTTGTCGGCGAGATCAATTTTGAACCGCTGGACATCAGGATGGATCTCTGGGGTTTTAGCCGTGCCGCGACTCACGTACCAAAGATCGCCAATCGCCCTGCCATCATGGACCATGGCCAACCCCCGATACCCCTTTTGGAAATAGAGATCAACCCTTTCCTGACGGCTGCGCAGGGGATATTTGAATGCCTGGGGTGAAAAATTCTCTGGGGTCACCTCGACCAGGTGCATCCCTTCTTCGGCACCTTTGAGCGGCGGCAGATCCGTCAGGCTCCTTACTACCGGCACTTCCTCATCCCGGTGGTAAAGGGCGAAACAACAGGCCGAAAGAAAACCTTCCTGATGCCAGTGCTCAATAAACTGGAAATATTTCACCCGCAGGAGAGACAACATCGGTCTAAACCTCCTTTATGAACAATTTTTCCGGGTTCTCACCTGCAATCAGTGCAAACAGGTCTTCCGGTCGGGAAAATTGTTGTTCCAGAACCCAGTAAAGCTTGACAGCCGCTTTCCAGGAAAGCTCATACAAAGCATCTGAACCAAAAAGGATCCGCTCAGGTTCTACCTGACCCACGAGCACGCTAAGCACATCAACCGACAAAGCGGAGGTATCCACCAACAAATGATCATATTTGGAAAGTAGCTCATGTAACTGCGGCAAAACCCGACGTTGAAACTCTTCGGCACCGATCCCAAAGGCTCCGGCATGGGCGATGACGATGGGGTAGCAAGACCCGGCCAGATCGAGTTTGGCCAGATGGTCTAATTCGCCCTGTTGACATGCCGTTGGCGGATATCTCACGCTTGGGCTCTTCCCGCCATGCACAATCACCGGCATACCAACCTTCTGGGCCGTCTTTAAAAGAGCATCTACGCGCGCACGCCCTTCCACTGCAGTGAGCTCATGCCCGGATAATGTCGGATGGACTTTAAGTACGCTGATTTCGTACTTTTTGATCGCTTGCTGGATGTCCTCCTCGACCCTTTCCGGGGCCAGCGTATTTGGCAAACTATAGCCCCATAAAAAATGAGGGTCATCACCGAACATCCTGGCCATTTCCGCCATTCGAACATCGGCGGTGCGGCCCGGCTGTGCCACAGCCAAAAGAACGAATCTCCCCAATCCTGCAAGACGCGCCTGATCAAGCCAATATTGGGGCCCGGTATGGGTAAAACGGCGCCGCATGGTCAACAGCATCATTCGTTCTACCAAATCACGAGGCGTATCAGGATCTGGCGATGCCGGAGCTTCGAGAGAAATAGCGGCACTCATTGGCGGCACATAACACGCCTTTCCGGTACTATAAACTCCGGCCACTTCTGAATTAGGCTCGTATCTGCAATCGTCGTACATTACTTCATAAGGATGAGCATGGCAGTCTGTCAGTCGCACCGACGCTCCGATTTCTTGAATCGTCGCCAGATAACGCTCGACGGATGTCTTATCGATCCGCATGTTTGGTCTCCATGGCCAACGCTCGCAGCGCCGCACGATTAATTTTTCCCCTTCCACATCGGGGGATATCCGCCAATGGCAACAAACGCCGAGGCATCATGTATCCCGGAAGACGGTCACGCAATCGTGCCATAATAAATGCGTGGTCAGTTCCGCCATTGTCCTCGACAAAAGCAACCAACTCCTCCATCCCGCCCCGGTCTGCTGTCACTACCGCCGCCTCGCAAACCCCATCGATGGCCCGGAGCGCCTGTTCAATCTCTCCCAATTCGATACGATAGCCCATGACCTTAACCTGCTGATCCTTGCGGCCGACAAACTCGATATTGCCATCCTCCCTTCGCAATCCCAGGTCTCCGGTATGGTACCAGTTCTCTGCGGAAGCTCCCGGGACCCTTACCGTAAAAAACACCCGGGCGGTACGCTCCGTATCGTTCAGATAACCTTTTCCCAGACCTGGACCGGTCAAACAAAGCTCACCAACCGTTCCATTCGGAACAGGCAGGAGGCTTTCATCGAGCAGGTCCGCCTTCATCCCTTTGCAGGAACGACCGATAGGAATACGCTCTCCAGGTTCTTGCGGTATATTTTTAACTGGATAACAGAGGGAAATACCCGTGGCCTCGGTGGGCCCATAAACATTGAAGAATGATTTGTCCGGGAATGCTTCCATCCAACGGATAAGAGTGCGAGTCGGCAGCGCATCGCCGCCAAAAAGAACACGGCTCATGGTAGGAATTCTCCCTGGAGCAATAACCCCGGCCCGGTCCATATAGAAAAGGAGAGAGGAGATACCCTTCCAGATAGTGACTTGCTCCGCTTCCATGAACCCCAGAAGTTTTTCTGGAAACAGAGTCAGGGCTTTATCCGCCAGACAGAGAGTAGCCCCGGCCTTAATCGGGCACCATAGATCAAAGGTGGACATGTCGAAATGAAAAGGAGCCGTACCTAGAAGTCGGTCTTCACTATTTATGGCAAAATAGTCGACCGCCCAGTCAATATAGTTGCATATATTTCGATGAGTGATCATGACCCCTTTAGGGGCACCGGTCGATCCTGAGGTATACAGTACATAAGCCAGGTCATCGGGCTCGTTACTGCACGGGGGTGCCCTCATCGAACTTGCCAGGACATCTTCTATCGCCGCTGCCGCTTCAACACCGGCAAGAGGCAGTTCGCAACGGGGCGCGAAAAAGATACGTGGTATAGACGCCTTAACAGTCTCCGCTAGAGGCAGGATTGTCTGACTGTCACATAAGATGGCAGTCGGCGCGCAATCGGCCACAATCTTTTGCCACCTTTCCGGCGGGGAGTTGGGATCGAGCGGGACATATACCGCATCAGCTTTAAGAATACCCAGAACGGCTGGAAGAAAAGATGCCGACCGGTTTAAACAGAGGGCCACCCGGTCCTGGCGGCGGACTCCATATTGCTTCAGCAAGGTGGCCAGGCGATTGGAAAGGTCTGCCACTTCGGCATAGGTGATAGACCTGCGCCCATCGGTACAGGCCACCTTGGCCGGCGACACCGGGGAATGGTGCAGGTAATGTTGAACGAGGTTCCCATCCATAATTAAAGCCCCATCAAGCGCGAAATAATGGCCTGTTGCATCTCGCTGGTACCTGAGTAGATGGTGGCTGCAATGCTGTCTCGCAGATCTCTTTCGATTTCGTATTCCTTGGAAAAGCCATAGCCGCCGTGAACCTGAACAGCATCCAGGCAGCTTTGTTTCAGGCCCTCACTAATGTACAATTTAGCGATGGAGGCCTCCATGGCGGCTCTCTTACCCTGGGTTTTAAGGGTTGCAGCCTTGTACAAAATCAAACGGCCAAGTTCAAAAGCAATTTTCATATCAACAATTTTATTGGCCACCGATTGGTGTTTACCGATAGTCTTGCCGAAGGAGGAGCGTTTTTTGGCATAGGCAATAGAGGTCTCCAGCACCCGCTCAAGGGTTCCAAGGTGGGCAGCCGGAAGGAGACTCCGTTCTAACTCCATCGACTCGTTGAAGATGATCGCCCCCTGCCCTACCCGGCCAAGCAGAGCGGATTCCGGCACATAGCAATCATCGAAAACGAGTTCCCCGTTCTGCAGGGTGGATAACCCCATCTTTTCTATGGAGCGGCATCGCTCAAAACCCGCCGTTTCCTTCTCGACCATAAAGCAGGAGACACCGCCAAGGCGACTCCCTTTAGAATCGGTAAGGGCAAAAACGATGACTACATCCGCTATCGGTCCGTTGGAAATAAACATCTTCGAACCATTCAGGACATAACCATCTTCCGTCTTTTCGGCTCGAGTGCTCATGGCCCCTATGGCATCGGAGCCGGCACCGGGCTCGGTTATCGCTTGCGCAAAGATCTTTTCACCACGGCATAGCGCTGGCAGGAAGCCTCGCTTCTGCTCCGGGCTACCGAACTGTTGGATCTGCAGGCCACAGAGGATTTGCGTAGCAAGAGCATGAACCAGTCCAGAATCCATGCAGCTATAGCCAAGCGCCTGCAACACAATAGCGGTTGTCAGGAAATCACTTTCACAACCGCCATACGCCTCAGCAAAGGGAAGAGCGATGATCTGCATGTCGGCACACTTCTGCCATGATTCGAAGGGAAAGTTTCCTTCTTTATCGTAGCTGGGAAGGTCATGGTCGATTTCCTGGCGGGCGAAGCGGATAACCGCATCTCGCAAATCTATCTGTTCATCGCTCAAGACGAATTCCATATCAACCCTCCCCAACGATGCCGTTTTTTTTGTCGACTAAGGAGGAAATCGCTGCAAGGGTGGCGAAATTTTCGGGGAGCAATTCGTCACCTTCAATAGTGACGGCAAATTTCTTCTCCAGGAATTCCAATAGAACGATAATTCCCATAGAGTCGATAATCCCCTGATCGATGAGCAAATCGGTGTCGGTAATGGGTTCGCAATTTCCACCACAAATCTCGGAGGTTATAAAATGCCTGATATTGTCGATCGTCCTCATTAGGTCTTTCCTCCCTGGCATGAAGAACTGCGTCGTCCTGTATCGCTCCTCGTCTCTTAAATATCCCGGGGTCAAAATTCATAGGAATTTTTGCACCCTATTAAACATGTTCAGAAATATGAGCCAGCCGGTGACAGTTTAAAAAATTCGTTATGTCGAAAGTATATCAATCATCGATAAAGGCTCAACCTGAGAAGCCTGAATAACTTCCCGGAAGGCTAAAACAAAAAGACCTCTCCAAATGCTTAAAATGAATCAGAGGTCTCCCACAAGGAAACCCAGGCAACTCATTTTACGAGGGAAATATTCCATATCAATAACAAGGTGTTGAGTCGGTCAAATATGAACGATTCGAAATCCCTTTCAATGGCCCGCAACCACTGTCAGGGAACTTTCCAGACAATCCGTCACGCCTGTTACGTATTTATTGTTGCTAACCCTCGCAGAAAAACTAAAATTATAGAAAATTCTTTGGATTGGTCACTTTGACTCAAACAGCCATCCAGAAGGAATCATCCCATTTACGACGTTTGGGTAACCTGTAGTTGCAACGTCCGGATTTTCCAAACTTAGAGGGTGACCTTATGCATTTTGTCGTTTGCATTAAGCAAGTCCCGGATACGATGGACATAACGATTAATCCGGAGACCAACACCCTGCAACGGGACGGTGTCGCTTCCATCATCAACCCCTTCGACATGTATGCCATAGAAGAGGCCATACGCCTTCGCGAGAAACTGGGCGGGCAGGTAACAGCCCTCAGCATGGGGCCGCCCCAGGCTGAAAGTGCCCTCCGCGAAGCGATTTCTATGGGAGTCGACAATGCTGTTCTGCTCTCCGACCGTGCTTTTATCGGCAGCGATACCTGGGCTACCAGCTATACCCTGGCAACGGCCATACGAAAACTTGGGGATTACAGCGTGATATTGTGTGGCAAACAAGCGGCTGATGGGGACACAGCCCAGGTCGGACCAGGCATTGCTGAGCACCTCGATTTACCCCAGATAACCTATGTGCGCAAAATTGAAAAAATGACTCCGGATCTTATTGTGGCCCAACGCATGCTGGAGGAGGGAGTCGAGGTGCTCGAAGCAGAGTTGCCTTGTGTATTGACGGTGGTTAAGGAGATTAATAAGCCCCGGCTACCATCATTGAAAAACATTATGAACGCCCGCAAAGCACCCATTACCCACTGGCAGGCGAAGGACCTTGCCTGTGACACCTCAAAGCTCGGGCTGGAGGGGTCTTTGACCAAAGTATTAACAGTTTTCAGTCCTCCCCCACGAAGCAGTGGTGAGGTTATGACCGGAGAGGCCGACCAAATCGTTCACGCCCTGGTGGATAAAATCAAAGAGGCGATCATAACGGCAGCGTTATAGGACTATTGAAAGTGAAACAGACCCATGGATCCTATTTGCATCATAAAAACTAAATGCATCGGTTGCGGGTTATGCGTTAAGGCATGTCCCTTTGCCGCTATCAGCTTGCAAAATGATCTGGCAGTGGTCGATGTACCCAAGTGCACCTTATGCGGGGCCTGTCTTGAGGTTTGCCCCCATGACGCCATCGAGATACGTCAAGCACAGGGCGTTGCTCAGGATTTGAATGATTATTATGACGTATGGATATTTGCGGAACAGAAAAATGGGGTGGTTCAACCCATAGCCTATGAATTACTGGGCGAGGGTCGCAAACTTGCGGATACCTTGGGAATGTCCCTTTGCGCCGTTTTGATCGGACACGATATCCAAAAACAGGTAACCGCCCTCACCTCGCGGGGAGCCGATCGAGTGCATCTTGTCGATCGCGCAGAGCTGGCCTACTTTCAGGATGAACCCTATGCCAATGTACTGAGTGAGCTGGTCCGCCGTCACAAACCGGCGATTTTACTCTACGGCGCCACCAGCATCGGGCGCAGCCTGGCGCCACGGGTGGCGGTGGCGGTTAACGCCGGCCTCACGGCCGACTGCACCGGCCTGTCGATTGTTCCGGAAACCGGTGATCTTTTACAGACCCGTCCAACCTTCGGCGGCAATATCATGGCGACCATCATCAGTCCTGACAACCGCCCGCAAATGGCTACGGTGCGCCACAAGGTCATGAAAGAAGCCGAGGTCGTTGAGGGGCATAACGGTGAGATTGTGCTGGAAAAGATAGCGAGCGAGCTGTTGCGATCACGCACACGGCGCTTACGCTTCGAGCCCGAACAGGAAACCACCATGAATATCGCCGAAGCCAATATCATTGTCTCCGGCGGCCGTGGTTTGCAAAAGCCAGAAAATTTCAAATTAATTCGTGACCTGGCTGAAGTTCTAGGAGCGGGTGTTGGATCGTCCCGTGCGGCAGTAGATGCCGGCTGGATTCCCTACTCGCATCAGGTGGGGCAGACCGGAAAAACCGTCTGCCCGAAGATATACATTGCCTGCGGCATCAGCGGTCAGATTCAGCATCTGGCGGGCATGTCTTCATCGGATCTAATTATTGCCATCAATAAAGATCCGGATGCCCCCATATTCAAGTTTGCCAACTATGGACTGGTTGGGGACCTGTTTACAATCGTCCCGCTCTTAACCAAAGAGTTCAAAAACCTTTTGGGCAAGTAGTTGCGTATCGGTCAAAAATCCTGCCGATAGACCGGAAAAGCCTCCCTGTCCTGCCTAACCTGTCCAGACAAATTACGCCATTTTTCTTCCAGTCGATCATATTCCTCATGGTTAAGCACCATGCGAAAGGTAAAAAAGTCTGCATAATCATTGGAAAAGCCCGCCTTGAACTTAAACAGGGAATCGGCCTCTCCCCCAATCCGCCTCCCAGATGCAATACGCGATGCCCTTCCTCTTTTCCCCAATTCCGCACGTCGTAAAACATCAACTTGCTAGGCGCCACACCAAGAAATTGTTCGGCAGTCCCTCCCAGATGATACTCGATGATACCGTTTGTCACCGTAAACACAGCACCTGCGGCGAACTCGCCATCGGCAGAGAGCACCACCCATAAATCGAGTTTGTCTTTGAGAGCCTTTTTAAGATCATCGAAATACTCATCGGAAAAAAGATAGAACCCTTTTGCCTCGACCCTTCGCATCGTTGCACGGTAAACATCCATGAACTGGTGCCAGAATGTCCAAGCATTCCTTACTGTTGAGAATCCATTGTTCTGTAACTTCCTGATATTACGTTTATGATTCTTGCAAGTCTGCCCCAGCATGTCTTCGCAAGATAAACTTAAATCGCAATGAACGGTCTGGCCATGCTGTATCAGCAACCCATATTTTTGCAACGTCTCTTTGGGAAAAGAAAGCAAGGGATGCATACGCATGAAGACCGAAATAAGCCCACGCTCCTTTCCCAGTTCAATAAACTTTTGCCATAGAGCGTCTATAGCGTTTTCATCAGGAGAGCCATAAAGAATTGGGGCGGGATAACCGTAAGGAGACAGGGCATCGCAACCATCAGACTGGATATTTAGATTTTCTGGCAGCGGTCTGATAAGTAAGGGCAGCAACAGGCCCGCACCCTGTTCTTCAGCGAGGAAGGCCACCGGCTCGCCCTCTTCGTATCTGGCGGCAAAAGAGACATATTCCGGAAGGTGATAGAAATCGTGAGCAGCTTTGGCCAGGAAGGCCTTCCACCTGGGATCATCTGGGGTAATGAATTCGGCGCTCATAGTCACCTCACTATTGAAACAGGATCATATGCAAAAAACCATGTGGATATGGCCGTATTTAGTACTTATTCGGCGGCTCCTTCCAGCCAGGCGACAAATCTTTCGGCGAGAATGCCGCGGCCAAACTCCTGCTCAGCCAGAGCACGGGCATTTTTCCCCATTTCGACCAATTCGTCCCTGTGTTCCGCCATGTATTCCAGGGCATCTGCAAAGGCTTTCGGGTCAGAGGGAGGGACCGCGAGGCCACATTTATGGTCTTTGATCATGCCGGCGAGCCAGCCTGGGTAGTTGTTCAGTACCGGCAAACCGGAAGCGATGTAATCAAAAAACTTGTTGGGTGAGGTGCCATAGTAGAAAGCCGGAACATTGGCCAGGATCATCAACCCCACATGAGCGGCCCTCTGCAAACAGGCCAGCTGCTTTTTGGGCACGGGGTCGAGAAAAAGGCAATTGGTTAAACCTTCCGCTTCGGCGCGCTGTTTCAGGGACGGCTTGAGTTTTCCATCCCCGATAAAAACCAGCTTGATGTCGGATCTGTGCCGTTTGATTAATTCCGCAGCCGCATCCAATACAGCAGTGAGTCCATTAGCAATGCCATGGGCGCCGGAAAAAATGGCCACAAAATCGTTTTCGGAAATAGCCTCCGGAAGGAAAGTCTCTTCGGCATAGGGGGTAAAAAGATCCAGATCACAGCCATTGGGAATCATGGCTATGTCGGCGTCATCGATACCGCGCCGCTTGATCCCCTCCACAATCCCCGGAGACAGACCGATGCATTTTCTGGCGGAATGGTAAGAAAGCCATTCCAGGATATCCATGGCCTTAAGCACAAGGGGATCCCTGATAACTCCCATTTCGCGAGGGAGTTCCGGCCACAGGTCTCTGACCTCAAAAACAAAGGGTTTTCGCCGGAAAAAGGAACCGACAATGCCGGGCAGGCCAACGGTTAAAGGAGTGGAAGTGGTAAAGATAAGATCGTATTTTTCAGTAAGGACAATTTTTAAACTGCGCAGGGAAAAGCGTAAGAAGGTAATGCTTCTTTTATATATGCTGTCGTAGTTCGAGTAGGGCAATTCAAGCTCGATCACCTTGATGCCATCGACATATCCAATACGCTTGCCCCCTTTGAACTCTCCGGAAAGGCCGGTCCTGCCAAGAAAAGTAGCCGCGCAAACCATGGTGACCTCATGGCCCGTTGAATCAGGGCCTTGGCCATTTCATACGACCTAAGACCGCCTGCTCCTTCAGGAGTCGAGAAATACTGGTGAAAATATAAAATTTTCATAGTCACCTCAAGGGTTGATGTAAAGATCAGAGGTAATAATAGCCTCTGCAGCGTTGATCTCTATTTCCAGCACAGGAATCTGCGCTTTATGCAGATAAAATCGCGATTCCCAACCATCCTGCAATTCGAAACGACTGATCGCTACGTTACCGGATACTTTTATCTCTAACTGTTCTCCAACACATTTCAAGCCATCAACCAACCAATTCCCAGGTGCCAGGCGCCAACGTAAAACAGCCTTAGTTTCGATTCCACCTAACTCGTCGACGACTCTCCACAGACTGCCCACGTTGGTAATGGTACGCTTATGACTAGCCCCGCGATAATCGCGATAGGAACCGGACCAGGATGTCTGTCCATTCGAAAAGCTCAGTTCTCCCGGTTGCTCCATTTGCAGCCAGCCCCCGCGCAAAAACCGGCTGAGTCGCGGCATCTGATCCCGTCCGTCAAACTCAACAGTATTGTGGGCTCTGGTGGATGAGAAGTAACTCTGCCAGGGTTCTTCGGCATTGTAAGAATAAGATCCCGAATCGCGCAGCAGGTTGTCACCCCGATGCCACAAGTCCAAATGAAAGGCGTCGGCATGGCCTGGGCGAAAACAGAAGTTCGGATAACGCAGGGCACCCCATGTCCTGTCCTCGCCCCTGATCACCACATAGCCTCCGTCAGGAAAATCGCAGGCACTCTGAGAAACGCTCACCATAGGCAGACGTTCATTCGTCAACTCGAGCCATTTAAGAGGCTCATCCCACGGTCCGGATGGATACACCTTGCCGTCATAAAAAAGGCACATGCCGAGCTGCACTGTTGGGCGAAAGTCCCGGTAGTCGGTGTCCGAAAGAACGAAGAGCCGGGCACCATCATTGGACCCCAAGTTAGGACCATCTCCGCTTTCGTCCGTCAACTGATACAGCCAGTTAATCGCAGCCTTACATCGGGCATAATAATTGGCAGAAAACTCCTTCTGTCTCAACTGACGGCGCCAGAACTCTACGATATTCAAGGTGTCCACAAGAAGTCGGTGGTAATTGATGGAATATTGAGAAAAACTGCCATCTATCGCTACCAGTTTTTGTACCCTATTTTCCAGCCATTTAAGGCCTTTCTTTTTAAACCGGCGGCCATTGGTTCTGAGCCTGGGTTGTTTGGCGAATTTTTCAAGCCAGGCACCACCGACATAGAGGGCGGCCGCCTCACTCGTCCCGTGATTGTTATCCTGGGCTATGGCGTACTTTATGGTAGGCGCTATGCGGCCGCAGTGTTCCGCAATAAATCGGATAAGCCTAGTACTCGGGTTTTGATCCTGCCCGAGCAAAAAGCCGGTCAGCAGCACCTGTAGTAATCTTATGCTGCTCTCCTGACCGCATTTCCAATTGAGGCCCGCGTTGAGGGGGTTATGCTTAATCCAGTCCGCTACCCAGGAGTTTAAGGTGACAAGAAAACGTTCATCAGCTGTCTTGCCATAGGCCCTGGCCAAAACAAGTGCCCAATCAAAACGCGAAAGTTCCCAGCAAACCTTGATGTCGCCAACATCCTGATTGAAATCACCGATTTTCGACCAATGCCGCTCAGGGTCTTTGCAGGTGCGACCAGTCAAAGGATTTCTAAACCAGTCAGGCGGCGCGCCCACTTCGATGAACTGATGCGAAAAGTATTTGATTTTGCCTTGCAGGATGTCTTCAGCTTCCTTGACAACGGAACCGCTCAAAGATGGTTGAGATGGGCTATCACAGCAAACAGGCTCAGCGGTGAAAAATGCTCCTTCATAGTTCCTGCCCTTTGGGAGCAGCTTTTCAATCAGACCGGAACGAATGGCCAATCTGTACAAGGCTACGACCGCTACGTTGTTCAAGCCAAGACGATACAACGTAGGCATATAAACAGACAGTTTTCCAAGCATGTTGCTCCTGTTGAGCCTGGTGCTAATTAACTGGCATGGAAGTTCATATCGAGTATGGCATCAACGATTCTTTCCGCCGCCTTACCGTCCCATTTCTCCGGTATTTTTCCACCCTTAAATTGGCCATTCAGAATCCGTTCAGCTGCCTCCAGAATTTTATTTCGACTATTTCCAACAATGACATTGGTCCCTTCTTCACAGGTTATTGGTCGTTCTGTATTGTGCCGCAAGGTGATACAGGGAACTCCCAACACCGTCGTTTCTTCCTGCAATCCCCGCTGTCAGTGAGGACCATCGTGGCGCCCATATTCAGGTGCAGAAATTCGAGATATCCGAGGGGAGACGTGAGCCAGATTCCTTCAACCTTGTTCCCCGTGGTAAAAAAATGATCCAGACCAAACTCGCTTACCATCTTGCGGGTGCGGGGATGGATAGGGAAAACAATGGGCAGTTCCCTGGAAATTTCATTTAATGCCTCCAGGATTTCCACCAGGGTTTCTTTATCGTCCACGTTGGAAGGTCGATGAAGCGTTAGAGTGGCATATTGCCGACAACCAAGACCCAGGTCTTTACGAAGACTGAGTCGTTCGGCCATCTCCTTGTGCTTTAGCAAGGTGTCGATCATGACATTGCCGACAAAATATATCTTGTCCTGCGCAACGCCTTCGGTTTTCAGGTTTTGACCTGCCATGTAGTCTGTGATGAAAAGCGCATCGCATAATACGTCGGTACAGAGCCGGTTAATCTCCTCCGGCATGGTCATGTCACGGGAACGAAGTCCCGCTTCCACATGAGCAACACGAATCCCGAGTTTTTTGGCGGTTATGGTACAGGCCATGGTTGAGTTCACATCTCCCACCACGATTACCAGGTCAGGTTGCTCTTTAATACAAACATTTTCGAATTCCACCATGATACGGGCAGTCTGTTCAGCATGCGATCCGGAACCGATTCCCAGGTCTATATCGGGTTTCGGCATACCCAGTTCTTCAAAGAAGACCTGGCTCATCTTTTGATCGTAATGCTGACCGGTATGCACAAGAATATGGTGAATACGATCCGGATATCGATTCATGGCATCGATAATCGGTGAAATTTTCATAAAGTTGGGGCGAGCCCCGACAACATTGATAATTTTCAAATCACAACTCCTCACCAAAGCAAGAGAGAAATCATATATTCAACTCTCTAAACAGCATCATTTAAGACGGGGCCATCCCCAGAATTAATATCTTCTCTGGTAATTATATCCAAAGGGGTCATTAAACCGACGAAGGCCAAAGCTAGCTCCAGTATTTCTCCGACATCGAAAAAAAGTTTATCGATCAGTAGATAGGCAATTAAATTGACACCGCAAAAAATGGCGGTACTCAACGAAGGAGATGGCAAGGTTGAAATCAATTTATTCCGGACAAAAATCCCTATTTTTTTCATAAATGGAATGACAAACCATACAATTCCACAAATTAAGTAAAATAAAGGGTTAAGTATGATATTAAAGTTACGCAAATAATTGCACCTTGGGTCACCATCGGGAAGGCCGCAAATCTTACAGATATTTAAATTGTGTACATTGAATTCATTTTGTTTGTTGTATTCTTGCAGAATTTTCGTTGTTTCAAATTGAAAAACATGCTGTCCCCAGCTCAGCTCTTCTCCAAAACATACGAAGCTAAACAGAGAAAAGCCAACAAGCCAGAAAGCAACCATATTCCAGCCATTTTTCCTAAAATACTTAAGAAATATCATCAAAAATATAATTGCAGAGCATAGCCAGCAGAGTGCTTCAATATATTCTATAAGGCCTTCCCCGTTATAGTTTCTGTTGGCTATTTTTGCGGACCATTCACTCAACGACGGAAAAATAATTCCACTGATACTGATAAGGAAAAACAGGGCTACTATAACCGAGGCTAAATAGGTTCTTTTTAAACTCATGGACAAATTGAATATTGATATCATCACATCACCTTTCCTGCGGCATTTTGTGGCTTTTTCGAAAGGAAGTATTGGTATGCATACAATAACTCACAAAACGGTCTGTCCATTTCTCAAAATCAAACAGGGCTCTTCGATTTTGAACGCCGTGACATAAAGTCTGATACATCGCCCCATCAACGACCATGTCGGACATGGCGTTATATAAACTATCTGCATCTTGAGGCGGAATCAGTATTCCGCATGTTTCATCGACAATTTCAGGTATGGCTTTCCATATCGTCGTAATGACGGGAATTCCTGCATTAAATGCTTCCAGTATCACTCCGGGATACCCTTCCCCGACATAATAGGTGGGCAAAATAAGCGCATCGTGGTTCTGAAGTATTTCCGGAACCCTGTCCGGTTCGGCAACACCGCAATAACTGACACGTTTGCACTGGTTGAAAACGTCTTCCTTCAGGCCATCATAAAACGGTCCATATACATTAACCGATACACTATCGTCAAAGCGCTCCGCCGCGGCGATTAGTTCCGGAATGCCCTTAGTAGGGCGAACATGCCCTAAAAACACGAATCGTCTGCATTTTGCCCTACCTCCGCTACAGTCAGAGAAAGTTCCCGGCAAAGGCCTGCTGGTGGGAAACCACTCTACCCTTTCAAGCCCTGCATCCTTGGCCCCTTGCTGCAGAACCCGGGTCTGAACCAGATAAAGATTGGCTCTCCGTATGACCCACTCGCCGACAAAGCCTTTCAGCCCCTTAAGCTCCCGATGATCATTTCCTCCAAACCGCCTGATCAGAAACGGTTTTTTTGACCAACGGCAGGCGGTATAAACAAAAGGACCGATCAAGGGCAATGCACCCAGCCCGACATGCAGTGTGACAACATCAACGTCACGAACACAACGAAAGATCTCAAAAACAGTCCTCAAAAATTGCCGGATTGCCTTGAACCCCGTACTGCGAATACCACCTGTATTGATAACCCGGACCCGAACATCATCCCTGCTCTGTAGAGAGCTTACTAGATGCTTCAGCGATACGCTGGTGCCACCGACCGGAGGTGGAAGTGTTCCTATTACGCATATCTTAAGAGTCAACGGACTATCCTTTGCTTCGTTAAAGCCACTGGGTCAAAGGTTATGCTTTCGGTGTATCGGCAACAGACTGTATTTCCTCATCCTGTTTCAAGTATACGGCCCCCTGGGCTGCCACCAGAGAGATAAAGAACCAGGTCGGTTTGCGATGAGCCCAGCCCAGTGTCATAACCCCTACAAGCCAGGTTGCAAAAATAAATATCCACAATCTCCTTTTGACTACGGGCATGTCTTTTAGCCCGTAAAGAGCTGCCAGAACAATAGCGATGAATAACAGCAGCCCGACAATTCCAAGGTCGACCATAATCGACAAAAACAAATTGTGGGGTGACATCGGAACCCCGAGAAATGGCTCAACACTAAAAGAAAAGGTGCCAATCCCCGACCCAAAGAACGGATCATGAAAAAATGCCTTCAGGCCACTTCGCCAGATGTTCATGCGCGAACCCAGATCACCGGCAGACACCTGACTGCCTATGGTCATCAACCTGGCCCATGAATAGGATGGGATGTATTTTATTGTTAATAAGCTTGAAACAAGGACCAAAAGGAACAATGCACATTTATTGAACAATGATAGACGGGTAAAACTTGCAACCACAAAAAGCATCGCCACCATCAAGGCAATGAAGGCCGACCTTGAGGCCGTAAGTATGATTGCAATTGTCGCAAGGGGAACATACAGGCGAAACAGCCAGGACATCCAATTGCCCTTCACCAGGGTCCCAAGATACCAGGCGATTGGAACACCGAGCGCTATGGTCAAACCGATATCGTTAGGGTCAAATCCGGCAGCTGAATAACGGAAATACGAACTCTGGGCCCCCTGGAAAAAAGCCATTGCTATGTTGATTATCGGTATCAGTGCTCCAAGAACATAGGCTTTAAGAAGCTGAATTTGCCGTTCTTCAGAAACAGCTATTTCCCAGACAATCCATACAAATACTCCCTGTTGGGCAAACAGTTTGATTGCATCCCGACTGCTGACAAGATCCCTGCTCCAGTAAAAAGTTGCCGTAATCCATATGAAAAAAAATACAAAAAGAATTTGAACAGGCCCAATCCTCCGTATCCTCTGTTTCTTGCATAATAAAAGCATTACAGCAGCGGCAACCAGAATACCGACAAACCGGGAGATCGTTCCGATGCCCGGCAATACGAGCATATTTTCTGCCGGAATCGAAAAAACAAGGAGCCAGAGAAGTCGAAATGCTAATTTATCCACAACACTCCCCTTCAACAACTTTCAGATAATCGTTGACCGCCCACTCGGGTTCGTATCTTTTCATCAACCCGTCATCCAACATACCCTTTTCACTATCAAGACACTCGACAATGGCTTCGGCAAGCTGCCGGGCATCATCGACCGGAACCAGTTTACCAAGGGCACCACCCATAAGAATCTCTTCAGGACCGCTTCGGCAATTGGTAGAAACAACGGCCGCCCCGACGGCAAGGGCCTCGATAAGAACGGTCGGAAGACCTTCCCACTTGGAAGAAAGAGCAAAAACAGCTGCCTTACTCATATATTTATAGGGGTTTATAACAAAACCAGGCAAGGCCACATCTTCGTCTAGATTCAATTCAGATATTAGCTTTTCGAGGTCTGGTCTCAATTCTCCCTCTCCCAGAATCATCAACCGGGCAGCCTGTTTTTCTCTGACTAAAGAGAAAGCCTCTATTAATTTTGCATAATTTTTTTGTTCGCTCAGGCGGCCTACGGATAGGATGACAGGCGGCTCCTCTGAATTGAACCAGGGGTGTTCCAGGATTTCTGCAGCTTTTTCTAAAACCTCGGACGTTATCACCGGGTTATATATTACCTGTATTTTTTCAAGGGGAATCCCTGTGACTTCGGCATAGTCACCGGCCACCCCATTGGAGACCGCAACGATTGCATCAGCCCCGGGAAAAAACCTTCGGATCAAAAACGGGAAGAGCTTTCGTCTGGAAAAGAGCGGTGTTGTCTTCATTTTTTCGGAGACGGTATTGTGCAGGGTAATGATAACCCGGGTTTGAACTCCAGCCAGCCGCTTGGCCCACAGGGCCGCGATATTGGCGTGATCCAGGGCAGAGATCAAAGCTTTTGGACGTTCTGTTCGAAGATATCGAACAAGTGCCGGCAAGCTTGTAAGCACCCTGGATGCCTTTAGATCCACCAGCCTGGCTTCTTCAGGGAGTTGGTCCAGAAAAGGCCCTTCGGCCCTTCCCAGGATAAAATCCACCTTGTGACCTTTACTGACAAACCCATGGGCCAGATTCAAAATGACCCGTTCGGCTCCTGCCCCGACAAGCAGAGGCAGAAAGAGGGCGATGCGATCTGATTGAGATTTCATTGGTCCCCCTGTATTTTGAAAGGTTGTCCTTTCACTGTGCTAACCTCTGTCGTATCTGTTCATTTATCCAGCTCCTGGAAAAATTCCTGGAAAAATACATATACTCAAGGTACCCGCTGTATAAGGCGTGACAGGTGCCCCCTCATCCCTCCTACATTTAAAAGCCATAGCAGAACGCCAAAAACGACCGTACCCCAACTCACCTGAGCGGCAAGCTGTAAACCGCCGCGCAAGTTTTCAATGGGCAGCAGAGCCAGCACCATAATGAACGTTGCAAGAACCAACTTGGCAGCTTCTTTGCCCGGCCAGGGTAAAACAAAGACCTTCCGCCCCATAATCAAACTCAAGACAATACCTATTGCGTAAGCGACAACGGTCGCGTAAGCGGCTCCTATAAAGCCGAAGACCGGAATCCACCAAAGATTTAACGCAACATTAACGACAGCAGCGACCAGGGCAACCCACACTTGACCCATCGTATATTGCCCAAGCTGAAAACTAAGATCAAAATGGAAGGACTTGATTCCGGATAGAAAAGCTCCGAGAGCCACCCATGGGATCAGTCCGGTTGCCGCTTCGCGAAAAGCTTGCCCCAGAAAAACCTCCGCTATGTTGGGGGCCAGCAAAGCAAGACCTGCAGCAGCCGGCAGTGAAATAGTCAACAAAAGAATCGCATTTTTCGAAAGCTGAAGGTTTGCGGCTTCCTTGCCCTTTTGCTCCAGAGCACTGACTGCCAGGGGATATGCAGCGAGATTAACCACCATCATAAATATCCCCAGTGAATTACTGGCAAGATCGTAGCTAACGGAATATAGACCCGTAGCCTCGCTGTGAACCATATATCCCAGAAGAAAACGATCAGAACTTCGAACAATAAATTTCAACGCAAACGTCGCCGTTAGGGGCAATCCATAAAAGAGAAGTTGACGAAAAAGAGCCGAGCTCGCCAGCCGCAGTCGAACCGTTCGCCAGTCCCGCCAAACTTGCCAGATACCCGGCAAAACAAAACCTAATAGCAGCCCGTAAAGAAGGCCATTGACGCCCCATCCCAAGTAGGCGAGTCCACCCCCTACCCCCAGAGCGATAACTGCCTTAAGAAGGGCCAGAAGCCCATACTGGCTTGGGGAAAAACGGCATCGAACAAGCTCCTTGTTAAGTTCGAAGAATGCGCTGCCCCAGAGCAAAATCAACCCAATCGCTACAAACCAGCGGAGCAACGGATCAACCATAAAGAACAAGGCAATGACAGTTGAAATCCCTGTCAATACAACCAAACCGACAAAACCAATAAAAATCGTGGAAAGGAAGACGTCCTGCTCTTCTTTGTAGGCCGGTAAAAACCTTAGTAACCCAAGGCTCAGCCAGCGAAAAAGCACCACATTGAACAACCCTACCCCGGCGACTACCAGAGCGTACTGACCGTAAGCTTCAGGTGAAACGAGTCGAGTCAATACAGGTATCGCCAACAGATTGACTGCCCCGGACAGTCCGCAAGCGACAAAATATAAAGCACTGTGTTTTAAAAGCATCGGGCATAATCCCGGTTAAAATCCGGGACCCTCTTTGAAGAAACTCCCTGGAAGATCTCTCAACTCTCAAGGCAATTTATTTATAGGTAGACGCTTTCTACGAGACTCCTCATATTATTTTCTTCATTGTGATATTGCTTAACCAAGGCCCACGCCATCATGCTGGACAACTTGAAGCCAGCGATTCAGGTAACCCTGCTGTTCTTACAACAATAGAACACTTGAAACCCGATTCAAGGGGTAGCCCCTAAAAGAGGCTGATTGAGAAAATTACGAGGTAGAACAATAAGGAAAGAGAGTCCCTGAACAGGAACCCATTTAATCTTGCAGGAAAATTTCAGTAGAAAATGAAAACAGCATTAAAGAAAGTGGTTAGTTCATACCGTATGTTTCGAAAGCGGCTACCATACCTAACCGGGCTCGCTCATATGCCTCTGGCTACAAACCGCTGACAAATATATAGAACGGTACTCAAGAAATCATGAAAACAATTGACAAGGAAAACACTTTTGTACAAACCCAATATTGCAAGTAAATCGCTAATGATCTGCTATCATTGGTTAAAAGGTAATCGGAATCTAGCATCGACGAGAATTCAAAAAGCATCCCAGGCAAATGCTAGACACTTGGGAAAAATTCTTTTGTGGTTGAAAGTAAGATACATGTCGATTCCCGGCCGCCTATTTCACTATCGAAACTATGGAACTTAAACTAGAAAAAAAATCAAGTCTGGCAATATTAATTGTGTTCCTCCTTACTGCTATTCTTCTTTCCATTTTTGCTTGTTCGGAATTGAATTTGGCATCAGGGCATTCGACCGCCCCACTCCCTGAAGCACAAAGCCATTATGGTAGCAGCAGAGATATTATCAATATTCCTTCGGTTAAGACTCTCAGCAATTCCTCCCTCTGGCCAAAACGAACCTTAAAAGTTTTTCCAGGCGCTGAAGGTTTTGGAACAGAGACCCCGGCTGGACGGGGTGGAAAAATCGTTAAAGTAACAAACCTTAAAGACAATGGTCGCGGTTCCTTGCGCAGGGCAATAAATACAAAGGGTCCAAAAATTATTGTATTTGAAGTAGCGGGAACCATTGAACTTGAATCAAACATAATAATCAGTCATCCCTATTGCACAATCGCCGGACAAACAGCACCACCACCAGGCATAACTATTAAAAATTATGGAATCAAAATTTCCGCTCACGACATTTTGATACAGCATCTGAGAATAAGACCTGGCGACCAGGGGAAAACCAGGGATGGCCGCTGGGACAACCTGGACGCTCTTCAGCTCAATTCTGGTGCCGGAAATGTGGTAATCGATCATGTTTCCGCCAGTTGGGCAGCAGACGAAAACGTAAGCACCTGGACGGGTGGGATGAACAATGTCACTTTTTCCAACTGTATTATCAGCGAAGGGCTGCACAATTCCATTCACACTGAACAACCTCATTCTAAGGGATTGTTGATTGGACCCAATTCCGGAAATGTTTCAATAATTAGCAACCTGATGGCGCACAATTTTGACCGGGTGCCGCAAATCCAGGGAGGCAATAATGTTGTAGCCGTCAATAATCTGATTTATGAGGGTGGCGCATATGCCTTTGTTGATCTGACCGACCCCTATAAAGGAGGTCCGATAAGGGCCAATTTCCAAAGCAACATCTTTATAGATGGCCCTGCCACCTCCGGGAAAAGAATTTTTGCCTTAGCCGATAACCTCCACCCGAAATCCCTGTTTTTCCAGCAAAACAATATCCACATCAATCGCTCTGGGACCCAGGTACCTGTTCTGATCAGGGACAATACACCTGGTGGGATAGAGACTACCGAATCCCCAATTTCGATTTCAGGAATAACTGTAAGGGATCTTGCGGTATTGGAGGATCATGTTTTAGCTACCGCCGGCGCTCGCCCCGGAGAGAGAGGAACTCCCGACGCAGATCCCGTTGATGAAAGAATCGTCAAACAGGTAAAAAGCCGCACCGGCAAGCAGATCGACTGTGTAGAAGGCTGCGACAATTCTTCTCCAAATGGATGGCCAGCCCCTCAAGTATCAAAAAGAGCATTCCCTATCCCACCCTATCCCCATGATGATTTTGATGCCGATGGGTATTCAAATATCGAAGAGGTATTGCATCACATGGCCGAAACGGTAGAAAAATCCAACAAGAATGTTAAATGGTGGCGATGGTAGAGGGTCAACTAAGATAGCCCTGCCTTTTCACATAAAAACAGGGGATGAATCAAGTTTGATTCACCCCCTGTTTGGTTCAACCTATGGGAAAGGCCTTAAATTTTAACCTGTAGCATTTCCCTTTTATACTTTTAATAAACTGCGCCCTGACTTACCTTCCTTCAACCTGCATGGCCATCTGATGCAAGACTTCTTCAAGGTTGGTGTAGCCGTCGCCATCGCTGTCACCGTTCGGGGACGAAGGAATGTACTGATCGAAATCCCGCGAGGTCGAAGAATAGCTGGGCCACAGGCCGCTGGAGTGGTTTTTCCGAGAACCGGTGCCGCTGTATACCTCGGAGACGATCCGTGCGTCGACATCGTCCCGCTGCGCAGGACGGCTGCCGGCATAGGTCAAGACCGAGTCCGCCACCTGACCGCTCGCCAGAGGAGTGTAGTCGGAAATCACGAGGGGCGGCGAGCTGACCCGGCAACCGGCGCTGTCCTTAATCAGATAGGACGGACGGCTCAGATTGACGTTATCGTCTGCATAAAACGCTGAACCGGAAGCCAGGTTGGATTCGGCTTTGATGGCGTAAGCGCCGGAAGCCGACTGCGGACCGTCGACGAAGACATTGCCCTGATAGGTGGCCAGAGTCTTTTCGCTGACGTAATTGCGGGTCATGTTGGAGATAGAGTAGCTATCCCCGCAGTTGTACATGACGTTGTTGGCGATAACGGTGCTGGTTCCACCCTTGAGCTGGGGGTTGCGATCAACATTGTGAGCAAACAGGTTGCCGATGATGGCCACGCGCTTGGGGTTGTTGCTGCTGCCGCCGATCAGCAGACCCTTGGAGTGGGAACCTTCCGAATGGGCCGAGTTCACCAGGGCTTCACCAATAAGACAGTTACTGAAGGTAATGTCATGGGCGTTCGAGGCCCAGGTACTGGAGTTTTCGTCGATACCCCAGGACCAGGAGCAATGATCGATGACGATATTACTGGAGCCACTGCCGGTAATCTGCAAAGCGTCCTTATTGTCCCAGGAACCGTCCGAAGATCGGCCATCGTCACCCACCCTGATGGCGATATGTTGCATCAGAATGTTAGAGGCGGTAATTCGCACACCATGTCCTTTGAGCATGATGCCGGGAAAAGGCGCCGTTTGTCCGGCAATAGTGACATTACCATTGGATATTCTCAGATCGCTGTTCAGATTGATCGCACCGCCAACCTCAAACACGATAGTCCGTGTACCGGAAGCATCTATGGCAGCTCTCAAGGAACCCAAGCCACTGTCATTGAGGTTGGTGACTTTAATGATTTGACCGCCACGACCAGCCGTGGTTTCAGTGCCGAAACCTACCGCGCCGGGAAAGGCCTTGACAGAGCCGCCAGTGGAGCTGGGGGTTCTACCCCACCGGAACCATCACTGGAATCTCCGCCCGAAGATCCGGAGTCGCCGCCGGAAGTATCGGCAGGGATCGTCTCGGAAAGTTCGTTGGACAAAGGCACCTGATGAGGATCGGCCTGTAGCCAGCGGGCCTGGACCTTGAAAGTATGTGCCACGCCGCTGGAAAGCCCTGTGATCACAGTGCTTGTTGCAGTGGTGCGCCAGTCGGTTCCGGTGTCCACGCTGTCGATGATTATGTCGTAACCGCCGGAAGGAACATCGCTGGTGCCAGCAGGCAGACTCCAATTCAGAACGAAGCTGCTACCATCCACCTCTACGCTGTCCAGAATGGGAGCAGGATAAGTAGTCGGCTCCGGTTCGGGCACAATCACGCCTTGAACCGTGATATCGCCGGCAAGATCGAGCTGGGGATATTGAGTTCCGTCGATGTCAGGCAAAATATCATGGTTAACAGCTTCCTCGATGGCAGCGTCACCGCGATTTTCCAGCACATAGTAATGCAGTGTCAATTCGGTAAGGCTATCGTTGAGCACGGCAATTTCGCCCACCAGGTCCACCGGGTCTGCGATATCACCGTCCCGGGCAGCAATAGTCAAGGTTTCAACGGTATTGCTGGTTGCGCTGATCAGGTGGTCGAGGGTCACTGGACTGGAAAAATCTATCAAAGTGTCGCTTAGTTCACTTTGAACCTCCTGGTAACGGCTCAAACTGAGCCCATATTTGACCATATCGGCAGCTTCACCAAGGTAAGCGACGACACCAGGATCACCAGGGCCATAGTTAAAATTATCGAGCCGCAGGAGGAAACTATTCACTGCCATGCTTGCCTGCAGCAGAACCAAATCGTCATCTGTGAACGTTTCAAGGCCGGCCAGCCCTACCATTGGGTCGTTATAGAGATCGCCTTCCTGCAGGCCGCTGATCCCAGCATCTTCCAGCATGGCGATCACTTGTCCAGATGAAAACCCGTTTGCAAGCAAGGTTGTCAGGGGTGAAGCCACCAGCGCTCCGGAATGATCAGCTATCCCCCGCAGAGAACCCTCGTAGGGCTTGCCCGCATGGGTCCCTTTCTGGTCTTCCTTGATGCGTATTGTCGAATCGGTTCGGATCGTTTGTGGAAATCTGAAATTGCCCTCCGCATCGGAGATAGAGGACCTTTGCAACACCTGCTCTTCAGGGGACACTTCCTCAAATACCGCTCCCACGATATAGGGGTCTACGGCTACACCGGAAGTACCACCACTAACTGAAGCACTGTCACTACCTCCACCTCCACCACCACCGCCACCGCCGCAGCCGGGCAACAACAGCATTACGGCGACTAAAATCATCCAACTCGTTCTAAATATCTTTTGCTTCTTCATTTGTACATCCTTTCATAAAGCCTGTTTTGAACTTTATGACTCTGGTTAAAGGGATCGATTCAATACCAATCCGAAAGTCGTCTCCCCCTGCTACCATCCAAGCATTGCACCTGCGCTCGACAGCGCTAACTTATATAGCTTTTTTTGAACTACGATTATGTTTCCTGCATTAATAGCAAAGGAGATGCCAAAACCTTGGATGTAATAATTCGCAACCCTAGTTCCGTCAATTTTGAGGCAATGTATTATCAGCTAGTTACACAGGTTGGAAACTGCCAACACTTTGAGATGTTTGGTTAATTAAGGATTGATAGAGATGTGATTAGTATTTTCCATATCAATAAATGAATGGTTTTAATAACTTGCACAGTAATTTTAAAAAGTGTCAAAAACTGGTTTCAGCATCGGCCTTCTCGCTTAGATACTCAATGTTCATGACTGTTTCTTTGGTTTTATATAGAAAAAAAATGGTTATTGTAAATCTGCCTCGTGTGTTATGAAACTCTCATCTGTTTTACAATTCAACCACCGATTCGGTCATCTGAATGTCACCCATGAGCGACGCTGGAATATGAACGTTTA
Organism: Syntrophotalea acetylenivorans; assembly: GCF_001887775.1. Classification (NCBI taxonomy): domain Bacteria; kingdom Pseudomonadati; phylum Thermodesulfobacteriota; class Desulfuromonadia; order Desulfuromonadales; family Syntrophotaleaceae; genus Syntrophotalea; species Syntrophotalea acetylenivorans. The sequence goes on from NZ_CP015519.1 coordinate 719,118, forward strand.
AGAAAGGCCTGACAACACCCTTTTAAAACTGTTGTCTATTTGTGACAAACCTGCGCAAATACGCAAAACTGCAGCTAATAGTCGAAAGGCCTGGAGAAACAAACTGAAAACTATAAGTAGAAGTTCTCGGACATTACTGGTCGAATGGCCCAGTTTTAGAAATATCCTGAAGCGCGAAACCGAGCCTAGAACTCTCTTCACCTAAATACCCAAACCTTTCCTCTTGATTTACAATTGCGAACAGAAATACTGCCTATCATCCATTCCAGGGCAATACAATTTTCTAGCTCTAATATAGAAAAAGGGGGGGAAGAATCAGAACTGATTCTTCCCCCCCTTTTATTGTGCAATGCTTGGAAAATGCTCATGGATTACCAGGGGAGCATTTCCCTTATGTGCTTAAGTATAAGCAGACATTTTTACCTGCCTTCCACCTGCAGAGCCATCTGGTACAGCACTTCTTCAATGTTGGTGTATCCGTCGCCATCGCTATCACCAGTGGGGTTCGACGGAATGTACTGATCGAAATCACGCGTGGTCGACGGATAATTGGGCCACAGGCCGCTGGAATGGTTCTTCCGTGAACCGTTCCCGTTATAGACCTCGGAAACGATCCGAGCATCGACATCGTCCCGTTCTGCAGGACGGGTGCCGGTATAGGTCAGAACGGAATCGACTACCTGGCCGCTAGCCAGAGGCGAATAATCTGCAATAGCAAGGGGAGCAGAACTCACCCTGCAGCCGGCACTGTCTTTGATCAGGTAAGAGGGACGACTCAGGTTGACATTGTCGTCGGCATAAAAGGCTGATCCGGACGCCAGGTTGGACTCGGCCTTTATGGCGTAAGCACCCGATGCGGATTGGGGACCATCGACGAAGACGTTGCCAAGGTAACTGGCCAGGGTTTTCTCGGTCACATAATTCCGAGTCATGTTGGAGATAGAGTAGCTATCGCCGCAGTTGTACATGACGTTGTTGGCCACCACGGTGCTGGTTCCACCCTTCAACTGAGGATCGCGGTCGACGTTGTGGGCGAACAGGTTGCCGATAATCGCGATATTTTTCGGATTGTTGCCGCTGCCACCAATAAGCAGCCCTTTCGAGTGGGAACCTTCGGAATGGGTCGAGTTAACCAGAGCTTCGGCGATAATATTGTTACTAAAGGTGATGTCGTGGGCACCCGAAGCCCAGGTACTAGAGTTCTCGTCGATACCCCACGACCAGGAGCAGTGGTCGATGACGATATTGCTGGCACCGCTGCCGGTGATCTGCAAGGCGTCCGCGTTATCCCAGGAACCGTCTGCAGTGCGGCCATCGTCACCTACGCGGATCGCTATATGCTGCATCAAAATGTTGGAGGTGTTAATACGCACTCCGTAACGCTTGAGCATGATACCCGGGAAAGGTGCAGTCTGACCGGCAATGGTAACGTTGCCGTTAGAGATGCGCAGATCGCTGTTCAGGTTGATGGCACCACCAACTTCAAAGACGATAATACGCGGACCTGAGGCCTCGATAGCGGCCCGCAGAGAACCTGACCCGCTGTCGTTGAGGTTGGTAACTTTGATTATCTGCCCACCACGACCGGCAGTGGTTTCAGTACCAAACCCGACTGCACCGGGGAAGGCCTTGACCGCGCCGCTGTCGGAGCTGGGAGGCTCTACCCCACCGGAACCGCCGTCGGAAGGATCGGAATCGCCGCCGGAAGTATCGGTCGGAATGGTGCCGGAAAGTTCGTTGGACACGGGCACCTGATGGGGGTCGGCTTGCAGCCAGCGGGCCTGAACCTGGAAGCTATGGGCCGTGCCGCTGGAAAGCCCGGTAATGACGGTGCTGGTCCCGGTGGTACGCCAGTCGCTGCCGGTGTCGGTACCATCAATGATAATATCGTAACCGCCGGAAGGAACATCACTGGTGCCGGCAGGCAGGCTCCAGTTCAGAACGAAACTGCTGCCATCCACGTTTACGCTGTCGAGAATGGGCGCAGGATAAGTAGTCGGCTCCGGCGTGGGAAGAGGGTTTACAGTAATGACACCGGAAAGCTCGTTGGACAGAGGCACCTGATGGGGATCGGCCTGCAGCCAGCGGGCCTGGACCTGGAAGGTATGAGTCGCGCCAATTTCCTGACCCGTGATCACGATACTGGTCTGGGTGGTACGCCATTCGGTACCGGTGTCCACGCCGTCGATGATGATATCATAACCGCCCGAAGGAACTTCATTGGTGCCGGCGGGCAGGCTCCAGCTTAATACAAAGTCACTACCGTCTGCATCCACGCTCTCCAGAATAGGAGCGGGATAGGCAGCAGGCTGCGGCTCAGGGGGCAGACTAACAGGTATGATACCGGTAAGTTCGTTGGACAGTGGAACCTGGTCCGGGTCGGCCTGCAGCCAACGGGCTTGAATCTGGAAGGTGTGGTTTACGCCGGCTTCCAGACCAGTGATCGCGATAGAGGTGCCGGTGGTACGCCATTCGGTGCCGGTATCGGTGCCATCGATGATAATATCGTAACCGCCTGAGGGAATTTCGCTGGTACCGGCAGGCAGGCTCCAATTCAGTACAAAATTGTTGCCGTCAACTTCGACGCTGTCCAGACTGGCCGTAGGGTAAGCGGTCGGCTCCGGTTCGGGAGGGGTTACCTGGAAGGCCGCCGAAATCTCGTTGGAGAGCGGACTTTCATCGGGATCGGCCTGCAGCCAGCGAGCCTGAACCTGGAAAGTATGGCTTACGCCTGGTTCAAGACCGCTGATAACCATAGTGGTCTCAGTGGTACGCCATTGGGTACCGGTATCCACGCCGTCGATGACAATATCGTAACCGCCGGAGGGAACTTCGCTGAGGCCATCAGGAAGACTCCAATTCATAACGAAGGTATTACCGTCGACTAACACGCTGTCCAGTATGGCGGCCGGATAAGCAGCGGGAGCAGGATCAGGAGTAGATCCAATGTCGCTAGAGGCCACCGATCCGTCCTGGTTATAAATGGTCACCAATCCGCTGAAATCGATCCGGGGGTATTGGGTCCCGCTGATATCCGGAAGGATATCGTAGCCGATCGCATCCTCGATGGCTGCATCACCCCGATTTTCCAGGACATAGTAATGCAGTGCCAGCTCGGAAAGGCTGTCGCAGAGCGAAACACACTCGGCAACTGGATCTGTAATTTCACCGTTACTGGCCCACACGGTCAATGTTTCAAGATAATTGTTCGTGCCGCTGATCAGATGGTCGATCGTCAGAGGACGATTGAAATCAGCCAAGGTGGGATTCAACTGAGTAACCACTTCCTGGTAGCCTGCCTGGCTGAGGCATCTCTTGACCATCTGTACGGCTTCATCCAGATAGGCAAGATCACCTGCATCACCGGGGCCCCAGGAATAATTGTCCAGGCGCAACAAAAAGAGGTTTACGGCAGTTGAAGCCTGCAGCAAGGTAATCTGGCCGTCAGTAAAGTTTTCCAGCCCAGCCAAACCTTCCATGGGATCTTTATAAATATCGTTTTTCCGCAAGCCACTGATGCCTGCATTTTCCAGCAGAGAAACGACCTGATCGGCAGAAAAGCCATTGGCCAGAAGCTGGGTCAGGGGCGAATTAACGGTAACACGCCGCCCGGCAGAAGCCTCCGTGAGACTACCGAGCAGGAAAACTCCTGCAAGCAACGTCATTAAACATGTTCTTAAAACTTTTCCTTTAAACATCTGAAATCCTTCCATGAAGCTCGTGACACAATTTATTAGCCGGGTTAGTGGGATAAGGAAACGACCTACCCCATTGACCACCCCCACCCTGTACACAGGGATCACCACAATGCACAACTAGTTGATCTAGGGGGATTTTCTATGCATACGAATTTACAGGAAAGGACATAAGCAACGGATGTGCCAAAACATCAGACCTAAGATGTTTCACCAAATTGAACCTGTATTTCCCGGACAACCTATTTTCAACCAGTTACATAGATTAGGTTTTATTTATTTCCAAACAAGAGGAATGGCTTTCCTGGAGAGGCAATGGATTATTGAAATCTAGCTATGCAATTTCAAGAATGATCAAGGCAATTTAGCGCTTCACAAAAAAACAGAACATAAATTTGTTAGCACCTCTGGCCTTTTGGCGTATACCACATGACGTCAGGACAAAACTTTTCTATATGTTGTTGAAAAATAATGTTTTTATAGTCCCAAACGCGCATAAATCATAAAAACAATCCACCTCTCTGGTTGTTAGATATCTTCCTGATTATCCAGATTGTCATCTCCAAGCGACAGTTGCCTTCTATTTTTAGACTTAATGGCTTCAAGAGTCTTAGGAGAGCATTCGTCAATGGGCTAAAAACAGCCCCCAATGGGGAAATGCCGCGACAGACAAACTTATACAAGCTGGACAATAGGCAAAACATGTCGGGATATGGATACACCCGGTCTTGAATACTTCCAAAGATAGGAGATAATGGTATCTGGCGAGGCAATGCCCTGAAGGGTTAAAACCGTCACCCAGGATTATAGGCTTTGTAGATTTATAAGGATTATTCCCGGGTGCCGAACCAAGGAGGCTCTCTATGACCTATTCAGTCAGCCCTGCCGGGGAACGATTTCCCCTCCCCGGCGAGAAAGACTATGCCGACGAGTTTTTCAAGCTTGAGCAGCTTGTTGCCGATAAACGTGATGAAGGCAAGGAGATTGTCGTGGTCATGGGGCTCGGTTTTGTCGGAGCGGTCATGGCTGCGGTCGTTGCGGATTCAGTCGATCCAAGTACGTCCCTGCCTGGAAAGTTTGTTATCGGCATGCAACGACCCAGCACCAGAAGCTATTGGAAAATTCCCTTATTTAACCAGGGAATCTGTCCCCTAAAAGCCGAAGACCCTGAGGTGGCTGAAATCATAGAGCGCTGCGTCGTAAAGAAGAAGAACCTCATTGCCACCTATACCAATGAGGTTCTTAAACTTGCGGATGTGGTCGTGGTAGACATCCAATGCGATTTTCTTAAACAGGACCTGGGTGATCTGCGTACTGGCTATGCCGACATTAGTGCCCTTGAGGAAAGCTTCAGGATTCTTGGGGAAATGATTTCTCCAGACTGTATGGTGCTCATTGAAACCACGGTACCGCCTGGCGCTACTGAATATATCGCTTATCCCGCCATCAAAAAGGCTTTTCGGCAGCGAGGCCTTTCCGGCGAACCGTTATTGGCTCATAGTTATGAGCGAGTGATGCCCGGCAAAGAATATGTAAAATCCATTCGTGATTTTTGGCGGGTCTGCAGCGGGATCAACCCGGAGAGCCGCACTCGGGTCAAAAAGTTTTTGGAAGAAGTTCTCAATACTACCGATTTTCCCCTTACCGTACTCGACAGGCCTATTGAAAGCGAAACCTGTAAAATTGTGGAGAACAGCTACCGAGCCACGATCCTTGCTTTTCTTCACGAGTGGAGTCTGTTTGCCGAAACGAACGGCGTCGATCTCATCAAGATAATCGACGCGATAAAAGTGCGACCTACACACAGCAATATGATTTTCCCGGGGCCTGGAATTGGCGGCTACTGTCTGCCCAAGGACGGGGGGCTGGGGCTGTGGGCCTACCGTCACCTGATGGGCTTTGAAAACGAGATTTTCCAGATTACTCCCGAAGCCATCAATATCAACGATACCCGTCCGCTGCATGTGGTACAGCTTGTGAGAGACGCCCTGCGAAACATGGGAAAAATCGTGGCGGCCACGCCGATTACCATCCTGGGTGTCTCCTATCGAGAGGATGTGGGCGACACTCGCTACAGCGGTTCGGAAATTGTTCTGCGCAAGCTGACAGAGATGGGGGCTGAAGTTAAGGCACATGACCCCTATGTCGAGCATTGGTGGGAAATTGAAAAACAGGATAGTTATCCGGCTACCGGGATGAGTCTATCGCGTTTTTTCCGAAATCAGCAGGAATTGGATGACTTTGCCATGACCCGCGAGTTATCCGATGCGCTGTGCAATGCCGAAGCCGTTGTTTTAGCCGTACGCCACGCGCCCTATTTAACCCTGACACCGGATGAAATTTTGCGCATGGCTGGCGGCCCTATTGCCGTAGTCGACTGTTTTGGCATTTTGACGGATGAACATATTCAGCGTTATTTCGAGTTGGGCTGCGAGGTAAAGGCCCTTGGTCGCGGGCATGTCAAGCGTATCAAAGATACGGTAAAAAATGCCAGAGGATAGAGGAACCCTTGTCTTTAATATCCACCCTTTTAAGACTTTATTACTTACTGCAGGAGATAATTGACAACAAGAAACGGTCCTATAACCCATACAAGAAAAACCAGGGGACCAGGGTCGATACCCTTTTTTCTCTGCATATCGGATAAGCCTGCACTAGAACGATTCGGAATCTAGGAACGATAGAATTTCCTCAGTGAGAACAGATCCTGGAGAAGAAAATGAAAGGTCTCGCTAGAGCACTTTGCCTGCTAACTACCTTAAGTATATTGGCTTGTGGCGGTAGCGGTGGGGGGGGATCGACCGATGTGGCAGAAACGGCGGGGCTCTCCGTCACGATCGAAGATTTCGGTGTCAACATGACTGAGGCAGAGTCCAAATGGTGGGGAGGCGTCCGAGGGCCGGACGGCAAGATCTATGGAATACCTTACGGTTCGAATGACATCCTTATCATAGACCCGATCGCAAATACCGCAACGCGCAGCTCTATGGGAACAAGCCTTTCCGGTTCCAGCAAATGGGCAAGTGGATGCCTTGGCCCTGACGGAAAAATTTATTGCATTCCTTATGATGCTCCAGACGTTCTGATCATTGACCCGTTAGCAGGAACCGCAGCTCGAAACAACTTTGGATTGAATCTGACCGACACGGCTAAATGGGCGGGAGGAGTGCTGGGTGCTGATAATAAAATTTATTGCATTCCGCGAGATTCCACAAACATTCTTATCATCGACCCAGTCAACGGAACCGCTTCCCGCAGCAACATGGGAACGGTCCTTACCGGCCCCCACAAGTGGACCGGGGGAGTGCTCGCTGCAAACGGAAAGATTTACGGCGTTCCCCGCAATGCTATGGATATCCTTATCATTAACCCGGCCACCGGGACGGCCTCCCGGAGCAATATGGGAGCAGCTCTCACCAGCATTCATAAATATGCCGGGGGAATTCTAGCGCCTAATGGGAAGATTTACGCCATTCCTTATACCGATTCCCCTGCTATTCTGATCATCGATCCGGCAGCCAATACGGCAACACTCAGTACTATGGGGGTAAACCTTTCCAATTCAGGGTGGTCAGAAGCAATCCTTGGTCCAGACAATAAAATTTACGCCATTCCATACACGGCTTCAAATCTATTAATCATTGATCCTGTTGCCGGCACCGCTTCACGCATCTCGATTTCCGGTGTGGAATCGACAGCCTCCGGCAAATGGGTGATGGGAGATATTATAAACAAAGGATTCTACGGGATCCCTTACAAGGCCACGGATATTATTCGTGTGAAAATTCTTTAGTTAGCGTACTGGTTCTATTTTACAAATGCAGCTTAAGTTATATGCCGCCTCTATCAATACCCTGGTTTACTTAAGGATATACATCATTGATAGCATGACCTGTCTTGAAACTATTTCTCACCAAAGAAAAAAGGCCATGATGTCTTTTCTGACATCGTGGCCTTTTTTATATACCCGCACCCCGCTGGAACTGCACGCTGGCAACCGGGGTTCTCTCAAGAACAGCCTGTAATCAAACGATTCATTAATTCATAACCGTGTTCAATGAAGAATCCGGTATCGACTGCCGCTTTTTCATGATAGGCACTGCCGGCAAAAGCGTTAGGGTTGTCCTTGGCCCGCGAGTCGAACAGGATAAAGGGTACTGCATCCCCGGTATGGGTCATTTTTGAAATCGGTGTCGGATGATCAGGCAGAACCATTAAACGAAATTCTCCCAGCGCGGGAAGACCTTCCAGCACGGTACCGACGACCAATTCATCGAAAGATTCGATAGCACGAATTTTTTCCGGCAAATCCCCGCTATGGGACGCTTCATCAGGAGCCTCTACGTGAACATACACATAGTCTCTGGTTTTAAGAGACTCCAGTGCATAACGTCCCTTGGCCAGGTAATCGGTATCGAGATAGCCCGTAGCGCCCGGCACCTCGATAACGTCGAGACCGGCATAGACTCCTATACCTTTAATCAGGTCAACAGCCGATATGACCGCCCCGCTGATACCGAATTTTTGCCGCAAAGTTTCCATTTGCGGAGCACGGCCATGGCCCCATAACCAGATAGCATTGGCTGGTTTATTTCCGGAGGCAATGCGCTCCCTGTTGACCTCGTGAGTCTCAAGCAAAGCCTTGGCACGGTTGGCGAGGTCCTGCAATGTTTCGGCACCCTCCCCTTTTGGCAGGAATTCAGCCACGGGCTGTCCGGTAATATCATGGGGCGGGGTAAAGGAAAGCTGGTCTCTGCCACCATGCCATACCATGAGGTGGCGATAAGAAACCCCCGGATGAAAAGAGAAGTTTTCCCCTCCGAATTCCTGCTGCAAAGCCTCGACAAGCTGTCCGGCCTGTTCTGAACCGATGTGACCAGCGGAAAAGTCATCCATATACACTTCACCATCGCGGTCACCAAGAGTAACCAGATTCAGGCGAAACGCGATATCGTCCGGTCCGAGTTCAACCCCCATGCTGGCAGCTTCCAGAGGTGAACGACCGGTATAGCAGACAGCTGGGTCGTAGCCAAAGGCCGACAGATTAGCGACATCACTGCCGGGCGGATACCCAGCGGGAATGGTCTGGACCATGCCAAGAGCACCCTGGCGAGCGAGACGATCCATATTGGGGGTATCGGCTGCCTGGAGAGGCGTTTGACCATTCAATTCGGCCAAAGGCTCATCAGCCATTCCATCACCTAACAGAACTACATATTTCATAATAACCTCAAACAAATACCATCGTTAATCGTCTGTGCGTAATCAATTGAAACAGAGAGAAGAAATGTCGTTCCGGTGTTTCGAATTACCCTCTGGGATGAATCAGTGCATGTAAGCGTTTCAGCCGTTCCCGGGTAACGTGGGTATATATCTGAGTAGTAGATATATCGGCATGACCCAGCATGGTTTGAACAGCGCGTAAGTCCGCCCCATTATCGAGCAGATGGGTGGCAAAGGAATGACGTAATGTATGCGGGGTAATATTTTTGCTGATCCCGGCTTGCAAGGCTCGCCGCTTAATAATCTTCCAGAAGCCCTGACGTGTCAACCCATTCCCCGATCGGTTGAGAAACAGAAACGAGTTCACTCTGTCCTTGACCAGGGACGGACGTCCCATATTCAGATAATCACGCAATTCTCCAAGGGCCGATTCTCCCATGGGAACGATGCGTTGCTTGCCGCCCTTGCCAAAGGCGGTTAAATAGCCGACATCGAGTTGCAAATCAGAAACCTTAAGCCCGACCAGTTCAGATACCCGAAGCCCCGTTGCATAAAGCAGGTCGAACATGGCTCGATCCCTCAGATCAAGGGGAGTATCACCAATCGGTGCCGCAAGTAAACGTTCCACCTCTTCCGGAGACAAGGTCTTTGGCAAACTACTCAGGGTTCGCGGAGCCTTGATCTGACTAGTGGGATTCTCGCAGGCGTACCCTTCGGCAAGCAAAAAGCGATGAAAAGTCCGCAAGGCTACGAGAGTCCTCGCCCGGCTCCGGGAGGACAGTCCGGACTTTTTTAAAGAGCCGAGAAAATCCAGCACCAGCGTGGCCGTGGCCTGATCCGGATGGTGAGCTTCTTTCTCGAGCAGAAACCCCACATAGCGGGACAGGTCCCTTCCATAAGCCTCCAGCGTATTAGCCGACAAGCCCTTTTCGACAGTCAGATAGTTAAGAAAAAGGTCGAGCTTTTGGTTCATACATTCCTGCTTTACATTGACTATTCTTCGCCTGAGCTATCGATAGCATTAAGCAGATTCTGGCGTAGCTCGGAAATGCGGTCAGGGTCGGTAATCTTTTGGCTGAAAATATCGCGGACGTAAAAAGTATCGGCCACTTGATCGACCTTTGTCGAGATTTTAGAAACGCCAATATAGAGGCCCATATCTCGCAAAGTCTTGCTGATGGTATAGAGCAAGCCAACTTTATCGTGGGTATAGATATCGAGGACCGAATAATCCCTGGACACCTCGTTGTCAATTTCCATACGGCTGGGCTTCCGTGGCTTTGGAGAAGTCGGCAACGCCTTGACTTGCTGGCGATCACGAACAAGATCATCAACCTGCATGCGTCCTTCAATCACAGCTTCAAGAGAGCTGCGCACCTGTTCCCACTTTTCCTGAGAGACGATCGGTCGGCCCTGATGACCCCGCACCTGCAAAACATCAAAAGCCAGTCCGTCATTATGGGTGTAGATCTGCGCCCCGAGGATGTTGATATTATAAGCCGCCATCACACCCGTGATCATGGTGAAGAGACCGGCAACATCCAGGGTGACAATCGTCAGCTCCGTATAATTTGCATCCTTTTCGTTGGTTGCCTTAAAAGCCAGGGTGGAATCTCGCCGATTCATGATCAGGCGTATGTGTTCGGCGATATTTGCCGAACGCTGCGCAAACAGGTAGCGCATACTCATCAAATTGAGACGCTCCTTGACAGCGCGTTCACTGTACTCGCCCTTCAACAACTCCACAACCCGGCGTTTGCGATTGCGAATCCTCTCCGAACGGCTCTCCCGGTAAAAGTCGCCGCGCTCCAAAACATCGTAGGCCTTTTCATAAAGCTCTTGTAAAAGCAAACCCTTCCAGGCGGTCCAAACATCCGGGCCAACGGCCCTGATATCGGCAACGGTCAACAAAAACAACATACGCAGATTTTCGCTCATGCCCATCTGCCGGGCAAACTGCACGATCAATGCATCATCGTGCAAATCCCGTCGTTGGGAGATATGAGCCATCTGCAAATGATTCCGCACTAAAAACTCCAGGCGACTGGCGTCTTCCTTATTGAGACCGAGGCGCCGGGCGATGGTCGGGATCATGTCAGCACCTTTGTTGCAATGGTCCTTTCCCTGCCCTTTACCTATATCGTGGAGAAGAGCTGCTAACAGCAACAATTCTCTTTTTTCGAGGTCATTGGCCACCTTACTCAGAAGTTCAAATGATTTATCGTATTCTCCCTGTCGGATTTTTACCAGTTCTTCCAGGGCAAAAAGGGAATGAAAGTCTACGGTGTAGATATGGTAAGCATCGTGCTGCACCTTGCAGTAAAGACGACCGAATTCAGGTATGAAGTGATTCAAAAAACGCAAATGATGCATGGTATTCAAGGCATCGAAGACCCGGTGCGGAAAACGCAGAATCGCCATAAAGTCATCGGTCATTGTCCGAGAACGACGTACCCGGTCGTTGATTCGATGTAGATTTTCCCGGATCAACGTTTTTATTTGGATACTGACCTTAACCCCTTGCTCCTGAGCAAGGCGGAAGGCCCGCATCATCAGCTCCGGTTTTTCTTCAAACAAACCGTCCTGCTCAACCCGCAATTCGTTTCCGTGAATGTAGAAATGGTCTCCAACTTGGCGTCGTACGGGCCGTCTGCTGCTATGAACCGCACGCGTCGACTGGGCGTCAAGGGCCCCCATCACCTTAGCCATCAGGTAAGACGTAATATGCTCTACATGGGTGGCATGGGCATAATAGTCCTGCATAAACTGTTCGACTGCAGGAGCTTGCTTGGTATCCTGATAACCTAGAAAGTGAGCGATCTTTTCTTGTTGGTCGAAACGAAGCTGCTCGTTTTTTCCCTTGGACAAATAGTGCAGTTCGTTGCGTATTCTCCACAGATAGTCGAGGGCCCTCTCAAATTCCTCCCCCTGCCGTTCGGTAACCATTCCTTTCATAATCAGTTCGCGCAGGTTTCGGCATTTATACTTGGCCTGGGCCATCCACAAAGCGGTTTGGATATCACGCAGTCCCCCTTCCCCCTCTTTGATATTGGGTTCCAGTAAAAAGACCGATGATCCGTACTTGCCCATCCGTCGTTCATGTTCAACCAGCTTTTCCTGCAAAAACTTTTTACTGTTCCAGCTGTATATTTTGCTGACCACCGTCCGTTCAAATTCAGCGTAGCACTCCCGACTACCGGTCAGATACCGCGTATCGAGCAGAGCGGTACGCACAGTGGTGTCTTTTTCGGCCATATCAATACAATCGCGACTGGCACGAACACTGTAGCCAACCTCAAGATTCAAATCCCAAAGAACATACAGCATCCGTTCGGACAGAGCTTCGGCATAGTCCTGGCCTTTGCTGGAATAAAAAAACATCAAATCGATATCGGATCTGGGATTGAGCTGCGCGCGACCGTATCCCCCAACAGCCAGCAATACGCAAAACTTCTCTTTATCTTGAGGCAGGCCTTCAGAGGCAGTCCGATACAACCTCTGCAGCAAAATGTCGTTTAATTCCGTCACCTGTTCAACGACTGCTCGACCACCGAGTCCTGCACGGTGCCGGTCACGGATTTCCGACTGCCCCTTTGAAAGAAAGGCCCGGGCGGCCTCAACCAGCAGCAAGCGATTCCCCTGATAGTCTTGCTTGCAAGCCGCTATCAGTTCGGCAGTAAAATAGGCATCGATATCAAATAACATGACAGGTCCTTATTTGATGCATTAGCAAAAACCTACAAAATGGATCAGAAAGGATTTCATCCTGCAAAACCTGGTGTTTTTCAGGGATAGAGGCATACATCGAAGTCCTGAAAAAATGTCGTGAATTCGGGGGTCTTACATTCTTAGACGTCATCCTATTTGGTAGCGACCATGCGGCTGGCTTTGGCGAATTTCTTGACCCCGGCGACAATAGCGTCAGCGGCCCTCCCCTGGAACTTGCTGCTTTTCAATCGACTTTCTTCTGTTTTATTGCTGATAAAGGCCGTTTCAACCAGAACCGAAGGCATGGTGGCCCCCAGTAACACGTAGAAAGGTCCTTGACGAACCCCATGGTCCTTGATTTGTGAATAATGGCGTCCAAGGGAATTGACCAGACTACTCTGGATCTCCGCAGCCAATCTACTCGATTCATTGATCTTCGAGTTGGCCATCAAATCAAACAGAATCATCTCCAAATCCCCGACCTGTTTCAACGACGTACCATTTTCCCGGGCGGCAACCGCTGCGGCCTTATCGTTTTTCGAGAAATTCAAATAGTAGGTTTCAACACCACGAACAGACCGGTTCCTGCTGGCGTTGGCATGGATTGAAATAAACAGATCGGCACCAACCCGATTAGCCAGGGCGGTTCGCTCTTCCAACGCCAGATAGACATCCTTGTCACGGGTCAGGACAACCTGACAACCGAACTCTTGTTTCAAGCGCTTTGCCAGCTTAAGGGCCATAGCCAGGGTCACGTCCTTTTCTTTCGTGCCCCCGGAACCTATCGCACCGGGATCCTTGCCGCCATGACCGGCATCGACTACAATCCGTCGCAACCGATTGCTTCCCCCTTCAGGCAAACGTACCTGAGGTTGCCGGTCTTCAGGGGTTTGATCCAGAACCTTGGCAATAGGGTCTCCTGCGGCGGGCGGTGATCGTATTTCCGTTGGGTTGGCCGCAAGCACTGCCTGCTTAGTGGTGCCCATATCGATTACGATGCGATCGGGTCCCTTCAGGGCAAAGGCCTTGTACTCGGCTGCCATAGCGAGATCAAGAACTACCCGGGTACTGTTGTTCTTTTGCGTTCCAACGCGGACCTGACGGAGCATCCCTTCTTTGACCACCGTCCTCTGATTAATGCCTGATGCAATCCCGGCTCCCTGCAGATCAATATAGATTCGCGGCGCGGTTCCTTTGGCAGCATCTCCCGGCAAAGAACCGGTACGAAAAACCACCGAACCGTTGAGTTCCAACACGATCCGCGTGTATTCAGGGCTGGCCCAATGACGAATGGCGTTTAACAGCCGTTTCCCCGATACTGCGCTGGATGGTTTTTCAACAGGAGAGGACGCTGAGAGCACCTTCTTAGCAGGGGCATACGAAGCCAAACGGCGGACCCCCTGTTCCGCCAGACGGATCATATCCCCTTCAGGGTAGCGCTCAACTGCCTCCTGGTAGAGCAGGTAAGCCTTTGCGTGCTGCTTCTGATGTTTTTCAACAGCCCCTGCTGCCAGCACCAAACCGTCGTCGGCCAGATTACTGCTTGGATACTTGCTCGCAAGACGTCTATAAAAAGCAATTGACGAAACAATGTCGGATCTTTTTTGAGAAATACCGTAAAGCCGTTGACTGGCTTTTCCAGCCAGATAAACGGCAGCGGGCGCCTTTGAGTGAGTGCTGTAGCGTTCGGAAAAGTCCTCAAAGCGATTGATAACTCTTTCCCAGTTGTCCCTATAGAGCTGCTTATTTTGCGAAGCCAGCAGAAGATCGTACTGCTGGCGTGCCTTGTTGAAAGCATCGATGGGACCGGCATGACAAAGTCGGACCGGCAACAAAAAGGCCAACAGCAAAAATACGGCACAGATAAATCGAATGAATTGCATAGCGCTATACCATCTTTTGTAATTCATAGAGCAGATTAAGCCCCTCCAGAGGTGTCATATGAGCGATATCAAGCTCCTGTAACTTTGTACGTAAAGGATCGTCAGCAGCGCCAAACAAAGGAAGTTGCGGCTCGACAGGACATTCCCGGGGCTGTTGACTACGGGCCAATCTCGGCTGCCCCTGTTCTTCAAATTCACCTCGTTCAAGATTATGCAAAATCTCCCTGGCCCGACCAAGAACGGTTTCCGGCAAACCGGCCAGGCGTGCTACCTGTATCCCGTAAGAATGGCTGGCCCCCCCGGGTACGATGCGACGCAAAAAAATAATTTGATCGTTCCATTCCTTCACCGCGATATTAAAGTTTTTCACCCTTGGACAAGTCATGGCAAGATCGGTCAACTCGTGATAGTGGGTAGCGAAAAGGGTCTTGGCAGCTACCTGTGGATTGTCGTGCAGAAACTCAGCGACGGCCCAGGCGATGCTGATGCCGTCAAAGGTCGAGGTACCTCGGCCGATTTCATCTAACACCAGCAGGCTGCGGGGACTGGCGTGGCGCAAGATATTGGCCGCTTCGGTCATTTCGACCATGAAGGTCGATTGACCTTGAGCCAGGTTGTCGCTGGCCCCGACCCGGGTAAAAATCCGGTCGACCAGGCCGATACGAGCCGCCTTGGCCGGGACCAAGCTGCCCATATGAGCCATCAAGGTGATCAGAGCCACCTGACGCATAAAAGTCGATTTACCAGCCATGTTGGGACCAGTGATAATCAGAATCTGGTTTTCCTGGCAATCGAGGCTGACATCGTTCGGCACAAAATTCTCACCAAGATGCATGGCCTCGATAACCGGATGGCGCCCCTCTTCGATAATCAATTGGCTGCTGTCGTCCATCTCCGGTTGCACATAATTTCGGCTATGGGCCACCTCGGCCAGTGACTGCAACACATCGAGATTGGCCACCGCCTCGGCAGTCTTCTGAATACGTTTACCTTCTCTTGCCACCTGGCATCTCACCTGCTGAAAAAGATCGAATTCAATCACGACCATCTTCTCTTCAGCACCAAGAACCTTTTCTTCGTATTCTTTTAACTGAGGCGTAATGTAACGTTCGGCATTGGCCAGGGTCTGTTTGCGCTGGTAATCCTCGGGAACCTTGGCGGTATGGGTTCGGGTGACTTCGATGTAATAACCGAACACCTTGTTGAAGCGTACCTTAAGGGATGGTATACCGGTGCGTTCCCGCTCTTGCTGTTCCAGCTGAGCTATCCAGCCCTTGCCGGTACGGCAGATATGGCGTAATTCGTCGAGATCGCCATCAAAACCATCCCGAATCAATCCCCCTTCACGCAATACAAAGGGCGGGTCTTCGACGATAGCCTTGTCGATAAGCTCTAAGACGTCCTGCAAAGGATCGAGGTTTACAGTCAGTTCTGAAATCAACTCGCTGGAAAGTTCCCCCAGTTGCTCGCTGATTGCAGGTAATTGTTGCAGGGTCTTTTTAAGCGCGACCAAATCTTTACCGTTGGCGTTGCCCATGGATATCTTGGAATTGAGTCTTTCGAGATCATAGACTCCGTCCAGCGCTTCGCGAAGTTCATCCCGTATCAGGCTTTCATCAACCAGTTCTGCAACCGCTTCGTGGCGAGCACGAATCCTCGGCAAGTCGATGAGGGGGCGATTGATCCAATGACGCAACTTGCGTCCCCCCATGGCGGTCACGGTGCCATCAAGCACACCGAGCAACGATCCCTTTTTACGCTGATCATTGAGAGTGGCTGTCAATTCCAGATTACGTCGGGTGTTGTTATCCAACGCCATGAAATCCTGACAGTGATAAGTCACCAGCGATTGAATATCGCTCGACGACACCCTTTTGTGTTTCCAGCAGATAATGAAGAATGGCGCCCGCGGCCCCTTGGGCCAGAAGTAAATCCTCGCATCCGAAGGCAGTCAGGGAATCGCAAGAGAAAAACTGCTGAATACGCTCCCTGCCGTAATCAGCCTCAAAAGCCCAATCCGGCAAGCGGTTAAGGGAACGTTCCTGCAAAAGGGAATCGAAATCAGTCAATAATTGCCGGCCGGATTCATCGGCACACAGAATTTCTCGGGCA
The DNA here is from genome assembly GCF_001887775.1 of Syntrophotalea acetylenivorans. NCBI lineage: Bacteria > Pseudomonadati > Thermodesulfobacteriota > Desulfuromonadia > Desulfuromonadales > Syntrophotaleaceae > Syntrophotalea > Syntrophotalea acetylenivorans. Next base: position 735,739 of record NZ_CP015519.1, read on the forward strand.
TCGACGGATGCGATTTCGCTGCGAACCGTCTCAAGATCATTTACTTCGGTGACGCGAAACTCGCCAGTAGTAATGTCCAGCAGGGCGATCCCCCAACTCTTTCCGCTATCGCCGCAAAGAGCCAGCAGATAATTGTTTTGCTTGGGCTGAAGGGTATCGCTGTCGATGACAAGTCCCGGAGTAACAACCCGTACCACCTCTCGCTTGACGATCCCTTTCGTGGCCTTGGGATCTTCAACCTGCTCACAAATGGCCACTTTGTGGCCCGCTTCAACCAATTTGGCGATATAGGGTTGACTGCTGTGGAAAGGAATGCCGCAGAGAGGGATCTCGTCGTCAGAGCCTTTATTCCGAGAAGTCAGGGTAATATCAAGCACGCGGGAAGCGATGACGGCGTCATCCATGAACATTTCATAGAAGTCGCCAAGACGAAAAAACAGGATAGAATCGGCACACTGGGATTTGATCTCCAAGTATTGCCGCATCATGGGAGTCATTTTACTCATATCACTGCATCAAAAGTAAGAAATCAGATAAAAACAGGCTCTTGTGAAACGCCGCTGGAGTTATGTCAGGTCTTATCGTTTATAGGAGTGTTATGTTAACAAAGGGCTTCGATGATGTAAATAGAGTCGGCCACAAGCATATCAGGCGAATCTCTGAATTTTCGTAGAGTTGCCATGGATATTGACTAGATGAATCTGTTATAGTGTTCTGCATCATTTCCTGTAATGAAGACATTTTTCACATTATCCCTTCTGGGAAAAAAATGGCACCTATGACCAACAGCACTCGAAAAATCCGGGCGGCACGCACTTCTTTGGCTACGACCATTATCCTGACAGGCCTTAAGCTATTGGCCGCACTGGCTACCGGTTCCCTTGCAGTATTGTCATCTGCCATTGATTCGCTGCTGGACATCTTCATGTCAAGCGCCAATTATTTCGCCATTCGTCAGGCCGAATTACCGCCTGACCCCAAGCATCCCTTCGGCCACGGCAAATTTGAAACTCTGGCAACCATCTTTCAAGCCATGATGATCGCCCTTTCGGGCCTATGGATCCTTTACGAATCAACTCAGCGTCTAATTCATGGGAGCAACCTGGCTCGCTTAGAAGAAGGAATGGTGGTTCTGCTGATCAGTTCGGTGGTTTCCTGGAAAATCGCCAGTTACCTAAAAACCACCGCTAAGGCAACCGAATCTTCCGCTCTGAAGGCAGACGCCTTACATTTCTCCATGGACATCTATACCAACATTGCCTTGGTGGGCGGACTTGGCCTGGTGATGTGGCTGGATACCCCATGGCTCGACCCGGTACTTTCACTTTTGGTGGGATGCTACATCCTTTTCGAGGCGTACCGTCTGGTGCGTTACGGCATGAGCGACATTCTCGACGAACAACTCCCCGATTCGATCCGCCAGGAAATCGCCGCCATTATCGACCTCCACCAAGCGCACCTGATCGACTATCATCGGTTGCGCACCCGACGGGCCGGGTCGCAAAAGATCATCGATTTTCACCTGACTGTTTGCAAGCACCTGACCGTTAAGGAAGCCCACGAGATTGCGGATCATCTCGAGGAACGGATTCGTACCAGAATCGGCGGCAGCGATGTGACCATTCACATCGAGCCTTGTATCCGGTCCGATTGTAACGAACGTCAGCCCTGCCCCAAGGATTCTCCACCTTTAGAAAAGGGATCTTGATCCTCAAGCCTTTAATAAAGAAAGCCCGGCAGTGATGTCGGGCTTTCTTTAAAAGCGGTATCCAAAAAATATCAAGCCGCCGATAAGGCCGGGCCAATGCCATCCGGTAACCGAAGACTTCTACCATCATGCTGGCAGCCCCCATGATGGAGTAGACACCTCGCTAAGTCACAGGTCGCTTGTCATAATGAATAGTGGCTGTTCCTTGAAGGTTTCGTATTTCGGGCGCAATCGTTCCGGTTGGTAGTGACGGTTGATATCGACCACTTTTTTGGTGCTGGTGACGACATCCAGAGGCACGCTGTCATAGCAGCCGTTGTGCAAACTGACCAGTCGCCCGGTCTGATCGCTGAGGATAAGATCCAAAGCAAGGTTGCCGTAAGCCATGGGAACGATAGAGTCGATGGCGTCGGGGTTACCGCAGCGAACCAGATAACCGAGTCGCTGGTTCACAACATTAATGCGCTGACCGCAGTTAAAACGGGAAGAGAGGTGCTTGAGCTGGGCGGCCACCCGGTCGCCGATGCCTCCTAATTTACGGTGCCCATACTGATCCTTTTCTACCCCCTCAAATGACATGCTGCTGTCCTCGAGCATCTGGGCTCCTTCGGAAACCAGGACCACCGCATATTTGCTCGGATGACGGTTACGGTCGGCTACCAGCAACTCGGTCAAATGCTCCATACTGAAGGGCTTTTCCGGAATGACACAGCGGTTAGCCGCCCCGGCCATTGTCGGCAGCATGGCGGTAAAACCGGCATAGCGACCGAACACCTCGATGACCAGCAGCCGTTCGTGGGAACCGGCCGTGGTTCGCAAAGTATGGGTGAGTTCGATGGTGCGAGTTACGCAGGTACTAAAACCGATGCAGTAATCGGTACCAGGCACATCGTTATCCATTGTTTTGGGAATAGCCACGACCTTGATTCCCTCTTCGGCCAGGCGTTGAGCATAGCTCAGGGTATCGTCTCCGCCGATCGGTATGAGATAGTCGATGCCGAGAAATTCGAGATTTTCCAGCACCGCATCAGTCACGTCATTCGTCTCCTCCTGATAGCGAGTCCGCAGATGTTCCGGGACTGACTCCTTGGGCAAATGACTTGGCCGGGTCCGCGAGGTGTGGATGAAGGTACCACCGGTCCGACCGGCGCGGTTGACGATATCCTCGTTCAAAACCAGAACATGGTCGCTATAATCAACGGTCGGGTCGGGCACGAGATCGACCAGCCCAGCCCAACCGCGCCGAATACCCAGTACCCGATAACCTTCACGTAAAGCGCGGAAAGTCACGGCGCGAATGGCCGGATTTAATCCGGGGACATCACCGCCACCAGTGAGAATACCAATCGTTCCTCGATAATGAGCCATGGGCAAATACCTCCTCTGCAAAATATTAAATAGCGCATAAATAGGATAGCGAAAAAAAAGCGTTTTGCAGGAACAAAACAATTATCAACCTTTGCGGGAGCCATAATGCGTTCCTTCAGCAGATATCTCCAGATACAACAAAACCCCCTGGTCTGTTTAGACTAGAGGGTTCTGAGAAAATGAAAGGTGATTTTGACCCTTAAAAAGGGTTAGCCTGACGCGTACCCCATATTTGTAAACATACCCAAACAAGCTCCGATCAACGGCCGACCATAATACCCAGGGCCTCGGCGGTATGTACCAGACTCCCCTGCGGGTTGACCAGATTCAGCGATTCAACAGCCATATCGATCTCGGCAACAACCACCTCACGCCCACTCAGGGCCACCATCATGCCAAAATAGCCCTTTTCGATGAGCTCTACCGCTTTAACGCCGAACCGGGAGCCAAGGATGCGGTCAAAGGACGAAGGCGTACCGCCCCGCTGCAGGTGACCGAGAACCACCGTCCGAGTTTCGATCCCTTGCCTGGCTTGAATCGCATTAGCGACCTGCTGACCGATGCCGCCCAAACGTTCCATGCCACAATTCTGGTCAGCAGATATTTGCACAACCTTATGGCCTCCGATCGGAACGGCGCCTTCGGCTACCACCACGATATGAAAGCGGCGCCCATTTTCCCGGCGCTTACCGATATGGTCACAAACATGATCGATGTGAAAAGGGATTTCGGGCAACAGAATAACATCCGCAGAACCGGCGATCCCTGATTCCAGGGCAATCCAACCTGCATCTCTTCCCATTACCTCAACGACAATGGCCCGGTGATGACTTTCCGCAGTGGTATGCAGGCGATCCAGAGCTTCTGTCACTATTCCGACCGCCGTATTGTAACCAAAGGTGACGTCGGTGCCGCACAAATCATTATCGATGGTCTTAGGCACACCAACAACAGGAACTCCCATGTCATTGAGTCGGCGGGCTATTTTGAGAGTACCGTCACCACCAACGACAACCAGAGCGTCGGCACCAGTTTTCCTGAAGTTGTCGACGACCCGTTGGGAAACATCGAGCAATTCGGTAGTCCCCTTCTGTTGAACCGGATAGCGAAAGGGGTTGCCGCGATTGCTGGTGCCGAGAATGGTGCCGCCGCGCTGCAGAATTCCCCGTACCGAGGCTAAATCAAGGGGAACAGTTTGGGGACCGTCAATCAGACCGTCAAACCCGTTCAGGATACCGACGACCTGCCAACCCCGCTTAAGAATAGCAGCTCTGACCACCCCTCGAATAACGGCATTCAAACCAGGACAATCTCCCCCGCCGGTAAGAATGGCTATCGACTTGATCATTACTGAGTCCCTTTCGTTAAAACAACCCATCGCCCCATAGCTGAAATCAACGGTGTTCCAATCGATCAAATAACAGACTGGCAGCGCCAAGAATACCGGCTCGATCGGCAAGGCATGACTTAACCAGGTGCAGTTGTTGTCGGTTGACTGCAAAAGCACGCCGGGCTAACTCCTGCTCCAACGATGGCAGCAGCAAGTCTAAGCAACCGCTAAGTCCTCCGGCAAAAACCACGCCTTCTAAATTCAATAAATTGACAACTCCGGCAATCCCCTGCCCGAGATAACGACCGGCTAAATCAAAGGCCTTTTGAGCGAGGGGGTCGCCTTGGCGAGCCAGGTCAGCGATACCAAAAGAATCAAGGTCATTTGCTCCCCTGCCAACGCCCAACTCCTGAAAAGTTCTAACGATCCCTTGGCCAGAGGCATACTGTTCAAGGCAGCCGTGGGAACCACAACCACACGGTCGACCTTCTGCCTCAACAGCCAAATGGCCTATTTCTCCAGCTCCGCCGTATTTCCCCTGCCAGAGCTGGCGATGCAGAATCAATCCACCTCCGACTCCGGTTCCCAGGGTAATCGTCAAAAAGGAATCGAAAGGCTGACCACCACCATATTGGGCTTCTCCCCAGGCAATAGCATTGGCGTCGTTAATCACCAGAGCAGGTGAATTAAGCTCTCGCTGTAGATGGCCTTGTAAATCAAACCGGTTCAACAGTTGAAGGTTGGGCGCGCTGCGAATCTTCCCTGAAGGGTCAACGACTCCTGCAGCGCCGCAGCCAATTCCCACAACGTCCAACCCCATTTCGGCAGCAGCGGTTCGCAGATCCTGACAAAAGACCGTGAGACTTTTAAGAAACACCGTTAAGTTGTCAGTTAATTCGGTTTCAATCGATCGCCATCCACTGACCTGGCCGCTCTGCGACACGAGAGCACCACGACAATTGGTTCCACCGAGATCGATACCGATGGCTACCGCCCTGTTCACCGTCTTTCCCGCTGTTCCGTAGCAATAGCTAACTTGGCGAACCCTGTCTCTTTGGCCAGATCCATAAGCGCAACTACCTTGCCGTGCAATGCCTCCTTATCAGCCAACAACAAAAAGGTCATCTCCGCAACCCGCTCACCGTGCGTACGCAAGCGTCGTCGTAACTCGGCCATGTCCACGGGTTCCTTACCGAGAAAAATGTCCCCGTCTTTGGACAGGTAGACCTTGATCTCTTTGATGTCCTGTGATCGTTGCTGACTGGACGACTCGGGAAGTTTAACCGAGATACCCGGTGTTTCAACAAAAGTAGTAGAAATCATAAAAAAGATCAGCAGCAGAAAAACCACGTCGACCATCGGTGTAAGGTCGACACGCGGGCTCTCCCGTTTTTTACGAAGAAAGGCCATGCTAGTCTCCCAGAAGATCTACCAGGCGCAAGGAACTGGCTTCCATTTCCAGAACGATACTATCGAGTCGGCTGGAGAGATATTTGTGCAATAACAAAACCGGAATAGCGACGGACAATCCGGCCGCGGTAGTAATCAATGCTTCAGAGATTCCGCCACCAAGGGTCGCTGGAGTTCCCATACCTTGAGTCGCAATCACGGTGAACGCCTCTATCATGCCAAGAACGGTTCCCAGCAAACCGAGCAAAGGAGAAATTGTAGCGATGGTTCCAAGCAGTCCCAGGTATCTTTCAAGGGGCGCTGATTCACGGCTGCCGGCTTCTTCAACAGCCGTTTTGATTTGATCGCGACTGCGGCCTTTGGCCCTGAGAGCCGCCAAAAGAATGTGCGCAAGGGGCGTTCCATAGCGTTGGCAGACAATGGTTGCTTCATCGATGCGCTGCTTAGCGACAAGATCTTCAACCTCTTTAACCAACTCCCGGGAACCGCGGTTTACCCGAAAAAAACTCCACAAGCGCTCGAGAAAAATACCGAACGCAAGAACCGAACAGAGCAGAATCGGCCACATAAGTGGTCCACCCTGTATGAAATATTCCATCATAACAATTTATCCTTTCTTACCTTATGCGAACTCAGATTATCACAAGACCAATAAAATTCTATGGTTGGAATATGGAAACTAATTGCAACCTTCTTTCTGGAAGTCGGCAAAACACTGGGACAAAAGACGATAGGTTTCCTGCAGGTGCTGCGGAATAACACGTACCTCGGCAAAAACCGGCATAAAATTAGTATCCCCGACCCAACGCGGGACAAGGTGTAAATGAAGGTGGTCCGCAATTCCCGCCCCGGCAATGGGACCGATATTCATCCCGATGTTAAACCCCTGGGGCTTGCAATATTTTTCCAGGACCTTTCGAGACAACTTCAAAAGCTGGTGCATTTCCAGCATTTCCTCATCCTCAATATCCGATATGTCCGCAATATGACGATAAGGGGCAATTAAAAGGTGGCCATTGGTATAAGGGAACTTGTTCATCATGACAAAAGCCAGGCGCCCACGATGTAAGACCAGTCGTTCATAGTCTTCATCGTTCTTGTCTGCCACACAAAAAATGCAATCGTCACACCGTTCATCCTTGCATTGCAGATAACTCATTCGCCATGGTGCCCACAAATGCTTTACCATGAATCCTCCTTCGGAATAGAGTCGATAGTCGCCCGAAAGCCTTCAGCCGTTACAATATCGGCTATTTCTCTAATACGCCAACCGGTTTAAAAACTATCAAGTGCCCTTTGTTGGCAACTGGAAAATCGGCAGTTATTTCAATCCAGCGGAATAATACGACCCTGAATTGTATCACCAACCTCTAAAATACCTACGGAATGAAACGGCGCATTACGGCGGTCCGTAGGACTACCTGGATTAAAAAGCAATTGTTCTCCTTGCCATCGGCAAGTCGGCATATGGCTGTGGCCATAGACCAAACAATCGATATCTTCGTCAGTAAACTCTTTCAATAACCGCTGTTCAAGTCCTTTAGGAGATCCCCAACCATGCGCGAGCCCAATACGAAAGGGGCCCGCAGATATGAGCCCTCGCATGGGAAGATCACCGGTTGGCGGATCCATGTTTCCGCACACCGCCAGAACAGGACAAGCGGTAAATCGCGTCAGAATCTGCGAATCGACCAGATCTCCAGCATGCAAAACTAGGTCTACTCCTTGAAAATGCTGTTCTTGAACGGATTCAAGCAAATTGTTATCAAACCAGGCATCGACGATATGAGTATCAGAAATGACACCGATACGGCAGGGCCATTTGATAGAAAGGTATTGCACGTAGTAAACCTCAGAATTTTTTATAATAACGCTTGGCACTCAAGTCAGTTGAACAATGGCCGGGAAAACGAAAAGTGGTCCCACGGGAGGAGCCAACTATTTCATTTCGGCAGTTTAACTGGTATGATGCTGGGCAGTCAAAAACAATTATCACCTATTTACAATTGATGTTGAGGAGAACAACTGCCAATGCAATATATCAGCACTCGCGGACAGATTCAGGAAATTTCGTTTAAAGAGGCTGTCATGATGGGCCTCGCGGACGATGGTGGCCTGCTGCTACCCGCCAGCATTCCAAGCCTGAGCGCCGGGGACATAGCAGCGCTGAGTAAAATGACCTATCCCGAACTGGCTTTGCGAATCATATCCTTGTTTGCCGAAGGCATTCCGGCCGATGACCTTAAGGACCTGGTCGACCGTTCTTACAGCACCTTCAGCCACAAGGAAGTCACCCCGGTGGTTCACCAGGACGGCATCTACATCCTTGAACTGTTTCACGGCCCTACCCTGGCCTTTAAGGATGTCGCCCTGCAATTCCTCGGCAACCTGTTCGAATATCTACTGAAAGAACGGGGCGAGAAGATGAACATCCTTGGCGCCACCTCCGGGGATACCGGAAGTGCCGCCATCTATGGGGTGCGGGGTAAAGAAAACATCAATATTTTCATTCTTCACCCCCATCAAAAAGTCTCCCCCATACAAGAACTGCAGATGACCACGGTTACCGACCCCAATGTCTTTAACCTGGCTATTCGCGGGACTTTTGATGACGGCCAGCGTATTGTCAAAGAAGTTTTCGGAGACCTCGATTTCAAATCCGAATTTTCTTTAGGGGCGGTAAACTCCATCAACTGGGCAAGGGTTTTGGCCCAGGTTGTTTATTACTTCTATGCCTTTGGCCGAGTACAACGGGACACCGGCTGCAAGGAAGCATATTTTTCAGTACCGACCGGTAATTTCGGCGACATCTTTGCCGGATTTATCGCGAAACGTATGGGGCTGCCTATCCGCCGTCTTATTCTAGCCACCAACGAAAACGACATCCTGTCACGCTTTGTAGGAAAAGGCGACTATTCCATTGCCGATGTGGTAGAAACCCCTGCCCCGTCCATGGACATTCAGTTAGCCAGCAACTTCGAGCGTTATCTTTACTATCTGATGGATCAAGACACCGCCAAAGTTCGCAAGGCCATGGCCGACTTTTCCAGCACGGGGGGCTTGAGTTTCGATGCGAACCTGCAACAACGCGTAGCTCAGGACTTCCTCAGCGGGTCTGCCACTCGCAGCGAAACTATCGACACCATTCGGGACTTTTACCAAAAGACCGGATATATCCTGGATCCGCATACGGCTATCGGCGTCAAGGTCGGCAAAGAACAAACCGGCGGCGAGTGTCCTCTCATCTGCCTGGCGACGGCTCACCCGGCCAAATTTGGAGATGCTGTCCAAGAAGCCATCAATACCTCGCCGACCATGCCTGACTCCCTGGCCGGTATTGAAAAACGCCCTAGTCGATGTGAAATTATCGACGCCGAAACCGACGCAGTTCGCAATTTTGTCGAACAGCATAGCTGCTGACCTTGATCATTCTGAGACGTATTCTTCTCAGGAACTTTAAAAACAAAAAAACCCCGGTCCTAGGACCGGGGTTTTTTTGTTTAACAACCAACGACGAAATTAGCAGTCGTAGTAAAGAGCGAACTCTTCAGGTACCGGACGCATGCGAACCGGGTTAACTTCAGCTTCGGTCTTGTACTCGATCCACTTCTCAATAACATCTTCGGTGAATACGTCGCCCTTGAGCAGGAAGTCATGATCGGTCTTAAGAGCTTCGAGAGCTTCAGCCAAAGTACCGGCAACGCAAGGAATGTCAGCCAGCTCTTCAGGAGGCAGAGCGTAAAGGTCTTTATCCAGAGGCTCGCCCGGATCCAGTTTGTTCTCGATACCGTCGAGACCAGCCATAAGAATGGCCGAGAAGCACAGGTAGCCATTGGAAGACGGATCAGGAGTACGATACTCGACTCGCTTGGACTTGGGATTCGAGGTGGTCGGGATACGCAGAGCAGCAGAGCGGTTACGGCCGGAGTAGGCCAGGTTAACCGGCGCTTCGAAGCCAGGCACCAGACGCTTGTAGGAGTTGGTGCTGGGGTTGGTGAAGGCGCACAGAGCCTTCGCGTGCTTGATGATACCGCCGATGAAGTACAGGGCGTTCTTGGACAGACCGGCGTAGCCGTCGCCGGCGAAGGTGTTTTCGCCGTCTTTCCAGATCGAAACGTGGCAGTGCATGCCGCTGCCATTGTCGTCAAAGAGAGGCTTGGGCATGAAGGTTACGGTCTTGCCATTGCGTACTGCAACGTTTTTGATGATGTATTTGAACCACTGAAGAGTGTCGCCCATGCTGACCAGAGAATCGAAACGCATGTCGATTTCGCACTGACCGCCGGTGGCCACTTCGTGGTGAGAAGCTTCAATGCGCATCCCAACGCTCTGCAGGACCTGAACCATCTCGTTACGCAGGTCAACCAGGGAATCGGTGGGGGCGCAGGGGAAGTAACCTTCCTTGTGGCGGGGCTTGTAACCGAGGTTGGGGTACTCTTCACGACCGGTGTTCCAGATGCCTTCGGTAGTGTCGACGCTGTAGAAAGACTGGTTGCAGCTGGAAGCGTAGCGCACGTCTTCAAAAACGAAGAATTCAGGCTCGGGACCGATGAAAGCGGTATCGCCAATTCCGGTAGACTTGAGGTAAGCTTCAGCTTTCTGTGCGATGAAGCGGGGATCACGGCTGTAACCTTCTTTGGTGATCGGATCGTAGATGTTGCAGATCAGGCTCAGGGTGGTCATTTCTACGAAAGGATCGATCATCGCGGTGCTGGGATCAGGAACGATCGCCATATCGCTGTTGTGGATCGGCTGCCAACCGCGGATGGAAGAACCGTCAAATCCGAGGCCATCTTCAAAAACCTCTTCTTCAAACTCGCTCACCGGGGTGGTGAAATGCTGCCAGATACCGACAAAATCCAGAAACTTGTAATCCACCATCTGGACATTATTTTCCTTGGCAAACTGAATTACCTCTTTTGGCGTCATTGCGCTACTCCTTTAGATTTTTAATGCGTTTTCAGAACCACACCCGGCGGATATCCCCCGGCTTCAATAGCTTGTTATTACAAAGCATCCACACCGGTTTCGCCAGTACGAATACGAACGACTTCTTCGATATTAGAAACGAAAATTTTACCATCACCGATACGACCGGTCCGGGCAGCCTCTGAAATAACTTCTACAACCTTGGCGGCCATGTCGTCCTGAATGATAATCTCCATTTTGATCTTAGGAATGAAATCTACCACATATTCAGCGCCGCGGTAGAGTTCGGTGTGACCCTTCTGGCGACCGAAACCCTTAACTTCGCTGACAGTGATTCCTTGAATACCACTTTCGCTCAATGCTTCTTTAACTTCGTCGAGCTTAAAGGGTTTGATGATCGCTTCAACTTTTTTCATCTGTTTTACCTCCGGAATAAAAATTAAGGTAAATGAAGGAATATTCGACTCGATGCAATTCCATGCTTTTACCGTAAATCTACTTGCCGCAAATCAAGCGCAACCAAGTCTTCTTCTAGTTTCCACACCTGACTGAGCAATTCCCTTGCCAAAACAACCAACCAACCTGAAATAAGAAGCTAACATGCTGAAAAACGATTACTTTTCAAGAAAGTGCTATTTGCATTCAAACTACAAAACCTGAACCAACGGACAAAACTGCCTGTTTTTTGGGCACGCCAAGCTGCACGGAGATGTTTTTTTAGGCATTCAATCGTTATGCATTATACAGTTTCAAAGGAATTATCCTAAACAAAAGATGGTGATAAAAACATAAAAAAACCAAACAAGGTCTTTAAGTATTTGAAAACGGGGACGTTAAGGCGCCTCGATTGCTCTCCCACTCCAAAAACAGGCTCCATTCATGTTCGAAATTAGGAGTCAAAAAACCACTGCCCAGCATTTGAGCAATTCTTTCCGGTGAGTAAAAAGCAACCGCTTCTATCTCTTTGGGATCGAAGTGGACTGGACCATCGTAGCAGAGCCAAAAGGAAGTAACATTTTCCGATTCAAAGGTGTTGCGGTGGGGGTAAGAATATAAAAGTTCAAGGGGCTGATTAATAATACCCAGTTCTTCAGCCATCTCCCGGAGGGCGCCTGCCAGATAATCTTCTCCCGGATCGAGGTGACCTCCAACGCTGGTATCCCAGCGGCCGGGCTGCACATCCTTAAATCTGGAGCGTTTTTGTAAAAGTACCTGCCCCGCACTGTTAAATACCAAAACATGAGCAACACGGTGAATCAACGCAGGATTACCGTGACACGCAGACCTGGGTGCCTGACCGATTACCCGGTCTTGGTCGTCTACAATATCAAACAATTCTTCCATGGGAACCATCTACCCACGGTCGAAAAAGAGATTTTTACCACGGGCCGACAAGGGAATTCCGTAAGCCATCGATACATCGGGGCCTAACAGCTTAAGTTCTACCGCCGCCTTGCCGACAGAATACATAATCCGATTGTCCAACCGCAGATCGGCAGCACGACTGACTGCCGACCCCAACGCTATACCGAGGTCACCGCTGTTAAAGGCGCAAACCCCACCAGATTCACTGAGTTTCTGGCAATCTTCAAACCCACAGTATCCACAATGCGGCAACCCCATAACTTCCTTACGGGTGCCGATCAATACAACCACAGGTGAATCGTCAATGTTCTGGGCATCACGCTCAAAGAACGCTACGCCGTCACGGCGGGCTATATCCCTCATTGTGTCGGCAAGGCGGGTTTTATCTGCCCCACTGACAATACCCGTCACCAAAAAATCACGACCTCTAGCCTTGGGTGCTGTACGGGCAGCGATACACAATTGATGTGCCATCTCGACAAGTGTTTGGGTATGAGATTCGGCATTAAGGTTCAACATGAAATAAGCCTCGACAAAATCACCTGCGACACATTACAGCAAGAGGCTGTATCCTACCCTCTTGCCAACACCTGTCAAGAGGAAATTATAGAAGCCCCAAGGGCCACTCCACCCATCAACAAAAAAGGAGGTTAAAATACAACTAGGATGACCTTTGCTGATGCAACCAGGCAAGAATTAGCTCGTGCATTTCATTTTTATTTTGTTCGATAAATTCGTAACGTACCTGCTCTATGGGTTTTTTCAATTGAAGCAAACGATTCAGGTCCACCGGAGTTGCCGATACGATTAAATCACAGTCCACTTTTTCCAGGGTCAAGCGCAAATCTTCCAATTGCTGCACGGTGTACCCCATGGCAGGCAACACGCGAGACAGATGAGGCCAACTTTCATAGACGGCACGCAAGCTTCCATGCGCGACAGAGCGAGGGTCAACAACCTCTGATGCACCGTAACGTTGCGCGGCAACCATGCCAGCTCCATAAGCCATGCCGCCGTGGGTCACGGTGGGGCCATCTTCCACCACCACAACGCGCTTCCCTTGTAGAGCTTGAGGGTTATCCAATAGCACCTCCAGACGTCCCTCAATGACATCGGCTGTCGGATTTAGCTCTTGAATATTGTCCTGCACTCTATCCAACTGCTGCTGGCTTGCCTCATCAACTTTATTCATTACCAACACATTTGCCCGCCGTAAATTCACCTGGCCGGGATAATACTCAATTTCATCCCCAGCCCGTAAGGGGTCGAGCAGTACCACTTCAAGGTCCGGACGAAAAAATGGCGTATCGTTATTGCCACCGTCCCAGATGATTAGATCCCCGGCTTTTTCAGCTTCGTCTAGAATAGCTTGATAATCGACTCCACAGTACACGCTAACCCCTAAATTCAATAGAGGTTCGAACTCTTCCCGCTCTTCAAGGGTCCAAAGTGATTCTTGAAGGTCCACTTCGGCAGAAATTCGCTGCACCGCCCTGCCCTCTAAATCGCCATACGCCATGGGATGCCGTACTACAACCGGCCGCTGGCCTTCAGCAATCAGAAGCTTGCATAAAAAACGTACCAGCGGACTTTTCCCGCAACCGGTACGTACGGCGCAAACAGACAAGACCGGCACACTAGCTGACAACATGGTTTGTTCAATAGACGGCAAGATAAACTGACTGCCAAGGGCTAATACGTCAGACGCGATGGTCATCAACTGCTGATGGGATATATCGCTGTAGGAAAATACCACTTCTACATCTTTAGTTGCCAAAAGCGATGGCAATTCCTTTTCATCGACGATGGGAATTCCCCGGGGATAGTTTGGCCCTGATAATTCGGGTGGATAGCACCGATTCTGCTGGAAAGGAATTTGGGCGGCCGTGAAGGCAACAACCTCGATCTCCGGTCGATGTCGATATAGAACGTTAAAATTATGGAAATCACGTCCACCAGCTCCAAGAATAACCACTTTACGGCGCTGGTGGACATCTACTGGGAACATTATGTTGACTCCTGAGAGATCTGGGCCTTTTGCAGGCGGCCACTAAAATCTCGATAGATCACCTTAATTCGGGAATAGAAGTCAATCCCACCCATCCTCCCGCCGGCCTCAGGGTGTCCCGAACCGGAATGCTTAAAGCCGCCGAAAGGCAGTTGGATTTCTGCGCCGATGGTGCTGGCATTTATATAAACCAGCCCACTATCCAGGTCACCTTCGGCGCGGGCGGCATGATTGACATTATTCGTGTAGATCGACGTAGACAAACCGTAACGGCTCTGGTTGACCAGTCTGATCCCTTCTTCATAGTCGGCACAGGACATGACCGCCACTACCGGGCCGAAAATTTCTTCCTCAACAATACGCATTCCGGGCCGGGCATTAGCGAAGACAGCCGGCTTCATAAAATAGCCTTCTTGCAGACTTCCCCCGTCTGCCCGCTCACCGCCACACATCAATTCAGCCCCCTCTTCCTGGCCTATTCGGATATATTCCATAACTTTATCCAAAGCTGGGGCATTGATCAGCGGCCCGACGTCGGTCTCTGGCAACAATCCGTCTCCTAAGCGCAGAGCATTGGCCGCATCAATCAGTCGGGTCAAGAACCGATCATAAATCGTTTGTTCCAGGATTATTCGGCTGGCTGCGGTGCAACGCTGGCCGGTGGTCCCGAAAGCCCCCCACAACACCCCGTGCAGGGCAAGATCCAGATCGGCATCCTTAAGAATGAGAATGGCATTTTTACCACCCATTTCCATCGCGATGGGTCGGTGCAAAACCGCCGCATGCTGGGCCAGTGTTTCACCTACGGCACAAGAACCGGTAAAAGAAATTCCATCTACATCGGGATGAGTCGCCAGATATTCCCCGACTTTCTTACCCTGCCCCATAACCAGGTTCAACACCCCTGGAGGCAGCCCGGCTTCTTCAAGAATCTCCACCAGAAGAGCCGCGCAATAGGGACTATCCGAAGAAGGTTTGAATACGGCCGTATTGCCGCAAATCAAAGAAGCGAAGATCTTCCAGACAGGGATGGCGACAGGAAAGTTCCAGGGGGTGATCAGCGCAAAAACCCCGTGAGGTACCCGTATCGACTTGCCATCCTTATGGGGCAGCTCGCAAGGCACAGTCTCCCCGACCAGCCTCCTACCTTCACCGGCCATATAATAGGCCATATCGATGGCTTCCTGAATATCACCCAGACCTTCAGAAGATACCTTTCCCATCTCCCTGGTCACGCTTTTACCTAATTCCGGTTTGGCTCGCTGTAACATTTCAGCGGCTTTATACAATATCTCAGCCCTTCTAGGAGCAGGAAAGTCCCGCCATGCGGGATAAGCCTCCCTTGCAGCTGCGACCGCCCTATCGACATCAATTTTGGCGGAAAGTGGATAACGGGTAACAATATCTGAGATACGCGCCGGATTTACACTTTGGGCAAATTCACCGCTGCTCGGCAAAACCCATTCACCGCCGATATAATTATTGATTCGGGTCATGATATACCTCCCGCTAAAGGATGGTTTGGCCGGTTGCATGAGAACTTTTGCAAAGCATACCAAAGCGAAAGGTCACCGCAATACAAAGATACGGAGGACGAATTGTTACCTGCTGCAAAACAGGTTGAAGCGAGGATAAATTATTGAGGGCTTGTCGGTACTTTGACCGTGGCTACAGCTGGGGACTGGGAGCGTGCAGAGGATTTAGCGTCGAATACCCAATATCGGTAACTAAAGAAATTCCAGACCAGACTGGCAAAAGTCGCAGCGATTTTAGCCAAGTTGACCCAGATCGCCGGTGACAAAGCCACAGGAGACGCGCCGGGAAGAGTCAAAAGATAAACTATCGTACAATTAATGAGGAGACCGATAGTGGTCAGTAGAAAAAAGAGTCCCACATGGGGCAACGTTGAGGGCCGGCGGTCACCGAAAGTCCAATATTTATTAAATAAATAGCTGTTCCCGCTGGCAACAGTGAAAGCCAGTGCATTGTAGGCGAACAGCTTCCATCCAACGGGATAACCATCCATCCACAACAAACCGTTAAGTACCCCGAAATCGATCAAGGTGTTTAACAATCCAACTATGGCGAACCGCATGAACTGCATTTAAAACAAAACCCTTCCCATCATACGCCCTGTCAACCGTTATATGATAACAGCCCATTGAGTTTTTCGCCAGTCGTTATATATACCTGATTACATTGAAAGGTTCCGCCTAATGTTTTCTCGCTAACTATTATTAAATTCCCTACTCGACTTGCTTGACACATTAAATATCCCCGTTACTCTTAAATCAAATGAGGGGTTTACCGAGTACCCAATGCATTACACGACGAACCCCATTTGATATTTTCCACGATCTTTCCAATTATAAAACTTAACGTTCATTACCGGGCAGATAAACCAACCATCCGCCGTATGGCTACCTGCAAAGTCCAAGGGCGGGAGATATCAACCAAAGGAGGCAAAGAATGAAAATGATGCTGCAAAAAGCCAAAGAATTATGGGTAAGCGAAGAAGGGGCTACGGCAACTGAATATGCCGTCATGCTCGCACTGATTATCATCGTATCGATTGTCGCCATTACCGTCCTTGGTAACAAGGTCAATAACACGTTCCAGAACATTGCTGATCGTCTGCCAAACGGCTAAATGTTTATTTGCTGAACTTTCTAGTTTTCCATGTGAATTATTTGAGACGAAGGAGGCAGCCAACATGACCTACCGTGGCAGCCAGGACATTCCAAGATATGCTACAGGAACCGTCGCCATGGGATTCGCTCTGTTTTTCATTTATCAGCAACGAGCGGACTGGGTCGTACTAGCTGCCTCCTCTTTTCTCTTCTTGATTTGCGCTAGCGACACTCTTTTTTCAAAGATTCCCAACCTCTTTAATTTAGTGTGGGTGCTTTTTGCCTTTGGCTACCACATTTACAACACAGGCCTGGCTGGTTTCAGCTTGGCCTTTTTGGGCTTATTCGCCGGGCTGGCTCTATTCCTTATCCCCTTTTTAATGGGCGGCATGGGAGCTGGAGACGTTAAAGCCCTAGCGGCACTGGGCGCCTTGTTGGGGCCTGCGACCATATTCCAGGTATTTATTTACACCGCCCTTTGGGGAGGTATCATGGGGCTGTTGCAATGCCTGTTTGTACCCCAGTTACGACAGGCTTGCATGGAGTGGATGCGCGCCCTTCGGTCAGGTCTTTTACCGGCTAATAGCATCACGGATATCCCGCGCCAAACACTTCGTTTTCCTTATGCGGCCGCGATTGCATTTGGTTATTACGCCTACATCAGTTGGGGCGGCCTGCTTAAACTGTTAGCGACATAACATTGTAAGTAATTCGCACCAGCCTGCTAAGGGTGTTGCGATCAACCATATAAGCAAATGGGTGAATTGCTGAAATTGTGGAGATCCAAAGATCTGATTCGGCACCCTTAAAAAATAAGCGTGGAGGAGGTTTTCATGAAAAAGTACGGAACCATTATCGCTTTAGGGCTGGCCATCCTGTTCGGCGTAGTGGCCGTGATTCTGGTTAACAAATGGTTGTCTGCCCAGAATCCGACAGTCACTGTAGAACGCAGCAGCGAGAGCGTCCCCATGGCCCAAATCGTGGTCGCGTCAAACGACTTGACTATTGGCTCGCGTCTGACCAGCGAGAATTTGTCCCTGGCCAAATGGCCAAGAACCAGTATTCCCAAAGGAGCCTTTGAAAAGATTGAGGATGTCGAGGGACGAGTCAATATCTCCAAGATGGTCGCAGGAACTCCTGTCCTCGGCGCTGAACTGGCCGCTCCAGGATCCGGAGCCGGTCTCGTAGCGGTTATCAAACCCGGCATGAGAGCCATGGCCATCAAGGTTAATGAAGTGACCGGCGTCGGCGGCTTCATCCTGCCCAATACCTTTGTCGATGTCATTTCCATACAGAAAAAGGGCAAGACAAGGACAGCAAAAACTCTGCTGCAAAAAATTGAGGTTCTGGCTATCGCCCAGGAAACCTTCATTGAAGAAGGCAAGCCTAAAGTAGTTCGCACCGTTACCCTTGAGCTAACACCTGATCAAGCACGCAAACTAGCGTTGCAGACCAATGAAGGCCCAATTCGGTTAGTGCTGCGAAATCCTTTGGATGAAGACATACCTAAACCGAAAGTGGTCCGCCGGGTTCGCCGGGTGCGTCCCCGGGTTTACACCCCACCCCCTCCGACCTTCGAGGTAGAGATTATCCGCGGGGAAAAAGCACCGGAAAAATATCAGTTCAAACAGCAACCTTAAGCTGCTGCCGTTACAGATCGCGGTTTAACCAATCAGGAGGTCACTATGAGAAAATTTCGTTTAATTGCTAAGCCGATGAGACTGGCAGCGGGATTGGCACTGTTGCTGTTTGCCGCCCCACTCTTCGCGGCAGAAATCGAGCATCTGACTCTCGATGTCAACGTCGGGGGCTCAGAACTGGTTAAAATAGCCGAACCGAGCCGCAGAATGAAAATACTGATTTCCAATCAGGACATCATTGGTGCCCGGCCACTTAAAGCCGACCTGATCAACGTCTATAATCTCGGGAAAAAAGTCGGATACTCGCGAGTTACCGTCTGGGACGATTATAAGCGGGAAGTCCGGGCCATCATAGACGTCAACGTCTCTCTCGACGTCACCCCGCTTAAACAGAAATTGCATCAGCTCTATCCGAACCAAGACATCAAGGTCTATTCCTCCGAATCAGGCATCGTCCTGTCCGGCAGCGTTTCAGGCCCCGAGGTAATGGAACAAACACTTCGCCTCGCAAGGACTTTTCTGCCACCCAAGGCCGAAGGGGATCGCAGCGAAGAAGATACTGGCAAGTCCGGTGACGGCATCACCAACTTGATGAGAGTGAGCGGCATTCAACAAGTCATGCTCGAGGTCAAGTTTGCCGAAGTCACCCGTTCTTCCAGTCGCGACCTGAGAGCCGCCTTCGGCTGGGACGGCCTCATTGGGGATGACATTGCCGTGGGTGGAATTGGGGGCCTGGCGACCAATTCGAACGGCACCCTGAGCGGCGCCACGCCTGGAAGCCTGCTCCTGAATTTCGCTAATTTTGGAGGTGATATCCCAGCTAACATCTTTGTCGAGATCGGCGATTTTTCAGCCGCCCTGCGCTTTCTGGAAGAAGAAGGCCTTGCCAGACTGCTCGCCGAACCTCGTTTGGTCACCCAGAGCGGTCAAGAAGCTAGCTTCCTGGCCGGTGGTGAATTCCCGATTCCTGTTCCAGATGATGACGGCATCACTATAGAATACAAGGAATTCGGTGTCGCCCTACGATTTACCCCGGTCGTCCTCAGCAACGGAAAGATCAGCCTGCGCGTGGCTCCAAGCGTCAGTGACATTGCCTCCAGTAGCACAATTCCAACAGGGACTATCACAGACTTTGTTGTGCCTAACCTGATCACCCGCAAACTAGAAAGCACGGTCCAGTTGTACGACGGGCAGACCCTGGCTCTAGCTGGCTTATTACAGGATTCCTTGCGAGAAAGTGTCAGCAAAATACCTGGGCTTGGAGACATCCCAATCATCGGTACCTTATTCCGCAGTACCAGCTACCAACAAGAGAGAACTGATTTGATGATCTCAGTGACGCCGCACCTGGTCACGGCAAACAAAGAAGGCACCATCAAGTACCCAGGTCAAGACATGAAGATCCCTAATCGTTACGAATTTTATCTGGAAGGCCGTCTGGAGGGACGCAGGTCTGGCGATATGGATACCCTGGGTGTGCATTCTTTCGGCCAAGAAGTCCCAGAGAGCGAACAAGGCGGACTTGAAGGATCCTTTGGACATGAACCTGTAACGGCCGAATAAAGATAAGGAGCGAGCTATGAAAACAATGATCCTTTTGCTGGCAAGTTCAATACTGCTGGTAGGCTGCGCCTCCTTTGAAGAGGCCTACTATGTCGATCGCGAATTCGGGAAACAAAGCCAGGAAACCTGGGATATGCAGGTAGCCTACCCCGATTACCGTTACGCAGCAGACCAGACCACCGGCGAGTTTAACAACCCGGAAGATCTTGAAGGCCTGCCTGCTGAAAATGTTATGGAAGTTTACACCGATACCTTTGCCGACAAACCGACCACAGGTAACGTCCTTAACTTTAATGTGACGGATTAAACAGCTTGACCGCTCAATAATTCAACGGTGGTATTAATTACCGAAACAGTGAGCGGGAGGTGCAAATGAAATTAAGATCCGAACAAGGTACAGCGGTTGTAGAGTTTGCAGTGATCTTACCGTTTCTACTGGTTGTTATTTTTGGCATCGTGGAATTCGGGTTTATTTTCTACAATAAAGCGATGCTCACCAATGCAAGTCGTGAGGGAGCTCGCAGGGCAATTGTTTACCAGGTTGACAGCGATGGCAACCGAATTGTCCCAGGCGCTGAAGTTGAGAACGCCGTAACAAGGCAACTCTACAGCGACTTTCCTACAAACAATGAACTGAGGCTGGTTACTTTTGGCACCGATGCCCTAACTATTGATCCAGATAGTTCAGATGGCGATATCGCTACAACGCAAGGGGCATATGTGACTGTACGAGTCGACTTTGACTACAACTTTCTTCTCATCCCCTCTTTTATCCCTGGTATTCCAGGCAATATAACACTGAGTGGGATAACTACAATGAGGGCAGAATAGTGTAAAGAAGGGAAATCGACTATGACTTCACATGGCAAGTTGTCACTTCTTAGACAAAATGAAAGAGGAGCAGTTATAGCCCTTATTGCTATTTTACTTGTGTTCTTTATCGGAATTGTTGCTATTGCTGTTGATGTTTATCACCTCTATGTCGTCCGTAACGAATTGCAAAATGGCGCAGATAGTGGAGCATTAGCTGGAGCTCGTGAACTATATCTGGACGATGGAACAGCAGTTGACCCTAATTCGAACACCATCGCTGCCAATACTGCAATTCAGAATGCTAGTGAAAAAATTCCTGTCGAAGTAGATTACAATGCTGGGGCAAACTCTGGTGATGTCCAACGGGGACATTGGAGTTTCTCTACTCGACAATTTACACCCAATGATTCATTAACGGCAATAGATATTGGCATATATACAGAGGCAGAATTAGACGCAAATTTAGATTATATAAATGCCATCAGAGTTGCAACTCGCAGGCAAGGCACCCCTGCTGCATCCTTTTTTGCACGAATCTTCGGCTATGAAGATTTTGCAGTTAGTGCAGAGGCCGTAGCATATCTTGGATATTCTGGATCACTCCTCCCCTCTGATGTTGACCAGCCAATTGCAATATGTGAAGAGTCTATCCTAAATGGCGATGGAGACTATGACTGCAATATGGGTAGAATGCTAAATAGTGGGAATGACCCGAATGCGGCCAACACAGGAGGATGGACAAATTTTTCTCAACCATGCGTAACAGCCAGCAAACCTACACTGGATCCTCTAATCTGTGCTGGAGGCAACCCAAACCAGGTAAATTATGGCCAAGGAATCGGTGCAACAGGTGGTGTCCAAGATGTTACTTTTAATTCTTTTGAGACTTGTTGGGAAAATGAAACCGACAAAAAACGTGTTTGGAATATGACTCTCCCCGTAATCGAATGCCCCGCCAATAATGTTAGTAATTGTCCAACGGTAGTAGGAGCTGTCAATGTTGATGTCGTATGGGTACAACGTGATAATCCCGATAAGGATTTCACTGACGCCCCTAGGGAAATGGAAGATTGGAGTTGTCCAGATGGAACACCTGGGTTTGATTGTTGGAAAAGTTTCGTAGACCATTTCAATCTTGCAAATGTTAGCGGCCCACCAATAACAGATCAAGACTATAAAGATATGTTCCAAAAAAAGGCCATCTTCTTTCTTCCCTCTTGTGAAAAAATAGCACCTGCTGGTGTCACTGGAGGAACTAATTATGGTGTTCTAGCAGAAATTCCAGTTTTAGTTGATTAGATGCCATAATGCTACAAATACAATTTTCAATTGGAAATGTATTTTAACTTTATAGAGGTACTGCATGGCCAACAATTTAATCATAGCTGTCGAATTGGCCGACAACCACCTTGCCACGGATGTCTTAAAGACCCTGGAAGCCATTCCTAACGTGGAGGCCGTTCAGTGGTTCGACTCCCTGGGCGAAAAAGGGGCTGTGGCCGTTAAAGATTGCCCGGAAATCATTATTATAGACGACCGTCCAGATATTCAGCAGTTAAACAATCACCTGGCGTTGCTTCGCGAGTCCTTTCCGGATGCTGCTTACTTCGTCGTCGCTTCAGATCAAAGCCCAAAACATATTATCGAAGTCATGAAGGCGGGTGTAGCGGAATATCTTGTCACTCCAATTGACAACAAAGTTCTGCACAACGCCGTTGAAGACATTCGCGCCAAACTGGCCAATGCCGGCAAAATTGCCCGCGGTTCGGTATACAGCTTTATCAGCAGCAAGGGTGGACTTGGGGCATCGGTACTCGCCGTTAACACCGCCTATGCCCTTGCACAAAAAAAAGAGTCCAACGTTGCCCTGCTGGATCTCAGCCTGCAATCCGGGGACGCTTCGGTAATGCTCGACATACTACCAGAAACATCGATCAGCGACCTGGTTAAAAACTTTCACCGCATGGATGCTTCTTTTCTATCAGCGGTCATGACCAAGGCATTTAAACAATTTGATTTTCTTGCCGCCCCAACCAGCCCAAACGAATGCCAGGGAATAAACGGTGAGCATATTTCAGCAATAATCGAATTAGGGAAAAAACTCTACGACCACTTGATTGTCGACTGCACGTCGATGCAAATCAACGAATGTTCTCTTGAAGCCTTTGATGCTTCTGAAAAGATATTCGTCGTTATTGACTTGTCGGTTCCGGCCATTCGCAACGCCGCCCGCTTATGCGAATTACTCGAAAAGCATCTGATCCCGTCAGACAAGATTGAAGTGATCGCCAACCGTTTTATCAAGGGCGGAACGCTGTCTTTAGCCGAAGTCGAAAAGACCCTGGAAAAGCGTGTGTCCTGGCTGTTCCCAAATGACTTCAAGAGTGTCATCAGTGCCATCAACAAGGGCATACCGCTTATCAAGTTCAGCCCGGGGTGTCCCTTGTCCAAGAATCTTGCAAGTTTCGCCGACAATTTGACCAAACATCAAACAAACGAAAAGTTCCGTGGCATCCGTGGAACCTTCGGGCGCGCAATTTAGGAGGTCTGTTATGGCATTTAAAAATTTATGGGAACGGGAAAAGCCCTCAGCCGAAGAGACCGACCAAAAGGCAGCCGCCAGCGGCGAAAGGGTAGCATTTTTCTACGACATCAAGCACAAAATCCATAATCGCTTTGTTGAAGAAGCCAATCTTTCGGCATTAGAGAATATGGATGCATCCGAAGTACGCGTCGAAATAGTCAAGATCATCGACTATTTCTTAAGCGAGGAAAAAGCCCTTCTTAACGAAGAAGAAAAAAAGGCCCTTGCTGAAGAGATTCTTGATGAGCTAACCGGTCTCGGCCCCATCGAACCATTTTTTAAAGATCCGACCATTTCCGATATCTTGGTCAATACCTACAAAAATATTTATGTCGAGCGTAAAGGTCTTCTGGAAAAGACCAATGCCCGGTTTATCGACAACGCCCATCTGATGAATATTATTGACCGAATTATATCGAGGGTTGGTCGTCGCATAGACGAATCGTCACCGATGGTCGATGCCCGACTGGCTGACGGCAGTCGTGTAAACGCCATCATTCCACCTTTGTCACTCGATGGTCCGATTCTCTCTATACGCCGTTTTTCCGTTGACCCTCTGAAGATGGATGATCTGATTAACTTTAAAACCCTGATACCGGACGTCGCCCTACTCCTTTCAGGCTGCGTGCAAGCCAAACTCAACATCATGATTTCCGGTGGTACCGGCGCCGGTAAAACAACTCTGCTGAACATCCTCTCCGGGTTTATCCCCGGAAAGGAACGAATCGTCACCATTGAAGATTCAGCGGAACTTCAATTGCAACAAGAGCATGTGGTAAGACTTGAAACCCGACCGGAAAGTATCGAAGGCACCGGCCTGGTGAGTCAGCGTGATCTGGTAAAAAACAGTCTGCGGATGCGCCCGGACCGAATCATCATCGGTGAGGTCCGCGGTTCCGAAGCTTTCGACATGCTGCAAGCCATGAATACCGGTCACGAAGGGTCTCTCACGACCATCCATGCGAACACCCCGAGAGATTCACTGACGCGATTAGAATCCATG
Source organism: Syntrophotalea acetylenivorans (assembly GCF_001887775.1). NCBI lineage: Bacteria > Pseudomonadati > Thermodesulfobacteriota > Desulfuromonadia > Desulfuromonadales > Syntrophotaleaceae > Syntrophotalea > Syntrophotalea acetylenivorans. The sequence goes on from NZ_CP015519.1 coordinate 760,090, forward strand.
ATTCTCATGACAGGCATCGATCTACCGGAACATGCCATGCGCTTCATGGTTTCATCAGCCCTCGATCTGATTGTGCAAACCGCCCGCCTGACTGACGGTACCCGAAAGGTGACCTCTATCAGTGAGGTAGTCGGCATGGAAGGCGATATCATTACGCTGCAAGACATCTTCGTCTTCGAAAAATCTGGTATCGATAAGAATGGCAAGGTGCTGGGGCGATTCCGGGCAACCGGTATTCGGCCCAAGTTTGCCGACAAGCTTGAGGTTGCCGGCGTCAACCTGCCGGATGATTTGTTCTTTTCCGGCAAATCTTTTGAATGACGGGAGGCACCGTGGATGTATTGACATTACTACTACTGGCCGCTGTTTTTCTCTTCACCGTATCCCTGGTCGGCATGATTTTCCTGGCGTGGACCGAGAGTCGATTTGCCGAAAAACATGTCATCAAAAAACGACTCTACTACATCTCCGCCGGGGGTAAACATGGCCAGGAAAAACTTAAAAAATATCGGGAACGAGTTCTCAAAGACGTAGGAGCCTTTGAAAGCTTGGCTTTGAAAATGCCACGGGTCAGCAGTCTTGACCGCTTACTGCTCAAAGCCGGCATACCGTTGAATGCGACGACATTCATCATTGGTACCGTTGCCTTCGCCGCCATCGGAACTCTACTCGGCCTAAAACTGCTACCACAAGCCATTACCGCTTACGGCTTGGGAATACTCTTGCTGGTTTTACCCTTTCTCGCCCTCAAGGTAGCTGAAAGAAATTATTTCAACCGATTTCAAGAGCAGTTGCCTGAAGCACTTGACCTGCTGGCCAGAGCCCTGCGTTCCGGTCACGCCCTGACCAGTGGCTTGGAGATGGTAGCCACGGAAATGGACGACCCCATCAAGTCTGAAATCGGGGCGGCTGTCGACGAGATAAATCTCGGTCTGACCTTTCAGGAGGCCTTTGAAAACCTCTGTGCCCGAGTGCCAAGCACCGACTTGCGATTTTTCACTATCTCCGTCCTGATTCAACGGGAAACAGGCGGCAACATTGCCGAGATCCTTGACAACATCAGTCGGCTGATACGGGAACGCATCCAATTCGCCCGTCAGGTTAAGGCCCTGACGGCTGAAGGTCGATATTCCGCCGGTGTCCTGATCAGCTTACCCATCTTTCTCTTTATCTATATCTACTTCGCTAATTACACTTACCTATCGCTGCTTTGGAGTGAGGAGTTAGGCAAATATATGATGTTCGGAGCAGTCATAAGCCAGATTGTTGGATCTTACTTGATTAAGCGCATTGTAACCATTGACATATAAGGGGCCCTTATGAACCAGATAATGACATACTATTTCTGGATCGTTGACAACCTCACTTATTTCGGTTTGTTGCTGCTGGTATTCTGTGCGGTCGCATTGGCGGTTTACGGCATTTACTATTTGTTCCTTAAGCCGAATCCCACCGAGGAGCGCCTTGAACGTCTAGTGCCTCACGGCGATGCCGGCACACATGTCAAACCCAAATTACTGGATGACAACGATAGTGGTTTTGTAACCAGAGTTACCCAACCGATCAATGAATTAATTGCTCCCCGCAGCGGCGATATTGCCAAACGGTCACGGTTGCGCCTGATTCAGGCAGGTTACCGTTCGAAGCATTCATACCAATATTTCTTTACGGCCAAGGTGTTGCTGGCACTGCTCTTGCCGGTACTCTATCTTGCCGCAACGGCCTTCCATGCGTTTTCCCTGGTTCGAATCCTTCTTGTCGTGCTGCTGCTGGTCATCGGCTTTGGCCTTCCTGACAGTATCGTGGGTATTATTTCACGGTCGCGTCAAAAGCGTATCACCAAAGCGCTACCCGACGCCCTTGATTTAATGGTCATCTGTGTCGAAGCCGGACTTGGCCTCGATATGACCTTCAAACGCGTTGGCGATGAAATTCGCCCGATCTGCAGCGACCTGAGCGATGAATTTGCTTTGACCAATCTTGAAGTACGGGCTGGAAAAAATCGAGCGGATTGCTTTAAAAACATGTCGCTCCGAACAGGAGTACCTGAAATTAACAACTTAATGACTATTCTGGTTCAAACCAACCGATTCGGAACGAGTCTGGCCAAGGCCCTGCGGGTGCATTCGGATGCCATGCGCATCAAAAGACGTCAAATTGCGGAAGAAGTCGCAGCCAAATCGACCGTTAAACTTATTTTCCCTTTGGTTTGTTTTATTTTCCCCGCTATCTTTGTCGTACTGATCGGGCCTGGCGTTATACGAATTATTAAAGTACTATTCCCTGCCATGGGCGGATAATTGCACCCCCTGGCCAAATTTTCATGCAAATATTTTGTGGCAATGCCAAGGAGAAATCAAATGAAACTATTCCATCCATTTTTTAATGGCCAGACTTCTTGCGCCAATCTTGCCCTGCTTATTCTGTTGTCCCTGCTTGTGTCGGGTTGCACATCTAAGACGCAGTATGTTTCCCCCTCGAAGCTCACCATTGAAGAAGCGTCTGCGGACAATGACCCATCCAAGAAAATTGCTAACCTTTCTTATGAGCAATTGATCCAGAAGGCTGACTATTACAAAAAAAATGGCAACAAACAACTGGCGACCCTGCATTTCGAAAAAGCGCTTTCAAAAAAACCAAAATCCATGGCGGCAGCAATTGGTTTGAGTCATATGCTGCTTCTTGAAGGCAAAATCGAAGAAGCGCAACAATTGCTGGAATCCGCTTTAGAAAACGAGAATAATAATGTAGCTGCGTTGACCTTAATGGGCAATATCTCTCGGAATCGAGGAGACCTGGATAGATCTTTGGAATTCCTCAATGAAGCCTATCAGCACGCCCCCCAAAACCCGGAAGTTCTCACCGAATTGGCGATCACCAACGACCACATGGGCCAGGAGAGGCTGACCTATGCTGAACCCCTTTATAAAAAAGTTGTCTCTTTAAAACCCCGCTCTTCCGCTGCCCATAATAATCTTGGGTTTAATTATCTATTGCAGGGACGTCACCAGGATGCGGCAAAAACCTTTACCAAAGCCTTGGCTCTGGATCCCGGCAACAAACGTGCAAAAAATAATTTAGGGGCTGCCTATCTCCTGAATAATCAGACCGAAGAGGCACTCAAACTGTTTCAAGATACTGTTGGTCAGGCCGCAGCCTATAATAATCTCGGTTATATTCTGATGACCCGGGGGGATTGGGAAAAAGCGGAGAAGGCTTTCAAAAAGGCCTTGCAACTGAACCCATCCTTTTATGTCCGAGCTCAGGAAAACCTCGAGCAACTTGACCACTTGCACAGCAGCAGACAGTGATTCGGATCTCTTTCAACCCTGGAATCTCTTTTTATCAAATGAAATCAAAACAACAATCACTCGCCATACTGCCTGACATCCCAGGTTTGTACGGCTTCATTGTATTTGTCACCCTGTTTCTTTTTGATGGCGGTAAGTCCTTGCTGGACGGGGATACTTTTTGGCACGTCAAGGCCGGCATGACCATGCTTGACCAGGGAAGTATTTTAACCCAGGACATTTTTTCCCATACTGTCAGCGGAATTCCGTGGACGGCCCATGAATGGCTAGCGGAAGTCATTATGGCTGCGCTGCACCGATTCGGCGGTTTACAAGGTGTGGCGTTATTCTTTTTTTTCATTGCAGCTCTGAGTTTTTGGATTTTATTTCGCATTGCCCGCCACTTAACCCGCGACTGGCTTGCGTTACTATGGGTGTCAACAGCCTTCGCCTTTTCAATGACTCATCTGTTGGCAAGACCGCATATTTTCAGTTGGCTGTTCGGTGTTTGTACCCTTGGCTTGCTGGTGAAAGGAGGCAGGGCAAAATATTTCCTCCCCCTGCTCATTGCTCTATGGGCCAACCTGCATGGCGGATTTATTCTCGGGCTGGTGCTACAAGGCATATTTATAGCCGGAGCTATACTGGATAAGGTTTGTCTAGCTGGTTTATCTCAATGGCGGAACATCCTACACTCCCAAAAACATGCCTTGATTATACTGTTCCTTAGCATTGTGACCTCAGGACTTAACCCTTTTGGCTATCACCTGTTAATCTTTCCTTTTCTGGTAACCAAAACGATCTTCACCACCGGTATCGGCGAATGGCTGGCTCCGGACATGCAGAGGGAAATTTTCTTCCGGTACTACCTGATCGCCGTCATTTTTCTTGTCTCATTACCGCGTTTGCAAATCAATTGGACCAATCGCTTACTGCTCGTTTTCTGGATCAATGCCTCACTGGCGCACGGCAGGTATATCAGCATGGCTTCGGTTTATTTGGTTCCCCTGCTGGCACAAATCGGCAACCAAATAGTAGATCGTCTGCCATTGAAGGATCGAAAGGCATCCGGGAACGAACTTCGCCTTTCCCCCTATTCCGGATTAATCGCTACAGTCGGATTATTCTTGATATTGTTTTGTAGCAGCATTTACCAGTCGCCGCTGCGACCCTTAATGGCTGCAGTCATTCCGGTTAAATCTGAATATCATCCAGTCGCCGCTGTGAACTATCTCAATTCAGCGCCTCTGGCAGGAAAGATGTTCAATAAATATGGTTGGGGTGGGTACCTGATCTACGCCCTTGACCCCTCCCAACCGGTATTTATCGATGGCCGTGCAGATATGTACGGAGAAGAACTATTTAAGGAATACAGGAAGGTCGTCGCTATCGACAAGGATATCGACACGATTCTTGAAAAACATGACGTGAGTTGGGTACTCTACCCCAGCGATACGCCATTGGTAAGATACTTGCTCGCCGGTAATCGCTGGAAGCAAATTTATCAGGACGAAGAAGCTTCTGTCCTATTGCGCAATCCAATTCTACGACCATAATAACCAAGCAAAGCATAGCTGCGAATAATCACCAGGTCTTTAAACATCTGAAGTGAATGATATATCGGGTGTACCTTGCTTTGGGTGTCATTCGTCCACAAGACACCGACTTCTTTAACTTTAAAGTCTCTCTTTTTTGCTATATACAACATTTCAACATCGAAGCTGAATCCGTCTATATAACAGTCTTTAAATATATCGAGAGCAATAGCTGCTTTAAAACACTTGAACCCGCACTGAGTATCATTAATTTCAGAAACAGCTAATAGTTTTACAATTTTGTTAAAAGTTTTTCCCATAAGCACCCGGTAAACCGGCTGCCGCTTAAGTATGCGGGTGTCTTTTCTAGCCCTCGATCCTATGGCAATATCGCAACCATCGTCTATGGCTTTAAGGAGTTTCCGAACCTCCCGGAACGGAGTTGAGAGGTCCGCATCACAATAGAGGACATAATCTTTTTTCGCCGCTAGCACACCGGTTCTTACAGCATGCCCTTTCCCCATATTGTGTCTGTAACTTATCAAGCGTACTTTTTTATTGATAGCTGTAAATTTTTTAACTATTTTTGCAGTATCATCGTTGCTTCCGTCGTCAACAATAATTATTTCAAAATCAAGAAACCTTCTCTCAACTTCTCTCAAAAGTTTTGGCAGGCTATGAATAATTCTGTTTTGTTCGTTATAAGCAGGGACAATAACGGATAAGCAGTGGCTAGTCTTTCTTGACATGCAATCCTCCCTTCAATTGAAAACGAGATAATCACATGTATAGTTTAACTAAAGATTGAACTTATTCTACTGAGGCGAGAAAAAATATGAAATACTTCCTCTTGATGACATTTCTTTTATTTAACATTTCTTTATGTCAAGCTGAGATTGTCTACGTAAAAATCCATACGGGCACATTGTGGTCTCAGCCTGGTGGGCAATATGCCTTTGAGACTTTAAAGGTACCTCGCCACTACCCTCTTTCGGTCCTTGAAAGTAGCTCTGGGTATCTAAAAGTCAGGGATTACGCTGGACAGACTGGTTGGGTAACGACCGACCAAGTAGGACCGCAAAAGGGAATTGTTGTGGAAATAGCCAGTGTCAACATACGGAAAGGGCCTGGGAAAAACTACCCTGTCCTATTTAAAGCATATAAGGGCGTGACTTTTAGAGTTCTTGAAGAGAAGGAGGGATGGCTTCATGTCAGGCATGAAAATGGGGACAAGGGATGGGTGATTAAATCCTCTACTTGGGGACTATAAGGGTCAACCATTTAATTTTATATTAGTGGATGCGATTTTAGAATGAAAAGTTTTTACAAGCAAACAACTGAAAACATTATACGCCGTATAAATTCATTTTTTTTGCTATTAATTATTTTAGAAATAGTTTTAAAGTTTTTATTGGTGACAAGACATAAAATAGGTTGGGATGAATTCTATTTCCTATCAATTGTACATTCTTTTAAAAGAAATGAACTTATCCAACCTTTTCAAAGTTTTCATGTCCACCTTTTAGGATGGATACCAGGATTTGCTGAAAACGAGGTCGTTCAGGTCATAGCTGCACGATGCTTTCTCCTCCTGCTCCTTATTGCCTCCGGTATATTTCTCTACCTGATTTCTCGGGAGTTTTTAAATAAAAGCGGGGCTCTGTTTTCTGTTTTTTGCTGGCTTTCTTTTTCCAATATTATCAACCATGGTGCCAGTTTAAGAGCCGACTCCTTTTGCACCTTCTTTTTCCTGTTGGCGGCCTTTGCCTTGTTGCGGGTAAACAGGGGGCGATTATGGGCAGCCATTGCCGGTATCGCTATGGGTTTATCCGTTCTGGTCTCTATCAAAGCTGTCATTCATCTTGCGTCGCTTTTCGCATTGCTAGGCTTTTTACTTTTTATTTCTCATCAAAAAAAACTGTGTCTTAAAAAAATAGCCCTTTTTTCTGCCCTTGTAGCTTTAACTTTTGGCCTTGGTTTTATCCTTCATCGCCAAACATTAGTTCAAACAACGTTGTTGGCAGAACAAGACTTCATCAGCCGAACCTCGTCGCAAGCCAGAGTTTTTGATGAATTTTTCCCAAAGGTAGGATACTTTTCCGATTCCCTAAGAAAAAACCTGATTACATGGTGGCTGCTGGGGGTCGGAGTCTTTTACTCAATTTTTGACCTGAAAAAGGGGACAAACAAAAGAGTTGTTGTTCTTCTTGCCTTCCTGGTGCCTATTTTTACCCTTCCCTTTTATCGCAACGCATTCCCTTACTACTACTTTTTCATAATCGCTCCGGCAATTCTATTTTGCGGATTCCTGCCGCATAGAATTCTGCAGGATTTTCAAAAGACAGGTTCCAAAGCCCTATTGCTCCCCCTTGCCATTATTTGTCTGCCAATCGCAGGCAGCGCCGCATTTCACTACTATAAAGCCTTCAACAAACCAAACAAGCCGCAAGAGGAAATCCTAAGCGTCGTCCACAAAATGTTTCCCGCCCCTGTTCCCTACATAGACGGATGTTCTGCTGTTTCATCTTTCCCGAAAGTGGGATTTTTTATGAGCAATTGGGGCTTTGAAAACTATTTTGCTGCTGGAAAGCCCCTTTTCCGAAATATCCTACAGGAACAGCAACCACAATTCATTTTAGCGGATACACCTCATCTGGATTTCAGACTTCCCCGAAATCATATATTTTTTGAAATAAACCATGATTTTTTTGAAAAGGACAAACACGTATTAGTAAATAACTTTGTAAGATACTGGGGAATGATATGGTTGCCGGGGAAGGTTTTACAGAACCTGACTGCAGGTAAGCAGCAATCTTTTGAAATACTAATCCCAGGACCTTATGTTGTCGATAGTAGCCATCCTGTTGTCATCGACAACAAAAATTTAAAGCCTGGTGAGAAAGCAATACTAACGCCTGGCAATCATCTAATTGAAGCCAAAGAAAACAATCAGAAAATCGTTTTGCGTTGGGATAAAATAGAATATATACCGACAACCCCTCCTCCCGAGATATCCACCTTTTATGGATTTTAATTTAGAGGGTTCCTAAATGAAACTTATAATCCAAATCCCTTGTTTCAATGAAGCCGATACCTTACCTCTGACCTTGGCTAACTTGCCTCGTCATTTAGACGGGATTGAAACGGTTGAATGGTTGGTAATTGATGATGGAAGTGTAGATAATACAGCTCAAATAGCCGAACAATGTGGTGTAGACCACGTTATCAAGCATATTAGAAACCAGGGATTGGCCAAAACATTCATGACAGGAGTAGATGCATGTCTTAAGCTCCAAGCAGATATAATTGTCAATACGGATGCCGACAATCAATATAATGCTGATGACATTCCGAAACTGATTTATCCAATTCTTGATGGAAGTGCCGATTTTGTAATAGGTTCAAGACCAATTTCCTCTATCAAACATTTTTCGTCACTAAAAAAGATCTTGCAAAAGTTTGGAAGTTGGTCTGTCAGAGTTGCAAGTAAAACGGATATAGTAGATGCCCCCAGCGGATTCAGGGCAATCAGTCGTGAGGCCGCTTTACGTCTGAATGTTTTCAATGAATATACCTATACCCTTGAAACTATCATTCAGGCCGGTCAGAAAAACATGTCCATCTTATCCGTTCCAATTCGTGTCAACGGCGTAACACGCCCTTCCCGCCTTATAAAAAGCATTCCATTTTATATTTACAAGTCTCTTCTAACAATCTCTAGAATTTTTGTTGTATACAGACCATTTCGGTTCTTCATGATAATCGGTGTTTTTCTCTTTACGTTAGGTTTTCTACTAGGGATACGATTCCTCCTATTTTATTTCGGCGGTGAAGGGTCCGGACATATTCAATCAGTGATCTTATCTGGGATTTTATTAGTCATTGGATTCCAAACTATTTTGGTTGGAATAATTGCTGACCTACTTTCAGTCAACAGGAAAATCCTTGAAGATATACAGTTAAGAATTAAACTTGGTGGGCTTTAATCTTGAAATTTTTCAAGTACTTATTCTTTAAATCGAATATTTTTGAATACTTTTAAATTTATTAGGTAAAGTCATGAGAGTCGTAGCTTGGGGAACCTATGATAAAGGAAAGCCAAGAGTCAGGATACTACTAGATGGTTTAAGGCAAAATGGCATTGAAATAGTCGAATGTCACGCGGATATATGGAATGGAGTCGAAGACAAGGCTTGTATGAGAAAAAGCTGGAAATTGGTTCCGGTTTTATTAAGGTGGATTTTTTCATACCCAAAGCTAGTTATAAATTACCTTTTATTGCCTAAACATGATGCTGTTTTTGTTGGGTATATGGGGCACCTGGATGCAATCGTATTATGGCCATTTGCCAAATTAAGGGGAGTTCCAGTTATTTGGGATGCCTTTCTTTCAATCTACAACACCATAGTAGAGGATCGCGGCTTAACAAGACGCCTGAATCCACTTTCATTTATTGTATGTATTCTTGAATTCCTTGCCTGTTGTGCAAGCAATTTAATTCTTTTAGACACCAATTCCCACATAGATTATTTTTGTAAAAAATATCCTCTTCCACCCGAGAAATTCCTGAGGGTTTTCGTTGGTGTTGAAAATAATTATTTCTCTGAATTGACAAGCCCTTACAAGGCACCCCAACCAAACGAGCCATTAAAAATTTTATTTTATGGGCAATTCATACCCCTGCACGGAATTGAACACATAATTTCAACAGCAAGGTTGCTGGAAGAGCAAAATATTGAATTTACTATAATTGGAAATGGACAGGAAAAAGAAAAAATCGATAATATGCTTACCAATTATCCACTTCCAAAACTGAAATGGATTCTTTGGGTGCCTTACAAAAATCTTTCCGAGTGGATTGGTGATGCAGACATATGCCTTGGAATCTTTGGAAATTCACAAAAAGCGTCTCAAGTAATCCCAAACAAAGTATTTCAAGTGCTTGCTTGTGGCAAACCGCTCATCACCCGAGATTCACCGGCAATTCGGGAACTTCTGACGCCCGAAATGCCAGGCATTAGGCTTGTCCCACCAGCTGACCCCAATAGAATGGCTGAAGCCATACTTGACATGAGAGAAGAACTTATATCCATTCCTCCTGAAGTTCTTCACCAAAACTTGATAAAAACACTAATCCCCAAAGCCATTGGAAAGACCCTGAAGCCAACCTTAGTCGCATTGGTAAAAAGCCCAAAAGGAACCTTTTGATGCAAAACGACTCTTTGTATGGTGTATGCGCACCAGAAATCGGATGGGTTCCAGCACCGCGGTATTTACTCAGACGTGAGAGGATCTTGGAAATCATAAAACTTCTTCCACGTGGGGATATTTTAGAGATAGGCTGCGGTGCAGGGGCTATGTTGGTTGACCTTTCAAACGCTGGCTTTAACTGCACAGCCCTAGAGACATCGGTCCCTGCTAATCAAATCGCAAAAGAATTAAACAAGCACCATCAAAGCACAAGTATCCATTTAGAGCCATCTGATAATTGGGCTGAAAGATTTGATTACATATTTGCCTTTGAAGTTCTCGAACACAACAAGGACGATAAAGGAATTCTTGAACATTGGCGTGAATGGCTAAAACCAAATGGAACAATGGTCCTATCTGTACCAGCCAAACCTGAATTATGGAATGCACGTGACGTATGGGCTGGTCATTACCGCCGCTATGATAGAAGCAGTATTACTTCAGTATTAAAAGAAGCCGGCTTTATGATTGAACACCTTGAAAGTTATGGTTTCCCCCTATTCAATTTGCTAGAAAGTATTGGAGCAATTTCCCATGGCAAATTTTTTTCAAGACAAAAAGAACTCCCCATAGGAGATAAATTTTCTACCGCTAAAAGTGGCATAGATAGATCATTTGAGGTCCGAATTTTTCCTCTACAAGCAAGCCGTCTAGGGAAGTCTCTTATGAAGTTTTTCTTTTTCCTACAAACCTTATTCCTCAAGTATGATATAGGAAATGGGTATATAGTTACGGTCACAAAAAATGAACGCTAAAAAGATTATATCCTTCTTCGGAATTTTTTTATCGGTTATTTCCTGTATATATTTTATATATTATTTTAAAATCAATTTCTCTGAGATTCCAAGAATAGAAGTTTATTCTAATGCTTATTTATATTTCAGCTCTGCGTTATTTTTATCTTTTTTACCAATTTTACTAGGTGGACTTAGCTGGCATCTACTCCTTGGTTACACGAAAATTACTATTCCAATAAAAACCTCTCTCTTTATTTTTGCAACCTCACAATTTGCGAAATACCTACCAGGTAATTTTACTCATCATATTGGAAGAGTGGCTATTGCCAGTTCCTATGGTTTAAAAATATCACGCGTATTATATACAATGGTTCTGGAATTTTATCTAACTTTGATTTCTAGTTTTATCTTGTCTATTATTTCTTTGAGAATAATTGATAATCCATCACTTTCAATCATACCGCTTTACATACCAAAATTTGTAAAACTTATTATTTTATCTTCTATTATTTTTATTTCAATATTCTCTTGCATATGGATATTTCGGGGAAAACTAGCTCTACCGTTTAAAAGCATGCCAGAAATTCAAACTCTCTCAACTCATAAAAAGGTTTTATATTTAAAAAACATATTATTATACATTTTGAGCTTCTTCTCAATTGGTATTGTCATAAATATTTTGGCTGTTGGTATTTTTAACGCACCCCAAATAAATGTTTGTTTCTTAACTAGTATCTTTTCCATAGCCTGGCTTTCTGGCTTTGTTACACCAGGCGCTCCAGCTGGATTCGGAGTGCGTGAGACTGTTCTGGTTACTTTGCTTGAACCATTTTATGGTCCTGGAATTGCGATAGGCGTCAGTGCATTCCTGAGAATAATAACAACCTCTAGTGATGGGTTGTCTTTTTCCATCGCTCTTGCATGCAAAAAATCGGGTTTGATACTTAAAAGTTAAATCAACCAGTCAAAACAAAATAAGCCTCCCTTCTAAAGAATAGGGAGGCTTATTCAAAGCAAGGTCATACTATGACTTTACCCCAAACAGGTCTGAACAGTATTAGTCAATCACCGTCACACCGGGCTCATCACGGGGAATCCCGATGCCCAGACAAAGCTTGGAAATATTATCAGTTTCTATTCGCGCACCGCATTCATCACGCAACTCGCGGAATGTTTGGCAATCCAGCATCTTCTCGTCGGGCAGCTGAAAAACCGGGTAGCCTGCAGAACCTGCACAGAAGGATTCATTATTGTGCAGTTCGTTTACTGTTTCCAGGCCTCTTTCCCGCGCTTTTTCCGCATCGTCAATTATCAATCTGAGAATCATCATTTCCTCCGCATTTTATTCAAACCACAATAATCGTTAAATTAATCATCCAGCGAGATATGATCTCCGGGATTCTTCAGTTCCGCGATCTCGGGGTAAAACTCTTCTAAGCCTTTCAAAAACTTTTCCTTGTTCTTGAAAGCTGCTTTGATTTCGTGATCCCACGGAATTTCAACGGCATATTGACAATGAGTGCAGGTGTCAATCGCCTTATCACCAACAGGAACAGCTTGATATATGGTGTAGAAATCGCAATTCTTACATTTTTGCCGATGCAAAATCGGCTTAACTTCTCGTTTGTTGATCATTGCATTAATGCCTTGTGGAAAGAGAAAACTACTTGTACTTCTGGCACATTAAAACCGGACATGATCTCCGCGGTTTTTCAAACCAGCTAATGCCGGGAAATGACCTTCTAACGCTCGGATATCTTTTTCGCCGTCGCTAATCAAAGTTTCAGCCTTAGTGTCCCAGACAATCTCCGTAGAATCCTGGCAGTGGGTACAAGTTTTCACTGCCGTATCACCGTTCACCTGTAAATCAAAAACGGTCCAATAATCACAGGCCTTACATTTGTTTCTGAAAATCATTGTTGCCACCTCTCCTTAAATTTAATGCCCAAAAAACCCGCGTTATCATTGCACCCGGATTCGCTGGATAAACTTTTTGGCAGATGCTGTAACGACATGTACCAATCGAAACAGGTAATCGTCAAGATCCCGATGAACAATATAATTCGTCAACTGCTCGCCGTCAATGGCCCAGGCCATTCTATGCATCTCAAACCTTCTATTCGGCTTCCGCAAAAAAATCCTGCCCGGTCAAGGGCAGGATCACAGATGCGTACAGCGCCATGTAGAACCTCTAGATATTTCTGGTCTTAACCTTGATGCATTCGTGAAAACTCACAGGATGGCTAAGCAAAATTTTTGCCCTACAAGGTTTGGTGTTTTTTCAGGGGTGAAGGCATACATCTCGTATATCGAGGCCCTAAAAACACATTGTAACTCCGTAGAGCGAACTTTTTTGCGACGCCATCAACCTTCAGCGGTAATCGGACTGATGACGGTCTTAACTTCGGCAACGCTGTTCGCAGGGAAGCCACCCTGCTGAGCATGCTCTACAACCATCTCTGCATTAGGGGCAATATAGATACAATAAATCTTGTCAGCGGTCACATAGCTTTCAACCCATTGAATCTGAGGGCCGAGGCCTTCCAAAACACCACAGGACTTTTGGGAAATAGCCTTGAAATCTTCAGCTGTCAGGTCCCCAGCTCCGGGAATTTCGCGTTCAATTACGTATTTAGGCATTATGGTACCCCTTTCTAGACTCTGGATAAAATTTACTGCTCGAATGAATTACAGTACGGGGATAATGGTTCCAGCGCATCAAAAAAACCCATATCAAGTCGTCACAGAACCTTAAAACAGTGTTTCACCTACAGTGACGTATATCAGGTAAAAAATCAAGAATCTTTCACAGCCACAGCATGTATACGAGCCATTCTGTCTTATTTTATAGCAGACCGTCTCAGCCCCCCTACTCCCCTATTTCTGCAAGTGTAGGCCAAAACAGTCTTAAGGTGAAAGTTCGTACCATCCGTCGATCAAAGGAAAATAAAGAGCCGTGCGAACCTTTCGACCCGGTTCGAATTCTTCAAACAACCGCCGGTATATAGCGAGCTGCCCCCGGTAATGTTCGCCCTCATTGGACAAAAAGGCTTGACTATCCTTATTTTCTGGCACACTGGTCTTATAGTCGATAATCCACCGTACCCCCTGCACATCAATAAAGGTGCGATCAATGACGGCATGCACCAAGAGCCCGTCCACCATCCCGGACAGAGCCAATTCGCATTCGGCCTGTTCGTGTTGGCCGAGCAACCAGCGTCCCCTTTCGCCCTGCAAAGTCTGTTGCAATGCCAGTAGAACCTTGTCAACGGCATTATCCAACCGGGATGCGGCAATGCCCAACTGGGCCAGATGAATGCGCCACAGAGCCCGTTCGGTGCTGAGTCGATCCATCGGCCAGGCTTCCAACCCGTCGCGAGCAACGGACTCAAGACATTGATGGATAACTGTCCCGATATGACGGCCTTCCTCCGTTGCAGGCCCCAGACTGGTTTCTTCTGAACGTCGAGCTACCGATGAGGGCTGCAAGACATCCACTACTGTCCCGACGTAACTATTTGACAGTTCAGGCAGTTGCCAGTCACCAGGCAACCGCCGTAACAGACGGTTATTTTGTCGACCATCCGTCGACACGGCACTCTGGCGTTCTAGCCCGATAAACTCATCGGCCACAGCCGGCCATAATTTGGCAAGGAAGGACCCGCTCTCGGGACGGCACTCATGCTCACCTACCGGTCTGGCGTAACCCATTAGGTGCAGGCGTTTTTTAGCGCGGGTGGCGGCCACATACAGAACTCGGGCAAGTTCCATATCGTTCTTCTGCTTTTCGATGCGACCGATCGCATCGTAAATAGCATCGCGAGCCCCACTCTCTAAGGGGGCCAGAGGGGCCAGCAGTAAACCGGTGTCAGGCAGGTCGAGCCAACGCATGAGCGCCGCATCTTCGGCACGGGGACGACGGCCCAGACCCGGCAGAATCACCATATCGAACTCAAGCCCCTTGGCCTTGTGGATGGTCATGACCTGCAGAGATTCGTCAGCCAGAGGGTCGGCAGCGGCATACAGTTTGGCGAGTTTTTCAGCCAAAGATTCAAAAGGCAACAGGTCGCCGCCTTGATCGAGTTCTTCCAGCAGTCCCAGTACAGCATCGGCATCGACCAAACCGGCTGCATCCAAACACCCCGGACCACCAAGAGCCAGCCACGCGCCTTCAACCAGAACCCGCAGCGAGACCCTGCCCCGTTGTGCCATGGATTGATGTAACACGGCTTGTACCCGCTCCAGGCGTTTGCGCCCATCGCTGGAAAGTGCCAGGTGCCTCTGCGGTTGTCGCAACAGTTCCGCCATAGTGCTATCCTGAGCTTCGCCGCTGAGGATATGCAAATCCTCCAGGCTCAAGCCGCACCATGGGGCACGCAGTACGGCCAGGTGAGCGATTCTATCTCCAGGATGAAGCAAAGCCCGCGTCAGGGCCAGCAAATCCCTCGCTACGGGTCGTTCGGCGAGGGAATCGATCTCCTGAGCGCGGAACCGTAGTCCTGCTGTGCGAAAGGCCGCCAAGATTTCCTTGAGATGCGTCCGCGCACGAACGAGAACGGCAACACTGCCCTGCGGGTTCTCTTGTTGTGCCTGACGTACCAACTTAACTACCTGTGCAGCCTCTATACGGTCATCACGGCCAACGGTTGGATGAAGGGTAACGGCGGGACGATCCAACGGTGCACGGGCAGCCACCGAAGGTGCATAGGTGACTCCTCCCAGGGCCTCGTCCTCAGAGTCTGGAAAAAGACTGGGAAACATACGGTTTACCCAATCAACGATCCCAGCCTGAGAACGAAAATTGGTCTTCAGATAGAGAGGATCAAGACGCAGATGATCGATCCCCTGCTGACGAGCCTGAAGATACAATCCAACTTCAGCCTCGCGAAAGCGATAGATGGATTGCATGGGGTCGCCAACCAGAAACAGGCTGCGACCGTCACCCTGCTGCCAGCCGGCGATGAGCTTCTTCAACAGCAGAAACTGTCCCCAGGAGGTATCCTGAAATTCATCTACGAGGATATGGCGAATGCGGCTGTCAAGGTGCAGCAGGAGGTCGGTCGGCGCATCGACATCCCCAAGGGCCTGCCCGGCCGACAGGGCGACTTGAACAAAATCGCATTGGCCGCGTTCCTTGAAGGCCAGCCAAAGTTCGCCTACAGCCCGTGGCAACAGAGTTACCAAGGCCTGTAAAACCTGCCACTGTTCCGGTTCATAAACCACCGGCGGCAAGGTGCGTATCTCGTCGAACAGGGCGACAACAGCCGACCGCTCTGCAAAATCCTCCAACAGCAAGCCCATGGCTTCTTTCATGGATGCATGGGGTTCTTTTTTTCCGGGGAGGAAGCCGCAGTTCTTATCGAGGCGCTTGCGCAGAGTTCCGCTGCGAGTCAACAGCAGATCGGCCAGGCCGCGCCAGGTCTGGATTTCATCCGCTATCGGCTTTGGAAAAGAGGTCAAATCAACCAAACAGCTGATGCTATTGTCGATCCCCTGGCTATGCAGGTTGCCTCCCGCAAAAGCCCCCATGCGCACCAGGGCGCTTCGCTCCTCTGGAGTCAACAGGCTATGCAAACGATGGAGCGCTCCTTCCACCAACGAGCGCAATCCCCCTTCAAGAATCTGTCGTTGCTCATCGGCCCGGTGACCGTAAAGGTGGCGCAACCATTGATCCCGCCGGGCCAACATACCGACCAGCAGCTCCCGTAGCCTCTCCATGCGATTATCCAGATGGGACAGCAGCTGGCAGGCGGCCGAACCGCAAGGGTCCTTATGATCAGCCAAAGCCAGTACACGCTCGGCTGCAAGTCGGTAGAGCTCGTTGGCGTCTTCAACGATGGCGGCCTGGGCACCAAAACGGGACAACCAGGGCATACGACGTACCAGAGAGGCGCAGAAACTGTCGATGGTTTGTACCGTCAGTCGCACCGGGTTTTCCAACAGCCGCCAATCGTGTCGAGCATCGTTTTCCAGGACGGTCCGAGCCAGACGCCAGGTGGTTCGGGCGTGATCGGCATCCGGCTCCGGTTCTTGGGCCGACTCCAGGGAACGCACCAGGCGGTCCCGCATTTCACCGGCAGCTTTGCGAGTAAAAGTAATGGCCAGCACTTCCTCTGGTTGTTCGGCTACACCGAGCAAAGCAAGAATCCGTTGGATCAGCAATTCGGTTTTACCGCTCCCCGCAGGTGCCTGAACGATAAAAGACCCCGATGGATCTAAAGCCTGGCGGCGGGCCTGAATATCCGGGGGGTCTGTGATGGTCAACTTCATAACTGTTCCTCCCCCCCTTGCTGTCCGTTTTGGTCAACAATCCGGCAAAGAGCTTGCAAATCACAACGATCGCAGGCCTGCCGGTCATTGATCGGATCGACCTGTGCTTGCCCGCCGGCAAAACCGTCACCGAGTTGATGCAGGGTCTGGCGCCAGCTTCTCAGCAGATCATCCCAGTGGCCGATGTCAGTCCCTTCGAGTTTTGGATGACCGCTGGCACTGGCCACACCTGGCAATAATTCATCGTCTCGACCAAGTCCGACAAAAGAACAATCCCCACGCCGAACTTTGGCAAAGGCAACAGCAGCCAGTTCAGAGTCACGACGATCCATAGTATAGAGGGGCAACTGGGGCTCTACCGGTCGATCTCCGAGCCAATCTCCGACAGCAGCCATCCCTGTTTTGTAGTCGATGATAACCTGAGAGCCGTCCGCCAGGCGATCTATGCGGTCGATACGCGTCTGCAAGGTTAAAGGACCGAAGGTCTCTCGATGCCAGGCCTCCATGATGTCTACGCTGAAAGGGGGTCGTTGTGCCTCGAGATCCAGCCACTCCCCAAGCAGCCCCAGCAATCGTTGCTTTTCCAGTTGTCGCTGGCTGTTCGACAAGGCTATCTGCCGCTCGGCATCCAACTCATCCAGCGCTTGTTCGACGCAGGACAAGGAGCGTTGGCTCCAATCATCGGTGTCAAGGGCGGTCAAGCCCTGCCAGTCTCCTGTTTTTTGCCAAAACAGTTCCAGAACACGATGCACCAACGAGCCCCGATCAAGGCCGTCAAGACCGAAACCGGGAGTGGCAAGCCCTCTCGCACCAAGCCGATGGCGCGCAAAAGCCTTAAAAGGACACAAAGCCTGATCCTTCAGAATCGCCGTCCCTCCGGAGATTCTACTTCCCTCAGCAATCGACGGTCCTTGTGCATCACACAAGACTTCCAAGGACGGGGAAACAGCCTGAATCAGCAACGCCGGCCGTTGGCTGCCGGACAGCGGTAGTTCAATCATCGGTAAGTGCTGAACCAAGGGACTCGGCAATCGCTCGCGACCGTCCATGCGCAGAGGCCAGCTGACCACAACCTCCGGCGCCGCAGCCAATAGCCTCCCGGCGATTTTCTGGGCAAAATCAAGTTCTCTCTCGGCATCCGCATGTGGCATCTTTAAACGACGCTGCAAAGAAGGCGGAATAAATGCGTTGGGACGAGCCGAAGCGGGCAAGGATTCATCGTGGAAACCCAAAAGCCATAAGGCATCGAACTGCTGCCCGGATGCTTCAAGAGCGCCTAGCACCTGCACCCGCCCTGCCGAACCTTCCGGCTGAAAAATTTTGTCGGCGGCCAACCGTCGCAACAGGGCCAGCGCTTCACCACGACTCATGGGCTTGGAAACAGTATCCAGACAGGCGATACCAGCCAACAGCTCCTTCCAGGCTGTGAATACCTGGAATTCACGGCTGGTCAGGCTGCGATCCCGAGACCATTGGCAACTATCGAGGACTTCGGCGAAGTGCCTTGCCCAGTCTCCGGGTAGACGCTTAGCAGTATCCGCCAGAGCATTTTGGATGATTTCGAGTTGGCTGGCAAAGATATCGGCGCGGCCCAGTTTTTTCTTGACCCCCCTTTCGGCAAAACGCAGGACGTTTTTCAGAGGCAGTTCCATCAACCGCAGATTGCGCAATTCCCGATCCAGGATTGCACGGGCGTTCTGTTCTCCGGAATACCCCCAGACAAAGGGCGAGCGGAGCAAATAGCTGATACTGTCCAGAGTTACTATACGCCCCAGACCCAACAGCTCAAAAGCGGCGACCACCATGCCTTCTTTTAGTAAGGGAGTCCCCAAAGAAAGGTTGAAAGCTTTCTCTGCGCCAGCTCCGGGCAGCAATGCTGCCGGACTTAACTCTTCGCGAAATATCCGCTGTAGTCGCTGCTGATAAGCGGCCATATCGACGGCGATGATGCCGATTCTCTCAACGTTGCTTTCCAGTTGATGGCGCACCCATTGAGCGCAACTTCGCACCTCTTCATCAGGATCGGCATAACCGACCCTTCCTTGAGATTGTGGTTGACAAGCCGGAGGCATCCAATGGTGAACGGTCACACCTCGCTTCTGCAGCGTCAAGCACAAGTTCGCAATCGTTGGCGTAAGATCGTCAAAGCCGGCAAGCCACAAATCTCCCGGCAACGGCAACACCGCATCCTCCAGTGCCTGAATCAATCGGACCGAAAGCAGCCCCGGGTCATCCCATCCCCCCTCGCGGCACAACTGCTGCCAGCGATGCTGCCAGCGCAAAAAAGCCCGATGATCTTCTCCCCCCTCCTCCGGCTTGAAAGCTGTGCCATACTCGCATAGCAATTGATGGGCCTGGGAGGCAGCACGGGCGGCATCAGTCACCCGCATGAGACCGTCCCTCTCATTGCCCCGCTCCACCTCTTCAACAGCCCTTTCCCACAAGAGCAAAGCCTGAGTCGGCCCAAGGATTTTGCTGTCGAGACCCAAAAGGCCGGCCATTTTCCGTTGCCAGTTGAGATGAAAAACAATACTCGGCGATGTCCACGCAGAACGCCCTTGTTCCTGCTGACGGCGATCATATGCCTGTACCAGGTAACGGGCGAGACGCTGGTTGACAGTCAGCACCAGGGCACCTTTTTCGGCAGCTGCCAAGATGTCCATCACGTCAGTTTCCATGTTCAACGCTTCTCCTTACCACCATTGAACTTACGACAATAAAGCAACCATATCGGGATATAGATCACAAGACCTCCCAAAGCATTAGCCAGAATGTCTGCGAGATCGCCGCTTCGACCACGGGTAAGCAGGGCCTGGGCACCCTCCATAAGGGCGCCATAACCCACGACAATAAACAGCGCGTAGCGCCATGCATCCAGTCTAGAGGGTGTCATCGGCAAAAAGGCCCAGCCACCGAGAATCATGAGAAACGCATAAGCGAAGGCATGTTGCGCCTTGTCCCAGGAAAGAATCCCGGATTGAGGTACAGGCGGGTTAGGCATCACCGAAAGCCCTAAAATTACCAAAGCGGCAAAGATAAACAGCAACAGGCGAAACCGGCCATCAAACTGAATCATAAATTTTTCCGAATTACTGGGGAATTGACGACCACGTTTGAACAGGTGTGATGTGGGAGCCCAAAAACAGGGTTCCATATTAAGGGTCATTCAATGTACAATGAAAACCGTTCTTTTGTACAGCAGCTTGGCACAACGCAGTTCGGCAGCGTTTTGGGACTTCTTTTTCATCGCCGATCATGCCCGGCCTGCATAACCATGAAATCATGATTCCTCAAACTAATTATCCCAGGAGAACTGACGCCATGATCAGAACATTGCAAACCTTCGCTGTTACTACTCTCCTCGTCTTTGCCCTGCTGGCAGGCACGGCCCAGAGCCGCCCCTGCGCCGTGAACGGCAAGGGACCTGGACCATACAAAACGGCCCAACTGACCGCAGAAGAGCAAAAAACCGTACAAGAAATTAATGCCAAATACCAGGCTTCTATGGTTGAAAAGAAAGCCAAACTTCACGCCAAGCGGGCCGAATTGAAAGCCACCATGGCCGCGGAAAAATTCGATGCTGCCAAGGCCAGGGAACTGAGCAAAGAAACCGCTGCCCTGCACAGCGAACTTATGGAACTCCAAATGGTTCAGTGCATCGAAATGCGGGAAAAGGGCCTGGCATCCTGCGCCACCTGCCGGCCTGGCGCACAACACAGGGGATGCCCCCTCGGCCAGGGTAAGCAGCCCGTGGGGCCAGCGCCCTGTCCAAAAGCTCCCTGAACCTCACCACCCAAGTGACCATTGAAAACGGCATGCCGATTACCATCGCGCATGCCGTTTTTTTATTGCAGGGTTTGTCAGCCGAGTCGGACCTTACGCAACCGCAGGGCATTGCTGATCACCGATACCGAGCTGAAACTCATTGCGGCCGCGGCAAGCATGGGGCTTAGAAGCAGGCCGAAGAAGGGATAGAGCACCCCTGCCGCGATGGGTACGCCCAAAGCGTTGTAGCAAAAAGCGAAAAAAAGGTTCTGGCGGATATTGCGCATCGTTGCCTGGCTCAAGGAACGAGCACGGACAATGCCACGCAGGTCGCCCTTGACCAGGGTCACCCCCGCACTTTCCATAGCCACATCGGTGCCGGTACCCATGGCGATACCGACCTGGGCCTGGGCCAGGGCCGGCGCATCATTGATGCCGTCGCCAGCCATGGCGACGAAACGTCCCTGCTCCTGTAACTCCTTGACCTTGGCCGCCTTGTCCTGGGGCAGCACCCCGGCACGTACTTCGTCGATATTCAGTTGATCTGCAACCGCCTTGGCGGTAGTAAGGTTGTCACCGGTAAGCATCACGATATGAATGCCGCTTCGATGCAGCTGCTCAATTGCTTCAGGCGTGGTTTTTTTGATGGGATCGGCCACGGCCAGCAATCCGGCCGCCTTTCCATTTACGGCCACGAACATGGCGGTTTGCCCCTTCCCGCGCAACAGTTCGGCCTTCTCCAGCAGCGGTTCCGGGTCGATGCCCTGTTCTTTCAACAGCGTTTCGGTGCCCAAAACCACTTTAACATCGTCAACCCTCCCCAGAACCCCTTTCCCGGTGAGAGACTCAAAGTCTGTTGCCGCCGTCAAGGCGATATCCCGCTCTTTGGCCCCCTGCACAATGGCCGCTGCCAGGGGGTGCTCGCTACCCATTTCCAGGCTAGCGGCCAGTCGCAGCACCTCATCTTCCGACAGACGTTCAGGCTCAACGGCGACCAGTTTCGGCTTGCCCTCTGTCAGGGTACCGGTCTTGTCCACCACCAAGGTATCGACCTGACGCAGATGCTCTACCGCCTCGGCGTTTTTGAAGAGTACTCCCAGAGAAGCGCCCCGGCCGGTGGCCACCATAATGGACATGGGAGTAGCCAATCCCAGAGCGCAGGGGCAGGCGATGATCAGCACCGCCACGGCGTTAATCAGGGCGTGGGCCATGCGCGGCTCTGGGCCTAGCAAAGCCCAGACGAAGAAGGCGACCAATGCGACGCTCACAACTGCCGGCACGAAATATCCGGCCACCCTATCGGCCAGGTTCTGAATCGGCGCACGGCTACGCTGGGCTTCAGCCACCATCTGCACGATCTGGCTCAACAGGGTATCGGCCCCCACCCGTTCGGCCTGCATGATGAGAGAGCCGGTCTGATTGACTGTCGCGCCTGTGA
Organism: Syntrophotalea acetylenivorans; assembly: GCF_001887775.1. Classification (NCBI taxonomy): domain Bacteria; kingdom Pseudomonadati; phylum Thermodesulfobacteriota; class Desulfuromonadia; order Desulfuromonadales; family Syntrophotaleaceae; genus Syntrophotalea; species Syntrophotalea acetylenivorans. The sequence goes on from NZ_CP015519.1 coordinate 782,375, forward strand.
CCGGATCGCCAGATCCTTTAGCCACCGGCAGGGGTTCACCGGTAATCATCGATTCATCGATACTGCTGATCCCTTCAAGGACCACGCCGTCTACGGGAACCTTTTCGCCAGGCCGTATCCGTAACCGATCACCAACCAGAACCTCCTCGAGGGCCACGTCGACCTCGCTGCCGTCTTCAGCAAGACGTCGAGCGGTCTTGGCTGCCAGCCCCAGAAGCGCGCGGATCGCCTTTCCGGTCTGGCTGCGGGCTCGTCCCTCCAGGACCTGGCCCAGCAAAACCAGGGTGGTAATCACGGCGGCGGCTTCGAAATAGACCGCCACCTCCCCTTCGGCACCACGGAATGATGCCGGAAAAAACCCAGGCCACAGGGTGGCTACTACACTGTAAAGGTAGGCTACCCCGACCCCAAGCCCGATGAGGGTAAACATGTTGAGACTGCGATTGACCAGCGACTGCCAGTAGCGAACCAGAAACGGCCAGCCGCACCACAGGACGACCGGCGTGGCAAACAGCCACTCAAAAACATTGCGCATTCGCGGAGACGCGAGACTGGCGATCCCTTCGGCGAGTCCCGGCACCATTTTCCCCATCGCCAGAGTGAAGACCGGTACGGTCAGCAACAGGCTGGCCCAGAAACGCCGAGTCATGTTGCGAAGTTCGGGGTTATCCTCGTCCTCAAGGCTGATTTCTTTCGGCTCTAGATCCATGCCGCAGGCAGGACAACTACCCGGCCCTGTTTGCACCACCTCGGGATGCATGGGGCAGGTGTATTCGCGCAGGTCGGTGCCAGCATCTTTTTTAACCATTTTTTTCAATCGCTTATCCAGAGCTTGCTGAGGATTTGCTTTAAATTTTTCCAAGCAGTGCAAGGAGCAGAAATAATAGGTTTTACCTTCGTATTCGGCGTGCCCTGCAGCCTTTTCTGGAGTAACGACCATGCCGCAGACGGGATCTTTCATGGCAACCTCGCTGTTATTTAATTACATGATGCCCGTGATATTTATGCACTTTGCCTTCGGCCAGTTTGGCAGCAATGCGGAAATGCCAGATACCCAGTTGATCAAGCACGACGTCGGCACCGAAATGACCCTGCATGCCCATCAACCGAACGGGTGCCGCTTCTTTGCCATCGGGCGAGCCAATTTTAATCGCCACAGTGCCGCTCTCAACGGGCTTTCCGGTTTCAGCATCGCTCAACCTCACCATCAGATGATGGGTAGCCTTGGATCCGGCAGGCATCATTTTCAAATCAATGGGCATCAGGTGGCACATAGCCTTAACACCTTCCTGAACGTCCTCGCCCAAAATGACCATCATACCCTGGCCATGGGCCATACCGTCATCCATGCCGTTCATATCCTGCATTTGGCCGTGGTCCATGGATTCGGACATTTTGTGTTGCTCGTGGCCATCCATAGCCATTGCCGAAGTGACAAGCAGGGTAACACCTGCGATCAGGCTAATCAGCATTCCAAGTTTTCTTTGTTTCATAGTTTCCTCCGTAAGATGGTGTATTTACCTGTCGGGTAACCTACAGGGGTGAGGTTAATCTTCCAGTTCCCCAGGGGCGGTTGCCTCCAAGCTTGAATCCAAACTGCGGGCCCGCCAAATATAGAAAATAACGGGATAGACCAGCATTTCCAGTACCAGGGAAGTGACCGAACCGCCAACCATGGGGGCGGCGATGCGTTTCATCACGTCGGCCCCCGCTCCGGTGCTCCACATAATGGGAAAAAGGCCTGCGATGATGGTGATAACCGTCATCACCTTGGGCCGGATGCGCTTGACGGCACCGTGATGGATAGCTTGGGCCAGGTCACCGCGGGTGCGCATACGCCCTTTTTCCGTCCAGTTCTTGTGGGCAATATCAAGATACAGAAGCATTACCACCCCGGTTTCAGCGTCCAACCCGGCCAGAGCGATGAGGCCGACCCACACCCCGATGGACATGTTGTAGCCGAGCAGATAGAGCAGCCAGAAAGCGCCCACCAGCGAAAAAGGCACAGCCAGAAACACGATGCCTGTTTTAATCGCCGACTTGGTACTGAGGTAGATCAGCACAAAGATCACCACCACCGTCAGCGGAATGATCAGCAGCAGTCGTTCCCGGGTGGACTCGATGTACTCGTATTGACCGCTCCAGACGAGGTTGTAGCCTTCCGGCAGGGTGATATTCTCCGCCACGGCCTTGCGGGCGTTCTTCACGTAGGTGCCGACGTCGATCCCCTTGAGATCCACGAACACCCAGGCGGTGCGCCGGGCGTTCTCGCTTTTGATGGCGCCCGGGCCTTTTTGGATACGAATATCGGCAACCTGACCGATGGGGATATGTTTACCCTCTGCGATGGGGATCAAGACCCGTTTCAGGGCCGGCAGGTCGTTGCGGTAGTCCTGCAGGTAGCGGACGTTGACCGGGTAGCGCTCCAGACCCTCGACGGTCTGGGTCACGTTCATGCCCCCAATGGCACTCTGGATGATGTCCTGCACATCGCCGACGGTCAGGCCGTAGCGGGCCACTTGGTCGCGGTCGATGATGAAGTCAAGATAGTTGCCGCCCACCACCCGCTCGGAAAAGGCACTCAGGGTTCCCGGCAGGGTCCTCACCAGGGCCTCGACCTGTTCGCCTAGATCGCTCAGGGTCTGCAGGTCCGGTCCCATGATCTTGATGCCCACCGGCGTCTTAATCCCGGTGGAGAGCATGTCAATACGGGTCTTGATGGGCATGGTCCAGGCGTTGGTCAATCCCGGAAACTGGATCGCCGCGTTGAGCTCCTCAGTCAACTGCTCGACGCTGATCCGCTTCTCCTCCGGCCAGATCCAGCGCAAGGTTACCTTCAGCGGTTTGGTCCAGTCGGGCCATTCGCTGTAAAAGCGCTCCGTATAAATTTCGCGCCACTCGTCTTCCGGCTTGAGCAGAATGGTGGTTTCGATCATCGACAAAGGCGCCGGGTCGGTGGCCGTTTCGGCGCGTCCGACCTTGCCGAAGACCCGCTCGACCTCAGGAAACTGGCCAATGATGCGGTCGGTCTGTTGCAACAGTTCCCGGGCCTTGGTAATGGAGATCCCCGGCAGGGTGGTCGGCATATAGAGCAGGTCCCCCTCGTAGAGAGGGGGCATGAACTCAGTGCCCAAACGGGACAATGGATAAGCGGCGGAGATGACAAGCAGCAGAGCCACCAGCAGGGTCGTTTTGCGCCAACGCAGCACGAAATCGACCACAGGATGGTAGAGGCGGATCAGCAACCGGCTGATAGGATTGCGATCCTCATGATGGATTTTCCCGCGAATGAACCAGACCATCAACACCGGCACCAAGGTAACGGCCAGGATCGCCGCAGCCGCCATGGAATAGGTCTTGGTGAAAGCCAGCGGCTTGAAAAGCCGCCCCGCCTGCTCCTGCAGGGTGAATACGGGGGCGAAGGACACGGTGATGACCAGCAGGGCGAAAAAAATTGTCGGGCCGACCTCCTTGGCCGCCGTGACGATGGCCTGGGTGCGCGTCCTCCCTTCCCCGCCCTTTTCCAAGTGTTTGTGGGCGTTCTCCACCATGATGATGGCCGAGTCGACCATGGTGCCGATGGCGATGGCGATACCACCCAGACTCATGATGTTGACGTTGATCCCCTGGGCGAACATGATGATAAAAGCCATCAGAATCGCCACCGGCAGAGCAAGGATCACCACCGCAGCGCTCGGCAGGTGAAACAGGAAGAGGATAATCACCAAGGCGACGACTATGCTCTCCTCCAGAAGCTTCTCCTGCAAGTTGGAAACGGAGCGCTGAATCAGCCCGGAGCGGTCGTAAACCGGGACGATCTCCACCCCTTCGGGGAGCCCGGCCTTTAGTGACTGCAGCTTTTCTTTAACGTTGTCGATGGTTTTCAAGGCGTTCTCACCGGAACGCATGACGATGATCCCTCCCACCGTCTCGCCCTTGCCGTCGAGCTCCGCCAGACCACGGCGCAATTCCGGGCCGATGCGTACCTGGGCCAGGTCCCGCAACAGAATCGGCGTGCCCCGGCGGTCGGTGCCCACGACCACCTTTTCCAGATCGGCCAGCGACTGAAGGTAACCAGGGCTGCGCACCATGAATTCGGTCTCGGCCATCTCCACAAGACGGCCCCCGACGTCGTTGTTGCTGCGCTGAATAGCCTTTTTGATCTGCGGAATAGTGATATGGTAGGCAAGCAGCCGGTCGGGGTCGACCGCCACCTGATACTGCTTGACGTAGCCGCCGAGGCTGGCCACCTCGGATACGCCCTCCACGGCGGTCAACTCGTAACGCAGAAACCAGTCCTGAATGGAACGCAGTTGCTGCAGGTCGTGGCTGTCGCTTTGCAGGGCGTACTCGTAGACCCAGCCGACCCCGGTGGCATCGGGGCCAAGACTCGGCGTCACTCCCCGTGGCAATCGGCCGGACGCGTAGTTGAGGTATTCGAGGACCCGAGAGCGGGCCCAGTACAGGTCGGTGCCGTCCTCGAAGATGATGTAAACAAAGGAAAAGCCGAAGAAGGAGTAACCGCGCACCACCTTGGCGCCAGGCACGGCAAGCATCTGCGTGGTGAGCGGATAGGTGACCTGGTCCTCCACCACCTGCGGCGCCTGACCCGGATACTCGGTAAAAACGATGACCTGCACATCCGAAAGATCGGGGATGGCGTCGATAGGTATATTCTTCAGGGAATAAACCCCGCCGACCATCAGAAAAGCGGTCGCCAGAATCACCATGAATTTATTGCGAACGGACCATTCAATTATTTTTTCAAGCATGGCAAATCCTAATCTCGGTCCTCATCAAAAACCCCAAAAATTCACCACGAAGGACACCAAGAGCACCAAGAAAAAAGAACCTATTCCCCTGATTCCACAGCCTCAGTTTCCAACTGCTGATTGGATTTTGTAAAACCAAATTCGTTTGGTTGTAATTCATTCTTCGTGTCCTTCGTGCTCTTCGTAGTAAGAAACTGCCTTTTCTACTATGCCGATTATTTATTCGAACAGAGCTTCGAGATCTTCCTCCGACAAGTCATGCCCCTGGTGGTTATCAACCGGCGCTTGTTCAACCTCCTTCGGCTCCAGCATCTTCTGAATCGCTTCGCGCAGTCGGCTCTCCGAATCGAACAGGAATTGGGCACTGGTCACCACCTGTTCCCCTTCAAGCACCCCCTGAGTGATTTCGATAAATCCATCCTGATCCTGAACGCCGGTCTTCACTTCACGTGGTTCGAATTTACCATCGCCGAGAGCAACGAATACCCTCTGTTTTTCACCGGAATGGATCACCGCCTCGCCGGGTACGGCTAGCGCATCCTGAACCCTTTGAGCCCGAACACGGACATTGACATACATGTCGGGTTTGAGTTCAAAACCGGGATTGGAAAACTCAAGGCGGGCTTTAACGGTACGGGTTTTAGGCTCGACGTAAGGATAAATAGTGCTGATTTCAGCGCTGAGAATTTTGCCGCTGACAAAGGGCAACACGACCTCGGCCTTTTGCCCAACCTTGATCCAGGGCAGTTCGTATTCATAGATGTCGGCATAGACCCAGACCTTGGAGATATCGCCGATCCGGAACAGTTCCTGTCCGGCCTTGATGAACTGGCCGGGCATGGCCATCTTCATGGTGACTACCCCCTGGTAGGGCGCGTACAAAGTCAGGGTCTTGCGCACCTGGCCGGTTTTCTCCAACTGCCGGATCTGCCGGTCGCTGATATCCCAGTAGCGCAGACGCTGGCGTGAGGCCTCCAGCAAGCGGTCGCCACCGGCGGAAATTTCCGTAAAAGTACTGCCTTTAAGCGCCTCCCTGTTGCGCAATGCCAGCAGGTACTCCTGCTGTGCCGCCACGAGTTTGGGGCTGTATATCTCCAGCAATGCCTGCCCATTTTTCACCAACTGCCCTGTTTCGGCCACGTAGAGCTTTTCGATCCAGCCGTCGACCTTAGCGTTGATCGAAGTCACCTTCGGTTCATCGTAATCGACCGTGCCGACGGTACGAATGAGACGATACAGATCACGACGCTCCACCGTTGCGGTGCGCACCCCCATGTTCTGGGAGGTCACCGGATCGATGGCGATGGTGGCGCCGGAGGGAGCTTCGTCCTCGTAAACCGGCACCAGATCCATGCCCATGGGCGACTTACCGGGTTCGTCGCGGATGTAGGTGGGATCCATCGGCGCCACCCAGTACTTGATCTTGCGCTCCCCGGCATCGGCTGCAGAGGCGGCCGGGCCGCTGGTGCCAGCCTTGACCGGGGTCAGGTCCATTTGGCAAATCGGGCAAGTACCCGGCTCATCAGTGATGATCATCGGGTGCATGCCGCAGGTGTATTGCTGATGTACCTCCTGATCGTGGTTGACATGGTCGGTTGTTGGTTTTGCCCGGTGGAAGGAATACCAGATTCCGCCAACGGCCAGGGCCATGACAACAACGGTGCCTACAAGCAATCGTTTCCTTAATAATTTCATTTGTTTGATCCTGTCAGGATGCCTCTTTTAAATAACAAAACCCAGAAACCTGTTCTCACGCCCGCTCTTTCAGTCGCTCAAGCCGCAAAGACGCTAAGAAAAGCTTGTTATGATGTGTTTTGACTTTCTTTGCGCCTTTGAGGCTTTAGTGATCGGAGCGAACGAGCGTGATACAGTTTTTCACCTTTCAAGGTTGAGCACATTATTCATTTTACCTCTTCACCAGAACTCAAATCGATCCCCACCGTCGCCTCCAGCCTGGCGACGCTTCGCTCATGATCGGCCAAGGCGCGATGGTAGTCGACCTGATAGCGAAATAGAGTCATCAAACTGTCCAGTAAATTAAGAAAATCGACATCGCCGACCTGATAGGCCGCTAAACTCGCCTCGAAACTCTGTTCAGCCTGAGGGATAATGCCGGTCTGGTACAAATCCACCAGGTCGCGATTCTTTGTCATCTGTGCGTACTGATCGGTGATGGCAAAGGCCACCCGGTTAGAAAGTTCCTGATACTGCCGTTGTGCCAGGCGGATTCCAGAGTCGGCCTCGGCAACGGCAGCCTTCCTTTTCCCCTGCCAGAGAGGCAGATTGATGCTGACACCGGCACTGACAAAATCATCCCCTTCTACCGGGTCCCCTGGCACCTCCTCGCGCTGTCGATAGCCTGCAAAAATCTTGAAGTTCGGGTAATAATCGAGTTTGGCCAGCCTGCGCTGAGTCTTATAGCGATCGATTCCTGCCTGATAGGTTGTGAAAAGGGGCCGTTGGGTCAGAGCATGTCCCAACAACTGCTGCTGACTCGCCTGGACCATTGTCGGTTTCAGCACTTCCGGCGGTGCCAGCGGCGTTGAGGACGGACGGTTAAGCAGGCGATTGAACTCAGCCAGGGAACTGATTCGCTGTTGTTCGAGGTTAAAGAGTCTGTCCAGTAGCCTGGAGCGTTCCACCTGGGCCTTGAGCACATCCTGTTGGAGGCCTGTCCCTACGGCATAGCGGGTTTCCGTTAGCTGAATAAAGTCCCTCAAGATGTCGAGATTCAGCCGTGTGATGTCGATGGCCCGCTGCTGAAAATAAAGCAGAAACCAGGCATCCTTGACCTTTTGCACCAGTTGTCTTTTGGCTTCTTCGTACACTCCCTGTTGCCCTATTGCCTGGTATTCGGCCATCTCTCCTTGGGCGGCCAGTTTTCCGGGGAAGGGAAACATCTGAGACAGCTGGATCTCCTTGCCCGTCATGGGGGTTTCATCGCCGCCAAGGCTGTCGACAGGGTAATTCGACAGGACAAAGCTCAACTGCGGGTCCTCGAAACTGCGTGCTGGGCCTATCTTGTGCCGGGCCATCTGCCAGCGTGCTTCTGCGGCCTGCAAGTCGGGGTTGTTGTTCAAGGCCTCGTCAACATGTCGGGCCAAACGGGCCCTTGGGTTCGATCCTGGGTCAGTCGACTCCCCGGCAACAGCCTCTATCTGTTCCGGGACACCAATCAAAAGCAACAAAACGAACAGCAAACCAGCTAGAGAATCGGGGGCTTTAATCATATTCCTCCTCCTGCCTGTTCCGATTAGCATTCTTTCCGCTAATTATATCAACCAAACCCATTCACTGCCGGCAAGTGCCAAAAAACCTGGCCATGGCAGATTCACTTTATTAAAAGCAAGGCCTTGGGATGCAGGCAAAACAACTAGGGGCAATTTGGGGACAGATTGGTATTCAAGTCTAAAATTCGGCCAGCTCGGTTATTACCAGAACTACAGCCAGCCAATCTGGGTCGCCAAGACCGACAGACGCACCGGTCCCATGTCGCTCAATATCAGAGGAGGGGAAATCAGATCAGGAAGGAACACGTACGGAGAAATACGGGTGGTCCGGCCCCCGAAATAATAGAGTTCCGGACGAAAGAAGAAGGCAGGGGAAGGTTTTTTTGGGGTCGACTTGAAGTGACGGAAGAGACAATGAAATCCGCGGGGGATATATCATCGAACGGAGATTTGAAACCTGCAGTTAGCCGTTGCTGTTCAAATGACAGAACCTGAACATCGCATCGGTGCGTTAACTGCATGGTGCCATCTGGCGTTGCATGTCCATGGTCGGCAGGCTGGCAACAAGATGGGCGCTTTAGGTTGTCAGCCGTGTCGCAGCTGTGAACAATCGCCCCCCAAACACCAACGGGGGCGGATAAAGTCAGAAGCAACAGGTATGTCAACAGGCGCAACAGCATTTCTCACCAATTAAAAGGAAAAAGACTCAACTGCCCATCTCACTACTTGACTCTTTTGGTCAAGTTTAATTCAAGTACTACTGGCATGCAACATTTATAGTAAATTTTGTAACGAAGTCTCAGTTGATGCCACCCATCACATAATTCGGGAGCCATCAACCGAGTCTGGATCATTAACCGAACAACTCCGTCGACAGGTAGCGCTCCCCGGTATCGGGCAAAATGACAACGATCCGCTTGTCCTTCATCTCTTCCCGCTGGGCTAATTGCAGTGCGGCATGCACCGCAGCACCGGCAGAAATTCCGACCAGCAATCCTTCCGTTCGGGCCAGGTCGCGAGCGGTGGCAAAGGCCTGTTCCGCTTCGATCGTTACCACCTCGTCGATGATAGTCCGATTGAGCACTTCAGGTACAAACCCGGCGCCAATACCTTGCAATTTGTGTTGGCCGGGCACTCCGCCGGACAAAATAGCCGACTCTACAGGCTCCACTGCCACCATGCGAATCTGTGGATTACGCTCTTTCAGAGCTTCACCGATACCGGTAATAGTTCCACCGGTGCCGACTCCGGCCACAACAACATCTACCAGACCGTCAGTGTCGTTCCAGATCTCCTCGGCTGTGGTCCGGCGATGTACGGCCGGATTGGCCGGATTGCTGAACTGTTGAAGAATCACCGCATCGGGTGTCTTTGCGGCAAGTTCCATAGCCTCTTTAATAGCCCCTGTCATACCCTTGGTCCTGGGAGTCAACACGACCTTGGCACCATATTGCTTCAATAGATTCCGTCGCTCGACACTCATCGACTCGGGCATGGTCAGGATCAGCTTATAACCGCGGGCCGCTGCCACCAGCGCCAGTGCAAGGCCGGTATTTCCGCTAGTCGGCTCAATAATAACCGCCCCTTTTTTAAGCACGCCCCGGGATTCGGCATCCTCAATCATACTCAGGCCAATACGGTCCTTAACGCTGCCACCCGGGTTGAAATATTCCAGTTTGGCGAGGACTTCACCGTAGCCTTTGCTGTTGATGGTGCCGAGACGCACCAAAGGTGTTCCCCCGATGAGCTCGGTTACACTATCGTATATTTTCATAAACAACTCCCTGCAACTGCGTTTGAAACGGACAAATCAAAGTTGATGCTCTTGCAAAAAGGCATGAGATGTCTAAGCAAAAATTTCGGCATACAAGGCGTAGTGATTTTTCAGGGGCGACGGCATACAAACAGTATGTCAAATTCCTGAAAAAGCTCTGCAACGCTGTAAGGCGGACTTTTTGCGACGCCATCAAAGTTGTTTCAGCGCCTGATCAAGGTCGGCAATAATATCGTCCACATGCTCAAGCCCAACGGAAAGTCGAATAAAATCAGGTGTGACTCCACTCGCCAGTTGTTCCTCCGAAGAAAGCTGCTGATGGGTGGTAGAAGCCGGATGGATGACCAGCGACTTGGCATCGCCAATATTGGCAAGCAAGGAGTGAAGCTGCAGACTGTTGATAAAACGTTTACCTTCAGCAATGCCGCCATCCTTGATACCAAAACCGAGCAGCGCACTGTAGTGCCCATATTTAAAGGTCTTTTTCGCGATTTCATAAGACGGATGGTCGGGAAGTCCCGGATAATTCACCCATCCGACCTTGGGGTGGTTCTGTAGGAACTGTGCGACCTTAAGGGCGTTCTGGCTGTGTCGCTCCATGCGCAGAGGCAGTGTCTCCAGGCCCTGCAAAAACTGGAAGGCATTAAAGGGACTCAGTGCGGGGCCGACATCGCGCAACAACTGAACGCGGACCTTGATGATATAGGCGAGGTTACCGAGAGCTTCGAGAAAGTTGATGCCGTGGTAACTCGGATCGGGCTCCGACAGTTGTGGGAACTTTCCGTTGCCCCAATCAAAATCACCGCCGGAGACGATCACCCCGCCGATGGAGGTGCCGTGACCACCGATAAATTTAGTCGCGGAATGCACGACGATGTCGGCGCCATGAGCCAGGGGGTTAACCAGAAACGGCGAGGCAACAGTGTTATCGATCACCAGAGGCACTCCATTTTCATGGGCGATGGCCGCCACTGCAGCAATGTCCAGCGTGTCGAGCTTGGGGTTACCTAAAGTTTCGGCAAATACCGCTTTGGTCTTATCGTTAATGGCGCCGCGAAAATTTTCCGGATCGTCCGGATCAACGAAGCGCACTGTCACCCCCAACTGTGGCAGGGTGTAACGGAACAGGCTATAGGTGCCGCCATAAAGACTGGTCGAAGCCACGATCTCATCACCGGCATGGGCCAGGGTCAACAGCGCCAGGGAGATGGCCGACTGCCCTGAGGCCACCGCCAGGGCGGCTATCCCTCCTTCAAGGGCGGCAACACGCTTTTCCAACACATCGGTAGTCGGATTCATCAACCGGGTATAAATATTGCCAAATTCTTCCAGGCCGAAAAGCCGTGCGGCATGGTCGGCATCGTCGAATACGTAAGAGGTCGTTTGATAGATAGGAACAGCACGGGATTTGGTGGTCGGATCGACTTCCTGGCCGGCATGCAGAGCCAGAGTTTCGGCCCGATAGGTTGGTGAATCGCTCATGATATATAGTCCCCTTGGTTTAGTATGGCTGAATTATTTTGACAAAACGATTAATTATCTGACTCAACGGATCAACCTGTAGTCCTTAAAATGGGACGTCTTCCGTCTCCATAGCCAACAGATCAATATGCAATTTACGATTGCGCAACAGTTCCCCTTCGCCACTGATAATCTTGCAGACCTCGGCTACCTGGAAGCTGGCGGCTGCCCCCGGCGTAAAAGAAGGATTCCCGAGCTGTTTTTCCACACCAGGGGTTTCATCGGCATTACCGTAGAGCTTGCCGATAATCTCGTCGCCAGGGTACTGGGTGCTCACGTGACCGTACCAGCCGGCAATAGCCCCATGAACCAGAGGCACCTTCAATTCCCGACACACCACATCCAGTGCCTTTCGGGCCGCGACATTATCCACTGCATCAACCACCACATCGGCCCCGGCTACCAGATCGGCACCGTTATCGGCATCAAAGGCCTCCTGGATGGCCACCAGATTCAAAGCAGGATTGATGTCGTTAACCCTCGCCCTGGCCGTTTCGGCCTTCGACGCGCCCAACAGGCGTGGGGAGGACAGCAGTTGCCGATTAAGGTTATGTTCCTCGAATACATCGGGATCTATGGCGATAATCTTGCCGACCCCCAGCCGTGCCAACTGCTCAAGAATGTAACCACCGAGGCCACCACAGCCGATCACCGCCACAGAACTGCGAAAAAGCTTGTGTTGCTGTTCGGTGCTCAACATGTTGCGGTTGCGTTGATAACGCGCTGGAAGTAAGCCTGCTCCAAAGATAGCTTCCTCGACTTCCCCAAGACTCATGGAGAATTTTGCGGCAGCCTCAACCTGGAATTTCCAGGCGATCAGGTCCCCGCTTGCCTTGGCTGCAAAATACTCTTCCAATGTGCTCATCTCATCCTCCTCCCACCAGCGGAAATATGGACAGGGTGTCCCCGTCATGGAGTACCAGGTCCTTTTCGACGTGCCGGGAATTCAGCAAAATGGCTCCGAGTTGCTCCTCCGGCAGTTCTAGCTGTTCTATAATCTGAGCGATAGTCGTTTGCTCGGGATAACTGCACCGATCTTCTTTGAACCGGCCTTCCCGAAAAGTGGCAAATAATTTAACCGTTACCGTCATGACACCTCTCCTTCACCTTGCTCTGAAACTATACCTCTCTTTTTGTGCAACCATTGAGCACACGAATAAAACCACACTCTGCACGTATTTAGTATTTTTGTTTTTTAGTGTTTTTGTCAAGAATTATTTTTTTAGCTGCTTCCTGCACTAGAGCCTTTTCCACGACCAACGTTTTAAGAGTATTATCATACCGCAAATAATGCGGCCCCACACTATACGCACATAATTTTGTTTTTTTTGACCGGGATCAAGTTTTTTCTTGATCGTTTTGGTAGGGTTCTAAAACCTATTATTGAAATTACCGGCAGACAGAGGCTTTCCTGCCGAACTCGGCAATAACTGAAAACACAGGAAAGGATAAAATTATGGAGCGGAACAAAGTCCTCGAATGGCTGAAAACCGAAGACGAAGAGAAATTGCAGGAATTGTGGCAGGAAGCGGACCTGGTGCGGCAACAGCATGTCGGCAATGCGGTGCACTTGCGGGGATTACTGGAATTTTCCAACACCTGTTCTCGGGACTGTCACTATTGCGGACTACGGGCAGGCAATCGTAAAATCGAACGCTACCAAATGCCCGAAGAAGAGATAATAGCCTGCGTGCAAGAAGGAGCCGATTACAAATACGGCACCGTCGTACTGCAATCGGGAGAGGATTTATCACTGGATGTAGAGTGGATGGCTCAGTTAATTCGCCGAATTAAAAAAGAAACTCCCCTGGCCGTTACACTCAGTCTTGGCGAACGAAGTCGCGAGGAACTGGCCCTGTGGCGTGAGGCTGGTGCTGACCGTTACCTGCTACGGTTCGAAACCTCCAACGAGACCCTTTACCAGCGCATCCACCCTGCCCGCCCCGGTATCGACATCAACCGTATCGAGTTATTGAAAATCATCGGCGAGCTTGGCTATGAGGTTGGCAGCGGCGTCATGGTCGGGATCCCCGGCCAAACCTACGAAGATCTTGCGAACGACATAGAACTCTTTCGCACCCTCAATCTGGACATGATCGGAGTCGGCCCGTTCATCGCCCACCACGATACCATGCTCGGTCAGGCCGCCAAAAAAGAGGCGATCATATCGCCTAATCAGGTTCCCAACACCGAACTGATGACCTACAAGGCCATTGCCCTGACCCGCATAGCCTGTCCCCAGGCCAACATTCCAGCCACCTCGGCTTTGGCAACTCTCAATACACCGACGGGGCGCGAACTCGGTCTGTCCCGGGGTGCGAACATTGTAATGCCAAACCTGACGCCCAAAAAGTACCGGGCGTTATATGAAATATATCCGGCCAAAGCCTGTATTGATGAAACAGCTGCAGATTGCCGGGCTTGCATGCACGGTCGTATTCGTTCAATCGGCAGGGATGTAGGCACCGGTCGGGGTGACTCGGTAAACAAGCAGGCCAGCTGATAGATGTTTCGGCAATACCGTTTCTGAGGTTTTATGCTTCTCGCAATCAACAACGGGACCGCCCTTCGGCGGTCCCGTTGTTGATCTAACTATTTAAAACCCGAACTGTTTTCGGGATTATTTACCCATGGATGCATGTTAATCCCATGAAACAACTATTAAACAAGTCATTGAAACATCTTGTGTTTTATGGTATTTATCAAGTTCAAACAATCCAGAGGAGCCAGATGTGAGACTATCCACCAAAAGCCGTTACGGCCTGCGTGCCCTGTTCGATATGGCCTACAATGCCGGCAATCTACCGATTCAGGTTAAAGAAATATCCCGGCGGCAGAACATCTCCCCCCGCTACCTGGAGCAGATCTTTCAAAGCTTCAAAAAGGCCGGCATCCTGAAAAGCAAAAAAGGCCCTCAGGGCGGATATTTTCTGGCAAAGCGTCCTGAGGAAATTACCGTTCAGGATATTGTTCAGGCTGCCGAAGGTGATACTCTTCTGGTTAGTTGCACCTGTAAAGAAGAAGGCACACCAGTCTGCGATTTCAATGGTCAATGTGTTACGCAAACGGTTTGGCACGAAGCGACCGCCCTCCTGAACGAATATCTTTCCAGCCTGACTCTTAAAACTCTTTGCGAGCGGGGGCAGGCCATGGGCCTTAAGCGCGAATCCAACCATAAATTCATGTACTATATTTGAAAGCCTCTCGGCCTAATCGTGGGCCCATGGCCAAACCGCCTGATTGGCCCGTATTCCCACAACATTCGGCAAATGGCCTTACTGTTTATCCTTAAATTCTTGAATTCTGCCTCCAAACAGTCAATTTTCGTTTCAGTCCGTCAAACTTGACAGACTTCTCCTCCTTTTTACCATCCATCCTGCATGCGGCAGTCACCCTTGCAACAGAATGTTCTTTGGCCTGCGTCTTTAATCTTCCCTCCCGACCACAACCATTTTTCTGGAAATATATTTTGACCAGAGGATTCTTTCCGTTACTCTATAGTAACGTCTAGCAAAGCATGTTCTTATCGCCGGAGATTTCGGCATTTCTTACCCAACATTTAATTCTTGGAGGATTGTCCCCGATGAGCGACTGGAAACGTTTTCTTGCTGACCCGGTCATCGCCTATTTTTCCATGGAAATCGGCCTTAGCGCAGACATCCCAACCTACAGTGGCGGGCTTGGCATTCTCGCTGGCGACACCATCAAAGCTGCGGCCGACTTACAATTGCCCATGGTCGCTGTCACTCTGGCCAGCCGAAAAGGCTATTTTCACCAATCCATCGATAATCAGGGCTGGCAACAAGAATCGCCAAACGAATGGTCTCCGGAAGAGATTCTGGAGTTGATGCCGGTCAAAGCACTGATCTCTATCGAGAATCGCGACGTTAAAGTTCAAGCCTGGCTTAAACGGGTCAAAAGTCCTACTGGCGGCGAAGTTCCTGTGTTTTATCTCGATACGGATATTGAAGGCAATCAGGAACAGGATCGAACCATCACCGACCACCTCTATGGCGGAGACAACGAATACCGCCTCAAACAGGAGATCGTCCTAGGTATCGGCGGTGCCCGCATCCTTGCCGGGCTCGGATTTCGAATTCGCAAATATCATATGAACGAGGGCCACGCCAGCTTGCTGACCCTGGAACTGCTTAACCGCACCCGTCGCCCGGTGGAAGACACCTGGGACGAACGCAACTCCTGGGACCCGCGTAAAGTCCAACAGCAATGTGTCTTCACTACCCATACCCCGGTGACGGCCGGACATGACCGCTTCCCTTACGACCTGGTTCAGCGGATACTGGGAGACGATGTACCCCTCTTCCTGCTGAAGGAATTAGGCGGCAAGGACGAGCTCAACATGACCATGCTGGCATTGAATCTGAGTCGTTACGTCAACGGTGTGGCGAAAAAGCACGGCGAGGTCTCACAGGCCCTGTTCCCTGGTTTCGAGATTCACGCTATCACCAACGGTATTCATCCCTTCACATGGGCTTCGCCCCACATGGTCAAACTATTTTCCCGTTATTTCCCAAGTTGGGGCACCGAACCGGAATTGCTGGTCAGGGTCGATACCATTCCAGACCAGGAAATCTGGGAAGCCCATGCCGGGGCCAAAGCTATTTTATTTCAGTATGTGGCCGAAACGACAGGCATTCAGCTTGATCCGGAAATTCTTACCATCGGTTTTGCCCGCCGGGTTGCTACCTATAAACGAGGCAACCTTATTTTTTCCGATATAGAACGCCTGTTAAAGGTCGGCCGGAATAAAATTCAGTTGTTGTTTGCAGGCAAGGCTCATCCCCATGATCAACCGGGCAAAGAGATCATTCACACCATCATTGGCGAAATCGAAAAACTTCGTGGCCAGATCGAGGTTGTCTATCTGGAAAATTACGACATGCGATTAGCCAGTCTTCTAATCCCTGGCGTTGACCTCTGGCTTAACAATCCCATTCGTCCCCTTGAGGCTTCGGGAACCAGCGGTATGAAGGCCGCCCTCAACGGCGTTCCCAACTTTAGCGTATTGGACGGCTGGTGGATCGAAGGCCACATTGAAGGGATCACTGGTTGGTGCATCGGTCCACCGCCTCAAGGCAATTCGATCGATCAAAACCACACCGACGAAGATGTCCGCGACCTCTACGACAAATTGGAAAACATTATCTTGCCCCTCTACTACGAAAATCGGCCGGGCTGGATCCGAGTAATGAAAAATGCCATCGGAAAAAACGCCTACTATTTCAATACTCAATCAATGATGCGCCGCTACGTCAGCGAAGCTTACTTTCGTTAAAACCATGGAGGGCCGCCATTCAGGCGGCCCTTTTTCATGTCTGAATAGCCATTGTTGTTTTTAACTGCATCCTTTCACTACCTACCCCGCCCAAAACACATTCCTTAACAAAAGAACCTCCCCGCAGTATCAGTTTTTTCTTGACAACTTTACTCGACTTCTCGCATATTGAACGCGGTTTTCAATTTCACGTTCAAAAGGAGTCAGTATGAAATCGTTTGTCTGTCTGTTGACCGTCATGATGCTTGTTTTAACCACCTTGCCTGCTTTTTCTGCAGAAAAGAACGAGTTGGTTGTCTACTCGGCCCGAAAGGAGCACCTGATCAAGCCCCTGTTCGATGCCTACACCGATGCAACCGGGGTAAAAATCCGCTATATTACTGACAAAGCCGGACCTTTGCTGCAGCGCCTCAAGGCTGAAGGGGAACACACCCAGGCAGACCTGCTGATCACCGTAGATGCCGGCAACCTCTGGCATGCGGCCAATGAGGGGCTGCTCGAGCAGATCGATTCTTCCATCCTTAAAACCAATGTTCCCGAAGCCCTGCGCGATCCCCAGGGACGATGGTTCGGCCTATCCAAGAGATGCCGCACCATCGTCTACAGCACCGAACGGATCGATCCGGCCGAATTGACCACTTACGAGGCTCTGGGCGAAGAACAATGGAAAGGGCGCCTGCTGCTGCGCACAGCCAAAAAGGTCTACAATCAATCGCTGGTGGCGATGCTTATCGCTGAACATGGCGAAGCGAAAACCGAAAAGATCGTAAGATCCTGGGTGGCCAACCTGGCTGCTGCACCTTTTTCCAACGACACCAAAACCATGGAAGCGATCCTGGCCGGTCAGGGTGATGTCGCGGTGGTTAACACTTATTATTTCGGTCGCCTGCAAAAGAAAAATTCCGACTTAAAACTGGCATTGTTCTGGCCCAACCAAAAAACCAGCGGCGTGCACGTCAATGTTTCCGGTGCCGGTGTGGTTAAAGCCAGCAAAAACCAAGAGGCCGCCACCCGATTCCTCGAGTGGCTATCTTCGGCAGAGGCGCAGAACCTGTTTGCCGACGCCAATATGGAATACCCGGTCAACCCTGCGGTAAAAGCCAATGATCAGGTCGCGGCCTGGGGCGCCTTCAAGGGCAACGAAATGAATCTGGCCAAAGCCGGAGAGCTTCAGGCGGCAGCGATCAAGCTCATGGATCGGGCCGGTTATCGTTAAATAGAAAGCTCTTCAACTCGGGATAAACCCATGTCTTTAGCACCTTCCACCACGGCAGGGCCTCCCATCGCGGGGGCCCTGCGCCATCGTATTATGCGACTGAACGGTTGGCACTTTCTGGTGATAACCGTCGCCCTGCTGGTGCTGGCACCACTGGTGGTGGTAGGCGGCTCGTTTTTGCGGCCGCAACCGGAATTGTGGCAACATCTTTACCAGACCCTGCTGGTCGAGCTGCTCTGGAACACCCTGTGGCTGGTACTGGGAGTACCTGCCGGCACCTTGCTGCTCGGAGTCAGCCTGGCCTGGCTCACCGCGACCTGCGCCTTTCCCGGGCGCCGCTTTTTCTCCTGGGCCCTGTTGCTTCCCATGGCTATGCCGGCCTATGTCATGGCTTTCGTATTTCTCGGCTTGTTCGATTTTTCCGGGATAGTGCCGAGCCTGTTACGTTCCTGGTTCGGGCCGGCCATCCCGATTCCGGATATCCGTTCTGCCGCCGGAGTCATAACGGTTCTCTCCCTGTCCCTTTTCCCCTATGTTTATCTGCTGGCGCGCAACGCCTTTCTGACACAGGGAATACGAGCCCTCGAAGCGGCACAGTCCCTGGGCTGCAATCGCTGGCAGGGTTTTTTCAGGGTGGCCCTGCCCATGGCCCGGCCTTGGATCGCTGGTGGTGCCCTGCTGGTACTGATGGAAACCCTGGCCGATTTCGGCGCCGTCTCGGTCTTTAACTACGACACCTTAACCACCGCAATCTACAAGATGTGGTTCGGTTTTTTCTCCTTGGAGGGAGCAGCCCAGCTATCCTCCTTGCTGATCGTGATCGCCTTCGTTCTGCTGGTGGCTGAACAATGGCAACGGCGCCGCATGCGCTATACCCCCAGTGGTCGTACAGGCCATTCGGGAGAGCGCTTGCAGCTTACAGGATGGCGCGGCAGGCTGGCCTGCAGTTACTGTGGCCTGATATTACTGGTATCCTTCGGCTTGCCGGCGATGCAATTGCTGCTCTGGGCCTCAAGCAGCTTCGGCGAGGAATTCGACCGCCGCTATTTCGCTTGGCTCGGTCACTCGCTGTTGCTCGGCCTGCTCGGCGCCCTGTTGATCGCAGCGGTGGCTTTGATCCTGTCCTATGCCAGACGGCGTCAACCAGATCGTCTGACCAAGGTACTGGTGTGGATTTCGGGCCTCGGCTATGCCTTGCCAGGCAGCGTACTGGCAGTCGGCATCTACATCCCACTGGCCGGACTGGACAATATCCTGATCGATACATCGCGCCGCCTGTTCGGCACATCACCCGGAGCAATTTTCCGCGAATCGGTGGCCATCATGCTCCTGGCTTATCTGATTCGTTTCCTGGCCGTCGGCCACCAAGCGGTCGACAGCGCAATGCAGCGCATTCGTCCCAGTATCGACGAAGCCGCACGAATGCTCGGAACCGGAGGCCTTGCGCTGGTGCGCAAAATTCACCTGCCCATTGTCAGCAGCGGCCTGGCAACCGCGCTTACCCTGGCCTTTGTCGACATTATGAAGGAAATGCCCATCACCTTGATGACCCGGCCCTTTGGCTGGGATACCCTGGCCGTCAAGATATTTGAACTTACCTCAGAAGGTGAATGGGAAAGGGCCGCCATTCCTGCCCTGTTCCTGGTGGCGGCGGGACTGTTGCCAATTATGCTGCTGATTCGCAAAATGGATCGTTAATCTGGAACACCCAAACCTGCAAGAGACTTTGGATCAACGTTATTGCGAAGGACTTTTGACTATGGAACCCATGCTCAAACTTCATAACATCAGCCAGGCCTATGGACGGCAATCGGTGGTGCACCAACTTTCCATGGAATTGGAGGCCGGCCAGATCGGCTGCCTGCTGGGAGAAAGCGGATGCGGTAAAACCAGCGTACTGCGCACCATCGCCGGTTTCGAACCCCTGCTGGAGGGCGAGATTCACATCGCCGGACAACTGGCCAGCCGTGCCGACTGGACCCTGGCGGCAGATCAGCGCCGGGTGGGTATGGTATTTCAGGATTATGCCCTGTTCCCCCATCTGAGCATCTTCGACAATATCGCCTTTGGCCTGAAGGGCACGCCGAAAAAACCTGTCGCCGAACGAGTATCCAACCTGCTCGAAACCATGGGCCTGGCGAATGTTCAGGAACGATTTCCCCACGAGCTTTCCGGAGGCCAACAACAACGAGTAGCCCTGGCAAGAGCTCTGGCGCCTCAGCCACAGTTGCTTTTGCTGGACGAACCCTTTTCCAACCTCGATGTCACCTTGCGCGAGCACCTCTCGCTGGAAGTGCGCGATATCCTAAAAGCTCAAGGCACCACCGCTTTGATGGTCACCCACAACCAGCATGAAGCCTTTGCCATGGCCGATCTGGTCGGGGTGATGAGATCTGGAGAAATTCAGCAGTGGGATACGGCTTTCAACCTGTATCACCATCCGGCTAATCCTTATGTAGCTGATTTTGTCGGCGAGGGGGTGCTTCTTCCGGGCATCGTCGGCACCGACTGCCACGTAGAAACGGAATTGGGCATACTGTATGGTCAGTGTTGCATCGAACTGCCGACTGGCACACCGGTCAATGTCCTGATCCGTCCCGAGGATATTCTCTACGACGCGGCATTGGAACCGAATGCCGAAGTTGTTCAGCGCAACTTCCGCGGACCGAACATTCTCTATACCCTGGGTATGGCAAATAACACCCGACTGCAGATGTTGATGCCCAGTACCTGCGACCACCATCCGGGAACCCGAATCGGTATCCGTGCGGAAGTCCAGCATCTGGTTCTATTTCCTGCGCGTTAACTTTTCGCAGCGTCTTCAATTCATACTCGAAGGCTATTCGTTGGTCATTATCCAATGTTGCGATGAAACGGTTGACGCCTTTTAAATCAGTCGATAAAATGCCTGCCATCTCTTATCCGTAGCAAAGGACGGTCATGCATATACTCGATATTTTTGCCGCCAACCCCACCACCTTTTCTTTTGAGTTCTTTCCACCCAAAACGGATAAGGCAGCGAACCGCCTCTACGAGACAATCCGCCAGTTGGAACCCCTGAAGCCGCATTTCACTTCGGTGACCTACGGCGCCGGCGGCACAACTCGCGAGAGGACCCACGAGCTGGTAATGCGGATCCATGAACAAACCCAACTCGACCCCATTCCTCATCTGACCTGTGTTGGCAGTCCGGCAGAAGAAATCGAACAGATCCTTACCTGTTATGCCAAGGCCGGAGTGAGCAATATTCTTGCCTTGGCCGGTGATCCGCCCCCCGATAAACCGAACTACGATCGCTCGCAGGACGCTTTTCCACAGGCCGCTGATCTGGTGCGCTACATTCGCCAGTTCAATGAGCGAGGGCTGCATCCCGACCCACGAGGGTTCGGGATCGGAGTAGCGGGTTTTCCGGAAGGACATCCCGGGACCCCTAATCGCCTGTTGGAAATGGATTACCTCAAGGCCAAGGTCGACGAAGGGGCCGACTACATCTGCACCCAGCTGTTTTTCGACAATCGCGACTTTTACGACTTCCGGGAGCGCTGCCTGCTCGCCGGCATCACCGTACCCATCATCGCCGGCGTGATGCCCATCGCCTCGGTCGAGGGCATGAAGCGCATGGCCGACCTGGCCGGGGGCACCCGTTTTCCAGCTGCCCTGCTGCGCTCGGTGCAACGTTGCCAGGACGATCCCGAAGCCGTGCGTAATATCGGCATTCACTGGGCCACCGAACAGTGCCGTGACCTACTGGATAATCAGGTGCGAGGCATTCACTTCTACACCCTTAACAACTCCGATGCCACCAAGCTGATCTTCCTTCGCCTCGGCCTTAAAACCCAGCAAAAAACTGCCTGACAAAATGTTTATCAAGCGGTGTCAACGTTTCGGCCATATTAGGGAAGCCCGCCTGGTTAGCCAAGTCTACTGGAAGCCCTTCCTACCGGTGCTTTTTCGACTATCTCACCAGCTTTAGATAATCTCTCAACCACCGCAACCAACTTGAGAAAAATATAAGACGGCCCAACCTGCGGGATGCAGGTTGGGCCCGTTCCATATCGTTTATCCTTCCAGGCACGAATTGAAATTATGACCCTATTTTTTCGGTTTCGTTCCTTTATCGCACTCCTACTAAGGCTTTGTAAAATATCAGTCGTGGGGGAGAACTTCCTCTTGACTCCTTTTACCCACTAGAATCTTTTCGTCCACGCTACGCAGGTGCAGGTCCCGCTGCGGGAATGGAATCTGTACTCCTTCTTCGCGAAATCTCCGATCAACATATTGTCCCAGCTCACTCCTGACCTGCAGGCGCTTAGTGACATCCCCCATCCAGGCGCGCAACTCGAAATCAAGGGAGCTATCGCCGAATCCGACGAAAATCGGACTCGGGGGAGGATCATCAAGAACATCGGGATGTTTTTGGGCGGCCTCCTGAAGAACTTCAAGAACCAGCGGCACATCGCTGCCATAGGCGACCCCTACCGGGACGACGGCCCGAGCCACAGAACTGCTTAGGGTCCAGTTAGTTACGGTTTCGGAGATCAATTGAGAGTTGGGAACAATGACTTCCGCCCGATCCCAGGTTTCCATGATGGTTGATCGCAGACCGATCTTCTTGATCGTCCCCCATTCGCCGGCAAGAACGACGACATCTCCTACCTTGACCGGCCGCTCGAAGAGAAGGATTAGGCCGCTTATGAAGTTATTGACGATGTTCTGCAAGCCGAAGCCGATACCTATGCCGAAGGCCCCGGCCACCACAGCAAAGGCTTTGAGGTCCATTCCCGCGAGGCTAATTGCTATCAAAAATCCGATCAGGACCAGAACGTAGTGAAGAAGTTTTTTGATGGAGTCCCTGACCCCGCGATCAAGCTTTTTGCCTGGAAAAAACTGCGTTTCCAGTAGAGCCTGAAGAAACCAGGAAACTACAAGCGAAAGATACAAGGCGATAACGACCAACAGGCCCATTTTCACGGTCAGGGCGGTTTCTCCTAAACTGACCTCCCACCCCAATAAGGCTTCCCACCCCTGGCCCGGCGAATCGTAGAGGCCCCATACTGCAAGAAGGTAGAAAAAGACATAGATCACGACCAAGGTGCTGAAAAGCCCCTTTAGGTGATCGGCAAGCTTATCGCCATAACGGCGAAAAAATTTAAAATGGCGAAGAAACTCAAGGCTATTAAGGTAATCGATGCTGCCCCTTCCCAGGCGAACACCCATGGCTGTCAAAAGACCTAAAAAAACAGTTTGGATGGAGGAATCCATCAATCGCGACGACAGAGTGCTGTAACCGGCAAATTGAGAAACAAAAGAAACGGAAAGGATTACCACCCCCATCCTGAGTGCCAAGGTAAAACCACCCAACCTCCCCTCCTTGGCGCGCTGATTAATGGAAGCGAGTACCAGCAGCAAGGGGATACCGGCCAGTGACAAAAGAGCCAGATAAAGACGATAGACCGGTTGGGGCAACGAGACAATTTGCAGTCCCAGGGAGAGGATTGCAATAAAGGCCAATAAGCAGACCATGAATATCTTGCGGGGATTTCTTAACAAACTGGCCGTCAGTATAGCTGCAGAGGAGACCGCCAGCCCCCATAAGAAAAGGCGCCACAAAGAGGGCGGATTGCTATATAGGGGACCGAAAGTAGCGACGGCCACGAAAATCCCCGTAGCCAAAGGGTGGCGCAAGATAAATTGCCACTCTTCAGCGACCTCAGCCCTTGCCCGGTGCCTATGAATAAACACCGCTAAGGCCAAAGCCAAAACAACCTGTAGGACAAAAACCCAGCCCTGCTCCTGAAAGAAACCGGGGTTGAACGATAGTTCTGAGGCCACCCGGGTTCTCGCTGTGTCCCATAGTTCAGCGTTAAATTGCTGGTAATATAGCCCAGAAGCAAAGGAGTGGGCGGTTTTCTTAAACGTTTGCTGACGCAGTTCACTAAGGGTTGATTCAACCCGATTGAGAATCTCAAAGTTATTTTTCTGTACATCCGTCGCATCCTTTTGCATGGATACCAGAGGCGGAGAGGCTTCGCTGACACTTTCCAGAACTTGTTTGGTGATGGATTGAGCGTCCTTAAATGCCTGCTTAGAAACCTGTTGTTGCGCCCCGCTTAATTCCACTTCCCATTTTTCCCAGAAGGATCTTTTCGCCTTCCATTCCTGACTAAGGCCGTCCAGATCCCCTAGCCGGGCCGACAAAACCTCCAACAGTTTTTGGAGTGCGTTTTTTTGTTCCGTTAATCGGTAACGTTCGTCCTGAAGACTTTCAAAGCTCCAGGTCGTCAAGTCACCCAGTTTTGCAATTTGTTGTTCCAGCTCTTCCTGGTTTTGACCGATAGTTTCGAGCTGAGCCGCAAATGATTTCGTATCCGCAATAGCCGTGATTCGGATTTGTATGGCGCTTGCTTGATCTTCCAATTCGGCAAGTCTGGGGATAAGCTCAGCCAGGCCGGGGAAAGGGACCTTGTCTGGCGGTGGGACGACTTGTTCTTGAGCGACAAGAGGAGAAACAAGTCCCAGCAACAGTAATAAGCAGCACAATAGATATTTCACAACACCTCCCAGGTACATAGATAAACTTTCGCCTTACTCTTTCGTAACGTGGGTCGTGCCAAACGCACAACTCCCATCTTCTCTTGCTCTTGCCACTGTTTTAAGCTCAGCTCGCACTTTCGGCAAGCTTTCAGGAAAATTCTTTTGCAGAAAGGCCAGGAGTTTCTCTCGAACCTCGCAGCGAAGATCCCATGCCATGGAGGAATCGGGAGCGCTCATCAATGCACGGAATTCCACGGTTGTTGCCGTGGCATTGGTCGCTTGCAGCTTCCAAACTTTGCCGTCCCAATTTTCTGACCCAGCCAGAATCCGCTGTAACTCATTTCTGAGGGCCTCAACTGGCACGGTGTAATCGGCGTGGAGGAAAACCGACCCAAGAAGGTCGGCAGAAACCCGCGTCCAGTTCTGGAAAGGCTTTTCCAAGAAATAAGTGACGGGAAGGATAATCCGGCGCAAATCCCAGATTCGGACTACCACATAGGTCAAGGTAATCTCTTCGATCCGGCCCCATTCGCCCTCTACGATCACCACGTCGTCGATACGGATCGGTTGGGTAATGGCGATCTGAAGGCCTGCCAGAAGAGTTCCGAGGCTGCGCTGAGCGGCGAAGCCGACGATGATCCCGATCACTCCCGCCGAAGCCAGAAGGCTGGTGCCCAGTTGTCGAATATTTTCAAAGATCATCATCATGCACGCTGCCGCTATAACACAGATGACAACCAGGGTTATTTTGACCAGTACATTAATCTGGGTGTGAACTGCCCGGGCCTTCAGATTGTCCCGGGCTGTGACATCGTATCGGCTAAGAACCAGGTCGCGAAAGATGAATACGGTGCTCCCAAGGAGCCAGGCAACACTGGCAATAAAACCGAGGCTGAAAATGCGTCGGCATACCATCACGGTCTCTTCTGGAAACTGCAGGGCAGGTGCGATCAACAGGATGGAAAGCAGGGGGATGACCAGACCGGCGGGAGCGCGCAAATGCTTCAACAAGGTTACACTCAGGTTTTGCCTGCTATCTACCGCCCGACACTGAAGTAATCGGAAAACAAGAAAATGAATTATTCGCCCAATGATGGCCGCCGCCAAAAGCCAGCAGACAGAAAACAAAATGTGATCCCAGCTTTGACTGTCTTCAAACAGCATACGCCAATTCATTTACCCACCCCGATGAAGTCCAAAACAGTAGCCACCCTAAAAAAATGACTCGAAATGAACAATGGTAAGGCCTCCTTGTTTTTGTCTAAATATGGCTTTTCGCTGAAAGTTGTTAGTTTCAGCCTTTTTCAAAAACCCTGACTTCAGGATAATTTCTGACAATTATAGGCTAAATGCAATGGAGTGCTAAATGAAATCACAAAAAAACAGTGCAAAATTAGGCACAAAAGATTATATAGTGTCGCAAGAGGAAATTTTGTCATACTTTCAAACAATTAGCTAAGGCTCCTTGATGGATAAAGTTCTTATAGGCTGGCGGGAATGGGTATCATTGCCGGAGCTGAATATTCCCAGAATTAAGGCCAAAATTGATACCGGGGCCAGAACCTCGGCATTGCATGCTTTCTTCGTTGAACCTTTTGAAGAAGACGGCATTGAGATGGTGCGTTTCGGCGTACACCCTCTGCAGAAACGCCTCGACATTGAGGTGATCTGTGAGTACCCGGTAAAGGACTATCGTCAGGTCAGTGATTCCGGTGGGCACAAGGAAATGCGCTACGTAATTGAGACGACGGTTCAACTGGGGGAAAAATCCTGGCCCATTGAAATGACCCTGACCAACCGCGACAGCATGAAGTTTCGGATGCTGATCGGCCGGACGGCAATGCACAACCTTGCGGTACTTCCAGACCAATCGTATCTATTCGGACGGCCCACCACTCAAACTGCCAAATGAAAGGGAAGAAGAGATGAGAATTGCCATTCTCTCCAGAAACCCCAAACTCTATTCCACGCGCCGGTTGGTTGAAGCCGGCACGGCGCTGGGTCACGAAATCAAAGTCGTAGACCCGCTTCTTTGTTACATGACCATCGCCAGCCAGCGCCCAACAATCCACTACAAAGGGGAAGAGCTGATTGGGGTCGATGCTATTATTCCGCGGATTGGCGCGTCCATCACTTTTTACGGCACGGCTGTGGTACGTCAGTTCGAAATGATGGGGATTTATAGTGTCAATGAGTCGGTTGCCATCAGTCGCTCCCGTGACAAGCTGCGCAGTCTGCAGTTGCTGGCCCGTAAAGGCATTGGTCTGCCTGTGACGGGTTTTGCTCACTCAACAAAATACACCAACGATTTAATGGACCTTGCCGGCGGAGCGCCACTGGTCATTAAATTGCTGGAAGGCACCCAGGGAATCGGCGTCGTTCTGGCAGAGACTAGCAAGGCTGCTGAAAGTGTTATTGAAGCTTTTCGTGGTTTAAAGGAAAACATCCTGGTTCAGGAATTTATCCAAGAGGCTGATGGAGCCGATATCCGTTGTCTTGTCATCGGCGACAAGGTCGTGGCCGCCATGAAACGCCAAGGGAAAGAGGGTGAATTCCGCTCCAACCTGCACCGGGGTGGCCAGGCAAGTATTGCCCGACTAACCCCCGAGGAACGTTCAACGGCAACCCGTGCCGCCCGCATCATGGGTTTGAATATCGCGGGAGTCGATCTGTTGCGTTCTAACCATGGCCCGGTTGTCATGGAAGTCAACTCCTCCCCGGGCCTGGAAGGAATCGAAACCGCTACGGGGAAGGATGTTGCCGCCATGATCATCCAATTTATTGAAAAACAAGCCAGGCCCGGTCGGACCAAAACCCGAGGAAAAGGATGAAAAGCGCAAAACCCTTCGAGTTTGGTGGCGTCACGGTAAACCCTGGCAGCCGTGCGACTATCGCATTGCCCATGGCGCGCCTGTATACAAGTAACGAAATGACCCTGCCGGTTCAAGTTGTCCATGGTCGAAGCAGCGGACCGGTTCTTTTTGTCAGCGCTGCCGTTCATGGTGATGAGATCAATGGTGTAGAAATCGTCCGGCGTCTTTTAATTAGCCGTTCGCTTAAAAATTTGCGAGGGACGTTGTTGGCGGTTCCTGTTGCCAACCCCTTTGGATTTATCCAGCGATCCCGCTACCTACCGGATCGCCGTGATTTGAATCGCTCCTTTCCCGGCAAGGTAAAAGGCTCTTTGGCAGGACGCTTAGCACATCTGTTCATGACGGAAATCGGCAGTCGCTGTGATTTTGGCATTGACCTGCATACCGGATCTAATTTCCGTAGCAACTTGCCGCAGATTCGCGCTTGTTTGGACGATGCAAAAACCATTGAACTCGCTTCAGCCTTTGGTGCGCCCATCGTGGTCCCCAGTGAGTTACGGGAAGGGTCATTGCGGGAAGCGGTTGCTGCCCTCGGAAAACCGGTATTGGTTTTCGAAGGTGGCGAAGCTTTATATTTCAACGAGTCCGTTATTCGTACCGGCTTGCGTGGCATTCTCAAGTTAATGCGACATACGGGAATGCTGGCGGCGGATAAACGGGCAAAATACCGGGAGCCCATTATCACAGACCGCACCAGTTGGGTCCGGGCGAATATGAGCGGAACCTTTTCGCTTAAAGTAAAATTGGGAGGCTTGATCAAAAAGGGGAATTTGCTCGGGGTTCTGAGTGATCCCTTTGGCGATGATCGCGAAGAAGTTATTGCACCATTTACAGGGGTGGTGATTGGCCAACTGAATCTACCCTTGGCCCACGAAGGGGACGCGCTGATTCATCTGGCAAAAGTCCCCGACCATGATGAGGCCGAAGAAGTTTTGGACGAATACACATCAACATTAACCGAAGAAGATTTCGGTCTTGAACGATAATGTTTTTGCTCCCGGTGAATTGCCTCGAGTTTCATAACCACACCCAATCCATGCTAATGCGGTCCAGGTTTTTGTTTCAGAACGTTTCCTGGCGATTGCTGGTAGTTTTTCGTCCTGAAGTTTAATGCAGTAATGCCTCCAGCGTTCCCGCCAAAGCCGTAAAGACGTTGTAACTTGGCAAAACTCCTTCTCGAATGCCATCCAGCAATTGACGGTAGCTTGCCAGACGGGTTGGCCGATCAGCGAAAAAGGCGCTTTGATCGCCGGCATTCTTGTTCCAGACGGCCAACGGCAAAGTAAAACCTAGTTCAGCGACCTTATCCAAGAGTGTACGGCGAGCCAAACGATCCCAGGGACTGCTGACCGGCACCTGCTGAAGACGTTGCTCTAAAGTTGCCAGTTCAAGGCCAGCTCTCACCTCTGCATAAAGCTTGGCGGCATCGGCCAGGTCCTGACCGGTTTTGTTCATAAGAGACACCACGGGCAGAAAATGACGAAGCTGAGGCAACAGAACCACCTGCCACGCGTAGTCGTCGTTAATCCCCGCCTCGCGCAAACGTTTTTGTTCCCCCTCGATCTCAAGCCGCGTAGCTTCAGGCAATAATTGCTTTTGAATGGCGGTAAAGCTCTTTAAATCATTGGCCAGGCGACCCAGTAACGGTTCGGCAGGCTCAATCTCCATGTCCTGCAGCAAACTCCAGCGACTCAAAGCCTCTAGACAGGACTCCAACCGATGCAGCAAACCATACTGTTCAACAGGTGGCAAACGGTTGTCGAGATCAGCTATCTGCCGCCGTAATGCTCTCCCCCCCAGCAACAGATCAAAGGTCAGATAAGCCGAGACGAGTTCAGCGGTGGTCGCCCCTGTCTCTTCTGTCAGGCGATGTATAAAGGTGCAACCGGCCTGATTGATCAAAGAATTCGTTAAGACGGTGGCCGCAATCTCAGAAGCCAAGGGATGAGTGACTAAAAGACCGGAAAAGCGGTCCTGCAGCACTTGGGGGAAATATTTAACCAGACACTGTTGACCGACCGATTGCTGCGGCAGAGTGCTTTGCAGCAATTTATGTTTTAAATACATCTTGCTGTAGGCCAACACCGCCGAAAGTTCGGGCCTGGTCAGCGACTTAAATCCACGGTTCTGCAACTTCTCCACCGTCGGCAAGGTTTCGTTCTGTCGGTCGAGAAGTCCGCTGTTCACCAGATGCTCAATCAGTGCCATGAAGGGGGCAGGATCATCCTCACAGCGATGTTTATCGAGGCTAAGGCACAAGCCCTGGCCGTAGCAATCCGCCAGGACCGAGTCGCTTACCGCCTCAGTAAGATCTTCCAGCAATCGATCCCGTTCTTCGCGGCAACCAAGAACCCCTTGCTCTTGTAATTGAAGCAACAGTATCTTGATATTAACCTCACGATCGGAACAGGCGACGCCACCGGCATTATCTATACCGTCGGTATTAATTCGCCCGCCGGCCAACGCGTAATCGATCCGGGCCTGTTGAGTAAAACCGAGGTTTCCGCCCTCCCCCACCACAGGTACCTGAAGTTGCTGGGCATCGACCCGCACACCGTCGTTGATGCGATCACTCACCTGCTGATGAGTTTCGCTACCACTTTTGACATAGGTGCCGATGCCACCGTTCCACAACAAGTCGACAGGTGCTGTCAGCAACAAACGGATCAAACCGGGGCCGTCCGTTGAAGCATGGGAGACTCCCAGCCATGTCCGCATTTCATCGGAAAGGGGAATGTCCTTCGCATCCCGGGAAAAAACTCCTCCCCCTGGCGAAATGAGATCAGGATTGTATTCATCCCAACCCAGACGCAAATTGAAAAGTCGCTGCCGCTCGGCAAAAGAACGCACTGTATCGGGGTCGGGGTCGATAAAAATATGCTGATGGTTGAAAGCTCCAAGCAAGCGGATTTGCTGAGAACGCAACATGCCATTTCCGAATACGTCCCCTCCCATATCGCCGATACCTATCACCGTTATCGGCTGCCGTTGAATATCAATCCCCATTTCGCGAAAATGGCGTTGAACGCTGACCCAGGCCCCCCGCGCGGTGATACCCAATTTTTTATGATCATAGCCGTGAGAACCGCCACTGGCAAAAGCATCGCCCAGCCAATAGTGATATTTCTCGGCGATGGCATTGGCCGTATCCGGCAAATGAGAGGTCCCCTTATCGGCTGCGACCACCAGATAAGGATCCTCGCCATCGTAAACAACCACCCCCGGAGGATGCACCACCTTCCCGCCGACCCGGTTATCCGTTACATCGAGCAAGGCCTTCATAAAGTCGCGGTAAGCAATTTCAGACAGAGCGGCCCCTTCGTTTCGATCGATGAAAGGAGTTTTAACCCGGAAGCCGCCCTTTGACCCGGTGGGCACAATAAGCGCATTCTTGGTCATCTGGGTCTTCATCAATCCCAGAATTTCGTTGCGCAGATCGAGCCGATCCGACCAACGAATACCACCCCGGGCAATATTTCCGCCGCGCAGATGAATGCCTTCCATAGTGGCGCTATGAACATATATTTCAAATCGCGACCGGGGATGGTCCAGATCCAGAATTCCCAGAGTATCCAATTTAATGGCCAAGGGATGTTGTTGAGACTCGGAACAGAAAAAATTGGTCCTAACCGTGGCGTCGATAAGATTGAATAGCGAACGCAGAATGCGATCCTGATTAATATCCGTAACTTGCTTAAGAGCGACAGTCAGCTCATACCGCAGGGGCGGCAGCAGAAGCTCTTCTTTTTCTAAGGCTGCCTCGGCATCGGCCCCGTTGAAAAATCGAGCCGTAAAGTACCGGTTAAGCAGCAAAACAACTTGCGGATTATCAACCAGCGCTGCCATCAACCGGGCCTGGCCGTACGGACCACCCAACTGAATGTAATAATGAATGTAACAACGGAACACATCGATCTGCCGCCATGAAAGTCCACAACTCAATAGCAGGCGGTGCAATGGATCATTGGCCACCAATTGCCTACGCACAGCCTGTAGAGCAAAGAGGAGTAGTTCGCGGACTTCATGGCTCAGGGGCTCCCGGTTCTCTTCGTAGCGGCGCACCGTAAAACTTTTGATGAAGACCACTCGCCCTTCGGCGGCCACCTCAAAGTCCATTTCTTCGACCACCGCCAAACCGAAATTTTCCAGGATCGGCATCAACTCATTGAGATAGGTTTCCTGCAGGCTGTAAAACTGCAGCCGGCAAAAACCCTTTAAAGCGACGAAGGGCCCCCACAGGGCAAAATGTTCCTGACCATCGGTTAAAAGCTGCTCAATAGACTTGAGGTCGCGCAGGGCAAAACGGGGATGAACCAAAGTAAGATATTCGCGACAAAAAGCGGTCTGATACCGGCGCCACAGCTTACCCCCCTCAGACAACCCATAATCCTTTTCCAGCAATTGACGCAACTTGCTGTGCCAGGGTTGACCGATGCGACTTAAGCCTCGCTGCAAGCGAGACAGATCCAGACGTACTTCGCTCTGAGGAGGCGCCAGGGCCACATGCAGGGTTACATAATCGGAAAGAATCTGCATCACCCGCACATCGACGGCATCGCTATGGCAGCAGCGCCGCAAATATTGTTCCATCCGCCTCAAACTGTCACGACTATGAAATTCACGGGGCATCATCACCACCAGAGTCAGGCCTTCAACCGCAAGACTAGGTACTGCGACGACTCGAACCGTTTCATATCGATAGAGGATAGTGAAGGAACGAACCACCTGCTGCAGCTCGGCCTGGGTCATAAAAAACAGCTCAACTTTGGGAAAGGAATCGAGCAGTTCAAAGGTTTTGCGATAGTCGTGACTATCGGTGCGAATTGACAGGTCATGCAAAGCACTGGCAATGCGTCGACGTAAAGCCGGAACATCACTACTCTGTTGCAAACTGGCCTGTCGCGTAAATACACCAAGAAAGGCGTGTTCGCACCAGCTATTAGCACCCGGTTCCCGTAGACCAATATAAAAAAGCTTTTCATCCCAGTGAAAAGGACTCGGCCGCTCGGTATGAGCGACCACTACCGGCCCACTGCGCAGCAGTTGCTCTCCAAACCGGAGCTCCGTATCCACGGCCTCCCGATCTTCACAACAGGCTAACTCCCGCCAGTGAGTAGTCATGCCAAGAGCCGATCCGGGCTCCTGACAAATCCAAACCTTTTCCTGATCGTCGCGCCGAACCTCAATGGCACGATAGGACACAGGCTGAAAGTTGCCTTCATGCAACCATTTCCAGAAATGATGAAACTGTTGCTTGGAAGCGATACCGGCAAGGTGGGCCAGTTGCTTTTCCATGACACTGCGGTCTTCTTCAAGCAGCTGCATGGCATACAGTTGTTCCTGAACCCTCACCAACAAAGGACCAAGTTGTTTTTCAACAACCCCCTTGAGGGCTATCAGGATAAAAGAATCAGCTTGGGCGTTATGGCCTCTCCCCGCGGAAAGGCGTCTGCCTTTGGCACTCATTCTAGTATGCAAAACGGGATGAGCGAAAACCCGAAAACGAACTTCACGGCGCTTAAGAAGGGTCTGGATGGAATCGAACAAAAAAGGAACGTCAGGAGCACAGATCAAAAGCAGCATCTGACCAGACACCCCTGAAGGCAGAATCCGGGCCTCGCCTCGCTCGGGGCGGACCTCGATAAAATGTAAAAACTGTTTAAGCAGCTCGGCTAATTCAGGGGGAGAAAGCCCTTCAACCAGGGCGGGCGAAGCATGATCTTTAAAAGCTTTGATCAATTGTTTCAGACGGCGCAAGGTATCGCGAGTTGTATCCTGACCAAGCAGATTAAAAGCAAGATCAAGTTGCTCAGCCAGTTGCGCCCTGAGGTTGACACCGGTCTGCACCTGTATTTTCATTACATTTCACTTTCGATGGACATCAGGAAGGCAAGAACTACAAGTAATCCCTCGAACAGAACCTGTTTAAATCTTATCAGGATGCGTTCGCAAAAACCTTATGGAAAGCATAACAAACATTAGGAAACAGGCCAATAGCCAGGTATCTGTTTTAAGGGATTACAGGACAGGAAACAATTCAGAGACAACGACTCTGAAAGGTCTTTATAGCGGATTGACGCCAGAATGTAATTTCGTTAGCGGGGATTCCGGCCATCTCGCCGAAATTGCGGGCGACCTTAGCGTCAAATATCCACATGGATAAGGCAGTCCACCGATACACCGATTAAAGAGTATAAGATAGTTGTAAAAGCCGCCGATGCTGATTGTTACGCAGTGTTTTATTCATTTGACTGTCTGTTAGAGAACCGGATAGTATGACCGACTTGATATTTAAACCATTGAAACACCGAAAGAAACACCATGAAATTAGCCTTGGTTTCTATCCACATCGATCATTCTTTACGAGCCATCCCCCTGGGCACGGCCATGCTTGCAGCGGCTGTTGAAAAGGACCTTGGAGAACAGGTCAACACTACCCTGATCGATTGTACCCTCCAGCAGTCCGTTACGGACTGTGCCAAAGAAATCCTCAGGCATCAACCGGACATCGTCGGGCTCTCCATAACGGTCTGGAATCGTGAATTGGCCCTGGATATCGCCCACCATCTGAAAAGTGCAAACCCCAACCTGATCCTGCTTGCCGGCGGTCCCGAGGCTACAGCCAATCCCCTCTCTCTGGAAGAAATCGTTGATCTCGATTTTGTTTTGACCGGAGAAGGAGAGCAAAAAGTCATTACATTCCTGGGCAACTTACTTCAAGGTCAGGCACCAAAGCCTTCGGAACTGATGGCCGTTGAGAGCATTCCTGACTTGGGTGACCTCCCCTCTCCTTACCTTACAGGGATGTTGCGGCCAACCCCGGGCGGCGGTGTCTTGTGGGAGCTTTCCCGCGGCTGCCCCTACCGGTGTGATTTCTGCTTTGAATCCAGGGGCAGCGCCATTGTACGCCGCTTCCCCCTGCAGAGGGCACGCGCCGAACTTCAACTCTTTGCTTCTTTGGGAGTCAGGGAGGTTTTTGTTCTCGACCCGACCTTTAACTACCACAAGCAAACAGCTAAAGAACTTCTGGGAATTATGGCCAAAGAGGGTCAGGGCCTCCATTATAGTCTGGAAATCCGTGCCGAGCTCCTTGACCATGAGTTGGCGGAGCTGTTTGCCAGCATCGACTGTTCCCTGCAAATCGGCCTGCAGAGTGCGGATGCCAAAGTTCTTCGAATGATCAATCGTGATTTCGACCGGGAAGAATTCACGGACAAGGTGCACCTGCTACATCTGGCGGGAGTAAGCTACGGTTTTGATCTCATCTATGGTTTGCCCGGAGACAGCCTGGCAGGGTTTCTTGCCAGTCTCGACTTCGCCCTTGGACTGATACCTAACCACCTGGACATCTTTCCTCTTGCGGTTTTACCGGGAACACGGCTGGCTGATACCGCCACCGGACTGGGGCTGGAATACCAACAGCATGCCCCCTACAAGGTGCGCTCTTCCAACACCTTCACCAGCGCTGAAATAACACAGGCGGCCCGAATCGGTGCCGCCTGTGACTTCTTTTATAATCGCGGACGGGCCGTCCCCTGGTTTGCCATGGTCCTGGATGGTCTGGATTTGGTACCGTCTGAATTCTTTTCTCGCCTTGCCTCGGTCCTGCCCGAAATACCTCCGGATGATCCGTTGCCCTTGCAGCAGAGTTTCGTCGCCGATCAGTTCAAACAGCGGCAGCAACCGGAGGTTGCCGCTTTGGCCTCCGATCTGATTGCCTACTTCGGTGCCGTTGAGCCTTTACTTCGTGACCCAGTATTTAAAGCACCGTCTGGCTTGAAAGCAGGAGAACTCTATCTCAACCCGGACTCTGTCTTCGTCACCTTCAACTACGATCCAGAACAGCTATTGCAACACCTGGCGGACGGTATCACCGACCTGGAAGAGCTGACATTTTTTGCAGAGCCCGTTAATAGCGAATATTGTTGTTACCTTTATCAGGACGAACTGCAGCTATATCCCCTCACCCGGGAACAGGGCGATTTTTTAAAAAGCCTCGATTCCCATACTCCTGCCGAACCACCTTCAGCGAAATTTGTTGCCAAGGTCCTGGAAGCCGGGATGCTTATTCAGGCCCGTTGATCATCAGCAGCCGGGAGCCCCTTTACGTCCTTTAGGACTCCCAGACTCAGCGGCCAAACCACTTCTTCTTACTGTTATAAACCACCACCTGATTTCGGCCTTTTTTCTTCGCCTGAAACATCGCCTGATCGGCAAAACTGATCATTTCGTTTTTGGTAAAGGATTCCGTGGCCGGATTCATGGCGAAAATTCCGAAACTAGCCGTAACACGAAGGCTTTCATGGTCATGCTCGAAGTTGTGCCGGGCAATAGCCAGACGGAGTTTTTCAGCTACCGCTTCAGCCTCCTTAATAGCAGTTTCAGGCAGCACCACTGCGAACTCCTCGCCACCGTAGCGGGAAAACAGATCGTACTCCCGTAATTCGGCCCGGCAAACATCACAGAATTGGCGCAGTACCTCATCGCCGACCTGATGACCAAAGGTATCGTTAAGTTTTTTAAAATGATCGATATCGGCAAACAGCAGCGCCAGCGAGCGGCTATAACGCTTGGAGCGATTGATCTCCTGATCGAGAAAATTCTGGAAATAGCGATGGTTATAGGCTTGAGTCAGTCCATCAATATTGGCCAAAAGTTCCAGCTGGTGGTTTTTCTTTTCCAATTCAGCGGTTAAAAGTTCAAGCTTGACGGTCTTTTCCACCAGTGCTCGATTCATCTCCTCGTAACTGAGATTGAGCACGCTCAATTCAGCATTGGCGATCTGCAGAATTTCGGCAATGGATTTCTGTTCGTTAATACTGAATTCGAAATAGTCGGCGGTCTGGTTCACTTCGGCATGCACGTTATCGAGAAAATCCTTCAACACCCGCTCTTCCAAACCAAGAAATTTCTGCGCCTGCTCATGGAAACGCGCCACAATCGTATCGGGAGCGTTACTGCGGTAAACCTTGGATATCAATCCGGATAAATAGACGACCTGACAAAGCCTCTGAATGGTTGCGTCACAACCACAATCCGCTGGAGCGGAATGATAGCGCAAAGGCAATACCAGGGCGTCAGGAAACCCCCAACTGCGGGTCACCTCACTACCGATATAGGCGTGATCGGCCCCGATCAATTCGTTTTCTACCTGGCTCCGGATCCTTCCTTCTTTTTCGATAATCTGCTCGACCTGCTGGTATTTTTCGGGGAAAGCGCGGGCCAGTATTAAGATCCCAAGGTTCTGCAGCAGGCCAGCCACAAAAGCCTCTTCGGCAGCGTCTTTATCGATAGCCGCCATCAATCGGCGGGCCGCGACCGCCTCGGTAAGGGACTGTTCCCAGAAAAGAGCATAGTCAAAACTGCCCTCATCACTACGACTGGGCTGCAGAAAAGAAAATGATAACACCAGACTGCGAACCGCATTGGTGCCGAGAATGGAGGCAGCCTGTTGAATGGTCACAATCGACTGGGGAAAGCTGTAGAAGGCCGAATTGACCACCTTAAGAATTTTGGCCGACAGGGAGATGTCTTTGGACACCAAATCGGCAATATCGCTAATAGTGGTGTCTTCCTTAGCGGTAATGGTAATCAGCCGCGATGCCAC
This sequence comes from Syntrophotalea acetylenivorans, assembly GCF_001887775.1. NCBI lineage: Bacteria > Pseudomonadati > Thermodesulfobacteriota > Desulfuromonadia > Desulfuromonadales > Syntrophotaleaceae > Syntrophotalea > Syntrophotalea acetylenivorans. The sequence goes on from NZ_CP015519.1 coordinate 819,198, forward strand.
AGGAGAAAGGGTCGGCAATACGTCCGAGTGCAATACCGACTCTAAGACTTCTTCTTTATTCATAAACCCAATGCTCCCTTTAGTCCCATCAGTCATCGTTGATGGCCGCCTTTGAATAATCCCTACAATCCCTCATTAGTCCATAAGAGCATTAATATTTCAACTATTTTCTTGTACCGTTCAATCCACGGGAGTGCCTAATGACGCGATGCGTGCAGTAGCCTGGAAAATTTACGGTAATATATTACCAAGTAAAATCGACTAGGCGTTCCAAGGTCATTAATGAGGGAAGCGAATGAAAACATTTCTGCTGGATTTACTGATTTGCCCGGCTTGCTTGCCGGATGAACGCCCCTTGCAACCTGACGCACTCCAAATACAACAAGAGGACATTATCTCTGGCCAGTTGACCTGTAAGACCTGCAGCCGCAACTATCCGATCCGCGAGGGGGTCGCTTTTCTGTCTGTAGCGAATCAGGTTCAGGGCTTTATACCTTCAAAATATGAAACAGCTTCAGTGCTGTCTTCTTACCTCTGGAGTCATTTCGGCGATCTCCTAAAAGACCCTGCTGCCTCGGACGCCTATCATCAGTGGGCTGCATTACTTAACTCAAAAAACGGATTGGGTATTGATATCGGTGCCGCTGTCGGGCGCTTCTCATTTGAGTTAGCCCGAAAATGCGACCAGGTCATCGGTGTGGACAACTCCTATGCATTTGTCAAGGCTGCCCGGAACCTGTTGTTAACTGGAAAGATAAAAGTCAACCTTGCCATCGAAGGGGTACTGACACGGGAAGAGACCATCACTCTGCCCAAACAATGGCCAACGAAAAATATCGACTTTATCGTCGGCGACGCTCTCGCCCTGCCCTTTCGCCAAGACAGTTTCGCTACGTTGGCCTCTTTGAACCTGATAGACAAGGTACCCAAACCATTGCAGCATCTGACCGAACTTAACCGCATTGCCCGGGATGACAAAGCCCAATTGCTGTTTTCAGATCCTTTTTCCTGGTCGACGGAAGTAGCGGCAGAAGAAGATTGGCTGGGAGGAACTTCGAAAGGCCGCCATGCCGGACGGGGCATGGACAATCTCATAACCTTGTTGCAGGACCACGGAAATTTCTTAAAACCGGCCTGGGAAATTAATCAACAAGGACAGGTGTGGTGGAAAATACGCACCCACTGCAACCATTTCGAACTGATTCGAAGCTGCTACATCAAGGCGGATCGTAATCCTTGAATGGGAGCCCGTCAGGGTTACTATAAGCCGATTGCGAAATCGCTCGATCGGCATAGTTTCCAGATAATTATCGCCAAATAGCCCTGTAATTTCCTCATAATTTTCGTTTCGGCGCGTCAAGACCGACAGCCACCCGGGAGACTTATGCCATGCAAGTCGATACTGTTTGCCGACTCTGTTCCTCCTGTTGCCCGATCACTGCCCATGTTGAACAAGGCCGAATTGTCGCCGCTAAACGAAAGACCTCTCTTCCCCCGGATAAAGCATGGCTATGCCCAAAGCTGGAGGCGTCAGCCGACATCGTCTATTCACCAGCAAGGCTGCGGCATCCCCTGATACGCCAGGCGGACAACAGCTACCTTGAAGCGTCCTGGGACGAAGCCCTTGATCTGGTGGCTAGCCGCCTGCTCCAATGCCGGCAACAGCATGGTGCCGAAACGGTGGCGTGGCTACGGGGTATGGCGGCAGATTGGGGAGCTCCCTGGGACTATGTCAACCGGCTGATGAACGCCTTCGGTTCGCCGAACAGCATCGGCAACGGCTCGGTCTGCCATGTCGCCAGGGAGATGGCTCACAACTATACCTACGGGGCCATGACCATCCCTCAGATACAAAAGAGCGACTGCATAGTAATCTGGGGGAAAAATGATCAGCACACCAATCCACCGGCCTACGATGCCATAATGCAAGCCCGGGAACGGGGCGCCCGACTGATCGTGGTCGATCCGGTTCGTACCGGACTGGCGGCTATGGCCGACATCTGGCTGCAGATAAAACCGGCCCACGACGGGCCGCTGGCGATGGCCATGATCGACCAGATAATCCGTTGCGGCTGGTACGACACCGAGTTTGTCGCCCAATGGACTACCGGATTTGAAGACCTACGCCAGGCAGCCGCATTCTATCGAGCCGAAGACATCGCCGAACAGTTGTCCTTGCATCCGGCGGATATTCAAGCAGCCTCCCAACTCTACGCACAGAGTGAAACGGCCTGCATCATCGACGGCAACGGTCTGGATATGCAATTTGAAGTCTTCGATGCGACCCGGGCCGTAGCCATGCTCAGAGCCTTGAGCGGAAACCTCGACCGGGCCGGAGGCGATTTAATCCCTCAGCCGGTAAAGGCCCGCAACATCCAACTGAAGGAGTGCTTACCAAAGGACCGTTGCCCGGTTACCAGCGACTATCCCCTGTTCAGCACTTTTCACCACAACTGGGGACTGCACGCCCAGTCCTGTGTCGTTGACGCCATTCTGGAAGGAAAGCCCTATCCAATAAATTCTCTGGTGGTCCAATCGGGCAATCCGGCGGTCACCATGACCGATTCAACTCGGGTCAATCAAGCGCTCTCCCAACTCGACTTTCTGGTAGTCATTGACCTGTTCATGACCCGCACCGCCCTGCATGCCGACGTTATTCTGCCGGCCTGCAGCTGTTTTGAAAAGACCCAACTCAACCGGGCTTATCTGCGCCACAGTCTAGTGGTTTTGCAAAATCAGGTGGTCGAACCGCTTCATAATAGCTGGCCCGACTGGAAAATCATCTTTGAACTGGGCCGAAGACTCGGCCTTAAAGATGAGTTCCCCTGGAAATGTGTCGAGGAAGCCATTGACTATCAACTCGAACCTTCCGGTGTGACCGTCGCTGCCCTGCGTGAAGAACCAGAAGGCATTCGCACCGCCCCGTTAGAGCACCAGAAATACAGAGAGAAGGGATTCGCCACCCCATCCGGGAAGGTCGAATTCGCTTCCGAGCGCTTACAAAAAGCCGGGTTTTCAGCGGTGCCCTTCGCCGATGGTCGATTCGACAATCCCATCAGCTTCGCCGGGCAAGCTGACGACTATCCCTTGATCGGAATCAGCGGAGCACGCAGTAGTTGCTTCACCCATTCCCAGTTTCATCATGTACCGATGCTGCGACAACAAGAATCCTGCCCCACAGTCGATATTCATCCCAACGACGCAAAAAATCTCGACATCAGTAACGGCGACCAGGTCGAATTAACGAGCCCCCGGGGGAGAATAACCCTGACAGGTCGAATCGACAGGGATATGAAACCGGGCACGGTGCGAATCGCCTGGGGCTGGGGAGAAAACGAGCCGTCTGCTAACCTTAATAACCTGACTGACGATTATCGTCGCAACCCCATTACCGGCACGCCAAGTAATCGCAGTTTCATGTGCCGGTTACGAAAGTTGCAACGTCACCCGTAACAACCGTGTTAGCAACAGAACTGAGGGCGACAGCCCAAGGGATTGGTTCAGTTCAAACGGTAGTGTAAAACCGAGGTGCCGCGTTCAATATCGGCTTCAGGAAAGTCTTCATCGGGGGTGTGACGTTCCACAAGGCGGGCAGTCGGCAGCAGTTCGGTAAACATCTGCCGCAGTTGAGTGATGGTCATGGTCGGGGTGCTCAAACAAGCCAGCACCTCACCATGAGGAGTAAGAAGTTCGGGCAGACGGCGTATCAGTTTCGGCCAGTGACGCTCGGCGGTAAAACTCTTGCCCTGGCTGGCCGGTGGATCACATACGATCAAATCAAAGGGACCACAGCGTCTTAAGCGTCCGAAACTGCGAAACAACTCCATCGGCAAAAAGCTCGTCCGGCGAAGATCAATATGGTTGATGCGATGATTGAGGCGCCCCAATTCCAAGGCCCCCCGATTCATATCAAGGTTGACCACCTGTTCGGCCCCGCCAACCAAAGCCGCGACAGAAAAAGAACAACTGTAAGCAAACAGGTTAAGTATCCGTTTATCCTTTGCGTTCTCCCGCAACAACCGCCTTCCTACGGCCATGTCGGGAAAAAAACCGACATTCTGCGCGTCACCCAGACGCAGACGATACCGCAAGCCATCTTCATTCGCTTCGACGTCGTCGGGGAGAATCCCCTGCAGCAGCCGGCTCGGCGCCCCCGAGCGAAAACGTTCCTGCAGCACGATACCTTCGGGAGCAAGGGGCAACGCCGCCATCAACAATTCGGTCAACTCTATCAACCAGTCCTGAGGCCGCTCCCGGTAGAGAATAACCAGCACGATTGGCGGATAATAGTCGATGACCAGATCGTTGAAACCGGCGAAACAATGGCCGCGACCGTGAAACAGACGTCGACTCTCTCCTGCCTTTGGCAGATGACGGAGTATTTCCCGAGCAATGATATCCATGAGGTACTCGCAAAAACTTACAGGATGGCTAAGCAAAAATTTCGTCCGGCAATGCCCGGTGTTTTTTCAGGGGTAAAGGCATACATTTAGTATGTCGCGATCTGAAAAACACCGTAACGCGGGAGGGCAGACTTTTTGCGACGCCATCATCCATAACGGTAATATTGATCAAGCCAGCTGCAATAAAGGCTCGTTAAGGGCGGCAATCTGTTCCCGCAGTTCAAGGATGTGATCGCCCCAGTAACGGGGGGTATTGAACCAGGAAAAATGATGAGGAAAAGTCGGATCGTTCCAGCGCCTTGCCAACCAGGCGGAAAAATGCAGGATGCGCAAGGACCGTAAAGCCTCGATCAACCGTAATTCTCGAGGTTGAAAATCGAAAAACTCGTTATAACCCTCCACTAATTCCGCCAACTGGGCATGCTGCCGCGACCGGTCCCCGGAGAGCATCATCCATAGATCCTGAATAGCCGGAGCCATGCGGGCGTCATCAAAATCGACAAAATGGGGTGCATCGTCGCGCCACAGAATATTGCCGCTGTGGCAGTCACCATGGGCACGGATATAGCGCAGGTCCGTTGTGTCGGCGAAGATGGCCTCGATAGCCTGCAGCAGGTCGGCGGTAAGGGCGTCGTAATTGGCCTTGGTTTCCGGAGGCACGAAGTTTTCACTGATCAGGGCGACACTGTCGTGTCCAAAGCTGCGACTATCGAGCCGGGGACGGTGTTGAAAAGGACGAAGAGCTCCGATGCCGTGAATACGCCCCAGAAGACGACCAAGAATCAGCAGATTATCGAGGTTGTCCAGCTCCGGGGCGTGGCCGCCCTGCCGGGGATAGAGGGCAAAGCGGAATGACCCGTGGATAAATAGGCTTTCACCTTGATCGTTCATCAAGGGAGCCACCACCGGCAGTTCATGGTCCATCAATTCAAAACAAAACTGATGTTCCTCAAGAATCTGTTCATCACTCCACCGTTCAGGGCGGTAAAACTTAGCAATTAACGGCGGTCCCTCTTCGAGGCCAACCTGATAGACCCGGTTTTCGTAGCTGTTCAAGGTCAAGGTACGGCAATCACAGACAAAGCCGCAACTTTCCACGGCATCCATGATAAATGACGGAGAAAGAGCCTGAAAAGGATGCTGCTTATCGGTCATGGGAAATATAATCCGTTGTTTCACTGGAAATTAAAGACCACAGACACAAGACCTGTGGCCTTTGGAAAACTACCTTAAAAGGGCTCTGCAGAGCTTCCCCTGTTGCCAGTCCCTACAGCTTTTTGGGTTCAGAAACATATATGACGCGTTCGCAATGATCAATCGGTTCGGCTCAGTACTTGTATGAGATGATAACCGAACTCAGATTTCACCGGTCCGTGAACCGTGCGAAGCTCGCCATTGAAAACCACTTCATCGACTTCAGTAACCAGTTGGCCTGGCTTGACGATTCCCAAATTGCCGCCACGGCGCCCGGTGGGACACTTGGAATGCTTAGTGGCGCAAGCCGCAAAATCCTCGCCGGCTTCAATCTTGGCCTTCAATTCGATGCAGGCTTCTTCGGTAGCGACCATAATATGACGGGCATGAGCGTTTGACATGTAGTTTCTCCCTGGTTATTTGTTTAGCGACCTTGCCATACTTTAAACCGAGATTCGAAAGCCATTTACCGCAGAGATCGCCGAGGTCGCAAAGATAGTCAAAAAACGATGTAAGGAACTTTCTCAGCGTTCTCTGCGTTCTTGAATGAGCTTAGCGAACGGGCGGTAAATAGAACTTTCGGGTTATCGGCTCTTTGCTCCAAGATCTGCGGCATACCGCCGCAGATAAGCATCCACCTGTTTTTTACTGACCTTGCTCAGCCCCTGAAGTATCATAAAGGGCACAGAACCACAGCCATAAGTCGAAGCTATATCATACCCCATTTGCCGCCACAGATGGGCAGTCATTTCTGCATCGGCCAGTGCTCGGTGAAATGTACCCTTGTGCGGCAAATCATGATAATGAACCAGGGTTTGCAATTTGTGGTTGGGCGCTTCAGGGTAGAGGCGTCTGGCCACCAGCAGGGAGCAGGCCATCTCCTGTCGACGCCTTAAGCCGATCAGGGCCAGCTCGGCATCGAGAAACCGGCGATCAAAAGCGGCATTATGCGCCACCAGGGGCGAGTCACCGATAAAATGGAAAAATTGGGACATAATCTCCGCCGCCGGTGGGGCCTCCTGTACCATGGCATTGCTTATGCCGGTCAAATCCTCAATGAAAGAGTTGATAAAACGCCCGGGATTCATCAGGCTTTGAAAGCGATCGACGATGCGGTCGCCAACTAATCGCACCGCACCGATCTCAATGGCCCGGTCGCCTTGTTCCGGAGACATGCCGCTCGTTTCAAAGTCAAAGACCACAACACCGCCGTCGCTTTGATGTAAATTTTCTTCGCCCACTTTGGTTCCCTTTGATACATTCGCAAAAACATACAGGATGGCTAAGCAAAAATTTTGCCCTGGAAGGCTTGGTATTTTTTCACGGCTAAAGGCATGCCTCAATCCTGAAAAAACGCCGTAACGCCGTAGGGCAAACTTTTTGCGACGCCATCAAAGCTTGACAGCATGACCTGTTTTCCCTTTAACTGCCACTGTCATCTTGTCCTTCAAACCGCCTCACAAGGAATAGTTTTTTTGCCTACTGACTCCACGATTATCAATTCCCCTCTGCCTTGGCGGTCCAACACCAAACCTTTAATGCTGGCCCCGATGCAGGGCCTCAGCAACCGCGGCCTGCGCAGCCTTTTTATCGAATGGGTGCGTCCCGATGTGGTGTTCAGCGAATTCATTCGCGTGGCAGGGGGCAAGCGTCGAAACCTGCGCCCGACTCAGATTCAGGACCTTGCTCCACATCGGCGTGGCGTCCCCTTGATCGCTCAGTTGATCGGCCACCAGCCGGACCTGCTGGCTGAGGCGGCCCAAGCCCTGCAGGATTCCGGCGTCGGACACATCAATCTGAACCTGGGATGTCCTTTTGGCCGCACCACCAGCAGCGCCATCGGTGGCGAACTTCTAAACCTCCCACAGCAGATTCCGCCCCTTCTCGCCGCCCTGCGCCAAGTGGTAACCGGCAGTTTCTCGGTTAAACTGCGAGCGGGTTACGATCAACCGCGGCAAATTTTCAAGCTGCTGCCCCTCTTCGAGGATACCGGAGTCGATTTTCTGGTTCTACATCCCCGTACTGTTGTACAGAAATATTCAGGCGCCGCCGATCATAACATAACCGCCGAGGCAGTGCAGCACACCCGGCTGCCTATTATCGCCAACGGTGATATCACTACTGTCGCGCAGGGTCAGCAGCTATTAGAAAAGACCGGAATCGCCGGCTTGATGCTCGGTCGTGGCGCTCTGGCAGACCCAATGCTATTTTCCCGCTTACGGAATGAAGACTCAAACGTGCCAACCGCCATAGAGTTACGGCACAATGCATTATATTTATTAGGCAAACTGCTACCGAACTATCGCCAGCGTTACTGTGGTCAATCCCAGGTGCTCGCCAAACTGCGCAGCTTGTTGCCCTATCTGCAAGAAGTGGGATGCGAATCTCTTTGCGACGCATTACGTGGAGCAAAAACCCTCGAAGCCTTTGAGGCTCAACTCAAACGGATGGAGAACCCGTGAGCGAACTTGTCACCCTGGATTCGGCCTTGTTGCTTGAACTTGCGGAAATGCGCATGCCTTTTGGCAAGCATTGTGGGCAGCGCCTTATCGATCTGCCCGAGCCTTACGTCGTCTGGTTTTCCCAGCAGGGCTTTCCCGAGGGAAAACTTGGGCGCATGCTGCGGACTATTTATGAAATCAAACTCAACGGACTGGAATACCTTTTCGACCCCTTGCGCTGAAACGTGTTCATCCGTAGCTCAAAACATCCAGGCCAGGTCCCTTGTTGCCGCTTCTCCCCTTCGATTAAATTCAACCGGCTGCTCCACGCAAACCATGCTTTTAAAAGTCCGATATGTTAGAATTGCCCTTTCAACTGCAACGGCTGATTTGACTTTTGGCTTCGGCAGCCATTTTTACCAGATGTAGCAAAGGACCGATCATGGCACGAGACGTATATGTAGCTAACATTTCTTTTGAAGCCACGGAAGAAGACCTCCGCAATCTTTTCTCCGTATCGGGAACGGTGAAATCCGTACGCCTGCTCAACGACCCACGCACCGGCCTGTTCCGGGGTACAGCCTTTGTGCAAATGGCGAATGCCGCCCAGGCAAAGGATGCCATCGTCACCCTGGACGGTGCCCTTCTGATCAATCGGGTTATCAGCGTCACTGAAGCCCTGCCCAAAAAACCCCGGGAAGCCACAACCGATCGCGAACAGAACAATTCGCGGCGCAAAGATACCGGGAACAACCGCCGTAAACCGGGCCGCAAAAGTCCACGGAAATAACCTCGCATCGGGGCGGGGGCTGGCAATGGTCGTTTTCCTTAGAAGCCAGACCCACCATAACCTTCGTCTTGCGTGTACCCCCCACCTGAAACGCCATAAGCGTACCTACGTTCAATAAGCCGCTCTCAGGAGCGGCTCAATTCATTAAACAGCCATCGTAGCTGCTCCTATTCGTTACGCGGAAAGTCTATCTTATTGACATAGGTGTCGTCGCCCCGTTGGTTAAGTGGAGGTGGCAACCATCCTGGATCAAAAGGAAGAACTCTTTTAAGGAATACACTGAACACACTAAAACCTTTTAAATCTTCGGTGCTTTCCGTGTGTTCCGTGGACAGAAGCCCCTGATTATTCGATTGTTGAGGGATAAGGCTGTGGATTTTCTCCGTGGCCTCTGTGAGCTCCGTGTTGAAAACAATTGTATTTTTAATTATCGCCTTGAGCAAAATGCATAACCGAATATAAAAGTGGTGAGCACCTTTGTCGGGTGCTCACCACTTTGATCAGTTTACTTTATCAAGAGTGTTAAAAATTCCAGAATTCGTCGATTTCTTCCGGGGTGAAGTCCCAGACGGCGTTGTGCGGAGGAACCGGCTCATACTCGAAAAACTCGGGCAAACGATCATCGGCTTTAGTAAAGCCGGCGGCGTCGTTGAAGGCCTTTTCAGTCTTCAAAATGTACTTGCCGAGCTCAACGACGTCGTCGCCTGTAAGGCTGATGCCGTAGCGAGCGTTGATCATGTCGATCAGAGCCGGCAGACACTCGGGGATATCCAAAGCCGGAAAGGCGATGAAGATACACATACCGGTGCTGTCCACGGCAGCGGTAGCGATGGACAGGTTACGGGACAGTTCAACCTGTCCTTCCTTCTTCAGCGGATCGACGTGACCGCCAACCTGCAGGATGTTGGTAGCGATAGAATAACCGGCAGTGTGGTCGGCACCCATGGTGGAGGTAGCGTAGGTGATGCCGATCCCTTTAACCGAACGGGGGTCGTAAGCCGGGATGCCCTGCCCTTTGACAACCGGTACACGGGTCAGACCGTACGCATGGCCCACCGAAGCGGTGCCGTTACCGAGAATTCGACCGAGGGGTGTGGCCTTGCCGATTTCTTCGTTCATCACGCGCAGGGTTTCTTTGCCGTCACCCCACGGAATAACCCCGGCTTCCATGGCGACGGCGATCAATACAGCACCTTCGATGGAGTCGATGCCGATGTTGTCCATGGCGTTGTCGATACGGGCGCAGTCGTCGAGACTTTCGATCATGCAGTTGATGCCCAGCCCCCAGACAGTCTCATATTCGAAACCGGAGGTAATATATTCTTTGTTTTCGTCAACGTAGACCTGGGAGCACTGGATGATACAACCAGCGTGGCAACCGTGCTTGGTGTGGCCCCCGCGGCTGGAGATAATGTCGTGCATGGTCTCACCGGAAACCTTGTCGTGGTGCTCGCAGGAACCGTACATGAAGTTCTTGGTGGGCAGACCACCAGCTTCGTTCAAGATGTTGATCAGAACGTTGGTGCCGTAGATGGGCAGGCCTTCGCCGGTGACCGGATGATCGAGCATGGCCTTGGCGAAAACCTTGGCGGCAGCGCGGAACTTATCTTTATCGGCGATTTCAACCCGCTTGCCTTCGGAATCGTCGATGGTCATGCACTTGATTCCCTTAGAGCCCATAACCGCACCGAGACCGCCACGGCCGTGGCTGCGGATCTTGTGGTCGGGGTCTTTGACGGAGATGTTAGCAGCCATCAGGCGCTCTTCGCCGGGGATGCCGATGGAGCAAACACCGATTTTCGGACTATATTTCTCTTCCATCTTGGCGATGACATCAAAATTCTGCAGGCCTTTGAGGGCCGAAGCGTCGTGGAAGGTAACTCCGTCATTGTTAACGTGCAGCTCATACCACTTGCCCGCTTCCGGCTTATCTTCAATGATCATGGCCTTGATGCCAAGCTTGGCGAACTGCTGAGCGCTGGTACCGCCGGCGTTGGACTCTTTAATGCCGCCGGTCAGAGGACTCTTGGCGCCTGCCGACATACGACCGGACTGAGCGGCCGGGGTGCCGGTCAGAAGGCCGGGAGCGAAAACCAGCTTATTGTTAGGACCGAGAGGGTGGCAGGTGGGAGGTACTTCAGCTGCAACGATCGTGGAAGTCAGGCCTCGGCCGCCGAGGCCGGCCCAGGCTTCCGGTACATCTTCGATCTTACAGGTGAGGTCTTTCATGTTAACGCGAAAAATTCTGTTCATTTTTTGGACCTCCTTAAGTTAGGTTACTTTTCTAGCTGTTTGTGAAAGTCTCCTTTTAAAGTCCGGAAGTTCCACTGTTTCCAACGGACTCCCTTCGTCTATCAACCATAAGGACCCTCCTCATGAGTTGTAAAACGTAAAGGCTCTGAGAACATAAACGGCCACAAAAGAGCGTTTCGCCATCGCAAACCATCATCCTTGCCAAGAGTACCCAAGTAAAAACGCTTCGCTATTTAGTTTACCACATAACGGAGAATGGTCAGCCAATAGCAATAATTCCTGAACCAGACCCTCCATCCATTTGTCGGGACAGGGCTATTATATTTTGGACTCCCCCTGTCCGTATGTGGGAAAATCGTCCAGGCCTATCGACCACAGTTGCAGACGCCCTTCAAAAGAAAAGGAGCGCACCCCAGTACGCCCCTCCCCTTTTGATTATTCAGCTGCTATCTCAACTCAACAGCCCCTATTATAAAAAACTCTCTATTCGATCAATCGGGCACCGGTCACTGCCGCCTTTACTCCATGCAGGTCATTGCTGACGGCAAAAGGGCCGATACCGGTAGCCACACGAGCCGTCTGCTGCGGGCCGATTTGCCCGGAAACACGCAATGGAATCTGCCGGCGACGACCGTAGGAATCGATGACCAGAACAACCACATCCACATTCGTCACCGCCAGCGGGGTGCTGTTGACCACCTCGGCTAAAAGATAGTTGCGGCGATCAAGGCCAAGCCTGACTTTGAGATACTGCTGTGGATTATCAGGCAGATCGAGGCGCACCAGCGAAGCGGCTGCCTCCTGCCCGTAGGAAGACCTGGATTCAGCGGCAGCGGCAAAATATCGCTTGGCCTGCTCACGGTTTCCCTGTGCCAGACTCGACCTACCGAGAGCATTAAGGGCCGGCGCCGTAGGCAGCAACTTGGTGCTGAGTTCCAGGTCCGCCACGGCCCTCTCCCTCTGACCCAGTTCCTGCAACGCCAGGCCTCGTTGCAGATAATAGTGAAAATAGGCATTGTTGCGCTGCACAGCCCGATCATAATTGACCACCGCATCCTGATAACGTTTTTGCTTGAAACGAACGTCACCACGCAGGGCATGGAACAGGGCTTCTCGTGGCTCAGCGGCCAAAGCCTGTTCGGCTAATTGAAGAGCTTTTCCAGTCTGACCTTCTTCCAGGGCTTTGCGTCCCTCATCGTAGGCGGCATAGGCATCCCTGGCCTTAACCAGAGGAGCGATCTTTTGCTGATAAAGGTCGCGCCCCACCTCCCCACCTGCAGCCAATAGTGCAGCCGTTCGACGATTGGCCTCCACTCGCTCCTGGGACGGCGGATGACTGGAAAAAAGCCCGGAAAGCCAGTCGCTGCGACGCCCTTCAGAGAGACGCACGAAGGTTTGTTGCAGATCGATGGCCGCCCTTGGGTCGTAGCCAGCCCGGGCCATATACTGCATCCCGTAGTAGTCCGATTCCCGTTCCGCATCCCGGCCGTATTTCTGGGTAATCAACCCGGCACCTACAGTGGCTCCACCGACCGCCATCTGGGCAAATTCACTATTTTGGGAAGCAATACCGACTGCCAGCACAGCCCCTTGCATCAATATCCCCCGTTCCATACCCTTGGCACTGTGACGCGCCGCGGCATGGACAATTTCATGGCCGAGAACCGCAGCCAACTCGGCCTCGTTGTTCAATTCGGTCAACAGACCACGATTAATCGCAATCTTACCGCCTGGCAGAGCCCAGGCGTTGGGAGTAGAATCGTTGATAACATTAAATTCGTAAGGCAGCTTGCGATCGCTAACTGCCGCTAAACGCTGCCCGACGCTGCTGACATAAGAACTGATCGATGGTTCGGTCGTATAGTCACCACCCTGCATTTGACGACTAGGCAAATACTGTTCCCGGCCGATATTCAGTTCGGTACTTTCAGGCACCAGGGCAAACTCTGATTTTCCGGTAACCGGATTGACCGCACAGCCGGAAAGGACAGAAAACGCCAGCAACAAGAAAATAAACAGACTCTTCGACATAGTTCACCCTCGTTGGCAAAGGACTAACGCACCAGCTGATGTAAGATTTTGTTCATCATATAACCATAACACCTAACTCTATTTAAATTCAAACACCTTGACACATCCTGTAAGCTGGCAAAATTTTTCACAGTGAGGTCCAAATCTCAAAGTTAGTGGCGCCCTTACCTATGAAAGAAAAAGCCCGTCCAATTCCTGGACGGGCTTTTGTTATTCGATAGACACGGAAGACACATGCCCGGTTGGACCTACCTCATCGACCTCAAGTCTGGCGTGCTTTTTTAGAGGCACGCTTGGCTGCGGAGGGGTGCTTCTTAACCGGCTTATTTCCCTTGTATCCACCTCCGGATTTTCCTGCAGGGCGACGTTTGGGCGGCTTTCCCTGGCGCTCTACACCGGCATCGACACTCAGTTGCAGATGCTGTCCGCAGACCCACACCTTTTGCAGAAGGTGGAACGTGGCAGACGGCATATTTGCTGGCAAATCGACCAGACTGAAATCGTGGAAGATTTTTATCTGGCCGATATCGCGGTTGCTGATATTCGCCTCGTTGGCAATCGCCCCGACGATATGACCGGGCACAACACCGTGCACTTTTCCGACCTCGATGCGATAGCGTCGCAGCCCCTCATCGGCAGAACCGCGCTTGCCTGCAGAAACCCGGGGAGCGGATTGAGAAGGAGGCTCCACATAGGTCTCCTCTTCGGGCATCAGCGGACGATCCTGCTGCAGCAGATAAGCCATAGCGGCAGCAATTCGGCGCGGTTCAACCTCATATTCCTGCTGGCATCCATCGATTAATTCTTCAAAGAAGGTCAGATCCTCACTCTTCATGACAGCAAGAATCTGTTCCTTGAACAGGCCGACGCGACGTTCGGTTATATCTTTACGGGTCGGCAACTTCATCGGGGCAATCTTCTGCCGGGTCGCCTGCTCAATAGCGGCCAACATGCGACGCTCTCGCGGAGCCACAAACAGAATTGCAGAGCCTTCACGTCCTGCCCGGCCGGTGCGCCCGATACGATGAATATAAGACTCGGTATCGTAGGGGATATCGTAGTTTACCACGTGACTGATGCGCTGAACATCCAGGCCTCGAGCCGCCACATCGGTGGCCACCACGATATCAAGCCCCCCGCTCTTCAATCGATCAACGGTTTTTTCCCGTAAAGCCTGGGTCATGTCGCCATTAAGCGCTGCACTGGAAAACCCCCGAGCTTCCAGTTTTTCAGCAAGCTCAACCGTAGCGATCTTGGTCCGGACGAAAATGATCATCGCATCGATATCTTCGGCTTCCAAAATCCGGGTTAACGCATCGAGCTTGGCCAGACCTTTGACCTGCCAGTATCGCTGGCTGATCGTAGCCACGGTAGACGTTTTACTCTTGATACGGATCTCAACGGGGTCCTGCAAATGGCGTCGGGCAATTTTCAGTACTTCTTTAGGCATGGTGGCTGAAAATAGAGCCGTCTGACGTTCTTGGGGGGCATGTTGCAGAATCTGCTCGACATCGTCGATGAAACCCATTTTGAGCATCTCGTCCGCTTCGTCCACCACGACGCACGAGAGGCGATCCAGCTTGAGAGTCCCTCGGCGCAAGTGGTCCTGAATACGCCCAGGGGTGCCGACGACTACATGCGTGCCTCGCTGCAGCTGACGAAGTTGCTGGCCCATATTCTGACCGCCGTACACCGGCAAGACGTGAAAACCTTTCAGATGGCGGGCATAGGTCTGCACCGCTTCGGCGACTTGCAGCGCCAACTCACGGGTGGGTGTCAACACCAACACCTGCGGATATCTGGCAGATAGATCAAGCCGACTCAGCAACGGCAGGGCGAAGGCCGCAGTCTTACCGGTACCGGTCTGGGCCTGTCCAAGCAGATCCCGCCCTTCAAGCAACGGAGGAATACTGCGCGCCTGTATGGGAGAAGGAGTTTCGTAACCGACCTCATCAATCACTCGCTTAATTTCGGGGGCAAGAGAAAGATCGGAAAAGCTGATAGTTGTTTGTGTTTCTTCAGTCATGAATAACCTGTTCGGAAAATGCTCGGAAGGCTAGGTAGAAAACAAGCGATGTGAGGATGACACAAGAAGTGGCCGACCCTGACCTTCTGAAAGGATAGAAAACTCCCCAATCTACCTCTTTACCATCTGAATTACCAGAACAATCGTGACCGGCAGTAATATTTATCCAGAATTACAGTGAGATGGTGACCACAAATCAACAATTTCCATGAGTATGTAGTTAACTGCAGACGCCAACACTCCAATTTCTGCCTGAGATAAAAGCGGCTAATGGAAAACACCCTGCTGTATTCCAATAAAAAAGAGGTCAGCGATTGAATCGCTGACCTCTTAATTTTTATGGTGCCGAAGGGGAGATACGGCACCCTTTCCAAGGTAGCTGATATCATTGAAGTTTAAAGAAGCGATTTCACCCCATTGTGTACTACCTTGTGTACGACTTGTAAATATTGAAATGTCAAAAAGGTTCAGTTTTTACCAACCATCAGACATGGAAAGCCACCAAGCGAATTTGGTGATTTTCCAATATGTCAAGATTTATGAGAAGAGTCACTTAGTGACTGACTTGCATCAACGGAAATATATGGCAAGCTACAAAACTATTTTTACCTATAGTGATAATCGCTAAACAGCGATATCAAATATCATACAAATCTAGTGACTTAAAAAGAAGTTTCTAGCAATATCTTTGCTGGAATAGTGGTCTTCCCTTTTTATCAATTCCAAGGCATCAAAGGCTTTCCGAATGATTCTTCTGCATGCACTCTCTAACACATCAATATTTTGGTCTTTTAAAAATCCAGAATTGTATATTTCGGAAAACCTGTACTTATATAATGATTCTACAGTGTCTCCCCGAACTAATCTACCACAACTTGAAACTGCTTTTCTGTCTTCAAGAATATAGTATTTCCAGAGAGCACACCAGTCTACTTTAACATTTCTGAATAGCTTATTATAATCTTCTCCAATTAGGTTAAAAAATAATCTCATTTTTTTGCTTCTGAATTTCGCCTTGGCGACCCTTGCATAACCGAATGATTCCGAAGTTGCTATTTCAATTTCTATATTAAAAAAGATATCATATACGTGCCTTCTAACATCCTGATTTACGTACTCCTCAAAGCTTCCTTTAACCCCAAGGACATCTTTCATAAGTGGTAAAATGAAATACTTGCTGTATTGATATGGTTTAAGACTTGATAGGTATGCTAACTCCTCAAACCAGTCTCTATACCCATGCTTTATAAATAATGAGAACAAACCCTCAACCCACTTGTCTTGTTTATTACTTATATATGAGGCTGAATAATATTCCTGGACACTTTTGTGTATAAACTTCAAGAACCTGCCCTCCTTGAGGAGAAGGCAGGTGACATTAACTATGTCGTCAATAAAATATTGCGGATCCGAATCGACATTAGTGTCCCTCAGTGCTTCTTTTGATATTTTTAAAATTTCATTAGGGCCAAACTGAAACCCATCAATTGTCTTTGAAAAGAAGCACAAGGCGTCAAAGCAATCCCTGAACTGTCTATCGGTTAACCCAGAGGTCCTTTCTCTCGGAGACATATGAATCTTGCTACTATCATGCCTATGAAGCAGCAACTCAAGAATAGAATCATAAAATTCTTCTAAATTACTCGGAATAAGTTTATAAGATCTATACGTCACTAAAAGAAGTGTTATCAAAAGTGGGGTCTTTAACAATTCAATAACACCCATCTTATTTTTTTCTATGCTTTTGATAGCCATTTCTGCAAATTGTAAATCACCAGAAAGTCTTTTCACATAGGACTTATACTCCTCGCTTTTCACACCATCTATTCTTACAACTTCAAAAAGTGGCGAGGTCCTTAATTCTGAATTAGGTCTTGAACTTGCTATGATTTTTACACATTTATTTTTTTTAGAAAAATCTTCTATTTGCTTGGTCAGTTTTTTCCTTAATCTTGTGCCTACCTCATCAAATCCATCTAGTAACAATACTACTTTTCCTGTTGAAACTATTGTTTCATATATATTGCCTGCTTCTACATTGAACCCCAAATAAAATAACGTATTTTTCACTAAACAGTTAAAATCTATTTCTTCATCAAATTGTCTTAGCTCAATGAATAATGGTAGGAATCTTCCTAGTTCTAATTCTTTAACGCAAAGATATCTTAAAAAGATGGATTTACCTTGCCCAGCAATTCCCTCCACAAGAATATTACTGTCAATTTCAAACTCGGATAATGATTTAATGTTTATTCGTTTCTTATCTATTATGAGAAATGGGTCGCAGTAGAACCTTTTTATAGAGATTGCCCTATCCAACTGCCAAAAAGTCTTTACCTTGCCATAATCTTCAATTTTATTCTGCAAGTCATATAAATTCTGTTTAATTTCCCTAAGTTCAATAGCATCCTTAATAGTGCCCTTAATCTTGCTATAAATATCCTTACCAAGCTCTTCGAATGCGCTTTTTGCAATCAAGGCTGCCCCAGCAGCTAATTCTCCAACAGCATTCATAGTTCCTCCATTCGCCAAGGTTTGATTATTCAAATATATCGGTAAGGGAAATTTTTGTGAATTTTATCAGCACTGCCCGAAACAAAACCAGCATAACTGAACAGGCGCTTTAGGAAAATATACTTAATTAGCCACAGCTTCAATTGATAATTACGTGGAAGAAAGGCGTGATTAATTTGATCGCTTTACAAAGTTGGTGCTTGCGAATTAGATTTTCTTGCCATTCTTTGGATCAAAAAAACTCAACAGGTGAATTTGGCGGACTTTATCATTGGTCACTACCTACCAGACAGGAAAAGTCCTCGATCTATGGACTGGGGATTTTCACGCAAATCAGAAATTTTAGTTAGCCCCTACTTCTCCCTTTTTCTACTGCCCCCAAAAGCGAGAGAACTTGTCAAATATCTTACTCTTGTTCTTCATTGGTTAGCTTGGCTGCATTGGCACTATTTCATTGTGGTGAATTCCAAAAAATAACTTGCTAACAAAGATCCCAACCTATCCCAATATAAAAGAGTTTCCAAACTGGAGAAGACTCGGTAAACGGACTTTTTTTCGTGCACGGTCATTGCTGTTTGCCACCGAACGTTAGTCGGTTTGTACAGTCTGTATAAACCAAGTAAAGCAAAAGTCCAGGCTTGTGCAATAACCTGAAAGAATTGGGGTTTTGGATGTTTTAACCTTGAAAATCGTCTTATATAGCCTGTAATGTGTTTGTGCTAGTAGTTTATACAAACTGCCAAAGCTTAGTTATGTGTAAATAAAGAGATCTACTCCTTTTGAACACAAGAAGTTGTCTACGCAATTTTATCCAATTTTTTACCGAGATAATAAAGAAGAAAAAACCATGAGTCCTGCATATAAATTCCCTTGGAAAAGAGCCTCTAGAGAGGATCTGTCTCCATATGCTTACCCTGGCAGACCTCAAAACAAAATTCTAACCTCAATAAGAGAAAAAGAAAAAGCTAATCCAGCGCCTTTCTCTGATAGAACCCTCATCCGTATGGACAATTCCGGGGCGCCAGATTTTGAAAAGCCTTTCAATTTTACTCCATTCTTACGAGCTGATTGGGTAGAATCCACTGAAAACTTGAATATTCCTGTATGCCAAATACTTGGTTGCCATAGCACTAATAACCTTGATAACTACCAACCCGGTGACACTTTCAAAGAAGTACTTTTCGAATCTTTACATGGTTTGGGCATTATTGAGGAAAGTAGTAAATTTTTAGTTGGCCCTGCTTCGAAAGATATTGAAATGCCACACGTAAGAGACCCTGAAGTTCCCAAGTCAGGATCTCACGGACCTTTAATACTGTCTCAGTACGGGGATTGGTTTTTTATAAAAAATGGGCAACAAAGGGGAATTATTGCAATGTATTTGATATGGCAGAAGTATGGAGATAAAGGTCTTTTAAAAAACGTCAAAGTTAATAGTTACATACCAAAACATGCTGGAGACGTATAAACACATAACAAAAGTTTCAAGCGGATAGAAGACACAGAGGCGCATCACGAATAATGTCTACCAGTTTGTTCTGAGATGGCCTGCCGTTTAAATTAACCTGTTATGCCACAAAACAAATAAAAGGGAAAAATATGCATTTCAATGTTGGTGATGTAATTGATGAGAGATTTGAAGTTACTGGGACCTGTAGTGAGGCAGGGGGGATGGGTGCCATACTTTTCGTCAAAGACATTGAAGGTGAAATTACAGAAGAAATTGTTCTTAAGTATTGTAAAGAAGAAGATGATGAGTACATAAAAAGATTCCGAAGAGAAGTCAGACTTCTAACTGAATTCGAAGGAAATTCTAAGGTTGTGCAGGTTTTGCATCACAATGTTAAACATGATCCTCCATATTTTGTAATGCGGTACTACCCCGATGGTGACCTGACTAGTCTTGCTGATGAATTGGAAAGCGATCTTCAATGCCAGGAAGAAATCATCAATGCAATGATAGCCTGCATTGCCGAGCTCCACTCCCAAGACGTATTTCACCGCGATATCAAACCTCAAAATTTCCTGTGCGATGGTGACAGCATTGTTGTCTCTGATTTCGGCTTGGGCATGGAGCCAAACTCAACCTCTAGGTTTACAAGTAGTTCAATGTTTTGGGGCACTCAGGGTTTTTTGCCGCCAGAATTTCAAAGAGGGGGCTTCAAGCATGCCGATGCCTCAGGCGATATTTTTATGCTTGGAAAAAGCGTATATGTTCTTTTGACCCGTCAAGATCCAACCTATCTTATGGACGAGGGCCTTCCAGCTCCGCTTTTCCATGTGATTGAAAGATGCTGTGCCCTCGACAAGACACGGCGATATCAGTCGTTATCCGATTTAAAGCAAGCCTTAGGTCTGGCATTTGATGTAATGCTTAATCGCGGAGGACGTCTTGGGGAAGTCAATCAGTTGATTGCTACCATAAAGGATAGATTGGTAAATGAGGGCAAATACAAATCCTCCGAGGTCATTGAATTTATTGAGAAATTGTCCTTACTGGAGCACGAGGACCAAGTTCGAATATGTCTTGATCTTGAAAAAAGAATGTTCGTTATTTTGACCCATGAGAAACTTAGAGGGCATGTTGATAATTTCTTGAAAATATATTTGGAAATGATTGAAAGTGAGAATTACGGCTGGTCCTTTGCTGAGAACATTGCAAACAATATGCAGATAATATTTAATGCAGAAGAAATACCTGCCAGGACAAGAGGAAAGGCACTTGATTTGGCAGTTGAGGCGGCAACAAGAATGAATAGATTTGCGGCTATGGATACCTGTAATTCCATGATAACTTCTGTTGACAATAATGAACTGGGTGTTCACATAGCAGCAATAATCCAAGGAAAGCCAGACTCATTTCTCAGTGGAATAGAACCTTCGCAGTGTAAATGTGACAGCATAAGAGCTGCAATTAGGGCTATAAAAGAATAGAGGTATAACCAATCGGTGGAGGCGGACGGATTTTACAAGAGTGCTTTTTAAAAAATGAGTACTAAATTGTTCTTCGTTCCGCCGCCGGTTACTCCAACCGTTAGCGCATAAGGGGTAGGCAACATGAATCAAACGGTTATTGATAAAATCACAAAGCATTATTTGGAATCAGGTGATTTTAATGGATATCCAGTTTATGCCCTAAAGAAGAAATATGAGATTAACGACGAATCAGCAAAAGCACTTCTCCGAGAATTGATTCTTTCCAGAAAGATCGATGTTGTATTCGGAAACATTCACCCAAATCCGCATATAAAGGCATTTTCGGATACATCAGCTGAACAACAGATCGAGTTTCTTGAACAGCTCGAGTTTGTCGACCATTTCTGTTTATACCCTTCCAAGGAAACATTGAGCCAGTTTGTGCAGCGCCCAGATTACAGTAGCGAGCCGTATACAGAGCAACTTGCGCTTGGCGAAGGGCAATTAGATTTTAGGGTGTTCGACCTGTCCGTGCTCGAATACTATAGAAACGATCCAAGGTACCACTATCAAACAGATTTCATAAACGGCCAGATTTCGGTAACAAATGAACACTACGAATCAGAATCCATGCCTGAACATGACCAGGTTCTGCTTCAAACCTTCGGATTTGCTCATGACAAAAACTTGAATAGAGCAGTTGCTGTTTTTTTGAGGTATCTATCGGATCTCAGCCCGGAGCACCAAGCGATTTGGAAATATAAAGAGTTGAAAGGTGATTACCAACTTCATCCCGACTATTTAAGAAATAGTATGGGGCATTGGGGCACAAGAATATCAATTTTTGAAGCCTTCAGTCAGGAAATGCAATTGATCAACGAGATGGCAAACTTGATTGGGAAGCCACCTCTGTTTCGACAGACATATGAGCATGAATACCCACGGAACTTTGGTTTCCTGCTTAGACCCACTCTGGCCGAGCTTAACGCTTTTGTTCTGTTATTAGATCAATTGATGTCTGATAATTTGAACAAGAAATTCTTTTCTCCAGAGTTGGAGCTTGAGCAAGATCATGCACGAGAAGATGGTCGGGTAGAGGTAAGGCGGAAAGGGACCATCGCGCTACTTGATGAATGGGTACATCACTATTTTCAACCAGAAAACCCTGAGCCACTTGACCGCATGATTGCCACTTTCCGCAAGGTTCGCTCTCTACGGCAAAAACCCGCACATTCAATTAGAGAAGACGTATTCGATCAAAAATATTTTCGTGACCAACGGTCTTTGATTATGGATGCATATGGCGCAATACGCACTCTTCGGTTGGTGCTTGCAAATCATCCCAACGTCAAAGCTAATGCTCCAAAAATCAACAAATTCCTTTACGAAGGAAAAATATGGTCCATTTAGGCGTTTACAATGCCATTAATGCTGACCTGTTTTCCGTTCTTGTTGCTCACTACAAATCCGCCGGTTATGGCTGGCGTTATCAAAAAAGATGATTTATCACTACCTAGATGAAACATTCCGCCAATCAGGTGGCTACTGGCACTGTAGTATTGGGGGCCTCCTGGTACCTCCTAGTCAAATTGTTGATTTTGAAATCGAATTCTCGGAGGCAATAGAAAAATGTAACTCTGAAATAGAAAGTTCTTCCTGTAACATAGAATTCAAATACTCTAATTTCTTCAGAGAAAATAGCGATACTTACAAGCTGGCAGTAATTTCTGAATTCGCCAATATTGTCCGAAGCCGTGGCCTTAATATATCAATAAGCCACGCGAAGATTGCAGAAGAAAATGTTCGTGTTTTTGGCGGATTCTTTAGTAGCCCGCAGATAGCAATTCAGTATCTTTCTGCCACAAACATTAAATATCATTTGATGGATATTACGAAGAATCAACAATTACAAATAGTTGTAGATCTTGGGTTAAGTGAATCGTTTCGCCCCATATACGATATACATTCTGGCTCAACAAGATCAATTCCATATATGAAGGCCATGGGTTTAAATGAGTCTGAAATAACATTTCCAAACTACAGGAATTTTCTGGCCCCTTTATATATGGATTCAAGAGACTCTAGAGCAATTCAGTTTTCCGACTTGGTTATTGGTCTTTCATTAGCCAGACAGACAGGCGAACTAACTGGCTTCAAGGCTGATTTGTACCAAGCACTTGAGCCTATACATTCACACATCACAATAAACAGCATTGAATGGAATAAAGACAGGGCTTAATAAGGCCGTAAACCATAACGCATTTTTCGCTCGTTTTACTCATTACTGATTCGCCGATTTGTGCATCCATTGAGAATATAGGAAAATGCTTTCCGATAAAGCACAATCACCAGAACATGAACGGCCCACCCTTTTTGCCAATGTTTGGACCGGCTTATATATTTTCTCAAATGGGTCCTTAGACCACCTAGAACTTATCAGTCGTCCTGTGTGGAACCAGGTGGACAGGTTCATGATATATAAGGTGGCCTTATTGGCATTAACCGGTAGCCACACTAGTTTTTGTTTTTTAAGATTCGATAAACGCTAGCAATTCCGATATCGAGTTGTTCAGCAATTTTCTGTTTTGTCATACCCGACCTGGCTAGTTCTATTACTTGTGGGGCCTTGGCCCTCGCGGTCGGCTTTCTCCCTTGATATTTCCCTTCCTGCTTTGCCTTCCGAATACCTTCTGCTTGGCGCTCCAAAAGCATTTCTCTCTCAAAGGTAGCTATTGCCCCTAACATGGTAAGCATGAGTTTTCCAGTAGGGGTTGAGGTGTCGAGGTTGATGTTAAGTACCTTGAAGGAGACACCTCTCTCTTCCAGTAGGTCTACGATCTCCAAGAGGTGTTTGGTGCTACGAGCTATCCTGTCGAGTTTGGTAATGATAAGGGTATCTCCCTCCCTCATATAATTAAGCATTGCGGCCAATTGTGGTCGATCCCTTTTTACCCCTGAAATTTTCTCTTGGAAAACTTTGTTAACTCCGGCTGCCTGAAGTTGTTCAAGTTGGATATCAAGAGACTGGTCGGCGGTGCTAACTCGCGCATAGCCTATGATGGACATATTTTCTCCTGTTGGTATCAAAAGAGTCTAGGACATAATGAGAATGTCCTATCAAAACCAACATGTCAAGCCTATTGATAGGAGGTTTGCATGAAACAGGAAGC
Source organism: Syntrophotalea acetylenivorans (assembly GCF_001887775.1). Classification (NCBI taxonomy): domain Bacteria; kingdom Pseudomonadati; phylum Thermodesulfobacteriota; class Desulfuromonadia; order Desulfuromonadales; family Syntrophotaleaceae; genus Syntrophotalea; species Syntrophotalea acetylenivorans. The sequence continues at coordinate 842,936 of NZ_CP015519.1, forward strand.
TCTCACAGGGGTATGCTTTATTGAGAATTGGGGAACAGCGAAGGTAGATGGTTTGCAAAAAGCCATGTTTTTATTAAAAAACATACCAGCCTTTGCACCTACTTCCATATTCGCCCTGCTCTTGCATAAGGGGAGTCTTGTATAGTTTATGCCCCCACTTGGTAAGGCATGCTGAAAACTTAGGAAATGATAAAGTATGTCTTCAGGGAAAGGGATCAAAGTGGACATACAGTCTGTCTGCAATTAATTGATAGGGACCTAGAGACACATTTCTAACATCGCCCTTGTGAGAGAAGATTGGCCATGATAAATTAAGCTACGTTTTTATGCTAGTCTTAAAGAAATGTTTTGCGATATCAGTTCTTTTTCTTTTTTATCCCTTTGTTTGTCAACTACCTGCCTTGCGGCACCAACCTTTTCTAGACGAAATGCCAGCATTACGATAGAAAAAAGCAGCTATAAAAGGAAGAAATGCATGTTCCATGAATATAGCTAAAGATACTTTTTTGGCTAAATTGTTGCCCGTTTGAGGATTCCAAAAACTTGAGGAGACATTATGAAACGGCCCGCCTACTTGGAGTCTGGTGAGTTAGCCCGACTGATACCAGTCGCAACTAAACCGGAACTGAGAAATACCTGCGTTACATGTGCCATGCTTATGGCTGTTGAGGAATTTGCTGAAGCTCTACTCTCGCCGTTTGGCGCCCCCACCGGCAAACGGGCCAAAATATATGTATGGGTTGAACCCGTCTTTAAGGGAGACAAGAATAGCACTAAAGAACGACCTGATGCTCTCATCATCGTGGACAACGGCAGAAGGATTTGGCGCGCTCTCGTGGAAGCAAAGGCCAAAAAGACAGACCTTGAGGCTAGCCAGGTCGAGCGTTATCTGGACATTGCCAAGGCGCAGGGGATCGAAGCAGTAATTACAATTTCAAACCAATTTGTGCCAACGCCAACGCAATCACCCTGTGAAATCAATAGACAGAAATTAAAGAAAGTAGTTCTCTATCATTGGTCGTGGTCATACCTTCAAACTGAGGCAAAAATCCAGCTCTCCAAAAGTGCTGTTTCGGACCCTGATCAAGCGTATATGTTGAACGAGTATGTGCGGTATCTTGAGCATGATTCTGCAGGCGTTAGTGAATTCGAACAAATGGGCAAGGAATGGGTAGAATTCTGCAAACTATATTTCGCAAAATCTAAGTTGGACAAAAAATCTCCGATTGCTGCTGCTGTTGTTAGCGATTGGGGTGAATTAATGCGCTGTACTGCCTTACAAATGAGTCGGGAGCTTGAAACAAACGTAACTAAAGTACCGAGTGCAAAAGAACGTTCAAACCCAACCGCACGTGTTGAGGCAGTGAAAAACTCGCTCGTTAATACTGGTGTACTGGAGAGCCGCCTTAACATTCCAGATGCAGCATCCCCGATATCGGTTGAAGCAGACCTTACGCGGCGTTCGGTTACGGTTTCAATGACGGTAGAAGCCCCTCGTGACAAGAAAAGAGCTTCAGCAACGGTTACTTGGCTCTTGCGTCAGCTTGTGAAGACAGAAGACGGGAGCGTGCTAATCGTAGCTAAGTGGCCAGGTCGAACTCCAGACTCCTGTGCAGACCTCAGCAAGATCAGAGGGGATATTGACGCATTGGTTGGGGATCGCAATGGCGCTCTTCCTAGGACCTTTGAAATCAAAACAGTCTCTGATTTGGGAGGGAAGTTCACGCAACGGAGAAATTTTGTCCCAGAAATTGTTTCGTGCGTAACCAAGTTTTATGAGTCTGTTGGTCAATATATTGTGCCGTGGCAGGCACCTCCTCCAAGGCCGAAAAAAACGACTCTAAATGCTGAAGAAGATTCCCAAAGCCAAGATGCAACCGGTGATGAAGTTAATGCATAACAAAGTGTTTGGGCGACTTGCATTCGGGGGCATCGTGACACAACGTTAACTTTCATATAGATCTCAATTCATCAGACATTTAAGGCCCGTCAGAAGCACTTGGCGGGCCTTTCTCGTATTGCAGTGGATAGGGAGAAACTTTATGTGATACATCTGGCAACACAATTATTCATCTTCATCGATACCTAAGCTTTTTACTATGTCATTTAGCTCGTCACGATCAAACTTGGCAAGCCTATCCGTCAACCTATTGTATTGAGTTCTAGTCCATTTCCCCCCTTGCCTTGCCTCGATCCCCATCCTGTTTAACTCTTGAACAACTTCTCCCACGCTATTGTACCCAGCTTTATAAATATCTTTAAGTGGTTTAAGCATCTGCAATGCAAACCGATCGGCCTTTTCCTGCCTAGCCTTGTTTGCATTGGTTAAGTCGGAATTACGTGACACCTCGAGGGTCGGATTACCAAGCTTCACGCCTTTCTGCCTTGCCCTCTCTAAACCCTCCTTGATTTTCCTGCTTCTATCCATATTTAAAGCCTAAGTTTAGCGAAACGTAACCAGGTTAAGTAAATACTAATGGGCTGCCAAAATATACTTTTTACGGCAACAATTATCATATGTTTAGCGAAATGTAACACAGGTGGGTAAATAAATATAAGGATAAAAATTAAGATATTGGGACAAACAAAACCTTCAAGCATCGCACTCCCAGCCAGGGTAAGCCCAAGGATGGGAAGAAGAAAAAAGTTTCCCGAAATCGAAAAAGTAAGATCGCCTAAAAGGGTAAATACTTATAGGGGTAAAAAAATCTGTACTGAATCTTTCATCCGTGGGTCTTTTTAAGGATTTATATCCGAGCAAAAGCGGCGGTTGCAGTCATCAAGTTATGGCAAATGAAAATTACTTACGGATACATAAAGCAACCAGGACAGTGTCTTATGACACTTGATTAGTATAACTGTATCTAAAGTATGATAATTAACAGACAAATCAAGGAGCTAACTAATGAATAACATTCAAAACAATATCAATCAACTTGAGTCACAGATTAATAAAATGAACAAAGAAAATATAGAGTACGATGGGGTTAAGCATATATGGCAAAAAATGAAAGAAAAGTCAGCGAGCATAGACTGGATAAATAATTTTGATTATAAATATTTTACAACAATAACATTTATCAACGAACAAAAAGAGTCCACTTCTAAGAAACAACTATGTGAAATACTAAAAATGATAAATAAGGATTATTTCAAAAATAGGAATAAAAACAAAGAGCATTTTGAGGGTTTTGTGTTTACTGAAAAACAGGCATCTGGAAATATTCACTTCCATATATTGTTTCGTGAAAATATTGTATTTAATGCAAAAAGAAATAGAAACAAGGAATTTGAAAGGGTTTTTAAGGAGAAATGTAGATTGATCAGAAATGCGATACCTCTAAAGGATGGAATTGAATATATTGGAAAAAATACTATCGATCCTGACATTGGAGTGGATGTTCAAGAAGTCTATGACGAGAATATCGTGGAATATTGCATGAAGGATCATCCTCTTTTTAGTAAAAATATAGATAATGTGGGAATCTTAAATTATGATGGATTCGAATAGATATTTTCAACATAGACTTATGATTGCGCTAAATTCTTCACGCATCGCGAACTACCCACACAAGCCTCAATGAACAAAACAAGAAGAATTGACTGTCCGATAATTCCTTTGGTGAAGTACGAAGCAAGTTGGGACAAAATGTAAGACGGCCCAACCTATGCAGAATAGGTTGGGCCGATCATGTTCCGGTGAGCGTGACTTGTGAGACGTCAACAGCATGGATCGCAAGTGTCTAGAAAACCAAGGGCGATTCACTGACTCGCTGATGACCTGTCGCTCATTCTCTAGGTACTTAGGCAGAGCCTTTATATTTAAAACCCATACGTAAGCTGTAATAGCACACAAGTAGATTTGATTATTTAAGGTTCTTCCACTTTCTAATGGATTGTGGTTTTTCTCTTGTGTCTGGGGATTCTTCTTGGCAATCGGGACCAGTGTGTTTTGTTTTGAGATATTTAAAATAGCGTAAGCCGGTTCCAGGAAGCCCAAACGAAGCCCATCTTCTGCCATTTGGCGACACTCCAAAACGCAACCCAAGTGCCCCCCATGACCAACCGACTCCCCTGCCTGATAGATTCGCATTTAAACCACCAAACAAACGAATCCTTCTATACCAACGCCAAGCCATCAATCGTCCTTAAAATATTGTCAGCAGACAGTTCGACAGATTCGCTCCCTCTAAACCAACGCTCCTCTTTTCTGATAGGGTCAACAACTAAGCCAAGGCTGTAGCTATTAGTAAAAAAGTTTTTTTGAGTACTTCTGTCTGTTCCACTAAAAAAAGCTCCTAAATTTGGGTGGCTATGGTACCAACCAACGACGAAATTCGTAGCGTCCCCATGTATATTTGCATCCTGCCACACATTAGCGTCCATACTTAAAGACACGCATGAGGATTTAAATGTTTGGCTTGGTACGGCTTGCGTGATTTTAATAGCAACAATTCCATCAATAAGGTCTTTATTGCTAATTACGTTTCCCAATAGTAAACCACCAAGCTCAACATTTTTTGTAGATAGATGCTCCGAGATGGCTTTGCGAACCAGGCCGCCAAAGAGGACGATTGGCTCATGTTGGGTAAAATTTAATAGCTCAAGGACATCAAATGCCGACCAGTTTGAAGCTATTGAACCTAAAGACAGAGCCCTAATATCAGATCTTACATTGTTCCACTTCATGTTCTTATAAAGAATTTTTCGTTACATTTAGGACAAAAAACATTGCCACTTTTCCCAACAGGAACCCGAAGTGAAGCGTTACATTTAGGACAAGAAACTAAAGTCCTCTCTTCCCCTCCTCCCTCAACATTTTTCCAAGACATTGTCGTTTTTTTAGTCTCCCGGACGACTAATTTGTCTGTGGGGAAAGCATTAGGGTTTTTGCTTATGGCTCCCCTGTACCAGCGTAAAGCATCACTATTTGCAGGAGATTTTTCGTTCAATATTGTCTCATCAAATGTGATGATTTGAATAATTCTCTTTGTTAGCAAGTCTAGCCCTTGCGTAGGAAGCCATTTTGTACCAAAACAGATTTTCCCAGAGGTATAAACATTAGGATGATAAATAGGCGTTATAATTGTAGCTGTTGGCTCCTGAAAAGGGTAACGACTTAATAGCTCTATCTTGACCTCTGTAGTGTCTTGCACTTTATCCGGGTAAGCTTTTGATGGCGCAGTTGGGTATTTAATTTCGAGTACTATTTTATTTATAGGGCTACCTTCAGTACTCTTGATTTTAATTCTTCCATCAAGAGATTTAGCAAGCTCCTCAATTTTCCTTAAGTCCTGTTTCACTCGTTCAGAAAGTGCGCTCATTGATCTACCCTGCCACAAGAACGGGTTGTACTTCTAAAACATCGCCATCTTTTACCCCATACTCGCCAAGTGTTGAATTGGGGGGCAAGGTCTTGCCAGTAGCGGTGTTCACAAGACTATAGTCCGTATCAGTGGGTAGAGACCAGTTATCTACAGATGCCTGAATTACGTCTGATCCCGTATTGTCTGTGTCGAGAGCAACTTCTGCCTTTCTAGTCTGGTCTGCTGTTCGTATGATAATATTAACCTCTGGCATAATAATCCTCCAATTCTATAATTGTGGTTATGTTTCCTGAGTCATAGCGAAGAAACTTACACGGAAATTCGTATCCTTGATAATTTTTCTTTATTTCAGAAATTGAAAAACTGTCTTTAATAATTACTTCAACAGATTCTTTTTGACATTTATCACACTCTGTGATCGTTGAATCAAATTTAGATGCATTTTTAAAAATGATTGTATGAGTACTTAGTTCAGGATCACACTCGATACATCTTTTTGAAACTAAAATAGGGTCACTAGTAATAAAACTACCATTCTTTAAAGAAACTTTTTCACCAAAGACACTTTCTATTTTTGACCTACTGCTAACAATCGATATGTGTTCTTTAACTGAAGAACATGCTACACAATCATTATTTTTATCTAAATCGCTTATCATTGATCTTCCGGTAAATGAATCGATTAGAGTCCTTGTAGGCTTAAATTCATCTTTATTCTTCAGAAAGCTAATTGCATGAGAACATGCAATTGCCCCTGTAATACTTGATGTCAATATTGTTGTTGGAATCTTTTTCTCCACAAAGGAAATCTTTTTCAGCCAGCCACATGAGTATCTCTTCTGGATTCTTTCATATGCAGTGCTTGGCAGATTGCACTCATAGCACGGCAAAAAATGAATTTCCCTGAATGGAAAAACCTCTATTTGGCAGAATTTACTATCTATCCCGGTGTTAATCAGATTTGTTTTAGTAAAAACACATATTTGATTTAATTTTATTCTTGCTTCAAAATTGTCTACACAACACAAAATACAGTCATACGTTTTAGCTTGAGAAAGTGAGAGTTTTTCCCAAAAATCACCAACAAAAAACTTAACATCAATATTAGGGTCAAGCTCTTTAATTCGAGATGCACAAACCTCCGCCTTGCTTTTACCAACATCACCCTCTCTAAACAAAACACTTCTTGTTAAATTATGAATTTCTATACTGTCAAAATCATATAAATCAATCTTGCCAACACCAAGCAATGCAAGGTTTTTAGCAACTTCGTTGCCAACAGCTCCACAACCCACTATGGCAAAAGATGAAGACTTCACGTCCTCTTGAGAGAACCAATCTATAAGCGAATGTCTTAGATACCTATCTGTGGACATTTGTCTATTTTCCTCTTATTTGGGAAACTGCCTCATTCAAGAGCTTTATTACCTCTTCACTATATTCGGACATGAAAGCATCCGTCTTGTCTGGATGATATAAAAGGACCTTTTGTCGATATGCTTTTTTAACATCTTCCGTAGATGCCCCCTGGTCTATCCCAAGCCGTTCGTGGGGAGATTGCTGTTTAATCTTTTCAAGCTGGCTAGAATAGTTTGTTTTTAAATTTTTCCACTTCATCATTTAGCACTCAAAATCATCGACTTTTCAGATACAATAATTTCGTAGCCGAAAGTTTGATGTTTAACAATTAGCCCTCTAACTTTCACAGTTTTTCCATTCAATGTACTTATAAAACGTTTCCCACCAACACGGCTAATTGCTGTTCTGAAAAATACCAACTTGAATCCCTTGGTCCATGACTTGTCCTCGAACATCACCGCAAAATCGTTCCCTCTACGACTTTCTCGAACCTTAACAACCCTACCTTCAAAAGTAACAACTGATCCAACATGCTGCTTGTAATCACTCAAAGTAACGACATTAGGAGTATAATCTCTACCTTGTGCTTTTTTCCCACCAGCAAGAGCAACTATATTTGTTGACTGACATGAAACGCACCTTGAATCATTTACTTCACGTAATACCTGCAGACTTTCAGTGTGATAAAAAACAGTACAAGATTGACATTGATGTAAGCCAAGCGTCCTATCAAGAGGAGCGCCTGTAAATGCGTCATGCAAACCTGAAAGGTCTAGTTTGGCCAAATCTGTTGTTGTACTGCTTGAGGCAGAGGAATCTCTGAACTTGATATTTGACTTAGCTCTAGATTGCGAGGCAGGACGAAAAGTTTGACTCTCCTGCCTTTTTCTTACTGTTCTGGGATGGGAAGCAGACGAAGAATTAGTACTTGGTGGCCGATCCTCCCCCTTAAAGGCGTTTATAATAACAACTAAGAGCCAGATTCCCCCGACAACTAAAAGTACTTCCACCCACCCCTCCAAGCTAAATGTATCTTAATACGCAATCATATCAAGCTGAGAAATCATCGTTTAAAAAGGAGGGACATCAAGAGGTACTTCTCCATTTTCTGACGGAGGATAGCCAAAAATAGCTATCTCCTCTGGGGAAATTTCTTCAGATGCAAAACCTTTAAACTTTTTAGGCTGTGAAAGGACTTGCATCTGGCTTGCTATAACCTCAGTGATGTGCCTCTTATTTCCATTGCGATCATCATATGACCGTGTTTGCAGCTTTCCTTCTATGTAAACCTGTGATCCCTTTATTAAATCCTGACTACATATTTCTGCCAGTTTTGACCAAGAGACAACATTATGCCATTCGGTACTCTCTTGCTGTTAGCCTAATTTATTGTTGTAGCGTTCTGATGTAGCTAACGGTGAGTATTGAGACGTTTTTTCGGCTTAACGTCTTGCTCACCACATAATCAGGAGCGCAGCGAGGAGTTTTTCAGTAGGCAGCAACTTGTTATGGGGGAAATCTCAATTTTCGGCCAAGGTTGCAGCTTCCCACTCTTTATAGGTTTGCTTTGTGCCCTTTACTTTCCAAGCGATTGGGCCCGCAGTAGATCTTCCATTGCATACTGCACCTGCTGCGCTGGTGCTCGGGAATGCGTAACTTTGTGTAAAAACCTTGTGTTTTCCATGATCAACTAAAATCCCTTGTTCTACAAGCTTGTCGTGGTGCTTCCAATAGTATGACTTTTCGCTTCGATCACCTATGTAAGTTGCTCTAGCTAAAGAACCCTTCTGAACCACAAATTCACCATCTTCCAGTATCGCCGTAGCAACTATCCCTTCTTTTTTTAAGGTTAGCTCGAAGACAGGGCTTTCTGTTGATTCTTTGGATTTTTCTATTTCGCTTTGTTTGTCTGGCTTGGCTTTACTTGTGAATAAATCGACTCGTATTGCAGGAAGCACCATTAGCAATTGCGAAATGAATGCTTCCATATTCGCTTGCGCTGCCTCTGAAAGACTCGGAAGGGATGGATTCGTGCCGTTTTCCAACTTTGTGTTGGCAGCAGATATTCCTTCTTGAACAAGCCGCGACTCAAGATATTGCACATGAGCCTTATGTAGGTTATTGGCGGCGGATGTAATCAGAATAATCCTAGTCCACCAGTCCTTTTTTGCATCGTGGCTTTTAATTCTGGCAGCAATGCTCTCACCTTCACCAATATACGCCAGTGGATCCTCATTTAGTTCACCGAGAAGGATATACACCCCAGTGTATGAGCTTTCTTTTCGCTTCAAAGCTTCAGGTAGCCGCGTCCTTGGCGCAACGAGAATATGCCCCGTCCAACCGAAAACTTCCGCAGTAAGCATGCCATCTGGTTTTCCATCGATAAAAAATAGTTCTAGTGTGGTTGCGCTCAATATTTTGCCTCAAGGTTTCAGTCTAGTTTAAGGGGAAGTCTATGCTGTGGCCCCATAGCAGCGCCTATGCAGACTGCATAAGCCGACCAAAAATTGTTCCAAACAGCAATGCCTGACCTAGTGGAAAAACCGCCTATCGGATCTTCTCGAATCTAGACGCTTTTTTGAGAGGTATCGCCTTGTCTCTTTTCAAGCCAGTATTCTTCTGGAACACAACAATATGAATCAGGGCCAATGTAGCCAAATTAAGCTGCAGCGGTCAAGAGCATGATGTCCGATATTTTGTTTCGGATTATTTTCATGCAAAGGAGGAAGGGAAATGCCGAGTTTATTAAAATTCCTTCAATGTGAGAAAAGCCCACCAAGGTTGCTTGTTGGGCTTTTGCCATTTGATAGATGGTGAATTTAGGGATAAAATTTTCTTCGGATCAACGTAAAGCCAACCAGTATAGCTTTCCGGATTATTTATTTAAGCACATGGTTCAGTTGAATTTCATGTCCTCATGTCTGATATTAAAACAGGGTAAATTTTTGTGCGGAAATAATCGTTAAGAGTTTCAGAATTTCTTTGAGAAATACGTGTTGGTGCAGTATCAAAAATGACTTTTGTAGACTTGTGTTCTTGCTCTGTAAACTCCCATGAAACCTTGGTTTTATAATTTGAGCCGAGGAACCCACCCTTCCAATCCACCATAATTTCTACAAGAATACTATTGTTTAATTTTGATACAGTATATTTATCTAATATTGGTTCCTTACCTGTTGGATGAGAAATATCTAGTATTGCCTTTGAAATTTTATTTTTATTTCGATCTATAAGTAGTCTTGTCATTGTGTCTGCACGATCTTCCCAAGGAATGGCTTGTTTCAAAACTCCGAGTTTATTAATGGCATCTTTACCTTTTTGGTCTGTGAAATGATAAAATGCAAACACTCCGACAAAAATCGTAACGGCAATACAGACTAGCTTACCTAGGATTAAAAGGTTCTTCCTTGGGTCGAGGAAAGCAGACATCTTATACTCCCTTTAAAGAATTTTATCATGTTCAAATGCAGCCCCCCTCCAAGGGAACTGCAATATTTTGTGAGCATCGAGTCGCCATCCAATGGAACCGGATTATTTAGAAAACAAAGTTCAATTCATCCAAGAATAGCGTATTTTCATGGGGGGGGGCACCCTCTTACCGTGCGAAATCGGTAAAAGTAGTTTTCTCAGTCTGCCGAACTCCAAGCGCCCCACCAGTCCATTGCTCACAACTCATAATGCTTTGGCGTTGTCATACATGAAGGCGATATCGTTCGAGTTCGTATGGTATGCGTCCAATTCAGGAGAGGAAAAATCGACATAAAAAGTAGTATTTGGGTTAAGCACCCCGTCAAGCCCCTGGGTAATAGTCAGCGGAATTTTGGAACCATTCCGAATTATTGCCTTGAAACTTAAATCCGTAAGAGGTCGGTTTCCACGATAAAGAATGGTGAACCGCCATTTGTTGGCTGACATTGCTTCAGACCCAACAATTTTAGAAACCCGGTGAACTGATCGCATAAATTCTATTCGGGCCTTCTGTCGGCGTTCTTCCAACTTGGCTTTCTGTTTTTGCTGGTATGTCGATAACGCTGCGTCTAATGCAGCAAAAAAACCGCCGCCCTCACCGGCGGCCAACTCGGATTTTTGCAATGAAAATAATTCGTTATCTTCAAGAATTTGCTGGTAATTTGAATTTATAGTTCCCGGAACATAGTATTTTTGTACCAAATCAGCTACACGCTTTGCCTCTGCCGCACGCTCTTCGTTCATCGGATGATCGTGTATAAATAACGCATCATTTCCACTTTTTTTGTGCATCCTCTCCCAAATGCGGCCTCCTGCGTAGGGATCGAAGCCAGCCAACGAACAATAAAGAACGGCAATTTGGTCAGCTTCCGTTTCATTCTCATGTGTAAATGCCGCTTGAAAAGTATCACGCTTTGCTGACTTTGAACCAGCGAGAGCATTAATTTGTTGAAAATCACGGCGCTCGAATGCATGGTTGGCGACGGTATGAGCCATTTCGTGTGCAATGACGTTTGCTAGCTCAGAGTCGTCTTTCAAATCCTTTTCAAGTGCTGAAAAGATTACAAAGTAGGTTCCTCCTGTTGTAAAGGCATTCCAGCTGTCTTCTTCAATAATTACCGGCGTCCATGCCTCTTGCCTTAAATGGCTTACTTGATGAAGCTGTTCAAAAATTCGTTTGATTCGTTTATATGCAGCAAGGTCATATTCCTCATTTACTTTTTTCCCTTCTGCCCTCGCTTCAGCAATAAATTTTTCGACAAACTCGTTTCCTTTTAAAGTTTGTTCTTCCCTATCAGCAAGACAGAGTGATCTTTTTCCAGAAAGGCGATCGCGCTCTGTAACCGTTTCTGTCGCGGAGTAAAGACCTTGATCAATTGCTTTCATTGTTGCGCAACCGGATAGTACTGACGTCAACAAAAGCAATGTCATGAAAAATTTCATTATGATGTCCACTCCCAGTCTTATAATTTTAAAAAATCAATATGAGTGTTGGGACTTTCCTGATAACAGTCTTTTTAAAAGGTAGAGTTTTGTTTTATGTTTGCCTTTGGCCCTGTTTGGTTTTGGGCGAAGACAATCAGGCAGGCCCATTCTCACACCCCTTACAAATAGGAAAGGCCCACCGACTCTCCTGGTGGGCCTTTCTCGTCTGACGAGTGGTTGGAAAAGAACTTTCCCCATTTCCACGCTTACAAAGAAAAACCGTCTTATTTTCGAGCGGAGTACTATATGTTATATGGGTTAATTTTGACTGACCCTAGTTTCAGGAAACAAATCAATATGAATGTTTGTTTCATCCAAAGAATAGGCTCCGGGAGAAGCTAAACCGACAAACGGAACTAGCCAGACAACGCCACCAACAATATCCCACACACCTGAACCGTTCATGTGCGAATCAATGCTTCTATAGTAAGTTTTATAGCCTTCCCTGTTGGCCGTGACGCTCACACCGTTGTCTCTCCTAACAGCTATTTGGCCGGGGCAAGCAGCCTGCTGCCCATTCACGTGAACCAAAACCCCTTCTTGATCACAAGCTAGGTTAAGGGTTTGAGTAGATGACCGGAAACACGAACATCCAAAAGAAAAAGTGGTGAGACATACCATTAAGCCCCATACAACTACATTTTTAAGCAACTTCATAACATCTCCTCTTTGAGTTAATTTGCTCTCTTTGAGCACCTAATTTTAAGTTGCAAGAAATTTTTCCAATTCAGGATTATCTTATAAATGATCTGTATAAACTCTGCGGAGCACAGACGATCCATGCCTAGGCACATGAGATGTGCGTTGCTATAGGTTTGCTGTGGGGCTTGAGGCATTTAGAGACAATTTTTCTCTGTGGGATTAGGCGGCTTTAAATTATTCTAGCCTGGGAAAAAAATCAATAATTCTAATTATTTTTCTTGAAATAATTACACAAGGCTTATTTTATTTGGGCCAAACTGTATTACGGATTCAGTGTTTCTGGATTCCTGCAAAAAAAGAATGGTCTACTAGGTTCCTGGGCGTGCATTCGCGCCTGAGAAGTGATGGCATTACAATTGGCCAGGCAGACCCTTTCTTGTATTATGCCTGTTGAATTGGCCCCCTATCGTGCCCTACATCTTTCCTAAGGAGTTCTCTTATGAAAACGTCCCGCCTGTTGGTCTGTATCGTCCTCTTGCTCCTAGCATCTACGTCCCTAGCCGCTTCATCAAAAATCTATGGTGACGTTGTAGTAGCCGAAGTAACAAGCATTTACGATGGTGACTCTTTCAAAGTTAACCTCAAGGGATACCCGCCAATTGCAGGAGAGCGGATCGGAATCCGGATCAATGGCATAGATACCCCAGAAATGAGGGATAACCGACCAGAGATAAAGGCTTTAGCCCGAAAGGCAAAGCAGTACACCGTTCAGCGTTTGCGGGAAGGCCAGCAGATCATCCTGCGTAACATGAAGCGAGGAAAATATTTTCGGATCGTTGCCGATGTTTACGTGGATGGGAGCAATTTAGGGCAGGAGTTGATTTCAGTTGGGTTGGCTAAGCCCTATGGCGGTGGGAAGAAGCCGAAATGGGAGTGATGCGTTTGTCAGACAGTCCCTGCAATGCGAGAAAAGCCAGCCTAGAAAGAGGTCACGCCTTTTGGCTGTAAAAATGATGATCTGTGAGTCAACCCCAGGGCACAATCAACTTCAGGGCCGTTTGGAGAACCTCAACCACAAACCCTCCCCCTACCCTTCACAGACAAAAAAAAGGACCCACACGGAAAGCTAGAGACTGCAACACCAACAATTCATAGCGGGAACGCTATTCAAATTACTTCTTTTCACCTCTAGCAAAACAAACCCTACCAAACCCAGTACCAAAGCCCCCTTGGAAGCCATTTCTGAATAATCTTTTAGCAGCCAACGTAGTATTAACAGAAACATAGAACTTAGCGCGGTAGCCTTTAAAGTGAACTACAGAATCACCATTTAAGTTTCTTTATCTTTTTCCAATCAACTGAACGAAAACTTAACTTATTAATAGCTTTTTGCATTACTAATGGCCCAACATCTTTAATATAATTTTCTACTAAAAAACTACCTTTAAATTTGTGCCCAACAATAGCACATGCGACCCTATCAGATATGTTTGAATTGGCAAAAAAGTCCACTACATTGTGTCGAAATGAGTGAAATGATGTTTTTTCACTCGTCACACCACATTTCCACTTCCAACCATATTCATTTTTCCTATTAAAGTTATTTCCAAATCCTTTGTAGTTTTTCCCGTTCTTATTTTTAAGTTCTCCGAACAGCATCTCTTCCTTTGGTCTACTTTTTACATAATCTAAAAATCCAAGCGATATTAGTTTTGAATGTATAGGTAAAACCCTTGGCGCTGTCTCATTTTTCAATCCTTGGTTCCGTTCTTCATTCTCTCTTAAACGAATTACATAGACATCTGTACCATTATATTTTTCAATATCATCGGTATAGAGTTGTGCTAACTCCTCTCCTCTTGCACCAGTAAATAAAGCTAACAAAGGCAACCAATATCTTGATGGTTTTTTGAATTTTCCATTTTCGTATACTTCATTATTAAACAACAACCTAAGTTCATCATCAGTAAATGGATCTTTTTTTTCATTTGCTTTTATATAGTCTGGGGCATATTGAAGAAATTTTTCCATATCATTAAGAACATAACCTTCTAGGTCAGCCCAACGTAGAAATTGCTTTACCCGCATTACATGTTTATTGATTGTACCTGGCTTCCTTTTATCTTCACTAGGTATATCCATATTTAGAATTTCATTAATACTTTTGTTTTTATATTTTGATTTACGGGTGTGGTTTGTTGGAATTCCCCAAACTGCTTTTTCATAATTTCTTATGACCTTTCTACTTAGATCACAGCATTTTAAATCATTTCCAACAATTAAAATGAATTCCCTAAAAATCCCAACATACTCTTTAATGGTTTCATCTGGTGCAGATTTACCTAGCCTATCTTTCCTTTCAAAATGACACTCTAAAAACTCTTTAACCTTATCAGAAACCAACTCTGTGGACAGCCGGTTCTTTTCAGTAGCTGATTGTTCAGGCTGCAACTCTGATATATCCGGCAGACTGGGTATGGCTTTAACTTTGAGCTCCTCAAGTACAGTATCTTTTCTTGATTGAGGCAGATCGTTCCAATCATCTAACTCCTTATTGAGTAGATCAATCCCTTCTGGTGTCAATCCGCCTACAAAAGCCTCTACAGTTAGTTCTTCATCGTAATCTCGCAAATATGATTCATCATCGCTTCCCATATCCGCAATAAGATATTCCTTCAGTAATTTCCTGCCTTCATTAGCTTCCTGAAATTCCCGATCCGAATCTTTCATTTTATAGTCACTAGCCTCCATCAAAACCCACAATTGCCTCGCCCGTTTCTGTGCTATTGAAATATCACGAGTGCGCAAAGACGATCTAACCTCTTTTCGAGTGGTGCCGTATTTCTTCCGAATGTAACCTGGAATCCGAACACGGAAATAATATATACCACGAGGAGTTTTGAACAAATAGGTTGGGTTTCGTTTCAGTATCATTGTGTACGGCCTTGTGTACGACCAATGATACCAAACCAAAAAAGGGATCCCCTAAGTCCTTGTTATGACTTAGAGAATCCCTTGAAAATGGTGCCGAAGGGGAGACTCGAACTCCCACGTCCCTGCGGACACTAGACCCTGAACCTAGCGTGTCTACCAATTCCACCACTTCGGCTTGAAGCGAAGAAACTTATAACAAAACGGTTATTTGAATGCAACAAAAAAATATCAGTGGTCCCACTATCCCTGACCGAATCAATAGTCGCAACGAACTTATCAAATGGCCATCTATCGACAATGTCCACAGCAGGCACGGCGTTTAAGCTGCAAGACCTTAACCGGGAGTACGAAGCGGACCAGGTTATAAAAGCTAATTTATCTGTCGCAAAAGCCCCTTGCTATAAAGCCCAATAAGACAGTCCGCTAGCGGAGATATCATCTCCATTAAGAACTGCTTTGACATCAATTACAACGCCCTGCTTATTTCCGTTAGAACAAAGCTGCTTGAATTGCGCACTGGACATGTTTATAAAATCATTGTGAGCCACCGCCAGGATAACGCCATCGACGGGACCAATCTCTTCCAGACTCTGAAGTTCGATACCATACTCCTTGCGCGCTTCCCCCACTTCGGCCACCGGATCATGCACCAGCACCTCAACTTGAAAGTCCTGCAATTCGGCGATGATATCCACTACCTTGGTATTGCGGATATCAGGGACGTTCTCCTTAAAGGTCAGACCAAGAACCAGCACCCGGGCCCCCTTGACCGCCTTATCCGCCCGAATCAACTGCTTAACAGTCGTCTCAGCAACGTACTTACCCATGCCGTCGTTGATGCGACGGCCAGCCAGGATAACCTGAGGGTGATAACCGATCTCCTCTGCTTTATAAGTGAGATAAAAGGGATCGACACCGATGCAATGGCCGCCTACCAGACCGGGAGTGAACTTAAGAAAATTCCATTTAGTACCGGCCGCTTCGAGTACGGCTTGAGTTGGAATCTCAAGCCGATTAAAGATGATAGCCAATTCGTTCATCAGGGCGATATTGAGATCGCGCTGAGTATTTTCGATAACTTTAGCCGCCTCGGCCACCTTAATTGAAGCCGCCCGATAAACACCGGCCGTCACCACCAGTTCGTAGACTTTGGCTACCATGTCAAGGGTCTCGGCATCCTGCCCTGAAACCACCTTGATGATTTTGTCGACCGTATGCACCTTATCCCCGGGATTAATACGCTCCGGTGAATAGCCAACCTTAAAATCAACACCGCAGCGCAACCCGGACTCCTGTTCCAGAATAGGCACGCAAACGTCTTCTGTGACACCGGGATAAACCGTCGATTC
Organism: Syntrophotalea acetylenivorans; assembly: GCF_001887775.1. Classification (NCBI taxonomy): domain Bacteria; kingdom Pseudomonadati; phylum Thermodesulfobacteriota; class Desulfuromonadia; order Desulfuromonadales; family Syntrophotaleaceae; genus Syntrophotalea; species Syntrophotalea acetylenivorans. The sequence continues at coordinate 859,500 of NZ_CP015519.1, forward strand.
ATAGACAACGACAGACCCGGGAGTCAGGTGGCGGCCGATGGAGCGGGAAGCCGACTCGACAGGAGTCAGGTCCGGTTTTTTATGATCATCGATGGGTGTCGGAACAGTGACGATAAGGAAGGACGCTTCGGCCAGGCGTGAGGCATCGGCGGTATAATCGATGTTTGTGGAGGCCAGATCCTCACTGGTCAGCTCTCCTGTGGCATCATAGCCGTCACGCAACTCGCCAATCTTTTCATTGCTGATGTCAAAGCCGATCACTTCGGCCTTGCGACCAAAAGCAGCAGCCAGGGGCAGGCCGACATAGCCGAGACCGACCACGGCAATCTTTTTCTGCTTTTTCTGAATTTGTGCAAAGGTAATCAAAGAAACCTCCCTAGGATGAAATCGAATCCAAATTCATATCGAAATAACTTCAAAAATCAGTCGTTCACCGCCGAGGTCTAAAAAACCGCCGAGAAAAATTCCCAAGATATCGTTTTACCTCAGCGTTCTCGGCGGTAAACTGCCCTTAGAGCGGCCTTGAAAAATGTAGCACAACACAAGGGAAACCTGCCCAAAAGATTGCGCCCTTCAGACTTGCGCAACCCTAGACCTGGTAGTACTCCCGGTACCACTCCACAAACCGCTGAACCCCTTCGGCAATGGGCGTGGCGGGCTTAAAGCCGACATCCCGCATCAAATCGTCCACGTCCGCATAAGTCGCAGGGACATCACCAGGCTGGATGGGCAGCAGGTTTTTCTCAGCGCTTTGCCCCAGGGCCTGCTCCAAGGTACCGATCAGGTCCATTAGCTCCACGGGGTTGTTGTTGCCGATATTATACAGCCGACTTGGGGCACTGCTGGTACCGGGGTCGGGCTGCGCTCCATCCCAATCAGGATTGGCGGTAGCGGTGTTGTCCAAGGTACGCATTACGCCTTCGACGATGTCATCAACATAGGTAAAGTCGCGCCTCATCTTGCCGTAATTGAACACATCGATCGGCTTTCCGGCCAGAATGGCCTTGGTGAACAGGAACAGGGCCATATCCGGCCGCCCCCAAGGCCCATAGACGGTAAAAAAGCGCAGCCCGGTCACCGGCAGACGATAGAGATGGGCGTAGGTGTGGGCCATCAGCTCGTTGGCCTTTTTCGAGGCTGCATAAAGAGACACGGGATGATCGACATTGTCGTGCACCGAAAAAGGCATGCTGGTATTGGCGCCGTAAACCGAGGAGGACGAGGCGTAAACCAGGTGCTCTACCTCATTGTGCCGGCAACCTTCAAGAATATTCACGAACCCGGTGAGATTACTGTCGACGTAGGCGTGGGGGTTAATCAATGAATAACGCACCCCGGCCTGGGCAGCCAGGTTCACGACCCGATCAAAACGCTGCTCCGCGAACAGGGCGGCGATTCCTTCACGGTCGGCCAGGTCGAGCTGAACGAACCGGAAATTATCCTTGCCCTGCAGGCGAGCGAGACGCGCTTCTTTAAGGGTAACATCATAATAGTCGTTGAGATTGTCGAGACCGATGACCTCATCGCCCCGTGCAAGCAGCCTCTGAGACAGATGAGAACCGATAAACCCGGCAGCGCCGGTAACTAAGATTTTCGCCACATTTTCCTCCAAATCGGGCAGTAACCTGGTACCCGTATAAACCTAATACTTCAACAGGGGCAAAGTCTAGCAAAGGGACCTCTGTTAGCCGCGACGACCAATCCCCAGATATTCAAAACCGGCTTCGCTCATCTGCTGCGGATCATATTGGTTTCGTCCATCGATAACAACGGGCTGCTTCATAATTTTCTTCATGGCCATAAAGTCGGGGGTGCGGAAAGGCTTCCATTCGGTGACCAGCACCATGGCATCAGCAGCCTTAAGAGCATCATACTGATGATCCGCCAGCACCAGATCGCAGTTATCAAACCAGGCCTTGGGCAAAAGTTTACGAGCCGCATCCATGGCGATAGGGTCGTAGGCCTTGACCCGGGCGCCCGCACCGATAAGATCGTGCAACAAGACCAACGATGTCGCTTCGCGCAAATCATCCGTACCCGGTTTGAAAGCCAGTCCCCAAACACCGATGGTGATACCGCTCAGATCGGAACCGAAGCGTTGGCAGATTTTCTCGAACAATACTCTCTGCTGGCGTTTGTTCCGTTCATCGACGCTGCGCAATACCTGGGAATCGTACTGACAACTTTCCGCCAGATGAATCAACGCTTTGACATCCTTGGGAAAGCAGGAACCCCCGTAACCGCAGCCGGGGTAGATATAGGAATAGCCGATACGGCTATCGGAGCCGATACCGCGCCGCACATTTTCCACATCGACATCGAGGCAATCGCACAGATTGGCGATTTCATTGATAAATGAGATTTTGGTCGCCAGCATGGCATTGGCGGCGTACTTGGTCATTTCCGCATCACGCACCCCCATATACACCGTGCGATCCCGATTCATATTAAAGGGCATATACAGTTGCCGCATAAGTTCACGGGCTCGGTCGCTGTCGGTACCGACAATAATACGATCGGGTCGCATAAAGTCTTCGATAGCCGCCCCCTCCTTGAGGAATTCAGGGTTACTGACCACATCAAAATCGATCTCCACATCTCTCTTTTGCAGTTCAGCCTCGATGACGGCCCGCACCCGGTCCGCGGTCCCTACAGGAACCGTCGATTTATCGACCACCACGGCATAATGGTCCAAATGCTGACCGATTTCTTTGGCTACCGCCAATACCTGGCTGAGGTCCGCAGAACCATCGTCGTTAGAAGGAGTTCCGACGCCGATAAAGTAAAGACTGGAATCGGCCATTGCCTCAGCGAGGGAGGTGGAAAAGTGCAACCGGTTTTCCCGGGCATTGTTGCTGACCAAGACTTCCAGTCCCGGCTCATAGATGGGAATCTTGCCGTCCTTCAAAGCGGCGACTTTGTTCGGATCCGCATCGACACAGGTGACATTATTTCCCATCTCGGCAAAACAGGTTCCGGTAACAAGCCCCACATATCCTGTTCCAATGACGGTTATATTCATCGAAAATCCATCCTTAAAAAATAGTTAAATGATTGCCTTAACACCCTATAATTGAATTAACTGAAAACACTCTATTAAAATACCCCTAACGCTTTGTGTCAAGCCCCTGTCCCGTCTTAACAAAAACTTTCAGACAGGTGCTAAGCATGAATACGAAAGAGGAATATGATTAGCGTGTTAAGCAGGGTCACCCGGAGGTTCGGAATAGCGCCTTAAGGTGGAGTGGGAGCATGTATCTATTTCCGTTTATTATGAAGACATTGGCGTTTGCATATCACCATTATCTTCTATCGCTCCGGCCAAACTGGACCCCGAATCGAGAATATCCAATCCACCTTCGTGGTTGGTCAAGATCTGCAGTGCCGGCAGAAGAAAGGCTTCCAGGGATTCGACGCCATGCCCATCGGTTGCAAAACACGAGTAAAGACCTTGGGTAAGATTAGCCTCCGCCCGTTTTTGCACTTGCTTGCCGTAACGCCCTGAAAAGCTGAGAAGGTTGCCCTGGAAAAGACCTCCCGTACCTTTGAGTTCATCCTGTAAAAATAAGTCGGATGGAGCTGCCCCGGGAAAAGAGGATGTTGTATTCGAGGGGAAAAACCTTTTAAAAACGCCATTAAAAGGCCACCTTATGGGGCAAAAATCGCCCTGGGCTAGAAGATCTGTGCGTTCAGGGTGAGCCATTAAAGGTATCAGACCACGCTGGATGATACGCTGAACATTATCCCGAACCAGCTCAGATGAAGCCTCACGGGGAACCTCAACCAACAGCAACCGACTATCCCCCAGGCATTGCGGCTTTTCAAGCAATACCGGAAAGTATTCGTCCAGGAAATATTCCATTCCAGGGCTCAGCAACAGAGGAATTCCTGCCCGGTTCAACTCTTTTTGCAGCGTGGATGTCGCTTTTTGAACCTGCGACGGTCGGTTGTCGAAACGGCCGAGAATGCAGTGGGGTGTACAATGTACCTGACGAAAACCGGCGGCCGCAAGCAGCCTTGCCATCTCCAGAGATTCAGCAAGGGTTTCGGGGCCGTCATCTATTCCAGGTAGAATATGACAATGCCAATCAATCATAGAGTATTAAAACCAGGCGAATATTTATCCGGAACTCAAGAGCGGTGAGATCTAGATTTTGAAATGTAATTCAGGCTGCAAACGCGGGGAATTGAACTCTTATTTATCGACCTTGATCCAGACGGTCTGCTCTTGATGAAGATTGCTGGTACGCCAGGTAAGAATCCCGCGAGAGACTTCATCCCCTTCCCGGAGATGATGGCCAAGATCGACCCATTTACCAAGGGGGACCCGCACCGTGCTCATCAACTCTTGCAATTTAACGGGCGACGGCATGCCCATCATGCGGGCACTACTGCGCTGAAACCCCTCCAGATAGGGGCGGATTTCTAAAGTAGCATAGCCCCGTTCCAGAATCGGCCTTACCCAGAAACCGGTATTGACGGCCTGAAACTCAACGGTCTGACCATAACCGGCATAACGACGGGCCAGCAACAACATCTCCCGCACATAGGGCACCATCTCCCCCATCAAAATAAACCCTTTGCTGCCATCCCGCAGCCGGAGGGTCTGCGTAGTCTGCTCGGCAGTATTGCCAAGACGCCGCGCTCCCGATGAGTAGGCAGGACCATTCTCAGCCCCATTGGCCCCTCCAGAGGATGCCGCAGAGCCATCGGGTTTTACCGTGCCGGGTACGGAGGAGTTGGACAGCACCGCCCGATTGCCGGTCCGACCATGGCGATCTTCCTGGCGCACACTGATACGCAGCATGGTCGGAGGGACGTCGATCTGCTGAAGCACCTCCTCGAGGGTGGCAATTTCCTCCGCCGAAGCGTTGACGATCAGACGATTATCCCAGACGCTAATTTTGCCCTGCCCTTCAAGGACATCACGAACTACCGGCAAAATTTCTTCCGCTGCAACATGTTTCAAAGCCATTACTTTGATAGCTGCCTGACAAGGCCGGGCGGCTACCAGCGAGAGCAACAGCAAACAACAAAACAGTGTAAACCTGCCGGACATATCCGTCTCCCCCTATCTGTTCATCCCTCAAAGTCCACCTGACAAATCCAGAATACCCATTGGCTGAAGGGCACTATACCAATTCCATATCGTCCCATAAACATGTTTTGTTAATGATTGTCGCCCCTGATTCGGAAAATACGTCCATCTTCTCCATAAAGAGATTGGTTAACTTTTTGATCGGGCCGGGATTTCCTTGTCGGCGTGCTGACTGAACTCTTTGGTTGCACGCCAGGGATTTACTGCTGGTCACTACTGCCAGTGAACCATTTATTTGATATACTTCTTGCTCCGGGCGGTACTCCGTCACAACAAAGACCCGGGACCTGCCGTCCTAATAAAGGAGGCCCCATGGACCGTCGACGCTTTCTGCATGATGCTGCGTTCTGGTCGCTTTCCTGGTCGTTGGCTCTACAATGGCCCTTCTTATCCGCCGCCAATCCCCCCGCCCATGCCGCACCGGGCAATCTTATTCTGGCAAAAGTCGGTATGGGGAAAGGAAAGGACTACCCAAGGTTGGTGCGACAAGTGGTTACCTTGGTCGGTGGCATGCACGCTTTTGTCAAGCCGGGCGCTCGGGTGGTTATTAAACCCAACATCGGCTTTGACCGTCCGCCGGAAATGGCTGCCACCACCCACCCCTTAGTCGTTCGTACCCTGGCGGAAATGGCGCTGGAAGCAGGAGCCGGCCAGGTAAGAATTTTTGACCGTACCTGCTATGAGGCCCGCCGCTGCTATCAGAATAGCGGCATCTTGCCGGCAATAAAAGCCATGGACCACAGCAAGGTGCGCTGTGACTATATTGATCGCAGAAAATTCGTCACTATAAACATTCCTCAGGGCCGGAACATAAAAAGCTGGGATATCTATCGCGATGCATTGGAGGCCGATTGTTACATCAACGTACCTGTCGCCAAACAACACGGGCTGGCCGGATTATCCCTCGGACTGAAAAATAGCATGGGAGTGCTCGGAGGAAATCGGGGCCATTGGCATCGCCAACTTGAGCAAAACCTGGCCGATCTGGCCACCGTTCTTCGCCCCACCCTGACCGTTATCGACGCCACACGAATGTTGCTTCGCAACGGTCCTCAAGGCGGCAACCTTCGGGATGTTAAAATCAACGATACCATCCTCGCTTCCTCCGACCCTGTAGCCGCAGACGCCCTGGCTACAATGCTCTTCAATCGTACTCCCGCAGAAATCGGCAGCACCGCAGCGGCGGCAAAAATGAGCCTGGGTACAATGGAATTGAACCGAATCCAAAGTGTTGTGGTGCCATGAAAGTCCGCCTCCGTGCCATACAGTGGCGACGCATGAGCCAGGGGCTGTTTTTGATATTATTCCTGGTTCTGTTTCTGCGGACTGACTATCAGGGGCAGGACCAACTTTCCGGGGTCGTCAACCTGATCTTTCGCATCGATCCGCTGGTGGCTCTGGCCGCCACTCTCGCCACCCGCAGTTTTATCTATCTGGTTATGCCGGCAGGCCTGTTATTGCTGTCCTGCCTGCTTTTAGGGCGCTGGTTCTGTGGCTGGGCCTGCCCGATGGGCACCCTCCTCGATGCGTCTCGATCTTTGACCGGCAGCAAAAAAACAGCTCTGCCGGGGGCGCTGCCCAGACTACGCTACATCCTGTTGTTTTTGATTCTGGTCGGCGCTCTCTTCGGCCTGCCCCTGGTCGGTTTTTTCGATCCCTTTGCTATTCTGGTTCGAGGCTTGACCATGGCCGTCTATCCCGCCGTTGCCATGGCCATTGAGAGCTTCTTTACGCTGACCTACCAACAAGGCCCTGTCTGGCTGAACCTATGGACCGAACCCCTGTATCAACTTCTAAGACATACAGTTCTGCCCTTTGAGCAAAAGGTTTTTACTTTGGCCTTGCCGGCCATGCTAATGCTTCTGAACCTTTTTTTATTGGAGATAATACAAAGTCGGTTTTTCTGCCGCACTCTGTGCCCTCTCGGTGCACTGCTCGGTCTTGCGGCACGCATTGCTCCCTGGCGAATAGCAAACCGGCAGCCGACCTGCCAGAATTGCAGACAGTGCACCCCCCTGTGCCGAACGGGCGCGATCGATGGCCAGAGCCAAGTAAACCAAGAACGGTGCATCCTCTGCCTCGATTGCCTGTCCGACTGTCCCAAAGACCACTTTCATTTTGGAAGAGTCCCAAAACACACTATACCCTTGGCGGAAGGTCTCAGCCGCCGGGCATTTGTCGGCACCACCCTGACAGGCATCACCCTGCCCTTCATGTTCGCCGTGCGACCCTTTAAACGGCACCCCAATCCAGCCTTGATCAGACCCCCTGGAGCACTTTCAGAGGATCAATTTCTCGGCCGCTGTGTGCGCTGTGGAGAGTGCATGCAAGTCTGCATCGGCAATGCCCTGCATCCGACTCTGATAGAAGCCGGCGCCGAGGGACTCTTTACCCCCAAATTGATTCCCCGGATCGGCTATTGCGAATACAATTGCACCTTATGCGGGCAGGTCTGTCCTACCGGAGCGATAAAAAAACTGCCCGTCTCCGAAAAACAAGCCACCGTCATTGGCCGGGCTTTTATCGACCGCAACCGTTGCCTGCCTTATGCCAAAGGAGTGCCCTGCATCGTCTGCGAGGAACTCTGTCCTACTCCGCAAAAAGCCATCGGCTTTCGTGAGGTGTCCGTTCAGAACGAGCTTGGCCAAACGGTACGGGTCAAACAACCCTATGTAATCGATGATTTATGTATTGGCTGCGGGGTCTGTGAAAACAAATGCCCCTTACCTGGACGCGCCGCAATCCTGGTCACCTCGGCCGGTGAATCGCGGAAGAAAAAGGATCTATACCTTGACGGTTATGGGCGTGAGGCAGGATAGAAAAAGGAATAGATGGGAAAGATGGTGGTTATTTAGCGAAAAAAAGCCCAGCAAAACAAATGGAGTTTTGGATCGAGCAGCTATGATGTGCCGCTATCCACTAGAAACCTTCGCCCGGCACAATCTCCTATCGGCTCCGCCGGAGGCCAGTCATCCCCAGACAACAGTCCGTCAAGGTCAAAACCCAATCCCCGGCCAGGCAAAGTAAAAGTCACCTTGGTTCCACTGCCTACTTCGCTGTCGACCCATATGTCGCAACCATGGGCTTCGATAATGTTCTTAACGATTGCCATCCCCAGGCCGAGGCCCTCTTTGGCCGTATTCGAAGCATCGACCCGATAAAACTTGTCGAAGACCCTTTCTACCTGCTCAGGGGTCATGCCGACACCTTCATCGCTGACAGAAATTCGCAGGTTTCCTTCTGACGGCTCGCAAGCCACACGAATCACACCCCCGGGCGGAGAAAATTTTACTGCGTTTCCGAGCAAATTTTCCATCACTTGAAAAAGTTTCCGATCATCCAGAAATACCATCAGTGGCATTTCAGGAAGCACAGCTTCAAAATGATGGTCCGGGCAGGCCCGTTGAAAATCGTTTGTGCTGCGCTCAATGATCGACCTTATATCAGCCCAATCTTTTTTCAAGCGAATAAGGTGTCCGGAATCGACACGGGAAAGATCCAGAAGGTCACCGACGATTTTTCCCAGAATTTCGGCCTTTTTATGAATAACGGAAAGAAACTCGGCCTGCTGCTCCTCATCAATACCTTGTTTGCTCAACAAAAGCTCGGAAAAACCCATGACTGCCGTTAAAGGAGTACGCAGTTCGTGGGCCGCTGTAGCAATAAACTCCCTCTTCATCCGGTCAAGCTCTCGTTCCCGACTCACATCCCGAAGCAGAGTGATGACACCAACTTCTTTGCCGCCCTTGTCCTTGACAATCGCGGGTTTTGCCTGAATCGTACGAACCTCGTCCTCATTATCACCGGGCAACTCCAGGTCCACCAGAGTTTCATCTTTGGCCCCGGATTGAACCGACACCAATTGTTTCGCTAACTGCTTGTCTTCAATCGCGGTATCGATAGGCATAAAATAGACGTCTTCAAGCCGTTTACCCAGCATTATTTCGGCAGAAGCACTCATCAAAATAATACGATTCTCCATATCGGTGAAAACCAGCCCATCGGCTACCGATCGGAGAATGACTTCGATCTTTGCACCGACCCGCTGGGAATCAGCCAGAGCCTTTTTAAGGGCCGCTTCGTCTCTTTTACGCTGAATGATCCGCCACACATCATTCAACACCAGATACAACTGTTTTACATCTTCGTCGGTGTAATCCTGCTCCTTGTTTCCCACTCCAGCCAAAAGCACTATTTTGCCATTATCTTCAACGGGCAGATTCATATGCCGCTTCAGTGGCAAATGCCAACCTGGGAGCCCCTGTTTTAAAGAACTGGCCTTACAATCATTTGTAATTATCGGTTTGCGTTGCCGTATTGCCTCGCCCCACAACCCCGTCTCAGACACCTTATAAGCTTGGGGGTAATCCGTGACCGAGCATTGCTCGATTGCCGACTTTGACCAGGCGTGAAAAGTGATTTCCGACTCGTCATTATTAACAAAACAGAGGTAGCCAATTTGGCTGTCGGTAAGTCGCACGCATGCTTCAAGAGCATAGTCCAAAATATACTTCTCAGACTCATTAATCATTTGGCTAAGATTATACAAGGCCTGAAACCTGATTTCATCGAGCTCAAGGGTTCGCTGAGCCCTTTTTTGCTCACTGACATCGATGAAACTCTTTAAAAGCAGTGGCCTGCCAGCATGGTTAACAGGAGTCACGGTCTTATGAACGGGAATCGTCGTGCCGTCACTCTTAAGCAATTGATTCTCACAAATTTCCATATCCTGAGAGAAGTTGGTGAGCGAACTACTTCCCTGTGCCTCAGCGCAAACATAGTCGTGGCAGATATGACCGATCAAATCTTCTTTGGGCCGCCCGAGCATATTAGTAGCATAGGCGTTGACATCGACAATCCGATTCGTTTCCGGATCGACAAGCAGGACTCCGGCATGAAGGGAGTCCAAAACAGTATTGCCCATGGTGTCCTGGGTCCTGCGATTCTGCCCGGCAAGCCGCTGTTTAGCTTCTCTGGCTTCCAGTTCGGCAATACGTTGACGAGCGGCCGTCAGTTCAGCGATAAGGTCCTGTCTATTTTCGAAGGTTTCCCTGAGCATCGGTTTTTCCCGAAAGGTTCTGATCGAAGCAACTGCAAACGAAGCATCAAAATTGCGCGATCGAAATCCAAACTTAAATATAACGATGTTTTAACTTACGAAGATTACCAAAACATCTCCTGATTGCAAAAAGTTTTTTTTGGCAAAGAAAATACCATGCCTCAAAGAGTATGGCTGGCGTAACCTTGAAACAACGATGAAACCAGCAATCCGGCCGCAGAGACATATCCTGAAACAATCGCAAATATGCTGGTCTTGCGGCAACTTACAGAAGAAACTTTAAGCAGGGGTTAAAGACGGGATCGGTGAAATATAGGCGAGATGCTTACTCCATGAAGACACCGGACTCGTTCTTTTCTACCGCCTGCAGCAATCTTTCGATATCCCGGTGAAAAGGCAGCGACGAATACGGTTGCCATTGGTTGTCGCGATCAGCCCAGAATAGTTGCCAGGACCCTGCCTCTTCGTCCTTCCGGAAACAAGCCACCCTGGTCGAGATCCATTCGCCGCTACCCTGCAGATGAGGCCGACTTTCAAAGAGGCTAACCTCGTCATGGCGAATATGATACTCAAGCCTGAGATAGTCTCGCAAATGACCAGGAACCTTTCTTTCACAATAGGCAGTAAATAATTTGTCGACTCGTTTAATTTCAAACTCGGATAAGGGCATGGTTCTCTCTGGTGTGTTGGGTTGTGAGAATAGATGCCGCCGGTAGTTTAGTGGATGTCCGGGTATCTTCTACACCCGTTGACGAAGGCCAGGTTCCGGTAGCAGAATCCCTGTCTCCGCAAAGCCCTATTCTGTACCAGCATTTGCGCAATTCAATAATATTTTGCGAATGCGTCTTACTTGTTTGTTTCTTCCGCCGTACGGTGGGGACGTGGCGGATCAGCGAGCAGCTGGTCCATAATCGCAAGGGCCGCCCGACGACCGTCGGCGGCGGCGGTTACTGCCAGATGGGCGCCGCGCGAGCAGTCGCCTCCCGCAAAGACCTTTGGGTGGGAGGTCCGGCCGCTTCTCGGATCGATGACCATCCGCCGCCGGGCGTCAGTCTGTACCCCGGCCTGTTGCAGAAATTCGAACTCCTCCACGTCGAAGCCGAGAGCCAGAATCAACACTTCGGCCGGAATGCAGTGTTCGGTTCCGGGGACATTTTCCACCCGATGCCGTCCGTCAGCGTCGAGACCGCTGAGCCGGGTTTTGAGCACCTCCACCCCGACCAGACGGCCGTAGCGCTCATCGACGATGATCTCGGTCGGGGCGCGGTGGAACAGGAAGGTTACCCCTTCTTCCTGGGCGTTGTGGTACTCCTTATGGCTGCCCGGCATATTGGAGGGGTCGCGCCGGTAGAGGCAGGTCACGCTTTCGGCCCCTTCCCGCAGGGAGGTCCGCAGGCAGTCCATGGCGGTATCGCCGCCGCCGATGACCACCACCTTCTTATCCCGTACGTTGAAACGCGGATGCAGGTCCTGCCCCTCCAACTGGTGCTGGACTTCGGTGAGAAATTCCATGGCCCGAAACACGTTGCCATGGTGTTCATGGGCCAGGTGCGGCAGGCGGCCGCCGGTGGCGCCGACGCCGAGAAACACCGCGTCATGGCTGTCGAGCAGGTCGGCGAAGTCGAGATCGCGGCCCACCTCCTGCTCCAGGTGCAATTGCAGCCCGGCCCTTTGTAGTATCTCGAAGCGATGCCGGACGATGGCCTTGTCGAGCTTGAAGTTAGGTATTCCCAGGGTCAGCAGGCCGCCAGGCTCGTCGGCCCGTTCGTACATGTTGACGCCGATCCCGGCCCGCAACAGGAAATGGGCACAGGACAAGCCGGCCGGTCCCGAGCCGATCACCGCTACTTTTTCCTTACGGGTGACGCCGGGAAACGGCAGTTCCAAACCGTTTGCAAACCCGAGATCAGTGATCGAGGCTTCGATTGGGCCGATGGCGATGGCGCCGTAACCGTCATTGAGAGTACAGGCGCACTCGCAGAGCACGTTGTGCGGGCAGATACGGCCAAGAATCTCCGGAAAAGGCGAACTCTCGTTGGAGAGCAAAAAGGCCCGCTCCAAATCACGGGCGGCGATGGCCGCCAGCCACTGGGGAATGTGGTTACCCAGCGGACAACCGATGGTAGCACAGAAGGGGTCGCCGCACTGAATGCAGCGTTCGGCCTGTGGCGTCACCTGGGCCAGGTCGTAGTAGTGGTAGATCTCGTCGAAGCTGCGCAGGCGCAGTTTGACGTTCTTCTTTTCCGGGTCCTTGCGGTGGGTCTCGATAAAGTTCTGCATAGCTCAGATCCTGATAATAATAATTGAAGCGAAGAATTTTTCGTTGTGGCAAAGAACTCCAAGGGCTGCGCGGAGGCGTACATCAGTACGCCGAACAAGCAGGCCTGCGGATTTGACGCCGCCACAGAGGAAAAGGGCCGTTTTAATCCCCTTCCTTGGGATTTAGCGGCGCTTTCATATCCTTGGGGGTCACCATCCAGAAGTACTCCAGCTCTTCCCGGTAGTTGTCGAGGATTCGGGCGGCCTTTGGGCTTGCGGTGCGGTTATGGTAAGAAAGTAATATCTTGCGCAAGTAAATCTTGCCCTCGCTGTCCTCGTCGACGTTGATGCGTCGAGCTTCCACCAACTCCCGATTGAGCTTGTCCATAAAAGTTTTGCCCTGGTCGTAGACGAAAGCCGCACCACCGGTCATGCCTGCCCCGAAATTGATTCCCGTCTCGCCGAGAATCACCACCGTACCGCCGGTCATGTACTCGCAAGCGTGATCTCCGGTCCCCTCCACCACCGCCAGCGCCCCCGAGTTGCGCACAGCGAAGCGCTCCCCGGCCGTGCCGGAGACGAACAGCTTGCCGCCGGTAGCGCCGTACAGGCAGGTGTTGCCAACCGCCGAGGCGCCTTCCTGGTAGATACAGGGGGTGACGATGATCCGCCCGCCATGCATGCCCTTGCCGACGTAGTCGTTGGCCACCCCCTTCAGGAAGATATTGAGACCGGTAACCAAAAAGGCCCCCAGCGACTGGCCGGCCACGCCCTGCAAGTGAAAGGTCAGGGCGTTTCGGGGCAGGCCCGCGTTGCCGTAATAATGGGCTACCTCGCCACTGATCAGGGCGCCGAAGCTGCGATTGATGTTCTGAATGGACCGCTCCACCAGCACCTCACGGCGCGGATCGCGAATCGCCGGCAGCACTTCGTCCAGCACCTCCTTTTCGAAGGTGTTCTGGTCGAAGGGCGGATTGGGCAGCCGCCGGCGGTCGGGACCTTCGAGGCGGGTCAGCAGCAAGGAAAAGTCAAAATCGGCCGCCTTGGGCTGGTCGCTCACCGCCAGCAGGTCGCTACGCCCGATAACCTCGTCGAGGCTGCGCAGGCCCAGCGAGGCGAGGATTTCCCGCACGTCTTCGGCGACATTGCGCAGATAGGCCACGACCTTGTCCACCGTGCCGACGAAGTGTTCGCGTAGTTCATCCCGCTGCGTGGCGACCCCCACCGAGCAGGCGTTGAGATGGCAGACCCGCAACATCTTGCAGCCGAGCATTACCAGCAGGGCGGTGCCAAAGCCGAAGAATTCAGCTCCCAGCATGGCTGCCTTGACCACGTCGGCGCCGATCTTAAACCCGCCGTCGGTCTGCAGTTCCACCAGCTCCCGCAAGCCACTGGCTTTGAGGCTGTTGTGGGCTTCGCTCAGGCCTAACTCCCAAGGGTTGCCGGCGAACTTGATCGAGGTCTGCGGCGCGGCGCCGGTGCCCCCATCGCACCCGGAGACGATGACTCGGTCGGCATAGGCCTTGGCCACCCCGCAGGCGATGGTGCCGACCCCGTCGCAAGACACCAGTTTGACAGAGATGCGGGCGGAGGGATTCACCTGGCGCAGATCGAAGATCAGCTGGGCCAGGTCCTCGATAGAGTAGATGTCGTGATGGGGCGGCGGCGAGATCAAGGTCACACCAGGCACCGTATAACGCAGGGTGGCGATCAAGGGGCTGACCTTGGTGCCGGGCAGCTGGCCACCCTCTCCCGGCTTGGCCCCCTGGGCAATCTTGATCTGGATCTCCTCGGCGCTGCGCAGGTAGGCCGGGGTGACGCCGAAGCGCCCCGAAGCGATCTGCTTGATTTTGCTGTTACGGTTAGTTCTGTAACGGACCGGATCCTCGCCCCCCTCGCCGCTGTTGGAGCAGCCGCCGAGGATGTGCAGCGCCTCGGCCAGGGCCTGATGGCATTCCGGAGAAATAGATCCCAAGGACATGGCCGCCGAATCGAAGCGGCGGGTGATCGCTTCCACCGGCTCCACTTCTTCGAGAGGGATCGGCGCATAGGGGCTGCTGAAAGCCAGGAAATCGCGAACGAAGCTGCTCTCCCTGCCGGCCATACGCTCGCGGAAGGTCAGGTAGTCCTCCCGGTCGAGACTGCGGGCGAAGCGGTGCAGGGCCAGTATCGTCTGGGAGGCGAAATCGTGGTACTCGCCGCCCGGCTGGTGGCGGTAGAGGCTGCCCATCTCCAGGGGATAAATAGGGGCCAGGTAGTTATGCCGAAAGACCTGATTGTGCAAGGCATCGATGCGCTTCTCGATCTGTGCATAGCCGAGCCCCGGCAGATGAAGAGCGCTGCCGGGAAAACACTCGGCACCGATCTCGCGGGACAGGCCGATGATGTCGAACAGGGCCGCGTTGCAGTAGCTGGCCACGGTGCTGATGCCCATCTTGGACATGATCTTGAGGATGCCCATGGTCATGGCCCGGTAGAGGTTACGCATCCCCAGCCGGCTTTCCCGAGGAGTTCGGCCGCTGCGCCTGCAGATCTCCAGGCCGCTGGCGTAAAGCAGCCAGGGATAGACTGCCATAGCGCCGTAGCCGAGGAGTACGCAGGCAGCATGGGGATCGCAGACCTCGCCGGTCACCGCCACGATGCTCACCCGGTGGCGCAACCTCGCCTGCAGCAAACGCTGGTTGAGGTAGCCGACGGCCAGGGCGATGGGGATGATCTTGGTTTCGGCATTGACCGTCCGGTCGTCAAGGACAATGGTTCGCACTCCGTCCTTGGCAACAGCCTGCACCACCTGCTCGCCGAGCTGGTGCAGGCTGGCTTTAAGGTCGTGTTCAAAGCCGGTGGCGAACCTGCCGACCTTGTAGCTCGGATCGTAGCGGGGGTGGTCCGGATCACCGAAGGAGAGCAGCACGTCGAAGATCTCCCGGCAGAGAATCGGCGAGATGCTCTTCAGACGATGGGCCCGCTCCGGTGTCTCCAGCAGAGGATTGCCCAATTCGCCGAAGCCGACGGTGGTCGACATCACCGCCTTTTCCCGGTAGGGATCGATGGGCGGGTTGGTCACCTGAGCGAAGCGCTGGCGGAAGAAGTCGCTGAAACTTCGGGGCTTAGTGGAAAAAGCGGCCATCGGCGTATCGTCGCCCATGGAGCCGGTCGGTTCCTTGCCCGCCTCCAGCATTGACTGAACATAGATCTCCAGGATCTCGTGGGTGACGTTGAAATAGCGCTGGTGGGTGGCCAATTCGGCGCACTCGTAACCCGACAGGTCATCGAACTGGTGCTCGATGAATTCCTGCAGGTAGCAGGTGTGATCGGTCAGCCAGGCGCCGTAAGGCTGGGAATCCATCAGGTAGCGGTCGATGTCCCCGGTGGTGAAGAACTGCCCCTGTTCCAGATCGGCGGCAATCATCTCGCCACTCTGCAACCGGCCTCGCTCGCGGATCTGCTCGGGAGGTATGTCGAGCACCCCGTACTCGCTGGTCACCAACAGCCGGTCGTCGGTGGTGATCAGGTACTTGGCCGGGCGCAGGCCGTTGCGGTCGAGGATGCAACCGACGTAGCGACCGTCGGTGAGGGTGATAGCCGCCGGGCCGTCCCAGGGCTCGTAGGCGGTAGAGATGTACTCGTAGAAAGAACGCAGGTGGGCGTCCATGTGGGCCACGTTGTGCCGCGGCGGCGGAATCAAGGCCCGCACCGCCTTAAAAAAATCCATACCGTTGGCCAGCAGGAATTCCAGCATGTTATCGAGACTGGCGCTGTCGCTGGCGTTCTCCTCCAGCAGCGGAAAAAGCCGCGCCAGTTCCTGGTCGGAAAAGACCGGACTCTTGGCGTCGTTGAACTTGTGCCGGGCATGAAACCGGTTGGCCTGCAGGGAGTTGATCTCACCGTTGTGGGCCAGGGTGCGCATGGGCTGAGCCAGCTTCCACAGCGGCAAGGTGTTGGTGGAAAAGCGCTGATGAAACAGGACAAAGGAGCAGCGGAAATCGTGCTGGGCCAGGTCCGGATAGAGCGTGCGGATGTGGGTCGGCATCACCAGGCCCTTGTAAGCCACGGTCTTGCGGCAAAAGGAGGGGATGTAAAAGTCCTTATCGGCTCCCAGCTGGTGCTCCACCTCCTTGCGGGTCAGGTAGAGCAGCGCGTCGAAGCGTCGGGTGGCGACCAGGGCGGCCGGCACCACGAAGGCCTGGCGGATCTTCGGCAGCAGCTTAAAGGCCCGCTCGCCCAGCACCGAAGTATCCAGCGGCACCTCGCGCACGTGCAGCAGGCGCAGATCGTTCTTTTCGCAAGTTTCTTCAAAGACGCCGAGCTGCCGCTCCTCGTCATCGAGAAACAGCATCGCCACAGCGTACTGTTCGGGTAAAGAGACGCCACTTTCCGCCGCGACCCGTCGCATGAAATCGTGGGGCATGCTGCAGAGCAGCCCACTGCCGTCGCCGGTCTTGCCGTCGGCGGCGATGGCGCCGCGGTGCATCAGCCGCGCCAGGGCCCGAACAGCGTCCTCCACCAAGGTATGGCTCGGCTGGTTCTTGATGTGGGCCAGCAGGCCGAAACCGCAACCGTCGTAATACCGCTCGCCAAAATCCATTGAGACCTTCTTTCTTCAATCCGAATT
Organism: Syntrophotalea acetylenivorans; assembly: GCF_001887775.1. Lineage (NCBI taxonomy): Bacteria > Pseudomonadati > Thermodesulfobacteriota > Desulfuromonadia > Desulfuromonadales > Syntrophotaleaceae > Syntrophotalea > Syntrophotalea acetylenivorans. The sequence continues at coordinate 876,528 of NZ_CP015519.1, forward strand.
ACGAGCAATCCGGGTCTTGGCAGCCATCCGGGAGACTAATGCCGAAATAATATGCAGATTCCCGTGCAAAAAAACGGAACAACACTATGAATTTATAGCATATTTTTGATGGATTACAGGTGGGGCGGCGAAGACGGCAGGCTGCCAGAGGGGCAGTTTAAGCAATAACGGCAGGAAACTTTTAACAGCTGCAACAAAATTGTTTTCAATAGCTCTTAGATTGTGTTTTGGCTATTCCATCACGCCCATTATCTTTCATCGTAAGTTTAGAAAAATGAATCTGTCCAGAATTTCTTCTCCGCACGAGACAGGCTGAGCGGCTAAGACAACGGTTGTTTACCACCTTCCATATCCCAATCGGTAAGGCAGGCGGAAAAGCCATGTTCCTGAGCTCTGTAGGAGTGGACCAGGCCAATGGCGCCGTGAGCGTGGTCCTCGCGACCGACCACGGTGCCCAACTCCTTGAGTGAATGAACCTCCCATTGCTGACTTTCCAAGTAGTTGATCGCTTTTCTGGAAGCCTTTACGGAATCTTTAGCGACCACCCAAAAGTGGGCCAGAGCCTTTTTTACTTTTCTGCAATCAGGTTGTTTCCAGTGTGGTGTGACATACATGCTTATGTAATACATTTTCGCCTCCCAATAACCCCATTGAACATGTTTATAAGGTCTTGTGAATTGTTTTAGCCGATATCATCAATATTTCAACAGGCTAGAAAGTTAATTATATTTCACGCACTTAGGCTTAGACCAGCCTCATTATGAGGCTTGACTAGATGTCGTAAACATTAGTAAAGCGATAATTGCAACCAGGAAGATGCCCGTTATGAAATGCCGTGCTGCTAAAGGGTGCCGGCAGAGCAGTTTTGGCCTGGCGCGTCATCCTTAGAGGTAGGAGGTTGAAGGAGCGGCTAAGTTTCGCAAGAGATGTGTCGGCTTCGCTAAGGGACGACCTAAAGCACCCCTGAAATAGTTGCCATGCCATTTATGACATTTTGCCCGGATGCCTCACAGCTCCGTGAAAGCAATGCCGTGACCGACAAATTTTTGTCCTCTCGTTGGTTAAAGAAGGAAGAGAAAGTCTAAAAAGTGGGTTTTCGAGCCCGAAATTACAGAGTCCTGCCTTGGATCGGAGTTTGCAAAGGATAGAAAACATGGAGCACTACGGGTTAACTTCCGGCGTTAAACCAGTGGGTTGAACACCCCTCTCAGATCGCAGGAGTCTGTTTTGAAAACCACCGGAAAATTCTCTGCCAATTGGACGACTGTCTATCGGGTGCTTATCCTGGCCGTATTTCTGCTCGCCCTGGCGAGGTACGGCCATGCGCATCTGCCCGAACCAAGCACTCGCCATGCCTATCCCTGGACGCCTGCGACCACACCTGCCGTGGCCGGTCCCGGACCATCACAACCGACCGAAACAATTTTCCCTCCGAACACCGACCTGGCTACTGGCACAGTCCGGGCCGCCCTGCCCGCACCGAATCAAGCTGCAGAGCAGAGGAACAAACCGGCCCTGCCGAACCGGATCAAATACCGGGCGGGCGAAGACCCCGAGTTCGCCCGCCAGAACGGCTGGCCGGTCAACGGTCCCGAGCCTCTGCCGGGCGCCATCCTACCCCATAAGCGTATCATCGCCTTTTACGGCAATCCCCTTTCCTGGCGGATGGGAATCCTGGGCAAGGCTTCCAAAAAAAAGATGCTGAGTCGCCTGCGACGGGAAATGCATCAGTGGAAAGCGGCCGACCCCTCACGCCAGGTACAGCCTGCCCTGCACCTGATCGCGGTGACCGCCCAACCCACATCGGGCAAAACCGGAAAATACCGCATGATCATGCCGGATAAAGTCGTCAAGCAAGTTTATGCCTGGGCCAAGGAGGCCAACGCCCTGTTGTTCATCGACATCCAGACCGGCCATGATGACATCCGCGAGCTGTTGCCCCGCTTCGAGTGGATATTGAAAAACCCGGACGTCCACCTGGGAATCGATCCGGAGTTCCATCTGATCAAATCCGGTGCGGTGCCGGGGACCAAAATAGGGACTCTGGATGCAGCGGAAGTGAACTACGTCACCAGATATTTGGGGGAACTGGTGCAAAAGCACAACCTTCCCCCCAAGATACTGACCTTGCACCGATTCACCAGCAAGGGCATCACCAATGCCGACAAAATCGACCTCAGTCCCGAAATCCAGATCGTCATGCATATGGACGGCTGGGGCAGCCCCTGGCTGAAGCGAGATACCTACAAAAGATACATCGTCGCCGATCCGGTCCAATATGCCGGGTTCAAACTCTTCCTCCACAACGACACCAAAAAAGGCGATCGATTGATGACGCCGGAGGAGGTTCTCAGACTGAACCCCAAGCCGCTCTATATTCAGTATCAATAGGCCGGGCAATTGGATTGACCGGGCTAGCCCATAAGCAAAAAGGTGTGGGAGGTTGCAGGGACGAAGCCAGGCACGTTGACAGTAGAGCCTGCAGCGTGCCATAGTACAGAGCATACGAGGTGCTACAACGAAGTAGCGCGACATGGCAATGCAGCCCGCAGGGAGTTCTCCCCTGCGGGCTTTATTATTTTTAAACTCCGGGACCGCCACGGTCCCGGGCAGCCCCCGAATTAAGCGGGCAAGGAGGGATCATGGCCAAAATCATTTTCTGGGAAAAACCAGGTTGCAAAGGGAACACGCGGCAGAAGGAGATTCTGCAGGCATCGGGACACGAACTCGAAGTGCGCGACCTGCTCACTGAAACCTGGAGCAAAGAAGACCTGGCGCTCTTTTTTGGCAACCGCCCGGTGGCCGAGTGGTTTAACATGACCAATCCCCGGGTGAAAGCTGGCACCATCGTGCCGTCTGAGATAAGCCCCGAGCAGGCTCTCAACATGATGGTGGTGGCCCCCCTGCTCATCGTCCGCCCCCTGATGCAGGTTGGCGAGAAACGGTTGGCCGGGTTCAATACCGACGAAGTGCACAACTGGGTAGGCCTCAAGCTCGAAGAGGTCGGCGAGCGGGACCCGCAAAACTGCCCCTGCGTCACCGTACCGAATTGTGACGCGCAACAGCCATGATGCCGAGCAGAATACAACGAACCCTGCACCAGGCCGGTCATGCGGTCGTGCAAACCCTCGTCAGCCGCGGCCGCTATCGGGTCAGTCACGTCGAACGGGACGGGCCCCACTCTCACCTCGACCAGGATTTTCAGTCCTTGCCCGGCTCCTCCAACCCCACAACCACCATCTGCTCCATCGCCCGCCGCGACTCAAGAGCCTCCTGAGCCAGATCGTCAAAGGGCACTTCAAGAGCCTGTTTCACCGCCGCCTTAAACACCTCGAATCCGACCCGCGGAATGGTCAAGGCGAGACGTTCGTTGGGCTCGGCCAGTTCGCGGTAGCAGCGCAATACCGCCGCCAGGTACTTGGGCACCTGCTCGGCCTCCACGGGACCGGCCAGCTCCTGGGAAACGAGCGGGGCGAAACCCATCTTGCCGCCGACAAAAATCTTCCAGCCCTTCATGGTCGCATGCAAACCAAACTCGGCCAGGCGGGTATTGGCGCAGCAGTTGGTACAGCCCGATAGAGCGATCTTGAATTTCTGCGGCATGGGCAGAGCGCGGAAGGTCTCTTCCAGCTCAGTAACCAGGTTGAATGTGCGCTGCAGGCCGAAGGGCGAGAAATCTGCGCCGGGGCAGCACTTGACGTGAAACACGTCGCGACCGACGCTGCGGAGTTGAAAACCTGCGTCGAGCACCGCCTGCCGGGCCTGATAGTAGTCCTGCTGCTTGATGCCGAGCAGGACAAAGCTCTGCCCGGTGGAGAGATGACCGAGCTCGGCGTAGCGTTCGACGATGTCGGCCAGGATGCGCAACTGATCGGCGCTAAAACAGGCGGTGGAAACACTGACCGAAAGAGCAAAACGGCCGTCGCGCTGTTTACCGAGGCAGCGGGAACCGGCCTCCTTTTTGCGCTCCACGGTGGCCTTGCGCAAATCGATGTCGAGTTTGGCGGAGGTGTCCATTCTTTATGTGATCCTTTCAGGGGAAAAGCGGCAAATCTGAACCAGGCAGATATAGCAGATTTTGGTTTTAGAAGCCACAGCTCGAACCTAAACCAAAACCTTTTTCTCACGCGAAGCCGCAAAGAAACCACGAAGGTCAAAACCAGTCTCTTGGGGGTTACCTTTGCGCCTTTGCGTCTTAAGTAAGCGACAGCGAACGAGCGTGAGGCCGGTTTACAGAAGTTAAGGCCCTTTAGGGTAAGGCCTCCTTTAAACCCCATTTGCTACCCGAAAGATTCCATCTTTGATCAAACTGGCGCCAAAGTTGACCAGCAATCCAAGGCGCTTATCGGCCAATCTCAGATAGGTTAACAATTGCTTCTTATGCACCGGTGCAACCGTTTCAACCGATTTCAACTCTACAATCAACGCGTCTTCTACGACCAGGTCGGCCCTGAACCCTTCATCGAATCGTAGTCCTTCATAAACGATGGGAATGGCCTGTTGCCTTGATACTTCCAGTCCTCTTCTCTGTAACTCATGAAGAAGAATCGCCTCGTAGACAGACTCCAGCAGTCCGGGTCCAAGCCGACAGTGAACTTGATAAGCTGTATCGACCACCTGCTTGGCCAGCGTGTTAATCCGTTCCATATGCCTTCCTTTTTTAGACAAAGATACATTCGACAGAAATGCTTAGCTAATCCTAACCTAAAACCTATGTCTCACGCAAAGCCGCAAAGGCGCCAAGAAGTTCAGAACCAGTCTCTAGATTTTTCTTTGCGACTTTGCGGCTTAAGTGAGCAAAGTGAACGAGCGTGAGGCGGTTTAAAGAAGTTAAGGCCCTGACTTTAATGTTTCCTTGGCTCTTTGAGTGCATATAGGAACGAGCTTAAGGCTGATTTTAAAAGCAAAGCCGAACCCGTTCTTCGGATTCGGCTCATTTCATCAGCCTCCGATGATGCCGGCCCGGCTAGCCAGTGGAGGTTCGTTCTGTTACATCCACCTTAGCCCTCTCAAGATCCCTTCAGGCGACCCGCTCAACGATGCGGGCAAGCTCACCGGAACCTTTGTCGGGCACCTTCTGTCCGCGTTGACGAACGCCATGTGCCGGTAGCGACATCCCAGAGGCTGAACCGTTCTTTGCCTCACCTATATTGTAACATTTTCGATAGTTTGGGGGTACACCCCGCCAGGCCAAACGGCCCCTGCTCTATATTTCAGTACCTCAAAATCTCATTTCTTCCATATTTGTTCCCCATTTGATTGCTAATCCTTTTCCTGTATATCTACCCACTCATAAGCAAGGAGATAACCGACGCACAAAACCAAACTATGGCTATTCGTAGGCCTTTTCCTGCTGAGCGTTACGATCGGAGTCACGACAGTAGCCACCACCACCCTGGCCGCATCCTGGGACGATGAGCTGTCCTCCATGATGGACGATCAGGATCGACCGATGAGACCGCCGAAGGGAGGCGGATTTGAAAAGGACGATGCCGATGGCGACGGACAGGTGACAAAGGAGGAGTTCAGCGGACCGAGCGAACATTTCGAGCAGCTCGACCGCAACGGTGACGGCGTCCTCAGCCGCGATGAAGCCAAACCGCCTCAAGGCAAGGGACAGCGTCCGTCTCGCTGACCTTATCGTCTGTTACATGACGTTACAAACAGCTACCGAACCCCTATAAATATGGTTGGTAAATGAGGCGATAGGAGAAAAGACACCTTTGACGCCGGTCTTTCCTTTAAAGAGAAGGACGGCCCCCCTTTCCGCCCAACAGAACCAGGAGGTTTCTCATGTCCATCAGCGGAATTGGCTCAAGTAGTCTCTACCAGAGCCAGATCTCTGCCATGCGCAGAGGTCCAAGCCCGGAAGAAATGTTCAACCAGCTTGACGAGGACAGTAGCAGCGGCCTCAGCCAGACGGAATTTTCCACCCTGGCGGACAAGATCGCCGAAGCCACCGGCCAGGAGATCGACGTCGAAGAGCTTTTCGCTACCTACGATGCCGACGGCGACGGCGAACTCAGCCAGTCTGAGACGGACGAGGTCATGGAAGCCAACCGGGCTAAGGGTCCGCCACCGGAAATGATGGCCGCCATGCAACCCCCGCCTCCCGAATTTTCTTTGTTGTTCAGCGACAGCGACGCCGATGAGAGCGGCAGCCTCGACAGCAGCGAATTGGAAGGTCTGGCGGAGATGATCAGCGGCACTACCGGCAGTACCATCGACGTGGATGAGTTGCTGGCCTCCTTCGATGAGGACGAGGACGGCCTGCTCAGCGAAGAGGAGACGGTTGCTGCCCTGGAGGCCCGCCTCCGCCGCCTAACGAAACGGCGTCCAGCTCCTTCGGTATCGAGAACTACCTGAAGATGGCCGCCCTGGAGAACAATGAGTCCAGCCTGTCGGCGTTGTTGAGCGGTACAAGCGGGTATGAAGAGCTGTTCTCCGTCGATACCAGCGCCTGAGCGAGGGGTTGAGCTCACTGACAGAAGAGCCGAACCATAATGCCGGTTCGGCTCTTCTGTTTTCCCGGGCAACGGTTTCGCGGTTTACCGAAAGGATCGCGTTTCCGCTGGGAAGCTGTCCCTTCCCCTCACAAGAACCAACGGCGACCCAGGCGAACCATCTCTTCGATCTCCTGCGCCGAGACGGCCGGGCTGAAGTAATAGCCCTGCCCATAGCGGCATCCAACCTCCCTCAGAAATTGCCATTGCTCCACAGTTTCGATGCCTTCGGCCTGAGCATCGATGCCGAGGTTTTGAGACAATTGGACGATGGCTTTAACCAAGCTCTCGTTGTCATAAGCACCAGGGGCCCCGTCGACAAAAGACTTGTCAACTTTCAGCTTGCCGATAGGCAGATGCTTCAGCCGTAGCAGCGAGGAATAACCAGTGCCGAAATCGTCGAGCGCGAAGTTGAAGCCCTTCTCGTGGAGGGTCTTCAGCATCGACTCCATTCGCAGAGGTTCCTTCATCACGGAACTCTCGGTAATTTCCAGCTCTAGACTTCCCGATTGGATATTTTGCTCCTTAGTAACTTTCTGAATAAGGGTAACGATATCGCCATGCCAAAGCTGTCTTGCTGAAATATTGATGGATATGGTGGGCAGCGAGACACCCGCTTCGCCCCATTTGCTAATCTGTCTGCAGGCCTCTTTCACGATCCAATTCCCGATAGGCAGGATCAATCCGATTTCCTCGGCAAGAGGGATAAACTCGCCGGGGGAAACAAGCTCCTGGCCGGTCTGCCAACGAATCAGAGCCTCAGCCCCGACAATACGCCCGGTCAACAGGTCCACGACCGGTTGATAGAAGAGTACGAATTCGTCTTTTTCAACAGCTTTGTTGAGACGTGTTGCCAGTTCCATGCGCTTTTTTTGGTCGCGGGCGAACTCAGACGAATAGAACTGGATGTGACCACCTCCCAGATCCTTGGCACGGTGCAAGGCACTATCGGCATGCTGAACAAGCGAATCGGCATTCTCCTCATCATCCGGGTAAAGGCTGATGCCGATGCTGGAGCTTACGTAAGTTTCATATTCGGCGATCTTGAAAGGCTCTCCGAGTTTCTTGCTGATGCGCTGCGCAAGCCACGATGCCCTTGATACAAATTCGTCGCCTGAGCTGCCAGCATCGCCTTCGCCGTAATGTGCCATAAAAATGACAAACTCGTCGCCGCCAGGGCGAGCAACGAAATCGTTTTTGCGCACCGTTTCTAACAGCCGATCAGCGACCGCGCACAGGAGCTGATCGCCAACCCCCTGCCCCAAAGTGTCGTTCACCAGCTTGAAACTATCAAGACCGATGAACAGGACAGCCAGCTTTCCATCGTCTCTTTGAGCCTGGGCGAGGGCGCTTTCCAGAGTCTGCATAAGCATCGCCCGGTTGGGTAGATCGGTCAAGGTGTCGTGAAAGGCCAGGTGACTGATCTTTTCCTGGGACCAGACCATCTGACTGTGCGTTTCGTGCAATCGTCGCAACATTCGGTTGTAGGAATTGGCCAACAGACCGACTTCGTCTCTGGAGGGCCAATGGATCTGCTGGCTCAGGTCCTCACTGACGGAGACCCGGGAGATATTTTGGTTTAACAGCAGCACTGGCTTCACCACATTTTTCGAAACATACCACAGCAACAAAACGCTGCCACCGCACACCCCCAGCAGAACCATCAAAAAGCCCCAAGCCAGTTTCCTCAAGTCGGCGTAATAAATTTCATTCGGTTGCATCGCCAGAACCGTCCAGCCCAGACTCTCTATTGGCCACCGGGCAATGAAACAATCCTTGCCGAATAACCGGTGTTGAGCAAGAGATCCATTATTCACCTCCACCAACGTTGCTAGTTCCTCGCTCAACCCGGGCGAACTTGAGATATGGTTGGAAAACAAAAGGTTCCCCAAATTATCGAGCACCACAAGGGTCGAATCCCCAGTGTCGACCGAGGCCAGAATCACATTCGCCAAACGCTTCGGGGAAACGCCTACAACTACCGCACCAAGGGTTTCATCAAAAAAATCGATATGCCGATAGGCGAGTTCTATCTCCGGCTGATTGTCGAAAGTGTCGCTGGTGGACACGGCGACCTGCAGTTGATTCGATTCGAGGCCGTTCGCTGGAAACAGGATGCCACTGCGTCTACCAGGCTGGATATCTATGAAATGGCCATCGGATAGATGTAATATTCCAGCACCTTGCCCATCGTAAAAGGAAACCCACTGGAACTTCTCCACATATTGATGCAAATGTCGCTTAAGGGCTTGCAAATTATAGGAACTCTTGTATTTCAGGACCGCATCGTTTTCGACCATATTCTTCACCAGGAGCCCCAATCCTTCGACCTCCTTTTCGATAACGCCCGTCACAGTCTGTGCCAGAGACTGGAGAGCGACCGGCTTCTCCTCCCTAAGATGCCTCCAAACCACCCAATATACACCGCAGCCAAGGAGAGCTATCAACAGCAGGACATGGATCAGGTAAGCCGCCAGCACTTTCCTGCCCAAGGTCCAGAAAGACATGGTTATCTCGAAACCTTCGGCCTGAGTTCTGCTTCCAGGCGGATTGGCGGTCTGCTCGCTCCGGTTCACCATGAAGCGGGCCTCACCCCTTCGGCCTGCAGCCGACGCTTTATTTTATCGCCAGACAAAAAATCCAGAAAGCAACGAACCGCCCCTGCGGGATTTTCCCTGTACACCAGGTAAAAAGGGACGGTAAAAGGATATTCCGTGTCCTGGGCAACATATTCATGGGGTGACTGACCGTCGATGCGAAGCACCTTGAGCCCGGATTTCAAAGCGACATTCAAAGGCAAATAGCCGATGGTATAGGGGTGACTTTGAATGGCCCGGGCAGCTTCCGGAGTAGTGTAAAAAACCTTCCCCTGAGACTGGACCTTGCCGAATCCTGGGAGTTTGTCCTCAAGCACCAAACGGGAGGAGTCTCCGGTTTCGCGATCTACGGGATAAATTTTTGCGTCCGGCCCCCCAATTCGCTCCAGCGCCGATATCTCCCCGCGTAAATATCAGCAAACTGCGCACTTGTTAGATTATCAATCTCCTTCACCGACGGATTCGTCACAACCGCCACGGGAGAATTGGCGAATTGAAATTCAACACCCCCCATTCCCCGTTCTTTATCGTTGAGGGGCCGCGCAGTCCGGGCCAGAGAAATATCCCCCGCCAGCAATGATCGGATTCCTCCAGTCGATCCGATACTGTTCGGTATAATCACGCGAAAACCGGCACCGGTCCCATTGAATACGTCGGCCAATGTATGCAGAAGAAACTGGCTGTCGCCCGTGCCTGGGATTAAAAGGGGTTCGTCATCATCCCCAAATACCAAACCAGACAAGGAGAAAAAAATTATAACAACGACAAATATCGAGACTGCTTTCATACTCCCTCCAAATCACAACATGTTCATTCAATTGTTTTTCGTTGATCGGGCACCTGTGAACTCACTCAACCTAAATGAGTATCCCCTGGCACTGCCTGGGGCATTCTGCCGGCCCCAGAATACTAGAGAACTCAAATTAAACTCAGCAATGGAAAGTATCAGTTTTAATGGTATTAAATCAATATAAGAAATTTTTGAATTGATTTTAACGAGATGCTGTCGTTTCGATTCTTGTGAAACATGCGCAAACTAAAAAGAGGGTTACCCTTATGGGCAACCCTCTTTTTAAATAGTAGATGTGACGTTCATCGAACTGACAATACAGCCACTCTGCTTAATAACGTCTTTTAAAATTCTACAGACAATAATCACCCATTTAAAGAGCATGAGACATCAGACATAAACATCATGTCAGGTTTGCAAGATTTAATACTAGCGCCTGAGCCAAATCAATCCACTCAGGTTGTAGAGGTAAATAAAGAGGGCTGCCCACCAGGGTGGCCCTCTCAATTTCGGACAATCACTACCGACAGGGACTTGTCCGTGCAACGTCCCCCAAAGTCGTCTAGTTCCCGCGATCCCGGTGTACCAGCGCTCTGCCAACTATCCTTTCGGGGCTGTTTCCAGTAAGTCCGTTAACGGATCATGGTGATAAATGGCCAGCCGGTTACTTGCCCGCGTGATGGCTACATACAGCAGATTTTTTCCCAGTTCCGTTACCGGGTACGCCCCCTTAGTAGGGTTCCATAAAATCACGCCCCCGAATTCCAGCCCCTTGACCTGATGAACATTGGTGACCAGGATACCCGGCTCAAAGGTCAGGGCGGCTGTCTGCAGACGCACGCCGGAAAGTCCTTTCAGGGCGCCGTACACCTGCTGAGCTTCGCTTTTGTAGCGACAGATCACAGCCGTTAGACTCTTGGGTTCCCTGGCCAGTAACACCCTCAAAGATCGCGCCAGATGGGCCAGGGATTCAGCCTCGGTTTCCCATCGATGGAAACGGGGATCCGGACCTTCGTTGACCACCTGGGCTACCGGCCGGCCCGACACCCTGGAGGCCAGAGCCATAATCTGGGCCGTCGATCGATAGCTGACACTGAGTTCGCCGGAAGACAGCCCCTGGCCTTTCAGGTCCATCCGGAAAGCGGAAAAACCTTCGCCGTCCACAAAGTCGAGGATCTTCTGCTTTTCATCGGCGCAAACGGTCATGCTACGTCGTTTGTTGGTGGCAAAGGTCAGGGCTTTTAGTTCCGCCAGCGATAGGTCCTGGGCTTCATCGATGAGGATGTGATCGTACCACCCCAGGGCTTCCCGGAAGGCGTCTTCTTTACCGCAGCGCAGCTGGATCAGGTGCAGCAAAATGCCGCTGTCGTCAAAGGAGAGTTCGCCCCTTTGGCCGCTAAGTATCTGTTCACCGGCCGTGGCCAGTTGCTCAAGTTGCCGGCGCCCGGAAAGATGTTTGCTCAGATTATCGGTTTGGCTGTAAAAGGTCCCCAGGTCAGCAATGGGGTTGTCCGGCGCCTTGGTCGTTGCCGCATATTCGACCAACGCATGGTACATCCCGGCCTGCTTTTTCAGTGGGCCCAACCCCTGACCTTGGTGCGCTGAAAACTTGACCGCCACACCCGAGGAGCGCAAGGCCTTTGCCGCCCAGGAATGAAAGGTTTCCACGGCCAATTGCTCCGTCAGCAGATCCTTTGAGGTCTGGCGCACATAGTCGCAAAGGGAGCGGTTGAACATGACCACCAGGCATCGCTGCGGCCGGAAAAGCTCAGGCTGGTTGAACAGCAAATAGGAAAGCCGGTGCAGGGCCACGGTGGTTTTACCGCAACCGGCGCCCCCGGTCAGATACAGACAGCCGTCGTGCTGTTGGGTGATGAGGCCGAATTGATCTTTGGAGATCAGGGACACGATGTCCACCATCCGGTGGTCGCCTGTGGCTTCCTTGCGGATCGCACTGGCATTCTGCGGCCCCTGCTCGGTCCAGAGGCCGTCCCTCTTTACCAGGGTGCCCGCACCGGTCTGGATCGTCAGCAGTTCCCGTTGCTGGATGCCATAGGCGATCTTTTTTTCGATAACACCAGTGCGTTCCCGGTCGCCGATATCCTCTTCGTAGTCCTCGCCTTCCTCCCAGTCGTAGAACAGGCGGGAGATTTCAGCCTTTCGCCAATCCACCACCACAACGCGGGAACCGTCCATCAACCCCTGCTTGCCGAATAGCAGATGTTTCCGGCCGATCCTGGGGTCATCGTCGTTGATAAGCAGTCCGGCCAGGTAAGGGGTCCGGAGCTGCTCAAAAGGGACAAGATACTTGGCAGGATCGTACTGGGACAACCGATGGATCTCCTTCGTCAGCCGGTCCTTTTCCCGCGGGTCGACCGATTCCAGGCGTTCAACCTCATACCCTTTGATCTTGCGGTCATGTTCGGCAAGCTTTCCTCTCCGTTCACCATTGTAGCGGTCAACGGATCCGCAGACATCCGACAGACGCTGTTCTTCCTGGTTAATAAAAGCTTCCGGCATTGACTTGCCCTCCCCCTATTCCTTTCCGACTCGCTTGGCCGTCCCGGTTTTCCCGTCGCAGCAAGGCAACTGTCGGATCGAAACCAGCAAGAGACGTACTCTACACATAATTATTTTCAGGGCAAGAAAAAATAAAAAGGGCCCACCGCTGATGCGATGGGCCCTTGCTCAGGCACACAAAGTAGCAAGGATGGCTTGCAGCCGCCCTACCCCTTCCAAAATATCGACAATTTCAACAAACTAAAGAGTAATGCTTGTTTCCTTGCCTTCGAGAGTGGACTGACTCTGATCGGTGTAGCCTCGACGAAGACGCTTGCCCAGCGCATCTTTAAGGCTAGGACCGGGGTGGCCGCAGTGACCGCAGAAATAGCTGCGCCCAAACAAAAGCGCAAAACGGTTTCCTCGGATCGGCAGCAGCGAGTCACAGTGGTTACAGTCTCCCAGAAGCATATTGCTCTCCTTGGTCTACTCCCCTTTACTTGGGGAGACCTGCCGGCCGCCAACAAAAAAATCCATCTTCGGACCGAAGATGGATGCGGATTGCACCCGGATAGTTTCTTCGGCAGCCTGGCGATCCTTATCAGGACCCATGGCTTTGCGTCCCCATATTGCTACGGGTTTGCTATTGTCGGAAAATCCGGCGTTTCTAAATAATAGTTTAGTTAGCTTAGTTAGAATATCTTGTCAAGAATATTTTTAGATAAGGCCACACAACCGAACCGATTCTTCGATTTCCGCATTCATAAAATCGAACGAATAACGCCCGACCAAAAAAAGTCAGACGGTCGCAGAAACCACACTAAGTACGCAACAGCTTGTCATCAATAAAATCGTTGATTTCATCCTGAATCGATTGACCGGGGGGGGGTGCGGAGTGGTTTGGCCGTCAGGGGTGACTTCTTATTCTTTTTCATAGCGAAATCTGCCTCTTATTCGGGCTATTTCACTTGTAATAATGGGACTTTAAGTTGTTTTTCAGCCCAAGCCTTTAAAGAAATTTCTGGTATTTCAAAGCCTTAACCTGGCCCGTCCCCAGGAGAACCAGGCTTTCCCCCACGGCTTGTTCGAGCATTTCAATTATCTTCTAACACGTCGATATCGTTTATATACTTGGACATTAAATCGAATCCATAGGCTGAGTTTCCAGTTTCCAGCTCATACACATAGACAGGACATTTCGGTTTGTCGAGGTAAATAAAAAATAGCTCCTCACCGCCATCACTGCCAATAACAAACTTCTTCGGTTCTACCCACTCCTTGTGGTGCTTTTTACGTTGCGCAACGATTCTCTTTTTTGACCCATGCAACAGGACTCGCTTAAGGCGACCGAAAAGACTCCCATCATCTATATCGGAAAGATCATCCGGCTTTATTTTGTAGGCGTTGTTAAGTTCGATGAGGCATTGTGGATCGGTGATCAAATAATAAAGTGAAGAATCCTCATTTTTTGAGAAATGAGGATTATCCAAAATATTTTTATACAGGTCAGGCAATATGATGCCCAATTCACTTTCAATTACCGTGGAGGTGGAAGCATTCATCGGATTGATACTCTCCTGACATCAACATCATGCTAATTTTAATTGCTGGCCCTGGTCAAACCCGAGAACCATAGCATAAAGGACAGATATTGACGAACGGCTGGTTTCGCTACTCGATTTTATAGAGTGTTTCGGCGGCGTCCACACAACAGAAGGCATATCAATCTGATAAAGTATGAATCTAAAAAACCGCTTTGCAGTAGACAACCCTTTGACAACACCAGATCTTGGGCTGTTTAAAAATGCCCATTTGTCAAGCCTTGTAGATTTCCTTATACATTTGACCTTTATAAGCGATGAAAAACTTGAGCCTGGCCAAAACAATAATCGACAATCAGTTTCCGCATCTCTGGAATATGTTTATAGACTCGCCCATCGGAAAAATGAAAAACCTTGTGAATTGCCGTATCACCGAGCTTGCATAACAGGCCGTGTGCATCCGAGTCAGGTACCCAGGAGAAGAGTCCCCAGCGTTTTTTTATCTTCCTCATGCGCCGGATGACATTATCGGACAAAAAGATAATGCGCCTTGAACCACACTGCAAAAGGGTGTCGAGGCGCTTCGCATGCTCAGGGCTGAAAAGATTCCAAAATTCTTTTTCCCCAGAGGAATTACCAATAGTCGGAACATCCAGCAGTTCTACAAATGAAATAAAGGGGGCGTATTTACTTGAAAGATTTAGAGCGGCAAAACTTCGGTGATACGGCACACCGCCAGTATTTTTTTTAAAGGGGTATTCATCGAGCAAAAAAGGATGATGACGATCGTACCTTTGCCAGAAGGCGACACCGTCCCGGTGATACTCGATGATCCGATGGAAGAAGGGATGGTCGGAAAGGGCTGCGGAGTAGTTGGCGTCACTACCAAAGAAAAGGATCTTTGCAAGTTCCGGCTTTTGTCCCTGGTGCGGAGAGCCTTTGAACAACGTGCGTAGCTCTTCTGACGGGTGAATTCCATACATGAATTATCCACCTTTCTTGTAAACGGTTCTTGGGAATCCACCCGATTTCCTCGCCTGTAGTCACTCGGAAAATATGTCCCATTTGTTTAGACAGTCTGCAAGGTGTGTTTCATTGATGGAAGCGTGGGTTGATTTGTGATTTTTTGGACGGACATTATCAAACCTATAAAGAAAATTAATGTAGTTTTTCTTTATGCGGCCAGCAAGATCTTTGGCTCTAATAATATAAAACCTGTCATCAGATTCTGTTGCGATTTTCACAAAAACATAAATTAAATGGTCGCTGACAGTGTTGGAAATTCCTGTCACACGCTGCTTTTTTCCGACAAAAGAAATATCTATAAATCGACTTGCCTTAAGTTGCCATGACGAGGAACTAATAGTCTTTACCTGGACAGGTATTGCTTTCAGGCCTTCCCCAATAGCAATGACATCGAACCCTGGAACATTCCCGGCGAAGGGGGTGGCGAGAAATCCCCTTTTTGCCAACTCAGCAGCGACAAGATGCTCCCCTGCCTGCTTAACCAATTGCTTTGACCGGCCATCACTCATCGTAGACCTCCGATTGAAATCATGTCACTATCTCAAACCTATGTCTTGCCGCAAAGTCCCTCAAACGCCACAAACTATTCATGCCTACTCAAGCTCATATGAGCTAATATTTGGTTTTAGGAAAAGTATTATTTAAAAATTGTATATCAGTGCAATAACCTAACTATCGAATTTCCAATCAACCGTTATGATAAGACGCTCTGCGCTACCGAAGGTTATTGGTATCGGTATATAAGGTTCGCCAAGTTCCCACTTTGAAGCATCCCCTTCAGGCCGGTATCTTATTGTTTTAGAACATTCATTGAGTTTATTCAAACAAACAACTATAGGTTCCTCACGAGTTCTGGGTGATTTGCGGACCACCTCAGGGGGCAAATTAGATAGTTGCTGAGAAGCGACAGGCGTTATCCCTACAAGGATTACCCGAGGCCAAGGCTCTGGTACTCTCCACTTTGGGATATATAGTTCAAAATTTATATTATCAATATAGGCGTCCCACCGAACCTTATTATCAGTTTCCTTAAACTCTTCAAGCAATGCCATTTCAAATGCCATCCGAATCCCCTCCTTAGTTAGAGATGATCATCCGGCCCTAGATTTTCGCAGGCCAAATTTTTATTCAGCAGCAGGACGTAAGGCGATGACGACTTAAAAAATAATAACAAAGTTGTGATGAGGATTCAGAAAATTAAAAAAAGGATCAGATCTATTAGGCAATTGCAGATCAAGTATATCCTTGATTCATTTCCTGCTAGCGGGAAAGGACTTTAAAGAAAGCTGTTAATGTTGGGACCGATGATCCTCTAGATCTTCATCAACCATTTCCATGGAAGTAATCCTGGCCAGCGGGAGCACCTTCACACCCTTATCGGTAAAAAGGGCGTAAAAGGAAGAGGATGTAGCCAGGCGGTAACCGGAAAGGTTTTTGCCCTGCCCAGTCTCATCTAAAAAGGTCAAGGAGACTTTTTCGAATTGGTTTTTGGAAATTGGTTGACCGGCAAGCAATTTTTGATGCTGCACCTCAGCCATGGATATGCCTTTTTGTGGGGCAACGACGGATATCAAAACAATACCCACAACGACCAAAGCAGCACCGAGAAAACGCCCCAATAAATTTATAAGCTCAATCGCAAGCGCCTTCCGAAAAACATAAATTTTCTTTTTACCCATCGCTCGTTGGATGAGACCGAACGGTTTTTTAGCGCAAAGAAGAATACCTGCCGTATATATGCAGAGAACCTCCACCACCATCAAGGAAAAATATCCCCAATTCTCAAGGCTAGCGGAAAGATAAAACCAGCCGGCATGATAAAAAGCGTTTTCTGTTGTGACTGGAAAAAGTTCAGAACCAAGACCCCAGTAGGAAAGATAGCCCTCATAAAGGCTGCGACCATGGAAGTAAAGTGCTGCGGAAATGACGGCAAGGATAATTGCCGAGTTGGAAAGGATTTTGGGCAGGCTGCTGGTATCTTCTTTGGGCTGTGGCTCAAGGTGCCTGCGGCGATGGTATGGCCTTCTCATTCTAAAAAAGCCTCACATAAGAAATTGTTTGTCTTTAGCTGCGTTCATAGATTTACAGTAGGTAACCCTTTGACGACACCAGGCCTTCGGCAACTTAAACAAGAAACTCCGTCACGTCCAATGCCGTTTCGCCACCTTTGAAATGCAGACACATCTTCCCATCTGGAGAATCAAAAAAATGAACATGCCAATACATTCGATCCTCTTTATTTGTCACATTCAGCTTAGGTAAAAGCTCAACAAACTTATCCATCTTTAAAAGCAGAACTTTTTCTGGTGAGCCACAACCAAAGGCAAGATATGATTCCTTATATTTTTCTAAGACCTCATTGAAATGGGGATGATATGCGTACCAATAGTAGGTTTTATCGCCGGTGATATGTGATTTTGATACAAGGCAGCGTACAGAAATCGATTTGTCCACTGTAGCGTAAAGAGTCCTTGTCGTACGCTTTAAATCTTTCTGCATATACTCTGCTACGTGTTCAGCAACTTCTTTATTAAAGCCTACAGGGACAAACTTCTTCTCTTTTGTCGACGTGGTCTCTTCTTCACCATTCGAAACTTCTACGTCATGTAGGTCCTCAGCCGTCGTTGCCAACAAATCTACAACGAAATCTAGCTTAGTAAGCTCAAGGGGGGTCAAAACTGAACGGATTTTTGTGATTGTTGCCTGATCATCAGCCGCCTCTTTGATATCGACCAGCTTAATCAGTGCCTCTGCACTTATAAGTCGCATATCCCAGGCATGCCGAGAACCACGAACCTGGGCTTCCAGACTATTTGTGTCTTTCCTACCAACAACGATGAGAATTGAGGAGTTTTCAGTTATCTCCCCGACTGCAATGAGGGCTTTTCTATAATCAGCTATCTTGTCAAGATTGATTGTGTAAGCATCTGTCGTCTTCACTTCAACAACAATGCTGTAACCATTAGGGAAGGTCCAAATACCGTCGAAACCGATCGCGTTAACCTTGCCCTGATACAGTCCATACTTCACATCACAATCGAGACGTTGCCCCAGTTCATTCACAATGTCCTGAAGCACCAATCCACTGTTTAAAAAGGATTTTTCAAGGCACTCACGCAGATAGATCCCTAGCTGCTCAGTAGGAATAGCAGAAAACAGCTCACGGAGTTCTAGAGATGTCTTGTTGCCATCCTTTAGGGTGCCATCACCCGCAATAGCAGTTAATTGCTGCACCTTTTTATCTTGAAAATCGACACCGTTTGTTTTCCATAGTTGCAACAGAGACATTTCATTCCCCTCGTTTAGGACAGTTCTTCCTCTTCTCCCAAATCCTCAGCAATCAATCGAAACTGCTCCAGCGCCGCTTCAAGATCCTGCACGATTTCAGCAGCGATAACACCCGGCTCAGGCAGATTGTCCGAATCCTCCAGCGAATCGTCTTTGAGCCAAAAGATATCGAGGCTTGCCTTATCGCGGGCGATCAGATCTTCATAATCATAGCAGCGCCAGCGGCCGTCCGCATTCTCCTCATTCCAGGTGGCGGTACGTTGTTTGCGATTGGCTGGATTGTAAAGCTCGACGAACTCATCCAGATCGCTGCGCTTTAGCGGGTTGGTTTTGAGGGTGAAGTGCATGTTGGTGCGCAGATCGTAGATCCACAGTTTCTTGGTCCACGGCGTTTCACTGGCTGGTTTACGGTCGAAGAAGATGACGTTCGCCTTCACACCTTGCGCGTAAAACAGGCCGGTCGGCAGCCGAAGAACGGTGTGGACGTCGCATTCGTGCAGCAGCTTGCGGCGGATGGTCTCCCCTGCCCCGCCTTCGAACAATACGTTGTCTGGCACAACCACGGCGGCGCGGCCATGTTGCTTGAGCAGGGTCTTCACGTGCTGCATAAAGTTAAGCTGTTTGTTCGAGGTGGTGGCCCAAAAGTCGTCACGCTCGACGGTTTCCTTCTCCTTGGCCACCTTGCCATCTTCACCAACGATGGTGGTGCTGCTCTTTTTGCCAAAGGGAGGATTGGTAAGGATGATGTCGAAGCGGTCGCCCGGGTCGGCGGCGAGGGAATCGCTGACAGCCAAAGGCAAAGCAGTATCGTCACTGCCGATGCCGTGCAGCATCAGGTTCATGGCGCAGAGGCGTGCTGTCGACTGCACCAGTTCCCAGCCCTTGAAGGTGCCTTGTTTGAGCTTTTTACGTTCGTCCTTGGTCATATGGGGATAGTTGTCAACAAGGCTGTCGTGGGCGGCGAGCAGAAATCCACCGGTACCACATGCCGGGTCGCAGATCGTTTCACCCGGTTTGGGGGCGATGACGTCGACGATGGCCTGGATCAGCGGCCGTGGCGTGAAATACTGGCCGGCACCGCTCTTAGTGTCCTGCGCGTTTTTCTCCAGCAACCCTTCATAGGCATCGCCTTTGACATCGGCACTCATCACCGACCAGTTTTCGCTGCCGATCAGATCGACGATTAGGCGACGCAGCTTCGCCGGATCCTGGAATTTGTTCTGCGACTTGTTAAAGATCAGCCCGAGCAGACCCTTCTCATTGCCGAGATTTTCAAGAGTGTGGCGATAATGGTCAAACAGTTCATCACCGTCCTTTTTCACCAGTGTCGGCCATGAGTAATCGGCTGGGACGTTGCTTTTCTGGTTGTAGGGCGGTTTGGTCCGTTCGTCGGCCATCTTGAGGAAAAGCAGATAAGTGAGCTGCTCGACGTAGTCGCCATAGCTCATGCCGTCGTCGCGGAGGACGTTACAATAATTCCAGAGTTTGCTGACAATTGCTGCTGGGGTCATATTTTATCTCATACTTAAATAACTAAAATTCAGACTTTTATCAAAAAGAATCAAATAATAATCAACCAGACAGGTACTCCAATACTGCTGATGTAGCCACATTCATTATTTTTCGGGATCTTTTTGGTCCAATATAATGTGCTTTTTGAAAAACTGACTCATTAGATGCAAGTGTTTTACCGATATTATCGATACCAATTGAAATTAACGCGTCTTTCTGATGGCGCGTCAGATCCAGCACCTCAACAGAACGTTGAAGTAGCTGATTAATTATCTGTGAGGTATCAGCCTCTACTGTGGACCCTACTTCTGCAACTAACTCTCCAAAAACACTATAGTTTGCACCATATTCGGTAAACCGCTTAATAGACAGTCCTTTACGCAAGTCAGAAATGAAAGTTATCGGGTTAGAAGAAGGCGATGCGAGACAGCCAATATTTATGGAATACCTTGTCCCTATTTCACGGCGTGTAGCAACAACACCTGAATCAAGTTTACTTACAACACCAGTGTACGTTAACAAACGAAGGGCCTCTTTCACCGCTTCGGGAGCGTCACGATGTACCCAAAAAAAACAAGTTCTTTCACTCTTGCCGTCAGCTTTCCAAGACTCATTCTTCCGAATTGCATCGTTGACAATTGTTTCCTCAACAAATTTACGGCCCCAATCTATTAAAGCTCTATGGCCAGCATATCTTTCAGCCAAACCGCTATGTTCGGACCAAATATTACTTCGGTAGAACTCTTTGATTGCTGACTGAACTTCACCGGACCTCAACTTTGGAGCTAAAGCCACTGTTTTCAACAATAGTCTAGGGTTACCACTTACGGCAAAGGCCAGCGCATCAAAGTTTTCACCGTTACGTTCGATATCTTTTTGTAAATCCGAATCTGCCTGTCTATAAATTATTTCCCGCATCTGATCCCGATAACCTGGGTCCGTTACCTCTCGATGAAGCGATTCAATCCTTGCATCATGGGCAGCCTCAAAAGTAGCCCCATAGGCGGTAACACCAGGATATACTGCAGCATTACATGTCATATAAGGAGACCGAAGGTCCCTAAAAAGCGTAAAAAACTGCCGTTGTTGTTCTGGCCGAAAAATATGAGCAGCTTCATCAAAGAGAATATTTATTCGCCTTAAACCCAACTCAGCACATAAGTCTTGGATAGAGTCACGGAAATCTTCAACATCAGGGATGGCAGACGTATCAATTTGTGTACCTGGGTTTTTAAAGGAATTTTCAAAATCCTGCACAACCTTTTCGAGACGCGTTGGCTCGCCGGCAGATCCGTCACCATCACCAGCGAGAACACGAGCGGCGCCCAGTCCCCTTCCTAAGAGCCCTATACTATATAATGTTCTTAAGATTCTTGAACTTAGTCGGGCAAGCATCCAGTGCTGGAACTGCAATGGGTCATTAGTATGTAACAAAGAGCTCTTTACGAATGATACATAGACAGGAAGCACACCCTCTTCCGACAATGAAGACAACTGTTCTTGCTCGCAGACACGCAAAAGAAGTGATTTTCCAGTCCCACGACTGCCTTCTATTACCAGAGGCGTTGGCCCCTTAAGCATAGCGACTAGTTGGTCATCTCTCTCTGTGCGAACATAAAAACTTAGAACCTCTTCTGGGCGAATATCTTCAGTCCGAATTATAAATTCTCTTGTCTGACTCATGATGAGCTTGGGCCTCCGACAACAATTCTTATCTGTTCAATATGATCTAACTGACCAACGACAATTGTCTCAATGACAGAAAGATCCTCGGGTGGCAATTCTTTTAAATAGCGTGAACAAAAACAAAAAGCGACTACAAGTCGTACAGTTTCTGCTTTTTCATGCCAAAGGCTAAACACCTCGTCGTCAAACTCAAATGAGTCTGGAAGTGGGATATTGCTTGGCACATTCCCATGGATAGTCTCTGAAAGCTCTCGATAAATCGTACTTGCCATACTTTGAAAATTTTTTGCGTGGGTAGAGATTTCCGGGAAAAAGGCCTTACAAAAGCGGGTTCCCAGGGGACTAGTATCTGGCGCGACAAGTTTACCCCAAATGGTGTCAGATATATTGTTCAACCACTCTCTTAGTTCGACTATGTTTGCCGATAAATAAACGCCCTGGATGCATAATTCCAAAACTAACCTTAAACATTTGAAGGCATTTCGATATTGTCCTTGAGCGAGGTTTAGCATAGCCGTCAAATACTCTTCACCAGCTTTTCTATACAGAAAAAGCTCTGGCTTAGAGGCTAGGACGCTACACCACTTTGTTAAATCATCGCCTAGTGCGCAGCTTTTATTCATTTTAGCTATATTACCCTCATCCAAAGATACACTGAGCGTCCCAGTGCAAACTTGGTGAAGTTCTTCAAGCATTTTTTTTGTAGGCATTATCGTCCTATTTAGTTAGTCAATCGTCCTGAGAAAGCTTGTTTTAGGATCGACTGGCGCATACGGCCGGCGCGGCACAGATTGGCGTCGATCTGGGCTTCTGTTTCGGCGACAATGGAGAGGAGGCGTTCGACTTCAGCGGTGACTTGTAGTTGTTCGGCGAGCGGCGGGAGAGCAACTAGCAAACTCCGTATTTGCTCCAAACTCAACCCAGGCTTTCCAGCACCATAAGCCCAATCCTCTAGCTGTCTACGGCCGTTTGCAGGGGAAACGATCCAAAAATAAAGAAACTCTGAAATTGAAATGAGACAAGGCTTCAGCAATGCCACATGCTGACTTACAAATGCCCTTTCTTCCAGACCAAGTACAAGCGCTGACTTAGTGACATTTGCTCCCGTGATTGTCACTAGAATGTCATGGTTCGTTACTGCGCTTCGAATTCCCTCTGCTTTGCTCGGGACATTCACTCTTGCGACATTTTTCAGTACCAAACTATCTGTTTTAATATCCTGGGCTCGAATAAATAGAGGGCCTGAGTCTGCGTAACTGCCACCCCAGCCACGCGAACCACTAGTAACCAAATGAGTTAGTTGCTCAATACTCGCCCAACACCACCCCTCAGGCAACTCCGGCAGGTCAGTGGTATCCGGCGCAACAGGTTCTTTGTACTTCCCTCTCCCCTGCCATTTCTCCCGCCGCTCGACAAGAATCTGCTCCAACAGTTTATCGGCAGGTTCAACATCGGGATGCTGCCTGCGCCACTCTTCGGTGAGTTTTCCTTCGACGGCGGCTTTGAGGACGGCGGCTTTGTAGCGTTTGAGATTGACCTTGACGCGCTTGAGATTGGCGACGGCTTCGTTGAGGCGGGAGAATTGCTTTTCGATTTCCGCGACGATGCGTTTTTGTTGCGCCTCTGGAGCAATAGGAATTTTTTGTTCTTTTAGGTAAGTTGTAGAGACACGTTTTTGTCCAACAGCCCCTGTCATGTAACGCGCAGCGATCCCTCGAAAGTTTTGACTCGAAACGAAATAGTAGAGATATCGTGCGTCAATCTCAGGCTTTGGCCGTAAAACATGAAATTCTGTGGAACCGAAACCATAGCCATTTGCTACCTTGGGAACTATAGCCATTTTTCCGTTTTCCATGCAGGGTGTTATTTTCGCAAAAAGAACATCTCCTTGTTTGAATCCCGTAAAACCCTTTTTAACTTCAGAGGCAGGTCTTTCAAGCGAAACATCAATTGAACCATCGCCTGCACCTACAGCTGGCATTGGCACAAATGACACCAAAAGGTCGTCGGGGATTTCGGCCTTATTTAGTCGCGGATTTACTTCACAGATTTCACCAATTTTGGCTACAGACCAGTTCGCCGGAAGCATTTGAGCTCTCATTTCTTTCACAATACACAACCAATATTTGCACTGGGGGGCCTCAGCGACCCTTACCTACACCGCGACCGAAACCGAATCCACCTAGGAACCCAAGTAGCGCTATAACAATTTTCTCCGTGAGCTGAACCTCTCCCTTGAAGAGAGCAACCGCCGCAAGCAGTACAACAAGGACAGCCACCGCAAATATGTAACCAAGGAAACGGCTTGTTACTTTCCCCAATATCTCTGCCCTCTTCGTTTCCTCCTTTTGAGCGATCTCCTGACTTTTCGCGAGCGGCTCAGTGACTCCCTTTAGCAACTCAGTTAATGCAACCGCCTCCCGCTCAGAATTAGATTGTGTGACAACCTGTGGTTCTTGAACGCTTTCAACTACCTGTTTATCAGCCATGCGAAACCCTCTTTAATTGACTTTAGGCCGCCAACGCCTCATTCAAATCATCAAGAATCTTACTCAAATCATCCCCAAACAACTGCCACACTTTCCCTATCCCACCGGCCTGTGCAAAAGGCGCATAATCAAAATCATCCGTCTCAATCTGCAGATTGGCGGCAATATGATCCCGAATCATCTCCAGCCACTTACGCTGCTCTGCGGTGAAACTCTTGCCACTGGCCTGCTGCTGCTCAACCCAAGCCCGAAAGTTAACCTGGACCTTCTCAGGAAACGGCACCAGCTCGTTCTCCTGATGCATGGCAAAGCGCACCAGCGACACTAGATCGGTCAAAATATGATTTGCCGCGGCACCACGCACCTTGCCTGCCTGCAATTTCTGGTAGGCCGCCCACAATTCATCGGGAACCCGCTTCTCCCATCCCTGTGGATGGGTCTGATAGATGCGCAACTGTTCGACCTGAGCTACCAGCTTCTCGGCTAGTTCACGCACATCCTCAAACCGCAGGCGTTGTTTGTACGGCTTACTGTAAAGCACCTGCAGAGCGGTAATTTCATCCTTGTTGTCGGCAATGAACTGCTCGAAGGACTCGACCACACCCTTGGCTTTCTCTTCGGTAAAACCGGCGAAGATAAGCGTATCGGGACTGACCGTGTCGATAATCTGTTCGTTCTTCTTTTTGATCTCTAGCAACAGCTCACGCAGCTTCGGATTGCAGAGCGGCTTGACCGCTTCGCCTACCAGCTTGACGGCAGATTGCTGCACTTGTTTTGTAGCCGGTTCGTTGGTGGCAAAGTCCTTACGTGCCTTGGCAAGGTGATTGTCCGGATTCAGGGTGTCGACCAGATCGCCGGTGAGTTGCTTGAGACTCTTGCCATCGAGCAAGGTTTCCACCTGCCGATGTTCCTCGGCGGTCAGCTTCTTTTCCATCCGCGCCAAACGAGCGGCGACGGATGATATCACATCTGGCTCGGCATTGCCGAAAGCAACTGCCTGTAAAAGTTTTTCAAAACCGACATTTTTTTTGCGCTCCATGGGCCGGGAATCGGTCTGATCCTGCTCGCAGACGCCGACGGCATCGACAATAACGAAATGATCCTTGGTAACGGCGTCGGGTGTGACCGACTGCAGATCGTTGTCGTTGATGATCCGCACCCCGCGCCCCTTCATCTGTTCGAAATAGGCCCGTGACTTAACGCTGCGCATGAAGAACACCACCTCGACCGCCTTGATATCGGTTCCGGTGGCGATCATATCAACGGTGACGGCGATACGCGGGTTGTGGCTGTTACGGAACGCTGCGATCAGGTCTTCGGGTTTGGCCCCGGTGGTGCGGTAGGTGATCTTCTGAGCGAAGTCGTTGCCCTTGCCGAACTCCTCGCGCACGATCTTAACGATATCCTCGGCGTGGGAATCATCCTTGGCAAAGATCAGGGTTTTGGGCACCTCGCTGCGGCCAGGGAAGATATCAGAAAACAGCTTATCGCGATAGGTCTGGATCACCTTGCGGATTTGGTCGACGACAACCACATCCCGATCCAGCTGTTTGGCGTCATAGTTGAAATCATCATCCAACTGCTCCCAACGCACCTCGCGGGTTTCCCTATCGCGCTTGTCGACGTAGTAACCGGCCTCCACCTCGCCGCCCTGCTCGGTAATGGCGGTCTTGATCCGATAGACATCGTAATTGACGTTAACCCCATCGGCGACGGCGTGTTCGTGGCCGTACTCCATCACCAGATTCTGATTGAAGAAGCCGAAGGTCTGTTTGCTGGGGGTCGCGGTGAGACCGATGAGGTAGGCATCGAAATACTCCAGCACCTGCCGCCAGAGGTTGTAGATGGAGCGGTGACACTCGTCGGTGACGATGACATCAAAAGATTCAATAGGGAAATCGACGTTGTACTCAATCGGCTCCGGTTCTTTGAACAGATTGCCGAAACTGTCGACTGATTCTTCGTCCAGCTCTTCGGGCAGATCACGCCCTTTGAGCATGGAATAGAGCCTTTGAATGGTGCAGATGGACACCCGCGCGGTGGTATCGAGCACATTGCTGGTGAGATTCTGAACGATGTATTCTTCGCTGAACTTGAAGTTGTTGTAGGGCGAAACGTACTGCTGAAATTCCTTGAGGGTCTGCCGCCCTAGATTGCCCCGGTCGACCAGAAACAGCACCCGCCGTGCTCCGGCAAATTTGATCAGTCGATAAATGAAATTGATGGCCGTAAATGTCTTGCCGCTGCCGGTAGCCATCTGGATCAGGGAACGGGGATGATTGTCGCGCAGGGATGCTTCGAGATTGGTGATCGCCTTGATCTGCGCCGGCCAAAGGCCTTCGGTGATCAGTTCGGGCATCTGCTGCAGCCGAGACAGGAAGGTCGAAGGCTGGCCAAAGCTGTCCTGAGATTCGGCCGCTATCCCTGAGACTACACCGGCATCGGTCTCAAGCCATTCAGCAAACAGATCAGGACGATGAAAAGCGAAAACGTTGCGCGAACGGGGCGCGGGATCGAGGCCGTTGGTAAAACGGGTCTCGACGCCCGTCGACTGAAAGGAAAATGGCAACGGATTGTGCCAGCGGGGCAGGCCTTCGGGTAAGCCCTTGGTGTATTTATCCGATTGAACCTCAACACCGGTCAGTGTGGAACCGACCTTCTTGGCTTCGATAACCCCCGCAGCCTTGCCGTCGACATAGAGCAGGTAGTCCGCGAAACCGTGACCGGATTTCAGAGGAAATTCCCGAATCGCCACACCACGCGCCGCATAGATGTTGGCCAGGTCGGCATCCTGAACCTGCCAACCAGCAGCTTCAAGCAGGTCATCAATTTTTAAACGCGCATCAGCTTCTGGAGCTGGCGTCATAAAATCCCCCACGTAGGCATAATAAAACCGCCCGCGCCTCATAGGCACCAAGCGGCCTCATCGATCAGTGCGATTGCTTCCGCACAATCTTATCCCATCCTCCGGCCATTAAAAACAAACACCTTAAAATACCCTTAAGAAAAACAGAAGTCAACGTTGGGAGAATAGTTGACACCCATCTTCGCATACATAAAAAGATGGCGGAGTTGGCACCGCCGACTACGTCGGAAATCTAAGAAAGGAGCAATCGGTGGCCTTTGCCAGTCAGCCGATAACGCTGAGTCGGGCTGCGGGGAGAGTCGGGCTGAGTGCGTTCAATCCAGTTATCTTTCAAGGCCGGGTTGAGATAGTTTTTCCGGAATGTGGGCCGGTGGGACAGGCCGAGAGCCTTCATTAACTCTTTGCTGCCCAGTTCATCGGTCCCAATCGCCTCGATCAACGTCAATACTTGGTCGGTTACTTGATCGCCTACTTGGTCGGTGGCCACGGCTTCGCGAATAGCCGCGCACAAGGTGCTAAGCATGAACTCAATAAAGGGAGCGGAATCGGTCTGCCGGGTGCTCTCCTGCAATGCTTGATAATATTCGGCCTGGTTCTCGAAGACCAGGCTTTCCACAGGGAGGTCGGCGAACAAAGGATTCCAGCGGGCTAGAATCAGGCTCTGCCACAGCCGCCCCATGCGACCGTTGCCGTCGGCAAAAGGGTGAATGAACTCGAACTCGTAGTGAAAGACAGAACTGGTAATCAGGGGATGTTCTTGGGAGACGGCCAGCCAGTGAAAAAGATCGCACATCAGAGCAGGGACACGATCAGCAGGCGGAGCCATATGGACCACTTGACTGCCCGCCATCACCCCGACACCACCGAAGCGATAAGCCCCGGCTTTGTCGATCAGCGCGGCCATCAGGATGCCATGCGCCTCCAGCAAGTCATCCTCAACTTCCGGCTGCCATGTATCGAAGCGATCATAAGCGGCGATGGCGTTACGCACCTCCTGAATTTCACGAGGAGGTGCAATGACCCGTTTGCCATCTAGGATCGCAGTGATCTGGGTTTCGCTTAGGGTGTTGCCTTCAATGGCTAATGAACCGCGAATGGTGCGGATGCGATTGACACGGCGTAGCTGAAGGGCTTGGGAAAGATCCGTCAGGGCAGAAAAGCGCCCGACCAGTTCACTGATATCGGCAACCAGGCGCAATATGACAGAATTGAGGGTATAGGGTGGTTGGTATGAGTTCTGATTGCTCATGAAGATCAACCCTTGGCCCGGTCGCCCTAAAAATACGGCAATCAACAGGTCGCGACCCTTTAGTGCTATTTGATGGGAATTCCTGTCAACCTGATATAAAAGTTTCTAAAGCAGCGCATCAAGGTTTTTAAAATTCTTGTTTTAAAAACGCCCGACCTTAAATAAAGGCCGAGCGTTTTCAAATGGTGGAGGTGGCGGGAATCGAACCCGCGTCCGAAAATCTTTCACATAAGGCCTCTACATGCTTAGTCGGTGTATTTAAGTTTAACCGGCAACCGCTCCCATCGACAGGATCTGTTACAGGCGATTTCGCTTAAGTTTCGCTCCGGCACCACGAACTCTTGCCGAAACTAGCCTATTAAAATGACGTCTTTAAGCCCACACAGGCATTGGAACTCAAGACGTAGCAGCAATTAAGCTGCTAGTGCGTACGAAACGTCAGTATCGGCGTTTGTATAAGTGCCAGTTTTTTAACGAGGCCAACTGGCGTCCCCGGCATGCCACCTTTGCTTCCAATCCCCGTCGAAACCAGGTCACCCCCATAAATTCGTGATGCGTGATGAGTAATAAGTGATGGGTTTTACCCCAACACCACAATTCCTTTGTTCCACCAAAGGCATTATCTCATATTTGTCGTTAAAATGCCAGCTTAGTGCTTATCCGAAAAGAACCGTTTCCGGCTGGACAAAGCTCAGTTTTGATATAGGAAACGAGGGATTTTTTGTCGTGGCAAGAAAATCAAGGGCTTGCGCGGAGGCGTACACCGGTACGCCGCACAAGCAAGCTCGAAGATTGACGCAGCCATGGCGGAAAAGAACCGTTTCCGGATGAAAACTAGTGCCGATCGCGTATCGCACGCGCCATTTCCCGGTCGGCTTCTTTTTGCTTGAGGGTATGGCGTTTGTCGTGGAGTTTTTTACCCCGCCCTACCCCGATTTCCAGCTTGACCCGGCCGTTCTTCAAATAGATCTTGGTCGGCACCAAAGAGAAGCCCCGTTCTTCGACCTTGCGAAACAGCTTACCGATCTCTTCTTTATGCAGCAACAGCTTGCGCACCCGGGTCGGGTCGTGGTTTTCGCGGCTGCCCTGCTCGTAGGGGCTGATGTTCATATTGTTGATGAACACCTCACCGTTGACCAGGCGGCAGAACGATTCCTTGATATTGACCTGGCCGAGTCGTATCGATTTGACTTCGGTGCCGGTCAGAACCAAGCCGGCCTCATAGACTTCGTCGATGAAGTACTCATGGTAGGCCTTTTTATTGGTGGCGATGATTTTAATGCCCATGTACGGGTTCCTCTATTTTCATTACCTGCATTGTTACTGATCGTAAACTTTAATTATTGGTCCAGCGCCTCGAGCTCAACCGTATCTAAACGGCAGCTTTCAGGCGGTGCCACCATGCCGCCGGAGATGATCAGCTTGAAGGCGTCATCGACAGTCATATTCAATTCCACGGCATCCTCTTCCGGAACCAGGATGTAGTAACCGGATGTCGGATTGGGGGTCGTCGGCATGAAGACATTGATCGTGCGCTTGTCGATCAAGCGCTGCACCTCGCCCTGGGAGACACCGGTGACGAAACCGACGGACCAGATTCCCCGTCGAGGGTATTCGATGAGCACCACTTTGCGAAAGCCTTCGCGATCGGCACTAAGAACCGTAACGGCAACCTGTTTAAAGAGGCCGAAGATTCCTTTTACCAGCGGGATACGGCTCATCAGCCGTTCGGACAGGTGCAGCAGCGAGCGGCCGAAGTAGTTGGTTACCAGCACCCCGGCGAACAAGATCAGCAAAAAGGTCGCCAGCAGGCCGATCCCCGGCACGGCAAAACCGAACAGCGCCTCGGGCCAATAACGCTCGGGGACAAAGCGGAGCAACAACTGATCCATCAGGGCGATGGTCCAGCGGACCACCAGAACAGTTAAGCTGATAGGAACAACAGCCACCAGGCCGGCCAGAAAATAACGTTGCAGCCTGGTTTTGATCAACAGTCGCAGAGCCATGGAATGCCTCCTACCGGTAACTTACGACCCCAAAACGGGAAACAAGCATAGTATAGCAAGTTACGAAAAAAGACCATCGCTAGCTGTTTCAGCGGCAGCGAAAAACCAAATACACTTTTGGACGCGGATAAAACCGGATGCTTCGCATACGCAGACCTTTCAAACACCAAAATCTTTTCTATGGTTTCAAGATCTTGTCAGCGTTTATCTGCGTTCATCTGCGTCCCATTACGCCTGGTTCTTGCCCGACAATGGCTTGCAGGCGCTCGATGCCATCCAGATAAACGGCACTGGGCTGCGTATCGCACCCACTGCTGCAGAGAGCCTCTTCGAGTTCGGCCAAGGACGGCGGATTACGAAGTGAAAGCACCTGAAAGTGGGCGCCGAAACCGGCCTGCAGTGTTCCCATCTCGCCCTTCAAGCCAAGAGCCTCGGCTCCATTGCGGGTGGCCATGGCCAGCAACTCCCCGGGGCAGAGATGAGCACCATAATGGCGCTTTGCCGCAGCCAGTTCATCCCACATCGAGAGAGAGTCATTGCTGGCCAGACTGTCGGTGCCTAGAGCCAGTTTCACCCCGGCGGCACGATAGGCGGCGACCGGTGCCGTGCCGACCCCGAGGCGTTCGTTGGAGCGAGGGCAAAGGGCCACGGTAACCGAACGCTCGGCCAACAGTTGCGCATCCGCAATGCTGACCTGTACCCCATGCACCAGCAGATTACCAGAATGCAGACCACCCAACCGGTCAAGACAGACCGTCGGGCTGCAGCCTCTGGCCGCTGGGCGCTGGTCCTGCCAGCCCACCGCCGGATAGAGACGCTCCAACAACTCTCCTGATGCGTCTTGCACCAACCGGCTTTCCTCATGGGACTCGGCAAAATGGGTGGTCAACGGCCAGCCCTGACGGCAGGCAGCGGCAAAAATGCGGGACATCGCCTGCTGCGACAGGCTGTAGAGGGCATGAGGCGCCAGGCCGGGTTGCAGGTTGCCGAAATGATCGCCGCTGAGTAAGGCTGCGGCGCGATCCAGGGAAACACCCCAGACCTCCGGATCGAGACCGAGCAGCTCAAAGAACACCCGGCCATAGAGGGGACTTTCGGCATAAGCGGGGGGGAAGATCAGCCTGCTGAGGATATCGCCAATGGCACCGGTGCCCGACTGCAGGCACCAGAGCAGACCGTCGTTGATGGCGGCAGTCTGCTCGGCAGGCGTCACATCGCGTTTGACATGAATCAGATGCAGCAGCCAGTCGACAAAGGTCGCCGGCTTGCCTGTCTCACCGGCACGTTTTGCCCAGCGCGGAAAGTGAGTCAATTCCAGGTGGGTGTGGGCATTGACCAGGGTCGGCAACAGCACGGCATCGCCGAAATTCACCACATCACCGCTAAAACCGACCAGCAGATCCCTACGCCGACCGATAGCGGCTATGCGCCCATTATCGACCAGCAGTGCCCCATCCTCAATGGGCGGAGCACTGATTGGCAGCAGATAACGAGCCAGGTAGAGGTTCATTGGTTATTTTAGTCCGCTCAAAAGCAGATACGCCAGTTAGCTGGTTTTGAACCCAAACAGCGGATATAAACAAGCAGATTCCCGAATTGGAAACGCGGAGTTTTCCGTTCTGACAAGGAAGCCGAGGACTTGCGCGGAGGCGTACATCGGCATGCCGCAAAACTTTTCAGGATTGAAAAGTTTGACAGCCTTAAAGCTGTCCGCTAGGACGTGGGACCAGGGATGGTCCCGCGTCACAAACAAGTCCGAAGATTGACGCAGTCAGGGCGGAAAAGAACCGTTTTCGGACACAGCGTCCAGTAGGGTTGGTGATGTCTATGAATTCTGTGTCATTTGGGGGGCTGCCAAGGCGTCGCCAACGCAGGCCTAGCCACGCGCTAAGTCAAGTTGGCGTAACGCAAGCAGCGCCGAAAAGGGCCAGAATCAGAAGACAGAACCAGCCTTACAGGGCGCTTTTAAATGGCTTTGCGCAGCTCGCCCTGCCCAGGCGTTTCCTTATCCTGGTCCGTCGCCACGTTGTGATCGTCGACGAAGACGAGCTTCGGCTCATAACTGGCAGCCTCTTCATTGGCAATCTCGACCCAGCTGGCGATAATCACCTTATCGCCCCGGGACACTAGGCGAGCGGCTGCACCGTTAATACAGATAGTACCACTGCCGGGCTGGCCTTCGATGACATAGGTCTGAAACCGGGTGCCGTAGGTGACGTTCCAGATATCCACCGCCTCGTAGGGCAGAATATCCGCTGCCTTGAGAAGCAGAGGATCGATCGTTACACTACCCTCGTATTCGAGATCGGCGCCGGTCACAGTGGCGCGGTGAATTTTTGATTTAAGCATTTTGCGGTTCATAATGAGCAGTCCTCCTCAACGAGATAACTGTTGTCGATTAAACGGGTTTGGCCGATACGCACCGCCAACAGCAGCACGGCATGGCGGTCGATGACCGTCGCCTCCTGCAGGGTTTCGGCGTGGCGTATCTGCACGTAATCAATGGCGGCATCGGCTTCCTGCTCGATGCGACACTGCACCAGCTGCAACAAGGCAGCGGCACTCTTCTCACCGGCAGCGACAGCGGCTCGGGCCTGACGCAGGGCATCACTCAAGGCCAGGGCCTGACAGCGCTCATCGGCCGACAAATAACTGTTGCGGGAGCTCATGGCCAGCCCGTCCGCCTCGCGGACGATGGGCATACCTACGATCTCTACCGGCAAATTCAAATCGGCGGTCATGCGCCGAATCACGGCCAGCTGCTGAAAATCCTTGCGCCCAAAGAGCGCAACCTGCGGCTGGACGATGGTAAACAGCTTGCAAACCACCGTGGTCACGCCGCGAAAGTGGCCCGGCCGACTCTCGCCGCAGAGCACGCTCGTAAGCCCTTCCACGTTCACATAGCTGGCATAGCCGCTGGGATACATGTCGCTGGCGGTCGGGGCAAAGAGCAAGTCGACGCCGACACTGCGAGCCAACTCGGCGTCCCCTTCCAGGTCGCGGGGATAACTGTCGAGATCTTCTCCGGCACCGAACTGGGTGGGATTGACGAACAGCGACAGCACCAGCAGGTCGCCCCGCTCCTTGCCTTCCCGCAGCAGAGACAGGTGGCCTTCATGCAGGAAACCCATGGTAGGCACCAGGGCAATACGCCGACCGGCGGCCCGAGCCTCCAGACAGCGCTGTTGCATATCTGTTACTGAATGAATAATTTCCATGACGAACTACTTGAAGCTATGCTCCGGTCCGGGAAACTCCCCGTTCCGAACTTCGCGAATATAGTCTTCGACACCGCCGCGGATGGTTCCCGCCAGATCGGCATAACGTTTAACAAATTTAGGTGAATACTTATCGCACAAACCGAGAATATCGTGAATCACCAGCACCTGGCCGTCGCATTCCACCCCCGCACCGATACCGATGGTGGGAATACCGACGACAGCGGTAATCTCGGCGGCCAGTGCCGCGGGAATACCCTCCATAACCATGGCAAAAGCACCGGCTTCCTCGACTGCCCTGGCATCGGCCAGCAACTGCTGAGCCTGCTGGTCCTGCTTGCCTTGAACCCGGTAGCCGCCCATACGATGGATCGACTGGGGGGTCAGACCGATATGCCCCACCACCGGGATATCCATATCGACAATGGCTCGAATGGTGTCGGCCACATTGCAGCCCCCTTCGAGCTTCACCGCCTGGGCGCCGCCCTCCTGCATCAATCGACCGGCATTGCGTCGCGCTTCCACCACATCGATTTGATAGGAGAGAAAAGGCAAGTCCGCAACAATGAAGGCTTGCTCTACCCCGCGGGCCACGGCCCGGGTATGGTAGACCATCTCGTCCATGGTCACCGGCAAGGTGTTGTCGTAGCCGGCCACCACGCAACCCACCGAATCACCCACCAGGATCATGTCGATACCGGCCTGGTCCATGAGACGGGCAAAGGGATAGTCGTAAGCGGTGAGCACGGTGATCTTTTCACCCTCGGCCTTCATTCTCTGTAGGTCGAGTATG
Source organism: Syntrophotalea acetylenivorans (assembly GCF_001887775.1). Lineage (NCBI taxonomy): Bacteria > Pseudomonadati > Thermodesulfobacteriota > Desulfuromonadia > Desulfuromonadales > Syntrophotaleaceae > Syntrophotalea > Syntrophotalea acetylenivorans. The sequence continues at coordinate 910,591 of NZ_CP015519.1, forward strand.
GTTTTGCGTTTCTGCACGTTGGCTCCTCGCCGCCAGGCACAATAGGCATAAAATAAAAAATGCCCTCCGGATCGAGTCCGAAAGACACATGCCTGCCTGACTGGTGAGCGCAGCCCACCGGCCTCTATTAGCCGTCGTCTTCCGTCCCGGTCCGATGGATCCAGGCGGTCATTTCTGTTGGTCCCAGCCCCCTTTCACTGCTATTGCTCCGGCACAAGTTCCGGGCTGAGCGAAAAGACGCTTTCTAAACCGACTGGAACCTTTACCATATTAGTCGGGTTCTGTCCAGCTTTAATCAGTTAACGGAAATTACGTAAGGCGTAAGGCGTGACAAGTGATGAGTAATCGGTGACAGTCCCCTGTGACGCCTGCAAATAGTGCAAAACCATAATTCTAAAGTCGGCCGGTTCCGCCCGGCCAAGCGTCTTACTTTTCTTGACGACCAAGAAAAGTAAGCAAAAGAAGGTCGCCGGTACGGTTCATAAACATAGGTAACACTTTAGTTCAGGTACATGGGTAACACTTTTTGTATCCTATAGGCACTTTCTACAAGGAGGTGCCCATGCCCTGGAAAGAGGTGAAACCTATGGACCAGAAGCTGCTGTTTATTGCCGACCACCTTCGAGCGATGGACACCTTCAAAGGCCTTTGTCACCGTTACGGTATTAGCCGAAAGACCGGCTACAAGTGGGTGGCTCGCTACAGGGAACTAGGTTTCGAGGGGTTGCAAGACCAACCTCGGAAGCCCCATCAACACCCCCTGAAGACACCCTTTACCGTACGCAAAGCGATCATTGGCCTCCGTTCAAGCCAGCGGGATCCGCCGGGGCCGAAAAAGATTCAAGTGCTACTGAGGCAGAACCACCCAGAATGGGACATCCCTTCCAAGACGACCATCTACAAGGTCCTGGCGGAGGAAGGATTGATTCGTCCTCAAAGACGGCGCAAACCGGTTCCTGTCGGTCAGCAGCCCTTTTCTCCAGTGCATCACCCGAACGATGTCTGGTCGGCGGACTTCAAAGGGCAATTCAAGACTAGAGATGGCACTTGGTGTTATCCACTCACCGTAATGGATCATCAATGCCGTTACCTTTTAGAATGCATAAATTTTCCAGGGCCGCGGCTAGAACCAACCAGTGACGCTTTTGAATCCCTTTTCCGGGAGTATGGGTTGCCATGGCGCATTCGTACCGATAATGGCGTACCCTTTGCCTCTAACTCGCCCGGTGGACTGTCCCAGCTATCCAAATGGTGGATTCGCCTGGGCATCGTGCCGGAACGAATTGAACCGGGAAAGCCTCAACAAAATGGGCGGCATGAACGGATGCACAGAACACTTAAGAACGCTACGGCCATTCCTCCGGCGCCAACAGCCCAGCTTCAACAGCAGGCGTTTGATGCATTTCGCCAGCAGTACAATAACGAACGCCCTCATGAAAGCCTTGGACAAACAACACCGGCATCGAAGTACAGTCCCTCAACACGCAGCATGCCTGAAAAGCTACCGGAGATAGAGTATCCTGGCTACTTTCGAATTGCCTTAGTTCATCACAGCGGCATCATTCATCATCAAGGGCATCGTGTTTACGTCGCCGGCCTTCTCAAGAGCGAAAAGGTCGGTGTCGAAGAAACCGCTGATGGCATCTGGGACGTTCATTTTGGACCATTGAGATTAGGCAGCTTCGATATGCGGGATATCAAGAAAGCCCACAACGACTACTTGAAGCTTAATGTGTAACCTATGTATGCGAACTTTTGTGTTACCTATGTCCTTGACTCGTACACCCCACCGTTTGCCCGCCTGCGTCGGGGTCCCTCTCTCCAGGATTATAATCCGGGAAAGACGAGATTCGCTTCGCTCAGACGTCTTTCTTTTCCGGATGAAAATCCCTGCGTTCGGCGGCACTCACAGGGGGGGTGAAAACCATGAAGCGACAAGCTTCAAGCATTAAGACTTTTGACCCACCCTCCCCTGTGACGCAGCCGGAGCGAAGTGGACGTTTTGCGAAACAGGCGGGGAAACTGTTTGAGCGAAGCGAGTTTTTCCCCGCCCGCAAAATGTCTGCGTAGCGTAGGGTACCCGAAGGGCAAGGAGGTGGGGCGTGCTTTTCTGCTTACTGTTTTGTCACGCTACAAAAGAGTAAGGCGTCGCGCGGGCGCAACCCCGCGGTCTTGTTTGTTTATACAGTGCTGCCGAAAGATACCGAGAAAGGAAAGAATCGGGTGAGGACAAAACCCCTCCGTTTTGAGAGATTTTCAACAACTCTCCTCAGCTAACCGGCAACGCAACATCTCCGCCAACGCCCCAAACTCCTCCAAGGTCAGAGTCTCGGCACGCCGCCCGCCATCGATGCCGATCCCTTCCATGGCCTCGTTCAATCCCTCGAAAGCCAAGCCGGCTCCCTTCAGGCTGTTGCGCAAGGTTTTGCGTCGCTGACCAAAGGCTCCCTTGACCACCCGCCGGAAAAAAACCTCGTCGGCCACGGCGACCCGGGGCTGGTCCAGGGCGTCGAAACAGAGCACTACCGAATGAACCTTGGGCGGCGGGAAGAAAGCTCCGGGCGGCACCCGTACCACCCGACGAATATCGAAGTAGTTCTGGCACAAGACCGACAGAATACCGTACTGCTTACTGTTGGGTTCGGCACAGAGGCGATCGCCGACCTCCTGTTGAAACATCAACACCAGGCGGGAAAAGAGCTGACGGTTATCGAGAATTTTAAACAGAATCTGGCTGGAGATGTTGTAGGGCAGATTGGCCACCAGCTTGTACGGTGGTTCGACCAACAACTGGCCCCAATCAAGACGCAGCGCGTCCCCCATGTGCACCTGCAGATTGGCTTCCGGACGGGCCTGCAAGGCAGCAGCCAGGCCACGATCAAGTTCCATGACATGCAACTGGCCAACGCAGGGCAGCAGACGGTCTGTCAAGGCGCCGAGGCCGGGGCCGATTTCCAGCAGATTGTCGGTGGATTCAAGATCGGCGGCTTCGATAATCTGTTCCACGACCTGCTGATCACGAAGAAAATTTTGGCCAAAACGTTTTTTGGGGCGGTGCTGCATGCTCTTTCCTTTAACAGGTTGCCGAAAAGCACCATTGTCGCGCATCCGGCAGAGTTTTATTCAAACAAACTCAGCTTTTACCACGAAGAGCACGAAGGGCTCAAAGTTAAGCCAATCCATGTTACTGGCAAGCTGTAGATGGTTGTTCTTCGTGGTCGTCGTGTCCTCTGTGGTGAGAGAACTTGATTTTTACTGAATTCTACAGCATTCGCCCAGGAACAAGGCCGCCTGGCTACTCTCGTGACAAAGCCCGACACCTCGGTGTGTTCCGCGGCCGGTTATCGCTTTCGCGGCCGCCGCGGCCAGCGGGGAATGCGCAAGGTTTTGAAGACGGGCACCGCCTGCAACATGACCATATAGGAAATGATCGAGGCAATCATGCCATAGAGCAGACTACCGGAGGCCATGGGCAACATAACTTCCCAACCGAGGCTTTTAAGAGCGGAAAAGGTGAGCTCGCTAGGTAGCTGAGCGTGGTCCAGACCAAGGAGCAACCGGCCGGACTCGTACTCAAGAGCATAGATAAAGGGAGCGGTCAGAGGGTTGGTTATCCAGACACCGACAGCAGCGGCAATCTTATTTTCTTCGAGCAACATGGCCAAAAAGACGGCGATAACCATCTGAATTCCAAAGGTCGGGGTCATGCCGATAAAGATGCCGAGGGCGAAACCCTTGGCGATGTCGTTGGGCTCGGCACGTAAACGTATCAAGCGCAACACATTCAGCTTCAACTGTCGCATTAAGGACCAACGCCGATACATGCCGCTCCACACTCCGCTAGTCCAGGGTTGCACCAACTTGATCAAGGGGCCAATTAACGCGGGCATTCAGGTCGAGATCGGCGCAAAGGCCCTGCTCCAGATAGGCGTTCCCGGCAACTCCGAGCATGGCGGCATTGTCTTGGCACAAGGCCGGAGACGGGAAAAACACCTCCCGGCCCTGCTCAGCAGCCATTTCAGCCATCATACGGCGCAAGCCCTTGTTGCAAGCGACACCGCCGGCAACCACTATACGCTGTAGATCAAACTGGCGAGCGGCCCGCAAAGTCTTTTTGCAGAGCACTTCCACCACCGCCTGTTGAAAACTGGCGGCCACATCCTTTAACTGCTGTCCCTGGATAGGGCCGCTCTGGGCTTTAACATGGTAGAGCATGGCGGTTTTTATGCCGCTGAAGCTGAAATCGAAATTATCCTTATGCAACAAGGGCCGGGGAAAGTCGATAGCCGCAGGATCACCTTCCGCAGCCAGGCGATCGACAACAGCCCCCCCGGGATACCCGAGGCCGAGCAACTTGGCCACTTTATCAAAAGCTTCGCCGGCGGCGTCGTCCAAGGTACGACCGAGGATCTGGTAACGACCAATTCCATCGACCCGGTAAAGATGGCTGTGCCCCCCGGAAACAGCCAGAGCCAGGTAGGGAAAGGCGACCTCCTGCTCCAGCAGAGGAGCCAGAATGTGACCTTCCATATGATGCACTCCGACAAGCGGAATGTTGCGGGCAAAAGCCAGGGCCTTGGCGGTGGCCAGGCCGACCAGCAGGGCGCCAACCAAACCGGGGCCACGAGTTACGGCGATACCCTCGATATCATCCAGGGTTACTCCGGCCTTTTCAAGGGCCTCGTCAATAACCACCGAGATGGCCTGCATATGCTTACGGGAGGCGAGCTCGGGAACTACCCCGCCATAGCGCGCATGGACATCGACCTGGGAGGCCACGATATTGGCGAGAACCTGTTGACCGTCGCGGACTACCGCAGCGGAGGTTTCATCGCAGGAAGATTCAATAGTAAGAACCAGCATGATCTATTCGTTCAGGATAAAGGAGGAAACAATTAAAGCACAAAAAGAGCGTTACGGTAACGCAGCCATCACAACAGGTTGGCCGCCAACTCTGCCAGTGGCGACCTTTCACCCTTGCTGAGGGTAACATGCCCGGCGATATCCTGTCCTTTAATTTTTTCTACCGTATAGGTCAGCCCGTTGCTCGATGAATCAACGTAGGGATTGTCGATTTGATAAGGGTCGCCAGTCAAAACTATCTTGGTCCCCTCCCCGGCCCGGGTAATGATAGTTTTAATTTCGTGGGGAGTGAGGTTCTGCGCCTCATCGACAATCATATATTGTTTGGGAATAGAGCGACCGCGAATGTAGGTCAACGGTTCAATCTCCAACAACCCCATATCAACCAACTCCCGGTAACCCCGTTTGCGCTTGCCCTGCTCATCAACCATGCCGAGCATCAGATCGACGTTATCGAAGATGGGCTGCATCCAGGGCGACAGCTTTTCCTCGACATCGCCCGGCAAAAAGCCGAGATCCCGCCCCAGGGGAAAAACCGGGCGGGAGACCAGCAGGCGGCTATAAGCCCCCTCGTCGGAGACTTTATACAGCCCTGCTGCGATCGCCAGCAGAGTCTTGCCGGTACCGGCCTTTCCGACCAGGGTCACCAGCTGAATATCGTCGTTAAGCAGCATATCGATGGCAAACTGCTGTTCACGGTTACGGGGATGAATGCCCCATAAGCCGTCCTTGGGTACCCGAATCAAAGGCACCACCCGGTCCAGCGTTGCCTGATAGCGACCGATGGCCGTATGGGAAGGATTGCCGGCCTCGACCAGAGTAACACATTGGTTGGGCAGCAGATCGACAACAAAGTCGGCGGCAAGGTCGAGATAACCCTGGCCGTAAAAACGGTCGACCTCGCTCTTATCGATCTCGATTTCGGCGGTGCCGGAATAGAGTTCTTCGATAGAAACCTTGTCCGACTCATAATCCTGGGCGTCGAGTCCAACGGCATCGGCCTTGATGCGCAGATTGGTATCCTTGGTTACGAAAACCACCGGGCACTCGCACTCCGCTTTCATCTGCAGAGCCACGGCCAGAATGCGGTTGTCGGCCTTATCGGTCTGCAGTTCGGGGGGCAGCCTATCATAGGCCTCGGTGGTAAAAAGCACCACTTTGAGGGTACCGCCGCTCTCCAGAGAAACGCCTTCGGTTAAATGAGACTGCTGGCGAAACGAGTCCAGCAACCGGGAAATCTGGCGCGCATTGCGCCCGATCTCACTTTGATCCTTTTTGAAGGTATCGATTTCTTCGATAACAGTGATAGGCACCACGACATCGTTATCTTCAAAACGAAGCATCGCCAGCGGATCGTGGAGAAAGACATTGGTATCAAGGATATAGGTTTTTTTCATGATGTCCTTTCGCAACCTTGTCGTTGGCTCATTTCATTGTCAATTTAAGCAAAGCAAACTAACACTGCCATCGGTCCTTTGGCAACCGCAATATGCAGCGAAGCCACCGGTTTCAAAACTTCTTATAATGTACACTAAATAATAGCCCAGATAGTCTTTTGCGGTAAACTCAAGAAGACTGCCGGGCCAAAACAAAATAAATACTATCCCCAAAAGTGCCCTCAGGACATCTTGACAGAGCCCAACATATTGTGGTTTAAATCACCTTTCACCACACTATATTGAAACTTAACCATTTTATGACGGCGACGTCGTCAGTCATTTTCAGCAGGAGACATAGTCATGGCCAACAGCACCCCCAACGAACCGCAACTTACGAACAATGCCCTGACTGTCTTGGAGCGCCGCTACCTGAAACGTAACGAGCAAGGGCAAGTGCTTGAGAAACCAGCCGACATGTTCCGTCGCGTAGCCCAGGCCGTAGCCGCCGCAGAGGACCTGTTCGACCGGGGTGAGAATACGGCTGCCCTGGAAGAAGAATTCTATCGCATGCTGACCTCCCTGGAGTTTCTCGCCAACTCCCCTACCCTGATGAACGCAGGCCGGGAACTCGGTCAACTGTCGGCTTGCTTCGTATTGCCAGTGGAAGACTCGATGGAGAGCATCTTTGAAGCCATCAAAAATACCGCTTTGATCCACAAGAGCGGCGGCGGCACAGGCTTCTCCTTTTCAAAGGTAAGACCCGCCAACGATGTGGTGCTATCCACCAAGGGGGTCTCTTCCGGCCCCATCTCCTTTATGAAAGTATTCGACGCCGCTACCGAAACCATCAAACAGGGCGGCACACGCCGGGGGGCCAACATGGGCATCCTGCGCGTCGATCATCCCGACATTATGGATTTCATCATGGCTAAGGCCGATCAAACGGTTTTGACCAATTTCAACATCTCCGTTGGCTTGACCGAAGCCTTCATGGAGGCTGTTGAGTCCGGTGGCAGTTACGACATTATCAATCCGCGAGACGGCCAGGTCGTTAAGCAAAAGGACGCCCGCAAGGTCTTTGAACGCATCGTCGAAATGGCCTGGACCAACGGCGAACCGGGCATGGTGTTTCTGGACCGCCTGAATCGCGACAATCCCACCCCCCATGTGGGAGAAATCGAAGCGACCAACCCCTGTGGCGAGCAACCGCTGCTACCTTACGAATCGTGCAACCTCGGCTCGATAAACCTGGCCCGGATGGTTACCGACGACGGTCAGGTGGATTGGGAGAAGCTGCGCCATACCGTAAAGCTGGCGACCCGCTTTCTCGACAATGTTATTGAGATCAACAAGTACCCCCTGGAGCAAATTGGCGAAATGACCCGGGCCAACCGCAAGATCGGCCTCGGCATCATGGGCTGGGCTGACATGCTGGTACTGCTGAAGCTTTCCTACAGTGACAGCGAGGCGGTGGAACTGGCTGAGCAGCTGATGGATTTCATCACCCGGGAATCCCGCGAGGCGTCCCGACAGCTGGCCAAAGAACGGGGCTCCTTTCCTAACTTTACCGGCAGCAGCTACGATCTGGCCGGAGAGAAAGTATTACGTAACGCTACCTGCACCACCATCGCGCCGACCGGTACCATCTCCATCATCGCCAACTCTTCAAGCGGCATAGAGCCGATCTTTGCCGTCTCCTATGTGCGGCAGGTGCTCGATAACGATGTGCTGGTGGAGGTTCACCCTCTCTTCGAAAAAATAGCCAAAGAGCGGGGCTTCTATTCTGCTGAACTCATGAAAGACATCGCCGAGCACGGCACTATTCAGGATTTCGACCAGATTCCGGCGGATGTGCGGCGAATCTTTGTTACCGCCCACGATATCACCCCTGAGGACCATATCCGCATGCAGGCGGCCTTTCAGAAGCACACCGACAATGCCGTTTCCAAAACGGTCAACTTTCCCCATGACGCCACCCGGGATCAGGTGGCCGAGGTCTATCTGATGGCTTACCAGCAGGGATGCAAAGGAGTGACCATCTACCGCGACGGCTCCCGGGACATGCAGGTCTTGTCGGTGGCCAAAGGCAGCGAACCGCAAGCCGCACCGGATGTGCCGACCGAATCGAGAAAAAGCGGCCGCAAGCGGGAACGCCCACGGGCTTTGACCGGCTCCACCTATCAGATGGAAACGGGCTGCGGTCCCCTCTATGTCACCATCAACCGGGACGACAGCGGACTGTTCGAGCTCTTTACCACCATGGGCAAAGCCGGCGGCTGTGCTGCCAGTCAGTGCGAAGCCATCGGCCGCCTCGTATCCCTGGCGTGGCGCAGCGGCGGCCAGGCCCGCCAGACCATCAAACAGCTGATCGGCATCACCTGCCATAAACCGGCGGGCTTCGGAGCCAACCGTGTAACCTCCTGCGCCGATGCGGTTGCCAAAGCCATTCAGATGCACATGCTTAGCGAAACCGACGACGAGTCAGCAGTCTTGTACAACGCCAATAGCGGTGCTTGCCCTGATTGTGGCGGACCCGTCGAACATGAGGGAGGCTGTTGCGTCTGCCACGCCTGCGGCTACTCGGAGTGCGCCTAACAGGCTGTCTTCAGGGAACCCGTGGAGCCCGGGGATGGGCGAACAAATCAAGGTCTGATTGATAAGCTCTTGTTCTTGTGAACAAACAGAAATTAGATATCCGTCTTGCGGTACTACAAAAGGCCAAGGATGGGCTATTGAAACCACCTGGAATACAGATGCCCGAATGGGAAGACCTTTGCAATCGCTGCGGCCTGTGTTGCTTCGAAAAATGGCTCGATCATAACGGCAGGGTGCATGCCACACCGATCCCCTGTCGTTACCTGGACATCGTGGACCGCACCTGCAAGGTCTATCATAAACGTTTTACCGTCGGCGAAGGCTGCGTCAAGCTGACCCCCGAGGTGGTGCGCTCGGTCAACTGGCTGCCGGAAGAATGTGCTTACGTCATTCATATGCGCAAAACCAACCCCGAGTGAGCCGATGAAACGAACCGGGAAGCCTGTAACGGATCAAGGAATACCGACCCTGCGTCAGGCACGCTTTGCCTGGTGCATGTACGATTGGGCCAATTCCGCCTTTGCCACCGTGGTCCTGGCGGCGGTGCTGCCGGTCTATTTTGCCGCCCTGGTACCTGCAGAGGGCGCCATCCTGTGCCTGTTCGGCCGTTGCCTTTCCCTACCGGCCACAGCCCTGTGGAGTTATGCCGTCACCTGCTCGATGCTTCTGGTGGCGCTAACCGCCCCCTGGCTCGGTGCCCATGCCGATCGTTGCTGCACACGGCGCCGCTGGCTTATCACCTTCTGCCTGGCCGGCTCTGTCGCCACCGGTCTTCTGGCAATGGCCGGTCCGGGCAATTATCTGTTGGCCGCCGGGCTCTTTGTGGCTGCCAACGCCTGTTTTGCCGCCGGCAACATTTTCTACAACGCTTTCTTGCCCATGCTGTCCCAAGGGACAGAGATGGTCCGTCTGTCAGCCCGGGGCTTCGCCTTCGGCTATCTGGGCGGCGGGCTGGCCCTGCTATTGGTCTTCATTCTCATCAGCCGTCCGGCACTCTTCGGCCTGGAGGATGGTGCAATCGCCAGCCGCGTCGGATTTCTGCTTACCGGACTCTGGTGGGCGTTGTTTGCCCTGCCCGCCTTTCGTCATCTGCGGGATGAACAACGACCCACAACCGGAACCTTTCCTGTCGGTGGCTGGCGCGGCTATCTGCGCATGTTGAGAAAAGTCTCCACCTATCCCGACTTACTGCGCTTTCTGCTGGCCTTTCTCTGCTATAACGACGGCATTCAAACCATCATCGTGGTGGCTGCCATCTTCGCCCGCGAAGAATTGGCCATCAGTCAAAGCAGCATCCTCGGTTGCTTTTTGATGATTCAGTTCGTTGCTATGCCCGGGGCACTGATTTTCGGCCGCCTGGCAGGCCGTTACGGCAGTAAAATAGCTCTATTAATCAGTCTGTTGCTGTTTATGGTGGTCACCGTTTATGCCTACCGCATGGAACATGCCTGGCAGTTCTGGTTGCTCGGCCTGCTGGTAGCACTGATTCTCGGCGGCAGCCAGGCGATCAGCCGCTCCTTCTATGGCGCCCTCATTCCCCCCGGCAAAAACGCAGAATTCTATGCCTTTTACGCCATCAGCGGTAAATGCGCTTCGGTCCTGGGGCCCCTTTCCTTTGCTCTGCTCATCCAGCTGACAGGCTCCAACCGCAGCGCCATTCTGGGACTGGCCGGCTTTTTTGTCCTCGGCATCGGATTATTGCTTACGGTCAACGAGAAGCGAGGAAAGCAAGCGGCACTGATTGAGTCGTCTTGAAACACCTTTATCTTTTTTTGGGGTATACATCAAAAAAAGATATTTTAACCTGGACATTGCTTACCAAAGGGGTTATATTTATGCCCAATGATGCACGGTAAAAGAAACTTCCCGATGAACTCTAACAATAGCAAGGAGAAAACGATGTCTAAAGGTCTTAAATGGCAATGTACTGTCTGTGGCTTGACTGAGCAAGGCGCTACCCCTCCTAAAACTTGCTCCAAATGCGGCGTGAAATCTGATCGATTCATCAAGATCAAGTAAAGCGACCGATACATAGAACCGGTTTCACACTAACAAAAGGGCCCTGCAGCAGCAGGGCCCTTTTGTTATTCAGCAAATTTATCAACGGAACAGCCAGTCCGCTTCTTCTCCATTACACCAGCATACGGTTAAACCATTAACTCTGCCGCCCAAGTAAAGTTTGACCGGACAAGTTGTCGACCGTCACCGACAGCAACTGCCCTTCAAGCCCTTCCGGGCCGGGAAAAGCGATCTGCAGATAGTTGCCACTCAAACCCTTGCAAATTCCATCCTGCCGTCCGCCTTCCACCACCACTTTCAGTTGACGACCAAGGAAGCGCCGGGCAAAATCCTGTTGTTTTTGTTCGCCCAGGAGACGTAGTGTTGCCGCTCGTTCTTTGGCTAGAGGCCCCGGAATCTGGTCGGGAAAGTCTGCCGCCGGAGTTCCCGGTCGCCGGCTGTAAGGAAAAACGTGCAGGTGGCTGATCGGCAGTTCTTCGATCAAACGACGGGTGTTTTCAAATTCCTGTGCCGTCTCCCCGGGAAAACCGGTGATCACATCGAGCCCGATGGCAGCTTCCGGCAGCCGCCGAATTATCTTTCGCACCAGTTCAGCAAAGTATCCGCCGCTGTAATGACGATTCATGCGTTGCAGGACAGCATCGTCCCCCGATTGCAGAGGAATATGAAAATGCGGACAGAGAATGCTCGAAGTCGCTACAGCCTCGATGAGGGCATCATCGATCTCCTGTGGCTCGATGGAACCGAGTCGCAGTCGGGCAAGATCGGTCTCCTGCTCAATACGTTGAACCAGTTGTAACAGGCTGCCGGGCGTCTCAAAGTCCTTGCCATAGCCACCGATATGGATTCCGGTCAGCACCACCTCTTGATATCCGCTGGTCACCAATTCCCGCACCTGGTCGAGAACCTGTTCCGGGGGCACCGAACGACTCGCTCCGCGAGCATAAGGAATGATGCAGTAAGAACAATAGGTGTCGCAGCCGTTCTGAATCTGGGCAAAAGCCCGACTGCGCCCGGAGAAGCTTGACAGGGATAGGGCCGGACCGGCCTGTTGACGGATATCGCCGACCTGCACCCGTGGCCCCTCGGCGGTCAGTCGTTGCAGCAAGTCGCGCTTTTCCTCGTTGCCGATGACCAGAGAAACTCCCGGCAGATCGGCCAGAGCGGCAGGATCGACCTGGGCGTAGCAGCCGGTTACAACGATGCGACACCCGGCATTGTGCCGCCGGGCGCGGCGAATCAGATTACGGGACTGGCTGTCGGTGGCGGAGGTTACCGTGCAGGTATTGATGATCACCAGGTCGGCACCTTCGGCAAACGGTACCGGCTGATATCCGGCCGCAGTTAAAGTCTCCTCCATAGCCGCCGACTCGAATTGATTGGTTTTACAACCGAGGGTGGCGATGGCAAAACGGCAACTCATGCGATCCACCCACCTCCCAGAACCAGATCCTCTTCATAGAAAACCGCAGCCTGGCCCGGGGTGATACCTTTTTCCGGTTCATCAAAGACCACCCGGCAGCGACCTTCTCCGAGGACCGTAACGGTAGCCGACGCTTCCCGGTGGCGGTAACGAATTCTTACCCGGCAGCGTAATGGTTCGGAGGGTTCAGCCATAATCCAGTTGCAGTCCGTGGCTATCAACTCACTGACATCGAGGTGATGGCGCTCGCCGACCACCACCTGTCTCTGGGCGGCATCGATACGCACCACAAACAACGGCTCGGTCCAGGCAAGACCGAGGCCCCGCCGCTGACCAATGGTATAGCGATAGATTCCCTCGTGACGGCCGAGCACCTGACCGTCGACATGCACTATCTGACCGCTGCGATCGGCGCTGCCGCACTGTCCTTCCAAAAAGCCGACATAGTCCGCATCGGGAATAAAACAAATGTCCTGGCTGTCGCTTTTGCCCGCGACGGAGAGCCCTAACTCAACGGCCTTAGCCCGTACCTGATCCTTGTTCATCTCGCCAAGAGGGAACCGGACGCGACTGAGCTGCTCTTGGGTCAGGGTAAAGAGGAAATAGCTCTGGTCTTTATGAACGCTGTGTCCTTTGGCCAGCAGATAGCGTCCGTCCCGCTCAAGCACCCGCACGTAGTGTCCTGTAGCCAGTTGATCGGCCCCGAGGGTCTGCGCCTGTTCCAGCAGCAGGCGAAACTTGAAAGCCTGATTGCAAAGAACACAGGGATTGGGAGTGCGCCCTTGCATATACTCGCTGCAGAAAGGTTTCACTACCCGCTGCTGAAATTCCTCGCGCAGATCGACCAGATGAAAGGGAATACCGAGTTGGTCGGCGACCCGACGGGCATCGGTAGCCACATCCACCGGGCCATCCCAGACCCGCATGGTCATACCCTGCACCTCGTGGCCCTGCTGTTGCAGCAAAGCAGCGGTCACGCTGGAATCCACACCGCCGCTCATGGCGACCATGATCCGTTTCTTTTCCATTACTATCCTTTTGCTACATTCGCAAAAACTCATAGGATGGCGACGCCATAAAGAAGGCCACCCGCACAAACGGATGGCCTTCGGGTAAACTATCGACGTCTAGTCAGAAAACCCTCAGGCGCCCTCTTCCTTGTAGTTCTTTATCGCATCGTGCAGAGCGTCAGCCGCCAGGTTGGAGCAGTGCAGTTTGGGGTCCGGCAAGCCATCGAGGGCCTCGGCAACAGCATCGTTGGTCAGGGCCAGGGCCTCGTCAAGGGTCTTGCCGATGACCAGTTCGGACATCATGGAGGAAGATGCGATGGCAGCGCCGCAACCGTAGGTCTGGAATTTAAGATCTTCAATAACGCCGTCGACAACCTTGAGAAAGACCTTCATGCGATCGCCGCAAGACGCGCTGACTTTTTCGCCGACGCCATCTGCGTCAATGATGACCCCGACATTGCGGGGGTTGGTGAAATGATCGATTACCTTATCGGAATACATTGCAGACTCCTTTTTCTACTGATTTGATATGGCTTTTTGCCCCACAACAGAGCCGCAGAGCACTATATTTCAGTTTAGTTTTTAAATCACACCACGGAATAATCCGGAACAGGTTTCCGAATTGGAAACGAGGGATTTTTCGTCGTGGCAAGAAAATCGAGAGTTTTCGCGGAGGCGTACAATCGGTACGCCGTACAAGCAAGCTCTAAGATTGACGCCGCCACGGCGGAAAAGAACCGTTTCCAGGCGGAAACTAACTCGCAGCCCGCTCACTGTAGAACGGACTCATATCCCGCAGTTTCTGTATGATTTCAGGCAAGATTTCCAAGATAAAGTCAACATCTTCCTCGGTGTTATCCAGGCCCAGTCCGAAGCGAATATTGCTGTTGGCCATCATGGGATCGACCCCCATGGCACCGATCACGTGGGATTGGCCGAAGGAATCGGACATGCAGGCCGAACCGCTCGACGCCGCCACCCCTTTCATATCGAGAAACAGTAGAATCGCCTCGCCCTCGATGTAGGCAAAGCTGATATTCAGCGTATTGGGCAGACGCTGCAGACGATGGCCATTGACCTGCACCTCGGGAATGCGGGACAGAATACCCTGTTCCAGGCGGTCGCGCAAGGCACGAATACGGCCATCCTGCTCGGCCAGATCCGTTATCGCCAGTTCGCAAGCCACACCCAGCCCGACGATGCCCGGCACATTGTGGGTACCTGCGCGCCGATTACGCTCCTGGTGACCGCCATGAAACAGCGGTGTCAAACCCATCCCCTTGCGCACATAGAGGGCACCGACCCCCTTCGGAGCTCCGAATTTATGGCCTGAAATGGTCAACATATCGACCCCGGCGGCCTGCACATCGACGGGCACTCGGCCCACGGCCTGCACTGCATCGGTATGAAAACGGACCTTATGCTTGCGGGCAATGGCGCCAATTTCTGCAACGGGAAACAGAGTCCCGGTTTCGTTGTTGCCCCACATGGCCGAAATGAGAATGGTCTGTTCACAAATAGCCGCTTCCAATTCAGCCAGATCGATCATGCCTTCACTGTCGACGGCCAGCACAGTTACCTCAAAACCTTGTTTCTCAAGATACTTGCAACTATTCAGAACCGCCGGATGCTCGACAGCCGTAGTGATGATGTGGTTGCCCTTCGAACGCAAAAACTCCGCACTGCCCTTGATGGCCAGAGCATTGCCTTCGCTGCCGCAGGAGGTAAAGATGATCTCCTCCGGCTGGCAGTTGATCAACTGCGCTACCTGGCCTCGTGCACTATCGACGGCACCGCTCACCGCCTGACCGGCCCAGTGGATACTGGACGGATTACCGAACTGCTCCTTATAAAAGGGCAACATCGCCTCCAGCACCTCAGAACGCACCGCGGTGGTGGCATTGTTATCCATGTAGATCCGTTTCACTTCTTTTCCTCCAAATGACATATGCTCCGCAGGCCACCGGCGGCCGGGGATAGCTGTTCCATGGCATCTTCAGTCAAATCCGCCAGGGTAATCGATGACAGGAAGTGGCGAATGCGCCGGCCAAGCCCTTCCCAAACCGTATGGGTGATGCACTGCTCGTCACAGTTGCAACGCCCTTCTTCGTCCATGCAGGCCACCGGCACCAGGGTCTGCTCGACACTTTCGATAATTTCATGAATGCGAATCTCGTCCGCTTGCCGCCCCAGCACATACCCACCACCAGGACCGCGAATACTGCTTACCAGACCGGCACGACGCAACTTGACGAAGATCTGCTCCAGAAAAGACAGAGAGATATCCTCCTTGGCAGCGATTGTCTTACTCGAAACCGGTCCCGTTGCAACACAAAGATTAAGGCGAACCATGGCACGCACAGCGTACTGTGCCTTATTCGAGATACGCATAGCTTCAGCCCCGCTCCTGTTGAGAAGTTTCAGCGGCTGGTTCGCCTGCCAAACCTTCGTCGGATAATTCCTGCACCCGTGTTTCCAGGGAATTCAATCGATCAAACAGGCATTGCAGGGCCTGAGCGCCGGGATCTGGCAATTGACCGTGCTCGAGATCCTGTTTTTCGACGTTGCGTACACCATTGGCATAGACCACTCGGCCCGGCACTCCGACTACCGTCGAATTAACCGGTACTTCCTTGACCACTACGGAGTTAGAGCCGATTTTGCTGTTGTCACCAACCTTAAAAGGACCGAGCACTTTGGCCCCGGCGCCAACCACTACATTATTACCCAGGGTCGGATGGCGCTTCTCCTTCGCCCAGGAGGTCCCCCCCAGAGTGACACCGTGGTAAAGGGTACAACCGTCACCGATCTCCGTAGTCTCACCGATCACCACACCCATGCCATGATCAATGAAAAAACGGCGTCCTATGCGGGCACCGGGATGGATTTCGATTCCGGTGAAAAAACGGCCTATGTGGGAGGTAAGTCGACCCAGAAAATACCACTTGCGCGACCACAAAGCGTGGGCGAGACGATAAAACAGCAGGGCGTGAAAACCGGGATAGCAGAAAAGGATCTCCATAGCGCTTCGCGCCGCAGGATCCCGTTCGAATACCGTCTGCAAATCTTCTTTGAGCAACTCAAGCAATGGTCCGACCTCACAGAGATAGTGGCGGCCCGTCACCCAGGCCGAGATTAACGCCATGATTAACATACCTGAGTGAATGCGTCAACTATTAATCTGAGTGATTGCGTCAACTATTATGATTTTAGTCCGCATCAGTCATGAGGCATGGTGGCAAAACCGGCAGGCGGGCGTTAAATCGAGCCAAACGCAAGGGATTGTACGGCGGGCGTACTTACATACGTTGAAGCGCAAGTGCAAGTACGGCTTGAGATTGTTTGGAATAACCGCTTGCAACAGATGTCTGCATGTCTAGAGAAGACGGAAAGGTTAAAATTGAGCACCGGCCTCCGCCGGACCTTCAAGGCGCGGCGTAACCCAGCCGATATCGAAAGCTCGGCCGCAGGATGGACAGATCAAGCCTATACGATGTTGTGCGCCATCCGGTTTGAAATAGACATGGAATCCCCTTGTATAGCCACATTCACGACAAGTGCGAAATTCTTCCATGGCATACCTCCTTGGTCTGTAATCACCAACCGGCCTTCCTACCCATGAAACACCCAGATAATTCTATGATCTATAAATAAAATACCTCGGCCCTGAAAAATTCCAAACCAGAATTCTCTATTGGAACAATGGGCGTATCCATGTTTCAACCGGTTATTCGCAAAAGATTTATTCCTGTGGCAGTTTTTCAAAAGCCGCTACAGCTTCACGGAAGGCACCAGGCAGACGCCGAACCTTGCGTTCCTGATAGTCAAAAGCAACCAGGGCGGTGGTCCCTTCGGCGGTAACTTCGCCTTGCCGCTCGATCCGGTAGCCCATAATAAAGGACGAGCGCCGCAATTCTTCGATGCGAACCCCGATCTGTAGTTCCTCGCCGAGAAACATCTCGGCTTTGTACTGCACGTTGGCTTCGGGCAGGATGATGCCGCAACCACCGAGGTCCATCTCGCTGAAGGGGCCGAGTTGCTGCAGATAACCGATGCGGCCATCCTGAAAGAAACTCAGAACCGCGGCATTGGAGACATGACCGCCGTAATTAATATCACTGATCCGCACCCGATAGGGCATGACAAAACGAAAACCTTCCACAACATACTCCTGGATGAAAAGCCGATTATCGGCACTAAATCGGCGAGCAGGCGCCGTCAGCGCTGACACTGCCGACAAAAGTAGGTCGAACGCTGACCGAGTTGAATTTTGACAATGGCCTGACCACAAACGGAACAGGGCTCGCCGCCCCGGCCGTAGACTTGTAACTGTTGAGCAAAATAACCGGGCCGACCATCTTGATCGCTAAAATCCCGCAGGGTGGTACCTCCGGCGGTTATGGCCTCCCGCAGAACCTGTCGAATAGCCTCGGCCAGGCGACGATAGCGCACTAAGGATATGCGCCCAGCGGCCCGTGCGGGATCGATACCGGCGCGAAACAGCGCCTCGCTGGCGTAAATGTTGCCGACTCCCACCACCACCTTTGAATCCATGATGAAGGGTTTGACCGCCAGGCGACGGCCCCTGCTCCGCTGGTACAGGTAGTCGCCCGTCAGCTCTTCCGACAGAGGCTCGGGACCGAGGCCGGCCAGCAAAGGATGCTGTGCCGGATCTCCATCGAGCCACAGCAAAGCCCCGAAGCGGCGCACATCGTTGAGGCGTAGACAGATCCCCCCGCTGAATTCTATATCCGCATGATCATGCTTGCCCGGAGCCTGTGGCTGCTCCAATACCCTAAGATAACCGCTCATGCCCAGGTGAATGAGCAGAGTACCGGCTTCGGTGCGTAGCAGCAGATACTTGGCCCGCCTCTCAACATCCTGCACGGTACGCCCGCACATTTGGCTGGCCAGATCGACAGGGATCGGCCAGCGCAACCGTGGCGTGCGAACAACTACCCGGCTAACCTGGCGCCCTTTGATAAAAGGCTCGATGCCACAACGGATGGTTTCGACTTCAGGCAATTCGGGCATCAGTGAAATACTCCTGCCTGGTTGAGCAGCACGATAATCACTGCCGCAGGAGCCACATAACGCAGCAGCAGTAACCAGCCTCGAACCACTATCTGCTGGCGATGACCAGCTACGATATCGGCTAAGGGATGGCGGCGAGGCCAGATCCAGCCGACATAAACAGCCACCAGCAAACCACCGAGAGGCAACAGATAGGAAGAAACCAACAGATCGCAGGCATCAAAGAACGTGCGACCAAAAATAAACTTATACTCCTGCCAGCGGTTGAAAGACAGGGCACTGGGTAAACCGACCAGAAAAGCCGCAACCCCCACCAGCCCGGTAGCGCCAGCGGGGCCAGGTCTTTTCATCGACCAGGTAAGCGACCGTTACTTCCAGCATGGAAATAGACGAGGACAAGGCGGCAAAAGCCAGCAATAAAAAGAACAGCAGAGTCAACACAGAACCGAAGGGCAATTCAAGAAGCAGGATCGGCAGAGTCTGAAATACCAATCCCGGACCGGAACCCGGCTCGATCCCCGCGGCAAAGGCCACGGAAAAAATTGTCAATGCGGCAAGTAGAGCCATGAAGGTATCCAGCAAAGCGATACGAAGGGCCAGGCCACCCAGATCTGCCTCTGGGTCGAGATAGGAAGCGTAGGTGATCATGGTACCGGCCCCGAGGGACAGGGTAAAAAAGGCATGGCCCAAGGCATCAAGAAGGGCTTGAGGGCTCAAGGCGGAAAAATCGGCCTGAAACATGAAGCGCAAGGCCGGTACACCACCGGCCGAAAGCAGCCCACGACCGAACAGCAACAGCAGCAGAACAAACAGAGCCGGCATCAGAATACGGCTGCATCGTTCGATGCCACCCCGCACACCGCCAAGAACAATCGCGACCGTAGTAACGATAAACAAGCCTTGCCAGAAGATCACCCGAACGGGCGAGGACACCAAAGCGCCGAACAGAGCTTCGATTTCCACAGGGCTGCGATCTTGTAAAACACCACGGGCAGCCATGACCACGTAATCGAAACTCCAGCCGGCCACCACTGCATAGAAGGACAAGAGGATAAAGGAGGCCGTCACACCGACCCACCCCACCAGCATCCAGGGGCTGCGAGGCCTCTCAAGCACAACGAAAGAACCGACCGCGTCTCGCCGTCCCTGGCGACCGATCAACAGTTCGGCCATCAGAATCGGCACACCGACCAGGGCAATACAAGCCAGATAAACCAACACAAAGGCGCCACCGCCGTGCTGACCGGTAATATAGGGAAATTTCCAGATATTGCCGAGGCCGATGGCGCTGCCGGCGGCAGCCAGCACGAAGCCGAAACGGCTCGCCCACAGGGCACGGGGTCGATTACTTCCATTCATGAATCAAGTCCTTGCACGGCGGGAGCAGTCCTACCTTCCCCACGGTCCATCGACGGTACAACAATTAGAAACAGATACCTTCGGCGCGTTCTTCAACCTGGGCCATGGTGATTTCCTCTAGAGGACCTGGAAATAGCTCGCGGTTGACCTTCTGACCGGAATGATAACGCCAACCATCGGCCGTCTGTACAAACCGCGCAAGCTCCACGGATTGATGCTGTTCTCCGCCATACTCCAGGTCGAGAAAAAACAGAACCCGTGCCTCGCCTTCAGCAGGCGCATCGTCGCATAATATCTGACAGGAATTGATACGATAACGTCCCTGCAAATCGCTGCGGGCATAACTCAGATATTCGTCCCGTACCGGAAAATGGCGTCGAAATGGTGCTTCGCAGTGGTAGCTGTCGTAAATAAAGGCAAAATCGCCTGCTGCAAAAGCTTTGGCCCGGGCCGCCACCAGCTGCACCGGCGACAAATCAATCACAGCCGACGGAGCCGAAACGAGCAGGCAACACTTCTTGTATTTAAGGCCACTGCCGCAGGGACAGGGCTCGTTACGTCCGGTTTTCATATCACTACTGCTATTCCAAAAAAGTCACTAGCTTTTAAAAGACAATGTAACCGCCGAGGACGCCGAGAGCGCAGAGAAAGTCTTTTTTTGTTTTTAAAGGAATTTCTCTGCGTCCTCTGCGGTAAAAAATTATTCTTTTAAACGCGGATCGAGAGCATCGCGAATGCCCTCACCAAGGAGATTATATCCCAGCACCGTCACCAGAATAGCCAGGCCGGGGAAGGCCGACAACCACCAGGCGCTGCCAAGGGTCTGTTTTCCGGAAATAAGCATATTCCCCCAGGAAGGAGTCGGTGGCTGCACCCCTATACCGAGAAAAGATAGTGCACTTTCGGTAAGAATGGCGCCGGCCACGCCAAGAGTGGCCGAAACCAAGAGCGGCGACAAGGCGTTGGGCAGAATATGACGAAAGATGATGCGACTATCCCGAGCGCCGGCAGCACGCACCGCCAGCACAAAGTCTCGCTCCCGCAAAGACAGGAACTCGGCCCGTACCAACCGGGCCACCCCCATCCAGCCCGTCAGACCGATGATAATCATAATGTTCCAGATGGAAGGCTCTAAAAAAGCCACCACCGCCAGGATAAGGAAGAAACTCGGGAAACAGAGCATAATATCGACGAACCGCATGATCAGGGTGTCGACCCAGCGGCCGTAATAGCCGGCCAGAGCACCGAGGAGCACGCCGATGGCCGTGGCAATACCAACCGCTACAAATCCGACCAGCAGAGAAATACGGGCGCCGTAGAGGATACGGGCCAACACGTCACGTCCGAGATCGTCCGTCCCGAGGGGATAGAGGAGACTCGGTGCCTGCAAGCGTAGAGCGATATCGATATGCCCTGGGTCCCGTGCCAGCAACGGCGCCAACAGAGCCAGCACGGCCATGGCCAACACAATGGCCGCCCCGGCCATGGCCATACGGTTTCTGCGCAACCGGGGCCAGAAGACCTTACGCCAAAAGGATTGTTTCTCTTGTCTATTCATAGCTACAGTTATTTAAGGAGATCGTATTCGCTGCGGGAAATAAGTCCCTTGGCCAGCATCAATAAGAGCAGTTTGTGAAATTTATCCTGTTCGTCGATCGATGAACCTGCAGGCACTGGGGGAGTCGAAGGAGCCGGAGGTTCCAGCCTGCCGCCATAACACCGGTCAATAGCCGCCCGGATCTCCTCCTCCGAGGCCAAAGCGGGCCTGATCTCGCAGCCAGTGAGAAAAGCCAGATCGTCCAGATTGGCCAGGTGGGTCGGATCGCAGGTCGCCACCAGTAAATAGGAGGTGCCATGGAGTACCTCGCGATCCACGGGAATGACGTGGTATTCCCGGGCCTTGTCCACCGGCACCAGGTTCAGCACCTCTCTGGGGATAGCCCGCCATTTGAGATCTACTCGCAACAAATTGAGGGAGTCGGCTAAAAACCCAAGCAACTCCTCTTCATCGAGGTAACCAAGCTTGACCAGCGAGGCGCCGAACAGGCAGCGCCAGTGCTGCTGGTGGACCAAGGCCGATTTAAGCTGGAGTTCATTGATGAGCTCGGCTTCAACCAACATTTGGCCGAGTTTTGGCTTGTTGTCAGTCATACGCGTCCCCCTTTTTTTACGGCAGGTGGTGCGCCTCAACTTCAATCGCTTAGTTTGGCATCAACCTTCTGCTCCCACTCCCACGCGGTGCGCACAATATATTCCAAATCGTCATGGCGAGGTTTCCAGTCGAGTTCACTGACAATTTTATCCGATTTTGCCGTAAGTGCCGCCGGGTCCCCTTCCCGCCGATCAGCCTCGATCACGGTAAAGTCGACACCGCTGACCTTTTTCGCCACCTCGATGACTTCGCGCACGGAATAACCGTGACCATAGCCGCAATTAAAAATATCGCTCTGACCACCGTTAAGCAGATGGCGCAGAGCCACCAGATGCGCCTCGGCCAGATCATCGACGTGGATATAATCGCGAATACAGGTGCCGTCCTCTGTGGGATAATCCGTACCGAAGAGCTGCAGGGCGGGATACTGACCGCGGGCGGTCTTCAAAGCGCGAGTGATGAGATGAGTCGGATTCTTGTAGGCCTGACCAATGCGGCCGCCGCTATCAGCACCGGCGACGTTGAAATAGCGTAGCGCCACATAGCGAAAGTCCTCCGGCAACGCCAGAGTAAGATCAGCCAGCAACCGTTCGGACATCATCTTCGAAGCGCCGTAGGGATTAATCGGCTCCAGCGGCGCCGTCTCAGCCACCGGAATTTCCTCGGGGGTGCCGTACACAGCCGCGGTGGAGGAGAAAATAAACCGGCCGATGTTTAACTCTTGCAAAACTTCGAGCAATTGCAGAGCATTCAGAGTGTTGTTGCGGTAATATTTCAGAGGATTGCTAACACTTTCGGCCACCTCGATAAAGGCGGCAAAATGCATGACCGCATCGGGCTGAAAGTCCCGCAGGGTATTGCTGAGCAGCTGACGATCACTCAGTTCACCGACGACCAGGTCACCGTGCAGAACGGCCCAGCGATTACCGGTGGAGAGATTATCGTAGACCAGCACCTGATAGCCGGCCTCGCCCAGAGCCTTGACGACGTGGCTACCGATGTAGCCGGCACCGCCGGTGACAAAGATCTTTTTCATTTCTCCTCCTGAATTATGAATGAATCAACCACAACTCTAAAAGTATGCATACCAACCTTGATGCACTCCCAAAACTTACAGTTACAGGCTGGCCAAACGATGGCTAAGCAAAAATTTTGTCCTACAAGGCTTGGTGCTTTTTCGGGGCCGAAGGCATACACTCGTATGTCGAGGTCCTGAAAAAGCACCGTAACGCCGTAGGACGGACTTTTTGCGACGCCATCAAAACTAACTGTGGCGGATACGGGGATCAGCCAGCGCATACCCCAGATCCGCCAGCAGATTACCGACCAGGGTCAGTACCGCTCCGATCACCAGTATCCCCATGATCAGCGGATAGTCACGCATCATAACCCCATCATAAAAAAGCTTGCCCATTCCGGGGATGGCAAAAATAGTCTCGAAAATCACGCTGCCACCAATCAATCCCGGCACCGACAGACCAAGAATAGTAATCACCGGCAACAGGGCGTTGCGCAGGGCATGCTTCCAGATCACCGCCTTCTCCGTCAGGCCCTTTGCCCGGGCGGTAAGGATATAATCCTGGCGAATCACCTCCAGCATATTGGCCCGCATATAGCGGGAAAACCCGGCCAGGCCGCCAAAAGCAGAAACAAAAACCGGCAGCACAAGGTGATGCAACACATCCAGAATCTGCCCGGACCAACTCAAATAATCGTACCCCAGCGACTTAAGGCCGACGATGGGAAACAGGCCATAGCGCACTCCGAGAAAATCCATCAACAACAGAGCCAACCAGAAGGAAGGCGTAGCAAAGCCGATAAACACAAAAATTGTGGTCAAGCGGTCAAAGTGGGAGTTGCGTCGAACCGCTGAAACGATACCGATAGGTACGGCCACAAGCAGAATCAAGCCGATGGAAAGGACATTGATCAAAATGGTTATCGGCAGCCGTTCGGCGATTTTGGCTGTCACAGGGCGACGATCCTGGGAAAAAGAATCGCCAAAGTCGAAGCGCACCAGCCGGCCGAGCCACTTGCCGTACTGGACCATGAGCGGTTGATCGAGATCGTACTGGGCTCGCAAACGTTGCTGCAGTTCGACGCCTACTTCAGGATTGAGCTGGGTCTGCATGTCGGTAGGCTCGCCGGGAGCCAGATGGATCACCACAAAGGAAATCAGGGTGATCCCCAAAAGCAGGGGAACCATCAACAGCAGGCGTTTTGAAAGATAAAGCAGCATGACAGCTCTTGGTTGCTAAATAGTTAATTTACAATAGTATTTATCGGGCCATGTTATCGACTATACTTATGTTCTTCGGCCGGCACATACCATTGTATGAAATTATGCATGATGCCGGCCGGCGCCGGTTCGATCCCGCGGAAACGGGCCGCAACCACTGGTAGACTCTCCGGTACATAAAGGAAAGTGTAAGGTTGTTCTTCAGCCAGTATTTCCTGAAACCGGTCATAAACCAGCTTGCGTTCATCCTGGTCATAAGTGCGCCTTCCAGCCTCCAGAAGGTGATCCACCTCGGCATTTTTAAAAGCAATAAAATTAAGTTCTCCCGGTCCCGTTTTGCTCGAATGCCAAACATTATAAACATCCGGATCAATACCGCCACTCCAACCTAGAATGGTCGCGTCAAAGTTTCCAGGGTTGATGAATTCTTTTAAAAAGGCAGCCCACTCAACGACTTGCAACTTGACCTTCACTCCCACCTCGGACAAGCGCCGCTGAATAATTTCACCGGCCTTAACCCTCTGATCGTTACCTTGATTGGTAACAATAGTAAAAGACAGGGACTGACCATTTCTATCGAGCACGCCGTCGCCATCACTATCCTGCCAACCAGCCTCAGCCAGCAGGGTACGAGCCCGGTTCGGATCGTACCGGTAAGGTGCCACTTCGGGGTTATGCACCCAACTTCCGGGTTTATAAGGTCCACTGGCAACCTGGCCAAGACCGAGCAAGACCCCATCGATAATCTCCTGCTTATCTATGGCAAAAGACAAAGCTTGGCGTGTCCTTTTATCCTGAAAAATCGGGCGGCGCAAATTATAGCCAAGATAGGTATAGGCAAAAGCCGGATAACGATATTTGCGAAACCGCCGACGGAAGGCCGGGGTGTCGGTCTGCATGGCGTACTGCAGGGGAGTCAGGCCCATGTAATCCAGACCGCCGGACTGCATTTCGAGAAACATGGTGGAAGCATCGGGAATCACCCGATAGAGAACCCGGTGAATATAAGGCGGCCCTTCATAATAGTCGGGATTGGCCTCCAGCACGATCTTTTCTCCGCGCTTCCAGGCAACGAAACGATAAGGACCGGTGCCGACCGGGTGACTGGCCAAAGGGCTCTTGGTAATCTCAGTCCCTTCCAGGAGGTGCCGAGGGTGGACAGAAAAAGCCCAACTGATAAGGGCGGTAGCCAAAGGTTTATGATAACGCACGCGAAAAGTGTGTGCATCGAGAACCTGAGCCGAAGCCACCTGCCGATAACGCTCTGCATAGGCGGTGGGAGTTTTGGGGTCTATTAGCAACTGATAAGTATAAAGTACATCCTCAGCGGTAAAAGGCGCCCCATCGTGCCAACGTACCCCCTGGCGAAGATGAAAGGTAATGGTAAGGTTGTCCGGTGAAATTTCCCAACGCTCGGCCAGGTCTGCTTCAATGTTGAGGTCCTTGTCGTAGCGAACAAGACCGTTATAAACCAAGCCATTTATATCGCTTGAGGTGCCATCACTGGCCAATACCGGGAGCAGGGTAACGGCATCAGCTCCGGAGCCGATAATCAGAGTATCCCCTGCCGCAGGTGGCCCAGCCTCTGCCTGCCCGGCCAGATTTTCATCCATCCGGTCGCAACCGCAGATCAGGTACAGACAGCACAAGCCAAGAAAGATCCAGACCAGGCCAAACCTGTCACTGATAAAAGTCATGGCAAGGCCTCCGTGACTACACCGGCCGGTGGTTGCAGGGTAAAATGGACAGCGGCAAGCTCGGGATTTAATTCAACATCGCTGTAGGCCAACGAAAAACTCGCCTCCTGCTCAGGTAGAGACACCGACACCTGCCGAGGGAACCCCTGCAGGTCGTTATCGAAACCGTCATAGGCCACTTTCAACAGCGGATTTTCGCCACGGAAATAGGTCGCCTTCAGTAGTCGGCCAGACAGATCATACTCGAGCTGTTGGCGCCGGGTATCGGCACCATTCAACATCAATTGATAATTTTGTTCATGGCGGGTCAATACACTGTCACGATAGGCGATAAGCGGCACGTCGTAGAGAGCCAGTCGCACCAGCTGTTCGGCCGTCAGCGCCGCGCGGGTAAAGCGGGCGATTCGCTCCGGCGTAGCAGCCCCTTGCAAAAAGCGGCCTTCCCTCGGCAGCGAAATTTTCAACTCACCATCAAGAGCAGCCAGTAGCAACAGCGGTTGCCCGAAGGGGCCGAGCACTTCGGATCGAATGTTGCCAGGTTTGGCCAGGAGCAAGACCTGCCGTGCGGAGACCGATCCCTTTGCATCTTTGGTGCGAATCCGCGCCATCCCGCGCAGGCTGTTAAAAGCCCGGGCGTTAGCTTGCAGGCGCTGCAACAACACCTGCTCATTCAACAGAGGCCGAGGAGGGACCGGGGCCGGTACGCAACTGGCCAAAAGAAAAACCATACTGGCAACCAGAAGCAAGCGATGGAGTGAAGATTGATTGAAGCGATAGTTTTTCCTGGTTGTTGGGTGCCAGAGCGAATCAATCATGGGGTAATGCTTTCAGCTTTTTTTCCAAGGCCGGATTGTCAGGCTTCAGCTTAAGAGCCTTGCGGTAGGTTCGGCGAGCGCGCTCATAAAGCTTAAGAGCTTGGTACAGATCCCCAAGGTGCTCCTGCACCACCGCATCGTCCGTTAACAGGGTAGCAGCCGCTTCCAGCTCCGGCCGGGCCTCGGAAAAACGGCCGAGTTTGTAATAAACCCAGCCGAGGGTATCGAGAATATGACCGGCATTATTAATGGCCAGGGCACGTTGTGCAAATTCAAGGGCCTCCCCTAGGTGGATACCCTGCTCGGCAAAGGAATATGCCAGATAATTCAGAGCCTCGACATGTTGGTCATTCAATTCAATGGCCTTGCGCATGGCGATGGCTGCAGCCCCTGGCTTGCCGGCCCCCTCATAAACCAAACCAAGATGGTAGTGCAAATCTGCACTCTGGGGGATTTTACTCAATCCCTGCTGCAACACAGCCTGTGCCGACTCAAGGTCCCCTTGCTCTTGATAAAGTGTGGAGAAAAATGAATAGATTTCAGCACGGGGAGGCAGTTTGGCCAATCGCGTTTTTAAAAGGCTAATCGCCTCTTCGAGACGCCCCATTCGGTGCAGCAGGAATGCCATGTGGCTGGTAGCGTCAGCATAGGGTTCATCATCGGCTTCAATCCCTTGGAAGGCCTGAAAGGCTTGCTGCCACTTCTGTTGCCGCTCGTAAACGGTGCCAAGATAAAACCGGAGCTGAGAAGAGTCCGGTTCAAGGGACAAGGCCTTGAGCAGGGAATCGGCAGCCTTCTCCCACTGTTCCTGCTCCATGAGAATAAGACCACGCAGCCGATAGCCCTCGGCCGCCTCGGGATGCTGGCGGATAAGCAGTTCAAGTTCTTCCAGTGCCGCCTGAAAGTCTCGGGTGGCAACCAGCAAACGTACCACTCGCAGACGAATAGGAACATTGTCAGGTTTCTGGCTCAACGCTTCGCGCAAGACAGCCACCGCCTTCTCAGGCTCTCCCTGGCGCTGAAACAGTGAGGCCAACTCGAGATAAGCCGATTCGAGATCGGGACGTCGTTCCAACAGGTCGCGATAAACATCTTCGGCCCGGGAAAAAAGTCCGATTTCCCGATAAACGCGCGCCAGAGTCAGTCCGGCCAGCAACGAATCGGGGTCTCGCTTAAGCAACTGTTTCAAAACATTAACGGCCTGCTCGCTGTCTCCGCTGCGCGCATAGGCAACACCGAGGCGCAAATAGGCCTCCTGTTGCTCAACATCAAGCTCAATAGCCTTTTGCAGGCGTTCAATAGCTTGTATATCCTGTCCCTGCTCAAAATAAAGGTTGCCGAGCAATAACTGGGGCTGAGGGTCTTCAGGTGCATAGATTGAGGCGTCTTCCGCAGCACGCACTGCTAGTTGAACCTCATTCATAGAGAGATAAAGCTCGGCTAAGAAAAGGTGTAGATAAGCCGATTGAGGATCATATTGCAGCGCCTGTTTGAGGGCCGCAACCGCGGCCGGATAATCGCCATCAACCGCAGTGAGCCGTGCCAGACTAAAGTAATAAAAGGCTTTCGCCTCTGGCTCTTCAATCCGAGAGACGTAATTGGGGGGGGCTGTATGATTCGCAGCTTCGGCACGAACAGAATGGGCCGAAGGCGCCGGACAACCGGCCAGACAGGCTATCATCAGGAGAAGAATCGCAGACTTTACAGCCATGCTGGCTCCTAGGAAGGGACAAAGAAATTATTGCCAACAAAATACAGAGAATTTCCGTAAGCGTGCAGGGGATTTATGGGCCCCGGAGCGGTTAAGATAAGTATCATATCATGCTTAAAGGGTCAATCGCCACGAGCGGTCTAAAAAAATCTTTACAGCCCATTCCAATATGATAATCTTTATGAAATTCGGTCGGTTAGAGTTTATTCGACTGGGGTGAAAACCTCTGCAAAAGCGTGGGTTGTCCAATTCTGTGAAACGGCAGGCCTGCGACTTTACACTCTTTTATTAATAAACCTTTCTAGACAACATGATATTATGTAGCCATGATGTGAGGTTCAATTTTACCGCCTCCCCTGAAAATTCCATTTCCTGCTCGGTTGAGCCTCAAGGAGAATGCGATGCTGACGACAATTGAATCCCGAAACGCCATTACTCTTATCCAGATCCAGGAAGAGCGCCTTGATGCGCACAATAGTTCAGATTTGAAGGGGCAGATGCTGACCCTCTTTGAAGAGGGCAAAAACAATATGATTGTCGACCTGCAGGGAGTACGTTTTGTCGATTCTTCCGGCTTGGGAGCACTGGTCTCAGGGTTTAAAAATGCCAGCGCCCGCAATGGAAACCTGAAACTTTGCGGTCTGCAACCGCAGGTTGAATCGATGTTCGAATTGACCAGGCTCCACCGGGTATTCGAAATTTTTCCCGATTTGGCCCAAGCTTTGAACAGTTTCCAGGAATAAATGTGGTCGGTGAATCTATGAGCGAAAGCATCTTCCTCGACATCAAAGTCCCCAACGAGACAGGATATCTGCGCCTGCTGGGCAAGATAGGAGAATATCTTGCCCAGAGCCTGGAGTCCTATCCGGGAGACCGGGAAGAGCTAGCCTACCATATCAACCTGGTGCTGACCGAAGCGATGGCGAATGCCATACGGCATACCGTCGATTCAAAACCTGGTGAAACCTTACACGTTACCCTGCATGTAAAAAATCGGAAACTGACCATTAAGGTTTATGATCAGGGGCGCGGGTTCACCTTCTGTGACCTGCCGGAACCGCCTCCTTCCTGCTTAGCTGAGCACGGTCGCGGCATCTTTATCATCAAGACCCTGATGGACCGGGTCTCCTACCGAAAATATGATAACGGCCACGTTCTGGAAATGGAGAAGATTCTCTACTGAGCCTGCTTCATGCAAGCTGGAATTATCAGGAAAGCAACGCCAGCAAATCCCGGTGGCCATTGACAGCCTGTTGTCCGTCAAAGGAATTCTTATAACCCACAAAAGGCATGCCCGCCTCATCGGCTGCTTGACAATCGAGCTCAGAATCGCCGACAAACAATAACTCGGCGGGCTCAAAACCCAGCCGTTCAGCCGCCAGGAGCAACATATCCGGGTGAGGCTTAGGCCGTTTCACATCGGCGCTGCTCACCACCGTAACGAAATAATCGTCCAAGCCGAAAAAGGTCAGCAGTTCCTTGACGCCATGTCCTCGATTGGTCGCCACGGCCAAGGAGTGACTTTCATGCAATACCTGTAAAACCTCGAGGAGGTCGGGTTCGGGAATCATCAACGGTAGAAATTGCCGATAATCGATGCCACGGGCAACAATAAGGGCCTGTTGTGATTGTTTCGGACTGAGCAAAGCTGCAAAGACCTGGGGCGTGGCTGCGGTATGACAAACATGCACCTTATCCGGTTCATCCTCGCTAACCAGAGGAAAACCGCAGGCTTCAAATATTGTATTGTAATAAGCGAGATTAGCTTTTCGACTCTCGAACAAGACCCCGTCGCAATCGAAAACAACCCCTCTGCCTCCGGTCATTCACGCCCCCTGCCCAAAAGAACCCAGCCTAAACCGATCAAACCGATCAAGACCATAGGCAGCGACAGCAACTGCCCCATGGTAGCCGCACCCCACAAAAAACCGATATGTGCATCTGGCTCTCGAACAAACTCTACAGCGAAACGAAATACCCCGTAGAGCAGACAGAATGAAAAAAACGGCACTCCGGGGGACAGTCGACGACGATGAAATAAATAAAGAAGCGCGAAAAGAACCCCACCCTCCAGGCCAGCTTCATACAATTGGCTCGGATGACGCGGCAAAGGCCCTGCACCGGGGAAGACCATACCCCAGGGAGCATCCGTCACCCTGCCCCACAATTCACCGTTAATAAAGTTTCCGAGCCGTCCAAGCCCTAAACCGATGGTAGCGGCGGTCACCAGCACATCAGCCGTCAGCAACAAAGGCAGCTTTTTACGCAGGCAAAAAATCGAGGCAAAAACAACTACACCGCTCAGCCCACCGTGAAAACTCATTCCTCCCTGCCAAACTGCAAGAATCTGCAACGGATGCTCAAGGTAATAGGAAAGGTCATAAAATAAGACATAACCCAGTCGTCCACCGAGGATAACGCCAAGAACACAATAAAAAAGCAGGTCGGAGACCCCGGCGTCTTCCAATGGCAAACGCCGCCAACGACACAGATGCCGAATCAGATAGTAGGCGGCAACAAAGCCGAGAAGATACATAAGCCCGTACCAACGGATAGCCAGGGGGCCTATCTGGAAAATAACCGGATCGATCTGAGGGTAAGTCAGCATAAATAATCCTTCAAAGCAGTTCAAAAGTTCAGAAGTATTTTAGCGTCAACAGTTCAATTTGCCAGACGAACAAGCAATCCGGCCATATCTTCGGGAAGCGGTGCTTCAAACATCAGATTTTCATGGCTGACAGGGTGTTCAAAAGATAGTCTAAAGGCATGCAACATCGAGCGTTGAATCTCGTAACCGGAGATATGAGCTGGGCCACCATAGCGTGTATCCCCCAGCAAGGGGTGCCCCGCCTCGGAGAAATGAGCGCGAATCTGATGAGAACGACCCGTTATCAGTTCCACCTCAACCAGGGTACTTTCGGCAAACTCCTCAACCACTCGGTAACGAGTAATCGCTTCCTTGCCTCCTTTTTTTACGGACTTCATCAGGTTGGTACGATGTTGCCGGGCGAGCAGTGAACGAAACTCGCCCTCTTTTTCATTGAGGTGACCGAACACCAGGGTACGGTAACGCTTATCTACCCGTCGGTCTGCAAACATACGAGTCATGGCACGGTGGGCACGTTGATGAATGGAAAAGACCGTCACTCCGGAGGTATCACGATCGAGGCGCTGCACCATTCCCAGACTTACTTTTCCCTTGCCAGCCGCCGTGCTTTCTATAAAACGCAGGGTGGCATCGTAAAGGGTCCCCTTAAAGCGGGCATGAGTCGGTTGAAAATCTATACCAGGCGGTTTATCGATAATCAGCAGATAATCATCCTGAAACAGAACATGCTCGGAAAGGAGGGAAAATTTATCCAGGGGGCGGCCATCGAGATAAACCTCAATAGACTGTCCAGCCCGCACCGCCTGAGAGCAACGACCGATGCGGCGCCCTGCCAAATGCACACCACCGAGGTCGATAACCTTACGAACGACTCCCCTCGAAAGGTCTTCAATTTGGCCAGCAACATATTGATCGATACGTTGTCCTGAAGCTTGTGAATCGACGGTAAGACGGTAAATTTTGGACGCCATCCGGCCAACCTCCCAATTGCTGTTAACTCTGATGCAGCGGATGATAACATACCGTCAGTAAACCTGTCTCGGCCTTATTATTTATGATATTTCAAAATCAAAAAACCATAAGAGATTGACAGGAAGCGGGATCGTGTTAGTCTGAAACTACAAGGGCATGAGTCCCTGACCCATCTCTGGGGTGACCGGAGATGCTTCTTATAGTCGATGACCAACAGTGATGCCATAAGCCCTCGACCTGGGTCATGGTGAGCCAGCCCACCACGTAGTGGGACGCCTAAAGTGACTGTCGAGAGCAGATGTAACATAGCGGTCATGATTAATGGAGGCTCCCGGCATCCCGGAGATGCCAAAAGCAAATGGCGCTTTTGCAGCAGAATAGACCATGACGACAAAAAGGCCCCATCCGATAAGGATGGGGCCTTTTTGAGTAATTTTCAAGAAATCCGGCGAACGAATCCTTGGGGCAGACTGAAACCAGGGTCATGAACTTAAAATGTGCTGCGGCAAGACAAAACAGGTGAATCGACCCTCGAAAACAACTCGGTCCTCGACCGTAATTCGACATTCGACTTCACGCTTCTTGCCCTGTTCGATTAAAACCTCAGCGGTAGCAACCATCACTTCGCCGCACCGAACCGGAGCCAGAAACTTTGTTTCAGCAGCACCAAGGACCACATTGGGATCATTGACCGCCAGCATGGCAGCATAATCGCCTAAGCCAAAGGCAAACCCCCCGTGGATCAGACCTTTATCATCGGCGCACATCTCCTTACAGGTTATAAGCTGGGCAACAGCCCGCCCCTGGGAAAGGTCAACGGGCGTCCCAACCCAAGTCGGCGAAATCGCTAAATGGGTATCAGGCTTCATTTTTATAACTTTCTACGGGGAATACAGACAGCCAAAACTTCTAGATATTCCCGTTATCGACCCGCTCGCGCAGCTCTTTTCCGGTCTTAAAAAAGGCTGTCTTTTTAGCAGCAATTTGCACGACTTCACCACTCTTGGGATTACGAGCTTCACGGGCATCCCGAGTACGAACGGTAAAGGAGCCGAAACCACGAATTTCTACCCGCTCTCCCTCAACCAGGGCATTGCGTATTCCTTCAAGCAAGGTATTCACCACCAGCTCGGATTCTTTTTTCCCCAATAAATTGTTGCTATAGGACAGTTGTTCGATCAATTCACTTTTTGTCATATCACCCTCCTATTTCCCAGACCACAGAAACTGCAGCCCGGCATCACCATTTTGAAGGCTCTGCTTAACCAATTGCGCAGTCTCTTGAACAAAATATTCAAATATCTCTGGTTTATCAGGTGCCGGATAAACCACTTTAGGTTTTCCCTCGATACCAGCCAGATCGGCGGCCACTCGAATAGCGTCACGATAGCCACCCAATTCATCCACCAGGCCGGCTTCAAAGGCCTGTCGCCCGGTAAAAATCCGGCCATCAGCAAGCTGCCGGACCTTGTCGATTTCCATCTTCCGGGATTCGGCTACAGCCTGAACAAATTGAGAATAAACATCGTCGATTAACGATTGCAGAATTTCACGATCAGCACCGGACATAGGCCTCACGGGAGAACCGATATCCTTATGCTTTCCGCTTTTTACAACTTGACTCTTTAAGCCGACCTTGCCCAGCAGTTCTTCAACATTGGTAAACTGCATAATGACACCGATGCTACCGGTGATCGTACCAGGGTTGGCAAGAATACGCTGAGCAGGCGCGGCAATATAATACCCACCGGAAGCGGCTACCGACCCCATTGAGACGACGACCGGTTTAACTGCAGCCGTTGCCTTGACTTCATCATAGATTTCCTGGGAGGGACTAACACCTCCACCGGGAGAGTTGACCCGCAAGACAATAGCTTTGACCGAACTGTCTTCTTTGAAATTATCGATCTGCTCTATGATCTTTTCCGACGAAGTAATAGCACCGGTAATAGTGACATAGCCAACCTTTTCCCCCAGCACAAAATGGCTGGAGCGACCGGACATCTTGCCGACTACCACGATAAGCAGCAGAAAGAATGCAAAAATGGCCCCAAGGGTCAGCAGGGCCATCAAAAATGGTCGTTTCTTCATTAGCTATTCCACCGAACGAACGAAGCCCGGCGGTCAGAGACCGGCCGGGCTTCGAGAATTAAACCACTGTTATTCTTCGTCGCTGTCGCCAGCTTTGTTCAAAGCACCCTGAAGCAGGTCGCCCAGGCTGGAGGTAGCATTCTTCTGTGCCCCCATGAACTCATCAACTTCTGCTTTTTCTTTCTGACGAGCCAAGCTCTTGATCGACAGAGCGATCTTGCGCTCGTTGGTGTCGACATGCAGAACGACTGCCTCGAGAGAATCGCCGACGGTGGCGAAGTCTTTAGGCGTATCGATCTTTTCTTTGCTGATCTCGGAAACATGGATCAGGCCTTCGATGCCCTCTTCAACTTCCAGGAAGATGCCGAAGTCAGTCACCGAGGTCACCTTGCCGGTGATCAGAGTGCCGGGAGCGTAGCGGGTGGTAATGGTCTGCCAGGGATCAGCAGCAAGCTGCTTGACGCCCAGGGAGAAACGCTCATTGTCCTGATCGATATTGAGAACTACCGCCTTGACCAGGTCACCCTTCTTGTAGATTTCAGAAGGATGCTTGATACGCTTGGTCCAGGACAGGTCGGAGATATGCACCAGACCGTCAATGCCTTCATCAACGCCAACGAAGATGCCGAAGTCGGTAATGTTCTTGACCTGGCCTTCGATGATGGTGCCGATGGGGAATTTCTCGCCGATAACTTCCCATGGATTCCGCTCGATCTGTTTCAGGCCGAGAGAAATACGACGGCTCGGTGTATCGAGAGCCAGCACGACAGTTTCGATTTCGTCACCAACGCTGAGCAGCTTGTTGGGGTGCTTGATGCGTTTGGTCCAGCTCATCTCTGAGACATGGATCAAGCCCTCTACCCCTTCATTCAGCTCGACGAACGCACCGTAATCGGTCAGGCTAACGACCTTACCGTTGACGCGGGCGCCAACCGGATACTTATCGGCAACATTGAGCCACGGATCGGGAATCATCTGCTTAAGACCGAGAGAAACGCGTTCCTTCTCCTGGTCGAACTTGAGAACCTTGACATTGATCTTGTCACCGACTGCCAGTACATCGGAGGGATGCGCAACGCGGCCCCAGGACATATCGGTAATATGCAACAGACCATCGATGCCGCCCAGGTCGATAAACGCACCGTAATCGGTGAGGTTTTTGACCTGACCTTCGACTTCCTGACCTTCGGCCAGGGTGTCGAGAGTATCCTTGCGCTGACTTTCACGCTGTTCTTCGAGCAACACCCGACGGGACAGCACGATATTTCCGCGCCGCTTGTTGAGTTTGATTATCTTGAAATCAAAGCTTTCACCGAGGAGTTTGTCGAGATTACGGACCGGTCGCAGGTCAACCTGGGAACCGGGCAGGAACGCCGTAACGCCGATATCGACGGAGAGGCCACCCTTGATGCGATTGACGATACGTCCTTCAACCACAGCGTCCTCTTCAAGGCCATTCCAGATTTTCTGACGGTCGGCTTTTTCCTTGGACAGACCGATCAGACCGTTTTCGTTTTCGCGACGCTCGAATAAAACATCAAGCTTGTCCCCTACTTCAACGTTGACCTCGCCGCTTTCATCGGCAAGTTCGGAGAGCGGGATGATACCTTCGGACTTGTAGCCGACGTCCA
Organism: Syntrophotalea acetylenivorans; assembly: GCF_001887775.1. Lineage (NCBI taxonomy): Bacteria > Pseudomonadati > Thermodesulfobacteriota > Desulfuromonadia > Desulfuromonadales > Syntrophotaleaceae > Syntrophotalea > Syntrophotalea acetylenivorans. The sequence continues at coordinate 946,189 of NZ_CP015519.1, forward strand.
CCACCACCGTGTCAGGATTGATCTGGACAATCGTCCCTTCGACCACATCACCGACGTTCAGCTCTTTGATGCTGCTTTCGAAAAGTTCGCTAAAACTCTGCTCACCTTCCTCCATCTCCAGGTCATCGCCAAACAGATCCACTTCTTTGTTCTTGTTAGTTTTTTCTTTGCTTTCCACCATTGTTAGTAACGTACCCCCTCGGAATAATCCTGTCGTCCGACGACAGCATGACTTTGAGTCACGGCGGGGACGATAGCATGAATCAAGAAAAAAGCAAACCCTTAAAAACAAACCACTTTGTTTAATTTTCGAATGAGCCGACCAACCTTAGCACTTCATCGATGATCCACCGGGGTGTCGATGCACCGGCTGTAACTCCGACAACCTTGACGCCGACGAACCACTCGGGCTTGATCTGCGAAGCGACTTCGACATGGTAGGTCCTGGGCTGAAGCTCCCGGCAGATCTGCGCCAATCGGGTGGTGTTCGCACTATTGAATCCCCCCAAAATCAGCATCAAATCGACCTGCTGGGCGATTTCACGGGCTTCGTCCTGACGCACCGAAGTCGCATCACAGATCGTATTGAACACCCGAACTTCCTTGGCTTTTCGCAGGCAGACATCGGCGACCTGGTGAAAGTTTTCGAAGGATTGTGTGGTCTGGGCGACTAGACCGATCTTGGATTGACTCGGCAAACGCTGTGCTTCCTCGCTATCGGCCACCACAGCCACTTCAGCCTGATCGGCATAGGAGATGATGCCCTGCACTTCGGGATGGTCCTTCTCCCCTACCAGCACCACTGCATAGCCTTCGGCACAAAGCAATGTGACGTAATCCTGAACCTTTTTGACAAAGGGGCAAGTTGCATCGACCGGAATCAGGTTGCGGGCGTGAATGTCGGCCAGTTCACCGGAGGTAATACCGTGAGAGCGGATAATCACCGTGCCCCTTTCGATATCTTCGACCCTTTCGACGACCCTCACCCCTTTTTCTTCCAGCCTCTCCACCACCTGAGGCGAATGAATAATAGGGCCGAGGGAGCAGATCGGACAATTGTCCTCCGCCGCCTTGAAAGCCAGCTGGGTTGCCCTCTTGACGCCGAAGCAGAAACCGGCACTGTCGGCCAGAATGATTTTCATGGCGCTACTCACCCTGCCCCTGCGGTTCACAATTCTGCAGGCGTCGACTATTGACGATCCGCAGCATCTCCTGCAGTACCTGTTCAATCGTCATGGAGGTCGTATCGATCGCCAAAGCGTCATCCGCCTGTACCAGCGGTGCGTGCTGGCGATTGCTATCGGCAGCGTCCCGTTCTTCGACTTCGGCAATGGTCTGCTGTAGATCTACCTGCAGTCCCTTGGCTCGCAGCTCTTCAAAACGACGCCGGCCGCGCTCTGCGGCACTGGCCAGGAGAAAGAATTTGACCTCGGCGTTGGGAAAGACCACGGTGCCGATATCGCGTCCCTCCAGAACCACGCCTCCCTTTTCTCCCATGGACTTCTGCAGCTCGCCCATGGCCTCTCGAACCGCCGAGCAGGCCGATACGCGGGAGGCCATCATACTCATCGCCGGCGTACGAATCGCCTCACTGACATCTTCACCGTTGAGCAGAACCCTCTCACCGGCTCCACTGCGAGCGAATTCGATAGTCAAACTCTGACAGAGCTCCGCCAGTGCCTGGTCGTCCTCCGGATGGACACCGGCCCGGTGTGCAGCCAAACCGACAGAACGGTACATAGCCCCCGTATCGATATTGATATAATTCAATGCGGCAGCGAGAAGCCGACTCAGGGTGCTTTTTCCTGAGCCGGACGGCCCATCTACAGCGACGATCAATTCTCGTTTCAAAAGATTCTCCACTGTGACAACTTAACCAGCCAGATGTTGCAACAACTGCCAGAAACCGGGGAAGGAGGTCTCGGTACAGCCGGTATCGCTTATGGTAATCGGCTTCGATGAACGAAGTGCGGCAACGGCCATGCTCATGGCAATGCGGTGATCACCGCAAGACGTCACCATACCGCCGCTCAATTGATCCATGCCACAAATGCTCATACCGTCCTCGCGGGGCTCAACCTGGCCGCCAACAGCGTTAAGGGCGTCGCACATCGCGGCAATACGGTCGGTCTCTTTAACCCGCAATTCGTGAGCATCGCGAATGACCGTCGTACCTTCGGCAAAGCAAGCCGCGACACTGACCACCGGAAATTCATCGATGGCTCGGGGCACCAGGGCACCACCGATCTCGATACCTTGCAGATGACTGCTGCGCACCAGCAAGTCGGCCACCGGTTCTCCGGAGCGCTCTCGCGAATCGACCAGTTCGATGGAGCCCCCCATCTGGCGCAAAATATCGATAATGCCGCTGCGGGTCGGGTTGACACCGACATTGCGAATCAGCAGTTCGGAGCCGGGCGTAATCAGGGCCGCAACCATAAAGAAGGCCGCGGACGAAATATCTCCCGGGACATGAACCTCCTGACCGGTCAGATTGGGACCGCCGACGACCGTCACCCCACCATCAAAGGGCCTCACGTCGGCACCGAAGTAACTCAGCATCCGTTCGCTGTGATCGCGGGACAGATGGGGCTCTCGCACTGTGGTTTCGCCATCGGCGTAGAGTCCGGCCAGCATGAGAGCCGACTTGACCTGGGCGCTGGCAATGGGCGATTCATAGGCTGCAGCCTTCAAAGGTCCGCCTTGGATAGCCAGAGGCGCCCGTTCTCCATCACAACGCCCCCAAATACGGGCTCCCATGGTACCGAGGGGGCCAACAACCCGCTTCATGGGCCGACGACGAAGATATTGATCGCCGCTCAAGACGCTGAAAAAGGACTGGCCGGACAGCAAACCGAGCATCAGCCGCATGGTGGTGCCGGAATTGCCGCAATCGATGACATCACCCGGTTCCTGCAAACCATGGAGGCCACGTCCCTCAATGCGCAACTGTCCGCCCCCAAGCTCCTCGATGGTAATCCCCATGGTACGAAAGGCCTGCAGGGTTGCCAAGCTGTCCTCGCCCTCAAGAAAGCCGTGCACCAGGGTCGTGCCGCTGGCCAGGGAACCGAGCATGATGGAACGATGGGAGATGGACTTATCGCCGGGAACGGTAATTTCGCCACGCAAGGAGCCGCAAGAAGCGATGGTTTGCTGTTTCATGAATAGAATTCCAGAGCGCTATCAAAGAAGGGCGTCGCGCCGCTCTTTGGACCGCAGAAAAAAGTTAAAAAGACTGTCGTCCTGACCGTCGGCAATGTCCTGTTTGAGCTCGGCAAGCATGGACTCGAAGCCACCGATCATATCGAGCAGGGCCTCACGATTAGTCAGGGCGATATCCCGCCACATGGAAGGATCGGAAGAAGCGATGCGGGTAAAGTCGCGGAATCCTCCGGCTGAGTACTTGAGGATATCCTCCCCGTAGCGGTCGTCGCTGGCCACGGCGTTCACCAAAGCATAAGCTACCATATGGGGCAGATGGCTGATGGCGGCCAGAATGCGATCGTGCTTGGTCACATCCATGGTCACCACCTCGCTACCGGCCGCTTGCCACATGCGCCGCACCAGCTCCAAGGCCTTCGTATCGGTCCTTTCGGTGGGAGTCAGAATACAACGCCGATCTTGGTAGAGACTGGCGAAGGCCGCAACAGCCCCGCTCCGTTCAGTGCCGGCAATGGGATGTCCCGGGACAAAATGGACTCCGGCCGGAACCAGCGGTTCGATTTCGGCTACGATGTGCTCCTTGACACTGCCACCGTCGGTAAGAATAGCCCCCGGCTTCATATGGGGCAGCACCCGGGCTGCCATAACAGGCAGGGTCTTCACCGGCGTAGAAAGAAAAACTACATCGGCGTCCGCCACTGCCGCCTCGGCATCCTGACTGAAACGGTCGATTACGCCGAGTTCAACAGCCTGCTGCAAATTGGCCAGTCCCCGGCCGACCCCGGTCACCACACCCACCGCACCGGCCGCCTTAAGCGCCAGAGCCAGCGAACCGCCGATAAGCCCGGTGCCGATCACGGTCATTTTCGGTATCAGTAAATCCTGCATTTGATAAAAATATCCCTTTTAAGATGAACTCGCAGAAGCTTACGGGTGGCTAAGCAAAACCACCTCAACGGGAGCGGGCATAAGAGCCGAGCACACGCAACTCCTGACAGCAGCCCCTTAATTCCTCGATGGCCTCCGCCACTTTAGCGTCCTGCACATGGCCGTCCATGTCGAGAAAAAAGACATATTCCCACGCCTTCTTTTTCATCGGCCGGCTCTCAATCTTACTCAAATTGATGCCCCGATTGCTGAAAGGCTTGAGCATGCTGTAGAGAATGCCCGGCTCATCCTTCACGCTGAACATAACCGATGTCTTATCCTGCGCGCTCGGTGCCGGGATGTTGCGGCCGATCACCAGAAAACGGGTCAGGTTGTTGGGATTATCCTGAATTTTCTGTTTCACCGTCTTCAACCCGTACATGGTGGCTGCGACCTCGCCGGCAATGGCGGCCACGCTCTCATCCTCCGAGGCCATCTGCGCCGCCAATGCGGTGCTGCCTACGTCGACCAGAGCCGTGTCGGGCAGATTCTCCTCCAACCACTGACGGCACTGGGCCAAGGCCTGAGGATGCGAAACGACCTTGCGCACGTCTTCCATGCGACCGGTCAAGGAAAGCAGATTGTGCTCGATTTCCAGCAATATTTCGGCGTTAATCTTCAACTCAGAGCGAATGAACATGTCGAGGGTATGAGAAACGACCCCCTCGGTGGAATTTTCCACCGGCACGACCCCATAAGGAGCGCGGCCGCGACAGACCTCTTCGAAAACCGCCGGGATGCTTTTTTGTGCCACCAGCTGGGCGGAAAGGCCGAACTGACGAAGGGCCGCCTGATGGGTAAAGGTCGCCGGCGGGCCTAGATATGCGATCTTCATCGGCTGTTCCAGCGCCAGGGAAGCTGAGATGATCTCGCGAAATACTCGCCGCACCCCATCGGCCGGAAAGGACCCGGTGTTGCGGGTTAAGCGCTCGAAGATGGCCTGCTCCCGGCCGGGCACATAAAATTCCTGGCTGCTGTTGACCTTGGTACGGCCTACCTCTTTGACCACCTCAGCCCGGCGGTTGAGAAGTTCCAGTATCTGGTCGTCGATCCGGTCGATCTGGTCCCGCAATTCATCGAGCTTTCCCTTTGCCATAACAACCCCTTCTTAATGGTTTCAAGCTGTACAATCTAGCGAATCCCTCAACAAAAATCAACGATGTTGGCACGCCAATGATGCCTGCTTTCCCCTTGACCGGCCAGGGACCAGAAGCTAAACTGCCGCAATTCAGACCATTACAGACCTATAAGGAGCGGCCATGAGCATATCCATCAAGATCGCCAACTACATCGAGCGGGCCAGCTGGATCCGCAAAATGTTTGAAGAGGGAGCGCGCCTGCGTGCCGAGCGGGGCGCTGAGAACATCTTCGATTTTACCATCGGCAACCCCTCTACCGAGCCTCCTGCAAGCCTGCAACAAGAGCTTCTCAAACTGGCTCAACAACCGGTCCCCGGCATGCACCGTTATATGAGCAACGCCGGTTACGAGGAGACCCGTCAGGCGGTGGCCGACCATATTTCCAAAAACGCATCACAACAAATCGAGGCGAACCATGTCATCATGACCTGCGGCGCCGGCGGCGGTCTCAACGTCGTGCTCAAAACGATTCTTAATCCCGGCGAAGAAGTGATTATCCTCACTCCCTACTTCGTTGAGTACATGTTCTATATCGACAATCACGGCGGCACAGCCGAAACAGTGGCGACCGATCCCGAGACCTTTCAGCTCGACGTGGCCGCCATCGAAGCCGCCATCGGTCCCAATACCCGGGCCATCATCATCAATTCCCCCAACAACCCCACCGGGGTTATCTATCCCGCCGAAACTCTGCAGGCCTTTGGCGAAATGCTGGCCCGCAGGGAGCAGGAACTGGGTCGTACCCTGTTTGTCATTTCCGACGAACCCTACGCGCGACTGGCCTATGAAGGCCAAAGCGTGCCTTGCATTTTCAACCACATTAAAAACTCGGTAATCGTCACCTCCCACTCCAAGGACTTGGCTTTGCCCGGCGAGCGGATCGGCTATCTGGCCGCCAACCCCGCTATGGACGGGGTCGAGCAATTCATGGGAGGGGCGATCTTCTGCAACCGGGTGCTCGGCTTTGTCAATGCCCCGGCCTTGATGCAACGCCTGGTGACCAACCTGCAGGAAGAGAGCGTCGACATCAATGCTTATCAGGAAAAACGCGACCTGCTCTATGATCACCTGACCGGACTCGGCTTTAAGATGGTCAAACCGCAGGGCGGATTCTACTTCTTTCCCGAATCACCCCTGGAAGACGATGTGGCCTTTGCTCAGCTGGCTCAAAAACACAATATCCTGGTGGTGCCGGGACGGGGCTTCGGCGCTCCCGGCTATTTCCGCATCGCCTATTGTGTTGAACGCGAGATGATTGAGCGCAGCCTGCCCGCCTGGGATAAGCTGGCAAAAGAAGCAGGCTTGCCCTGACAACAGCTGCAAAACTGAAACTACAAGAAGCCCGGTGCGCATCCGCACCGGGCTTCTTGTTTGCCTGGCTTTTTTGACAAGCCTTTAACCCAATTCATTCACCACGAAGAGCACGAAGGACACGAAGACAAACTGACCTTTTAAAACAGAACTTATAGGGCTTCTTCGTGCTCTTCGTGTCCTTCGTGGTAACAGCTTCTGCTTCAACTTAAATCTCTTGGTTAGACAGAACATCTAACAAACCTCTATTGCCGCCACTTGATCGAGCACCCCATCGACGGCCTCTGCTCCACCGGCGGATCGTCCCCAGCCACCAGCGCCGTCATTGCCGCACGCAACTCCTGCCGCGAAACTGCTCCCTCATCCTTCCAGTTGTCATCGATACGCCCATGGTAAAAAAGCCGCCCATTACCGTCAAAGAGGTAAGGATCAGGGGTACACTGAGCGCGGAACGCCCTTGCCACCTGTTGATCATTATCCACCAGGTAGGGAAAAGAGATGCCGATCTCAGAAACCAGTTCGGTCATGCGCTGCGGAGCATCGTCCGGATAATCGGGATGAATATTGGAATTGATCGCCACAGTATTGATACCCTGCCCGCCAAACTCTTCAGCCAGGCAAATCAGGCGGGGCCACTGGGCTTTAGCGTAGGGACAATGGTTACAGGTAAAGACCACCAGCAGTCCTTTGTGGCCTGACAGGCTGTCGCTCGCATAGGCTCGTCCGTCCGAGTCGTTGAGCCGAAAGGCGGGCATGGGGCTGCCGAAGGGCAGATCGACGGAATGTACCAGAGCCATAGCAAAACCTCCTTTCGTTACAGGATGCATCTGGAGCAACTATACCAATCGACCGGCATGGTTGCTTTGCTGATCGCAAATTACTTCTCGAACACCATCTTTTTACCCTGATCGTCGATGGCCACATAAGCAAACTTTGCTTCGGTGACCTTAAAGCTGGGGCAAGCCTGCTTCGAGTTCCGCAAGGGGGCCTCCACCCAGACTTCAATATCAAGAGTTACCGAGGTGTTGCCGACCCGCACCACGTTCCCGTAGCAGGTGACGATATCGCCGATCTGAACAGGCTTGATAAATTTCATCGACTCTACCGCAACGGTTACCGTACGGGTGCCGGTAATCTGTTTGGACATGATGCCGCCGGCAATATCCATCTGGGCCATAATCCACCCCCCGAAGATATCGCCGTTGACATTGGTGTCGGCCGGCATGGCCAGAGTACGGAGAATAAGTTTCCCTTCCGGCAGCGGACAGGTTGAATTTTCATTGGCTACAGGACAATCCATAAGATCCCAACCTTTTCATAAATACAGACATTAAAAACAACAGCAGGCACGCGGCCGCAAAATGCAACCGGGGCAGGATAACGGCAGGGTTAAATCCCTTGAGCTATTTATACACCTTTTTACCATTTCCTCCCTGTCAGGTAAACTGGTGGGAAGATTCGCTCATCAAGGCTCATCACCTTTCCCAGATCGATGGACGAATGAACCAGTTTCGCATTGACCCATTACCGTCAACCTTCTAAGATGTGTTGAATATTCTTTGAATTCGGAGATTTAATCATGAAAATTGTAATCGATAAAAAAGTCTGTAAAGGTAGCGGTCTCTGCGTAAAGGCCTGCCCCGTTGGCGCCATTACCCTGAAGAACGGCAAAGCGGTTATCGATGACGAAAAATGTGATCTCGATGGCATCTGTATTCCCGCCTGCCCTCACGATGCCATTTCACTAGAAGAAGAGTAACACCACCTGGATTTTACGATCTAATTCAGTTTTTCTCACAAACCGGCTATAAAAAAAGGGGACGGCCAGTGGGCCGTCCCCTTTTATATTGTGCTTCAGAGCTGATAGATTCAGCCACGAATCATTTTTCCCAAAACATCGCGACTAACCCTTCTGTTCCGTATCAGCACCAATAGCCTCATATTCTGCAAGAGTCAGCTGGCCGTCATGGTCGGTATCTGCTTTCACAAAACAATTCATCAAGGCCTCGCAGGGGGTGGCTTCTTTGGCAGAGATAGAGCCATTCCCATCGACATCAAGTTCTTCAAAAGCGGGCAATTTGCTCCCGTCAGCCATAACAGCAGTCGAAGTTAAAGCTAAAGCACCAGCAGCCAGTAGAATAACGAAGGTCTTTTTCATGATCGTTCTCCTTTAGCAAAAGAAGTAAGCGGGACCGTCCAATTACGGTTGCTCTAGACCATATCAACCTTCATGCCAAAACATTTTTCATTTTGTTTTTCAGGCCCTTAAATGTATGAACAGCCTGAACGGAGTATTCATCTTCCAATATCTGTCACCTGCAGGAAACACATCACGGGGAAGAAACAATCAACTCCTTAATTTTTAAGGACTAATTGACGTTGCCAAATACAGACAGCGACAATTGACTCTTCATTCCCTATCAATAAACCAAATCAGTCGGCGGATGGCGTCTTACTCTTATCCGACTTTGACCGGGAATACTGACCGCGCTTGACCAGAATTGCTGCCAATAAGCCCACAATAAATCCACCCACAGCTGTCAGAAACAGCAAAACGATAGCAGGGATCTCTGCCGTCATCCAAAGAAATCGCGCCTGCACAGGAGCGGTATTCTGAATAACGACCAACACAACCCCTAAACTGATCAGCAGCAGAACTGCAAATTTGATCCTATGCATCTCCGTACTCCTCCCTTCACTATGATTATTTGTAGAACCTCATAAGAGTTTATCAGATTACGGTTCCTCTAAAAACCGGCACGAACTCCTGAGTATAATTCGTTGTTGCTGCAAACGGCCCATTTCAACCCTATAATCTTTCTCAACAATACTATTCTAACATCTTGATTTGCCGTGAACTTTACCCAATACTTAAATCAGCTTCTATGTCGATTTCTGCAAGCCAAAGTACAAACATAAATAACACCGAAACTAACGGGGGAAATTCCATCCCGACTTCTATTGTCCGCCCGAACAACCGTACAGCATTTCCCTACTTCCTCTCCGAACGTCTGACAATTAGCCGGAAAAGGCAGCACGCCGGGAGGAGGTTCCCCCACAACAAAGGCCTGCTGAAATCCCATTCCCACATCAAGCCCATCCGTCTGATCCCCGCCCTGCACATCATCAAGATCGGCGGTCATGGCGTCATGGATTACGGCCGCGAGGTGGTGGTACCGCTGGTAGAAGAAATCGGTGAAGCTTCAAAAGACCACAAACTACTGATTGTAACCGGGGGTGGAGGGCGGGTGGGGTATATCCTCGATATCGGTGTTGAACTCGGTATGGCCGCTGCCCGTTACAGAACCGACTCGACGGCACGGAGGTCTTTTACTTTGAGCTGCACGGAACTTCGGCCGCGCCATTCGTTGATACCCGGGGTGAAGAGCAGGTCGAATTCCCCGGCCAGCTCATCAATCCGCTCTGCCATGCCGAAGGCAATACAGGCCTGACTGTAACCACCCTGAAGGGCGGTAAAACGCAGATGCTTATCCCCAAGAATCTGTACCTGTTGAGCGCGTAGCTGGCGAGCCACCAACAGCGGCTGAGGGTTACCGACACCGAAAGGGGCCAAGCGCTCTAGCTCGGCCACCGTCTGTGGTGTCAATTCTTCAAGGAGCACCTCCTGATCAAACAGATGGCGCGGTTGTAGCTGATCGTTACTCAGTTCTTTTTCCGCCACCGTCTCGAAGGTGCTGGCGAAGGCATCGATATTGTCGGCAGGGATCGATAAACCTGCGGCGAATTCATGGCCTCCATAGGCGCTCAGATGCTGCTGAGAATCGTGCAACGCTCGATAGAGGTGAAAACCGCGAATTGAGCGGGCCGACCCCTTGCCAATGCCATTTTCAACGGCTATGAGCACCGTCGGCCGGTAAAAACGTTCCACCAGACGACTGGCAACGATGCCGATGACTCCCGAGTGCCATTCGGGGTCGGCGAGGACGATACTGCGCTGCGCCGGATCATACGTCTCCGCAAGTTGCTCCAGAGCCTGTTCCAGGGTTTGCTGTTCGATCATTTGGCGCTGGCGATTACAGTCGTCGAGTTGCCGGGCACTCTCCAAGGCCTTGACCGGGGAAGCCTCAAGGAGCAGGCCTACTCCCTGAGCAGCATCCTGCAAGCGACCGGCGGCGTTTAAGCGAGGGGCCAGTCGAAAACCGACGCTGCCGCAATTGACCTCTTTGACATCGGCGACTTCTCTTAATGCGGCGATCCCCGGCCGTTGCCCCTGATTCAGTACTGTCAGGCCGGCTTTGACCAGAATCCGGTTGAGTCCGTTTAAGGGAGCGATATCGGCGATGGTGCCGAGAGCCACCAAATCGAGGCTGCACCGCAGGTCCGGTTCGGGACGATCCTGAAACCAGCCCTTTTGCCGCAGGCGACTGCGCAGGGCCACCAACAGCATAAAAGCCACCCCGACGCCCGCCAGACCCTTGTCGGGAAAGGCACAGTCCGGCCGGTGCGGGTTGATGACCGCCAGGGCTTCCGGAAGCTGTTCGGGAGGCTGGTGGTGATCGGTGATGATCAGGTCGAGACCGAGTTTTTTGGCCAGGCGAGCTTCCTTATGAGCCGACACCCCGCAATCGACAGACACCGCCACCTTGGCACCACTGTCCGCAGCCCGTTGCAGAGCTTCGCCGGAAAGACCATATCCATCCACCAGTCGCAATGGAATATAGTAGTCTACAGGCGCTCCAAAAGAACGTAAATTCTCCACCAGCAAGGCGCTGGCGGTGATGCCATCCACATCTTATTATACAACCCCTTTTTTTAAAAAAATTCACTTGGTGAGGGAGATTGCCCCCAATAGATCCTACAAGTTTGTTGCAAGAGGGATCTCTGCTTCATGGAGTGGACGTTGGCACTTGATTTATTAATAGCGCGGCACGAGCATCAGCAATCATTGCCCGATAGAAATCAAGGCACATTTTGCCAGCAACAACCGGATGCATTTCCCCTGCCTCGTTCCCCAGATGCCTGCTGGGTGGGTTAAATTTTTTCCCGCGATTTACAATACGAACCAAACGAACATCACTGGGAAGTACTTTGGTGTCATATGACAAGAAATGATCCAGGGTCTCGATATCAATCACCAAGGTCCCATCTCTCACCTCAATATTTACCTTGTCGAGTTGAAATGGGCGACCAATCTTGTCTGAAATAATAACCTTAAAAGATTTATCCAAAGTCCCGGTGATTGAGTGTGTTTCAGCATTTCTGGCCTGCTTTATATATACCAGTAATGGGTCCTTGTTTATAAGCCTTTTGTATGGCTTGTACCACTGCTGAAAACCCTTAAGTTTCTGGAGCTTCTTCCGCGTTACTTCACACGTGCGGACAATACGGTAAAGGTAATTCTGCCAAGCCTCCAAAAAGGCAGAGAACTTGGTTGTATTGGCCATTTCTTCAAGAAGTCTCTCTGCTATATCCAGGTCTGTATCTGAAGCTTTCAGGAGCACAAATCATCCTTTTCGGCCAGTATCATTTTTAAAGGTTGAACATGCCTTAGGGCACTATCAGAAGATCTAAAAGACTTTAATCCCCAAAGGGAAATATTCCCATTGGGGCCAAAAGACGGTGCTCACCACTCTTTGGGTACGCCATGCCCGAGGCGACCATTTTTCACCTCCACTACTCTCACCCAAAATAATCATAACCGGACGGTCCATGTAATTCCGAGGTTCCCGTGCAATATTCCGCAAGGCACGCCTATCAATCCAACTCAAATGTGCCGTCGCGCTAGGGTGAGTGTGCCAGTCCCCCAAATAAGAGATTAGGCCATTGCTTTTTTCGTAAATTTTACCGATTTCATCACGATGAAACTTATAATCTGGTCGGTAAGTCGACCTTCGGTGTTTAGCATTGGGACCAGGCCCAACTATTTCGGTGATCACCACTTCATCATCATCGATCGAACAATAGCCAGCTAGAATCCCCCCTGTCTCCAATGGATATTTAGCATCAGCTTCCAGCGTCATCCGATCAAAAACAGACCGCTCAATCCACACACTATTCATGCTCAGCAAGTACAATCAGGATGTTTAACCAATTTACATGTCTGCCATTCGGGGAAAGTGCCCTTTTTATCTCTTCGCAGCGATAGGATTCCTATATCATCCACCATTGCAGGATACGCAAACTGTTCCCCTTCGCATAAAGTGGAAACAGCCATGCGGACACCGGCAAGAGCAATTTCTTCTACGTCAAAGCCAGCAGCCGTAAAAGTCACATCGCCACAACCTGCAGATTGCACATCGTCTCCCAAGGGATCATAAGGCGGCGGCTCAATGATGCCTTCTTCATCGTCAAGAGCATAAAGGTAGCAACAATAACACCCCTCCGAATCAGGCTTAACGCGAACAACGTTCCCGCCCCACCCTCCTGCACGAGAAGAAACCGTAACATACGGGATTTGAAAAGCCTTAGCCAAGTCGCATAGAAGATGATTTATTCCTTCTTCAGCCGTTGCATCATAAATAAGATCAGCACCTTCAAATAGCTTTTCAAGAACCTCCATCTGATCTACACCGGATAGACTCTCTCCAAGCTTTAAACGAAAGTCGGCTCCCACATTTGGGGGATAATGACCTGTTCCTATTTGTGTAAAAGGGAAATTTCCCCCGATAAATTCTTGGAGCGCCTTGACCTTTCCTTCCCCTGCCACGGAAAGCCCTAAAGGCCAACGGCACGTTGTGCCGGGGCTGACAAAATCACCATCTAACAGCCTCAATTCTCCGATTCCTGCACGTGCCAATGCCAGAACACTCGGAGCTCCAACACACCCAAGCCCAACAACAGCAACTGTCTTGTGCCGCAATGGGCTTAATTCTGGAATGCGTTCAAAAAGATCCTTCTCTCCTGCCGGTTCAGCTTTTACCACCCATCGTGTTGTTTGTTGTTGTCGATGAGCCCGCTTTCGTCCTTTCCCTTTGCGTTTATGCTCCAGGCACGATGCAATAAAAAGCCAACCATCTCTAACCCCTCCGTCGGGGTCTTCTTCAGGAAAACACAAGCCATATAACCCGCAATTGGTGCGACTCAATTGCTGCCAGGTCTTAGGATACTGGCCACGAAGATATTCCATGAGTTCAACAATGTTGCTGGCTTGGGGTGGTTCATCCAGTCTTGCCCAAAGACAATCTGCAAGCTTATACCCCTGAGCGTTAACCCATGATTCGATGTTTCCGCTAACCTTTGCCCCTTCAATACTTTTTTTCTGGGAAGTCTGGACTTCCAGCACCCAAGCGACAAACCTGTCCTGGGTTGTTATGCTTCTGAGTCCATCTTGCAAAGCAATCTTCATCCAACCCCATCGATCAGCGGAAGGTAGCCTCCACGCTGAGTCCATTATCACTAAGGACCCAGTAGGATGCTCGGGAAAATAAACGCTAAATGGTTCCGCTTGGCGATCTTCAGTTGCTAAACGGGAATCTTCATGCTTTAGAATTGCCGCCTGTTCCCATTCTGGCAACATCTCTTGAATTAGAGATAATGCCGTCATGTTAGGTTGCCAGTGCTGGGTCCCCCGTTTAAGAAGGCAAACTTCTCCAGAGAGAGGATTGTAATGACGCAGGCTGAAACCTAACCCGGGGACATAAACGGTTGGGCGAAAGTATGGATAAAGATCGGGGTATCGAATGAATCCTTCTCGCTGCTCGCCTAATATTTCCAAGCGAATAGCCATTTCAAGGATACCCTCAGAACGGGATTCTTCAATTATATTCGGTTGCATGTCGGCGGCTGCAAGGCGAGTCACCTCCTCTTGCAGCACGCCGTCATACCGATCCCACCATGCCATTAACCGACTTGCCTTCCACCGCCAGGATTGGGTCGACCACCTGGGCGTTTCCCAGGATTTGAAGGGGGAGTTGCAGGAGTTGCGGGATCAGCAGGCTGTCCAGGCCCACCAGGGTTTGCAGGAGTTGCGGGGTTGGCAGGATTCCCATGGTCATTGTTCTTAGGCATAGATAACCTCCGTTTGACGATACCTGTCCTCGCTCCATGCGAGAGACCATTTGTCGCCACTCATTGGAAGACAAGATAGCAAAGTGGTCGCCAACCGTCAAGGCAAAACACAATATTTGCCATACCGCCGACACAAACACCACCACATATTGTGCTCACCCATATATGACAATTTATTAGAACGGGTTTTCTACAACCTTAATGCTCCCCATCAACCTCGAGCAGTGAGCGCTTTGGCTGATGGGCCCGCTAGGTTGTTTTACGGAAATGGCAATAGAGATACATTTGCTCTACCCCACCCGGCGTAATGTGCAGTTCTTTGCGGTGGCGTACTAATTCAAACTCCCCGTCTAGAATGTCCTTTAGCTGGTCCAGACTATACCGTTGTACTGGCAGACCACTGCACTTAGGTGGCGCTTCTGGTGCAAATGTACCGACAATCAGATGCCCTCCTGGCTTTAACGCTTGCAGAAGGTTCTTCCGATATTTCATCTGCTGGTCAAACTTGGTCAGAAAGTGAAACACTGCACGATCATGCCATAATTCGTAATGATGTTTCGGCAAATCCACCGTGGTGATATCGCCAGTCATCCAAGTAACCGTTTCTGCTTTTTTGCCCAACCGGGTCTTAACTGTGGCCAGAGCTTTTTCTGACAAATCGAGGACTGTGATCGATTGATGCCCAGCGTCCAACAAATCGTCGACCAATGTGGATGCACCACCACCAACATCGATGACCGGAGCATCTACTGCCAAGTCGAGTCCCCTAATCCAACTTAAGGAGATCTGCAAATGTGGTTCATACCAACCGAGTTTCTCGGTCAACTTGTTCGAATAGACTTGTTCCCAGTGATCTTTTTGGCTCATTTTACACCGACCTATCAATAAGTGGATAGCCTGCCAAAATCTGCAAACGCAGAAAACTTCTGCCTACACATGAAGCGTGCTGGTGTACTTTACCGTCGGCCGCTTGACGAGTTTGAACCGATAGATAATCGACATTTTTCCCGTCCAAACAGGTTGGTTAGAAACGAGAGGTAACGGCCGTGATTTTGATAGGCGCTGCCAGCACCGAAGAGGTACAGGCTTTTGACCTTTTCATGTATTCCCCGCCGCAAAATTGGGTATGTGTTCCAGCCACTGACAAATCATTCCTATGCCCCTGGTTTAGCTATTCCTCTGTCATATTACCGTATGCCTAGCCGGTGAACTGGCCATGGAAGTCAACAACAATCGCCGTACAATCGTCACTTGGCGGATCCTTCGCGGTGAATTTTTTGAGAGCATCAAAAAGGTTATCTAAGAACTCCAAATGATTGTAATCCGATTGCCGTAAAATTTGTTCCAACCGTTCCTGCCCAAAAGGCTCTCCATCTTGGTTGGTAGCCTCGGTTATGCCATCGGTGTAAAGCAGAAGACGGTCTTCTTTCTTCAGTTCAATCCCTTCCATGGTTATCTCGGGATTATCGAAAAAACCCAAAGGCGGCGAGGTTGCTGGCAAGGTGAAAAGGGTATCGCCACGACGAATCAAGGGCGCTGGATGGCCTGCATTGACGAACGCCATCTTCTGAGTCTTGGGGTTGATAATTCCGTAAAACAACGTGGCAGAAAAAAATTGATCTAAATCTTTGGAGCGCTTGGAAAAAGACAGGAGAAAATCGTTGATCTGACAGACGATGTCCCGACAGGGACAGGGGGCACTGAACGCACGATGGATGTAACCATATAGAATGGCCATAATCAGCGAAGCATGCAAACCATGACCTGTGACATCACCAAGGAATATAACTTGGCATGCATCTGACATGGTAAGGAAGTCGAAATAGTCCCCTCCTACCCCCTGGGCCATCCGGTTTTTGAAACCTATGTTTGCCCACTCACAAATGGGGGAAGCTTTGGGAAACAAGATTTTCTGCACCTGAGTAGCTAAGCCAAGGTCCAGATCATTGCCGTTTTCTTCCATAAGGTCGCCTCCTTAGATAGAGAGCGTTGCTTAAATTTTATCAGTAATTGCTCTCTGCTAGAAGGCCACCCCTCCTCTCTCAAAATATGGTGATTTCTTAGATCATTTTTTCAGTCTCGAATATCCTCAATTGAAGAGTGTAGCCGGCTTGAAACATATCGTGTTCAAGGTGTGGAGCGGCACGTATGTCTGATTTGCCAAATAGCCTACGTGGTAATTGGCGACGAACCCCCTCACGGATTAGCAACAGTGAACGGTCCCAACGAAGTACTTGCGACCGTGAGATGATCACTCATGCTAGCCTTAAGAATGGTGATATAATTATTGGAAGTAGCATTGGCAGAAAATGCGCATTAGCACCGACGAGCGCGGCAAAGAGGTTGCCAAACAAAAGGAGGCAACACTATGAGGCCAGCAAAACTTATTGTTCTCCTCGCAATCATAGGGCTTACTCTCTCCGGCTTTGGAATTCATTCCTCCGAATCTGTGGCCGAGGAAAGGGTTTCTCTGGATTATTCATCGGCGTATTCGGTAGTAGTTGCACCTATGACCCCCGTGAAGGTGAGTTGGGCCAAGGCTTACCAGGATGGGGACGTATTTGTAGTTTCAGGTAAGGTCAAGCGAATGCATAGGGTTCATCTGCCCGGTCATCTCGACTTGGCGATCTATGCCTCCGACGGGACGCTTCTTGCCCAGGAATCTACTCACATACAAAGACTTCGTTCCAATCGTAAGGGGGTTCTTATCCTACCGTTCAGTTTTCGACTGGCAATGATTCCTCCTGAGGGAGCAAAGATTCGTCTCCAATACCATGCACCCGCTTCGGGGAATGTGGAGCTAAGTCACTCAAAATCTTAATAGTTATTTGACCAAGTGTACTTGAAATTGCTTTAAAGCTGAATCTGCCCACACCCAAAAGGTGTGGGCTTTTTATAAAGAAAATCTTCAAGGATTCAACAACCCTCAAAATGGTGAGCGGCAAGGTTATTGTTGATGTTTGAATTGTCTTAAAGCTTTTTCTTGCAAATGTGATGGGGTTAGCGGGTAACAAAGCCTGATTTTAGAGCGGTTTAGACAGGTGAATATAGTGCTGTTTCAAGCAGTAGGCAATATGAGGCTCAAGACCTCTCACTACGACCATTTCTTTCCTTACCTCCTCATAAGTTTTCTTCCCGTTCTTGCGAGTTCCCCGTACAAAGCAGAACGCCTCCGGTCCAAGTGAGGTCCCGAGGCGTTCCGTTCCATTGATCTCTGACGTATTGGTCTGGACCCTGAAGGGATACTCCCTAGGTCGTCCAGTTTACAATCAGTTTCATGTTGTTTCTAGGTATTTTTTGGTGGGAAGCTAGTATATGCGGCGAAGTGATTCATGGTACGGATAGGCTTATGTTAAGTTAAGCAAAGCAATGGTAAATAAATTAAATGCCCAGATCTCCTTGGAAAATTTCTCTTCAAATCTTTATCTGCAGATGAGCGCATGGGCGGAAATAAAGGGTCTCGATGGCAGTGCGGCATTTCTTCGCAAGCAGGCCAAAGAAGAACTTGACCATATGCATCGGCTCTTCAAATATGTCTATGAAACCGGTGCATTGCCTGCCATCGGCGAGACCAAGGCCCCACCCACCGAGTTTAAGTCGATTAGTGACCTGTTTCAGCAGGTCCTGGATCACGAGAAGCTGGTCACCGGTAAAATCAACAAGCTCATGGACAGTGCCTTGAAAGAGAATGACCATTCATCCGTAGATTTCCTGCAATGGTATGTATCCGAACAACACGAAGAGGAACATACCATTCAGCAGGTTCTTGACAAGATACGTATTATCGGTGAATCCGGCAGCGGGGTATATTTTATCGATCGGGCGATCGGTGAAATGTTGCGTAAACACTGAACCGCAATGAGAAGTTTTTCGAAAGGCCTAGGAATAAGAATGGCCCACCCCAAATATCAGGTGGGCCATTTTCATGTTTTATGAGTGACTGTTCTTTTCTCTTTGCCTTGCCTGCGACCATGACGGTTTTCAACACCATATTAGGCTGAGCATGATTCTCCACATCCGCAGGTGTTTGAAGATTTCTTCGATTTTGGCAGGATATTTCTAATAATGAGTGCTAGCAGAACCACTGCCGAGGCTAGGGCAAGAAAAGACGAAGTCGCTGTATCTGTCTGCTGAATCCAGCGAGTGATATCGGTGCCAGTGAAAGCGTAAATGCGGTTCACCAGATAACCGAGCAGCAGCGAACAGATGGCGATCGACGCAAGGTAGATGGCGGTTGAGGCACGGCCGAAGTAGCGGCCAACCACGGTCAGCGTGGCGGCGTTAGTGGCCGGGCCGGCAAGAAGAAAGACTAGGGCCGCTCCGGGGGAGAGCCCTTTAAGAACCAAGGCGGCGGCGATAGGAGTAGAAGCACTGGCGCAGATATAGAGGGGGATGCCGATCACCAGCATGATCAGCAACGAGGTGAATTCACTGCTGAGGTAGCGGATGAAGAAATCGTTCGGAACCAGATAGGAGATGACCCCGGCGACGGCGATGCCGATCAGCAGCCACTTGCCGATGTCCCCCAACAGGTCGCCGAAGGCGTAGGCGAGCCCGGCACGCACCCGTTGAAGCAGAGGTGGTTTGGCGGGTTGTTTCGACTTGTCTCCACTGCAAGAACTGCTGCAGCCACAATCGCTCCCTTTAATAGCGGCCGACTTTACGCCCTCCTCTGGTAGCAGATTGATTAGTAGTCCAGTTACCGTGGCGGTTAAAAAGGCCGACACGGGTCTAACCAGAGTCATGATCGGGTCGAGCAGGGCCCAGGTAATAGCGATTGAATCAACCCCTGTTTCCGGCACCGAGACCAAAAAGGAAGCTGATGCACCCTTGCTCGCTCCCTGTTTGCGCAGACCGATGGCAGCCGGGATCACCCCGCAAGAGCAGAGAGGCAATGGGACCCCAAAGAGTGAGGCCTTGAGGACCGATCCGGTGCTGTTTTTTCCAAGATGGCGGGCCACCACCTCTTCGGGGACCAACGCCTTGAGTAGCCCGGCAGCGAAAAAGCCGAACAGGACGTAAGGGGCGGACTCGACCAAAATGTCCCAGCATTCGGCAAGAATGCCTAGAATCGTTTCGAGCATACATCTTTCTCCTTGGCTACCCTCTTTTGACGATGATCGCCGCGGCCATGTCCGCATCAACCGCATACTGGCTGTAATCGACTGAAAAGACAAAGGATGGGAAATTGGCGTTTAACTCAATGGCGTTGCCGGGAAGCACTCCCATGACCATTAACTTCTGCAGTTTTTTAGAGTCACCGGCCTTGATGTAGGCAATCGTCCCGGCTTCCCCCGGTTTCAAGCTGGTTAGGGGTACAACGAATCTCTCTTTCGCCTCGCGGGCCTTTCGACAGCAGTCCCCTGGAGGGATCGGCTTGCCGTGGGGACAGGTTTCGGGGTGCCCCAACAATCGACAGATTTTTTCTTCGTTTCCATTTTTAACAATATGCTCTACTTGGCAGGCGGCCTCTTCCATGTCCACCTGGTCGGTTTCAATGATGTCGTAGCATAGGCGCTCCGAAAGACGGTGCCGACGAATTGCTCGCTCGGCTTCTTTCTTTCCTGCCGGGGTAAATTGGATGGTTTCCGCCGACCGTTCCACCAGCCCCTCTTGTTCCAGTTGATCGAGGGAAATCTCCAGTTTTTGACTCAACTGGTTTTCCGCTTCCATCTGTGGGCTGGAATCCTCCATCAGGCACTCCCACAGAACCTCCAAAGCTTCTTCAATCCGCTCACTTGCTTTCATCGGTTTTCCTCTCGAATTTCTTCTTCAAATTTCGCAATGTTTCGACAAATTCTGGTTCCCGGGGAGATTCGTACCCGCAGTAAGGGCATTTGACTTTCTGGCAGCCGCCGAAAGATGAGCAGGCCCTGCATTCCTTTTTGGCTTCTGCTGCGGC
This sequence comes from Syntrophotalea acetylenivorans, assembly GCF_001887775.1. Lineage (NCBI taxonomy): Bacteria > Pseudomonadati > Thermodesulfobacteriota > Desulfuromonadia > Desulfuromonadales > Syntrophotaleaceae > Syntrophotalea > Syntrophotalea acetylenivorans. The sequence goes on from NZ_CP015519.1 coordinate 966,598, forward strand.
AAACTCCTTCCGGCAGAAGGGGCAAATCATAACTGAATTCCGGTTAGATTCAGCAGAACATTCACCATGCCGCCTACTAAAAAGGCGAAAGGAAAGATAAACAGGGCGATAGCACTGGCCATTTTAAGCCCGCGCTCCTTTTTCATGATCAAGAACTGGGCGACACAGGGGACAAACAAGGTCAGGGTGATCACCGCCACGGCGAGCTGGTTTCCGGTCAGCGCCCCGGCCTGCTGCAGATCGAAAAGTCCGGCGGCACCGTAATCGCGACGAAAAAAACCGAACAGAAAAGCCACCGCCGCCTCTTTGGGCAGACCGATCCAGCTCATCACATGAGAGAGCCAGGAGACCACGACGTCGAAGGTTGCAGTAATTTTCCCCAGCCAGATCAGCACACTGGCCAGAATGAAGAGCGGCAGGATCTCGACGAAGTACCACTGCATGCGGGTGTAGGTCTTCATGAAGACCGCCCCCGGACGGGGCATACGCAGCGGCGGCACCTCCATGTAGAAGTTGGGGCGGTCGCCGGGCATCAACCGCGCGGTCAGAAAGCCGATGAAGAGAAAGATGAGCAGGATGAAGCCGCCCCAGACCGCCATGGCGGCAGGTTTTTCCGCGACCATGCCCAGAATGACCCCGAGCTGGGCGCTGCAGGGGATCGCCAGGGCCAACAGCAGGGTGGCAATGATCCGTTCCCGTTTGGTTTCCAGGGTGCGAGTAACCATGGTGGCCATGGTGTCGCAGCCGAACCCGAGGGTCATGGGGATGACCGCCCGCCCGTTGAGGCCGATCTTTTTAAAAATCCGGTCGACCAGCAGCGCCAGCCGGGGCAGGTAACCAGTATCCTCGATGATCGAAAAAGCGATGAAAAAGGTGCCGACGATCGGCAGGATAATGGCGATAGCATAGCGGATGCCCAGGGTAACAATGCCATAGTCCATGCCGATCAGTTCTCGCAAAGGCTGCCAGGGGACGTAGGCACTGAGCAGGCCGTTAATCCAGGGGTTGACGTAGACCTCAAAGATATCCGCCTCCAGAAAATCGACGATGGTCCCAGCCCCGAACTCGCCGACAAATTTGTAGAGGCCGAAGTAAAGGACCAAAAGCAGGATGGGAACCCCGGTCAGCGGTCGCATGGTCCAACCACTAAGACGGTTGGCGAAGGATTTGCCCTTGTGCGCCGGCGGCGCAAAGGCTTTTTTGCAAATACTGACCGCACTTTGGTGAAGCATCATCGGCACCGCGTAACTGGCAGGCTCCTCCAGGTTCTCTTCCATCTCCGCCAGGGTCGCATCCAGAAAATCGGTCGAGTTTCCTTCCAGGTTGCGCTCCTCTTCGGCAATCGCCGCATCGCCCTGGATAAGCAGCAGAGCTAAAGCCCGTTGCGACAGACCATGACCGGACGGCAAGATCGGCGCAAGAGCATTCAATGCGCCGTCGATGACATCGCCGTAATAGATCTCCGGGGTCTCTTTCGGATGGCGGTAGGAGACGATTTCCTCCTTCAAGGTGTCGACCCCGTGCCCGGAAAGGGCCGAGATTGCCACCACCGGGATACCCAGCCTTTTCTCCAGCAATGCAGTATCGATTTGGATGCCAAGGCGCTCGGCCTCATCGATCATGTTGAGAACCAGCACCACCGGCAGGTCGGCCTCGACCAACTGCAGGGTGAGGGAGAGCATGCGCTTGAGATTCTTGGCATCGACGACATGCAGAACCACATCGGCCTTGCCGGCCCGCAGGATGTCCCGACTGACGCGTTCCTCCTCAGTGATTGGCAGCAGGGAATACATCCCCGGCGTATCGTTGACAATGAACTCTTCGTTGCCGATCCGGCACTTGCCCCGGGAAACCTCAACCGTTGTCCCCGGGTAGTTGGAGACCACCACGTAAGAGTTGGTCAGCCGGTTAAACAGTGCGCTCTTCCCCACGTTGGGGTTCCCCACCATGACGATATTTTTGAGGCCGGTTTCCTCGCAGGGCTGGCTGCCTTGGCAACCACAACCACTTCTCTGTTCCATTTCTACCTCCAGGCGAATGACGTATTCCTGTGAACGCATGCGGATATATTCATATGTGAGGGCAAAAAAAAGCCCTACCCTTCTTTCAGGTGGCGGATACCTTCTTCAAACAAGTTGCGGACATGCTCGTCATCCAGGGAGCAATAGACCATCTTGCCGTCCTTGCGGGATTTGACCAGTCTGGCGGCGCGCAAAATCCGCAGTTGGTGAGAGATGGCCGATTGGGTCGCCTCGACCACCGTCGCGATGTCGCAAACACACAACTCCTCCTCGGCCAAGGCATGGAGAATGCGCACCCGGGTCGGATCGCTAAGAACCTTGAAGGTTTCCGCCAGTTCCACGATGGTCTGATCGTCATGCATTCGGGCCCTGGCCCGGGCGACCCGCTCGTCGTCCACGTAACTGATTTGGCAAATATCTTTTGACATTGTTATCCGTTTGCGTGAATAATTGTTCAGATGTTCTTGGCTTTCTACCTTTATTGCCTATCTATGTCAAGAAGATTTTTGAAAATGGTTTTCATCGGAAACAAAATGATCCCTGCATCGCACCACCCAAAAAGACCCTCCCTGCCCGCCTTGGGGTTTATTCTAGCCGCAATTATCCTGGCCATAATCCTCGGCGTGGTTACCTGGCGCAACCTGGACCGCGAGGAGAACCTGATGGAGAAATTCCTCCGGGAGGAAGGCCTGACTCTCATCCGCGCCTTCGAGGCAGGAGCCCGTACTTCCATGATGATGAACTTGGAAGGCAACTCCCTGGCAACCCTGGTGCGGGAGACGGCGCGAACAGATTCGGTCGCCTATGTCGCCGTTGCTGATGCATCCGGTCGACTGCTGATGGCGTCAGGCGAGAAGCTTGGCAACGACGATATTCTCCCAGTTGCACAGGTCCTTGCACAGGAGCAGGCCCGCACCCGCCGGACAAAAGATGAGTCCGGTCGAACCGTGTATGAAGTCGCCAAAGAATTCAACCCGGTTTTGTCTGAAGGGGCCGGTCGTGAGATGATGATGGGGCGTTGGGAAAGGTGGTGCGGCATAGGTTATGAGCCAGGCGAGCAGGTTGGGCGCAGAGCAGTTTTCGTGGGACTTTACACTGGCGAGTTCGAAGCGGCCCGACACGAGGACGTCCGCCAAAGCTTACTCATGGGCGGACTTCTGTTGCTTCTGGGGTCGACTGGATTTTATTTCCTCTTCCTTTCCCAGCAAACCCGGGTGGCCAAAATCACCCTTGCCAACATGGAGCTTTACACCCGCAACGTCATTGACAGTATGCCCGCAGGGTTGATCACCCTGGACAACCAAGGTCGCATTGTCTCCCTCAACGACCAGGCCAAGGAGATATTCGTCCAACCGGGAGAAATAGCCGAGGGGAAACTTCTGGATGCACTGACTGGAACGGAGCGCTGCGAGATTGCACCGCTGATTCGGGAAGGCAGCGAATTTGTGGAGCGGTCGATTGAGTGCCGACGACCGAACGGCGAGAGTATCCCGGTCAAGGTGAGCGCCTCCCGCCTGACAGAACGGGATGGAGAGCCCCTGGGAACCGTACTGGTTGTCCGGGACCTGCGTGAGATCAAGGCCATAGAAGAGGCGCTGGAGCGCTCCCGGCGGCATGCCGCCCTTGGGCGGATGGCGGCTGGCATTGCCCATGAGATCCGCAACCCATTGGGATCCCTGCGCGGATTTGCCCAGTATTTTGCCAGACTCGGAGAAAAGGACCCCCATGCCGAAGAATACTCCGAACTGATGGTCGGCGAGGTTGATCGACTCAATCGAACCATCTCCGCCCTGCTGCAGTTTGCTCGGCCGCGAGAGCCGGAACCGGCGGAAATTGACTTGGGAGATCTGTTGCGGCGCACCGCCCGGCTGCTGCAGGACGACCTGGCGGCCCGGAACCTGACCTTTCAGCTCGACCCGCCCGCCGAGACGGTCAGCTTCACGGCGGATTCCGACCTGCTGACCCAGGTGCTGATCAACCTGCTGCAGAACGCCCAGGCCGCTACCGAAGCCGGAGGGGAAATCCGTCTCGGAGCAAGTGCGCAGGATGCGGAGATCCGCTTCTGGGTAGAGGACACTGGAAAAGGGATGACCCCGAAGGAACAGTCGCGCATGTTCGACCCCTTCTTCACCACGCGCAAGACCGGTACCGGACTGGGGCTGGCGATGGTCCACCAAATCGTGGAGCAGCACGGCGGCCGCGTCGAAGTGGAGAGCGCGCCGAAGAAAGGCACCCGGGTTGAAGTAATCCTTCCCCGGGAGCCGGCCCAACGCAAAGAGATTGGAAGTTCAGCGTGAACCCTTGGAAGATGAGGACCAACGGATGACAAGATTGAAAAGAATCCTGCTGATGGCCCCGGTCATTTTCTCCTGCGTCGGTTGCGATCGGATCACCAAGGCGGTCGCCCGGGAGTACCTGGCCGGCTCTTCCGGGCAGTCGTTTTGGGGGGACCTGTTTCGTTTGCAGTATGCGGAAAATCCCGGCGCCTTTCTGGGAATGGGTGCGGGCCTGCCGGAAACTGCGCGTTTCTGGGCCTTTATCATTGCGGTCGGAACGGTCCTGCTGGGCGTGCTGGTCTGGACCCTCTCCTACCGGAGCTTGAGCCCTGTCGGTGTAGTGGCCTTGTCCCTGGTGCTGGCCGGAGGACTCAGCAACTTTTATGATCGGGTATTCAACGGCGGCACCGTCGTCGATTTTCTGAATCTGGGTCTGGGGGGCCTGCGCACCGGCGGCTTCAATGTCGCTGACGTTGCCATCACCACTGGCGTCACCTTGCTGCTGATAGGGGAACTCATTCGAGGCCGGAAGGAGCCGGAACATGAAAAAGAATAAGGCCGTTATTCTCGTGGTCGACGACGACACCACCCACCGCACCATGCTCAAGGCCCACCTGGGCGGCGAGGGGTACGAGATCGTCGAAGCCGACGACGGTGATGTGGCCATTCATCTGGCCCGGGAGCGCGAGATCGATCTGGTCCTGCTCGATCTGAAGATGAAACGGGTGGGAGGGACGGAAGCCCTTGAGGCGATCCAGAAAGCGAAGCCGACGCTACCGATCATCATCATCACCGCCTTCTCCTCGGTAGAAAATGCCGTTGAATCGATGAAGAAAGGTGCCTACGACTACGTCACCAAACCGGTGGACGCTTCGGAGCTGGCTCTGACGGTGGAGCGGGCCCTGAGTTTCGAGCGCCTGCAGCAGGAAAATGCTGCCCTAAAGGAGCGGCTCGGCGCGAAATTTGACTTTGGCAACATCATCGGCACTAGCCGCCCTATGCGTGACCTCTTCGAGACCCTGGCTCTGGTCGCTCCGAGCGACGCCACAGTGCTGATTACCGGCGAGTCGGGGACCGGCAAGGAACTGGTCGCCAATGCTGTCCACCAGAACAGTCCCCGCGGGGGAGGCCCCTTCGTCAAGGTCAATTGCGCTGCCCTGCACGAGAACCTGCTGGAGAGCGAACTGTTCGGTCACGAAAAAGGGGCCTTCACCGGCGCCGCGGAACAACGCAAGGGCCGCTTCGAGCTGGCCCACAAGGGGACGCTGTTTCTTGATGAGATCGGCGATATGAGCCCCACCACCCAGGCCAAGATCCTGCGGGTGCTGCAGGAGGGGGAGTTCGAACGCCTCGGTGGCACCAAGACGATCAAGGTCGACGTGCGTCTGATCGCTGCCACCCACAAGGATCTGCATCAGATGGTTGAAGAGGGCAGCTTTCGGCAGGACCTCTTTTTTCGGCTTAGTGTCGTTCCCCTAGAAATCCCCCCGCTGCGTGAGCGGACCGATGACATCCCGACACTGGCCGGGCATTTTCTTGAAAAGTACAGCGCCAAAAACCGCAAGGATATCCGCGGCCTCCACCCCGAAGCCCTGGATGCCCTGTTGGCTTACGCCTGGCCCGGAAACATCCGCGAACTGGAGAATACCATGGAACGAGCGGTCATCCTCTGCCTCGGCGAGCAGATCGCCCTGCGGGAGCTCCCAGTCCTCATCCGCGAGGTAGCCGGAAGCACAGAGCGCCCTTTTGCCCTGCGCCCCGGCCACACCCTCAAGGAGATGGAAAAGGACCTCATCCGTGCCACCCTCGCCCAGACCAATGGTAACCGCAGTCGCGCCGCCGAGATCCTCGGCATCTCGCGCCAGACCCTGCAGAACAAGCTCAGGGTGTACGGACTTTCCTGAGTGCTGAGTTCCTGGGCCCCCGGCTGTCAAATATTTTGACAACTCGGGTTGTTCCCTCCCCCTTCAACTGTCCAATTCCTTTCCACCCAATCACACACAAGAAAACTTCTCTTCTTGAATAATCTATTGTTTTCAATAGGTTAAAGCGGATTGCATTAAGCTGGCATCCTCCTTGCCCTATATCAGGGCAACACCAAAGTAAAAGGAGGATGCCATGAAAACGTTTGTCACTGTTTTGCTGCTGGTCTTGCTGGCCGGCTCCGCACTTGCCCTGTCGGGCTGCGGACACTATGGGCACCGGGGTGGACATGGTCAGAGCAATTACCGTGGCTGCGGGCATTCCGGATATTAGCAGGGGGTATTGCTGATGTATTGCGGAAGCGGCTGGAGCGGCGGTTGGTTTTTGAGCGGATGGATCGTTCCGGGATTGTTCATACTGGCCCTGCTTGGCGGAGCTGCCTGGCTCCTGAAACGGCGAACCTCTTCGAGCGGACTCGCACCCAAAGCTTGCCCGCGTTGTGGAGGACTCGTGCAGGAAGTTTATTTTCGCTGCCCGCACTGCGGGGACGCTCTCAAACGAAATTGTCCCGGTTGCAGCCGGGTGGTGGACCAGGCTTGGGAGTTCTGCCCCTTCTGCAGCGAGGCTCTGAAGAACGAAACGAAACAACCGACCGCCTCAATGAGGACGAATCAACAAACCCCATGAATCTGAAAGGAGATCATCATGAAGAACAATCGTAAACGGATCGCAGTAACGGCAATTTTGGCCATGGTGGCCATAACGACCCCGGCCTTTGCCTGGATGGGTAACTGGTCAGGAACCCGGATGGGGCGAGGAATGGGGCCGGCGACTGGTGCGCAGGCCCTGACTGCCGAGCAACAGAAAAATCTCGATGAGATCCAGGGTAAGTATCAGCCGCAACTGCAGGACCTACAGCAGAAGCTCAACGCAAAGCAGGCCGAGCTAAACGCGGCCCGTAGCGACAACGCTACAACAGTGGGCCGCCTCAACGCCCTTGAAGGCGAGTTGTACGATCTGGAACGTGCCTACTGGACCAAACTGGATCAGGCAAACTTGGAGGTAAGCCGGATCACCGGCGACGGATACGGTCCTTGGTTTGCCTGCGACTACCAGGGTTGTGATCACGGTCATGGCAGACACGGCATGATGCGGGATGGTTACAGGATGAGAAACCGAAGCATGAACACCGGTCGTTACGGCTCTTGTTGCAGGTAACCGTTTGTACTTCGTTATCCTATAACGCTGAAACTGGAGTTGCAGCTATGTTGTAGTTATGGAAAAGACATGCCTTTGCCAGGGTCATTGGTTTCATGCTGATTGGTATGCTCCTTGTGGTTTCTTCTGGACCGGCCTTTGCCGTCGATGAGCATAAGAAAGAAGTCAGGGATAAGATTTCCTGGAACACCACCGAGTTGAAAAATCCGGCGCGGAGATCGAAATCTGTTCCCTGGCCCTTAGCTTGGCTGGCATATGAGACACCGGGTTGCTGCCCGGCATCAAGAAAGTAGGAAACAGTCTGGTATCCCTGATCGCCTACCTGTATAGAGGGTGTGCCATGGTAGCCATTGAAACACAAGAGGTTATGCTTTGGGTAGAGCGTCCGGATAACGCAGAACCCGGACGCTCCGTCGCAATGAATCACCCAGGAAAGAGAGTGACAAAATGAGTTACGTGTTCAGCAAAACAGTTGCAGTATCTTTCGAACAGGCGATCGCCAGAGTCACAGAAATACTTGGCAAGGAAGGGTTCGGCATCCTGACTGAAATCGATGTGCAGGCGACCCTGAAGCGGAAACTTGACGTCGATTTCAGGAAATATCGTATCCTCGGCGCTTGTAATCCAGCCTTCGCCCACCGGGCACTGCAGGCCGAAGCGCACATCGGTGCCATGCTTCCCTGCAACGTGATCGTTCAGGAATACGAGGATGGTTGTGTCGAGGTCGCGGCAGTCGATCCCATCGCCTCGATGCAGGCGATTGACAATCCTGACTTGGCCGATATCGCGGTCCAAATAAGGGACAAACTACAGCAGGTGATCGACAATCTGTGAAAAAGTCCGATTGTGAGCCTGCCTATCTCCCGATTTACGGTCGGGGAAGTAAAGGAATCTAGTCCATGATGAGATTTTGGAGCGAGAGCTGGCTGTGCGGTCCTGGCAGCTATTTTCACGGACCTTTGGGCATGTTTGTCAACCTCGCCTTATGGATAATAATGATTTTTCTGGTCGTCTGGTTGTTTCAGGCGGTGATCAGCAAAAAAAGAACTTCAACATCATCCTCCTCGCCGCTGGAGGTTTTGAAGCATCGCTACGCTGCCGGGGAGATCGATCGCGAAGAATTCGAGCGTATGAAAAAAGAGTTACAGGGATGATCTGATTCGCTCTTCCGCCCGTAACACCTGGCAGATACTTTCTCCGTATTCTGTGAGAGGATTTTTTCTTCTGGCTTCAATAGAGATGACGATATTATGAGGAAACTGCCTCTTCCGCAGAATCTATGTTTGATCTGATCCGAGAACGAGCAACTTTACCCCATACAGAAAGGAATCACTCTGTGCCCCGTATTTACACTGACAACTCACTTTCCATCGGCCGCACCCCTTTGGTAAGCCTACACCGCATCGTTCCCGAAGGTGCCACCGTCCTCGGTAAGATCGAGGGGCGCAACCCGGCCTACTCGGTCAAGTGCCGCATCGGCGCCTCGATGATCTGGGACGCCGAACAGAAGGGGCTGCTCGGACCCGGCAAGGAGATCGTCGAACCGACCAGCGGCAATACCGGCATCGCCCTGGCCTTTGTCGCTGCCGCCCGTGGCATTCCCATCACCCTGACAATGCCCGAAACCATGAGCATTGAACGGCGTAAGGTGCTCAAGGCCTTCGGTGCTAACCTCATTCTCATCCCCGGCGCAAAGGGGATGACCGGCGCGGTGGCTGCCGCCGAGGAGCTGGCCGCGTCCGATCCGAACAAGTACGTGCTGCTGCATCAATTCAAGAATCCGGCGAACCCGGCGATCCACGAACGGACCACCGGCCCCGAAATCTGGGAAGATACTGACGGCGAGATTGACGTGCTGGTCTCCGGCGTCGGCACCGGCGGCACCATCACCGGCGTTTCCCGCTATATCAAGCAGATCAAGGGGAAATCGATCCTCTCGGTAGCGGTGGAGCCCGCCGACAGCCCAGTTATCAGTCAGAAACTGGCTGGCGAGAATCTGCATCCCGGGCCGCACAAGATCCAGGGGATCGGTGCCGGCTTCATCCCCGAGACCCTCGATCTGTCGATGGTCGATCGAGTGGAGCTGATCAGCAACGATGAGGCCATCGACTTCGCCCGGCGCCTGGCCAAGGAAGAGGGGATCCTCTCCGGCATCTCCTGCGGCGCGGCGGCGGCGGTGGCCGCCCGCCTGGCCGCGCAACCCGAGTTCCAGAACAAAAAGATCGTGGTCATCCTGCCCGACTCGGGCGAGCGCTATCTCTCAAGCGCACTGTTCCAAGGGGTCGTCTGATCCTGGCCTAGATCTGGTCACAAAGAGCCGGAGGTCTTAGCCTCCGGCTCTTTGTGCTTGGGGCTGAATTTCCACGGGCATCTCTTTTAAATACGGCGTAACGGCACAGGCCGTTTGCGACCTGCGCTCCAGCCCTACCCTCAAGTCGGGCGAAAAGCATCGCCTCCGTGGCACCGAGATCATCATTATCGACCGCCAGCCCCTCTGGCACGACAACCTGCCCCGTAAGGGCTGCGAGAAAGGACCAACCAGAGGATACTGATGGCCAGAAAAAGACCGGGGAAAACATCGCCGAAACGTGTATAGAGGCTGTTCCCTGCCCCCAGGCCGGCCCGGGCCACGGTCACCGCCTTCTTGAACAGCGGTGTTTCTCCCTGCACCCTGCCGGAAGGGGTGATAAAGGCCGAGATTCCTGTATTGGTAGCCCGGGCGACCCAGATCCGGTTTTCGATGGCCCTGAAGCGGGTCATGGCCAGGTGCTGATCCGGTGCCGAGGAGCGCCCGAACCAGGCGTCATTGGTGATGTTGACCAATAGATCGCTCCCCTTTCGCACATAATTGCGGGCCAGTTCAGGGAAAATCCCCTCGAAGCACACCAGTACCCCAATCTGATGATCTTTCATGGACAAGGGGCTGACCGTGCCGGGAGAAAAATCCCCGATCCCCGCCACCAGCTTGTCGATGAAGGGGAATAGTGATTTCAGTGGCACATATTCACCGAAAGGCACGAGATGGATCTTGTCGCTGCGCCCGAGGTTCTCTCCGGACGGGGAAAGAAGAAAGGCGCTGTTCAGATATCTTTGCCGTCCATCAACCGTTTCAACGGCCGGACTGCCGAAGAGGAGATAGGCGCCCGTCTCGCGGGCGGTGTCCCGCACTTTTTCGACGAGAGGACTATTTTCCTGAAAGTAAAAGGGCGTGGCACTCTCGGGCCAGATAACAAGGTCCGCTCCTTTGGCCTGTGCTACGCCCAGGGAGAGCTCTTCGTAGATGTCGACAGTCTCGCTTCGATAGACCGGGTTCCATTTGAGGGACTGATCAATGTTGCCCTGGGCCAGAGCTACGGTAATCGTATTCTCCCTGGCCTCCGGATTGTTTTTGAGGCACTTCTGTCCGTATCCCCAGTTCAGAAGAAAAAGAACCAGCGTGCAGACCACCGCCCTCCTGGGGAAGAAGTGCTTCTTACCGTTTTTGCAAGCCGCAGCAACGCGGGCCAGGGTGGCGTTGCAAAGAACCAGTAGAAAACTGATCCCGTAAACCCCGAAAAGATCCGCCGACTGGATGAGGACCAGATGGTTCTGTTGGGAATAACCGATGGTGGCCCAGGGGAAACCGGTGAAAAGAAACGAGCGCAGAAACTCCAGAGCCGTCCACAGCACGGGAAGAGTCAGGGGCAGGGGGTAGTCGAGTTTGTTTTTCAGTCGGCAGGCCGCCCAGGTGGCGGCGCCCCAGAAAAGAGACAGATACAGGACCAACAGCACATAGGCGGCGAAGGAAAAGAGCGGATGCATCCGTCCATAAGTGGTCATGGCGATGTTCAGCCAGTAGAGGATCACCGCGAAGAATACCGCCCCCGCAACGAATCCGCTCCGATACGGTCGCCTTTCCATGGTTAAAAAGAGTGGCACCAGGGCGAACCAGGCGAGACTCTCCAAGTCGGCCCAGGGAAAGGCCAGCGCCAGCAGTAGCCCGGAAAGGGCTGCGCCTAGGGTTGTGCGGTCAGGCAGAAATCGGGACATGCTTCAAGGGTTCTTTCGAGCGGAAGTCGGCGGGTTGCCTGGATCTGGCCGGAGGTGATGCTGGCAATCGCGCCAAGCTGGATGAAATTAACGGAAAATCCAAAGATGAAGCAGAGGGTGTGGAGCAAAACAGTCAGGCGGACCTTGGCATCGGGATGCACTTCACCAAGTTGATTGATGGATAGAATCCCGGCGGTAAACGCTATCCAGTAAGTGACGTCTGATGCTTGCTGTGGCAATCGGTTATCCTTTGACCAACTCTTTGAAATAGGCGATCGTTTTCTGGCTGGCCCAGTCGATGGCGCCAATAACTTTTTTGTCGACTGTGCCGTCTTTGCGGATGATAAAGGACTCGGGGAACCTGTAAACGCCGTATTGTTGCTGCACTGTCCCCTTGTCATCATAAAGAACGGTGAAATCATGCGGATTGTTCTTTAAAAATACCGGCACGGTAGAGCGGCCGTCTTTTTCGGTATTGATCGCCAGCATGACAAAATCTTCACCTGCCATGATCTTGTTGAGTTTCTCCATCGAAGGCATCTCTTCCTTGCATGGCGGGCACCAGGCCGCCCAGAAATTCACCATAACAACCTTGCCGCGCAAGTCAGACAGGCTGACTCTGTTGCCTTTTGTATCTTCGAGCTGAAAGTCAGGGGCGACATCGCCGGCAACCACTGCCATCGTAACCACCGTCGTCGTTGAAGGAAGGTTGGAATAAATGTAGACTCCACCGCCTACCAACACGAGCAAGACAATCAAGACCAAATAACGCATAACTGACCACTTTCACTGTTGAAGGATATTTCGTCATGAAAAGTTGCGATATCTAAATCGGGTCTTTTCATGCATGATCGAAGCAGCTAACAACGGCCACGCTGCTTACTTCGTCACAACCGTCTGATCAATTATTTCGAGCAGTGCATTCAGCGGTTTATAACCAGTGGCGATCTGTCCATTCGGCAGAATCAGGGCCGGGGTACTCCGGATACCAAGAGATTTTGCGACGGCCAGGTTTTGTTCGATGACCTTGCTTTCGCAGCTTGCTTCCGGGATCTCTTTCTTGGCAAAGGCGGCTTCGAGTTGCTCCATCGACTCGTTGCAGGCGATTGTTTCCGCAACTTTTTTCGAGCTCGGCTTGATCGGCATTAATTTGATCTGAAACAGCAGGTCAGAACGTTTTTCAACGGCTTCTTTCATTACCTCGTGGAGCTTGACGCAGTAGGAGCAGTGGGGATCGGTGAAGACGATGATCTTCTTTGCCGCCTCCGGGTTGCCGAGAAGTAACGCATCGTCGGTTGGAATGCGAGACAGATCAACCGGGTTGAGTTTTCGGTAGCTTTCTTCGGCCAGGTTCTTCCTGTCTTTTAACCGTATGATGTTGCCACTGACCAGGTAGGACTTGGAGTAGTCAAGATATAGCGGCATATTCTGGTTATTTACTTTCATACCGATTTCCCAGAATCCGGGCATTTCAGCCTGTTCTACAGACAATAATTCACCTTGAAAACCGGTAAAAATCTCTTTCGCCTCGGTCTTTGTTAACGTGTGGCAGCTACGACAGTCTGCCTTTTCTGAGCTCAACTGTTTGAATGCACCTGCCGGTGAAACGAAGAGAAAAAGGCCAAACATAAAATAAATAGTAATTCGCATTGTACTCCTCCATATCCTGTTGAGTTGTAAAATTTGCGATAGTCGTTAGATTTCGATGGGGATAGGCGCTGGTCATTCTTCACAATCCTCATCATCTGTAAAGGCCGAGCAGCCAGCGTCGGGCGTCGTTCCCACAGGGCGTCCCCAAAGATTTTCTATCGGCAGGGAGAGGCCAACATCTAAGCTGTCGATCTCTATGATGCTCGGGGAAACGATCAGGGGGACTCTGGTCGCGTCGCTTCTGGCCAGGGCCATTTTGTTGCAGAACAGGAGAAACTTCTCCCTGACAGAGAGCTTTGCCGGATGGTCCGGTTCCTGCTCAAAAAGCCCGAGCATATCTGCAACGTTGATCATAGGACCCGGATTCCGGAGAAGCCTGGCAAGCCTGGCTTCATCCGTGGAATTTTTGGCGATGGGGTAGAAGGCCGTCTCGGTTGCGGCCTGCGGGTCGTTGAGGATTTTCCGGGCGGCCTCCTCGCAGGCCGGACAGGTCGGGGAAAAATAGACCTTGACCGAGGCCTCGGCGGATCCGTAGATCGGCCAGGGTGAAAAGGCGACTTCCTTGACAACCGCAAGGCCGACAAAGAGGAAAAAAACCGACCAGAGAAGGCCGGTCCCGATCAGAACCTTCCGCCCCGGTAAGTCCAGACCGAACACGGCGAAGAACGCCGTCAGCCCTATCAGTAAGGCAACCACATGGCAGTTGGAGCAGGGCCAGAGGAGGGATTGGTAGATGAGAAACAGGGTGTCGAAGAGCAGGGCCAGTCCGACGGCAACCGACAGCAGCAGATGGGCACCTCGCCTTGGATACCAAAGAGTCAAAAGAAAAATCCCCAGAAATCCGGCGAAACCGTAGATGTAAAAAGAGAGGCCGAACAGCCCGTATCCCGCATAGATTTCACATCCCCGGGTGCCACAAAACAGCTCCGCCCCGGCAGCATTCAGCAGACAATAGAACCCACCCAGGAGGCTGCAAACCAGCAACGCAACCTTCGCCTTGCTCAATTTGTCGATGTGCATACCTTTTTCCTTGTTTTGTACTGTCTCGAGCAATGACGCCGGTTACTACAGGCCGTTCGAACAGGGTGGGAACTCAAGGCGGCCAGGAAACCCCGGGCGGGGAGATGGGCGAGTCGGTACCCCAGTAGTTGCCCGCCATCTGCACATCGTCCGGCACCTCCTCGCCGAGCACCACGGCGTAGCGGTGGTTGCCGACGATGTTGTTCCCCTCTATGCGATACTCGCTGGGATAAGAGGTGATGAAAATCCCCTTTTCATTGTCGGTGATGAGATTGTTGCGAATCACCGGGGCGCCAAATTGGAAACGGATAGCGGTACCGTTGTCGCGAAATGGATTGTTACGGATGAGGAACTCGGTGGAGTTGAAACGCAGCCCGAACAAGTTGTTCACGATCCGAGACGCTTCAATGACGGCTTTTGAATTGTGGCTGTGAATGGCGCTGTTGGCCTGGGTGATGCGGACAAAACGGAAGCGGACCTCTGGGCTCTCGCGCAGGTTGATTCCGCCCCAGCTCCCGGCAGGCGCATCTGGATCCACGAAGCGGAAGGTGATAGGTTTCTCGGCGGTTCCTTCGACGATGAGAGTTCCCCGGACGATCAGTTCGCTGCCTGGAAAGTTGGGGCGTGGGGTGAAAAGATCCTTGCCTTCGGCAGGCGGCAGAAAAAACACCTCGGTACCGGGGGCAATGACCAGTCGTGCCTCCTCCTCCAGGCCCAGGTCACCGTCGATGGAGACAGTCCCCTGCCAGCGGGTCTCGCCAGAAACGACACCGGACAGCGGAGCGGCTCTCCCCTGGGGAGAGATGGCGCAGGAGGCCAAAAAGCTCAGCCGCAACCCCAGGAATGCTATTTTTACAGTCATTCGCATGTTTTCAAATCTCCTGACCTTCCTCAGCCGGTTGCCGGAAACCACTGGAAAAGGTAACCCGTAAGCCGGGCATAATAATCCAAGAAGAGCATCGCCCCGACCAGCATCATCATGACCCCGGTGCAGATTTCCACCAACCGGATATGTTTACGGAAGCGTTTGAAGGCGGAGAGAAAACTGTGAAAGAGCATGGCGGAGACCAAAAAGGGGATGCCCAGCCCAGCCGAATAGACGCTCAGTAGAACCACCCCTTTTCCGGGGCTCCCGCTGGTACCAGCGGCCAGGGCCAGAATGGCGCCCAGGATCGGGCCGATACAGGGGGTCCAGCCCGCGGCAAAGGCCACCCCCACCAGGAAGGTTCCCATAACCCCCTTGGGCTTGTTGGGGATTCGGACCCGCTTTTCCCCGAGCAAGATTCCGAAATGGAACAGGCCGCTCAAATGAACACCAAACAGGAAGATGAGAAGCCCGCCGCCTATCCGCAACCACTCCAGGCCCGCACGGACGGATGACTGAAAGGCGTGGGAGGCCAGCCCGGCAATCGCGCCCAGAGTAACAAAAACGGTGGAAAAACCCAGGATGAAGACAAGTGTGTGGGACAGAACCGTCAATCGCGCCTTGACGCCGGGGTGGGCTTCCTGAAGCTGGCCGAAGGTCAAGCCGGTAATATAGGTGACGTAGGAAGGGATCAACGGCAGCACGCAGGGGGAGGAAAACGAGAGCGCCCCTGCGGAAAGTGCGATCCAGAAGGTCAGGTCGGTGCCGGTTTCCATGCTTTCACTCCTCAGTCTGTCTGTTGCCGGCTACCGGCATAGACGGGAATTCGCAGATCGGACTTAATCGCGCCTTGGGCCGGAATGACGACATACCCGCGGAAACGGTTCTGGCCGGGCCTTGAGGTCAGTTGGATTTCCATGACTGTACTCTGCCCTGCAGGCAACCTTCCTTCAGACAGCTTCACAACCAGATCGGGAGAACTGGTCTGCACGTTCTCCAAGCGAAGATCGCCATCGGATTGGTTTTTCAGGGTCGCCTGGGAAACTGCGGTTTTTCCCGTTGTGACCGCCCCCAGGTTGATCTGGGCCGGCACCACGGAAAGCACCTCCCTAACGATCCCCTTGACATGCAGTTGCATGACCGACTGCGCCGGGTCGTTGCTATAGAGGGAAATAGTCTTGGTCACCGCACCGCGGAACCGGGTGCTGTCAAAATTCGCCTGGAGTTCGCCGCTCTCGCCCGGAGCCAGCGTCTTGGCCGACAACAGGGCAGCAGTGCAGCCACAAGAACTTTTCACTTTTTCGATCAACAGCGGTTCATCGCCCTTGTTGCTGAAACTGAAAGTGTGACCGACCTTTTCGCCCTGGGGAACCTCCCCGAAATCGAAGGTTGGTTGCTCGACCACAATTTGGGGCGCAGCCCAAGCATGACCGGCCAGCAGGCTCGCAAACAGGATGAGACCGGCGATAAATTGACGCAACATGATCGTCTCCTTTCTTTATGTAAATTTCATGGTTCTGGTAGTTACTGTCAGCCTGGAGTGCGATATGCAGTCCATAACAGGCAGAACACCCCGAGCACGATACCGCAATCTGCAATATTGAACGCCGGCCAATGCCAGCTTCGCCAGTAAAAGTCGAGAGAGTCGACGACATAACCGCGTACGACACGATCGAAGCCGTTGCCGAGCGCACCGCCCAGAACCAGACTGTAGCCGAGCGCCTCGGCCCTAGGTCGCGGGCGGCACAGCATGAATATTAGAACGATCGACACGCCAAGGGTTATCACGATAAAAAAATAGCGCTGCCAGCCGCCCGCATCGGCGAGAAAGCTAAACGCTGCCCCGGTGTTCCAGACATGCACCAGGTTGAAAAATCCGGTCAGCGGAATGCTCTGGCCGTAGTACATCAACGTCGAAACGGCGAGCTTGGTGAGCTGATCGGCCGCCGCCACACTTATCGCCAGGGCCCACCAGCGCCAGGCAATGGCGGTAGCACTCGTGCGCGGGTTATCAACAGCCATCATGTTTCTCCGCGTTCAGGTTCATTTACGCAGCAGACGCAGGCCGTTGAACACCACCAGCAGGCTGGCACCCATATCGGCGAACACCGCCATCCACATGGTCGCATGGCCGGTGAAGGTCAGGGCGATAAACACCGCCTTGATCCCCAGCGCGAACGCGATGTTCTGCGTGAGGATGCCCGCAGTGGTGCGCGACAGGCGTAAAAAGGCCGGCAGCTTGCGCAGATCATCGTCCATCAGCGCCACATCGGCGGTTTCTATAGCGGTGTCGGTGCCAGCGGCGCCCATGGCGAAACCGATATCGGCGCGCGCCAGCGCCGGGGCATCGTTGATGCCGTCGCCGACCATGCCGACGGTGCCCGTCTGATCGAGCAGCGACTCGACCGTCTCCAGCTTCTCTTCCGGCAACTGGTTGCCGCGCGCCTCGTCGATGCCGACCTGCCCGGCTATCGCCTCAGCAGTATGCGGGTTGTCGCCGGTCAGCATCAGCGTCCTGACGCCTAGCGCATGCAGCTCCGCGACCGCCTGACGACTGTTCTCCTTGACGGTGTCCGCCACCGCGAACAGCCCCAGCACCTCACCCTGGGTCGCCAGCATTACGGCGGTCTTGCCCTGCCGCTCCAGCTTGTCGAGCCGTTTTTCCAAAGTCGATGTCGTCAGCCCCAGTTCGGCGATCAACCGGTGATTGCCCAGGTGATATGTCTGGCTATCAATCACCCCGCACACGCCGCGACCGGGGATGGCGGCAAAGTCTGCGACATCCGGGATCAGGTCGGCTTCCAGTGCTGCGCGGGCGATGGCTTGCGAGACCGGATGGTCGGAGCGGGTCGCCAGGCCGGCAGCCAACCGTCGCACGCTCTGCTCGTCACCGACGAGCAGAGCGAAATCGGTCTGCTCGGGCTTGCCGTGGGTGATCGTACCGGTCTTGTCCAACGCCAACACGGCGAGCTTGCGGCCGCCTTCGAGATAGACACCGCCCTTGATGAGAATCCCCTTTCGCGCCGCGGCCGCCAGACCGCTGACGATGGTCACCGGGGTGGAGATAACCAGGGCACAAGGGCAGGCCACCACCAGCAGCACCAGTGCTTTGTAGATCGCGTCGATCCATGTCGAACCGAAGGCGAGCGGCGGGATCAGGGCCGTGGCCAGAGCGACGGCGAAGACCGCCGGGGTGTAGACCCGGGCGAACTGGTCAACAAAGCGCTGGGTGGGGGCGCGGCTGCCTTGCGCGGCCTCTACGGCATGGATGATGCGCGCCAGCGTGGTGTTCGCGGCGAGCGCCGTCACCCGATACTCGAAGGAGCCGGACTCGTTGATGGTGCCGGCAAACACCGGGTCGTTTTCACTTTTTTCCACCGGCAGACTCTCGCCGGTGATCGGCGCCTGATTGACGGTCGAACTACCCGCGACGATCTCGCCGTCCAGAGCGATCCGTTCGCCCGGCTTCACCCTGACCACCGTGTCGAGCGCGACGCTTTTCGCCGGGACCTCCTCCCAACTACCGTCCGGCTGACGCACGGTCGCCGTCTCCGGGGCAAGGTCCATCAGCCCGCGGATGGCGTTGCGCGCCCGGTCCAGCGATTTCGCTTCGATGATCTCCGCCAGCGCGAACAGGAACATGACCATCGCCGCTTCCGGCCACTGGCCGATCAGCATCGCTCCGGTCACCGCGATCGACATCAGCGCGTTCATGTTCAGGTTGCGGTTGCGCAGCGCGATAAAGCCTTTCTTGTAGGTGGCCAGGCCGCCGCTGAAAATCGCCAGCAGCGCCAGCGCGGCAACCGCCCAATGAAAGCCGCCGTTCCACCAGTACACGATCTCGGAGGCGGTGGCCGAAACACCCGAGACGAGCATTGGCCACCAGTTGGTTTTGACCGGGTCGGCCGGCGCCGAAACATCCCCGCCCACCGCCCCGCCCTGGACCTGCGCTTCAAGGCCGAGCGACTTCAGCGCTGCCAGTATCGAGGGCAGCGCCTCGGGCGCATGTTGCAGCGTCAGGGTGCGCTGGACCAAATTGAAATCGAGTTCCACGACACCGGGCATTCCGATCAGTTTGCCGCGAATCAGACCCTCCTCGGTGGGGCAATCCATCTTGGCGATGCCCAGCACCGTGGTCTGTCCCGCCGGAGACAGGGTGTCGCGGACCGCCTGCATGCCGATGGCGGCCAGCGCCTCTACCAGCGGCTCCGGCGATGGCAGTCGGTGGGTCACCGCAAGGGTACGCTGCACCAGGTTGAATTCCAGCTCCGCCACCCCGGGCAGCCTGCCAAGCTTGTCGCGGATCAGCGCCTCCTCGGTGGGGCAGTCCATATTCTCGATCCGGTAAACCACATGGCTTTCACCCGAACCCAGAAGCTCGGGGGAGGATATTGAAGCGCTCGGGCAACCGCAGCCATCGGATGTGCATCCACTCATCGGCAACTCCTTTTGGGAAATATTTCTATATTTCTCTGTTCTCTTGATTATTTAGCACCCTGAAGTTACTATAGAGTCAAGTCCGATAAAGTTCAAAAGGAGCTTTGCCCCGTGAAACCGGAAATGAAAATTGGAGAATTGGCCAGGCGAACCGCTTGCCGGGTGGAGACAATCCGCTTCTACGAAAAGAAAGGAATGTTGCCGCCACCTCCGCGCAGTACCGGCAACTACCGCCTGTACGGCAAAATGCATGTCGAGCGCCTTCTTTTTATCCGCCGCTGCCGTTCGCTCGATATGACGCTTGACGAGATCAGGCGGCTTCTGCAGATCCGCGACACGCCGCAGGACGACTGCTCCGCAGTCAGCGCATTCCTCGATGGGCATATCCGGCAGATCGGCGTACGCATCGCAGAGCTGCAGCAGTTGAGGAATCAACTTGATTCTCTACGCCAGCTCTGCAGCGGAGCTCAAACTGTTGCACAATGCGGGATTCTGCAAGAGCTCGACTCATCAGGATTTGCCTCAGACTGATAGAGTGTCACGCCGTTTTTTTCCGTGATCATCCCACCGGAAGCCCATGCACCAATCCGCTACAACGCCAATGAAAATAGAATAGTCCCTTTGCCCCAGGACACGACAACGGAGCTGAACCTCATCGGACTAAGATTTACCTCTTTGCGGCCACTTGTTCTGCCAGCTCCGCTTCAATCATCTGCGCAAAGCCGGTGATGTTACGCTGTTGCAGAAGCCGGCCGTTGATGAAGATCGTCGGAGTTCCGCGCACGCCAACCTTCTGCCCTTCCTGCAGGTCCGCATTGATTACCTGCTGCAGAACCGGATCGTTAAGATCCTGATCAAACCGCGCCATATCGAGACCAAGCTATTCGGCCAGTTCATGGATTTTTTGCGGATTCAGTTTGTTGTAATTTTCAAAAAGCAAATCGTACAGTGGCCAGAATTTTCCCTGCCGCTCTGCGGCAAGCGCCGCTGTAGCTGCAGCACGGGAATTTTTGTGCATTCCCAGGGGGAAATTCTTAAACACCAGTTTGACTTTACCAGGATAGGTTTCTAAGACCTGCTTGAACAACGGAACGGCCCGGGCGCAGTAGGAACACTCAAAATCATCAAAAACGGCAATCTCTATCGGAGCTTCAGGCGCACCCAGAAAAGGCGTCCCGGCGGTCTTGAGCGACACCACCGGTTGCAGTGCCAGCAGAGTCATCTGTTAGCGCTAAGCAACAGGGTCAGTATGACGAGCAGGCTTTTCATCATGACCTCCATTTTGCCGGATATAGAAAGATGTAAGAAGTTTTTATGAAAACAATGTACGTTCAACCTTCAAGCTCGTAATCGAATAAATGCTCCAGGGAAAGACCATGGCTCAGAACCTTTCCCAAGAGCGATCGGCTTCATAGGGAGTGGGGCTCATGAAGTCAGTTCCATAAGCTCAGCTTGGTGCCGTGAAAGGGGGGCTTGGTAGTCACGGCAAACTGCTTGCCGCGCTCGGCACACTCGTAAAACCCCTCTCGGACTTTGTATCTGCGAAGTTGCCAAGCTTTCTTCCCCTGGCAACGGGGACAAACGGGGCATGGGGCCAGGTAACGGATTCAAAAAACGCCCGGCAACTCCCTTCGTCCTGGAAGTGACAGCGTAACACCTCAAAATTCATGACCTTCCCCCCCCCTCCCCACTTAATGAAAAAAGGACAACATCTGCGAACGACAGAATATGTCACAACGTTTTTTTTTGGGTTATAGGCCCGAAAACAAGTGCCCCCTGTCCAGCCAATGTCACCCAGACCGTGTGGAAGGAAGGAGCGGTCGTTCTCAGTGACTATTTCAGCTCAGTCACCTTGTAAACCCTCTGCGGCCGGGCCTCCGGCATGGGTTTCAAGTGTAAGTCCGATCAGCACCTCACCTATTGCAATTGAGCAAGCAGTGATTTTTCTCTGCCTTACCCCTCGAGAGACTGCTCCAAATCCCGCCACAAATCCTCAACATCTTCGATACCCACGGACAGCCGCAACAGGCCTGCGGACAGACCAATGCTCGCCTTGACATCATCGGGCACGGCGGCGTGGGACATGGACCAGCAATGGGTGAGAATGGTTTCGACCCCCCCGAGACTCGGGGCGATGATAGGCAGGCGCACCCGTTTCAGCAGTCCGGCGACTCGGGCGGGTTCGCGCAAGATAAAGGACAGCACTGCGCCCGGCCCGGAAGATTGCGCGAAATGCCGCGCCCGGTGCGGAAAATCGGTCAGTCCCGGATAGAGAACCTGCTGGACAGCGGGGTGCTGGCTAAGCCGTTCGGCCAGCACCCCGGCACCGGCCTGGGCCGCTTCCAGGCGGATCTTGAGGGTCTTCATGCCTCGACTGAGCAGAAAAGCGTCAAAAGGTGCCAGTACGTTGCCGGCGGCATTCTGGTAATGTTTCAGGCGCCGGGCCAGATCGGCATCGGCGGTGACCGCCAGGCCGGCCAGCAGATCGGAATGCCCGCCGAGAAATTTGGTGGCGGAATGGACCACCACGTCAACGCCCAGTTCGAGAGGGCGCAGCAAGAGCGGCGTCATGAAGGTATTGTCGAGGATGGTCAGCAGGTTGTGATGCTGGGCCAATTCCACCATGGCCCGCAAACTGGTGATGCGGAACAGGGGATTGGAGGGCGTTTCGATGAAGATGGCCCGAGTCTCGGGGCGGATCGCCGCCGCAAACTTCGCGGCATCGGTGGTGTCGACAAAATCGACGGTGATGCCCTGCCGCGGCAGGACGGTACTCAGATAACGGTAACTCCCACCGTACAGATCCGATGAAGCCAGCAGATGGTCGCCGCTGTCGAGCAGGGCCAGCGCACCGGCAATCGCGGCCATACCCGAGGCATAGGCAAAGCCGGCCGTCCCGCCTTCCAGCAGGGCGATGGCATCTTCGACCTGCTCCCGGCTGGGATTGCCGCTGCGCGCATAATCGTAAGCCCCATCCCGGCCGCCATGCTGATGGTAGGTGGAGGCCGTATAGATGGGCACCGTCGCCGCGCCGGTAAAGGAATCTCGGTCCCGGCCCTGATGCACCAACAGGGTGGCGGGACGCAGGCCATCGGAATGGTTGCTTGAATAGTCAGTCATGTAGATACCTCGCCAAGAAAAAAATCTAACGCACTCACACTCAGCAATCAGCCTTCCAGCGCCTGGGCCAGGTCGGCAATAATGTCCTGAGGGTTTTCAATGCCGACCGACAACCTCAGCAGACTTTCACAGATGCCCAGCCTCAGTCTTTCAGGCTCGGGGATGTCGGCATGGGTCTGGACCGCCGGCAGGGTCATGAGGGATTCGACACCGCCCAAGCTCTCGGCAAAGCTGATCAACCGCAGTTTTTTGAGGACCTGGCGCGCGGTAGCTGGCGAATCGACCCGGAACGAGAGCATGCCACCAAAACCGCGCGTCTGCTCAAGGGACAAGGTATGGCCGGGATGGCCGGGCAGACCGGGATAATAAATCTCCTTCACCCGAGGATGCCCGTGCAGCCAATGTGCCACTTCCAGGGCATTCCGGCAGTGCCGCTCAAGGCGCAACGACAGAGTCTTGAGAGAGCGCAGCAACAGCCAGCAATCTTGGGGAGGGAGGATGGCCCCGGTGGAGTTCTGCAAAAAATAGAGCCGTTCGCCAAGTTCAGCGGTGCGGGCAATAAGCACTCCGGCACACAGATCGTTATGGCCACCAAAGTACTTGGTGGCTGAATAGACTACCACATCGGCACTGAACTCCAGGGGACGCTGCAACACCGGCGTCAGAAATGTGTTGTCAACGATGAACAGCAGGCCGTGGTTCTGGCAGAGTTCTCCCAAGGTTTGCAGATCGGCGACCCCCAGCAGGGGATTGCCGGGGGTTTCCACAAGCAGGGCGCGGCTCTGGGGCCGGATCGCCGCCGCCACCGCTGCCGCGTCGGTAGTATCCACATAACTAGCCATCACGCCGAGCTTGGCGAACACCTGGCCAAGAACCCGATATGTACCGCCGTACAGATCCCGGGAAACAACCAGGTGGTCACCGGCGGAAAAATGCAGAAACAGTGTGGTCAGGGCCGCCATGCCCGAGGCAAAAACCAGGCCGCGCGCTCCGCCTTCGAGGTCGGCCAGGGTTTCTTCCAGCACCTGGCGGGTAGGGTTGCCCGAGCGAGTGTAATCAAAGCCGGTGCTCTCCCCTACTCCCGGGTGCCGAAAGGTGGTGCTGGGATAGATCGGCAGGCTGATGCCGCCGGTATGAGTATCACGGCCGACTCCGCATTGCACCAGGCGGCTTTCCAGACTCAAATCCTGCTTGTTTTCTGTCATATTCTGCCCCTTTTTATTGCGCCGCATACAAAAAGCCCCTTCCTAAAATCACTGAGAAGGGGCTTCATCAAGACCAACCGTAAAAAGGAACGGTCCAGAGAAGCACCGTCCTCATCTTTCCCCCCAAACCCGCGGGGGCAGGAATTAGCACCTGACATTCGCACATCGCGAGCCGGTTGCTGTGGCATCATCGGGCCTGTCCCTCCGCCACTCTCCATAAAGACGCTGCTTGCTTTTACTATTCTTAAAAATCTATGCTGACCAACCCAGTTGTGTCAAGTATTTTTATCGGGCATCCAGTTAGTTTGTTTATCGTTTTCCTTGTTTTTCCTGGCGTCATCCCAACAAATCAGACCAAATATACTGCGAAAAAGCGCCTGTTGGGTATCATTCACCACAGGAGGGATTTTGCTTATGAAAAGGTCACGTTTTACCGATAGCCAGATTGCGTTTGCGCTTCTGCAGGCTGACATGACCTCCCCCCCCAAATAGGACGAGTCAAAACTGAAATTTTCGGGCAAAATGACCCTTTGGGAGAGGAGACGTTTTGCCATGAAGAAAACAAAATTCACCGATGAACAGATCGCGTTTGCGCTCAAGCAGGCAGAGCCAGGCACCAAGGTGGCTGAAGTTTGCCGGAAGATGGGTATCTCGGAAGCCACTTTCTACAGTTGGAAGAAGAAGTACGGCGGCCTTGGTGTCAGCGAACTGCGGCGGCTGAAGCAGCTTGAAGAAGAGAATCCGCAGCTCAAGAAGCTGGTAGCCGACCTGAGCCTCGACAAGCAGATGCTGCAGGATGTGCTGTCAAAAAAGTTCTAAAACCAGCCCAAAAGAGCCGCCAGGTGGATAGACTTGAACTGGCCTATCGTATTGGCAAACGCAGGGCCTGTGAGGTCGTGGGCCTGCAACGCTCGGTCTACTACTCGGTCTACTACTATAAATCGGTCAAGGATGATAGGGTTCTTCAGCAGCGTATCTGTGAGATTGCCGCGACCCGGATTCGTTACGGCTATTTGCGGATCCATGTGCTTTTAAGACGTGAGGGCTGGCACGTCAACCATAAGCGCGTCCATCGAATTTATTGTGAAGAAGGCCTGAACCTGCGACACAAAAGACCGAGGCGCCGCGTGGCGGCAGCCCATCGGGTGCAGCGGCCCGAAGTCTCTAAGATCGATCAGTACTGGTCCATGGATTTTGTGGCCGACAACTTGTTTAATGGCCGCCGAATCAGGGTCTTAACTGTCGTCGATAATTTGAGTCGTGAATGCCTCGCCATCCATGTGGATCGGGCAATTAAGGGGAAGCATATCGTTCAGGCCATGGAGAGGCTACGCCTTTTTACGGATCGCTGCCCTGAAAGGATTCAGGTCGACAACGGCTCGGAATTCATTTCCAAGGATCTGGATAAGTGGGCGTACGAAAACGGAGTCACTCTCGACTTCTCCAGGCCGGGAAAACCGACAGATAACGCTTTGATTGAGTCGTTCAACGGAAGCTTTCGCGATGAATGCCTCAACACCAACTGGTTTCTTTCAATTGACGATGCCAAGAAAAAGGTCGATGCTTGGCGGAGAGATTATAATGGGTTTCGCCCGCATTCATCGCTGGGAAATTTAACCCCGGCACAGTTCCGGGAACAACACGGAAGCCCGAAATCCCTACATTTGGTCTGTCCAGGTTACGGGTGAGGCTCACCCTGGCGTTACCCCCAGCCTAGTTTTGAGCGAACTGTGTGGTATTTATGTTCCCAGTTTGAGCTATCTTCGCATTATGAGTTCTTTGAAACCTATCCCCAAAAAAATTGAATGCAATTGGCGCTGCCTGCGAATTCCTTCAACTCACCCTTTATCAGATACAGAAAAGGGGTGTTTTGGCTGAGAGGTAAATTTCTTGCACCGAGCTATTACACTGTTAAAATTCAAGGGTTATGACCTAGAGAAAATAAAAAACCTGTCCCAGAGTCTCAGTGAGGTCGGTCCGCAGGAGGATATAAATGCCACGACGAATTGATTACAGAATCCAGGGTTTAGATTGCTCGGAAGAGGTGACGATCCTTCGGCGGGAAGTAGGGGGAAAGCCGGGAGTGATCGACTTGGAGTTCGATGTTCTCAATGCCCGGATGTCGGTGGAGTTTGACGCCGACGCGCTGTCCGCCAGTGAGATCGTTGCGGCGGTGGATGCGACGGGCATGAAGGCCACGCCTTGGGAGCGGCGCCTTGAGGGAGAAGAGGAACCGTTCTGGATCCGACACGGACGGCTTATTATGACCGCCGTGAGCGGCATGCTCCTGCTGGCAGCATTTCTCACACATTGGGTGATGCACGGCAACCTGTTGGATGCCTTTGCTGGCGGTCATGATGCCGAACACTCCTTTCCGTTGCCCGTGTATCTAATCTACCTCGGCTCGGTTGCTTGCGGCGCCTGGTACGTCATTCCCAAGGCCCTGCTGGCAGCCCGCCGCCTGCGGCCCGACATGAACTTCCTTATGGTTGTGGCTGTCGTCGGCGCAATCATCATTGGCGAGTTGTTTGAAGCGGCGACGGTGGCTTTCCTGTTCGCCCTTTCGTTGTTGCTCGAGCATTGGAGCGTCGAGCGGGCACGCAACGCGATTGGCGCGCTTCTGGACCTGTCACCTCCCACGGCCCGTTATCTATGCCCGGATCATGGAACTATCCACGAAAAACCTGTGGAGGACGTCCCCCTTGGCGCCATTGTCCACGTCCGCCCGGGCGAGAAGATTCCCTTGGATGGGGAGGTAGTCAAAGGCATATCCTCGGTGAATCAGGCCCCGATTACTGGTGAATCCATGCCGGTTTCCAAGCAACTCGGAGACGAGGTTTATGCCGGGACCATCAACCAGGACGGCGCGCTGGAGTTCCGAACCACCAGGGCCGCCAACGATACGACCCTGGCGCGGATCATTCACATGGTCGAAAGCGCGCAGTCACGGCGGGCGCACAGCCAGCAGTGGGTAGATCGCTTCTCCGCCTACTACACCCCGGCCATGATGATCCTAGCCGTTTCCCTAGCAGTTCTTCTACCTCTGCTGACGATGGCATCGTGGTCGGAAGGGGTTTATCGCGCTCTTGTCATACTAGTGATTGCCTGTCCATGCGCTCTCGTGATCTCCACACCGGTAAGTATCGTTTCGGCCCTAACGGCATCAGCCCGTAACGGTGTGCTAATAAAGGGGGGCATTTTCCTTGAGACGGCGGGCCGAATCAAAGTTCTTGCCCTGGATAAGACGGGAACACTCACACAAGGAAAAACGCAGGTACAGCAAATAGTACCTCTCAGCGGACACAGCGAACGGGAGCTTCTGGAGCGTGCGGCGGCTCTGGAGGCAGCCAGCGAGCACCCTCTGGCTCGCGCGATCCTGCAAAAGGCTCGCGAATTGGGCGTCGAAGTTATCCCGGCCGAACATTATCAGGCCATTCGTGGCAAGGGCGGAGAAGGTAGTATCGGTGGCAGGCAGTTCTGGATCGGCAGCCACCGCATGATGCATGAAAAAGGTCAGGAAACTCCGGAAATCCATGCTAAAGCGGAGGAACTGGAGGATGCAGGACACACCGTAGTCGCCATCGGCAACGACACCCATATCTGCGGGCTGATCAGTATTGCCGACAGCCTGCGTGAGAATGTTTCTCAAATCATCAAGGACATTAAAAAAGCTGGAGTGAGGTGGGTCATTATGCTCACCGGAGATAATCAAGGTACAGCCAAGGCCATCGCGATGGAGGCCGGCATCGATGAGTATCGATGTGAACTTCTGCCTGAGGATAAGGTAGAGGCAATTGGGCACCTCGTTCGAGAATACAAAGAGGTAGCCATGGTCGGTGACGGCGTCAACGATGCGCCGGCGATGGCATCGGCGACTTTCGGTATCGCCATGGGCGCGATGGGTACCGATGCAGCCCTGGAAACTGCTGACGTGGCGCTGATGTCTGACGATCTGTCGAAACTGCCGTGGCTAATCCGCCACTCCCGCCGCACCTTGCGGAATATCCAGCAGAACATCATCTTTGCCCTAGGGCTCAAGCTGGTATTCATTGTCTTGACACTGTTTGGCCTGGCGTCGCTTTGGATGGCAATCGCGGCCGACACTGGAGCCACCCTTTTGGTGGTTTTCAACAGTTTGAGATTGCTGAACAGAGCAAACTCAAACTGAACGACACCATCACTTAAGCTGTCCTGTGATTGTCATTCAGCCATACTTGGCCACAAAAATTGATTATCAGGAGGGAGAGTCAGTCCATTAAATCTCCCCTACTAGAACCGCTAGGTTTTGAATTGGGCTAGTTGGGGGCGGAACTCTTTGATTGACATGGCCCAGGCTTTTACTGACCAGAGCCTGGGCTTTATTGGGCACCTTCTCGGTGCCCTTTGCGATAATCTCAACATCTGGTGGCAGGGGCTGCTGGCCTCACAATGTTGTTCAAAAACATTAAAAGCCTACCTGCCCACTTGATTTTTGACCCAATTTCGGATATTAGTTACACATCTACCTACTAGGAAAAGCCCGATGCGTAATCCTGCTCTCCGAAAATTAATTTCATTGACCCTGGCGCTTGCATACCTGTTTTTAGGTGCAGGGGGCGCGAGCGCTCTAATCGCCTGCTATGAACCGGAGGGATATTCTCACGTTGAGTATAATCCGGCAGGTCAGTGCTACTCAAAATGTGACATCTCCACTACCCTCTCCAATGGCAGCATACCTACCCTCTCTCTTGAAGACGGGGCCATATCAACCTGCCAGGACGTCTCATTGTCCCAAGAGCTTGCTCATAGCTCTCACAAATTTTTTTATAACCTTCCTGTTCTTTCTCTGTCAGCTACTGCAACACCTTATTTCTCTCCGGCTCACCAGATACCCGTCCATCTCCTACACGCCCCACAGCCGCCGCCACAAACCCTGGCGGCACTGCGCACAATTGTCCTGATAATTTAATACCCTCCCCTGCTCATCTCTGAAAAACCCGCCGGTGACAGATCGCACCGTACCGGTATCTATCATTTTATTTTCACAATAAAAATAACTAACCTTGTTTGTCAGGAAGTTATCAGCTATCCACAAGGAGTGAAACCATGCGTTTTAGACTCTCTGTGCTGGTAGGCTTATGCCTTTTCACAACTACAGGAATCACCTGGGCCCAATCGGCCTCAGTGCCTCTTGTAACGCCTAAGGCCACCAGCACTAAGGACATTTCATTTAACAATCTCAACTCCCCCGACGAAAGTCATGTTGGGCTTACCCTGGCCGAGGCCTTGGCTCTGGCAATAAAAAACAATCCAAGTCTGGCCGCCTTTGCTGAAGAAATTCACGCTAAGAACGCCGCTGCTCTACAAGCCGGTCTGTTACCCAACCCCGATCTCGCTGTGGAAGTAGAAAACTTCTCGGGCGAAAACGAACTGGAAGGCTTTGATGGCGCCGAGATTACCATCGCCCTTTCTCAGATGGTCGAACTGGGTGGCAAGCGTGGCAAGCGTTACCAAGTTGCTACTATGGAAAAAGACCTCGCTGGCTGGGACTACCAAACCAAAAATCTTGACGTGCTCGCCAGCACTGCCAAAACTTTCATTCAAGTACTGGCCGCCCAGCAACGTCAGACCCAAACCGAAGAGTTGGTCCGGCTGTCTGAGCAGACCCTTGCTGCTGTTACCGCACGAGTCGAAGCTGGCAAGGTGCCGCCGTTGGAGCAGACTCGCGCACAGGTCGAGTTAGCCAAAACCCGCACCGAGGCGAACAAGGCCCTCCGCGAACTTAAAGCTACTCGGGAACGCCTAGTGGCTTTTTTGGGTACGGATCAACCTGAATTCCGTCAGGCTATCGGTGATTTGGCCATTATCAATCCTGTTCCCACCGAAGAGGAGTTTTTCTCCTTACTGAAAAACAACCCTGACCTGGCCCGTTGGGACACCGAAATTAATCAGGGCGAGGCGGCTGTCAACCTGGCCCGCGCTCAAGCCATCCCTGATCTGACCTTCAGTTTGGGGGTCCGCAACTTCCAGGAGTCAGACAGTAATGCTCTGGTGGCAGGTTTCGAGCTACCACTTCCACTTTTTGACCGCAACCAGGGGGGCGTCCGACAAGCCCGGGCAACCTTGGAGAAAGCCCGCCATGAGCGCCGGGCCGCCGAAACCGAAGCGCTGGCTGGCCTTGCCGAAGCCTATCAGAGTCTCTCCGCCTCTCACGCCGAGGCCACCACACTGCGGGATGAGATCCTGCCCGCGGCCCAGAGCGCCTTCGAAGCGTCTGAGTTCGGCTACCGAGAAGGCAAGTTCAACTTTCTGCAGATGCTTGATGCCCAGCGTACCTTGTTCGAGATCAAAGGGCAGTACCTACAGGCCCTGGGGACCTATCATCAGTCACGTATAGAAGTAGAGCGCCTGATCGGTTCGCCGCTGCACGACCTTCTGAAATCTGCAAACAAATAAAATATGATTTGAGGTGAATACATGAAGACCAGACCATTGATTATTACCGCATTTTTTGTAGGCGCTCTCGCCTTCGGAACTACAACATGGTGGCCGACACTTGCGGTGGGACAGGCCGAAACCTCTCATGACCACGAAAACCATGGGAAAGAAAAACACCAGGAAAACTTGTCTGCCAAGAAAAATGAAGACGACCATGCGGAGCCTGATCACAGCACCCACCAAGAAGAACAGGACGGGCATGAAAAGGACAGGGGCAATGAAGGGGATGAGGAGCACGGTGAAGACGTGGTGTCCCTGTCTGCTGCGGAACTCAAGGAGTTCGGCATCGAGCTGGCCATTG
The DNA here is from genome assembly GCF_001887775.1 of Syntrophotalea acetylenivorans. Taxonomy (NCBI): domain Bacteria; kingdom Pseudomonadati; phylum Thermodesulfobacteriota; class Desulfuromonadia; order Desulfuromonadales; family Syntrophotaleaceae; genus Syntrophotalea; species Syntrophotalea acetylenivorans. The sequence continues at coordinate 997,140 of NZ_CP015519.1, forward strand.
CCTCAACTGGCCCCCTTGACCAGTATGCAGAACTGCCAGGCGAGATCGTGCTTAACGCCGACCGCCTCGCCCATGTAGCCCCCCGGGTAGCCGGAATCGTACGCGAAGCAAAAAAAAGCCTTGGTGATTCGGTCAAGGCTGGTGACGTGATGGCAGTAATCGAAAGCCGCGAACTGGCCGATGCCAAGGCGGACTATTTGGCGGCCAGCGAGCGCCGGAACTTGGCCGGGGCCAATTTTAAGCGCGAGGAGCGGTTGTGGGAAAAAAAGGTCACTAGCGAGCAGGAATACCTCGATGCCCGCCAGGGTTTGGCCGAGGCGCGCATAGAACTGAATTCAGCAAAGCAGAAACTGCATGCCCTAGGCTTCTCTGACACCTATCTCAAGAAACTCCCTCGCCATCCTGATGCCACCTACACCCGTTACGAAATCCGGGCCCCTTTTGCTGGCACCATCATCGAGAAACACCTGACTCTGGGCGAAAGTGTTAACGAGGATTCCGAGACTTTCACCATCGCCGACCTCTCCTCGGTGTGGGTCGATATCAACGTCTACCAAAAAGACCTGGCCCAAATTCGCAAGGGGCAGACCGTAGTGATCCAGGTCGGCCATGGAATCCCTGAGGAGACCGGGGAGATCGCCTGGGTCGGTCCGCTGGTAGGTGAGGCGACCCGCACAGCCAAGGCTCGCGTGGTTCTCGCTAATCCCGACGGCACCCTGCGCCCAGGCCTCTTTGTGACCGCCCAAGTGGCGGTGGCCAACACGCCCGCTGGGATTGTCGTGCCCAAAAGCGCTCTGCAGACCGTCGAAGACCGTACGGTTGTCTTCGTGCAAGACGAAGATGGGTTCGAACCCAGACCGGTTCAGACAGGGCGGGAAAGCGCCACCCAGGTGGAAATCCTCTCCGGGCTAGAGGCCGGGCAGAGCTTTGTAAGCAAGGGGGCCTTCACCCTCAAGGCTCAATTGTCCAAGGGCGCTTTCGGCGACGGCCACAACCACTAAGGAGAGGTAAACTTCATGGAAAAAATGATCCGTTTTGTTCTACATAGCCGACTGCTGATGTGCGTGCTCGGCGTGGTGGTACTAGCGGCTGGCTGGTTCAGCTATAAACGGCTGCCGGTCGACGCCTTCCCCGACGTCACCCCGGCCCTGGTCCAGGTATTCACCGAAACCACGGGGCTTGCCCCCGAGGAGGTTGAGAAGTACGTCACCTATCCGGTGGAGACGGCCATGAACGGCCTGCCCAACCTCAAACAGATTCGCTCCATCTCCAACTTCGGCCTGTCGGTCATCAATATTTACTTCGAAGACGGCACTGATATCTACTTTGCCCGCCAGGTGGTAGGTGAACGACTGCAGATGGCCCGCGAGCAGATCCCCGAAGGGTTCGGAGAGCCGGAAATGGGGCCAATCACCACTGGCTTAGGGCAGATCCTTTTTTATGTTCTGGAGGATGAAACGGGCAACCGCACTCCGGAAGAGATGCGCGAGATCCAGGACTGGCTGATCAAGTTCAACCTGCAGACCGTCACCGGTGTGACAGAGGTACTCTCGCTGGGTGGCGAGGTCAAACAGTTTCAGGTGCAGGTGCGGCCTGCCGACCTGCTGCGCTACGACCTAGAGATCGGCGAGGTAGTGGAAAAAGTTGAGGCCAACAACGGCAATGTTGGCGCCCAGTTCTTAGTCAAAAACGCAGAGGAATACATTGTGCGTTCCGTCGGCCTGGCCGAGAAAATTGGTGATCTGGAGCGCATCGTACTCAAGGTTCAGGATGGCACGCCAGTCTATCTAGACCAAGTAGCTACGGTCTCCATTGGCGGCGAGATTCGCCGGGGCTTAGCCACCATGAATGGCGCCGGCGAGGCGGTGGTCGGCATGGTGCTAAAGCTGATCGGTACCAACACCTCCAAGGTCATCGCTGATGTCAAGGCGAAGATGACCGAAATAAACAACATTCTGCCTCCGGGGGTTAAGGTCATTCCCTATTACGATCAGGCCACCCTGGTCGCCAAATGCGTCAATACCGTCACTGACGCCCTTATCTTCGGGATTGTCTTGGTCGCCGCTGTGCTGCTCTTCTTTATGGGGGGATTGCGCCCCAGTGTGGTTGTCTCCCTCTCCATCCCTTTCTCCATCTTCTTCGCTTTCATCATGATGAAGGTCTTCGGCATAAGTGCCAATCTCATGTCCCTAGGAGGGCTGGCCATCGCCATCGGAATGATGGTCGATGCCACCATCGTCATGGTGGAGAACGTTGACCGCATGCTGCGCGAGGCCGATCCTGACGACTCTCGCATGGCGGTTGTGGCCCGAGCCTGCGCCGAGGTGGGAAGGCCGATTCTCTTCGCCATCGCCATCATCATAATCGTTTTTCTGCCACTGTTCACTCTGCAGGGGGTGGAGGGAAAAACCTTTAAACCGCTGGCCTACACCGTATCGCTGGCCATGCTCGGTTCTCTCCTCTACGCGCTATTGCTGGCGCCGGTCGCCTCGCAACTGCTCATGCGCCGACCGAAGAAGGTAGCCGAAGGCGAAGGGACCAAGGAGGCGTGGATCGTGCGCTGGCTCCTAAAGCCCTATCGTCCGGCGGTGAGTCTTTTCGTGCGCCGCCGCTCCCTGGCGCTGGGACTGTCGATCGCGATGTTGGTGGTCGGGGTGTTTATCTTTCCCCGACTCGGCTCGGAGTTCGTGCCGCGCCTCAATGAGGGGGATCTGTTGATCCGTGCCACCATGGCGCCGTCGATCTCCTTGGAGGAATCGAAAGAGACTATGCTGCGCTTCGAGAAACGTCTTATGGCCCGTTTCCCCGAGGTGACCCGGGTCGTGAGCCGCGTCGGGCGCGGAGAGGTCGGAGCACACGCCGACCCGGTCAACAGCGCGGAGGCCTTTGTAGGTCTCAAACCTCAGGATCAGTGGACTTCTGCGGAAACTTCTGATGAGCTCTACGCCTTGATCAGCGAGGCTTTTGAGGACTTTCCCGGGGCCCAGTTCAACGTCACCCAGCCAATCGCCGCGGCGGTGGACGAACTACTCACCGGAACAAAGGCGGAACTGGCGATCAAAATCTTCGGTTCCGACATGGAGATTCTCAAAGAGAAGGCCGCTGAGATTGAGGCGGTTATTCGGGAGATTCCCGGGGCCGCCGATGTGCAGAAGGATCAGGTAACTGGCACACCGCAGCTACGCATCCGTATCGATCGCAAGGCCATCGCCCGCTACGGCATCAACGTGGAAGATGTGCAGAACGTTATCCGCACTGCCGTCGGTGGAGAAACAGCCGGACAAATCTTTGAGGGAATCCGCCGCTTCGACATCTTTGTCCGTTTCGCGAAGAACGCCCGCGACGACAACGCAGCAATCAGGCATATCCTGATCGCTGCGCCCGACGGCGCCAAGGTACCTCTCGATCAGCTCGCCTCCATTGAGGAGATCGTCGGCCCGCGCCAGATCACGCGCGAGAACAACCAGCGCTTTATCACTGTGCAGACCAACGTGCGCGGCCGTGATATCGGTTCCTTTGTCGCCGAAGGGCAGCAGGTCCTCGCCGAGAAGGTGCAGATGCCACCAGGCTATCTGATCAACTGGGGCGGGCAGTTCGAACTACAGCAGCAGGCCAACAAGCGCTTGGCGTTGGTGGTGCCGGTAACTCTGCTGATTATTCTGTTTTTACTATTCATGAACTTTAACTCGCTCAAAAACACCTTCCTGATTCTGCTCAACATTCCACTAGCACTGGTGGGCGGGGTAGTGGCTCTATGGCTCACCGGACAGAACCTCTCGGTCCCCTCCTCGGTTGGTTTCATCGCCCTGTTTGGCATCGCCCTGGAGAACGGCATGGTGCTGGTCACCTATCTCAACCAACTGTTGCGCGACGGGTTGTCAATCGATGAAGCATCAATCCGGGGGCTTGCTTGCGCCTGCGGCCGGTGTTGATGACGGCCCTCACCACCGCCCTGGGGCTCATCCCCCTGCTTTTCTCCAGCGGCACCGGCAGCGAGGTGCAGCGCCCTCTGGCCACCGTGGTGGTCGGCGGCCTGGTGACCTCGACTATCCTGACCCTGCTTGTCATTCCCGCCCTTTATAAATGGTTCGCCGTCAAGGTGGAAAAAGAGGCCTGAGAAAGGAAAACTCAATGAAAGAGATCAAAGCCTACATCAAAAAACACAAACTGGACGAGGTCAGCCATGCCCTGCGGAAGATCGAAGGATTGACTGGCATGAGCATCATCGAAAGCTGCGGCTTCGGTGTCGGCTGGAGCGGCGCAAATAGAGGGGAGCAGATCGACTGCCGCCCCGGCGTCAAGGTGGAAATTATCTGCCAAGATGACTTGGTTGACGAGGTGATTGCGACCATCGAAAAAGCCGCTCGCACCGGCCTCAAAGGCGACGGAAAGATTTATGTCGGAGATATCGCCCAAGCCGTGCGCATCAGCACCGGTGAGCGTGGCGAAGGGGCCGTCTGACCGGCTCGTTAGGAAATTGCGAGAGCCCAATTCCACTTGACACGGATACTCCCTCCCCGGCAGCTCCGGGAAGGGAGTATCACACTTTCTCAAAACTGGGAATTTTTTCTTGGGCTGGTGGCCAAACCCATTCCAATAATTTGTGAAGGGAACAATGACCAAAAAACATCTGACGTTTTTTTTCATCTCCCTGTTCATCTCCCCCTTCGGAGACATGCCAGAGGCCAACGCCCAGGTTTATTCCTGTGTGACGGTCGAAGGGGTACCTTTTTTCACTGATAATCCTGCGTTAATCCCACCAGGGTGCCACGCGACTTCCGTTAATGAAAGAGAAGGCCTAGGAGGGCTCAGTATCGTAGTCTCTCCCCCCACCTCAACCGAGGCAACCGAGGTTCTCCTCGTCGAGATGGTCGAAAGGAAAAAGAAGCAGAACGAGATGGCTAAAGAATTGAAAAAAACAGCCGAAAATTTGGTGGCCCAATACAACCAGGCTCTTACTCGTTTACATCGAACTCGACGGGTGTCCAGAAGGTTGAAGATCAGAGGGGAAATTCGTGAAATAAAAGAGCGCCGCGATACGTTGCTTTTGAAAGCTGCTGCCGGTAGCCTTCCTTTCAGAAATAGGGGGACAATCAATGAAATTTTGGCAGCAATTCCCCCCTAATCGATTCCCGAAATAGATAGTACGAAAAATGCGTTGGCTGCATCAAGCAGGCGGTGCGCGTCAGCACCGATGAGCGCGGCATAGAGGCCGTCTTAAAAAGGAGGTAAAACATGAAAGCAGTAAAACTAATTGTATTGATCACAAGCATGGGGCTGACCCTTTCCGGCTGTGTAACTAACCGCACCAAATCTGTGGCTGAGGAAAGGATCTCCCTGGATTATTCACCGGCGTATTCGGTTGTAGTTGCTCCCTCGTCTTCGGTAAAGGTGAGCAAAGCCAGAGCCTACCAGGACGGTGAGGAGTTTGTAGTTTCAGGCCAGGTCAAACGAATGCATAGGGTTAAACTACCCGGCCATGTCGATCTGGCGGTATGCGCTCCAGACGGGACGCCTCTTGCGCAGGAAACCATCAGTATTCAAGGACTGCACTCCAACCGCAAAGGGGTTCTTTACTTGCCATTCCGCCATCGGCTGGCCATGGTTCCTCCCGCAGGGGCAAGGATTCGTCTCCAATACCATGCGCCCGCTTCGGCGAAACCAGAGCTAAGTTGCGAAAAATCTTAGGAATTACTTTTCTATATTTATCTTAAATTGCCCCATGATTAAAAATGCCCGCACCAAAAAGGCAAGGGGGTACGTTAATCTGTTGAAAATGAAATGGCCTCCTGTCGATCAGGAGGCCATTTACTTAGGTTTAGGTTTGGCTTTATTTTTTCGGATCGCCAAATAACCGGATCATTGCCCCTTGCCCAGCGTCAACTCTTTTGCGCCAACCGGGACCTTGTCGTCTGGCAATGTCGAATGCTTCTTCTAGCTCTTCCGGATCGATGATATTGAGAATTCTTTGCAGATCATAGGACTGCTCTAAATCCTTTTGAACCTTTAGGGGCTGGTTTTTTCTCTCTTGAGAGACGATCAACTTATGAACGGCATAACGCTCTGGCGAGGGGACGCGAACCAGAATAGGTTGTCGGCCCAAGGCTATTGCTGAGACGGTTTTCTCTATCAGGTAACTTAAAAACCGCAGAGGGATTGCAGGCACGTTGAATTGCCTTATACCAACTGCGCCCTCTGACTCCTTTCCAACCAAAGGCGTAAGGAACTCCACCTTAAAGTCTGTTTTTTTTGCCTCAAACCTCGAACCAAAAAGTTTTGCTTCCGCCTCATACATCGGAGAAAAGCCCATTTCTAGTCGATCCAAAGCGGATTCGGGAAAAACAACTTCCGGCGTGATCGCGATCGGGATAGTTACTCCTGCGATATCAACATCTGCCGTTAAAGCCATTGCAGAGCGTACTTGAAAACCAAGGCTTCCCACAATACAGCGATAAGCAATTGTTCCAACCAAAACCCCGTCGACACGAAATACACCCTCCGCAGAAAGGGCTGATAAGACCCGTGATTCTATTGGATCTAAAGAAGGAAGTCCTGCTGCACGCAGCATTTTGCCAAGACTTTTGATCGCGTCACGGTCGTTGTTGCTTTCCACTTTTTGCTGACTAAACCTTTCCATAACTTTTCTAGCGTGATCATCAAATGGCCCTAGATAAACTTGGCTTAGCGATCCGTCTGCTATTCTTCCTTTGGCATATAGATATTCTTTCCCTTTGATTTTTCGAACCAAAAGACTGAAGGCGCCCAATGCGGCCGCATGATTGCTCATATGAAGTTCGGTAAGACGATCTAAGGCTTCGGCATACGTTGTTCTGACTTGTAAAGGGAGCATTTTGAAAGCGCCAGTATCCACAGGGCAACTCCTTTCTCTTCAGGCTGTTTACACACAGTTACACCACGAAACCACACTTGTAGTGTAACAATGCAAGATCCTCAAGTCAACATATGGTTACACCTCATGATGTTTTTTGTGGTGTAGCTTCCGCTCGAAATCTCATGCGCAAAAGCAACTTTGTCACGCCAGCCTCGTATCCTCGAATTCCTCAAACTCTCTGGCGCTTGTGGGGCGCCTCCAGAATCCAAAGAAGAATCGGACGATAGTCTGACGATTACGGCCGATGAAACCTCAGAAGGATTCTATTTCCTCCAATATCTCCCGGAGATATCTCCGGGAGATATTGATTTAATGGACATCAAAAAACCAAATGAGGAATTTCTTGTTGAGCAGGCCCTAACTAATTGTAATAAAGTAAAAAATCCTCCTTCTCATAGATTTCTGAGCAGGAGGATTAAAAAAAACTATCAACACCCTATGTAAGAGGCTTACCAAAAAGGTGTGGGCATTTTTTTTAATATAAATCCATTCAGGGATTCATCAGGCCCGAAAAAAAGAGAAGCAAAGAGTTATTCTGTATCATTGAGGAGTTTATATTTCCTCCATGTTTATTTACCTTGGCAAAAGATTAATTGCTGGTTTGGCTTTGCAAATAGGACACGATGGCCTTTTTATCCGCTGCATTCAATTCACCAAACCCCATGTTGAACATGTATTGAGCCATGCGTTCAACCACCGCCGGCCATTCCTCTGTCAAGTGCGATGCAGGATCAGGCAGCACATGACACTGGGAGCAAACAGAGGAGAACTTCTTGGCCCCGGGGCTTTCGGCTAAGGGCACATCTGGCCCTCGTAGAGCTTTCAGAGCGTATTTTTGAAGATAGGCAAGTAAAATAGATTTCTCCTCTAGGTCAAGGCTCTTGATGGCTGCCCCGCGCATACCCATGCCGTGGCGTCCCATCATCCGCATCCGGCGGTCCATCCTGTCCACAATATGCCGCCAATCTTCTTTGCCATGCCGTTTCGGGGATACCAAACCGTGGCATTGCGTGCACTTCCCCTGGAGAATTTTGGCTCCATGAGAACTTGGTTCCGGTAGTGATGCCGGATCAACGGGTTCCACAGTGACATCCATCATTCGGCACATACCTCCACTCCATCGACTGCCTTGTCCCATACCATGGCCTCGCCACTGTGCTGAGGTTCCTGAAACCCATAACGCTACGGAAGCCCCCAAAACAAATATCAGAATGACCGTTTTTTTGGACATACGCTCCCTCTTTCGCTAAATAAAATCCTAGTTACGGAAAAATTATATCGTATAGGCTCCGATTTTATCCGTTGGTTCTGATCTTTATTGCCGTGCTTTATATATAATTGGATGGAGTTATGGGGTGTCCCGGCTATATTTAAACCTAAAAGGATCTCGTCTCTAACTTCATAAATCTTTCAATTGAAAACGTAATGGGAGGGGAAATGTTTGACTTTTTTATGGAGCTAAACCCAGTCGTTCAGGCTTTGGTCGCCACACTTTTTACTTGGGGGGTTACTGCTGCAGGTGCAGCGTTAGTATTTTTCAAAAAAACAATCAGCAAAAAGGTCTTGGATTCTATGCTCGGGTTTGCAGCCGGTGTGATGATTGCCGCTAGCTTTTGGTCACTGCTTAATCCCGGGATTGAGATGGCTGAGCAGATGGGGCAAACACCTTGGCTTACTGCTGTAATAGGTTTTATGGGTGGCGGTGTATTTATGCGTGTGACAGATAAGATTTTACCGCACCTGCACCCCGGTCTAAAAATGGACCAAAGTGAGGGAATCAAAACCTCATGGCAACGCAGCACACTGCTGGTGCTTGCTATAACCTTGCACAATATCCCTGAAGGTTTGGCAATCGGAGTTGCGTTTGGTGCTGTTGCTTCCGGCCTGCCATCCGCTACGATTGGTGGTGCGATCGCCTTAGCCATCGGAATAGGATTACAAAACTTTCCTGAAGGGACGGCTGTTTCCATGCCTCTTAGAAGAGAAGGAATGAGTCAGGGAAAGAGTTTCCTGTTTGGCCAAGCTTCTGGAATGGTTGAACCCATTGCGGGCGTTGTGGGTGCTCTTTTTGTTCTAATGATGCGACCAATCCTCCCGTATGCCTTGTGTTTTGCTGCGGGGGCAATGATATTTGTGGTCGCAGAAGAATTGATACCAGAGTCTCAACGTATTTATGCAAATATCGATACTGTCACCATGGCGACTATGGCGGGCTTTTCGGTCATGATGATGCTCGACGTTGCATTGGGATGATTTTAGACGGCAAGAACAAAAGTGGATCAGAAACCTCCTTTTATCAGATACGCAAAGCCCTCGATCGTCGGATCGAGGGCTTTGCTAATAAAGCTACGGGATTGTGCCAAACGCAGAAAAGTAATCAGTGATCAGCAAAAAATCGTTCTCAGACTAAGAACAAGACGGCTTTGCCACATTTGTAGCGGTCTGTTTTTTCGTGGCGGCTCTGGTGCAGAGGAGATTCGAGACCGAAAAATATGATTTTAGATTTGGCAATCTCAGGGGCCTTCTGGCGCATAGGTATTTTAACCTGGGCGGTTTCAAGTTCGAAGTGCAACAGGGTTTAAGATTCGCCCATAGTATTCGCGGAAATCGAAATCCGGCAAGAAGATTTCTGCAGGGCACTTCCAGCCAAGGCTTTTCCTTGGCCTGGCGTTGAGCTTCAAGGCGATCTGATCAAGTTCCTTTTGGGAAAACACGGACAGGTCCGTTCCCTTAGGTAGATACTGCCGCAACAGCCCATTGGTGTTCTCGTTGAGGCCTCTTTGCCAAGGGCTATGGGGATCAGCAAAATAGACCTTGATGCCGGTCTTCTCCGACAACGTTTCGTGACAGGCCATTTCCTTGCCTTGGTCGTAGGTCATGCTTAAGCGCCGTTGGGCATCAACCCGGTTGAGAACAAAACCGAACCCCTTTTCAGCCGCTGCGGCGCTGGCATTGTCGACTTTGGCCAGCGTGACAAACAGACTGGTCCGCTCCACCAACGTACCCACAGCCGAGGCATTGCGCGCCCCTTTGATGAGGTCGCCCTCCCAGTGGCCGGGAACCAGCCGTTCTTCCACTTCTGAAGGACGCTCATGGATGCTGACCATGTTCGGGATGCTGCCTCGACGATCCTCACCACGCGTCCGCGGTCGGCGTTTCTTGCGTGATTGCCGCAACAAGGCAATCATCTCCTTGCGCAGCTCGCCGCGTGGTATTGCGTAGATCGCTGTGTAGATTGTCTCATGGCTGATCCGGAACTGTGATTTTTCTGGGTGCATACGCTTGAGTGTAGCAGAAACCTGTTCTGGAGAGTTCCCCGCTTGTAAAAGCGAGACGACTTCACCCCAGAGCGCCTCGCCGGGAACCATCCGCTTGGGCTTTCTCGGCTGATGAGCCATGTGCCTGGCGCGCTTTTCTGCAAGCACGGCACGATAGCCGCCCGGTTCGACAAGACGGGGGCTCCCAACCATTTCGGCGCAACTCCCGACTTACGGTGCTGACCGAACGATTCAAGCTGCGGGCGATTGATCGCAGGGAAGCTCCATGTTCCAGCTCCACTTGAATCAGGGCGCGTTCTGTGCAATCCAGGTGCTCATATGATTTTTCCATCGCAACACTTTAACTCTTCTAAGTGTTGCACTTCAATTTTGAGCGCGGCTATCAATAAATCCATTTTGCCCCGGAGATATTTCCGGAAGGATCTCCTTGAATTGTTCACATTGTTGGGATATATAATAAATTCAATACATTACTACAGGAGAGCGCCCATAAGCAATCCTGTCCGTGAAGAAATGATTGACCTGTTATATGACGCAAAGATCCCGATTGAAGAAATGTTACCATCAGGTCTTTATCGCGTCGAAGAGTTGCCAAGCGGGACTATTGCTGTCACGAAGGAGCCCTTCACGGGCCCTGGAGCTGCTATCGTCTTTGTCCGTGAAGGGGCAAAACACCCATCTCTTTTGCCCGAGCCCAACCCGGTTTCCGGAAGATGTATGCCAACACGAGGGGTGATGAATGCTAGCGATGTTGACGGAGCCTACATCCAGCAAATGATAGTGTTTGTAACGGCTCCTGGAGCCTTTATGGAAGTCTTTTAGGTTAGGTCGTTCCTTAAAGTCTTCAACACAAAAGCCCCCGCCACCCATAAAATGGGCTAGTGGGGGCTTTTGTATTAGAGCCTTCTTTAATCCCTAATGTAAGGGTCTTTATCGAACGCCAAATGAAGAATTCTTCGGCAAGTCATCCGATGCACTTGCCAGTTGAATCCGCCGGTCAAAAAAATTCAGATGATGTAAACGATTATTTTTTTCGTATTCCGGGCGGTTTCATTGGACCCCTCCAGCCCTGCTTTAAGGCTGGTGTGATCGAGACTGTCGACAATTGCGTCACGGACGTCTTTCATAACCAAGCGAATTCCCCAACTAAGTTTCATCGAGGCATTCTTCGCACTTCTGACAAGCGGTTTCACTGACGCAAGGAACAGGCGCCAAGGGACCTTCTAGCTCTCGAACGGCGCTTCCCATGATGATCTCCGCCGGATCCTTGGCCAAAAGTACCCCCCCCTCTGCCCTTACGACTTCCAAGAATTCCGCCATTTTTAAATTACAGGAGAATCATTTCCAGAAATTTCTTGGGAATCCGCTACCTTTCTGCCAGGTCAGCGATCAAGAACGGCCCTCGGCCAAAATCCCTAGCTAGGCTCAAAAGGGCCTGCAAGCCATATTTGGTTTTGTTGGAAATCATTGTCTATATTCTCTATGTTTTTGGTAGAATATCATTTCTTGATTTGTCAACATTTTTCCCATCCAGTTTTTTACTGATCCCGCATCCCGCTGGCAACTATTCCAGATTAATGCCGGAGGCTGTTGGGATCAAGCGGTTCCTTCCTCCGTGATGATGCCGCCTCCCAGGCAAATGTCACCGGCATAAAAGACCACGCCCTGACCAGCGGTAATCCCAAACACCGGCTTCTGAAACCGGAGGTGAACGCGACCGTTTCCCACATCCGTCACCATCGCCTCAACCCCTTTTGCCTTATACCGGATTTTGGCCTGCACCTCAAGGGGGCCGGCTGGCGGCGCACCAGCCAGCCAGTTAACCTCCTGCGCAGTAAGTTCCCACCGGCCCAGCGCATCTCGCGGGCCCACGATTAGGGTGTTTTGCCGGGTATCTTTCCGCAGAACGTAAAATGGTTCCGGGGAGACAATACCCAACCCTTTGCGCTGGCCGATGGTGTAGAAGGAAAGACCGTCGTGTTGACCCAGAACTCGGCCGTTCCCATCCATAATCGGTCCGGGCTTGAGGGCCGCACCGTATTCCCGTAAAAAGCGGCGGTGATCGCCGTCAGACAAGAAACATAAATCCTGGCTGTCATGTTTGCCGGCCACAGGCAGGCCAAACTTGCGGGCCAGTTCCCGGACTTCAGTCTTGGTGTATTCGCCAACCGGAAAAAGAACATGGGCCAGCTTCTCCTGTGTCAACATGTGCAGGACGTACGATTGATCCTTGCTCTCGTCCACCCCTTGGAGCAGTTGCCGGCCTGCTTCGGTGCGGCGGATGCGGGCATAATGGCCGGTAGCCAGAAAACCGGCATCCAGCGCCAGCGCCTGCTGGAGCAGGTAGGTGAAGCGAATGTGCCGGTTGCATTCGATGCACGGGTTAGGCGTCCGTCCCCGGGCGTGCTCGTCAAGGAAAAACCGAACGATGGTCCTGCGGAAATATTCCTTTGCGTCCAAGAGGTAAAAGGGGATGTTAAGCCGGTCTGCCACGCGGCGGGCGTCGGCCACCTGATCCGGGGTGCAGCAGCGGTTGGCGACGGGTGCACCGTTGCCGCCCCCCGGTTCGCTCCATAGACGCATCATCATGCCCACGACTTCGTAACCCTGTTCAACGAGTAGCGCGGCGGCTACTGAGCTGTCCACCCCGCCGCTCATGGCAACGACGACGCGATTTTTTACCACTTGATTGGAGATAATCACCTCTGACTCCATCATATCCTCTGCCTTTCACTGACAATCCGCATAAAATCCAACGGTATTTCCCGTATTCCCATGGGGGCAGGTGCCCGTCCGGTTTATCCTGTTGATTCCGGCAGACCTTACCTGCGTTGCCCCGGCTTGCACGGCTTCGTTGGACGATGGAGGGGTGTTCATCGATTGGCAAAAAACGGCCGCTACTCGGCGATGAAACCGGCCAACCGGCGCAGTCTGGCCACCACTGTGACGATGGCTTCCAAAAAACTGGCCACATCGTCCGTCGTGTTCTGCATGCCGACGGTCAGGCGCAGGCCTCCTTTTGTCCATGCACTGTCCAGTCCAAGTGCTTCCAGTGTAGGGGACGGTTTCGAATCGCCGCTCATGCAGGCGGACCCACTACCGGCAGCAATGCCAGCCATATCCAGATGCATCAGCAAATCGTTGATGTTAAGGTGGCGGAAGGCGAAGCTGGCGTTGTGGGGCAGACGTTTCGTTGGGTGTCCGGTAAGCACGCACTCACCGGGAAAGGCCGCCAGGAGACCCTCGATGAGTTGGTTACGCAAGGGCAGGCAGTGAGCGTTGCGCTCATCCAGTTCGGCCATGGCCAGGTCCAGCGCTTTGGCCGCCCCCACGGCGAAAGGGACGTTGGAGGTGCCGGCGCGACGGCCGTTTTCCTGTCCGCCGCCGGTCAATCCGGCAATCAACTCAACCCCTTTTTTCGCATACAACAGACCTATCCCCTTGGTGCCATAAAACTTATGCGGGGCGATGCTCATCAGGTCGATGGACATTTCGGCCATGTCCCAGCGGCGCACGGCGATAGCCTGGACGGCATCACTATGGAACAAGACGTTGCGGGCGCGGGCAATGCGACCGATTTCCTCGATAGGCTCCATGGTGCCCACTTCGTTGTTGGCAGTCATGATGCTAATGAGAACCGTGTCGGGCCGGATGGCCGCCTCCAACTGGGTCGGGTCGATAAGGCCGTGTTGGTCGACAGGCAAGATGGTGAGGTCGAAGTCATGCAGATCGCGTAACTGTTCGGCCGTAGTCATTACGGCACTGTGTTCAATTGCCGAAACGATCAAGTGGTTACCGCCGCCATTCGCCCGTGCGGCCCACATCACACCACGCACGGCTAGGTTGTCACTCTCCGAACCACAGCCGGTAAAAATGATTTCTTCCGGTTGGGCATGTAGCAGACTGGCAATGGTCTCTCTTGATCTTTCCAGGGCGCGGTAGGCCAAGCGGCCGTACTCATGCGTCGAAGAGGAGTTGCCGTAATTCTCCATCAGGTGAGGCAGCATCGCCTTAAGCACCTCTGGATGCACCGGCGTCGATGCACCATGGTCAAAATAAATACGTTTTTTTTTCTGCATAGTTGTTGTTCCGGTGGTTAATCGGGTAGGAGGCGGGATTACTCCCGCCGTCCTCCCACACCACCGTACGTACGGTTCCATATACGGCGGCTCACGTTGGCTGCTGAAAACGGTGAAACCGGTTTAGTAGCGATATGAGCCCAAATTTCCTGAAGTAGGACGTAGCAAAGGCTTCATTCATGTGCGAGGCTCCTGAGTTCCACCCGGGGGCTCACTGATTTAGGGCCGCCATATACCCTTTCCTCTGAAAATCCGCGTTGAATCAGCTTCTTGGCCCTCGAAATGGGTCGTTTCCACTGCCGCCACAGGAGGCAAACGCAGTTTCGTCGAAACCAGCTATCGAGTGCCTCGAACGGTTTCTTGACTTCAGACAACTTGAAGTAGTTTGACCAGCCACGCAGTATCGGCGTGACCTCTTCGATGACTATTTTAAGGTTTCTCCCTCTCCCTCTGCGACTGATTTACCGGTGTTTAGAGGTGGCCCCCTCTTCCCCCGGCTTCAGGTTCGTCTGACCTGCCCACCTGATAGGTCCACTTCGAATGTTAATGTAGCGTCTGGCGCAGGCGTTTAACAACCTCAGGCAACACCTCAAGAACATAAATCACGTCTGCCTCGTTATTGGCACGGCCAAGGGAAAACCTGAGGGTCCCCATCGGTGTACCTTCGGCAACACCCATGGCCTCTAGAACCCGAGATGTTTTCAATGTCCCGGAACTGCAGGCAGAAACGGATGAGACAGCGATCCCGGCCTGGTCCAAACACGACAGAAGCGCATCCGAATCGACATATAGGAAAGACAGGTTGGTGGTATTGGGCAGGCGGTGATCCAGATCGCCATTTGGCCTGACATCGGGAATCTTCGCCAGAATGCCCTGCTCCAATCGGTCGCGAAGCTTTTGTAAACGAGCCGCTTCGACAGCTTGGGTATCGGCGGCTATCTCGCAAGCTTTGCCCAAGCCAACGATACCTGCCACATTTTCTGTTCCCGCCCGGCGGTTCCGCTCCTGTGATCCGCCATGAAGCAAGGGGGGAAGCTTGACCCCCTGCCGCACAATCAGGGCACCGACTCCCTTGGGAGCGTAGAATTTGTGTCCTGAGAACGACATCAGGTCGATGTTGCAGGCCTTGAAATCGACCGGAATTTTGCCGACGGCCTGGGCTGCATCGCAATGAAAACAGACCCCTCGACGCGCAGCCAGTTCACCGATCTGCTGCACCGGAAAGATAGTACCCGTTTCGTTGTTGGCGTACATGACCGAAAGAAGAATTGTTTCCTCGGTAAGAGTACCTGCGAGGGCATTCAGATCGAGCCTTCCTGCTCCGTCCACATGGAAGCAATCTACGGCGAATCCAAAGTGTTCCAGATAATAACAGGGCATCAATACCGACGGATGTTCTACCGCTGTGGTGATGATACGCTTGCCCTTCATTCTTTTGGATACCGCCACCCCCTTGATGGCGGTGTTATTCGATTCGGTTGCGCAGGAAGTGAATACTACTTCCTCGGGCTCGCAATTCACCAGCCTTGCAACCTGCTTCCTAGCCTCTTCAACGACGTTTCTTACGCTTCGCCCCGCCCAGTGAACGCTAGAAGGATTCCCAAAAGAGGTGTGCAGATATGGCTGCATCGCTTCGACTACCAGCGGATGGATGGCTGTTGTGGCATTATGATCCAGATAGATTTGGCGCATTGATCGGCCTCTTTTTATCCTGGAATCTTCGTCCCTCCTAATGGCTAACAAGGATTCGAAAAAACCCAAAAGATCATATAACCGGAGAGACGCCAAGTAGTCTGAAATATCCTGATTAGGTGGCTTGTGATTGTTGACTTGTCAGTAATATTTTGAAGTTAAATTCCAGTTCCTAATCACAAACCTTTCAAGTTTTTCCCTGCGTCTCTGCGTCAGTCCGCCTTCCAGTCGAAACTCAACAGGGGAGCAACCAGGCCGGTGTCTGAACCGAAATGGCAACTTTGAGTTCTTTCCTTTCATTTCCCCATACTCCTGACACCTTTCATTAACCATAAGAAGGACAATTTATCAACAATAAAACACCTTGTTGTATATTTTACCACTAACCTTGCGTGTTTCTTTCGGTTTTTTTCTTGACTTATTTGCTGGGCTTCCCGCAATATTTCAAATAAGGAATAAAGTAGTTTTAGGTAGTTTTTAGGCTAAAGCTGTTGAACGGGAGGAATGGCGACATGTTTTCCGAGGAACAGATCGAGCGTTACTCACGCCACATTATCCTTAAAGAGGTCGGCGGTAAGGGCCAGAAACGCCTTCTCGACGGCAAGGTTCTCATTATTGGCGCCGGAGCCCTTGGTTCTCCCGCTGCTCTTTACCTGGCAGCGGCCGGGGTGGGCGTGATTGGCATTGCCGATTCAGACGTGGTGGAACTGTCCAACCTTCAACGCCAGATCATCCATCATTCCACTGATCTAGGCATCGCCAAGGTCGAATCCGCGCGACAGAAAATGGAGTCCATCAATCCGGATGTCAAGGTCGTCACCCATCAGGACTGGATCGGGGCGGAAAACATTCTAGAGATCATTCGTAACTATGATTTCGTGATTGATGGCACCGATAACTTCGCATCAAAGTTCCTGATTAACGATGCTTGCGTCATGAGTGACACCCCCTACTCACATGCCGGAATCCTCCATTTCATCGGTCAGGCCCTTACCGTTCTCCCCCACCAATCCCCTTGTTTCAGATGTGCTTTTCCCAAACCTCCCCCGGCCAACGCCATCCCTACCTGTTCTCAGGCGGGGGTAATTGGGGTATTACCCGGAGTCATCGGCTCCATTCAGGCCACTGAGGCGATCAAATACCTCCTCGACGTGGGAGATCTCTTGACCGATAGACTGTTGATATACGATGCGGAAGGAATGGATTTTCAGTTTTTGCCGGTCGTCAGGAATCAGTCATGCCCTGTCTGCGGCGACAACCCGAGTATCACCGACCTAAAAGATGAGCCGGAGGCCATGAATACCTGTGATCTGGAATAACGAAATCCTGAAGGGCAATGCATTGTCACTTTACGGGAGTTTTGAATGACGAAAAAACCGGAAGTAAAAGTCGATCTGAAAAACCTTAAAGCCGGCGGCTTCATCAAGGAGCGAGGTAAGGATCTGTTTACTGTACGCCTGCGTATGCCTGGCGGTCGGCTACCGGTGGAAAGGTTGCAAAAGATCGCGAAAGTTGCAGAGAAGTACGGCGGGGAATTTGTCCACCTTTCGGTCAGGCAATCAATCGAACTGATAAACATTCACTTCAAGGATTTCGATTCGGTCGTAGCGGAGCTGGCCGAGGCGGGGCAAGAGGTCGCCTCCTGCGGTCCGCGACTGAGGGTGCCGGTGGCCTGCGGCGGCTGCGAGTACAATCCCAACGGCCTCATGGATACTCAGCAGGCAGCCCTCGAGGTCGACAAGGAATTGTTTGGCACCATGACCGGCCATCATAAATTTAAGGTCGGCTTTTCCGGTTGCCCCCATGATTGCCCTAAAGCGGCCATCAACGACGTCGGCTTCGTGGGTGCGGTACAACCTGGCTGGGACAAGAACAAGTGCCTTGTCTGCGGTCTTTGCATCAGCGCCTGCAGGGAAGGAGCCATCGTTCCAGACGAGGATCAGCGGCCGGTATTTCTGGCTGAAAACTGTCTTTATTGCGGTGATTGCGTTAAGCTCTGTCCGTCTGAAGCCTGGCAGACTCTGCAGAAAGGTTATTCGGTCTACGCTGGTGGCAAATGGGGACGGCGGCCCATGGTAGGCACTCTGGTCGCCACCTTTTTATCGGCAGACCAAGTGATTGATATCGTCCGAGAGATTATGGTCTGGTATCAGGGGCAGGCGGCAGGCATGGGCCGGATAAGGCTGGGCGAAGTCCTGCTGCAAAAGGGTATAGAATCCCTTATCGAACGGCTGCGGATCAAGTTCCCCAATCAAATTAAACTTGGGACCGCACCACCGGCCGTTATCGATCGTCAACTCCGTGGCGAAGCCATTGGAACTGACGATCGATAATCAGCAACCAATCGTACTTGGATTACAGAGCCACAGAGAGGTGCGTATGCAAACCGTGGATTTGCGTGGCGTCAGTTGCCCGACCAATTTTGTCAAGGCCAAGCTGGCTATCGAAATGACGGATACGGGCGAGATTATTGAATTCTATCTCGATGACGGTGAGCCTGTACAGAGCGTTTCACGCAGCCTCAAAGACGAGGGGCACAAATTGTTGGATCTGAAAAAGGCTGACGGCTATTACATACTCAAGGTCGAAGTCGCCTGACAGGCCTTACCGCAGAGTTCGCTCTTCATCGCAACGAAAGCGCCTCTACCCTCCCCTGTATGATGCGTACTCTTGCTGGCTTTCGGTTTTTCACCCCAAAAGCTAGTCGTCACCCTTCTTCCTTCTTCCCTTCCGGACCACTGCCGATACCGTGGATTTCATGTCCACTATCGACGACCTTCCCGGTTACCGTATCGAGAATATAATAGCCGCTGTGGTGCACCTTTGCGCCGGCATAGGAAGCCCACGCCGAAATCTGGTACCTGCCAACCTGCTCTTGTTTCCCTTGAGCCGACGCGGAGGTAGCGGAAATGGAAGAAGCCATCAGCATGCCACCAACTGCAACCAGAAAGAATGTCACCGTTACCAGCCCGAGTAGTTTCCAACTCTTCATGATGTAATCCTTTCTTTCTAAAAAGATATTTCTGTGACTTCCGATGATTCATGGTCTTTAGTTGCGAATCCTGAAGAAGATTTCGAGACCATCGGATACTTTTAAATTCTAGCTTATTCGAAGGGCATCGTATCTTTACAGATGACAAAAAATGATAATAAGGCCGCCGTTTCCAGCGGCCTTAAAGGCAAGGAGTTAATTGGCGGGAGCCGCTGAAGAAGTGGCCCCCGCCTGCAAGTTATTTACTTAGGTAATGGGCGTCATATTGACGTACCTGGCCGTCTTGCAATCTGGCACTGATTGCGAAATGCCACGCACCGGCCTGATCAAGCGTTACATCGGTACCGAAATGGTCACTCAATTCCATTTCGTTGTGAGGTGTACCTTCCTCCCCTTCTGGGATATCCAACGGCTCCTGCACAACATACTGGGTAATACGGGGCTGTTTATCCGATTTACCCTTCTCCACTTCGGGACTAATAACCTTCACTGTCACGTTGCCGTCGACAATGCTTTTCTGAGAGGAAATATCGGTAAACTTCACCATCAGGTGATGCGTCGCCCCCGAGTCGCCTTGGGATTCGATGGGCAGTAGATGGATCATAGCGGAAACGCCGTTTCTCGCTTGCTCACCAATCATTATTGAGCTGGTAGCCATTTCGGGCATGCCACCCTGCATTGGTTGGCCACCTCCGATGTGATGGTTATCCATGGCCAGAACAGGCGTGGAAACTAAGAGTCCACCCAGAGCCAGGCCCAGAGCCCAAGAGGTCTTTCCGCGTTTCAAGTTTCTCATAATTATCTCCCTTTTGCGTGAGTGTGTTTATGGTCAGATGCGTCTTTTCCATGGGCATGATGATCCCCCATCGAGCATCTCACGTCCTCCGTCGCAGCGACCTGCTTGTTTTCAGATTTGGAAAGGAGTCGTGTTCCGTAACCTTTTCCTGCTCCAGCCAATGCCGGGGTGGCAAAGACGGCTCCGGTCAAAATAAGGGCTAAAGCCCAGTGTGTATTGCTGAATTTCATGAATTCCTCCGTTTTTTGATTGTTGTCAGGCACCAGATGTCAGGCGGAGACTAAATTCTCAGGTCACATCTGTACCTTTTTCTCGTTTTCGCTAGTCCTTTCGCTACGCCTAACAGGGTGAAGTTGTTGACCATCTTGAAGGACAAGGGACCAGCGATACTGATGTTTTAAAACAGGATCTTTTGTGGCTGATGAGTATTCGCGCCTATGAAGTTGACTTGCCTCAAATTTTCCAGGCCCTCAGACAGTCGTGGTTATCCACTGTGGCTGGGTAACTGAAATGGGCGGTTCAGCACGAACAGTTGCCGACAGACCTACTTGGCCGGTCGCACGACTCAGCGCGGAGGGAGGAATCTCAATTCAGAAGGGAGCAGAGGCGAATGAAAAGGGGTGGTCCACTCCTGGCAGAGTGGCGAAGTGAAGCAGAATAGGTTTTGCTCAAATTCTCAGGGGATCGAAGGGAGACATCGAAAGAAGATGGGCCGTCCGCTAACTGAGGGACATCAATCAGCGGTTTATAATCGGTAGTTGCAGGCGGTAATTCAATGGGCACCGAGCTAAGAGAGCATTGCTTGGTTTGCGTCCCGGAAGCATTAGAGGCCAATTGGCCATTCAACTTATTATGTTTGCAATACTTCTGTTGAGCAGAATCATCCATCCCGCATCGATGCGACACTGCCCCCAGTGCCCCAACAGGGGCTATCAGGATCAGCAATAGAAGTATTGTAGTCAAACGAGTCATCATATTCATGCTTTGGCAAAAGAGAAAATAATTCGGATGCGCGAGGCACTTTCTTCCCGAGCATATTCCCGCACTGTTCACTCAAGTTATTTTTACAGAAACATATCAGCGTACCGTTGTTTTGTCAACACCAATACCCCAGCAATCTACTGTTTTATTCAAAAAGCACAGAAAGGTTTTTTAAATTAGAGAAAACACCGTCTTTTTCTACACAGCAGTAGTGCACACAACTGCCTTTGGGAAGCACTGATGGGATGTTGTACCCAGGCCAGTGGCAAAAACAGCGATGTCCTACATAACCATATTCAGGGTTAGGAGTCCGACGAGTTCTCTTTCCCGTTTTCATCTTTGTTCGACTGCTGGCGATTACGGTGGCCGCCGCAGCAACCGCGTCCAGACAGATGCATGGCAAGGAACACCAAGAGCACTACTACCAAGAACCAGTTATTTGCCAACCATTCCATCGTCCACCTCCTCGGTTTTATCAACCGACTTGAAGCCACGGCAGCGGAAGATATGCCGCCCGCCGCCGTGGCTTTTTCCTACTGTGCTATTTCTTTTCCATCATTTCCTGTTGCGTCATCATGCCTTTCATCATCTCCTGCATCATTTGCATTCTTTTTTCCATCATCTGCAGACGGTTGCCCATCATGCATCGCTGCATCATCATGCCCTGACTTGACATCATGCCGCCCTGCCCCATCATCTGTTCCATCATGGACATCTTCTTTTCCATCATGGCCATGCGATCAGCCATCGGCATGTCTTTCATATCTTTTCCAGCCATCATGCCGGGTCGGCCCTCCATCATCATGCCTTGACCAGCCATCATGTCCATCATCTTCATGCCCTCTTTCATATGCTGCATATGCTGGTGCATCATTTTTTGTCGTTCTGAGGAACTTTTGGCTGCTTCCATTTTCTGACGTGTTTCCTGCATCTTCTCGATGGAAGAATCCACCTGGTTCATTTCCGTCTGGACAGCCGCTTCGCCGGCGGTATCGGGGTGATGCTCCTCGACGGCCCATACGGGAAAAGCGATCGCAAGAGCTAGCAATAGAGGAGTAATCCTGATCATTTTTCTCATGGTCATGCCTCCGTGAAAAGGGTGATATTATCGGGGCAAAATGCCCCCTTTCCAGACAACATGTTTATTCCTTCGCATCGAACCATTGCCAATCCCCAGAACTTAATTGAAATCCATGGTCTCGGCAGCTATGCCTGCGAGTGTATCTTCAATAAGAGTGCACTTCACCATTCCTGGGGCTTGATCAAAGCCTTGGTGCGAATCCGATAAACCTTATCCACCGGTTGAACCGCCACGATTCCGTCCCCGGCAATTCCACAATGAGCCGTTTCAATTATGGCAGTCACAATTTCATCGACAGCCGATTGTTCGGAAAAGATTTCTATTTTGGCATGGGCGGTCATCCGATCAGCCTTAAACAGATTGGTGTATTCGCCATACCCCTTGATGTGGGACACGCTGATTCCTTTGACGCCCAACTGCCGGAGCCGTTCTTCCACTTCTTCCAGTACCGAACCCCGGACAAGAGCCACCACTTTTTTCAATTCCATACCGCTACCTCCGAATGCGTGCTGTCTGCAGTGTGTCGCAACCTGATACCACGGTTATTCACCATTCACCCACCGCAGCCTTAGAAAATGACGTCTACCGATGCCTATCCGAAGTTAATGGCCTCTGCCACGCTATTGAGGCTAAGCAGCAGGCCGAATACCTGGAAGACCTGCCCCAAAAGGGGCTTGATCAATGTGAATAAAACCTTCTGTCACGGTTTGCCTCTTTCCTGCAGATGGCAACCACCGGCAAGCTTGCAGCGACACAGGGTGCAATCGCAACCTTCTATGCAGCCATCAAGAGGGTCCGCCCGACTGGAGAATTGGCGTCTCACGAGCGGATACAACAGTCTTTTCAGCCGACCATGACCGTAGTATTTTTTCATCCAGTCGCGGGCATCGTCTGCCCTACCGATCGAACCCACCAGCCGGGCATAGCCCGAGTCACCAAGGCGTTCATAGATAGCCCTGTTGACTATTGCCAGCTTCATCAAGTTACCTAAACGTTTCCGCCAGAGAGAGTCATACTCCTCGGGACTGCCCTCTAGTAGCGCCAGGGCGGCAAAGTGACCCGACAAAAGGGCATAACGCATGCCGAAACCGAACAGCGCGTCCTGAAAACCTGCAGCCTCGCCAGCATAGAGGAGTCTTCCTTTGCGGGCACTAACAGGTGCAAAGAGATTTCCGTAACCGCCAAATCGGCGGGAATTTTTCATGCTAATGCCGGTTTTATCCCAGAAAAATTCAACGGTCCGCTCCACGTAGGTCCGTTCGTTATGAAAATCGTTAAAGAGACAGGAGGCGATGGTGCCTTTACCGCGGCAAACCAGCAGATACGAGTACCCATTCGGTGCCAAACGGTCAGAAACAGCGGAAAAAGCGCCGTCAGCACAATCAGTCTCGAAAACATACCCGGCGGCAATGGCATCCACGCGCTGCGGACCGTGGACGACAATTCCGCCCCGGGGAAGATGATTTTTTGCCTCACCGAAGCGGAACTCCACCCCGGAGGCAAGAGCCTGATCTTTGAGCCCCTGATCCAGCGTGCCAGGATCGGGGCCGCGCCGTACCAAATAAAAGAGTGGTTCGGCGGAACGACACACATGCTCGCGGCCTTGAGGATCATAAAATACACTCTCATGAAACGGGGTGTACTCGAAGGTGGGAGTAACTCCCATAGATTCCAATTCTTCCAGCACATCTCCTTCCGTAGTCCAGTTTTCGATCCCCTGAAAGTCACCGTGAAAACGATGCCCGACCTCAGCCTGCCGTTCGAAAACGACCGCTCGACTGCCTCCTCTGACGGTCGTCAAAGCGGCCGCCAACCCAGCAGGACCTGCACCGACAATTTCAATAGTCGGCGTCATAACTTCCCTCCCACGACTAGAGGTTGACCCTTCGTAACCGCAAGGCGTTGCTGACAACCGATACCGAGCTGAAACTCATGGCTGCGGCCGCAATGATGGGGCTAAGTAGTAAACCGAATACAGGGTAAAGGACCCCGGCGGCGATGGGCACACCCAAAGCGTTGTAGACAAAGGCGAAAAACAGGTTCTGACGAATGTTTCTCATCGTTGCCTGACTTAGGGACCGGGCCCGTACAATGCCGCGCAGATCCCCCTTGACCAGGGTTACGCCGGCACTCTCCATTGCCACGTCGGTACCGGTACCCATGGCGATACCGACATGGGCCTGGGCTAGAGCCGGCGCATCGTTGATACCGTCGCCGGCCATGGCAACGAAGTGACCCTGCTCCTGCAGTTCCTTGATCTTGACCGCCTTGTCTTGAGGCAGCACTTCGGCGCGCACCTCGTCGATGTTCAGCCTGCCGGCCACCGCTTGAGCGGTAGTCAGGTTATCGCCGGTAAGCATGACGATGCGAATCCCGCTCTGATGAAGTTGGCGAATGGCCTCAGGAGTGGTTTCCTTGATTGGATCGGCCACACCAAGCAGGCCGGCAGCTTTGCCGTTCACCGCCACGAACATGGCGGTTTGCCCTTCCTGGCGCAAAGTTTCGGCCCGATCCAGCAGCGCCCCTGGGTCAATTTTTTGTTCATGTAGAAGCTTCTGGGTGCCAAGCACCACCTCGGCGCCGTCAATCTTGCCGACAACCCCTTTTCCGGTGAGGGATTCGAAATGTTCCGTAGTGGCGAGGGATATGCCGCGATCTTCAGCGCCCTGAACGATGGCCGCAGCCAGGGGATGTTCACTACCCCGTTCCAAGCTTCCGGCCAGGCGCAATAGCTCGGCCTCGTCAAGACCTGCTGCCTCCACCGCAACCAGTTTGGGTTTGCCCTCGGTGAGGGTACCGGTCTTGTCCACCACCAGAGTGTTCACCTTGCGGAGATGTTCGACCGCCTCGGCGTTCTTGAACAACACCCCCAGGGTCGCCCCTTTGCCGGTGGCTACCATGATGGACATGGGTGTGGCTAGTCCCAACGCACAGGGACAGGCGATGATGAGCACCGCCACGGCGTTGATCAGGGCGTGGGCCATGCGCGGCTCAGGCCCGATCATGGCCCAGACAACAAAAGTAGCCAAGGCGATGGCCACCACCGCAGGCACGAAGTAACCGGCCACCAGGTCGGCCAGCTTCTGGATGGGCGCTCGACTGCGCTGCGCTTCGGCCACCATCTGTACGATCTGACTCAACAGGGTATCGGCACCGACCCGTTCGGCCTGCATGATGAGCGAACCGGTCTGGTTCACCGTGGCGCCGGTAACCGGGTCACTGGCCTGCTTGGCTACAGGCAGGGGTTCACCTGTGATCATGGACTCGTCGATACTACTGGTCCCCTCAAGGACCACTCCATCAACCGGTACTTTCTCGCCGGGCCGCACCCGCAAACGGTCACCAACCATAACATCTTCTAGGGGAACGTCTGCCTCGCTTCCGTCCGCGGCAATGCGCCGGGCGGTCTTTGCTGCCAGACCCAGCAACGCCCGGATTGCCTTCCCGGTCTGGCTGCGGGCGCGCGCCTCCATGACCTGACCGAGCAGCACTAGGGTAGTGATCACGGCGGCGGCCTCGAAGTACACCGCGACCTCCCCTTCGGAACCTCGGAAGGAGGCCGGGAAAAATTCCGGCCACAGCGTAGCCACGACGCTATAAAGATAAGCCACCCCGACACCGAGGCCAATGAGGGTGAACATGTTTAGAC
Organism: Syntrophotalea acetylenivorans; assembly: GCF_001887775.1. Lineage (NCBI taxonomy): Bacteria > Pseudomonadati > Thermodesulfobacteriota > Desulfuromonadia > Desulfuromonadales > Syntrophotaleaceae > Syntrophotalea > Syntrophotalea acetylenivorans. Next base: position 1,022,580 of record NZ_CP015519.1, read on the forward strand.
TGCGGTTGACCAGAGACTGCCAGGCACGCACGAAGATCGGCCAGCCGGCCCATAGAACCACGGGGGTGCTCAACACCAGTTGAATCCAGTTCCTGGTGCGGGGGGCAGCCAGCCCTTCAATCCACTCTCCAAGCCCTGGAATCAATTCTCCCATAGCCAACATAAGCACCGGCAGGGAAATCACCGCCCCTACCCAGAAACGCAAGGTCCAGCCCCTCAATTCAGAACTTTCCCCCTCTTCTTCCAGACTTACCACCTTGGGTTCGAGATCCATGCCGCATTTGGGGCAACTGCCCGGTCCGATTTGCACCACCTCTGGATGCATCGGACAGGTATACTCGCGCTGGTCTTGGCCAGGAGTTGGCTTTTTACCTTTTTCGCGGATCTTGGCCAGGTACACTTCCGGATCTTGCTGGAACTTTTCCAGGCAACGCACAGAACAGAAGTAATAGGTCTGTCCCTGGTGCTCCGTTTTTCCAGCCGATTTTTCTGGAGAGACGTCCATACCGCAAACGGGATCTTTCATGGTAGCCTCCATGTGTCTATCCACTGAAGCAGTCGACACCGTCTATAACCTTTTTTCGAAACTGCTTAGTTTACTTGCCGCCTAGTTTTGGAATAAATGCCGGGACTCGTTCCCGGTAGCGAAAGAATTCATCGCCGAATTCTTCCTCCAGCCCCTTCTCCTCCCGCATGGCCAGCCGATAATAGGTAAACATCAGAATCGGCCACATGATCAGGGTAGTAAATGAGGGCCATTGGATAAGAAAACCGATGGTGATTAGAAACAGCCCGCTGTACTGAGGGTGTCGTATATGCGCATAGAGCCCCTCGGTGACCAGTTGCCCTTCTTTAGCGCCGTGAATCAGCATCCAGCCTTTGAATATCAGATAGCCACCAAAGAAAATGATGCCGTTGCTGATCAAATGCAGGATCATCATGGCCGCGCCGGAATGGGCCAAGCCAAGGAATACCAGTACCAGGTGGCCACTGGGATGGGAGAATGGGTCGAGGACCGGATAGGCGTCCCCAAGCCAGGTTGAAAGAAAATAGATCGTCAAGGGAAAACCGTACATTTCGGTAAACAGGGCCACGAGAAAGCCTAGAAAAGCGCCCATCGAACGCCACTCGATCTTTTTCTTCGGCTTGATGAAACTGACCGTGAAAAACAGGAAAAGCAGAATATTGAAAACAACAACCGGCCACATGCCGTATGCATATCCACCCAACTCGGTTCCGTGCATCACTGCACCTCCTTATCCCGATTTAGTGTTTTTGGGGGGGCAGCCCCAAAATTGTAGATGCCGGCGATAGTGGCACCGGTCAACCAGCCGATAATAAAGATTTCCACGATCCCCACCAGAACCTCCCACAAGGGGATGTCCATTCGGATGATTGGCCGGACGTCCAAGCCGTGCAGCAGGCTGTTGAAAAACAGGATGGTATTTTCTTCTCCAGCCGTCAGCATCACGAACGCACAGCCCAGATACAACAGGGCAAAGGTCGCACCCCAGGCCAAACCAAACTTGCGAATGTTAATGGTCCCCATGGCTTCCTCCCTGGTCGTTGTCTTCGTTTCCGTCGTGCTTGTGCCCCCCTTTGGTCATCATGATCAGGTGCATTCCGAAGCAGATGATGAGGAAGATGAACAGCACCGGACCACTGCCAACTCCGAAGAGCGGCAACAGAAAGATCAGAATAAGCGGCACCACACAGCCAATGATCATCCAAAAGTGATGTTTCATTCCTGTTCTCCTTTCGGCCGTTTTTTTAACTAGAAAGCCTGTTTTGCTTTAGCTTTAAGTTTGTTAACGTCACGAAGAATACCTGCTCCAGCCTTTTATCCCTTACCTGCTCCCAGTCATATAAAACTTATTGTTAATGTCCCCCGTATCCAATCTCCATTTTATCAAACCTGAAAAATTGGCCGCCGTCGCCAGCGGCCCATGGAAGGAGACGGTTTACTGTAATGACTGGGACCGCCCCGAAAGCGGCCCCGGCACGGCTTTACTTAACGACGTGATGGCTATGAAATTGACGCACTTTGCCGTCGGCAAACTTGGTAGCCATTCTAAAATGCCAGACACCCGGCTTATCGAGGTTCACATCCGCCCCGAAATGGCCTTGCATACCCATCATTTTATGGGGACCCGATATCGATTCATCGGGACTGGTGACTTTCACCGCCACCGTGCCGGCCTCAATGGCCTTGCCGGTACCGACATCGTTGAACATCACCATCAAATGGTGGGTGGCCTTATGTCCGGCCGGTAGAACTTTCGGGTCTATAGGCATCAGATGAAACATGCCCTTGACCCCGTCAATTTCCTGTTCGGCGGGCAGAGTCATGATGGCCTTGCCATTCTGCATGCCCTGCATCTGCTGCTTGTCGGTGTGATTCATCTCGCCGGACATTTTGTGGTCCGCATGGCCTTCCATGGCCAGTGCTGACGTGGCGAGCAGAGCACCGCTTACGATCAGGGTGATCATCAATCCGAGTTTACCTTGTTTCATTGTTTCCTCCGTAGGATGGTGTATTTGCCTGCCTGCATTGCGACAGGGTTGAGGTTAATCTTCCAGTTCTCCCGAGGCAGTCGCCTCCGAGCTGGGGTCCAAACTGCGGGCCCGCCAGATGAAGAAAACGACCGGATAGACCAGCATTTCCAACACCAATGAGGTGACCGAACCACCAACCATCGGTGCGGCAATGCGCTTCATTACGTCAGCCCCTGCTCCGGTACTCCACATGATGGGAAAAAGGCCGGCAATAATGGTGATAACAGTCATCACCTTGGGGCGGATACGCTTGACAGCACCGTGATGGATAGCCTGGGCCAAGTCGCCGCAAGTGCGCATGCGCCCCTTTTCCGTCCAGTTCTTGTGAGCAATATCGAGGTACAGCAGCATCACCACCCCGGTTTCGGCGTCGAGCCCGGCCAGGGCGATGAGGCCGACCCACACACCGATGGACATGTTGTAGCCGAGCAGGTAGAGCAACCAGAAGGCGCCCACCAGAGAGAAAGGCACAGCCAAAAACACGATGCCGGTTTTGATCGCCGACTTGGTACTCAGGTAAATCAGCACGAAGATCACCACCACTGTCAGCGGAATGATCAGCAGCAGACGCTCCCGGGTGGACTCGATGTACTCATACTGACCGCTCCAGACAAGGTTGTAGCCTTCCGGCAGCGTGATATTCTCCGCCACGGCCTTGCGGGCATTCTTCACGTAGGTCCCGACGTCGATCCCCTTGAGGTCGACAAAAACCCAGGCGGTGCGCCGAGCGTTCTCGCTCTTGATGGCCCCCGGACCCTTCCGGATGCGGATATCGGCAATCTGACCGATGGGTATGTGCTTGCCCTCGGCAATGGGGATCAGTACCCGTTTCAGGGCCGGCAGATCATTACGGTAGTCCTGCAGGTAGCGGACGTTGACCGGATAGCGCTCCAGCCCCTCGACGGCCTGGGTCACGTTCATGCCGCCGATAGCACTCTGGATAATGTCCTGCACGTCACCGACGGTGAGGCCGTAGCGGGCCACCTGGTCGCGGTCAATGATAAAGTCGAGGTAGTTGCCTCCCACCACCCGCTCGGAAAAGGCGCTCAGAGTCCCTGGCAAGGTTTGCACCAGAGCTTCGACCTGTTCGCCGAGATCGCTCAGAGTCTGCAAGTCCGGCCCCATGATCTTGATGCCGACAGGCGTCTTGATCCCGGTGGAGAGCATGTCGATACGGGTCTTGATGGGCATGGTCCAGGCGTTCGTCAATCCCGGAAACTGAATAGCGGCGTTGAGCTCCTCGGTCAATTGCTCGACGCTGATCCGTTTCTCTTCCGGCCAGACCCAGCGCAACGGCACCTTCATCGGCTTGGTCCAGTCGGGCCAGTCGCTATAGAAACGTGCTGTATAGATCTCGCGCCACTCGTCCTCAGGCTTGAGCATGATAGTGGTTTCGATCATCGACAGGGGAGCCGGATCGGTGGCTGTTTCGGCGCGACCGATTTTGCCGAAGACGTGATGAACCTCTGGAAACTGGCGAATGATGCGGTCGGTCTGCTGCAGCAGTTCCCGGGCCTTGGTGATGGAGATCCCCGGCAGGGTGGTTGGCATATAAAGAAGATCCCCCTCATACAGGGGCGGCATGAATTCGGTGCCCATGCGGGACAGCGGATAAGCGGCCGAGAGGACCAGCAGCAGGGCCACCAGCAGGGTTGTCTTGCGCCAGCGCAATACAAAGTTGACCACCGGGTGGTAAAGGCGAATCAGAAGCCGGCTGATGGGATTGCGATCCTCGCTGTGAATCTTGCCGCGAATGAACCAGACCATCAATACCGGAACCAGGGTGACGGCCAGTATCGCCGCCGCGGCCATGGAATAGGTCTTGGTGAAAGCCAGCGGCTTGAACAACCGCCCTGCCTGCTCCTGCAGGGTGAACACCGGCGCGAAGGACACGGTGATAACCAGCAGGGCGAAGAAGATGGTCGGGCCGACCTCCTTGGCCGCCGTGACGATGGCCTGGGTACGCGTTCTCCCCCCCTCGCCCTTCTCCAAGTGTTTGTGGGCGTTCTCCACCATAATGATGGCAGAGTCGACCATGGTGCCGATGGCAATGGCGATACCGCCCAGGCTCATGATGTTGACGTTAATCCCCTGGGCGAACATGATGATAAAGGCCATCAGGATCGCCACCGGCAGAGCGAGAATAACCACCGCCGCACTCGGCAGATGGAACAGGAAGAGGATAATCACCAGGGCGACGACTATGCTTTCCTCCAGTAGCTTCTCCTGCAGGTTAGATACGGAGCGCTGAATTAGGCCTGAGCGGTCGTAGACCGGGACGATCTCCACCCCTTCGGGAAGCCCGGCTTTGAGTTCCTGTAACTTGTCCTTAACGTTGTCGATGGTTTTCAGGGCATTTTCGCCGAAACGCATGACAATGATCCCGCCCACCGTCTCGCCCTCGCCGTTGAGTTCCGCCAGACCACGGCGCAACTCCGGCCCGATGCGCACCTGGGCGAGATCCCGCAACAGAATCGGCGTGCCCCGGCGGTCGGTGCCCACCGCTACCTTTTCCAGATCGGCCACCGACTGAATGTAGCCGGGGCTGCGCACCATGAATTCGGTCTCGGCCATCTCCACAAGACGACCGCCGACATCGTTGTTGCTACGCTTAATAGCCTTTTTGATCTGCGGAATGGTGATGTGATACGCTAGCAGCCGGTCGGGGTCGACCGCCACCTGATACTGCTTGACGTAACCGCCGATGCTGGCCACCTCGGATACCCCCTCCACGGCGGTCAACTCATAACGCAGAAACCAGTCCTGTATGGACCGCAATTGCTGCAGGTCGTGGCGGTCACTTTGCAGTGCGTACTCGTAGACCCAGCCTACCCCGGTGGCATCGGGACCAAGACTCGGCGTCACCCCCTGCGGCAATCGGCCTGCCGCGTAGTTGAGATATTCGAGCACCCGGGAGCGGGCCCAATACAGGTCGGTGCCGTCCTCGAAGATGATGTAAACGAAGGAATAACCAAAAAACGAGTAGCCTCGCACCACTTTGGCTCCGGGCACGGCGAGCATCTGCGTGGTGAGCGGATAGGTAACCTGGTCTTCCACCACCTGCGGCGCCTGGCCCGGATACTCGGTAAAAACAATGACCTGCACATCCGAAAGGTCGGGAATGGCGTCGATGGGGATATTCTTCAGGGAATAGACCCCGCCCACCATTAGAAAGGCGGTCGCCAGAATCACCATGAATTTATTGCGAACGGACCATTCGATTATTTTTTCAAGCATAAATTTATCCCATCATTGGTCACTGGTCATTAGTCATTGAGTTAAAAGCAAAAAGCCCGATCATCTGTATTAAACAAATGACCAATGACAAATGACAATTTCACATTATTCAAACAACGCTTCAAGATCCTCTTCCGGCGTCTCATGCCCGGCGTGCTCATCGGCTGAATCCGTCTCGGCCTCCTTCGGCTCCAGCATCTTCTGAATCGCTTCACGCAATTTGCTTTCCGAATCGAACAGGAACTGCGCACTGGTAACCACCTTCTCACTGTCCAGAAGCCCCTGAGTAATTTCTATGTACCCATCCTGGTCCTGTACACCGGTCTTCACCTCACGAGGTTCGAACTTGCCGCCTCCCAAGGCGACGAACACCGTCTGCTTCTCCCCGGAATTGAGAACCGCTTCGCCTGGTACGGCCAGCGCGTCCTGAACCTTTTGCGCCTGGATTCGCACATTGACATACATATCGGGTTTGAGCTCAAGACCAGGATTGTCGAACTCCAGTCGCGCCTTGACCGTACGGGTCTTGGGTTCGACGTAGGGATAGATAGTGCTTATTTCGGCAGTGAGGGACTTGTCGCCGACATAAGGCAGCAGTACTTCTGCCTGCTGCCCAACTTTGATCCAGGGCAGTTCGTATTCGTAGATATCGGCATAAATCCAGACCTTGGAGATATCGCCAATCTGGAACAGTTCCTGGCCGGCCTTGATGTGCTGGCCGGGCATGGCCATCTTCATGGTCACCACTCCCTTGTAGGGCGCATAAAGGGTCAATGTCTTGCGCACCTTGCCAGTCTTTTCCAATTGCCGGATCTGCCATGAGCTGATGTCCCAGTAACGCAGGCGCTGCCGGGCCGCTTCCGCCAGCCGGGCGCCGCCGGCGGCAATTTCGGCAAAGGAGCTGTCTTTAAGAGCAGACCGGTTGCGCAGGGCCAGTAGGTACTCCTGCTGGGCCGCTACCAGTTTTGGGCTGTAGATTTCCAGCAGCGGCTGGCCCTTTTTCACAATCTGTCCGGTCTCGGCGACGTGCAGTTTTTCGATCCAGCCGTCCACCTTGGCGTTGATTGAGGTCACATTCGGTTCGTCGTAGTCGACGGTGCCGACGGTGCGAATAAGCCGATGCAGATCGCGTCGTTCTACCGATGCGGTGCGTACCCCCATGTTCTGGGCGGTGACCGGATCAATAGCGATGGTCGCGCCGGAAGGAGCCTCATCCTCGTAGACCGGCACGAGGTCCATGCCCATGGGCGACTTGCCCGGTTCATCGCGGATGTAAGTGGGGTCCATTGGAGCCGCCCAGTACTTGATTTTACGCTCCCCTTTGCTTTCCTTGCCCTGGGGTAACTCGGCCGCTTCAGCCTGTCCAATAGTTCCGGACTTCACCGGGGTCAATGCCATGGCGCAAATAGGACAATCGCCCGGCTCGTCGGTGATGACCATCGGGTGCATGCCACAGGTATACTGCTGTTTCGCTGATTTCATCTCACTGTCATCGTGACCAGTATGTTCCGAAACAGATCCGACCTTGTGCCAGGCATACCAGCCCCCGCCAAATGCCAGGGGCAGAAAGAGCAGAATGATTATCAGTAACCGTTTTTTTGAAGGTTTCATATCATTGATCCAATTTCTAAGGAGTTCATCAGCAACTACCTAATTTTAAATACCTATCTAAGGCCGCACTCAAGAGGTCCTAGTGCCGAGACCTTTGAGGGCAGCAGGACTATTCTGGTTTTAGCTTCGTTTGGAACGCGGGATCGAGATACTGCCCCACCGCCGCTTCAAGCTTAGCGAGGCTACGTCCATAGTCGGCTAGAGCACGATGGTAATTGATCTGGTAACGATACGAGGTCATCAGGCTATCGAGCAGGTTGAGAAAATCGACATCGCCGACCTGGTAAGCGGACAGGCTCGCCTCGAAACTTTGCTCAGCCTGAGGGATTATCCCGGTCTTGAACAATTCCACCAAGTCGCGGTTCTTTTCCATCTGCGCGTACTGATCGGAAATGTCGAAATCGACCCGGTTACGGAAATCCTCGAACTGCCTACGCGCCATGCGCATCCCAGAATCAGCTTCGGCCACCGCCTCCCTCCGCTTACCTTGCCAAAGAGGAAGGTTGATGCTGACACCAGCGCTAACAAAGTCGCTGCCCTCCACCGGGTCTCCCGGCACATCTTCCCGCTGACGGTATCCCGCAAAGACGTTGAAGTCTGGATAGTAATCAAGCTTCTTCAGCCTGCGCTGCGCTTGGTAGCGATCGATTACCGCCTGATATGCTCCGAACAGAGGGCGTTGAGATCGTGACAATTCGATCAACTGCTGCAGACTCGCATCGACCGGCGGCAGCGTAAGGTTCTTAGGCGCATCCATCGGTGTTGCAACAGGACGGTTCAACAGTCGGTTAAGATCAGCCAAGGCGGTGATCCGCTGCTGCTCCAAGTTGAAAAGCTTGTCCTGAAGTTTCGAACGTTCAACCTGGGCTTTAAGCACATCCTGCTGATGTCCGGTACCGACTTCATAGCGAGTTTCGGTCAGACGAATAAAGTCCTGCAGGATGGCGATATTCTCGCTGGTTATGGCGATGGCCTGATCCTGAAAATATACCAGATACCAGGCATCCTTGACTCGCTGTACCAGTTGCCCTTTGGCATCTTCATAGACGCCTCGGAACCACAACGCCTGTTGCTTGGCCATATCTTCTTTGGCGCCCAGTTTGCCGGGAAAAGGAAACATCTGGGACAACTGAATCTCCTTCCCGGTCATGGGTGTTTCGTCGCCGGAAAAACTGTCGACAGGATAGTTCGACAGTGCAAAGCTCAGCCGTGGATCATCCAAGCTGCGGGCTGGGATCACCTTGTGTTCAGCCATTCTCCACCGCGATTCGGCGGCCTGCAGGTCTGGGTTGTTGGCCAGCGCCTCTTCTACCAGAGTCATAAGTTGTATCTGCTCGTTTTTCGTGTTTGCCGTCAGTGTTGAAGCCTTTTGCTGTGCCATTGCTGGGGAAACACTACCCAATGACAGAAACCCAACCAATAGGCCCACAGCCAACAAATTATGGGATGTCATAGCTACCCTCCGGAGAAAGAAAATTTTAATCTGCTCCGTTAAACTATAGCTTTAATTTCGTATATCTCTATACACGCTTGATTAATCTGACTACCGATGTATTGGAGCACCGAAATAAATCCCCAAGACGTCATCTAGCAGCCCAACTGCAAGTATCAAGAGACGAATGTTGTCGAGCGGTATTAATTCTCCGCACCAACAGGTTTGCTATGTTTGATTGAAAGTTACGGAATCCTGATCTAGCCGGATGTCAGACATGAGAACGCTATTGTCCGACAACAACAAGAGAATCTAGAGCCTGAAAGGCTCAGGAGGGATCAAATTAGAAAGGAACAGGTGGTTAGGAAGACAGGTGCTCCTCCACCGGGCGAATAAAGAGACACCCGAACAGAGGAGATTTGGTGGATTGACGCCGTGAGACGCAACGATGGAATAGTGGAAATGTCGACACCCACCAGAGAGGCGGCATCGATTTCAATCTTGTGGCTTAAAGAAGCCGGTTGCTGGACGACTGGAGCCGTTTGGATCTGGCAGCGATGAGTCAACTGCTCGACACCGTCGGCCGTCAAGCGATCGTTTTCCGCCCCTTGGCAGCAGGACATCCTGACAACGCTTTTCTCCGTTTCACAGCGGTGGATTACCGCCCCAAACACCCCGACCGGCAAGAACATCGCCAGCAGGAGGATGGATGTAAAAAAGCGCAGCAACATGTGATTAATCCTGAGAAGAGGTAAACACAATAACCCTAGCTATCCGATCAAGAACAATAGCGGGTCTCTTAGAAAAACCCTAGCACCACGATCCACTCCTGTCAAATAGTTTCAACGCCAATCGTGGGTTTTCCAAAATCGAACAGGCAACAAGGAGAAAAGCGGCACTATCTCCCTAGAATAGAATGGCACACAACCTTTTTTTAGCAGAATTCTTTAAAGTAGCGACATGGATCGATTTAAGTCTATATAATCTCCACCTTTTGCTCAGAAATATTGATGGACCAATCGTACACACCGGCCTTGGCATCGAAGCCGTAGATAGATATGGGTGGGTGGGTTGATGCCGTATATGATTGCCCAAGCCGAAAGACAAATGATGCTTGAGCTGCTACGAATAAATGGACCTGTTTTAAACCAAGATACTCACTACGAATTCCAGCAAGGCAATTGTAAAATTGAGTAGAGCAGAGAATCTGATCTTTTTCACTGTTTAGAGAGTCTCTTGACGCACCATTTGGGTGGCGAAGCCATAAAATTGGGATGTTTTTGCCTATTGTGCTGTGGATGGATTGCTCTGAAATTTCTACGCTCAAAGGTATAGCAATAGCGATTTCTTCTAATGCCTCAGAGGCAGGTCTTTCTTCCTTGAGCTTGATATTGTGCGGTTTTGCTCCAAGGTCGTGCCATATTCCGTAATCTCGATCCCAGTCGAGTATGTATTTAACATGTTGCCTATTGGTCAGAAGGTGGCCGGTGTAAAACAAAAATGGAATCGGCGCCATGCCTGCGTAGGCAAGAGAGGTACATTCGTTTTTATGGTTAATGTCTTGTTGAATGCGATCACTGACCGATTCGATCTTTCTCATGACTTCTTTTTTTTCAGCAAGGTATGGTATTTGAATCTCCCTGATCTCGCCGCGTTTACATACACCGGGAAGAGAAGCTTTTGGATTTCCTAGATCCATGCCAGGCATCCCTTTATGTACAACGAGGAAGCACCCAACAGTGGTTGAAGATTTTAGGATTCTCCAAATTCCTAGAGTAAGTCCCACAGCAATAAGCAGCAGACCAACAAAAGTCGGCTGAGAAGGACCTATCTCGATGCTTGCGGGGATGCCACGATATTTAATGCTTATAATTATCGCCCATCCCACGCCCCCGGCTAAAAGTGTGACACCCAAGCGTAGACACACTTTAGCAAAGGCAAATACGGGGTCAGTGAACTTATATTTGCACCATTTATCCCACATGTCCCAAATAAGATTTATCAACCAATCACTCCCTCAAAGCTACATGTTGAAAAGGTTTGACGGGAAAACTTTCGTTTAAGTCCTCGCCAGACCACTATCTGTTCCTGCCCTACAATTACGAAATAGACTGGAACCCCAGGCAATACACATTTTTTTAGGACATTGCGCCAATCCCCGTAGTCAGTGGATGATGGAGAAGGAATAGGTTCTGGATGGGTATGCCAAGTAGCAAGTAATTGCCCAGTTTGGTGGGTGGCTTTCCAACGATTTTTTAGCCAGTCGATATGACCATAATTACGAAAAAAGGATGATCGCGTTTGAAAGTCTTCCCTCATAGGAGTGGATATTTCGTCGGCGACAGAAGTTTGAGTACCTGATATGCGTCGGCCAATTATAAATCCTCCCGATTCCATCATTTCTCGATTGAGTTGCCTAAACGAGAGCAATTCAGTGTATAAATTTTCTGGTATAGCGAGGCTATAACCTTCACAAGACCAGACGTGCTCTTTATATGTGTCTGTTGGTTCTTTAGTTTCTACAGATTGGGCAACCAGTATTCGTTTTCTCATCCCACCATAAATCCTTTTCCGGAAAGCCACTGTCATACACAGGTGAACGATTGATTTCATTATGTATTGCTTGCTTTTTGTCCCCACGCCAAAACTCGTAAAAGCTTTTTTCTTTACTTGTTAGCGCGGTCTCGATCGTCCTTGTTGCTAGGAGAGCTGTCTGCCTAGAATCATTTGCACTGAAAGGAGAAAAGGACCCTCCGCAACCAGTAAGGTTTTTGGATACTTTTTGATTAGGAGTGATGAAAGAAACTTGTGGGTGTATGAGTTGACTGCCGCCCTCGAAATATAAACAATTAAGGCATCCATGTTGCCCTGTTTGGTGTAAAACGACATGTCCACCAAGGCCAAGTGGCTCATTCCATACTGACATTATCTTTTGTCCTAGCGAAGAATTCCTTATGAAGGTCTTTAACAGTTGCCTTTCGAAGGCATGATTTCCCGTTGCTAGGATGATGAGGTCATGTTGCTGGATATTCTCAGGGGTCGCCCACTTTGCACCATTGTCGCTGCTTGCTTTAAGTGACAAATCGAGGAACGCTGATTCAAGAAACATTTTAAGGCCAGCAGCTTTTCCTCCTCCAATAAAGTATTTTGGAAGGACGTGCCTGTACAAATTATCAGCGGAATAAATGTCAGGATCAACAAGTGTCAGGTTGTCAAATCCGCTTTGAACGAGCATTTGCGAGATCATGCTGCCGATGGATCCACAACCAATCATAGCAACTCGTTGAGATTTAATGGCGGCGTGGATAGTTAGGGAGGCTCGTTTTTGTAAGTAGTCCTTGTGGAATCTAGAAACGGGGATGTGATGAACTCTGTAGCTTGCTCCATCCTTATTAACAAGAATGCCAAATGCACCACGTTCACCCTTTTCGCGCGGAAAAGAAAAAATATATCTCTGCCATGGCTTGTTAACAAATTTCTCTAGTTCAGGGAGCTCAGGCAGAAAGCTGTTTACTAATTTCAGTAGGTCATTAAATGACCAGTATTCCCCTGGCAGAGGTGGGTCAATGTGTTGATCTCTAAGGGGTAAATAGTATCCTCGGACACCGTGTGCTGGTGATTTTTTTTCAGTGGTTCTCTTCCAATCTTTTTCGCTCACACCCCAGCACTGATTTCGCTCTGAGTACCATTTATATTTATGCGAAGTTTTCGACTCGCAATATGCCCATAATTTATGCGGTGTTTCTTCTAGAGGGAAATAACATTGGTAGTTAGTACTGGGTTTGATTTTTATAATTCCATCCATATAACCTTCAAGTTCAGAGAAAAATTCAGTGAGGTTGCCACTAGATCCATCATCAAGAACTTTTATCGCCATCTGGAGTGATTTTAGAAGTACAGATTCTAAGTCTTCATCAGTAAAAAAAAGTCCTTCCCCGTCGTTATAACAAACTACCCGGTACCAAGCTACATGTGGGCGATGCTTGTCGCAATGTCTATCATCTAGATAAATTTGAGGTAGCTTTCCAGTGTCAAGCCAACGTGCACTAAGAGACCATACGTTTCTCTGTCCCTTAAAGTTGAAACTGAAATGCTCCTGCTGTTGAGGGATAGGTTTGATGTCCCATGCACCAACAGCTTCAAGAAGCTCTGCTAGAGGTACGGGTTGGTTCACGCATTGGCCCCCGTAGTTCCGATAGCCGTTGCAGCTTTTTGTGCGGTGTCTTCTTTGGGCAGGACATCAAAGTCATCACCAAATTGATTTTTTAGCTTTTTGGAAGCTTCGTGTGGGCAGATGAAATCAATAGATTGCTGTAGGGCTTCTTTGAGGTTATTTAGCTTAGAAATATATGTTTCCATTTGGTTTTCAGTCATTAGCTCATTTAGGTCAGAATTGGGATAAACAATGAGATAACTATAAACTCTGTCGTTAATAACGTTGTTTAGGATATCTGTAACCAGATTAAGAAATGCCTGCTGATCATTTGGTTTTGTTCCGGAGCCTGGAATTGTCTCTTGCACCGGTTGAAACCTTTCATAGACTTCACATGTAAGAGAGATACTTATAGGCTTGTTCAATGCTTGCTTGTCGCGCCAGCGTTTAAACATGCGAATAACCCTCCGCATTTGATGGCGAGATTCGGTGTTGTCTTCACCTGGAAACCGATTGTTGATTTTTTCAATCAATCCCTTGGGGTCATTGGTTTCCCACTTTTTTTCTGTAGGAGCAGAGTTCAGTTTCCCCTTGGCTAAATCTAGAAGTCCATCAATGCTATTCGAAGTCATATAGCAGGCAAGATCTACGTGATATCCGCTCTCACTATTGGTTGCAGCATAGGACACTGTAACGCAGGGGCGTTTGACTTTAACTGTGCGGGCTGGATGGTTCAGAGCTTTTAATACCCTCTTTTTTAGCTCTACAGGGTCATCAATATAAGCCTGGTGTTTCTCGGCGTTCAAATCGAAAACTAAACCCACGTCGATATCGAACTCATCCTGGTCCTGTTTGAAGGGCTTTACGCCAGTGTGCATAGCGTAGCTTCCTTGATTAAATTCTTTAAAATACAGCTTTGGGTCATCTTCATCAGAGTTTAAATTATCCCGAAGATTTTTGATTAGAAGGTCGCGCTTGTCCTTTAGCCGTTCGTTTTTTTCAAAACCCTTGAGCCTAATCTTGTCGTGAAAATTGTTCATTTGCTTTTGAAGATTAGCCATTAATTTCCTCCATGGCGAAATTTACGCCTCCATTGACGCGTTAGTAATTCTTGTCGAGTATCGGGGGCAATTTTACATGCCTACCCCTGACAGCTAGCGCCATACCTTAAAAAAATATCTTCATTTGTAAACAAGGTTCATTTTTTCAATTTCTTCCGCTATTTCAGTTCGTAATTTTTCAGGAGCTTCAACAACCACATCTGCACCATATTGCAAAATTCGCATTTTTACTTCATGAAATGCGGCCACAGGAAACGTCATTCGTAAGGAACCATCAGTCAGTTCCTCAACACGCTGTTGAGGGTGCCAGCATTCTCCCTTAATCCATCTGGTACGGAATGGGTTGAAGCGCAAGATCACATCTACAAGTTCCTTCCCTTGGAATAGACCAAATCCACCGGCAAGTTGAGACTCCCATTCTTCTCTAGGTTTAAAGGAAAATATATCGTTCTTTAATTTTACTTTGTCTATGCGAGATACGGTAAAGGTGCGCCATTCATTACGCAGGTGGCACAAGGCTATCATTATCCAGTTGCCCATATAGTGCTGGAGGTGATGTGGTTCGGCTGTACGGTTAGTCACAACACCATCCCGTGGTGTTGTATAAGAGAATTCAATTACACGTTGTTCAAGCAGCCCCTGGAATATTGTTTGGAAAACTGTTGCTGTGGTTGGTGTATAGCCTATCCAAGTGGCGGAGAAAATCTCATCCAAACGATCAGGACTCATGCAGATTTGACTATCGACGGATATTAATTTTTGGAAAAAAGATAAAATTTGTTCGCTGATTAAGCCACCAGCACTCGGAGATAATAGTTGGCGCGCGAGAAGTAAAGACAGAAGTTCCTCTTGGGTTATTTGAAAACGAGGCAATTCGTAAGAGTTGTCTGTGTAGCTGTATCCACGTTTTTTTGACCAGTAAATTAATGGCGCTTTCATTCGATCGCGCATGAAGTCAAGTGTGCGGCTTGCTGTTCGCCGATCTATTTCAAAGTGTTCAGACAAATGTCTCAGGTTTGGGTATGCGTTTTTACGTATCTGCGAATCAAACCAGTAAAACCGTTCAAATGCTAGAAAATCGCCCATTATATAGGACCCCTTTCGTAATCATATCTCCATGCAAATTCCAAGGGGGGGGGGACTGTATTGCCTTCTAAACTTCACCTAGACAAACAAAACCGCCCGTCCAGCTAGGCTGTTTAAGGTGGTTCACTTTGGAAATTCAGTGTAGAACAGCACCCCTCCAAGACAAAACACTTCTTCTTATAAATCTCTTAAGTAAGATCAAGCATTTATGACACCCCTGTCAAGAATCTTAATAAGGTGCTCACTAAAATTCGGACAATATAGAAAGATGCCCCTGCGGTGTATAAGTTGCTTTCCGGCATATTGCAGACAGGCGCTACAGTGGAACAATTGCACATACAGACAAACCTACAGTTAGGTCTAGGCTGGTGCTAGCGGACAAAGAAATGGGCATGCCTTAACTTTTCAGCATGTTGTTATTGTTTGTTTTTCTATCCCGTTTTCATTGCTGAAAGCGACTTCTGCCTTCTCACCCGTTTTGCTTTCTCGTCAATACATTCTACTATTTAAAGAAACAAGGCCTGTATCTACTCGCGACTCCTTTTTCCCTAAAATATTTGGAGATTGCCCTCATGATCCGAACAGCTTTGATCTTATCGGTTTTCTGCGGACTCCTTCTGCCGTCCATGAGCCTGGCCGCTGTCAAGGAATACCATCTGACCATTGCTTTTGAAAAAGTCGCCATTCAGGGTAAACAAGCCCAAGGCATGACCATTAACGGTAAGATACCCGGACCGGTCCTTCGCTTCAACAAAGGTGACCTGGCCCGAATCCATGTTACCAACAAAATGGATGTGCCCACTTCTATTCATTGGCATGGCATTCTGGTCCCCCCGGGCATGGATGGCGTACCATTTGTCACCCAGCCACCCATTGCCCCCGGCACTACCTTCACTTACGAATTTCCCGTCCGCCAGACTGGAACCTATTGGTATCACTCCCACTCAAACCTACAGGAACAAAGCGGTCTCTATGGTGCCATTGTCATTGCCGATGAAGAAGACAAACAGCATGCGGATCAAGACCATGTCGTTCTGCTTTCCGATTGGACTACAGATGATCCACATGAGGTATTACGCACCCTGAAACGTGGCAGTGAATGGTATGCCCTGGAAAAGGGCTCGGGCCAAAGCATTCTCGGCGCTGCCAATGCCGGCAAGCTGGGCGACTATTTTTATCGGGAACTGCAACGCATGCCGCCCATGGACATAGCCGATGTGGCCTATGACTATTTCCTTGCCAATGGACAACCCGAAATTACTTTGGCCGCAAAGCCAGAGGAAACTGTTCGCCTGCGCCTTATTGACGGCTCCGCCACTACCTATTTTCACCTGGAATATGCCGGGGGCCCCATGACCATCATCGGTGCCGATGGCCAACTTGTGGAACCTGATAACCAAAGCCGGTTTCTTGTCGGTGTAGCGGAAACCTATGATGTGCTGATCACTGTGCCAGACGTCGGAGCATATGAATTACGGGCAACCGCACATGACGGATCAGGCCATGCCTCTGTCTGGATTGGTTCCGGTAAACGGCACCCTGCATCTGACATTCCCAAACCCAACCTTTACCAAGGCATGCATCGGGGTAGCCTGGCGGACCTATTTTCCCTGACCCCGGCCGGCACCATGGGCATGTCTGATTCATTGGTGGAAAAAGGCCGCTTCGATCGCCCCGGCATGATGGGCATGCATGATGGCATGATGGACATGCACGATATGGATGAGGGTGCCTCAGATCCCACCCCAGACCCCATGAACCACATGATGGAAAAATCCAATGGCGCCGAACACAAACCGACCACCCATATGAACCACTCCCCTCCCCCTGAATCAAAAGAATCGGCTATTGAAGGCATGCATAGCCAGCATCTTTCGTCCATGTCGATAGCGACTGGACAAGAATATAAGACCTCTGATTCAACCTCCGTATTTTCCGGTCGGCAGTACGGAAGTCGATTTGGATTTCTGGAGGCGGACATTTCCTCAAGAAAGCAACTGGCACAGGAAGGCAGTATGCAACGCCCAGGCACCCCCTACCCCAGCCTGCGCTCCATTCGTTCCACAACCCTGCCTAAAAACAGACCCGTTCGCGAAATCCGGCTGACCTTGGATGGCGACATGGAGCGATATGTCTGGTTTTTGAACAACAAGCCCTTGTCTGAAACCGACCACATCTTGATCAAGGAAGGGGAAGTCGTCCGTTTTATCATGATCAACCGAACCATGATGCACCACCCCATGCATCTGCACGGACATTTCTTCCGGGTTGTCAACGGCCAGGAAGATCATGCTCCCCTCAAACACACTGTTGACGTGGCTCCCATGTCCACCACGGTGATTGAATTTTATGGCAATGAGGTTGGCGATTGGTTCTTCCATTGCCACCTGCTTTATCATATGAAGAGCGGCATGGCTCGCCTTGTCCATTACCAGGATTTCCAGCCGAATGAGGATGTCCAGGCGGTCCGACCCCAACTTTATGGTGACTCGTGGTACGCCTGGGCGCAGGCCGACTTTTTGAGCAACATGACCGAAGGGGTTTTCTCCATGAGTAATACCCGGACCATGTTCGATGCTGCCTGGGAAGTCGGCTGGCACGAAGTGGAAAAGACAGACTGGGAAGGTCTTTTCACCTTGGGATGGTACCAGAACCGATTCACTTCCTTTTTGGCTGGCATCGACGTTTTGGGTGAAGGTTCAGATGCGGAAGATTTGCGGGGTATTCTGGGATTGAAATATCTTCTGCCTCTGAACTTGGACTTCACCGCCTGGGTTGACACGGAGGCTGGAGCTCGGCTCATGCTGGAAAAGGATCTGGAGCTAACGCCCAGGTTGGCCCTCCATGGTGAGGTGGAATATGACACCCATGATAAATGGGAAGGTGCTGTTGGTCTGCATTACATGCTGAGAAGGGATCTTTCTCTGATTGGCAAGTGGCATTCCGAGTTCGGTTATGGCGGCGGGATTTCTCTACGTTTCTAACTGCTATCTGGAAAACCCAACCCACAGATGCCATTGGCGAACGGCCATCTAACCACCTCATAAAGCTGCTCGGAACAGGGATTGCTCCAGCCGTAGATCCTGCATGTGCTTAAAGCCAAGCATCGCGTTCTTTTATGGGAATGATAGAAAATGCCCAAAGATCCGATCTGCCAAATGGAAGTATCAGAAGAAACGGCCATAAGCGTTCAATGCGACGGCCAGCGCTTTTACTTTTGTTCAGAGGGGTGTCGCAGGAAGTTTCTAGAGGATCGCTCTTGCAAGAGGCCCACAGGGCCATTCGATCTGATCATCATCGGTGGAGGGCCGGCTGGACTGACGGCGGCAACCTTCGCCGCCACTCTAAAGATGAAGGCTTTTTTGATCGCCAGGGATCTGGGTGGTCAGGCGGTCGATAGCACCAAGATTGAAAACTACATGGGGTTTGACTTCATCACCGGCCCAGAGCTGGTCTCCCGTTTTCAGAATCAGTTGCTTCATTCCCATTTTGTTGACCACCTGATGGATGAGGTGACCCGAATCATTCCCGAGAAAGATGCGTTCCACGTCGTCACTCGCGGAGAGGATACCTTTTTGACTAACGCTGTCCTGGTTACTACCGGCATGACTCGAAAGAAGCTTTATATCCCCGGAGAGGAGGAGTTTCAACGGCGTGGTGTATTCTACGGGAATATCCCCGACTTCTCCTTCGTTGAGGGCGAGGAGGTGGCCGTTATCGGAGGCGGTAACAGCGCCCTGCAGATCGTGGAAAACCTTCGAACCCTCGCCCGCCGAATCCACCTCGTTTCCACATCCAAACTGAAGGCCGATCCGGCCATTATCGAACGGGTAAAGGTATTCCCTAACCTGACAGTATACGAAGGGTACAGGACGTTGCAATTTGCTGGGGAGAATTCTCTGACCACGGTTGAGATAGAGAAAATGTCTGGGGGAAAACGCCTCTGCCTTTCCGTCCAGGGGGTATTTGTTGCAATTGGCCATGAACCCAACTCGGCCTTGGTGGCGGACCTTGTGGCCCTGAATGAAAAAGAAGAAATTGTTATAAGGCCGGATTGTGCCACCTCACGTCCTGGCATTTTCGCAGCAGGCGATGTCACCGATGCATTCGGCAAGCGGATTATTATCGCTTCTGGCGAGGGTGCTAAAGCCGCTCTTGCGGCGAAGGCGTATCTTTTGAAAAAAGCAGGCGCGGAAGCCATAAGGTAAAGCATGCTTCTACAGGAGAAAGTAAGAAGAATGCTTAACTCTAGAAGACAAAGAATGGTGGCCCTGTTTTTCTTGCTTGGTCTGTTTGTTTTATCCCCAGAGCTTCACGCCGCTGAAGCTGGCCAGGCCCTTGACCTAGGTCTGTCTGCAGAGAAATTTCAGGACGGAAAGATCCCCGCGGGCTGGACTCTGCGCAAAAGGTTATTTGGGCCCACCAAGAAAGCCCAGGCCCGCTGGACCGTCAACGATGGGCAGCCTGCCGTCATGCTCCACTCCAAGGGCGCATTGACTTTTCTTGAAAAGCAGGTGGACATTGACTTACGTGAGTACCCCATCGTTTCCTGGAGGTGGAAGGTCAACAACATCCTTGAGGGGATTGATGAAAAAACCTCCGCCGGCGACGACCACCCTATCCGAATTTTCTTTGTCTTCGAGCCAGATGCTTCCAAACAAACCTTCTGGTTCCGGTTGAAGAGGTTCCTCTATCTGGACAGCTTCCATGGTCACGCCATGGGCGGACGCATAACAGAGTACCTCTGGAGCAGCCATTTGCCGGCGGGAGAGATTTTGCCCGACCCCGGAAAACCTTGGCAGAAGCTGATGGTGGTCGAGGGAGGTCAGGAGAAACTGGGGCGGTGGCTCTCCTATCGCCGTAACCTTCGAGAGGATTTCAAGAGGCTCTACGGCGAGGAACCTCGCCAACTGATCTTCATCGGCATTCTGAACGACACCGATGCCAGCGACTTGGAAGCCGTCAGCTATATAGCGGATCTTTTCTTTCATCGGAGCACTGGACCCGAGTGACCGGGTAACAAGAAAGGATCGAGCAAAGGGGAAATGGCCCAGCATTACCGGAAAAGGCCACATTTCCTGGAGGCCTGGAGTGTTTTGAGTTTTGGTGGCGATTTCCAGTTCCCAACTTCTCAGCATAAGTTGGCCCCCTCATAGATCACCAGCTTCCCCTGCCCTTTGTGCCTGTTGAAGTTGGAGCGAGGCTAGAGGATTGGAAGTCGCTATTATCCAAAGAGGATTATGCTAAAAGCATAGTATCTTTCTTTAACTTGTAACCTACTGGAACCAAAGGAGAAAAATGTATACATAAATGTGGTATACAAAAATGTATATTATTCCCCGCTAATCCTTGGGAAAGTTTCCGCCTTCAACCTTGAAATTTAATCTGGAATTCTTGTAGAAACTGCTACAACCTTAATGGTCATCAACAAGATGCAGAATGGCCCATCCTCGCTGGATGGGCCATTCTTATATTGCATCTGCCATCAGGCATTAAAAGCCGCCCAAAAATTTGGCGGGATTTCCCAATATGTAAGGCATGCCGAATGCCTTGATTCTATCAATTCAAAGGGTAGAATTTTAGTCAGTGTTTTTTAACTTGAAGAGAGGGATCATTTCAGGGGGAGGAACTTTGCTTTATTACATACTAAAAATTTTTGTCACTGTGATGTTAATAGTCCTAGTGTCAGAGTTGTCAAAGCGAAGTACTTTTATCGGTGCAATTTTAGCCTCGGCACCTTTGATTTCAGTTGTTGCGATGATTTGGCTTTATATCGAAACAAAAGATACCTCCAAAATCAATGAGCTGTCTAATGGAATATTCTGGCTAATATTGCCTTCGTTGGCACTGTTTGTTAGCTTGCCATTATTGCTCAGATATGGACTTAACTTTTACATAAGTATGGGCATTAGCATATGCATAACCATCCTGTGTTATTGGGCAATAGTGTGCCTGCTAGATCATTATGGAATCAAACTATGATGCACCGTGTCTTCATAAGTTCAAGACGAAAGAATGGCCCAAAAGGTGTTCTGCAAATCATCTCTTTTGACAAACTAAAGCTCTTGATCGCCGGATCTGGGGCTTTTCTCTCATTACAGGGGGGGGATGTGCTTCTCAAAGAAACTGACGTCTGGGATATTATACGTTGATCGAGTGGATTTAGCGTATAAACCTAGCTGTTCCCCATGCTCTATTGCTTTTGACTTACGATATCACGCCAGCGATTTCCAACCTCAAGCTTTCAATCCCAATTTCTCCGCATAAGTTGGGATCCCCCAATAGATCACCCGCCTCCCCTGCCCTTTGTGGCCATGAAAACCGCCTGATAAGTCCCTAGATAATCCAGGACTGGATTTAGAATATAATGTAAGACTCTCCAGCCACCTGAAACATAGTTGGGGTGTTCGGTATTTTGGAAATGGTGACAAATAAGACGCGGCCCCTGGAGACAATCCCCAGAGGCCGCGTCAGCAGGGCCTGTTAAAAAATACAGGTTATTTATCACTAACTGCTTCAGATATATTTTTCAAGTGATAATTATGCCGTTCAACAAGAAGTCACTTTTTCCCTCAGAAGTCGTGAGTTCTAAGAATGGCATATCCAGAACGGCCGGGCCATCCTGTATCTAGATGATAGCGAAAAGAAAACCAAGAAAGTTACGTAACCCGTCACCCCGTCAGGAGCGGATCTGTCAGGTAATAACTATCTCTGTACATTTTGTGTTCCATAAGTCGAGGCGGGTGACATTAACTCACATTTTTTGAGATACGAAAACGCTCAGAAGCCCTGAACCTAACTGAGGCTTTTGGGGGCCACTTTTTTTGAACATCGGCGAAAGGAAAATGCGACAGCAATTTCAAAGCCACGCCTGCCGACAATAGCAATTGCCCATCTAGTTTATTCGATACAGCAACGTTTGTACTTCTTCCCACTGCCACATGGGCAAGGGACATTTCGACCAATTT
This sequence comes from Syntrophotalea acetylenivorans, assembly GCF_001887775.1. Classification (NCBI taxonomy): domain Bacteria; kingdom Pseudomonadati; phylum Thermodesulfobacteriota; class Desulfuromonadia; order Desulfuromonadales; family Syntrophotaleaceae; genus Syntrophotalea; species Syntrophotalea acetylenivorans. Next base: position 1,044,684 of record NZ_CP015519.1, read on the forward strand.
TCCCTGCTTTCGCAAGACGCCTAACTTTAAGGGTCTCTGCAATGCCAGTTAATCGTTCCATGTCGGAGCTAGAAACGTCTGTCATACTGATATCAGACCAGCTAACATCATCAAGAATCCCTTCGTCGGTATAACTTAATTCAAGCATCAATCTTTCTTTGTCACCTGTGACAAGCATAGCCGCTCTTGCATGATCAAGGGCCAACTCTTCATTGCGTGGAACAAATGAGTTTTGCCAACAGAAAATCGTTAACTTAATATCACCGTAAGTTGATAAAGGCTGAGGTTTCCTTTGAACCTTTTGGATGCCCAAAACTTTCTCAATCCCCTCAGTGATGTTATCACGCCAACTACCGCCGCAATCGAGAAGATAACTAGCAATTGCTGCCCGACCTGACTTTTCCTGTATCGAGAGAACATTGATGATTTCTACAAGACGAGCAGGCATCTCCTGCCTTAATGGAGACGGTGTGCCTGGTTCAAGCAACTTTTCAGTAAAGTACTTATCTATGTCTGAACGATAGCCCAAAAAATTGAGTTGGGCCTTAGAACCTGAAAGCATTTCTTTTGCATACTGAGTATAGACGTTATGTTTGACGTATAATCCAACATGATCCAATTCATCATCCGTTTGAATAATATCAGACGCAAATGCTCTCATACGCTGCTCAACAAAATGCAGAAAGACTAAAGGGTCACAAAAAACATCCGAATAAACCCTCAAGTCATCAATGGAAATAGCCCAGACAGGAAAATCGCCAACATCTACACCTAGTGCCTTTAGATGTTGAACCTGCGAAGCCAGCTCGGTGAAAGTATCGAGTGTAATGGGGCAGATGGTGATTTGTCTGAAATCAGACTTGGAAACCTCACCTACCTTATTATGGTCTTTGTCAAACAAATCTACCGAAGCGGAACTATTCAAATACTCAACAAATCTTTTCCCTTGAATCGCTGGCTTTAAAACCAAATTCTTAATGGATTCTAGGTATGCAGGGAAATCATTTGCTGGAGATGTGTACGTAAAAGCACCTGCTTTAACCTCAATAACAAATAAATGATCATCATAAATCAGTAATCCGTCGGTTTCACACCACTGATTTTTACCGCCACCACCAGAATTCCACCTATAATACACCGATTGATATACTTGTGAATTAGGGAGCAATTTCCCTAAATATTTAAAAGGAAGTTGCTCGGAAACTTCCATTTGCCTCTTGTTCCATTCCGCTCGATAATCTTCCTTAAAGCGAATAATAATCCTCTGCAATACACGGTAGATATTGTCCAAAAAGCTATAGAGCTCAAAACAATAATACCTATCGTTTAATTTTACGAACGGTCGTTTAAAGATTGGCCAGATCCTTAATGGCCACCCCCTGAACTCACCATCTGAGAAAAATTCAGTGTCTTGACCCTGTGCCCACGACAACTCTTCTAATAGTAATTTGGGGATTTTTGCCACCTTTTCAACGTCAAACAGGTCAAACCCTAAAAACCTTCCAAATACATCTACCTGCCACGCCTCCCATCCATTCTCCAGAATAACTTCTGCCATTAACTCGCGGATATCACCAACCTGTTGTTCTTCTATCCCATCAAGTTTTAATTTAAGGGCATCCGTGGTTACCCGTTGAAACTCTTTTAACTCCAGCCCTGCTTCTATCATTCCTCTTGTTAAAGCGTGCTGAATTTTCAGTATTTCTTCAATAAGTTGACTAGAGGTAATCCCAAACAATTCCGTCAATGTATCTGAGTGCGGAGAAATTAGGTCGGAAAGATGCTCTTCCTCATGATAAAGATAGCGGTGACCTCTAATATTGCACCAATATACCTGTGCTTTGAAGCAATACGTCTCAAACGTCATATCCAACTCAGGGTCTTCGCTTCTCCTTACTGCTGTTCTGCAAATCTGATATTCATGATTTAATTGATCAAATAATTTTTCAACCATGTTACGCAGGACTTGCCAATCGTCATCTGTAACCTCATCTTTAAGGACGTCACTTGGCTTAATGGCAACGATTACACTTTGCAGGTAGTCCACCATTCGAAGGGAGACAGCATCGTCATAATTTATTTCAACTTCAGACGCGATGCCCATATGGCGAACTGCCATTTCTCCCCATGCCCGTTGCAATACCTTCTCAGGAGGCAGCACCTCAACTAGGCTAGTTATCTTTGATATGACATTATCAATACTTTTAACTACTTCTGGGAACTGCTCAATAAGTTTCTGCTGCATCTTATCAAACTCCCCCGCTGGCCAATCGGCCTGACAGACAATGTTTTTACCAAAACGAGCAACCTGTATTGGACCTGCCGAAAAGTAGTCATCAGGCTGAATTGATTTGTCTTTTTTTGCCACTGTGGCCCCCTCCGTAACTTAATTGGAAAAAGGTTAAAACCAAACGGGTCAACCCTGACTCACGACATACAACAAAAAGACGCCCCGATCCAGGGGGCAAAAACACCTTAGGCAACCTGCCATAATTTCCTCATCTTTTTCGTCCCGCCCTAAGCACTAGAAACGATAGGCAGATAAACTACCATATCATCGGACAATTGTAGGCAGTGCTCAACTTTCACCAGTAAATCGTTGTGATTAGTGTTTAAGTTTGATATTCACGGTGTCGGATTTTGTAAGTTTCTTCGTCGATGGGCTATTGTCTAAAATGTCTATTGGCCAAAGCTGCATGATTGAGTAAAAAGAAGATGGAAGGATGTCAAAATCACGCCTCATTGCACACGACAGTTTCAAGTATCAAAACTATGGAGTTCTGGCGGTTGCCAAGGTCTAGAACCAGTAGCCTCCACCTGGGGTCACAAATATTGCCTCAAAATTAGTGCAAAAGTCCCAGGGAGTTCTTAACGAGTGTCGGGCATTGGTCATAATTGGTAGGCGTCTTAAATTTTGTCTTACGGGATTTCGGCAATCACCCTAAAGTCTATTTCCAGCCTTTTTGCCAATCCTGAAATGCGAGAAACCCCGCCTGGCGATCCGGACGGGGTTTCAGTGTTTCAGAACTAGTTATAAATAAGCCGTTATGGGGGATTTATCTGGGCCATCAAAACTTCCTTTTACGCGAAACAAAAATGCCATCCCTCTCAATGCGCTCATTGTAGTCATCGATTGCGATTGTTCTCCTCAAGCCACTTTTTATCTTCTTCGATCATTTCAAGCAGATCGTCTATCGGCTCAGAACGCCCGGCCTTGACGTCTTCCATCGCCTGAATGGTCTTGAGATCAGCATTTTTTTCGCAGTCTGTTTTTACCATCGCTGCCTCCTTCGGGTGCGGACTTTCCATGGCAAATTCTACCATCCCTAGCGCTTGCGGCGCCACACATAATCTCTCGCCTCCTTGGGGGAAACCCTTGTCGAAAAATTATAATTTTGCATTGTAGCGTTGCTATGTTTTTGCGGTGCGCTGCGGCCTTAAAGTTCCGCAACCAACTGAATAAAAGACTAAATGCCCCCCACACAGCCGAGTGAACGCTAGGGCAAAAAACAGCTTCAAGCCAGCATGCCTTCCCTATATCTCCTCATTTATAAGAAAAGCCCCCGGTCCGGAGATCGAGGGCTTTTGGTGTCTTATGGATGGTGACTTGTGAGACATCTCTTGGTGGGGTGGTTCTTTTTGGATAACCAGCCGAGATTCCGCTAAATGTATAGAGAGAATATTTTCAGATCAGCAGCAGTCGGTACCGCAACAGCACGAACCAGCTTTGTTCTTTTTGCCAAACGCTACATCAATCCTCTCGCGCTTCATAATAGCCTGAAGTTGCTCATTGCTCGGATACTTCCCTTTAGCGACCATCTCTCTATCAATAAACACCAGTGGCAGGCACTCCGGACCTTCGTTTTTCAGTAAATCTGCCACGACTGAATTAGCGACAAAGGCTTGTGGAGCGGATGAGAGCCCGAAACGATCCACCTTCACTTTCGCAGCCTGTTTTTCAATCTGACGCAATACCTCTTGCATCCTCACGAGTTCGGGATCAACGCTTGGTCCGCAGACTCCGGTAGAACAGCACATGGCGGGGTCGTAGATTTCTATTTTCATTAATTCACTCCTTTGTGGTTTGCCGTTTATGTGTACATCCGCAGAATCATTATCGGTCCTTTGTCGGCTCGTCCTGCCAGGGAATGAGGAAGGTTGGCAGTCCCTCGCAAATCACCTCGTCAATATACCGAAATTCTCTTGCACGGCGTTGATCAAGAATCGGATCAGTGACCTGGAGTGGTGCCAGGCTCTGGTTGATGATCCAGCCCGCCGGCTCGATCTCGGCTCGGCGCAGGTCCGCCTGAAGCGCAAGCGCCTCATGTACCGGTGTCCTCTCCGGCAGCGTTACCAGAAAAACCTTGGTGTATGCAGGATCTTTCAAGCGTGGCAGAAGCTGCCGCACCGCCTCGGGTATGTCACTAAGGGAACGTGACACCTCCCGGTGATACGACTCTGAGGCATCCAAAAGCAGCAGCGTGTGGCCGGTGGGGGCGGTGTCAACCACCACGAAGCGATCGGTCCCCTGATCAACGATTTTTGCAAATGCCCGGAAAACAGCGATTTCCGCCGTACAGGGTGAACGCAGATCTTCCTCCATCAGTGCCAGTGCATCACCGTCCAGATCGGCCCCGGCCGTAGCAAGAACTTCATTTCGATAAGCTTCGGTTTCAGCTTCAGGGTCAACACAGCTTATCTGCATTCCCTCTGGCGTTTCTCCCAGGGTCAGAGCGACGTGTGCCGCCGGATCGGTGGTCGTCAGATGCACATTTTTGCCACGCGCGGCCAAGGCTTTGGCAATGTTAACCGCCTGGGTGGTTTTTCCAACACCCCCTTTGCCCATGGTCATAATCACCCCACCGGACATAGATTCCAGTGTGTTGAGAAGAGTACCCAGAGAAGCTGGCAGAGGGGTAGCTTTTGCGCCGCTTCTGGTGGAGGGCACGCTGCTATCCTGTGAAAAGAACCCTCGCAACGCCGGGACGCCGACCAATTCGGTCCCACGCAATGGCAGCTCGGTTTGTGGCAGCAGGGTCAGGGCCTGAGGTATTTCCGCAAGCGCCTTCATGCTTCTATCCCGCAGGGTAACAGCGACGGCATCGCTGGCATCCGTCAACTGCAGTACGCCGTTAATCACCAGGTGCTGATTTGTAACCCCGAGTTTCTGCAGTTCGGCCGATGCACGAGCCGCTTCCGCTAATGGGACAACGTCCGGTCGGCTGACCACAACCACCAGGGTTTGTGTTGCATCCCCGAGGGAACGACGGGTGTTCTCATAGAGCTGGTGCTGAGTCTTCAAGCCGGCCAGCGGTCCAAGACAGGAGGTGCCCCCCACATTTGTATCGATGAAGTCGTCCCATGCGGCTGGCAGTGAAAGAAGGCGCAAGGTGTGGCCAGTGGGGGCCGTGTCGAAAACGATATGATCGAAACGATCCGCGGTTTCCGGATCCCCCATCAGGGTGGCGAACTCGTTAAAAGCGGCGATTTCCACCGTGCAGGCGCCGGAGAGCTGTTCTTCCATGCTACGCAGGGCGGCTTCCGGCAGTACGCCGCGATAGGGGCCGACCATCTTTTCCCTATAGGCAGCAGCAGCCTCCACCGGGTCGACGTTCGACGCAAAGAGGCCAGCGACGCCCGGCACCGGGATCGGTTCAGCAGACAGAGGCAAGTCCAGCACCTCATCAAGATTGGAAGCCGGATCGGTACTGACCAACAGCACCCGCTTGCCGCTATCGGCCAAGGCAATGGCGGTTGCTGCCGAGATTGTCGTTTTACCTACACCGCCCTTGCCGGTGAAGAAAAAGTTCTTGGGGGAATTTGCAAAAAGGCCTTGTGGCATATCGTTAGTTCCTTTGTTCAAGAAGAGAGAGCTGTTGTGGTAGCTGAGAAGAAATATTCCTCATGCTGTCTCCCTATATCTGCCTTGGCAGATATGTTAGGTAAATTTTTTTAGGAGCAGTTTTTGTCTCTGCTAGGTTCCAATAGGCGTTGACGATTGTTGGCTACCTCGGCAGATTCCTTTAGGCTATTTCTCAGGAAAGGCTCTATCTCCTGCATGAGGTGATTGCTGCGGTTGATGGAGTAGTAGTTCCAGAGTCCTTCGCGGCGATCGATGACGATTGCAAATTTTTTCAGATAGGCAAGATGTCGGGATACTTTTGATTGCGGAAGATGGAGCGCCGCGATTATGTCACAGACACAGAGCTCCCCTTCAGCGTAAAGGAGCATAAGAATCCCCAGACGGGTTTCGTCAGCGAGGGCTCTAAAAAGTTGGACATGATTTTTCATATCAAAGACTATATCTGCATGGACAGATATAGTCAAGAAGTAAGATCATGAAAGCCTAAGGCTTTGGAAAGGGAATGACTAGGTGGACCTGCTCCCCGGACCCGTAGCCATCGGGACTCTCAATGGGATGCCTTGCCCAGTGCCCTAAAGAAGCACGAGCCGACCATTCTCGAAGGTATCAGCAGCGCTTGGTAACGGTCACGTCCGGCGGCTCGGATTGGCCGTATGATAAATTTCACAAATCCTCAATTTCAAGACGGCAGCCGCCATACAAAAACGGCCCGCCAGGAATCCTGGCAAAGCCGTCTTGTTTTATGTCTCAGAATGATTTCAGGCTGACCACGGGCTACTTTTTTGCGTTTCTCAATAGCCCTAACAAATAGGAAAGCCAAACTTATTACACTCCCCCACCCTACAGCATCCCCATGTCAAACAAATTGTCTTAAATTCTGGTACTGGGTCACCTCAGGATTTATAAGACATAAAATTACGAATCCCAACTTTGCTCCGAAAGATGGGGTTCAACAACCAATCTGGGTGTATTTCAGCGTTTACACCAGTGAACAACCAAAACTCTAAATCAAGAAATGAAAAAAACCGATAAATGGTAGCCTGTGGTATCATCTTTAAAAAGTCTTATCGACATTGTCAGGGATGGTAAGATTGACCATGGGGATCCGCCCCAGAAGGAGGTGTAGATGGCAGACTCGAATCATGAGAGACCGGCTGACCGCATGACGCTGCAGTCGCTGCGAGAGGTCGCAGAGGGGCTTTCTGAGCCAATCGACGATCTGCTCCTGATGATCGACAAAGACAAAAACGAATCTGTTGGCCGAGGCTGGCATGAGATTCATTCTGGCCAAGGTGAGGTCGTGGCCGAGGATGATGACTTTTTCGAGTCTGTCACCAATGAAATCCGAAAGCGGCCAGGCCATGGATCGGGCGGTGATTAGCCCTGCCGCTTGCCCAGCCGCTCCATGTAGTCGCGGACAGCGGCCAGCAGTTTGTCGTTCGGTGCCGGCGGGTTCTCGATCGCGTCAAAAAACCTTTCAGCGTCTTCTGCGCTTAGTCGAATAGTAGACTCCAGCGAGGCCACGGTGCCATTTTTGGGCTTGGAAAGTTTCATGACCCACCTCCGGAGGGTTTGTTAATCATCAAAACCGTCTTTTGCGGGAACCGAAAACACCATCTTTCTTGATATGCTCATTGTAGTCGTCGATCGCGCCTTTGTTTTCCTCAAGCCAGCGCTCTTCAAGCTTCTCACTCTCTTCATCAAGCTCACGATTGATTCTTTCGAGCGAATACTCAGCGAAGCCACTTTCCTCACCCTTTATAAGCGTCTTGCGCAAGGCCTCTTTTTTGGCAACATCCTGAAGGATGATCGATGCGAGCTTTGTCATCCCTTCATCCCTGACATGCAGCACCTCACCTTTCGTAACTTCTGACCTCTCAAGGTCTTCAGCAATGTATCGATAGACACGCAAAGAGTTTTGGCTATCTCCATCCGGTGACTTAGCATTGTAGCCGGAAACACGTAGGATCTCTCTGTAATTAATTTTGATGCTGATGGAAAAAGGCATAACGTCACTCCTGACAGGGCCAATTATAGTAATTACTATTATAGTGATTACTATAATAAAGCTCGGTAATACCTAAGTCGTCACTCCACCAATTCGACCCCACTGAAGAATTATGTTTTTTCGATACCAGAGCAATCATGCTCCTCGACAGCAGCGCCCTCCGCCTTGACAGTGACACAACAATTGCAGTTATCGAAATTTCTGCAGCGAAAAAACAGCTCGACCACCTCAGGAATTACGTCAAAATCAAACGCAGGAACTACCACGGTCATCGTTGCGCCGCATCGAGGGCAGAGGAAATTTCCGGGGCGATAGTCACTCCGCTGTTGCTCTGGCCTGCGAGGCCACTTCGCTATCCCCGTTTTTCTCATTGAGCCCCCTTTCCAACTTCACTCAACCAACTCGTCTCCGACGACATACAAACGCCCCACGTCGGCAGACAGGATCTGCTCCTTATGGTCGATCCAGGTTTTTTCAGCCAGAGCCTTGGCCTCCTTGTGGTTCTTAACAACACAATCAAATTCGAGACTTACAAGAAAAATATATTCATCTTCGGGTATTTCCGGGTCGTCGGCGTCATCTAGATAAAAAAGCAACCAGGTGCGCTCATCACCGCCCTTCCAATAACAGTAGATGGTCGCATTATCCAAAGCAAAAGTAGCACAAAGATAATCTGGCAGATGTTTTATCGGAGTAGTTTTGGCCATGGTTTCTCCGTAGGCTTCCCCTCTCTGAGGGGTTATCTGTTTAGATTAAAAATTGTCGCGTTTCAATTGTAGAGCCCCTCTGATAAGGCCTATGGATGATAAGGCTTCCTGCTGGATAATGCGTTGTAACCGTTCCTCGAAAAAGAGTCATGAGGTTATCTCCTTCTGATAGCTGAGGCCTCTTTCTGCCCGCGACCTCAAAAATTCCTGGTAGCACAAAACCTTCCCCGGCGGTCGGGATCGGCTCGGGACTGTCTGGAAAAAGACTTCCGATTTGTGCCCACAAGTCCAGCATAGCCGACCCGCAAGTATCTTGCAAGTGCCGGTTTTTGTAGCGGAATTAACACTTTTGTTAGTTTTTATAGGTGGGTAATTTCCACACTATCTTGCGAGGGTTTCTAAGGGTGTTTCCCGCAATCTTGCTGAGTCGCAACGATAAAAGTTCAAATTTTTTTTAAAAATAGGAGCTATAGATAGTAGGCATGTAGAAAACAGAGGGGCGGTCATGTCGTGGGGTGTGTAGTAGAAATATTTTTTGTAGAGGGGCGATGGTTCAATCCATCTTGCTGCTCAATTAAGTTTTCAACGGGCAGTGAGACTTTTGATGTTCTTGAAATTCAAACCGAATTGGGGCTCCTCTTTGATTTTCAGGTTTCTTCGTGAGCAAGTTAATAATTAGGAGACAAATCGTAAGATTCCCCATCATTCCCACTGTTCGGTTCAACTGTATGCCAAGTAAAGAGTTTTACTTTCATTTTTCGACAGATATTTTGCTGGTTTGAGAAATAAAATCCCCTTTTTCTCGAAAGGTTATAGATTTTACCGAGTGAGGAGTTTTGCTTTCCCGAGCACCTAGTCGCTGTTTAAAAAAGTAAAGAGGTAATTCCCTCGCAAAATCAAGAGAACAGTACGTTCGTCTAAAACCGAGCAAGGTCCTTTTACACAGTCGTTGTGAATAAAAGACCTGCGCAAGACCCCTGTATTCTAACGCCCTTAAGGTCCCAATTCCTTAACCGACCTGTAACGAGCACAGGTTGTGATTGAAGAACAAGAAATCATTTAATTAAGCGCGGAATCCGCTGAAAAGTATTTTCACGAAATCGAGAATTCAGCGCCGCCGAACAATATATTGTTGGCCGCTTTCCGGGGCCACAGGGAACGCCTGTAAAGCTACCATTCATCAAATGTAAGTGACTAAAAAACCCGGTTGTAAGATTCAGTAATTCAGACTTGACTAGGTGTCTAATTTGAAAATCAGAGCTGGGGTGAATAGCTTTCGGCTTTCTATCCCTAACTCGAAGACGGCTTTAACTTATCTAATTCCCTGTGCAGTCGTGCATTTTCCAACTGCTTCTGCGAAACCTCCGTTTGCAACTCTGCAACTTGCTCGCGCAACCTGCTTTCCTCGGTCCTCTTGTACATATCTTCTTTACCATGCGTATATGACGTGTGACTGGCTGCGGCAGAATGGCCTAGCTTTGGCATCAAATCTAAGACAACTGATTTTGGATCATCAGAAAAGCCCCGTTTTTGCCTGGTCTGGAGAATTTCAGTGGCGGTCTCCTTTCCAAACTTTCTTCTAATACTGTGCCCCCCAGAGCCTTTTCTTAGCCCGATCGCCTTAAATCCGTCTGCAATAATCCGCGAAATACGTTTATTTCCCAAGGGTTTGCCAGTAGTAAAGCTAATAAAAAGATGTCCTTGCGCTTTTTCCTCTCCGACGCCAAGCCGTTCCAGGATTGGTTTGCGAACATCCTTAATAAAGCTTGCGACCCTTATAGCCAACTTAATTTTCACATCATAAGCATTCTGATAGCCAAATTTCTGTTCAGGAGGCGTAACCTCAATCTCGCGCAAACCTTGTGCTAGCGCCGAGTCAATGACTTCTTTCGAAAAGTGTTCCACCAAGAGGCTACGCACGCTTCCGCCTCGCCAGCCTACATGCTCAATAATATCTACAATCAGGATGTTCCTCTCGGCCGACAGCGGGGCACAAAATTCCCTGAAATATCTTCGCAGCCGATTCAACTCATCGTCGGTTGCAAAATGTTGTCGTTTGTGTATCGACCTCGCTCCGGTTCTTCTAAAACAAAGCGGATAAATCGTCTTCTTAACTTCACCTTTCTTGTTAAATGCCTCAGGATCTTTCATATAATCAGGCAATTTGCTTCGAATAGGTGCTGTAGGCCACCCTATCCAACCTTCCATCAAGGCTTGGATTTCTTGTGCCCACCAATAAAATTGATAAATGACCCTTAGTTTTCTGTTAACGGTTTCCTGTGCAGTCTTTTCGGTTCGACTGCTATTTTTAGTCTTTACATTCGCCAGTTCCCAATCTTTATACTCCTCTAGGTCGCAGTCCTCTATCTCTTTCCAGAACTTCGATTTCACACGCAGGTATTCGCAAAAAGACTTTAGGGAATAAGCCACCATTTGGATATCTGAGAGATATGCCTGTTCGTTATCTTCAGTATTATTATGGCTCGCTAAATGCTGTTTTGCCATATAAAGCGCATACTGCGAGAACTCCTCCATGAGCTTAATTTTCTCATCGAAAAAAAGTGGCACATCACGATTTGGCACATAAGGCGCCCACACTATTTTGATCGGATATATCCGCCTTAGATCAAGCGCCTTAATTCCTTTTTCCCCCATTAAATCATCCCCTATTCGGCGATACCAAGAACCTTTAGTTGAAGTGTCCTATTACCCCTAAACACATTTTCAGAAAGCATATAGACAAAAGTGTTGTCGTCCCCGACCTTCACGGGCATCTCCATGCTGTCCTCATCTACAGCGAAAAACCAAATGGCCTTATACATTTTGCCATCCATTCTAAGTTTCAATTGAAGATGGGAACCATCTCCGACCCTCTTCACATCAAGCACCGTAAATTGCCCTCTAAAGGACGGATACGGGAAGTCCTTACCCCAAGGTTCTAACGTCATTAACTTATCTACTGTTTCCAATATCAGATTACTAGCATCTAGATCACCGTCTACCCACAGGATTGGCCTGAGGAACCTGTCGCCGACCTGAAGGCTGATCGCTTCCTCATACGCGACGCTAAACTGCTCAATATCGTCTATTGAAAGAGTAGCACCTGCCGCACCCGCGTGTCCTCCAAACCCTACCAACAACCCTTTATGATTATCTGCCACATGCTGCAATGCTTCTCTGACATGGATTCCGTCAATGCCCCTAAATGATCCACTGGCCAGGGCGCGACCATCTTTTCCAGTTACTCCATTTTGGTCTCCGTTACGTGCCCCTGCCCCTTTTGGCGAAAAGATAGCTGCAGGTTTTCCATAAGCTTCAACGACCTTGCTCGCAGTAATCCCATGAACTCCGCTGTGTCCATCGTCAACGTACACAACGATTGAATTACCTTCAATCTCTCTTGCCGCTGCAAATGCTTTTCGCCGAACTCCCCTTTCTATATCTTTCCTTAAAGAATTTTCTTCCTTAAGAAGGTTCCACTGTTTACGCGCTGACTTGATATCCTTTGCAACTAAAAAATGAAAGCCAGCATCTGCCCAATCAAGTCTTCCCGCTGCAGCAACCGTTGGAGCCAAGTTGAATGCAATATGTTCTGAGCACACGTCGGTCCCGATTTCTTGCCGAAACACCTTCCAACACGCTCTCTTTTCACTGTTGATCAGTGCAAGCCCACGCTTTACCATTGCACGATTGATGTAACTCTTGTCTGGTCTCAATGCGACACAATCCGATATCGTCGCCACGGCTACGTAATCGATAATATCCACCAGGCTTGGAATCGTAGGTCGATAATTTTTCTCAAGAAGCCTCGTTCGAACTTTAGCCATTGTAAGAAAGGCCACTCCCGCCCCACAAACAAAAGGGTCATACTTTGAGTCGAATCTTGCGGGATTAACTACCGCGAAAGCAGAGGCTGGCGGCCCTTCTACCGGAACCGCATGATGGTCTGTAACGACAACATCTTTCCCCGCTTCTGCTATCTTTTTAATCCTCTCCTGGTCACTACTTCCCTTATCTGCCGAAATAACTAACGTGGCATCGGTTTCCAATATCCGTTCAACCACAGGCTCCGTAATTCCATATCCCTCAGTGAGCCGATGGCTAGTGACTACAGAGAGATTATTAGGATCTACTCCGAAGTGATCTACAAGCGCCGACCACAAAACAGATGCCGCTGAGATACCATCGAGGTCGTGGTCAACCGCAAGAATGCAACGCTCTCCCTCTTCGATTGCTTCGACAATTCGATCAACGGCTTTATCCATGTCTGGGATACAGATTGGGTCATCGATATTCGCAACAGATGGCTGGAACAAGGCTTCTACACTAACGCTCTTTTCAACTCGTTTTGCAACCAGGTCCGCCAGCCAAGGCTCGACTCCTTCTCTAACCAAATCCTCAAAAACATGATCTAACCGCTGACGCTCACGCACCTCTGGAACTGGTCGTACCACTTTGCCTCCCGTTCTTTATTAAATTAGTCTTTAGTTAAATTTCAAACCAACAATGCGATCAAAAGCACGGGGTGGGGTTGTCACTTCCCTTGCAAATACTCCCTTGTCTCCAACCAGTACTACTTGTTTTTGCGCACTGGTAACCGCTGTATACAACCAAGAATTATCAATGACTCTGTTGTCACCCGTTTCTGCTACAGCTACTATTACACGTTCAAATTGTGAGTCCTGTATCTCATTACAGGTAATCGCATAGCCAAGGGAAATATTAGCGAGGTCGCTTTCGTGCACATTAACTAGCCTCCCTTCAAAATCAATCTTGGCAACGTACCGAACCTCAAGTCCGTCGTCTGTTATATCCCAAATATGACGTTCAAATATTTCTGTCACGATCCCGAGCATTCCGTCGAAGAGATCACGAGAATGATCACTCATCGAATGCCATAAAACTGGATCACCAACTGTGACCTCTTCACTACCGGTCAAGGCATTACAATTTTGCAAATTTAAAACTGGCGTTTCAAGACTTTGATATTCCCGTAATTCACGATGCTCCTTATGGAGTGCCTGGTTGAGGTGTTCACAAATACCGTTCGTCGCAGCTACAATTTGTACATCACCGTACTCTTTGCTCTCCCGGTAGACCCTCAAGATATTTTGAACGGTCGTTTCAACGCATGTACTTTCAAGAAAGCTGACCCCCACCTTCCGTTTTCTAAGCCCAACAAAGTTTTCGATTTCAGGAAATGTCAGAGATCGAATTGCATTGGCTACTTGGGGAATGCCTGTTTCTAACTCTGGTGGATGCATCGTTACTAATTCCACCTGAGGAATATGCATTACGCCTTCCATGGCATGAAATACTAGGCCAGGCCCCTTTGGAAAAAACCGATAACTATCTCCGATGAAGCATATGCGGACAGTTCTTGGAAGCTTTTTCAGAACTCGATAGGCAACTGCCACATCCAACGCGTTCGCTTCGTCAATAAACAACCACGCGTTTTGTGCAATTCCACCTTCATCAAGTTTTTTTAGAAACTTGCCAATACTGATTGGTTCAATTCCTGTAAGTTCTTGCCTTCTTTTCGTTGCGAGCCCAGTCAAAGCTAGAAAATAAATAGTTGCTCTATCCCCAATTTGGTCAAAGATCGCTTTTAAGATATGGGATTTGCAAACACCGAGCCCACCGAAAATACAACTTACGGGATTTTCAAGTACTGTCCGTACTGCCTTAAGTTGCTCGGAGTTTAACGGATAGCCAACGGTCTCTACAAATTTATTAAGACGATTTTCATCGAACTCTACTGTTAGGAGAGCCTGCCCCTTCTCTAACATTTTTGCTCGCTCAAGAATTTCTTTTTGGACGTGCTGTTCGACTACAAACGCCCACTCTAGTTGCACTAAGTCACGATCCTTCCATTCAACAATCCGATCCTGACAAGTCGTTAGTGCATCCTCAATCTGAACTGGCACTCCCAGAAGTTGTTCAATATCATTTTCTAGTGCATCCAACTGTACTGCTGTATGCCCATTGTCGTAATAGAAATAGCAAACCGTTTCCACCGCAGCAGCAATTCTACGCTTGTCATTTCCTAGTATCCCAATGGCATTGGCTAGCTGATCGACCTCTTTCCAGCTTTTAAAAGCAAGCAAACGGTATGGATCATCGGAAATTTTTTCAATAGCTTTCTTGCCCCAAAATCCAACAATCTTTTTTGCTAGTATTGGATTCGCATTGCAGCTTCTTAGCCATTCCATCACCCGAAACTCAAAGCAATATTCCTGCCACCCTTCAACCAACATCTCTACTATTGGGGCAGAAAGTAACCTGCCACCTTTGTAACTAATTGCTTCAACATTTCCCTGTTCAAGCACCTCTCCAAGCTGGTCTCCAAAAGCAAAATAAAGACTATCTGCGATTCTCGAGTTAATCCCTGGAAAGCGGTTATTAAGCGCGAGGAATAAAATGAGATTTCGCCCCATAGGCATTAGTCGATCACAATCATCAGCGACAAAAACTTCGTCAAAATAAGGATCTGGTATCAAACATCCCTTAATATCCCATACTTCACCAACTGCGGGCAGCACCGGCACCAGGTCACGTGTTGCTTTCACATAATATTTCAGGGCATCACTACCCGTGGATTTAACGCAAAAAACAACTTCTGATGGATTGTAACGTGGGATACTAACCACATACCCTTCTATATCATTTTGTTCTGAATACCCTTGTTCAAAACGTGCGTCGTACTCATCCGCCTTCTTTTTGGAAACTCCGTGTATGCTGCCATAGTCCCCCTTGGCACGTACCACATTGATATGGGCACCATACTTTGTCGCCAACTGATGATACGGGCGCAGCTCCCTTCGTATCACAAATGTATTGGCAACAACGACATCTTCTCCCTTAGCAAGCAACCGTTCGGTTTCCTGATGGCACCAGCGATGGGCTTCCCCTAGTTTAGATCCATCAAAGCGATATTCTCCATCCGGGCCGACGAAGTACTGGTCAGCTTCAACCAGTGTCCCCGGATACATTTTCGCCAAGGTGGTTTTCCCACTCCCAGGCTTCCCTCGTATCAAAGTCAGAGTTGCCATTGTTCTACGGCCTCAAAATTCGCCCAGCCCCAAGGAACCATTCTTCGATTTGGTATTGTTGTCTCGTTGCATTAACCTCAACTTTTAGAGCGTCAGCCTGGTTTGCGAGTTCTTGTATTTCTGGCATTAACGCCTTAGCGCCCTCCGTTTTATGATCAACACCCCTTTTTGTCCGAGAAACTTTTTCCAACCTATCATCCAGATAAGCTAGAGCCGCTTTTACTCCTTCATGATATTTTGCGTTCTTCCCAACGTTAAGAACATGGACCAGCGTTTGGTCCCGGTTTACTTTTCCGCGATTATTGAGTTTCACTTTCTTCAAAGGTACAGTTTTGGCGTACTCCCACACTAACTGCGCTCTCAACTTACCCCACTCTTTATCGGTTACCCCCCCTGGCCTTATCATCCCCCCTCCTCTACAGGACGCAACCCAAATTTTTCTGCAAATTGCTTTCGTAAACTTGATATTTCCACGTCTTTAGACGCAATTACAACAGTCATTCTCTTTACAGTCTCTTCATGTGCGGCCTTCGCCTCAGACAGCGCTCTTTCGAGATCCTTGACCTGTTTTTCCATTTTGGCCATTTTGTCCAGTGCTTCCACCACATAAGCACCCTCTTCTTGTGCAACTGCTTCCAAGTGACTTACTTCCGCCTTCAATTGCTTCAGCAAATCCTTTTGGTTTTCCTTCGCTAACTGGTCTGCCTCGGTCTTTTTGATCGCCTTAAACAGGGCTTTCGCTTTTGCATGTTCCGTCGGGCGACTCTTTAAGGAATCAGGCCCATGCGACGAAAACGCTCCGTGACGACTAATTATCTCGGATATATTGTGATCGCAGTTGCAATAGCGTTTTTCCTTGGAAGTATCAGTCGTCCACTTAGCGAACGCCAGCTCATTTTTTGGAACAAAATCGAGCTGTCGTGCTCCCGTTTCAGAGTCTCGAATCACTTCGCCATCCCGGTTACATTTCCACGGCAGGCCGTGTGCTACATACTCACGTAGCACTCGGAGTTTAAGATTAATATTTTCCGTAGCCTTAGCCTTAGATACCTCGAAAATTTTTAGCGCCGCCATGACTTACTCCTTATCCAATGCAGAGGCTAACTGCGCAAAGTTGCTAGCCAATAAACGCAAAAACTCCCGATTTTGATCCGCCAACTTCTTCTCCGCTTCAATCACTCTCTCAAGTAGTTGAAGTTCGGCCTTAGCGGCATGGCGCACTACCAAAGGCGTTCCATAATCTTCGATCTGCTCTCTCAACTCCTCCACTTGCTCTTTCAGTAAGCAAATGTTTGTCTCACCACTGTCATGGTGAATACAGCTTTGGCATTGGCTCGGTGATGCATCTTCAGTATGTCGAAAACCATCTTCTTCTCGATAACATTTAGACATCCGACGCGTTCTATCGTTATCGCCGTTATTACACCCGCCATGCTCATAAGCTGTTCGTTGATAACCCCGTCTTAGTAGGCTATCCCCAACAATCTCTGCTAGTTCAGTTAGGTCCTTTTCGTTGAAGTTCACTTTTTGAGAAAGCACTCTGTAGAGACGCAGAACGATTCTGGGCCAATGACCTCCGAGCCTTTCACCCTTAAGTATTTGAAGCACGTTTTCAAGAAAGGCTTCTCCTCGGACGTCCTCCAATTCCTCCATTTCGTTTATTGTATGTTCCTCCATTCGACTGCGATAAATTTTTTCGATTTTATCGGCATCTTCTCGCAATACTGGATCAGTGACATAAACCACCGTCATTCCAGGATCGAATTGCCGCAATTGGTGTTGAAGCGCCAAAAGTTTCGGATTGTCATACCGGTAAAAATATAGTAGTGCAAAAAATCTACGAAACGGGTGGGATCGATGGTCGAAGCGTAAATCCTTTACGCCAGCTCGCCGCAGGAAACCTTCTGAATTTGCATTATAACTATAACTTACCGGGTCTTTAGTAAAGGATGCTGGAGTAAGGACCCTGAACACAAACAGCTTGTCCTTTCTTGCTGTTTTAATATCAGATTCATAAGTCTTTTTATTTGCATACAGAGGCCTAAATATTTGGCTCAATTCTTCCATGACGCATACTGAATCTTTAACAAGATTATTAATATAGAAGATGCACCAATCTTTAACCGTTTTTTCGACGTAAATATCGCACAATCTTAGCTCAGGGTTTTCTTCATCATTCTTTATACAACCAAAATAAAAACCATACGGCAAAGTCCCTTGACCTATAACCTCATTGAGACGGCGTCCATGATTGGTCGCTATCATAATGAAACACGCGGTCATTGTATGGCGTATGAGTTCATCCACACATGGCGTGTCTTTTTCATTGTAAGCCTGAGACCTACGATCTAAAACTACCCCTTTAAATGGCAACCCATATTGTAAGCACAGTTCGCTAACACGCTCCTTCAGTGTTAGATCATTCGATAATTTTTCCCTTAACCATTTATCGCTGCATTCTTCGAGTTCACAAGTCAACTCCTCCAATCGTTGACGGTAAGCCTGAAGTATTGCCTGCACTCCCGGCCAATAATCGTAAATCCAAGCAAGCGACTCCTTAAAAAGTTTTATCGCATCATCCAACGTCAGATTCAGAGTTCTGCCAGAGTCAACTGTATTGCCTGCCACTTTTTTGGCAAGCTTATGAGCATTCGGGAAAGGCTTCACAACAGCTTGGTCAATCTCAGACGGAAGTTTGTACAATCTGTTTAACGCTTTGATGACAGAATAGGCCTCCATGTAACTAAGGGAATCTTTGGCCTTACCATCCGATTGCCGATGATTATTACTAAACTCACTACCATGAAACCTTAATAGTTCGGCACAAAACCATTCAGGGGCCTGGTTTCGATTTAGAGGAATCCCTAAAGTTTCTTCAAAAAACTTATCTCTTATTTTTACATATTTGTTACCACTTTCCTCCCATGAAGAACATACATCTTTTATATTAATATCACCTCGGTCTAGACTTTTGATAACCACACGCAATTCGGGTTCAATGTCAAACAATCCAGTCCAACCTTTGAAATTTTCAAAGTCAGTTAAAAAATCATCAAAATCAGAACGAGTCAAACTACTAACCCTGTAAACGCCCTTTTTCTGAAACATCCAAGAAAGAAAGCGCATCAGATGATTAAAGTTTTGCGTCATTTCAGAAGCTTTTTTGGTACTACTTCTAAAGGTATTATCTATGTCATTGAGATAAACCTTTGCCAATAGCGTTAAATGAGGAAAATGCGTAATCGGCAACAAGCCTTCGAATATGGAAAGAGGCCCACCGCACCTCAACATAATTTGGTCAAGATCCCAAATCTTAGTGTCTTCTTTTCGACGGTCTACTTTAACATCGATTACTACTTGATTCTCCGACCAATCACTGAGGTATCCCCTACTTTTTATACTTTCCAATAACTCCCGCTCGTCCTTTAATCCTGTTGCACATTCTACCAAGACCTCCTCTCTATATTTATCTTTCTGACTTTTATTTAAATTCCGAAAAATCTCTATATCTGGCACAGGCATAACAGGCTCCTTTTTATTGGTCCAACAGGAGGGAGTGCTTTGAGTTTTTTACACACTCTTGCATTGCGGCGCAAAAAAGCATTCGAGGCACATGATATAAAAGAAATCGCCTAGGATTGCTTGATTTCAATCTTGCCGCATGAGTTGCGTAGTATTTGGTCTGCCACTTTAGATGTTCGATTTCAGCCTTTCCCACCTCAAAGGTATGGGTACCTGCAGAAGCAATCCAATCATCGCAGATTGAATGCTTTTGTGCTTCGTTCTCACCTACTGGAAAAAGTAACCGGTCATCAATATCGGTAACGGTCATTCCACGACTCTCGACAGTCTCGACACCGTTTACTGCCCAGGTAATGGTGGCAGCAAGTTTATCTACGAACCGACGGATATTAGCCTCATTAATAATCCTAATAATATGTTGGTTGAGGTATCCTTTTGTCATGTCAATATCTCCATGACCCAGAGTCTCTTGAACGAGAAATGGATCATGTGTTTCTAAATATTGAATATTAGCTACCTGATCCCGCAATTGCTTTTTGCTAAAACCCTGCAAGCCATAAGATTGAATCAGATATCTTTTGTGTTGGCTATCTCCTCCTGTACTGAAAAGGTGTTTCTTTTTCCGTTTGATGCGGTGAACAAAAAGTGAAGGGTTATCTCTTTTCCACCACCGTTCGACATTTTTGTTATGATCAAGGAGGAGACTTATTACTTCGTGAAATCGGGGACTTTCCCTTTCAAACACTCGTTTAAAAAATACCTGGTTGTTTTTAGATTTAACGCTCTGAATCTCGAAACAGGCCCGGATTTCTGTAACATTTTCAGCAGTAATGGAAATAACAACATCAGGGTTCCAACCTGTATAAATCAAAAACAAAACTTCTGCTGCCTCTACTACAGGTGGGGGCATATAGTAGCTGACTAAAAACTGGTCTATAAGATCTACACCAAGCTTACTTAATTCAGGAGCAGGCGCCCGGTCAGTCTTTCCGCCCCGTCGTCCAGAGGAGAAAAGTCCATCATTATCCAACTCCCAAGCATTGAAGGCAATTGTGCTACCTTTTGAAAAAATTCGCTCATCGAAAGCTTTATATATATAAAAACCTTGTAAATGCAAAGTCGCCAATTTGTAGGTCAGCTTTTTTTCGAATGATGCACTCTCACCTGACCTACGAGCGATCTTATAATATTCATGTTTCCACAAATCCCAATCTTCTAAAGCTTCATTCCTTAACTTTTTATGCCTGCAAGCTGCTTCTTTGTATGCCTCAATACTCTCCCAACAGGCTTCTTCAATTAGGTTTAAATCACCTTTCATCGCCCCTAACACGTTGTCATGTAAAGTTTCTTCGTCCTCGTGTTGAGTCATGACTAAGCGTTGACTATTGAGAACTCCTTGTTTTTTGCACTCGGAATTGTTGCGCGATGGAAAACGAGTTTGAAAAAAAACATCGCAAACAACTTCGCCACTACCCAGGAAAATACCGGAACGGGAAATAAGCGTTCTCCAGTGTATAGACGCAGTGCTTTTATCTTTAATCGTGTCGACAGTTTCAATATGGTCCTCAATAAGATTGTATAAACGGCGAATGTCTTTTCCGCTAAGGTCCTCTATAGGAGCTCCAAGGATCTCCCTTCCCTCAGTGTGGTTACTGAGTGAAACCAACATCAAGCGAGTTTGATTGCTAATCGTTATGTCTAAGGGAAAAGAAGCGTCTATCAAAATTGCCTCAAAAAATCCCCCTCTCGCGATCCCCAGTTCGTCAAAGTCATATTGATGGGTATCGATTTTTTCATTACCTCTTCTTCGTTTTGTGGTCGGGACATTTGCAATATTTTTTCGCCAAGTGAGATTAGTCATTTTTTCACCCTATAAAATATTGGAAATTTTGGAGTTTTTTTGCTTATGTCAGTAAGTTGTTTTAGGGATTGTAGCATAAAACATCGTAATCACCATGCACAGCAATACGTTCTCCAGCCTGTACCGCTTGACTAAGGCGTGTAACCGCTACTTCCATGCCCGCCAGCAGCAAGGGGTCGGGCATGGCGGCCAAACGACAGGCCAGGTACTGACGTCCCTGATCAACATCCTCAACACCCCTCTGCTGCAGCAATGCTGCGACCAGGGGGCTGATCTGAAGTTTATCGGACAAGGTTTTGGTCAAAGAGACGTCGGCTTCACCGCGACTTTCCCAGAGATAGCGTAATATCGGAATCATAGAGATCCTATAAAAAACGGGCCGGGAATATTACATTCCGGCCCGCCTGGTTAAATCATGCAGTCGACCATCTAGCCGATGGATATGGTGATATCAAGCGCTAGCCTTGGCTTTGACACGGTTCCGGTAGTTTTGCCAGAAGATCAACAGAGGGCTGGCGACAAAAATCGAGGAGAAGGTACCGATGAGCACCCCGACGAGCAAGGCAAAGGCAAAGTTATGAATAACCCCGCCGCCAAAGATAAACAGAGCCAACACTACCATCAAAGTCGTGCCTGAAGTCAGTATTGTGCGAGACAAGGTCTCATTGATAGAGCGATTGATAAGGAATTCAAGCCCCTGCTTAGCGTGCTTACCCTGGTTTTCGCGAATCCGGTCATACACGATAATGGTATCATTGAGGGAATAACCGATGATGGCCAGAAAAGCGGCTATAATCGGCAGATCGATCTCTTTTCCCGAAAGGGAGAAAATCCCAAGGGTAATTACCACGTCGTGAAGCAAGGCTAGAATAGCTCCGACGGCAAAACGGAATTCGAAACGCCAGGTGACGTAAATGAGAATGCCAATCATTGCGTAAAAGATAGCCATCAAGCCCTTCTTACGCAGGTCCTTGCCGACTTGCGGTCCAACCATTTCGACCCGGCGAATTTCTGCCTGGTCGGCACCGTAGACCGCATCCAGTGCGCCACCGATAGTTTGGGACAACCCCTCTAACTTGGAACTGGACTCTTGAGCGCGCAGCAGGTACTCGTTAGGCTCATCGCCAAACTGCTGCACGGTCAAACCGCGCAAATCGAGGTCCTTCAGGGCAACCTTGATGTCCTTGGCAGTAGTCGCTTCGACAAACTTAACCTGCACCAGAGTACCGCCAGCAAAGTCGATGCCGTAGTTAGGACCGCCTTTGGCGATCAGCGACACAAGGCCGATGAGGATCAATGCTGCGGAGAAGATTACAGCCATACGCCGTTTACCGACGAAATCGAGATTGATATCCGGTTTGATTAACTCCATGCCGCCCTCCCTATATGCTCAGCCGCTTAACATCGTAGCGGGTCAAGAAGAAATCGAATACCAGTCTGGAAACAAAAATCGCGGTAAAGAGCGAAGCCAGGATACCCACTGACAAGGTCACGGCAAAGCCCTTGACCGGACCGGTGCCAAACTGGAAGAGCACAACGGCAGCAATCAGCGTTGTAACGTTGGCGTCGATGATGGTCCAGAATGCCTTGGCATAACCGGCTTCCAAAGCGGCTCGCGCGGTCTTGCCGATGCGTAACTCCTCGCGGATTCGCTCAAAAATCAGTACGTTGGCGTCTACCGCCATACCGATGGTCAGAACAATACCACCGATACCCGGCAGGGTCAGAGTCGCCTTGAACATACCGAGCATGGCCAGAACGAAGAATACGTTAAGGATCAGCGCCAGGTTCGCCACCACACCGGACAGTCGGTAGTAAAGGCCCATGGCCAACAGTACCGCCAGGGCGCCGATAAGAACCGAATTTCTACCACGGTTGATAGAATCGAGACCGAGAGAAGGACCGACGGTACGATCTTCAAGGATCTCAACCGGAGCCGGCAAAGAACCGGCCCGCAGTACGATGGCCAGATCGGTAGCTTCCTGTTCGGTAAAGGAGCCGCTGACCTGAGCACTGCCACCGGAAATTCGCTCGCGAATCACCGGTGCCGAATAGACCGTATCGTCAAGAACAATGGCCATGCGCTTACCGACATTGGCGGCGGTGATTTGGTCAAAACGCTTGGCTCCAACGGCGTTAAAGTCCATGGCTACGTAGGGATCATTAAAGCGGGGGTCGATACGCACCTGAGCGTCGGACAGCAGATCGCCGGTCATGACCGTCTTGTCTTTAACCACCAGCGGAATTTCACTGACTGTTCCACTGCGGGAATCCACCCGTCGCTCATAGAGCAGTTTGCTGCCAGCTGGAATATTGCCCTGCACCGCCTGCTGAGGGTCGACTTTTTCGTCAACCATCATAAATTCGAGACGAGCGGTCTTGCCGAGCAAAGCGATAGCCCGCTGAGGATCCTTGATCCCTGGCAACTGAATCAGGATTCGACCGCCACTCTGTAATTGCAGGGTCGGTTCGCTGACCCCAAACTGGTCCACTCGGTTACGCAGAGTCTCCAGGGCCTGGCGCACCGCATAATCCTTGATGCGAGTGACCTCTCTATCGCTGAGCCGATAATTTTTTTCGATGTAGCCGCCCTCGGTGGAGAGAGTCATCGCTTCGAGATCGGGGAAGTTTTCAGCCATGAGGCCATCAACCTGACCCCCGGCCTGCTCATCATAAACGGTCACCGTCAGGCGCTGACCGTTACGACGATCAACTCGCTTGAAGATCACATCCTGTTCCCGCAGCAACCCTTCGGACTGGTCGACGATCGTGTCGAGCCGGCTTTCCACCGCCTTTTCGGCATCAACCCCGAGCACCAGGTGCATGCCACCCTGCAAATCGAGACCGAGATGGATGGGATCGAAAGCATTCTGCCACCAGGATGGCAGACTTTCGTTGAAAAAAGTCGGCGCCAGAGAAATCAGCGATAGCAGGAAGCAGCCGAGGACGATCCCGCCCCGCACCTTGATGCTTTTGGACATGGCAGTACTAGCTCCTTTAGCAGATCGAATTATTGCTCTTTGGTGACCGAAGCGACGGAATTACGGGTAATCTTGATTTTAACCCCAGTAGCAATCTCAACGGTGAGGACACTTTCCTGAATAGCGGCCACTTTGGCGTAAATGCCACCAAGGGTAACAATCGAGTCACCGACCTTAAGTGCTTCGATCATTTCTTTCTGCTGTTTAGCCTTTTTTTGTTGGGGCCGAATAAGCAAAAAATAGAAAATGGCGAACATCAGCACCAGCATAATAATTCCCTGGTAAGGATTGTTGGCCTGCTGACCACCGGCTGCTCCGGCAAAAGCAAAAGCTTCTGATACCATGAATGACCTCCTTGAAGTTTACGTAAAAAAACCTTTTGAGAGCTCTGAAAGACCCGCCTGAAGCAGCTGCATGTCGCCTTTAAGCTGCGGATTCCGGCTGACGGCGTCGATAGAATTCCTGACGATACTCGGTGAAACGACCAGCGGCAATCGCGTCGCGCGCCCCAGCCATCAAACCAAGATAATAATGCAGATTATGCCGGGTGTGGAGCATCGCGGCAAGGATCTCGTTGTTTTGGTAGAGATGCCGCAAATAGGCCCGGCTGTAGTGACGGCAGACATAGCAGTCACAATCGGGGTCGATGGGCAATGGATCTTCGGCATAACGGGCCTGCTTGATGACCACCTTGCCAAAATTGGTGAAAAGCACCCCGTTACGCGCATTACGGGTCGGCATCACACAATCGAACATGTCGACCCCGCGCGCCACCCCTTCTATGAGATTTTCCGGCGTGCCGACCCCCATCACATAGCGGGGTTGATCGGCGGGCAATAAGGGCAGAGCAGCCTCCATCATATCGTACATGGCTGCCGCCTCTTCGCCGACGGACAGGCCACCGAGGGCATAACCGTCGAATCCTATCTCCTGCAATTCCTCGGCGCTTTGTTTCCGCAGATCGGCATACATGCCCCCTTGGACAATACCGAACAGAGCGGCTCCGTCGTCGCTACGGCGGGCCTCTTTGCATCGCCGGGCCCAACGCCCTGACAGGGCGGTGGAAGAAGCCACATAATCACGAGTCGACGGATAGGGAATACATTCGTCGAAGGCCATGATGATGTCGGCGCCGAGGGTTTCCTGAACGGCAATGGACAACTCCGGAGTCAACATATGGCTGGAGCCGTCGATATGCGACTGAAAACGTACCCCCTCTTCGGTAATCTTACGCAATTTACCGAGGCTGAAGACTTGAAATCCGCCACTGTCGGTGAGGATCGGTCGGTCCCAGTTCATAAACTGATGCAACCCACCGAGTCGCGCAACCAGTTCGTGCCCCGGACGCAAAAAAAGATGATAGGTATTGCCGAGAATGATCTCGGCCCCTTCTTCTTTGAGGGTTTCGGGCAACATGCCCTTAACCGTTCCGAGGGTACCCACGGGCATGAAGACCGGCGTTTCGATGGTACCTCGCCGGGTCTGGATCTGGCCGCGCCGGGCCTGACTGTGGGGGTCCGTATGTAAAAGGGTAAAACCGAATTGACTCACGCAAAAACCTTTTAATTTTTATAAGCCATCAAGGAGGCTGTCGGTCTTGATGAAATTTACCGGATGGCTAAGCAAAATTTTCGGCCTACAAGGCCTGGTGTTTTTTCGGGGGCGAAGGCATACATAAGTATCGAGGTCCTGAAAAAATGCCGTAACGCCGTAGGGCGGACTTTTTGCGACGCCATTATAGAATTAGCATGCAGTCGCCATAGCTAAAAAAACGAAAACCCTCAGCAACTGCCCGTCGATAAGCCGCCAATACCGCTTCACGGCCGGCAAAGGCCGAAACCAGCATCAGCAGGGTCGAGCGCGGCAGATGAAAATTGGTCAGCATGGCATCGACGGTGCGAAAGCGATAGCCAGGATAAATAAACAGATCGCAGGCGCCCGATCCAGCCTGTAACCGGCCCTGATCATCGACGGCGTATTCCAGCGTTCGGGTACTGGTGGTACCCAGGGCAAAAATCCGGCGACCGGCAGCACGGGCCAGGTTGACCGCCTCCGCCGTGGTAGCAGGAACGGTGAAATGCTCTTCGTGCATACGGTGCTCGCGGATATTGTCAACGCGCACCGGCAGGAAAGTACCGATCCCGACATGCAGGGTCAGGGGATGAATCTCCACCCCTTTGTTCCGTAACTGTTCCAGAATCTCCGGCGTAAAGTGCAGCCCGGCAGTGGGCGCGGCAACCGCTCCGGCATTCTGGGCAAAAACAGTTTGATAGCGTTCTTTATCGAGCTGACTGTCATCCCGGCGAATGTAGGGCGGCAGCGGCATGCGTCCAATCTGCTCGATCTGTTGCAGGAAATCGCCTTCAGAGGCGAATTGAATATGTTTATACGGGTCTTCGCCGCCTTCTACGACCGTAGCGGTCAAAGACTCGCCGAGCAGCAACCGGGTTCCGACTCGAGGGCCCTTAGAGGCCTTGGTCAGACAAATCCAGGTTTCCTCTTTCCCTGCAAGGCGTCGCACCAGCAACACCTCGACCTTACCACCGGATTCCTTGCAACCAAGAAGTCGCGCAGGGATAACCCGGGTATCGTTGACCACCAGCACATCGCCGGACCTGAAGTGGTCAACAATATCGCTAAAGCCGCCAATGGTCAGGTTACCGGTGGCGCGATCAAGGACCATCAATCGAGACCCGGTCCGTTCGGCCAGAGGCTCTTGGGCTATCAGTTCTTCAGGTAGATCAAAATCGAAATCGCTTAGGTGCATGAATGCTTGTCCACAGGCCGCCAGAGGGCTGCAAAATACGGGCTTAATCAAACATAGATAATGGGCAAAGTCAATGCTTTTCCGGACCCTTGGCGCTAGCTGAAATCAGCAGCAGATCCGGTGGAAATGACTTGAAACAGCGGCTCAAAATGTACGTTACCGTACCATCATTGATAGCCGACTTTACTTTAAAAGTGTGCCAGATAGACCAAGAGTAATCCGAGAAACATGGCAACAAACCCGCCGAACCGCAAAAAGAAGTCATCGGCTTCGACTACACTCAACAGCAGGGCCTTGAAACGGCGGGGGGACAAAAACCAGGGAATCCCTTCAATCACCAGTAGCAGGCCGACGACCGTTAATAAAAGTTCCATGCCCTTCCCTTCTGTTCTGGCAACATCCTGCCGGTACGGCGGGCTATGTTATGCCTTGCCCTTACCTCTGTCAAGAGACCTGCCTCGCCGCTGACGACCGGGCCGGTGATTCGTCCCGTGCCTCCCAAGCAAAAGAGCCTCTTCGGATTCACGACCACAGCGCTTCAATGCTTCCTTTACCGCAGAGCGATTCTCCGGAAGATGGGCGAGCAACAGAGCTTTTTGCAACCGACGCTCTCGATCGGAACGGGGCACGTGAACTGGCTCGCCGCTAAAGGGATCACAGCCGGTGTGATAAAGACAGGAGGATAAAGTCCCCGGCGTCGGTGTAAATTCTTGCACCTGCTCGACCTGCAACCCCAATCGGCGCAGCACTAAAGCCGTTTCGACCATCTGCTCCAGGGTCGAACCGGGATGGCCTGCGATCAGATAAGGCACAACGCTCTGGCGTTTTCCGCAAGCCTGGCTTTGCTCACGAAAACGGGCCAGAAACGTCTCGAAGACCTCCGGCCCGGGTTTGCGCATAATACGGGTCAATTCAGCGCACAAGGATTCGGGTGCGACCTTCAACAGCCCACTGACATGATCGGCAATGAGTTGCCGCTGGTAGCGGGGCTGTTTTTCCAACAGATCGAGGCGCACTCCGGAAGCAATAAAAAGATGGCGGACCCCCTTAATCGCCCTCAAACGCTTGAGCAAATGCACTGCGGCGCTGTCATCAGCTTTCAAATGGGGACAGGGTTCGGGAAAAAGGCAACCGTCCCGTCGGCACTGGCGGCGTGCTTCGGCGTTACCGCAGCTCATACCGTACATGTTGGCGCTCGGTCCGCCGACATCGCTGACCGTCCCGCGAAAACCCTCATCGGAGACAAGTTGCTGCACTTCCCGGCAAATCGACTGTTCGGATCGGGATTGAATAAATTTACCCTGATGCTGAGCAATAGCACAAAAAGCACAGCCGCCGAAGCAGCCGCGATGACTGGTCACCGAATGACGAATCTGCTCAAAAGCGGGTATGGTCTCTTTATAGTCTGGATGGGGCCTGCGCTGAAAAGGCAAAGCGTAGAGGCGGTCAAGTCTGGATTGATCCAAGGGCAGCGGTGGCGGATTCACCAATAGCCAGCGAGAGCCATGACGCTGCAACAGCGGACGGGCGTTGTAGGGATTGCTCTCACCGGCAGCGAGACGAAAGGATTCGTTGAATGCGGCCGTGTCGTCCACTACCGCTTCAAAGGAAGGGATCTCAACTCCCTCAACAGGCCGTTCACTGCATAACAGCGCACTGCCACGCAGATCACGAATGTTTTCTATCTCCTCTCCGTCAGCCAAACGGCGGGTCAATTCCAGCAGAGCCGTTTCGGCCATGCCGAAAAGCAGCAGAC
Organism: Syntrophotalea acetylenivorans; assembly: GCF_001887775.1. Classification (NCBI taxonomy): domain Bacteria; kingdom Pseudomonadati; phylum Thermodesulfobacteriota; class Desulfuromonadia; order Desulfuromonadales; family Syntrophotaleaceae; genus Syntrophotalea; species Syntrophotalea acetylenivorans. The sequence goes on from NZ_CP015519.1 coordinate 1,073,201, forward strand.
CGGCCTTGCTGTCGACCAACAGGGAGCGACGTACGGAATCGGACCAATAATCGTAGTGAGCCAGACGGCGCAGACTGGCCTCAATCCCGCCGATGATTACCGGTAGCCCCTTGAAGGCTCCCTTGAGAGCCGAGGTATAGGCGATCACCGCACGATTGGGGCGGGATCCGCTGCGTCCGCCGGGGGTGTAGGCATCGTTGCGACGCTGTTTTTTCGCAGCCGTATAATGGTTGACCATGGAGTCCATGGCCCCGGCAGAAACAGCGGCAAACAGACGGGGCCTACCCATGACCTGAAACGCCTGGGGGGTTTTCCAGTCGGGTTGGGCTAAAATACCGACTCTGTACCCCTCCGCCTCAAGCAGCCTGGCCAGAAGCGGCACACCAAACGCGGGATGGTCCACGTAAGCGTCACCGGAAACGAATAAAACGTCGAGTTGATCCCAGCCACGCTTCTCCATATCCTGCCTGCAGACAGGCAGAAATGTTTTACGGTCGATAGTTTTCAGCAGCCGCCATCCTTACACAGGTTTTTCAAGGAACGATCATAACTGCGCTCACCGTCAGGGGAGAAAAAACAGCCAGGCACCTCCCCTTTGCCGCGATGATAAATCACACACTCGCAGCAACGGCCCCGCTTATCGCACGCAGTGTAGGTGCAGGTACAATGATCGAAACTCTGTTCTCCGATACAACCCATAATGAACTCCCTAAAGAAGATCCATTCTCACCAATCCAAGGGATGGCCAAGCAAAATCATTGTCCTACCAGACGTGGTACTTTTTTAGGGGTGAAGGCATACCTATGTAGGTAGAGGTCCTAAAAAAGCACCCTAACGCAGCAGAGCGGACTTTTTGCGACACCATCAAGGAAACAGAGGCAAGTCCTGAAGACCGCACCCTTCTTCCAATCCAAGCATCAGGTTCATGTTCTGTACCGCCTGGCTGGCTGCTCCCTTAAGCAGATTATCTATAACGGAGACAACAATAACCCGACCGGTACGAGAATCACTCACCAGACCGATGTTGCAATAGTTGCTGCCCCGCACGTAAGCAACATTGGGAAGTTCGCCTTCAGGATGAACCCGGACAAAAGGTTCATTGCGATAGTGTTGCTGATAGAGTTCAATCAGTTCACCTGTCGCATGCTTGTCGGTCAAGGTTGCATAGCAGGTCGACAGGATACCGCGATTGACGGGTAAAAGATGCGGAGTGAAGGATATGGAAACCGGTTTACCGGAGAGCTGACCAAGGGTCTGTTCAATCTCTGGCGTGTGCCGGTGGCTGGCGACACCGTAAGCCTTAAAGCCTTCATTAACCTCACAGTAGAGGGACCCGACCTTGGCCGAGCGTCCGGCACCACTGGTACCTGACTTGCTGTCTATAATCAAGCTGGACAGGTCGATAAGACCACCCTGAACCAGCGGTGCCAGACCTAAGGCCACACTGGTAGGATAGCAACCGGGATTCGCCACCAGCCGTGCCTCCTGGATCTGCTCCCGGTAAAGTTCCGGTAGGCCGTAAGCGGCCTCAGCCAGCAAATCAACACTGGTATGGGGCTGGTACCATTGTTCGTAAACTGCGGCGTCCTTGAGACGATAGTCGGCAGACAAATCAACGACCTTGCAACCGGCCTTGAGCAGATCGGGAACAACCGCCATGGCCGCCTTGTGCGGCAAGGCGGTGAAGATCACCTTGGCCCGGGAAGCAATCAGCTCGACATCGACGGGATCAAAGACCAGATCGCTGCGACCGAGGAGCGAGGGAAAAACACTGCTGATGGGGGAACCGGCATTTTGCCGGGAGGTAACACAGGTGATTTCAACCTGGGGGTGGTTGATGAGCAGCCGCAGCAACTCGACACCGGTGTAACCGCTGGCTCCGACGATGGCAACCTGGATCATGATAGCCTCCGAGATAGACAGACATGTGAAAACAGGCCGTAACAAATAAAATATATCAGCCTGCAAAGCAAAAAGGGAACCCGCGGGTTCCCCTTGTGCAAAATATTCTGTAGACAGGCCGCACTGCGACCATAAGCTGCTGTTTAACGCTTGGAGAACTGGAAACTTGCGCGGGCAGCTTTTCTACCGTATTTCTTACGTTCTTTGATGCGGCTGTCACGAGTGATGAAGCCGGCCTTCTTGAGGACGCCTCGCAACTCGGGATTAACCGCAAGCAGGGCCTTGGTAATGCCGTGCTTGATAGCGCCGGCCTGACCGGAAGGACCACCACCGCTGACATTGACACTGATATCAAACTTGCCGGTGTTTTCGGTAAGCTCGAGGGGCTGGCACACGATCATTTTCGATGTGGCGCGCCCGAAATATTCGTCGAGGGGCCGGCGATTGACGACGATTTGACCGGTACCGGGCTTGACCCAGACCCGGGCCACGGAAGTCTTCTTCTTGCCGGTCGCGTAGAACCTCTGTTCTGCCATCTTTATCTCCTGATGCGAATCTTAACTTTTAAATGACCAATTCTTTAGGCTGCTGAGCGGCATGGGGATGATCAGTGCCGGCATAGACCTTGAGCTTTTTCAGCATCTCACGGCCCAGCGTATTTTTGGGCAGCATGCCCCGGACAGCCTTCTTGACCAGATCTTCGGGCTTCTTTTCCAGCAATTTGGCGGCGTTGATGGAACGAATTCCGCCGGGATAACCGGTATGGTGATAGTACTTCTTATCATCCATTTTGTTCCCAGTCAGTTTCAGCTTGTCGGCATTCAGCACAATGACATAATCGCCGGTATCGACACTCGGCGTATAAATGGCTTTATGCTTGCCGCGCAACACACGGGCGATCTCGGTCGCGGTACGGCCCAGGACCTTACCTTCAAGGTCAACAACAAACCAATTTCTGGTCACTTCGGCTTTCTTGGCTACTTGGGTGCTCATCGAGTTCCTCTCTATATTTCGTAAACTGTGATTTGATAACGGGGCTCACAGAAGGCAACAAGCTAGCTGAATGGATTAGAGATGTCAAGCATTTTATTGCCCTGAAGGGGCATCATACCAGACTTCCATCAGACAGAGTCCATGAGCCGGGGCGGTGTGGGCGGAACCGACTCCGTCCCGTCCGGCCAGTAAGTCGGCGATCTCTTTGGAAGACCGCTTTCCCTGCCCCACTTCGACCAAAGTTCCTACCATCATGCGCACCATGTTACGCAAAAAACCACTACCCCTGACATCGATAGTCAATAAGCGCTCACAACCTTGAAGGTCGACAGCGAAAACTTCTCGAATGGTAGTCTTAGCAGCACAACCGCTGGTGCGAAAAGCCCCAAAATCGTGACGACCGACAAAAAGAGCCGCGGCCTCCTTCATGGCGTCGAGGTTGAGATCCGTTTTCAGCCACCAGGCAGTGCGGGCGTGCAGGGGGGACCGAACCGGAGCCTGGTAGATATTATATCGATACCATTTACCGCGTGCGTCAAAACGTGCATGAAAACTTGGCGGCATCTCTTCTACATGCTGCACCGCAATGGTCGAGGGAAGAAAACGATTTACCCCGTCGCGAAAAGCACGTAATGGCAAAGACTGTTGAGTCTGTAAATGCGCCACCATGCCATGGGCATGTACCCCGGCATCGGTTCGACCGGAGGAAAACAAACGCGCCGGCTGCCCAAGCAACTGAATTAGAGCCTCTTCGACAACCTGCTGAATCGACAGGCCGTTGGGTTGGCGTTGCCAGCCTACATAATCGCTGCCATCGTATTCGATGATAAATTTGATGGTTCGCATATCGACCGATTCCACCAGGAGGTTGTTGAAATTAACGGACCGCAACGAAAAAAGGGCTGTTCAAGTCCAGAATTTCAAAAATTGGAGATCGAACAGCAAGGCGATTTGGCAAAAACTATCGAAGGCCTGGACCGATCAGACGGTTTTACAGTCGGATCATGACAAGTCCGTTATCCTTCTACTAAATACAACAGGGGGCCACCGGCCCCCTGTACTATGGATCTATTTAGCCTAACTGGAAAATAAAATTTTACAGATATTTTTCCAGGACGATCTCGGCAATCTGAACTGCGTTGGTCGCTGCCCCTTTGCGCAGGTTGTCGGCAACCACCCACAGGTTGAGGCCGTTGGCGATAGACTCGTCCTCGCGGATACGGCCGACCAGGGTCAGATCCTGACCTGCAGCATCGACAGCCAAGGGGTATTCCAGGTTAGCCACATCGTCAACCACCCGCACCCCAGGAGCATTTGCGAGCAGTTCCCGTGCCTGCTCGGCACTAAGCTTTTTCTCTGTCTCGATATTAATCGACTCGCTATGACTATAGAAAACAGGCACCCGCACGGTGGTGGCTGTGACGCCGATGGAATCGTCACCGAAGATCTTGCGAGTCTCGTTGACCATCTTCATCTCTTCCTTGGTGTAACCGTTATCGAGGAAGACATCGATATGGGGAAGACAGTTGAAAGCGATCTGATGAGGATAGACCTCGCAGTCCGCCGGACGACCGTTGAGCAACTCACCACTCTGGATACGCAGCTCATCGATGGCGTTGCGTCCGGTTCCGGATACTGCCTGGTAAGTAGAAACCACGATCCGCGTTATTTTAGCCGCGTCGTGCAGGGGCTTAAGAGCCACCAGCATCTGGATGGTGGAGCAGTTGGGATTGGCGATAATCCCCTTTTTGCCGTATTGGGCGATGTCCTGAGGATTCACCTCGGGCACCACCAGAGGCACTTCGGGGTCCATACGCCAAGCGCTGGAGTTGTCGACGCAGATCGCTCCAGCAGCGGCAGCGATGGGACAGAACTCTTCGCTACGGGCCCCGCCGGCGCTGAACAGGGCGATATCGATCCCTTCGAAGGCATCCTTGTCCAGCAACTGGACCATATGCTGCTCGCCGTTATACTCGAGAAACTTACCAACGGAACGTTCTGAGGCCAGCAGGCGCAACTCCTTGATGGGAAAGTTGCGCTCCGCCAGCACTTCCAGCATCTGCTGACCGACGGCGCCGGTGGCGCCGACAACAGCAACATTGCATTGTTTGGCCATGGTTACATCCTTATCAATAAACAGGTGTCCATTCGGAAACTCCGAATGGACACCTGCAAGTTTCCAGTTGGAAACGAGGGATTATATCACTCCAGGAAGTCCTGGGGATTGTGCGACCCCTTACTTGATCAGGGAAGCGACGAAATCGCCCACTTCGGTAGTGCTCATACCCATTTTACCTGCGGACAGGCTCTTGATCTTGCCGGAAGCCATGGCGTCGTTGACCGCCTGATCGATGGCCTTCGCCGCTGCGTCTTCACCGAGGGTTTCGAGCATCATGCCGCCGGAACAAATAGCCGCCAGGGGATTGATGATGTTCTTGCCGGTATACTTGGGCGCGCTGCCGCCGATGGGCTCGAACATGGAAACGCCTTCGGGGTTGATGTTACCGCCGGCGGCGATGCCCATGCCGCCCTGAATCATAGCACCGAGGTCGGTGATGATGTCGCCGAACAGGTTGGAGGTGACGATGACGTCGTAGAACTCGGGGCTCTTGACCATCCACATGGTGGCAGCATCGACATGATTGTAGTCCTGCTTGATATCCTGGAATTCGGCGTCACCGATTTCCTTGTGAGCGCGCACCCAGAGATCGCCAACGTGGGTCAGAACGTTGCACTTGTGAACCAGGGTCAAGGTCTTGTTCTTGTTCCGCTTGCGGGTATATTCGTAAGCATAGCGCAGGCAGCGCTCGACTACCGGGCGGGTATAGACCATGACCTGCGTAGCCACTTCGTTGGGAGTGCCAACCATGGCAGCGCCGCCCATGCCGGTGTAGATACCGCCGGTGTTTTCACGGATAACGGTAAAATCGATATGCTCGGGACCTTTGTCCTTGAGCGGAGTCTCGACATTGGGGTAGAGCTTGACCGGACGCAGGTTGATGTACTGGTCAAGAGCGAAACGCAGCTTGAGCAGGATACCGAGCTCGAGGATGCCGGGCTTGACGTCAGGGTGACCGATGGCGCCGAGGAAGATGCTGTCGTGCTTCTTCAGTTCGTCAACGGCATTGTCGGGCAGACACTCACCGGTTTTCATGTAGCGCTCGCCGCCGAAATCGTAGTTTTCGTAGTTGAGCTTGAAGCCGAACTTGGAAGCTACGGCGTCGAGGACCTTAACCCCCTCTACAAGTACTTCGGGGCCGGTACCGTCACCGGGCATCAGGGCAATATTGTAGGATTTCATCTCTGACTGTTCCTTTCTTTAGGTCGAAGTCGAGTTATCTAAAAAACGTTCTGGCCGGGGCACCAAGGCCCCTCGCTGGGCGCTACTATAGAGCCCGGCCAATGGATTGTCAAATCTTTTGGCTACTCCCGCAGCGCCTGAAAACAGCGCGCTTCTTCAGCAGACGTCTAATAACGGGCGTCGGCGAATTCGACCCAGCCGCCGGCTTCGACCAGAGCCTTGTCGAAAGGGGTCAGAGGAAACTGAAAGTTTTCCTCTTTTTCGCCAGCCTTGGCCGTCAGCTTTTGAGCTACCAGATCGATAGAGATCTCCACCCCACCCTGCTGCTGAAGCGCAAAGAGACGATCGATGTCCGAGGCAGGCATTTCGATGGCCAGCATGCCACAATTGAACATGTTCTGGCGGAAGATACGGGCATAGCCCTCGGCAATGACCGTATAGATGCCGTTAACTTCCAAGGCCCAGGGGGCATGCTCGCGGGATGAACCGCAGCCGAAATTCTTGCGGGTAATGATTACCCCAGCCTGCTGCAAAGGCTCACCTTGAGGATCGAAACCCTCCAGAGTCAGATCTTCCAAAAGGTAGGGTTTAAGGGCATCCTTGGTTACCTCGGTGAGGTAACGAGCCGGAATGATTTCGTCGGTATTGATATCGGACCGGTCGAGGTAAATCGCCGGGCCGCCAAAGGTTCTATTCATCGCTTTGCTCCTTTGCGGATTTGAAATTCGCTAAATCCGGGTTTAAATATCGCGCGGATCGGTAACAACCCCTTTGATCCCGCTGGCCGCGGCGGTGGCGGGGCTCATGAGATGCACCATCCCCCCCTGGCCCATACGACCCTGGAAGTTACGGTTGCTGGTAGCGGCGCAGGCTTCGCCAGGAGCCAGAACGCCGTTGCTCATCCCGAGGCAGGCACCGCAGGTCGGGTTGGTGATGCAAAAACCGGCTTCCATAAAGATGGCGAGAATGCCCTGATCCATGGCTTCGCGGAAAATCTTCGGTGAAGCAGGCGACAGAATACCGCGCACACCCGGCGCCAGCTTCCGGCCCTTAAGCACTTCGGCAGCCTGCTGCAGATCTTCAAGACGGCCGTTGGTGCAGGTACCGATGTAGACCTGATCGATAGGCGCGTCCTTCATCTCGCGGGCGGTTTTGACACAATCAGGCTTATAGTCGTAGGTCACCTGAGGCTCCAAATCGGTGACATCGATATCCAGTACCCGGTCGTACTCGGCGTCAGGGTCCGAATGCCACTTGCTGAAATCGGCCAGGGCCGCTTCCTTACTGGCATACTCCTCGGATATGAAGGGCCAGAGATAGTCAACGGTTACTTGATCGGGCCAGCAGATGCCGCAAGTGCCACCGGCCTCGATGGCCATGTTGGTCAGGGTCATGCGCGCGTCCATGCTCATGGCATCGACCACCGGACCGCGGAATTCGATAACGTGGTCCGTGGCGCCGTTGACGCCAAGCTGTTTAATGACGTTGAGAATCACATCCTTGGATACGACCTGGTCCTGCAATTGGCCGCTGATATTGACGAGGATGCTGGCCGGCTTGCGAAAGGCGCAAACTCCCTTGAGAATCCCCACCTCCAGGTCGGTGGTGCCAACCCCGGCGGCAAAGGCGCCAAAAGCGCCGTGGGTGCAGGTGTGGCTATCACCCATGATCACCGTGTAGCCGGGGCGGATGAAGCCCTTTTCCGGAAACAGCACATGACAGACGCCGTTCTGACCCACATCAAAAAAGTCGGGAATCTCGTGGCGCCCCGCCCATTCCCGGAGAATCTTGCCTTGAATAGCGGTCTTGCTGTCTTTAGCCGGGGTCACATGATCGATGACCGCCTTGATCTTGCTCGGATCGAAGACCCGGTCCTTGCCCCGCCACTCCAGGTCTGCAATAGCCACTGGCGTAGTAATCTCGTGACAGAGCACCCGGTCGAGATCAAGCACGTAAGTTCCGTCAAAAGGCTCATCCCGCAGATGTGCGGCGAAGATTTTTTGTGCGATAGTTTGTCCCATCTACTTACTCCTTGGATATCTGCAGCCCCGTGTCAGACGGAGCCTGTTCGTTAAAGACCGCCGGCAGTACGTTGCAGCACGCTGACGAGCTTGTTCAAAGCATTAATATAGGCCTTGGCACTGGCGACAATGATGTCGAGGTGAGCTCCCTGTCCGAGAACTTCACGACCTTCGAACTTAAGGCGCACGGTACATTCACCTTGAGCATCGGTGCCGCCGGTGATGGCACCAACGGTAAAGTCGATCAGTTTAGCCTGACTCTTGGTCAGCTTCTTGATGGCCTTGAAGGTTGCATCAACGGGACCGCTGCCCATGACAGCAGTCTTTTTGACCTTGCCGTCGACTTCCATGGCCACGGTAGCCGTTGGCGCGGCAAAAGAGCCGGAGGCGATGTTCATCTCCACCAGTTTGTAGCGCTCGTCGATCCGAACGATCTCATCGGCGACAATGGCGTCGAGGTCTTCGTCGTAGATATCCTTCTTTTTATCGGCCAGGGCCTTAAAGCGAACAAAAGCCTTATTGAGATCTTCCTTGTTCAACTCGTAGCCAAGCTCAGTGAGCCGCATCCCGAAGGCGTGACGCCCGGAATGCTTGCCGAGCACCAATTTGTTTTGGGTCAAGCCGATGGACTCGGGAGTCATGATTTCGTAGGTCGACTTTTCCATCAGCATGCCATGCTGATGAATACCTGCTTCGTGGGCGAAAGCGTTCGCACCCACGATCGCCTTGTTAGGCTGAACCACGATACCGGTGATAGTCGACAAAAGCTTACTGCTGGCGTAGATATGTTCGGTGACCACATCGGTTTTAAAAGGCATGATATCCTGACGGGTCCTCAAGGCCATGACAATCTCCTCAAGAGAGCAGTTTCCGGCCCGTTCGCCTATACCGTTGATGGTGCACTCGACCTGTCCGGCACCGGCCTGCACCGCCGCCAGGGAATTGGCTACCGCCAGTCCCAGGTCATTGTGGCAATGTACCGAAAGAATGGCCTGCTCGACATTGGACACATTTTCCTTGAGGTACTGGATGATGTTGAAGTACTCAGAGGGAATCGTATAGCCAACGGTATCGGGGATATTGACCACCTTGGCGCCGGCGGCGATAACCTCTTCTACCACCTGCGCCAAGAAGGGCAATCGCGTCCGCACCGCGTCTTCAGCGGAAAATTCAACGTTGGGCGTATAACCCGCGGCCCGTTTAACAGCGGCCACCGCAGTATCGATCACCTGTTGCTCACTCATCTTGAGCTTGTATTTCATGTGAATATCACTGGTGGCGATAAACGTATGAATCCGGGCGCGTTCTCCAGCAGGCTTAAGAGCCTTCCAGGCACAGTCGATATCCTTGTCATTAGCACGGCTCAGACCCGCGATCTGACTATGGTGAGTTGCCTTGGCCACCCGTTTAACAGCTTCGAAATCCCCTTCCGAGGCAATAGGAAAACCGGCTTCAATCACATCGACGTTTAGTTTTTCAAGCTGCGCAGCGATGCGCAACTTCTCGTCGATATTCATGCTGGCACCGGGAGATTGCTCGCCGTCGCGTAAGGTAGTATCGAAAATCTTGATGGTTTTAACGTTATCCATGTGACCTCCAGAAAATCTGTTTATCGTCCGACTCGACGGCCGGGGCAGCCCTGTGTCGAATCACTAAGTAGAAAACCTCGTTGTCGTGGCTGATGGCTGGGTATTCCCAGCTCACTCAGGTCCGATTCCACAAGACCACCTCCTTTCCGCGTCATGGTTTAAACAATCCTTCGGGTGCCCTTAGACAAAAAAAAGCGCCCGCCCAAAAACAGGGGCGAGAGCTTCAGCTTCGCGGTACCACCCTGATTCAGCCGCCGTAGCGACTCTTCGTTGGCCCTTTACGCGGGCTGACGGCACTGGCTAACGGCATATGGTAAATATCCGCTTCACCAGCGCAGCTCCGAGGCGAGTTCAACCATCCCTGTACCGGCTTGCAGCAACCGCCGGCTCTCTTTAACAGGGGATAAGCCTACTACTCCTCATCAACGCCTTTCCAATGATCTGAGGCCATTTAAACCAGATTGCCCCCGAACGTGTCAAGGTCTATTGCGTCGAACACCTTGTAATGGCGTCGATTTTAAGGCAGACAAAACAGCCTTTCGGTGAACTAAAACTTCGTCCCTCCTCACCGTCCCTTGTGCAGACGTCGCAGAAGCGGCAGACGGAACAAATAACTGGCTGGCCCGGATAGAGCATAACAACTCATTAGGGAAAACAGCATAATCTGCGGCTCAGCCACCACCACAATGATCAGAAAGATCAGCAGCACCAGAAAACCGAAAGGTTGGCGCTTGACCAGATCAGGATCCTTAAAGGAGTAATAGCGCACATTGCTGACCATGAGTAGCGCCAGGACATAGATAAGGATCAGAACCGATACCTTGCGAATACTGCCCGAGCCCCCCAGATGGTAAAAAAGCAGTACACAGGTGGCTACCATGCTGGCCGCGGCAGGAATCGGCAGCCCCAAAAAGCGCTTCGACTCGACGGTGTCAACCTGAACATTAAACCGCGCCAGACGCAATGCACCGCAGACCACATAAAGGAATGCAGCAAGCCATCCCAGTTTGCCAAAGGGTTTAAGGGCCCAGGAATACATAAGCAGGCCGGGAGCAACTCCAAAAGCCACCAAATCGGCGAGTGAATCGTACTCCACACCGAAGCGGCTGGTGGTGCCGGTCATTCGGGCTACTTTTCCATCAAGTGCATCAAAAATCGATGAAATGAGGATGAACCAGGCAGCCACGTCATAGCGACCGTTCATGGTTGCGATTATGCCGTAAAAGCCGGCAAACAAGCTACCGGTAGTAAAGAGATTAGGCAGGAGGTAGACCCCCTTGCGCAAACCCTCCCGGCGATCAAACGGGGGAGTTGGTCCACTCATTTCAGGTAACCTAGAATGGTTTCACCCGCTTTGGCCCGGTCTCCGACTTTGATCAGCACATCGGAATCGGCCGGGAAGTAAACATCCACCCGGGAGCCAAAGCGAATCAGACCGCAGCGCATACCCCGCTTGAGGAGGTCACCAACCTGCGGATAAACAACGATCCGGCGAGCAATCAATCCGGCAATCTGTACAAACAGCAATTGTTTGCCCGATGGATGTTCGAGGAGGGTACCGGCCTGCTCGTTCTGTAAACTGGCCTTATCCAGCGCGGCGTTGAAAAACTCACCTTTGTTGTAGAATTTATCGATGACTTTACCGTCGCAAGGTGCCCGATTCACATGAACATCAAAGACAGACATGAAAATGCTGACCTTGATCGCCTCGCTCTTGAAATAGCGCTCCTCGGTAACCGGGCCGACAAAGACCACTTTTCCGTCGGCCGGTGAAATTACAGCCGAGTCCTCAGCCTCCACATGTCGTTCAGGGTTGCGGAAGAAGTAGACGGTAAACAAGGTCAAGGCTAACGCCAGGACAGTCAGAAACCCCCAATTGAGCAATGCAAAGACCAGGGTAACAAAAGCAAACAAGCCAATAAAAGGGTAACCTTCCGAAGCAACAGGCTGATGCTGGTTTTTCATGGTTAAATATCCTCGACTGAACCGCGCCGATGAGTCGAAAGGGGTCTCCTGACGCTCTAGCCCGGCGGGTTAATAAAAGAAACTACTTTTTCGACGTATCGTCGTCAAGCCAGTTCATCATACCTCGCAGGCGGTCCCCGATCTCCTCGACAAGGTGTTCGGCACCCTGGCGTCGGCGAACGGTAATAACCGGCAGACCGGCCTGGTTTTCAAGAATGAAGTCCCTGGCAAAAGTCCCATCTTGAATCTCATGAAGGATCTCCCGCATGGATTCTTTGCATAAGTCAATGCAGGCTGACGGCTGGAGCCGGAAGGACTACCCGACCGCAACACGACAACCACCTCAATGCCGCTGCCACGCTAGTTGCTAGCATGGCCTTGGCTGATGTAACCAATGACCGCTACCGTTCTGCCGGTAAGTATACCGAGATCTGCATCCTTGTCATAATTAACCTCAATGGACAAATATCCTCTACGAACTGTAGAGTCCTTATTGCCCGCGACCCATGACCACCGGACCGGAACGCACCAGTTCTTTGATACCCATAGGCTTGAGCAAATCGATTACCGCGTCAAGTTTGGTCGGAGCGCCAGTTATTTCCAAGGTATAGGAACGGGGCGTGACATCAACCACGCGGGCACGGAAGATATCGGCGATGCGTAGAACTTCTGCCCGGGTATCTTCTTCAGCAGTCACCTTGACCAGGGCCATCTCCCGCTCGACATAGTCCTGACCGGTGAAATCCGTGACTTTGATGGTATCGATCAATTTATTGAGCTGCTTGTTGACCTGCTCCAGAATCCGATCGTCACCGCGAGTGACAATGGTCATTCGAGAAACACTCGGGTCCAAGGTCGGTGCCACGGACAGGCTCTCGATGTTAAAGCCTCGGCCAGAGAACAGACCGGCGACTCGGGTTAAGACACCAAATTCATTTTCCACTAAAACCGAAATGGTATGTTTCATGGTTTCAAAGCACTCCATTAATTCGCGCAGGCCACCGACTAGGAAGCAAGCACCATCTCGTTGATTGCTGCACCGGCCGGCACCATGGGCAGAACATTTTCTTCCCGATCGACCTTGAATTCCATCAGCACGGGACCAGGGGTTGCCAAGGCCTTTTGAATTACCTCGCCGACTTCTTCAGGCTTCGTAGCACGCAGCCCGGTAGCACCATAGGCTTCAGCCAGCTTGACGAAATCGATGGGCAACTCCATGGGGGTCTCGCTGTAACGGCGATCAAAGAACATCTCCTGCCACTGGCGCACCATACCCAGATAATTATTATTGAGAATGGCGATCTTCACCGGCAACTTGTATTGAACCAGAGTTGCAAGCTCCTGGGAGTTCATCTGAAAGGAGCCGTCCCCGGAGATATCTATAACCTGCCGTTCGGGGAAGGCCGCCTGGGCACCGACAGCCGCCGGCAACCCATAGCCCATGGTCCCCAACCCTCCGGAGGAAAGGAAGGTACGAGGCTGGCTAAAAGAAAAGAATTGAGCCGTCCACATCTGATGCTGACCGACTTCGGTAGTGATGATGGCATCATCGGAGGTCAACTCCCGCAGCTGTTCGATCACATACTGGGGTTTGATGACAGTATCGCTAGGCTGATAAGCCATAGGATGGCTGCTCTTCCAATCAGCAATCTCTGCTCTCCATCCGGCTGAGCTTTCAATCATGGCCGCCAACTTCTCGGACTGCTTGCTCAAAGTGGCGCTGAGATTATTCAACACATCCTTAAGCTCGCCGACAATAGGCAGGTCGACCCGAACGTTCTTCTTGATGGAGGTAGGATCGATATCAATATGAATAATCTTGGCGTGAGGGGCAAAAGAAGCAATTTTACCGGTTACACGGTCATCGAAACGGGCTCCCACCGCAATAAGCAGATCGGAATTGGTCACTGCCATGTTGGCGTAATAGGTGCCATGCATGCCGAGCATGCCAAGGGCTTGAGGGTGACGCTGGGGAAAAGCAGCCATACCCATCAGGGTGGTGGTTACCGGTAACTGGGTCATCTCGGCAAAGGCCAGCAGGTCTTCGGAAGCATCGGCTCCGGTAGCACCGCCGCCGACATAGACCACGGGCTTACGCGCTGCCAGAATCATACTGGCCGCCTTCTCGATTTGGCGAACATTGCCGCTGTAGGTCGGCTTGTAACCCCGCAGTTCGACTTTCTCCGGATATTCGAACTTGGCACTGGCAACCTGAATATCTTTGGGCAGGTCGATCAGCACCGGACCGGGCCGGCCGGTGCGGGCGATATAAAAGGCCTGCTTGACGATACGGGCCAAATCCTTGATGTCCTGTACCAGATAGTTGTGCTTGGTAATGGAACGGGTGATACCGACAATATCGACTTCCTGAAAGGCGTCGTTGCCAATTAGAGGCGTCGGCACCTGACCGGTGATGATGACCATCGGCACCGAGTCCATATAAGCGGTAGCGATACCGGTTACGGTGTTGGTTGCTCCAGGCCCGCTGGTAGCGATGGCCACACCGACCTTACCGGTGGTGCGCGCATAACCGTCGGCGGCATGCACCGCAGCCTGTTCATGGCGCGTCAGGATATGATCGATGGGATAATCCGCAATATCGTGGTAGATGTTGATAACCGTGCCGCCCGGGTAGCCGAAAACGGTATCGACCCCTTCCTGCTGCAAGCATTCCAACAAAATCTGTGATCCGGTTTTTTTCACAAACAGCCTCCTACCGATTTATGCACAGCAAAACTTAATAGAAATCCCGCTCAGTTCAGTCAGCCTTACAGATCGCTCCGGTATTGGCCGAAGTTACCAGAGCGGCATAACGCGACAACCAGCCCTTCTTAATTTTCGGTTCGGGGCGCTGCCAGCTGGCGCGTCGTTTTTCCATCTCCGCATCGTCTACCAACACCTCGAGAGTGCGGGAGGGAATATCGAGACGGATGACATCGCCGTCTTCAACCAGAGCAATCGGCCCGCCAACCGCAGCTTCGGGCGAGATGTGCCCGATGCAGGGACCGCGGGTACCGCCGGAGAAACGACCGTCGGTGATCAACGCCACGCTGTCGCCGAGGCCAAGGCCCATAAGGGTCGCCGTGGGAGCCAGCATCTCACGCATACCCGGTCCACCCTTGGGACCCTCGTAGCGGATAACCACCAGGTCACCGGCCACGATCTTCCCACCCATCAGGGCTTCCATGGCCTGTTCCTCGGAGTCGAAACAGCGGGCGCGACCCTCGAATTTCATCATCTTTTCCGAAACACCGGACTGCTTCACCACCGCACCAAGAGGAGCGAGGTTGCCGCTGAGGATGGCAATTCCTCCTTCCTGGCGCACCGGGTTGTTCATGGGCTGAATAACCGTCTCGTCGACGGAATCCACCGAGGCCACCAGTTCCTTAACGGTTGCACCGCTCAGGGTCGGATTATCTTTAACCAAATCGCCGAGCTGATACAACACCCCGGGAACACCCCCAGCTGCATCGAGATCCTCCATGAAGTGTTTGCCGCCGGGATTCATGGACGCCAGTTGAGGCGTGGTAAGACTCAGCTCGTCGAACAGTTCAAGGGGAACATCGACTCCAGCTTCATGGGCAATGGAGAGCAGGTGCAGTACCGTATTACTCGAACCGCCGAGAGCGAGATCGACGCGTATGGCGTTCTCAAAGGCCTCCCGGGTCAAAATCTGGCGAGGGGTGATCCCTTCGCGAACCAGATCGACGATTCGCTCGCCGGAAGCAAAAGCGATACGCCGCTTCAGCGAGGAGATTGCCAGAGCGGTACCGCAAGCGGGCAGGCTCATACCGAGAGTTTCGGTAAGAATGGCCATGGTGTTGGCGGTAAACAACCCCTGGCAGGAACCGGCTCCCGGGCAGGCCTTTTCCTCGCAACTGGTCAACTCCTGTTCGTCGATGTCGCCAGCCTTGTAGCGAGCCATGGCTTCGAAGGTGTCGGTAATGAAGGAGTAGCGTCGCCCTCCCCGGCCGGCGCCGGTCTGCATCGGTCCGGCAGTGACCACGATGCTCGGAATGTCGAGACGGGCTGCCGCCATAAGCATGCCGGGAGTGATCTTGTCGCAATTGGTCAGCAGTACCAGGCCGTCGAGACGATGAGCCTCGGTAATGGACTCGACCATATCGGCGATCAGCTCGCGGGTGGAGAGCGAATAGTGCATGCCCTTATGGCCCATGGCGATGCCGTCGCAGACGCCGGGAATACCGAACAGGAAGGAATAGCCTCCTCCGGTATGCACCCCTTTTTCGATAAAACGCTCCAGGTCGCGCATGCCGATATGACCGGGAATCAGGTCGGTGAAGGAAGTGGCGATTCCGATCAGGGGCTTGCCCATTTCGGAGCGGGGAATGCCGGTACCGAGTAACAGAGCACGGTGGGGTGCGCGTTCAAAGCCTTGAGTGATTGCATCGCTACGCTTGCTTGTCATACGATCAGAGCCTTTCTATGTACAGATAAGTTTCAAAAAATCAGTGTATAAGCCATTCTTGTCCAGCACCGCGTTCAAAATTAAAGTGACGCGGCACTTGCCTTTATTGCCAAAGGGCTGCCGGCAACAGCGCCTAATCCTTCATCGCATGGTTAAGTGCGACCTGCAGCGCAAGCCAGATCAATAAACAAGAGTTTGGTCAAAGTAAAACAGGCCCCAATGTAGAAAGGGTTTGGGCAACCAGCCCAAACCCTTTCACAACCGGTATCGGGAAAATCTACTGTGTCCACTCCCGCTTAATGTGCTCCATTTCGTCCTTCCCAGCCAATTTCAATTTTTGAATTTTTTTGCGTTCAAGCTCTTCTTCAGGGGTCAAATGAGGTTTTTGGTCTAACATTGTCAGCTGTTTTTCCAAGAGCAGATGCTCTTCAAAGAGCAGACGAAAACGGGGACGTTCGTCGCACAACTGCTGGAGTGAAGCCAGATCCTGTCCTTCCATTCAGCACCTCCCTGCAAGGGTTGACAAAGAGCGAAAAATCCACTTTTAAAATAGCGAAACGCTCTAACCTTGTCAACCTTCAATCGGACTGTCTGCAGGTCGTTTGGCCAGCATGATTTCTGCCTCTGAAAGACGAATATATCGGGGTTCAAGAACCTCCAGAGGAATAGTCTCCCGGTTGCGAAAAGCCGACAGCGCCAAAGCAGCTGCAGAAGAAGCGCGAGGCTGCTGCAACGGCCAGGGCACAAAGTGAGCCCGTGAACCAAGCCGCCGGACGATCAAAGAGCGATACGCTACGGCGCCACTACCGACAAATAACATTTCCTCGGATACTTCCTCAAGCAATACCTCCGGCGGAGCAACACGCTCCTCATCGAGGGCAACAGGAAGCCCTCCCTCCCAGTGGTATCGTCCTGCATAGATCTCCTGCTTACGGGCATCGAGCCAAACACTCACCGGATAGGCAGGATAAGGCGCCTGCAGTGCCAGAGTTTGCAGAGAAGAAACTCCGACGACGGGCTTTCCAGTGGCCAGCGCGAGCCCCTTGACCGTCGCGACCCCTACCCGTAAGCCCGTAAAGGAGCCAGGACCAAGGACGACGCCAAAAGCATCGAGTTCGGCCAACGATAGCTCGGCTTCGCGAAGCAACTGCTGCATTGCGGGTAGCAAACGATCGCTGTGAGTGGAACGAAGGTTAAGCAGCACTTCGCCGACAAGTTCATCGCCGCGACTAAGGGCAACACTCCCGGCAGGCGTCGAAGTATCGATAGTCAGAAGACATTCGGCCATCATTGTCCTCCGTTGAAAATTCTCAGGATATCGTTATAAAAGGCTAAAGCCATAAGCAAAACGATGAATAGCAAACCGACCTGTTGAGCTATTTCACGCACCCGCAAGGGCAAGGGACGGCGAAAGATCAGTTCAAAAAATCCAAACAGCAGATGACCGCCATCGAGAATCGGGATGGGGAAAAGATTCAAGATTCCGAGCTGGATACTGAGAAACGCCAGAATCGAAAAGATGCTGGCCAAATCGGTCTGAGCTGCCTGACCGGCCACTTGAACCACGGTGATCGGCCCACCGATATTGCGGCTGGAAACCTTGCCGAGAACCAACTTCTGGATAAAGACCAGGGTGAGTTCAATCAGATCGCAACTGCGAGCAGCGCCTTTCGCAAAGGCTTCTTTGAAAGCAAAGCGTTTAAATACGGTTTCAACCTGAGGTGCAATACCGACCAGATATTCGCCATCACCATCACTGCGGATTGGCGCAATCGGTATTTCCAACTGTTGGCCGCTTCGCTCAACAAGAAAATTCTGAGTACCCTCTTCGGCCTGTTGGATGATGGTCTTCAGATCGTACCATGAAGCAACATTTTCGCCATCGATAGACAGAATACGATCCCCGACCTGCAAGCCTGACTTCTGGGCCGGCATGCCGGGAGAAAGGGCACCGACAACAGCGTCTTGGTAAGGGGCAAGCCCCAAGGCTTGCAGGCCCTCGGCACTACTGTCATCAGCGGCGACAGAAATGGCATGGTAAGCCCCATCTCGTTGCACATCAAAGACAGTCGGTTGCCCGGCCTGAGCAAGGAGGGCCTTATCCGCGTCGATCCAGGAACTGATGGCCTGATCGCCGACGGCAACGATGCAATCTCCGCTAAGCAATCCCGCCTCTTCGGCGGGCGATTGCGGCAGCACATAGCCGACACAAGCCGGTTGGTCGAGAAAAACCGGCAGATTTATACCGACCAGAAAAGCCAAAGGCAGTACCACAAAGGGCAAGGCCAGATTCATAAAGGGTCCGGCGGCAACGATGGCCAGGCGGCGGCTGACACTCTTTTCGGCAAAGGAACGGCTCCGTTCCTCTTCGCTCAATGGCTGGTCTTCTTCGTTTTCTTGAACCCCTTCACCCAGCATCTGCACATAGCCCCCCAAGGGAACAGCACAGATCATGTATTCTGTTTCACCCCACTGGCGGGAGACGACCCGCGGCCCGAACCCCAGAGAGAATTTCAACACCTTGACCCCGGCCAATTTAGCCACGGCGAAGTGGCCAAGCTCATGAATAAAGACCAGGATGCCGAGCATGATAATGCCGGCGATGATGGTTACCATAGATGCCTCCGGTCAGCTCTTTTGCGCCAGAATAAGCCGCGCTTGCTGGCGGCCCCATATATCGGCGCGCAGGGCGTCATCAATGTGTTCGAGAGCATTAGGTACATGACTGTCAAGTACCCTGCCGATTGTATCCGCTATATCGAGAAAACCAATCTGTTCCCGCAAAAAGGCATCAACGGCTATTTCATTGGCTGCGTTAAGTACCGCCGGCGCCGTGCCACCGGCCGCCAGAGCCTGAAAAGCCAGAGCCAAGCAGGGGAATTTATCCAAATCCGGTTCGGCAAAGGACAAGTTCTTAAGAGCGCACAGATCCAGGGCCGGAAGGTCAAGGGCCAGACGATCGGGATAAGACAGAGCATAGGCGATGGGGGTTTTCATGTCCGGTATGCCGAGTTGAGCCATAACCGCGCCATCGACATATTCAACCATGGAATGCACGATGCTTTGCGGATGAATATGCACCGCAATCTGCTCTGCGGGGAGATCGAACAGCCAGCGTGCCTCGATCACCTCCAGGCCCTTGTTCATCATGGTCGCCGAATCGATAGTAATCTTGCGGCCCATATCCCAATTGGGATGGGCCAAGGCATCGGCCAGAGTAACCTGATTAAGATCCGCCATCGGCCGGTCTCGAAAGGGGCCGCCCGAAGCGGTCAGAATCAATCGCCGCACATCGCTTTTTTGATGCCCCTCAAGGGACTGAAAGATGGCGGAATGTTCACTGTCAACGGGATAAAGGTTCACCCCTTTTCTGGCCACCGCTTCCATTACCAGGGAGCCGGCCACAACCAAGGTTTCTTTGTTGGCCAGGGCAATATCTTTGCCAGCCTCAATGGCAGCCATAGTCGGCACCAAGCCGGCCGAACCGACAACAGCCGTCACCACCATATCAATCTGCTCATGACTGGCGCAGGCGATCAGACCCTCGACCCCTGAAGTAACCTGGGGACCATCAGGTCCAAGCTCATCCCGCAGAAGGCGCGCCGCATCGGGACAGACCACCG
Source organism: Syntrophotalea acetylenivorans (assembly GCF_001887775.1). Taxonomy (NCBI): domain Bacteria; kingdom Pseudomonadati; phylum Thermodesulfobacteriota; class Desulfuromonadia; order Desulfuromonadales; family Syntrophotaleaceae; genus Syntrophotalea; species Syntrophotalea acetylenivorans. Next base: position 1,093,024 of record NZ_CP015519.1, read on the forward strand.
ACACCACCTGTGGTCGAAAGCGTTGAATTTGTTCCTTAAGGCGCTTCAGATTGTTGCCGGCAGAAAGACTGACGACCTGATATTGGTCGGGATGAGCGGCGACTATCTCAAGGGTGCTGACACCGATCGACCCGGTCGAGCCTAAAACACCAAGTCTTTTCATCAATCCAGATCACCTTTCAAGGGCACTATTTATAGGGCGAAGGACACGGCCTACAATGAGAGCGTTAACGACTAAAAAGAAAAAACCCGTAATAAAACGCAAGAGGGAAGGCAAAAAGCAGGCTGTCGAGTCGATCCAGGATACCACCGTGTCCGGGGATCACCGTTCCGGAATCCTTGACGCCGCAAGCTCGTTTGACCATGGACTCAAAAAGATCTCCGAGTTGGGACATGGCCCCCAGCCCCAAGCCCAAGGCCAGACAATCAACACTATCGAGCATGGGAAAAAAGGTATAACTGGCAATAAAAGCTGCGGCCAACCCGCCAAGCAATCCTCCGATGGAACCTTCAATGCTTTTATTTGGGCTGATAGCGGGATATAGCTTGTGCCGACCGAGGGTGATGCCGCTGAAATAGGCTCCGGTATCGGAAGCCATGACGATCAGCAACACCAGGTAGATCCACTCTCGCCCAAAGGGTAAAGCCCTAAGCAGCACCAAATGACCCAACAACAGTGGAACATAAATAAAGCCGAACAACAGCAAAGCCAACTGCTGAACGACGTGTTGCAAGTCGTTGAAACGCCACAGAAAAATCAGGCCAAAAAGAAGCATGGCAAAAACCAGCCCGGCCTGTAGAGCATAAACCTGCTGCAGTGCGCACAAGGGCACCAGGAAAGCACCATAGGCAATAGCCAGAAAGCGCTCCGGCCGCCGTTTATCGGCAAACCCCATATGATAAAATTCATACAAAGCTACCGCAGCTATGAGACTTGTAAACAGGGTAAACCAGAAGGGGCCGCTGAACTGGATAATTACAATCAGCAGGGGCAGAGCAATAATCGCTGTCAAAATCCGTTGTTTGATGGGACTTTACTCCTTTATCATCAACTGTCAGATACACTCTGCGCGGCAGTCAGACCAAAGCGTCGCTGCCTTGCAGCAAAGTCATCGAAAGCCCGGCGCAATTCATCAGCAGAAAAATCGGGCCACAAAACGTCGGTAAAGTACAGTTCAGCATAAGCCAGTTGCCAGAGGAGGAAGTTGCTGATACGCATTTCGCCACTGGTGCGAATCAGCAGGTCCGGATCCGGCAAGCCGGCGGTATCGAGGGCAGCGCTGAATCGCTGTTCGTCAATGTCTGAAATAGCAAGTTCGCCCCCTTCCACTTCTGTGGCCAGGCCTTTTACGGCACGTAGAATCTCATCCCGGGCCCCGTAAGATAGAGCAAGGGTCAACACTAATCGGCTGTTTTCGGCGGTACGTTTAATCGTGTCATCCAGTACTTGTCGTACTTCTACAGGCAACAGAGAAGTGTTGCCGATAACCCGCAGACGAATATCCTCGGCCATCAGGGTCTCAAGTTCCTGAGCAAGAAACAACCCCAGCAACTCCATCAACGCGGCGACCTCGGATGCGGGCCTTCCCCAGTTTTCAGAGCTGAACGCATACAGGGTGAGATGGGGAACACCCAGAGCCCGGCATTCCTTGACCACAGACCGTACGGTCTCGACCCCCTGTCGGTGACCAAAGATTCGCGGCATTTGTCGTTGTTCAGCCCAACGACCGTTACCGTCCATAATAATTGCAAGATGTTGAGGAATACGCATGATTTTATGATACCGCAAAGAGCTCAACCACAGATCGTTACAGATTATCACAACCTAAAAAGGCCGGCAACAAGTGAATATTCCTAAAGAAAGCAGGGGCGCCGAGTACGGCGCCCCTGCTCTTGGTGCGTGATAGAATCAAGAAACACCCCTGCCGAAAAGATAAAAACCTTGTCAGCCCGGTGTAGCGAGGACCTTGTCAGATCTCCATGATTTCCTTTTCTTTTTTGTCAACCACCTCATCGGCCAGCGTCACGTATTGATCCGTAAGATCCTGAATCTCCTTTTCGCCACGCTTCTGGTCGTCTTCGGTAATTTCCTTGTCCTTCTGAAGTTTTTTCAAGGCTTCGTTGGCATCACGCCGTGCATTGCGAATAGCCACCTTGGTATCTTCAGCCATGCGACGCACCACTTTGACCATCTCTTTACGGCGCTCTTCGGTCAAAGGCGGGATATTGATTCGCACCAACTGTCCATCAGAAGCAGGATTCAGACCGAGGTCGGCCTTAAATATAGCCTTCTCTATTTCAGGGATGAGGTTTTTTTCCCACGGCTGAATAGTGATTAAACGCGCTTCGGGAACAGCCAGGGTGCCCACTTGGTTCAAGGGCGTCGGAGTTCCGTAGTAATCGACCATAACCTCATCGAGCAGCGAAACAGAGGCACGGCCGGTACGTACTCGCTGCAGCTCCTTTTTCTGAGCTTCGATGGACTTCTCCATGGCCTTTTTGGCAGCGTTCATGACAGAGCTGGACATAACAATCACTCTCCTTTGACTATAGTGCCGATGTTCTCACCGAGAACAACTTTCTTGATGTTCCCCCGGCAACTCAGTTGAAAGACGATGATAGGCAGGTCGTTATCCATGCACAAAGAGGTGGCCGTGGCATCCATGACCTTAAGGCCTTTTTTCAACACATCAAGATAGGTCAACTCAGGGTAACGAACCGCATCTTTATCCTTAACCGGATCGGAACTATAAACCCCATCGACCTTGGTCGCTTTAAGAATAACCTCTGCACCGATTTCCATGGCACGCAGACTGGCCGCGGTATCGGTGGTAAAATAAGGGTTTCCAGTCCCACCACCAAGAATTACCACTCGGCCCTTTTCCAAATGACGCAAGGCACGGCGGCGGATATAAGGTTCTGCAACCTCTTTCATCTCAATGGCAGTCTGCACACGCGTGTCCACTCCGATTTGTTCCAGAGCATCCTGCAAAGCCAGACTGTTCATGATCGTAGCCAGCATTCCCACATGATCGGCGCCGGCACGGTCCATACCACTGGACGCGGCAGCCATTCCACGAAAGATATTTCCGCCACCGATAACCACGGCAACCTGTACACCGAGCGCCAGCACTTCGCTGATCTCGGTCGCAAGCCCGGAGAGAACGGCAGGATCGATGCCGTAGCCTCGGTCCCCCGCCAAAGCCTCGCCGCTCAGCTTGAGAAGAATCCTTCCATAACGCGGTCCTTGGTCAGCCATAGCGCCCTTTCAGTTATTTGGTCATTGCCGCTACTTCGGCAGCAAAGTCATCAGCCCGTTTTTCTACCCCTTCGCCAAGCTGGAAACGCTCATAACGGGGCAAAGTGATTTCAGTACCAAGTTCCTTGGCCAGGGCCTCGACAACCTTGCCAACCTTCAAGTCGGGGTCGATAACATAGGCCTGCTCGAGAAGGCAGATTTCACCAAAGAACTTATTGATCTGACCGAGAATAATCTTCTCGATGATATTGTCAGGCTTGCCGCTGTCTTTGGCTTTGGCGCGCATGATCTCTTTTTCTTTTTCAACCACTTCAGCAGGTACTGAATTACGGTTGAGATATTGAGGGTTGGCGGCGGCTACATGCATAGCCAGATTGCGACCAAGCGCCGCAACCTTGTCGTCAGCACTGTCGGTCGCCAATTCAACCATAACCCCGATCTTGCCAATGCCGTGAATATAGCTGACCACCTTACCGGCGGGCACCTCGAAACGGCTAAACCGACGAACGTTGATATTCTCGCCGATGGTAGCTACCTGATGAGTCTGTTCCTCGGCAACGGTCCGACCGGTACCGGGGAACTGGCAAGCGAGCAGTGCTTCCATGTCTGCCGGTGCGTCCTTCAGCGCAGTTTCGGCGACACCTTTGGCAAAACTAACGAAACCATCGTTTTTGGCAACAAAGTCAGTTTCAGCATTGACTTCTACCAGAACACCGCTGTTACCTGCACCATCGGCAACAATCAGTCCTTCGGCGGCAGCGCGACCTGCCTTTTTAGCAGCGGCCGAAAGCCCTTTTTTGCGCAAAATATCGACAGCCTTATCAATATCGCCATCAACTTCGGTAAGAGCCTTTTTGCAATCCATCATCCCTGCGCCAGTCTTGGCGCGCAACTCAGAAACCATCGATGCAGAAATTTTCGCCACTGTAACCTCCTCCAGTATTCGTTGGCCAACCAGAATATCGAACAACATTCTGCGGGCCTATAATTAGTAAACAAACCTAATGATAGTTAGAAAAAAGGCGGCCAGCATCCCTGGCCGCCCATTAACTGCCTATAAACTGTTCTTATGCCTTGTCGCCAGATTCCTCAACGGGAGCCTCTGGGGCCACCTCGGCAACCTCTGGTGTTTCACCAGCTGCCTCGGCCTCATCCTGGTCGGCACGGAGCGCAGCCTGACGAGCCTGCTCACCTTCCTCGCAAGCATCGGCCATGCGAGCGGCAAAAAGACGAATCGCACGGATGGCATCGTCGTTGCCGGGAATAATATAATCGATGTCGTCAGGATCGCAGTTGGTGTCGACCACGGCAACTACCGGGATACCCAACTTTCGGGCTTCTTTGACGGCAATGGTTTCTTTTTTCGGATCGATAACGAAAATAGCGCCGGGAAGCTTGGTCATGTTCTTGATGCCGCCGAGGCTTTTTTCAAGCTTGGCCCGCTCCCGTTCCAGACCGAGAACTTCTTTTTTGATCAGAAGGTCGTAGGTGCCGTCCTTGGACATGGTTTCGATCTTCTTCAGACGCTCGATGCTGCGCTTGATGGTGCTGAAGTTGGTCAGCATGCCGCCCAACCAACGGTTGTCGATATAGTACTGTCCTGCACGCTCGGTTTCTTCGCGAACGGCGTCCTGGGCTTGTTTTTTGGTGCCGACAAACAGCACTTTTTCACCGTTCTGTACGGTTTCACGCAAAAAGCTGTAAGCCTCTTTGAAATAGCGTACCGTCTTCTGCAGGTCGATAATATAAATACCGTTGCGTGCGCCGAAGATATACGGCTTCATTTTCGGGTTCCAGCGTTTGGTCTGGTGACCGAAATGAACCCCGGCCTCGAGCAGTTGCTTCATGGTAATCTGTGCCATTACTTCTCTCCTTAATACATACGGTTAAATTCTTCCGCGTCCTTCCTTCCCGCCAGAACCCCGCACCATAGCAGGGCACCACTGAAACGGGTCCAGACGCGTGCTGTTTTGAACAACACGTGTATTTAACACGGATGTCCCTTCATGGCAAGGACAAAAATGGCCAGGATTCTCGTTTGCAAGGTCGTAAAAACTGTATTAATATGAGCAGCTATGTCAACTATTCGAATCCATCGTTATCTACTCAAAGAAACCGCTTTTCCTATGTTGCTGGGGTTGGTGGTTTTTACCTTTGTGCTGCTGTTGGGCAGATTGCTCAACCTCGTTGAATTGGTCATCAACAAGGGCATTCCCCTGCTTGACATCGCCCGGCTTTTCCTCAGCATATTGCCAACGTTCCTGGTTCTGACCATTCCGTTGGCTTTTCTGCTTGGGGTGATGCTCGGCTTTGGCCGATTATCTGCTGACCGTGAAATTCTGGCCCTTAAATCGAGCGGAATCAGCCTCTACCAGATGGCCAGGCCCATCCTGCTGTTGAGTCTGCCGGCCTGCCTGCTTACCGCGGCAATGACCCTCTATCTGCGGCCAGCCAGTGAAACCTTTTTTCGCCAACAACTTTTCGATATTGCCGCAAGCCACGCTTCCGTGGGCTTACAGTCCCAGGTTTTTAACGACGAGTTCGATGGTCTGGTGCTGTACGCTAATCAAATCGATGATCGCAGTGGCACCATGCGACAGGTTTTTATCTCCGATGAACGCGACAGCTCTGCTCCCACCATCATCATGGCGGATAAGGGTCGCTTGGTCTCCGACAGCCTTAACCAGAAATTATTGTTGAGGCTTGAAGAAGGCACCATGCACAGGCAACCACAAAACAAGGCAAACGGGACCGAAACAAGCACCTACCAGGTTCTGGGTTTCAGCAAATACGATGTCAACCTCGACCTGGAAAAGCAGTCTAGCGCTGCTAAGAAGAGGCGGCGTAAGAATAAAGAACTTAGCTTGACGGAGTTGCGTAGCTCAATTGAAACCGCATCTACAGAAAAGCGTCAGGATCTGCTTGCCGAGCTCCATACGCGAATGGTTCTGCCTGCGGCCCCACTCCTCTTTGCCCTGCTCGGCGTCCCTCTCGGGATTCAACCCCATCGTAGCGGTCGCGGAGGGAATTTCGCTTTGGCCTTAGGGGTCTTTCTCTGTTATTACCTGCTGCTTTCCTTTGCCGACACCCTGGTAGCGGATGCCGGCTGGCCGGCAGCCACACTCTGGATACCCAACCTCTGTTTTCTTCTCTCCGGGCTTTATTTGCTATATCGAGCTGCCATTGAACGCCCTGTAACCATATTTGAACGCACGTTCGGTGCATTATTTGGGATATTCCGCGGCTTTTTTCGCAGAGGAGGCCAGCCTTGACCCTGATCAGCCGCTATATCCTCGGAACCTTCTTTCGTATTTTCGGCCTGGCATTAGCCGCATTTGTCGGCCTTTATCTGCTGGTCGACTTTTTTGAGAGAGTCGATAATTTTATAGAACACAGTGCGGCAGCGCATCTTTATCTGAGTTACTTTGCTCTAAAAGTTCCTTTCATTGCTGTGCAAGTAGTCCCTCTGGCCTGCTTGCTGGCTGTCTTCATGACCCTGGGCGGGTTTTCCCGCACCAATGAACTAACAGCTATGCACAGTGCCGGTATCAGCTTGCTACGCATCACCCTGCCACTCCTTATCACCGGCCTGTTGATTTCACTCTTATCATTACTGGCTTACGAATATCTTGTACCCAGGTGCGTTAAGCAAGCCAACAACATCTACACCAGCAAAGTTCAGGGACGCCCCGTTGGTGTCTTTAAACGAAGCCGTATCTGGTTGCGCGAGGGCAGCAAGATAGTCAATATTCGCTTGGCCGAAGCCGAAAAAGGGCAATTGCAGGGGGTGACCCTTTATGACTTTGATCATTCCTTTAAATTAATAGGTCGCAGCGATATCCCCAAAGCCTCTTATGTCAACGGACACTGGGAAGCCGAGTCACTGATCGAGCGACGATTCGCCAGCGGCAACCTGGTCGCCAGCCAAACAGGCAATGACCAGGCGATTGACCTGAAGCTCACGCCCGAGGACTTTCGTGTTCCCGGGAGCAAGCGCAATGAGGATCTTGGCTACCGTGAACTGCGCTCACTGGCTTCCAAACTACGGGCTGAAGGCTATAATTCAACCCGTTTTGAAGTTGATATGCATGCCCGCCTGGCAACCCCCTTTGCCAGCTTGATTATGGCCTTTCTCGGCATCCCCTTTGCCTTGCGCAAAGGACGTGACAGCGGTCTCGCCCTCGGTATTGCCATGAGCGTAATGATCGGCGTTGTCTATTTCATTCTTCAGGCTATCTTGCTCGCCTTCGGTTATTCTTCTGCCCTGCCCCCCGCCCTGGCAGCCTGGTCGGCGAACCTGCTTTTCTTCCTCTTCGGCTGTTGGCTTTTCCTTGGCACCGACAGCTGATTGCCCTTTTTAATTTTTTGCCCCAGACGCAAAAACGCCGATCTTCCCAGCATGAAGATCGGCGTTTCAATTAATCACCAGAGTTCTCGCGAGCCTTACCTCACCTTCTCACCCCTCTCTGAAACCTCAGCGCGAAGGCATTTTCGGGTCCACGGGCACGAGGCAGCAGGACCGGCACCGGAAACTTCCCACACACGGCTCACCTCAGCAGCCAGTCCCGCCGCAATTCTCAGAACTGCCACTTGACCTGACCGTAGAAGCCGCGGGGCACCGCCGTCGGGATGGTGCCCATTTCTGTCTGAAACTCCTGATGATTGGATTCGAGCAGATTCTGCCCGATCAAGGCCAGTTCCACCCCCTCGGTCGGTTGCCAGGCCAACCGCATATCCAGGCCGTAGTAATCGTCAATCTCCGTATAAGTGACGGTGATACGGTCGACATAGCGCAACCACAAATCCAGTTCCCAATTGCGTCCCAGATCGAAGGAGGAGCGCAACGACCATTGCTGCTGCGGGCTGGAATCCTCATAGACCAGATCACTGAAGTCATCGCTGCTGCCGCTTTCGGCCCCAAGGTTTACTTTGAGCAGTGTGTAGTTACCTTGCAAACGCCACCAGTCCCGCACCCGCCAGTCAACAGACATTTCCAAGCCCCAGTTTTTTGCCTCCAGTTTGTTGTCCTCCGCATAACCGGCAAGCCAATAGTCATAGAAGGGAAAAGTACCCACCGGGAACGGGTCAAGAGCTTCTCCGGAACGGTGATCCCAATAGTCGGTGTAGAACAGGGCGGTGTCGATGCTAAAACCGCCACCAGGCAGATAACGATAGCCAAGTTCGTACGAGAGACTCTTTTCCGATTCATAAGAGTCCTGTCCGTATACAACCAGCTTGGTGGGAAAGGGGTTGCCCCCCATGGGTGGAATCAACCGATAAAAAATATCGCCGCTATCCTCTAACCGTGACGGGGTACGCACGGCCCGGGAAACGGATCCCCATAAAGATTGGCGAGAATTCGGCGTCCAGATCAGGCGTGCGTTAGGCTGGTACTCGAAGCCGGTATAATCATTGTGCTCGAACTTGGATCCGACCAGCAGGCGCAACTTGTCGGGCAACAGGGTCATTTCATCTTGGAAAAAGAAGCTGAACAGTTGGTCTGATCGCGCTTCATCTTCGACCATGACAATCTCTGCCGACTCCAGATCGTCCGTGGTCAAACGATAGCCCAGCCCCCAGAACAATTCATGCCGTTTCCCCAAATCAAAACGGTGCTGAAAGTCGATATCGAAGATGTCGCGAGTTTCCTTGAGAAGTACCTCTTCATCCCGATAGCTGTGATCGAAATAGGCCTGCAGCACAAAGTCATCAGTTTCGTTCAACTGCCGTTGCCAGCGGGCCAGCAGATGACCGCCAGAGAATTTAGTATCGGAGACAGGGGTGGACTGGTAGTTGAGCAGTGGGTCCCAGACATAGATCTGGTCCTGTTGACCTTCGGTACCGCTGTAAACCTCCCCCTGCAGGGTGAATTCGTCCCGGTGCCCCGGTGTGACATCGAGGCGAAAGCCGCCACGAAAAGCGTTCCAGTCGTCGTTGGCGCTGCCGCCACCGTAACTGTCCAGATGGTCCCGATTGAAATATTTGACAAAAGCCCGGTAATAGGACCGATCACCGGCCTTGCCGCCGTAGCGCAGAGCGGCGAAACCCTCCTCTTCGGTACCGTAACCGGCCTTGAGCAGTGTGCCCTGGGTATCCCTGGCCTTCTTGGTAATGACGTTGATCACCCCGTTGACCGCATTGGCCCCCCACAGGGTAGCGCCGGGACCGCGAATCACCTCGATACGTTCGACATCATCGAGCAAAGTATCCTGCACATCCCAATAGACACCGGAAAAGAGCTGCGAATAGACACTGCGGCCATCGATTAGTACCAGCAGTTTATTGGCGAAGCGCCCATTGAAGCCACGGCTGGAAATGGCCCACTTGCTGCCGTCGATACGCGCAACGGTAAGCCCCGGCGCCATACGCAGGGCCTCGGGGATGCTGGTCACACCCGAGCGGCGAATGTCTTGCTGAGTAATGACAAACACTGCTGCGGCCGCCTCGCTGACTTTCTGCGACTTGCGGCTAACGGAGGTGACCTCCAGGCGAGTCAGTTCCTCCAGGCTCAAAGCCATGAGATCGGCTTCCGAGTAGGTCCATCCCGAAGCGGGTGTCGCCAGCACGCAGAGCACCAACAACAGTAGTTTCAAGAATTTTTGAGAGGTTTTCAAACCCCTTCCCTCCCCAGATCGAACCATTATTATTAATTACAGTGATAAAGGTCAGATGTTTTATAACGACAAATCGGTATTAGAAATTATTCCGGCAGCCCCTATCCTTCAAGCAGGCCCATGGACCCAGGCCGATTGGCTAACTACGTTTGCACAACTAGTCAGAGAGACTTTTTGCAGGTAATAATCCGCCAATCCTTCAGCCGGCATGGGCCGGCCGAGATGAAATCCCTGGCCCTCCGTACAGCCCTTGGCCAGCAGAAACTCCATCTGCTCAGCTTTTTCAATCCCCTCGGCAATAACATCAAGCTTGAGGGTACGGGCCAAAGCCATGATGCCCTCAGCAATCGCACCGCGATCTTCACCATCCAAGATATCGTTGGTGAAGGAACGGTCGATCTTCAGCTTCGACAGCGGAAACCGACGCAGACAACTCAAGGACGAGTAACCGGTACCGAAATCGTCGATAGCTAGCTTGATCCCCCGTTCTCGAATCCTGAGCATGGTATCAATGGCTTTTTCCGCATCCTGCATTATGGCGCTTTCAGTGATCTCCAGCTCTAGCAAGCCCGAATCGAAACCCGATTCCTCCAACGCCTGACCGATTGTATCGACAAGATCAGCCTGCCAGAACTGTTTTGCTGATATATTCACTGCCATGGTCCAGGCCGGATAGCCGGCCTGCTGCCAGAGCACCGCCTGCCTACAGGCCTCCTGCAACACCCATTTGCCTATCGGCAGAATCAATCCTGTTTCCTCGGCCAGGGGGATAAATTTACCGGGCGACACCAACCCCATAACCGGATGCTGCCAACGCAGCAGGGCTTCCATACCGATAATCGCCCCGCTTGCCATATCGACCTGCGGCTGGTAATGAAGCAGCAGTTCCTGGTTATCCAAGGCCTTACGCAGCTTGTTCTCCATCTCAAGGGATTCCTGTGCCCGTTCGGTCATGCCCGAGGTGAAGAACTGATAGTTGTTGCGCCCCAACTCCTTGGCCTGGTACATGGCCACATCGGCGCATTGCATCAGACTCTCGACATTTTCGCCGTCTTCGGGAAACACACTGACCCCGACACTGCCGGAGACGAACAGTTCCTGACGGCCGACCTGCAGCGGCCAACTCAAGGCCTGTTGAACCTTTTGCGCCAGGGTGGTAATACCCGGATACCCCGAGGTCTGTTCGCTGACAATGACGAATTCGTCGCCCCCAAGACGGGCCAGGGTATCGTTAGCGCGGGTGATTGAGGCAAGCCGCGAAGCCACCTCTTTGAGTAAAAGGTCTCCGGTCTTATGCCCTAGGGAATCGTTAACATTTTTGAAACGATCGAGGTCGATAAAGAGTAGAGCCACCCTGCTGTTCAGTCGCCTGGCATTAGTCAGGGCATGGTGCAGCCGGTCATTGAACAGCAATCGGTTGGCCAGGCCGGTCAAAGGATCGTGGTGAGCCAGGTAATTCAGGCGATCCTGTTTCTCCTGCAGTTCTGCATCCCGCATTTGAATCTGGTTGAGCATGCCATTGAAATTTTCCACCAGGGTGCCGAGTTCGTCCCTACGTTCCATAGCAACCCGCCGGGAATAATCCTGCTCAGAGGAAACGGTGAGCATGGTGCTTGCCAGGCTTTCGATAGGCCGGGAAATCAGGCGCTGCAGCCGCAGAGCCAGCAGCCAGGCGAGTAGCACGGCGCCGGCCAGGCTAATCATGCCAAGAGTAACGTAGCGCAGCAAAATCTTGCGGGTCCTATCCAAGCTTGCACAGATGTTCAGAGTACCGATCTGCTCGCCGTTGAAGGTGATCGGCTGCGAAACCTTCAAAAAATTGCCGGCAAAAAACGACTTGCTTTTAGCTCCGATGGGCATGTGCAGATAAAGATTTTCGGGCAGCACCAGATCGGCTCTCCGCTGGTACTTGGCGAACATTTCGCCGCCAACGGTCACAATAGAACCGAAAGCGACTTGCGACTTGCTTTGCAGGGTGGCAAGGGTTTCGCCTGCAGCCTGGCGGTCGTCAAAGACCAACGCCGGAGAGCAATTGCGCGACATGTCCTCGGCGAGAATCTGTACCTCATTTTTGAGGGCTTCACGTAGCATGCCACGCTGGGTAAACACCGAAACCACGAACAGGCTCAGCAGGACCACAAGGCTGATGCCGGTAATGATTATTGTCAGTTTGATACGGATCGACAGCTTATCGAGATTTGCCAGCAGAGTTTTCATCGTCCCTCCTGGGTTACGTCGTCCTTGACGATCAGCCGTGCCAGGCCGTAGAGACGGGAACTGATTTTGAGCCGACCTTTGGCGGCGGCATCGAGATTGAGATCGAAACGGATGCGGCTGTTCTGGCGCACAAAGTTCATCATGCCGCCCTGCTTGATGAACAGTTCGTCGTCGCTCACGGTGAGTACCGGGACGCCATCGAGAACGCGAAGGACAGCCTGCAGGTCCTGATGCGCCGTGCGGCCAATGTACAGCACATGAAGGGTGTGCTTTTGAGCACTGAGATCGTGCAAAGAGTCGAGCTCCACCGTCTTGAGCGAACCGCCACGGTCGCCCTCCAACGCCAGGTCGAGCAGCCATTCCTGCAACGAGTCCCGACCTAGAATGCCCAGAACCAACTCCTGCTCCGCCGGCACAAAACTGTTCGGCCAGCGCACGAACTGTACGAAGTTGTAAAGCATCGCCGCCTTGACCGCATCCTCCGGCGCCGGTTCAAGGGCATCCGAGGGCACGACCCCCGCCGATAAAAGCAACAGGGTCAAAAGAACAAAAGCCAGCAGTCGTCTTCCCCAAGAACTATGTCGTATCGTCATTCTCGCCATAGCTCTCAAAACTCCCACTTGATCTGGCCGTAAAAGCCGCGGGGGACGTTGGTCCCTGCCCGGCCGAACTCCACCTGGAATTCGGGGTGCTCATCCTCGAGTAGATTTTGACCGATAAGGGCCAGTTCCAAGCCAGCTGCAGGACGCCATGCCAGACGCATGTCAAAAGTGAGGTAATCATCCACATCGGTGAAGTAGACTCTAACCTCATCGACATAGCGAAGCCACAGGTCAAGATCCCAGTGGCGGCCCAGGTCGAAAGAGGAGCGCAGCGAACACTGCTGTTGCGGGCTGGATTCCTCATAGAGCCAGCTACTGATATAGTCATTGCTGTTGCTTGCGGGACTAAGGTTCAGCTTCAGTAGACTGTAGTTGCCCTGCAAACGCCACCAGGGGCGCACACGCCAGTCAACGGCCATCTCGAAACCCCAGGCCTCCCCTTCCAGCTTGTTTTCCTCTTCAAGGGTAAATATTAAATGGTTGATTGGCGTAGGGGCAAAGACCGGGGGAAGAGTCTCGGCCGACCGGTGATCCCGGTAACGGGTGTAGAACAGTGCCGTGTCGAGGCTGAACCCGGCCCCTGGCATGAAACGGTAGCCCAGTTCGTAAGAGAGGCTCTTTTCCGAGTCGAAGTCCTTGCTGCCGGCGATTACTACCTTGATGGGCAAAGGACTGGGAAAAAACAGGTTGGGCTGCAACACGGTGTACAGAACATCACCGCTATGTTCCATACGGGAGGGGGTGCGCACCGCGCGGGAGACGGCTCCCCACAGGGTATGCTGTTTGCTCGGGGTCCAGACCAGGCGGGCGTTCGGCTGGATTTCAACGCCGGTATAGTCGTTGTGCTCGAACTTGGAGCCGAGTAGCAGGCGCAGTTTGTCGGGTACCAGCGAAATTTCATCCTGCACGAAGAAGCTAAACAGTTGATCGTTAGCGGAATTGTCGTTGAAGGTGACCAGATCGCCATCTTCAACCTCATCCCGGATCAGGCGATAACCCAGCCCCCAGAGCAACTCCTGACGTTGGCCAAGGAAGAAACGGTGCTGAAAGTCCACATCGAATACGTCCCACTCGATTTTTCCGAGAGCCTGCTCATCGCGATAGCTGCGATCGTAGTAGGCCTGCAGAGCCAGATCGCCGCCGTCGGCCAGTTGACGCTGCCAGTGGGCCAGCACAAAGCCGCCGGCGTAGGGAGTATCGGAGACGACGCGCTGGTTGTAGGAAACGTCCGGATCCAGGGGCCAGAGCTGATCCATTTGCCCATCGGTGCCGCTGTAGATCTCACCCTGTAGGGTAAAATCGTCCCGATTCCCCACAGCGCCATCCAGTCGGAATCCTCCGCGAAAGGCGTTCCAGTCATCGTGGGCCTCACCTGGACCCAGGATGCCGTAATCCCTTTTATGCAGAGATCCGCGGTTGAAATACTTGACGAAGGTCCGGTAATCGGCGCGTTCACTTAGCTTGCCGCCGTATCGCAGGGCGGCAAAGCCCTCTTCCTCGGTCCCGAAACCGACCTTGACCAGGGTTCCTTGTGTATCCCTGGCTCTCTTGGTGATGATATTGATCACGCCGTTGACCGCGTTGGCCCCCCACAGGGTGCCGCCGGGACCGCGCACTACTTCGATGCGCTCGATGTCGTCGAGCAGGGTATCCTGCATGTCCCAGTGCACGTTGGAAAAGGGCGGCGAATAGACGCTGCGACCGTCGATCAGCACCTGCAACTTGTTGAGGAAGCGGCCGTTGAAGCCACGACTGGCCACGGCCCAGCTGCTGCCATCGATGCGAGCGACACTGAGCCCCGGTGCCAGGCGCAGAGCTTCGGGGATGCTGGTGACGCCTGAGCGGCGAATGTCCTCCTGGTGAATAACGTACACTGCTGCTGGCGCCTCGCTGACCTTTTGCAGCTTACGCCCAACAGAGGTAACTTCCACCTCCATCAGTTCTTCCAGACTGAGGTTCATCAGATCGCTGCCGGACAAGGCCTGAACAGTACCCGGCAGCAGAAATAAACAGCCGAGAAAAACGATCAGTATAGACAGAGGTCGAATCAAAGTGTTCTCCATCCCAAACCACAAGAGGTAAAAACCAGAGTCATGGAAATTATGCGCTTTAAGTAAATCGCAAAAACCATACCTGTTCTGGACAAAAATTGGGCACAATCCAATACGCGCCCTTCCAAAAGGGATTGCAAAATCCACCCACGAAACCAGAAACCCTTCTATTTCTAAACAATTTGTTACAAACACGCCTTAAGACAGGTCAGAAAAAGAAGCTTATTAATGGCCCAAAAAAGGTTTTTCCTATAGAAAACCCAGGAAATTTTCCGCATCCACCACCCAAGGCCTCGTGGCGTGCCACAAAGGTGTGGCACCGAATCTGGGGCATGCCACACCTTTGCCACATCTTCAAGCCTGTTTGAAACATTCGAAAAAACAGCGGCCTGCGCAATGCGCAGGCCGCTGTTTTCCTTCTTATTCTTATCTTTGCTGGCAACATAAAAGGGGCCAGTTATCTCAAAAATATCTTTAATTCAGTTTTTTGTTTCTGAGGACTCCCGCCTCAAGAGAGTCAGGGCCTCTTCTCGCATCCGTACCTTTTGCAACTTGCCGCTGCCGGTCATGGGAAAACACTCCACCAACCGGATGTAACGAGGCACCTTGAAATGAGCCAGGCCGGTCTTGCACCAGGTTCGCAACTCATCTTCACTGCTGCTGCCTCCTTCCTTAAGCCGAACCCAGGCCATGATCTCCTCGCCATAAAATTCATCAGGCACGCCGAACACCGCCACTTCGGCAACCGCCGGATGAGCGAGCAGGCGCTGCTCGATCTGCCAGGGGGAGATATTCTCCCCGCCGCGGATGATAATCTCCTTGCGGCGACCGGTGATACGCACATAGCCATTTTCGTCCATGGCGCCAAGGTCGCCGGAATGGAGCCACCGGTCACTATCGATGGCCTCAGCAGTGGCCTTCGGTTCACCATAATAGCCACCCTTGGCGATATGATAACCCCGGAAACAGATTTCCCCAACCTCGCCCACCGGCTGGGTGCGACCGCTGTCCGGATCGATAATCTTGACTTCCTGGTGGGGTAGATTGCGGCCGACGGTTTCGACGCGCACCGACAGGGGGTCTTCCACAGCCGTCAGGTGAGTGATGGGCGAGGCCTCGGTCATGCCGTAGCCGATGAGAATCTCAGGACAATGCATCTGTGCCATAACCCGCCGCACCAGCTCCGGCGGGCAGGGTGCTCCGCCCATGATACCGGTGCGCAGGCTGGTCAAATCGAATTCGTTAAACCGGGAATGTTCCAATTCGGCAACAAACATGGTCGGCACGCCATAGATGGCAGTACAAGACTCTTCCTGCACCGTTTGCAAAGCTGCCAAAGGGTCAAAGTATTCCCCAGGCAGGACGATGCAGGCGCCCACCGAAAGACTGAGCAGGTTGGCCAGCACCATGCCGAAGCAATGGTAGAAAGGTACCGGCGTGCAAAGGCGGTCGTGCTCGCTGAAATGCATGCGTTGTGCTGAGAACCAGGCGTTATTGAGCAGATTATGATGAGAGAGGACCGCGGTCTTGGGAAAACCTCGGCTGCCTGAAGTATAGAGCAGTGCGATGGCATCGTCTCGATCAAGATCCGCAGTCGATGCTTCGAGTTGCTCTTGTGTTATCGATTCAGCCGCTTGCAGCACTTCCTGCCAAACGGTCAGACCCCTTAAGGGCCGGAAAGTGTTTTCGGCATCTATAGGGTCAAACAGCACCACCCGCCGCAAAAGGGGGAAGGCTTCGCAGGTAAGCTGTCGGCAATCACCTTCGAGCTCTGGTATTAGCTCTTGGAGCATGGCCAGATAATCACTGGAACGAAAAACAGGGATGGTAAACAGGCCGTGAAGCTCTGAACGATCCAGAGCATGAGCCAGCTCCTGCCGGCGATAGCCGGGATTGATCGCTACCAGAGCCACCCCGATACGGGCCGCGGCCAACTGCAACAACAACCACTCGGCCTGATTAGTGGCCCAAATGCCGATCCGTTCTCCCCGCACAAATCCGAGGCCGAGCAGGCCCCGGGCCAGCCGGTCAACCGACTCCTCCAGTTGCCTATAGGTCATGCGTCTTTGCTGATGGCGTGAGACGAAGGCCTCCCGGAAAGGGAAACGCCTTGCTATAGATGCAAAATGCTGCGGAATGGTAGCCCCCAGCAAAGGCGAAGACGATCCCATATGGTAGTAGCTCTGTCCCATACACTGGCCTCCCATAGGTTACGCATGCCGTTTATGACAATACTCGCTTTATCTGCTTGGCCGTTCCTTAGAATCACCACCCAGCTAACGCCGCCCCATGATTTTAAAACCTTGCCAATTTCCCACCCGGTTCAGTATATCGACCACCGCCGAGTGGCCATGGCCTTACGTAAGCGTTCCACAGCTAGATCTTCCGCCGCCTGCCGAAGAGTCTGATTCTTTCGCTCGGCCGTCTCGACAATATTGCGGGTATTGGCGCGAATACGCTCCTTGATCGACTGAAATGCTTGACTGCGGCCGGCCCCCTGCAACTCCATGGAGGCGCAGATCACCCCACCGGCATTAACGATAAAATCGGGCAAACAAATTACTTTGCGGTGGTGCAGGTATTCCTCTGCTCCCAGGGTAAATGGAATATTCGCCCCTTGTGCCACCAGTCGGGTCCGTAACCGATGAACGTTGTGTTCATCAAGCACATCAGGCCGAGCCGCTGGAATCCAGATATCACTGTCGATGTCGATCACCGCATCCCGGTCAAGTTTTTGCCCGATATCACCATCACTAAGCCCCCGCCCGGATTCCTTGAGAGCGATAAGTTCGGCTACCGGCAAACCGGCCGGATCGTAGACGGCGCCTCGAGAATCGGCAGCAGCAGCAAGCACCGCACCTCGATCTGACAGCATACGGGCAGCATGACGTCCTACTGCGCCGAAGCCCTGAACCACCACCCGGGCACCTTTGAGATCGAGTCGCATGGATTCTGCGGCAACCTCAATTGCCTGAACCAGACCATAGGCCGTAGCGCCGAACTCGTCCAACGGCAATCCGCCAAGTTCATTCGGCAGCCCGACGGCTCGACCAATCTCATCATGAATCCAAGCCATACAAGACTCATCGGTTCCCATATCAGGGCCGAAGATATAATCCCGGCAATCACGCAAGGCACATGCCATGGCCCGAATCAAACATTCCTTTTGAACGATGGCCATTTTCGGATCCCCGAACAACACCGACTTACCGCCCCCATGGGGCAAGCCGGCTGCAGCATTCTTCAGGCTCATGGCCCGGGCCAACCGGAAACACTCTTCGAGACTGACATCGGGCGCCATGCGCATGCCCCCGATGGCCGGGCCGGCAGCGACGTTGTCGACCACCAGGATACCCTTCAAGCCTATGCTCGGTTCATAAACGTGGACGATTTTGGCCGGACCGAATTCATCCGCCAGTGCGAAGACTTCTGTCATGCCACACCTCCTTTCCGAACCGAAAAACCAAAATGGTTTAGAACGAGCCTCTCCCTCAATTCTGGCCGCCGCCAGAAGAAAGTCAACTGCCGGGAGTACGGATGTCAGATTGAAATTGGAAATAAAAGGAAAGATTATGAAAAAGGGGCTGGATGAAGCTGTAGAGGACTACTACTTGGGACCTCGGGCGCGCCAAAGCCACCAACCAGATAAAACCAGCAGCACAGCGGGGAGCAAATCACCGTAGCGGGTATAAAAACTCGGGCGGGCGCCGAGACCGACCTCTCCTCTGAGAGCCAATCGCTCAAAGAGTGGTGACTGGGTAGTGATACGCCCAGAGGGGGAGATCAATGCAGAGATACCGGTATTCGCGGCCCGTGCCAGCCATACGCGGTTTTCCACGGCGCGAAAGCGGCACATGGCCAAGTGCTGATAGGGGGCCGAGGAACGGCCGAACCAGGCATCGTTAGTGATATTAACCAACAAGTCGCTACCCCGGCGCACGTATTCGCGAGCCAGCTCGGGAAAGATCCCTTCAAAACAGACCAATACGCCAAGATGGTGACCGTTCATGGGCAGAGGGCTGATGGTGCCAGGGGCGAAATCGCCGATCCCCACCACCAGCTTATCAATAAAGGGCAAAAAGCGGCCTAGTGGCACATACTCGCCAAAGGGCACAAGATGAACTTTGTCGCTGCGGCCAAGCACCCCGCCGTCAGGACCCAGGAGAAACGCACTGTTCAGGTTTCGGGGTCGGCGGTTAATCACTTCGAAGGCCGGGCTGCCGAACAACAGATAAGCGCTGCTGGCGCGAGGTACATCGGTCACCGCCGCCGACAAGGGGCCGCCCTGCTGAAAGTAGAAGGGCATGGCGCTTTCCGGCCAGATAATCAGCTCAGAATCATCGCCATCCTCTGCAGGCAAGGACAATTGGCGATAGATATCGACGGTGCGTTGCTGATAGGCCGGGTTCCATTTCACCGACTGATCGATGCAGCCCTGAGCCAGCACCGTGGTCAGGGTGTGCTCCCGCTCGTCGGGCTGGCTGGCCAGCCGGAGAGTGCCGTAGCCAAGGTTTGCCAAAAACAGCAGCGCCGTCGCTGTCACTGCAATGCGGGGAAAGTCCCTCCGAACCCCCTGGCCCCGTGCCTGCCAGAGAGCCGCGAGAGTGGCATTGCTCAAGATCAGCAAAAAACTCAAGCCATAGGGGCCGCATAAATCAGCGGATTGAATCAACAGTAAATGGGATTGCTGGGAATATCCGAGGGTCGCCCAGGGAAAACCACTGAGCAGAAACGAACGCAGAAACTCAAGGGCAACCCAGAATACAGGCAGTGTCAGGGTTGGTGCCAGACCGAGCCGTTGCCGAAAACGGCTGGCAGCCCAGGTTGCACCACCAAAAAAGAGTGCCAGATAGGCAACGAGCAGCAGATAGGCCACCACCGACAACACCGGATGCAGGCGGCCGTAGGTGGTCATGACGATATTGAGCCAATAGAGTACGAGACCGAAAAAACCAATCCCGGCCAAAAATCCGCTGCGAAAGGGACGCCGCTCCATGACCACAAACAGTGGAACCAAACCGAACCAGGCGACGCTGGCCAGGTCGGGGCGGGGGAAAGAGAAGGCCAGCAACAAGCCGGCAAACAGTGACCAACAATCGGTCTTATCGATCGGCAGGCGCCTCAAGACCCTCAACATCAGGATTCCATCTCTTCATTTTCCGACAGATGTCTAACGCGCACTTTGCGCAAGGTGCGCTCATCGCATTCCACAACGGTGACCGCCAAGCCGTTGGCAATCAACTGTTCATTCTGCAACGGTACCCGGCCAAGCAAATCGACCAGCCAGCCTCCCACAGTGTCAAATCGCTCTCTGGGGATCGAAACTTCAAAGTGGGCCGCAAAGTCCTCGATGTTCAACCGGCAGTCGACCAAGGCCCAGCCTTCTTCTTCCGCGGTTATCCATTCCTCTTCCAAATCGTATTCGTCCTTAATATCCCCAACGATCTCTTCCAACAGGTCTTCAATGGTTACCAATCCGGATGTGCCGCCATATTCGTCGATGGCGATGGCCATATGCACACGGCGGGTGCGAAACTCTTTAAGTAATTCCTCAATTTTTTTGGTTTCAGGAACAAAAAATGGAGTGCGTATCACAGATTGGACCCGCACCTCTTCATCAGTGACTCCCCAGTATTTAAGCAAGTCCTTGGCATAGACCAACCCGACGATGCGATCGGTGGTTCCTTGATAGATAGGAATCCGAGAATGCCCCGAAGCGATGATCGCCTCAAGCAGTTCGGAAACCGTCGTTTCAGTACTGCAACAGACCATATCCGTGCGCGGGACCATGATTTCACGCACCATGGTTTCGCCGAATTCGAAGATGGAATGAAGCATTTCACCTTCGTCTTCATTAATAATGCCTTCCAATTCGGAAGCATTGATGACCTCTTGCAACTCTTCCTCGGAACGCACCCGCGGCCTGCCGAACAAAAGGCGCCTCAGGAGGTTCAATTTCGAAAACGCGATATCGCCGGAACTGTCACTGTCCAACTATTGTTCTCCTTTTCGTACTGAAAGAAACCCACACCTGCGGCCATTGCAAAGCGGATCAGCTGAAAAACAGGTAGAGCAGAGCAGTCGTTACCACACCGATCAAAGCCCCCACCAGCACCTCTATGAAACTATGAATCTTCAGGAAAACCCGGCTCTGGCTGAGCATTACTGCCATGGCCAACACCAGTAAACTAAGCAGGTAGCCTGCTCCGGACATAATGGCCGATGTCGCAACGGAAAATGAGAAAGCGGCATGGCCGCTGGGCATGCCGCCGTGTAAAGGACTGCCCTGGGGGCTACGGGTTTTGATCAACACGACCAGAATGGTTACCACCAGCACCGAAACGACGGCCAGATTCCCGGGCGGACGGGCCAACAGGGGAACGCCCTCCCCTTCAAGGGGAAAGAAATAATTGGACAGAGCCAGGTAGCCCATAACCGCAGCGCCTATACAGGCCATAAGAACCGCCCCGGCAGCAACATCCTTGGCCCGCCGGGCCATGGGATGGTACTCGGGAGAAATCATATCCACTACCACCTCAATAGCGGTATTAAGAAGTTCGGCAAAGAACACCAACACCATGCCGAACACCAGCAGAATAAATTCAAGGGAGGATACACGAAATAACAGGGCGGCCACCAACACCGCCACCGCAACCAACAGGTGATAACGCAAATGGCGCTGGGTGCGGGCCGTCCAGAGAATACCTTCGATGGCACAGTTGAAACTGGCCCAAAGTCCGGTCGGCTTCATGAGCAACCTCAGAGGGTAGGTAGAAATTCGGCCTGGATAGAAGCGAACAGAGTTCGCTCCTTTTCCTCCATGCAGCGAGCATCTTCTTCGCTTCCCCGTTCATGGTCATAACCGAACAAATGTAAAATTCCGTGCAAGAGCAAGAAATAGAGTTCGCTTTCAAAGGCCAAGTCGGCCTCGGCCGCATCACGAGCAGCGGTATCGGCGGAGATGACCACATCCCCCAGCAGTTCGGGATGAAATTCTCCACCCTCTCCTTCTCGCATGGCAAATGATATCACGTTGGTCGGCCAGTCGCGCTGCAGGTAGTCGCGGTTGATCTCTCTGATCTGGGGATCGTCGACGATCACCACGGAAAGCTCGCCGTCAGGACATGCCAAGTCGTTTAAGATCTTCTGTGCTACCTTTTTTAGGTTCGCTTCCTCTATCTTTTGATTCTTTTGCCGGTTCTCCAGTTGAATCATCGCTGCTTTTCCTTTTGCCCTGTTCTTTTTTAACGGTTTCTTTTTTTGCCGGCTCTTTGTCCCGTTCTTTATGTACCGGTTCCGGATAATCAATACGGTGGTGAAAAATACCGGACAAAATACGGTTGAAGCTCTTGGCAATATTGTGCAAGTCCTTGAGGGTCAGTTCACATTCATCGAGTTGACCGTCAATAAAGATATTGTTGATGATCTTCTGTACCATGCCCTGTATTCGGGCCGGAGTCGGATCTGTCAACGTCCGGCTGGCGGCTTCAACGGCATCGGCCAGCATGATCAAGGCTGCCTCCCGGGTCTGGGGCTTGGGACCGGGATAACGATAATCACACTCGTCAACCTGTTGCGTTCCGGGCCCGGATTGATTCTTGGCCTTGTCATAGAAAAATTTTATCAGAGCGGTGCCATGATGTTGGTGAATAATATCAACAAGAGTCTCACCAAGCTTGCTTGCGCGAGCCGTATCGACGCCATCCTTGACATGGGACATGAGAATCAGAGCGCTCATGGATGGCGATAACTTGTCGTGCCGGTTCTCCTGGGCGCCGATATTTTCGACAAAATAAAGAGGCTTACGAATCTTGCCGATATCATGGTAGTAAGCCGCAACACGCGCCATTAGGGGGTTGGCATTGATGGTTTCAGCCGCGGCCTCGGCCAGGTTGCCGACAATAATGGAATGGTGGTAAGTGCCGGGGGCTTGAATCATCAATTCGCGCAACGCCGGAGTATTCATATTGGCCAGTTCAAGGAGTTTGATGTCCGTAGTATACTTGAACAGAGTTTCCGCCAATGGTACCAAACCAGTAACGAGAACCGCACAGAAAAAACCACCGGCAAGACCAAAACCGGCCTTGTAGAGCAGTTGACTATTCAGGCCGTGACCGGCCATGAGATGAATACTCAGCACCAGCAACACATTGACCAGCGACAACTGCAAACCGGCCTGATAAAGGGTGCTGCGCACCAGACAGTGGCGCACAAAATGGGCCGCGGTGAGGCTGCCGATCAAGGCGTAAATCGTAATAAAGAGGTTGTTGCCGAACATAATCCCGAGTAAGGCGGCAAAGATCAGAGAAAAAATCAATGCCACTTCGGAATTGAGCACGATACGCACGAGCATTGCCCCCACTGCGAAAGGGAAGGCATAGTAATAGCTGGTTGAGCCGATATAGGGAAAAGCCGTTTCCATGGCCGCACAGATAAAAATGGCCAGTTTAATCAAGATAAACAGCCCGATAAAAACCATCACCAGAAAGAGCAGATCTCGGGTATTTGGCCGATACTTGCTGATATTGCGCTTGGCATAGCGATGACCGGCAAACAGCAGTAACAAAATACCAATCAGCAATCCGGTACCGTTAAGTAGTCCGTGATGGCCTCCGCTGATACCACGCAGGGCCTTCAGCTTGCGGATCTGATCTTCAGTGACCCGCTCCCCTTCCCGCACGACCATTTCACCTTTCTTTACCTGAAACAGCACCGGTTTAACCAGTTCGCGAGCACGGCTCCGTCGTTCTTCCGTCTCGCTCTGATTAAAGGTCAAATTGGGGCGCATCAAACCCTTCATCAGGTCAAACAACAGGTCCCTCTCGGCACCGGTCCAATCGTTGTTCTGCTGCAGACGAGCGGCCAGCAGGTTGTGAGCATCACCGATACCGATCACCTGAGTAGCATCCTGCAGCGTCTTGTCCGTCTGACTGACAAGATCGCGAACCACGATGGCGCCGCCCCAACCTGACTCAAAGACCTGCTTGTTGCCAACGGTGAGGCGAGCCATGATCGGCGCCACCAATCGCTGCAATTGTACCTCAATGCCGGGTCGGGCGGTTAAACTCGCCATCAGCACAAGCTGATCGGCACTCAAACCGGCCAACGGCGCAAGGTCATTATCTTTGGTCGTCCCTGCTTCATCGGGGCTTTTTTCCTGCACCGAGCCAGCTTGAGCCAATAGGGCCATCAGGCGCTCAGTCAGCTCAACAGCGGTACGCGGATCAAAGTCATAAAGGGGCAAGATAGCTTGAGCTGCCGCCTCTCGTTTCTCTTCGGTCAGAGGCACATCAGGGACCAGCAAATCTCTTGGCGCCTTAATATCCCTGGACGCAACATCTCCTGGAGAATAATAGCCAGGAACGAAGCCCCCTTTAGGGATAATTATCACCGTTAAAAGCAGGGCCAGAACAACCATTAGCAAATAGCGCTGCTGATGCTCTGAAAATATTTCTTTAATAGAAGGATGCAGGACGAAGGAACGCTTGCCCTTGCGGGAAATGCCTTCCTGTTTGCGGTCGTTATTGGTCATTGGTCTTTCTAGAGTCGGAGACGCCGGATTGACGCTGCTCCGCGGCAGAAGAAGAACGCTGATAGGCCTTTACAATAGCCTGGACGATGGGATGCCGAACCACGTCGCGATCAGTAAATTGAGTAAAACAGATCCCCTCGGTACCGCGCAGTACACGAGTAGCGTCGATCAGGCCCGAATTACGGGCAACCGGCAGATCGATCTGGGTGATGTCTCCTGTGATAACGGCCCGGCTACCGAAGCCGAGTCGGGTCAGAAACATCTTCATCTGCTCTACAGTAGTATTCTGAGCTTCGTCAAGGATGACAAAAGCATCGTTAAGGGTACGTCCGCGCATGAAAGCCAACGGTGCCACTTCAATGACTCCCTTATCGATCAGTTCCTGCCCCTTATCGTAATCCATCATATCAAACAGAGCGTCATAGAGAGGCCGCAGGTAGGGATTGACCTTCTCCGCAATATCGCCGGGCAGAAAACCGAGCCGCTCGCCGGCCTCCACCGCCGGACGCACCAACACAATGCGGGCCACTTCCTTTTTAAGCAAAAAGGAGACTGCCATGGCCATCGCCAGGTAAGTCTTGCCGGTCCCTGCCGGACCGATACCAAAAACAATATCGTTGCCGCGAATGGCATCGATATAGCTCTTTTGGGCCAGACTTTTCGGTGCAATACGCTTTTTCCGTGCGGAAACACCAATGGTGTCGAGGAAAATATCTCCGAGGCGCGCCCGAGAATCGGCGCTGAGAATCCGCACCGCATAATCAATATCGGTGGGATAGAGGGGATAGCCCTGGCGCAACAAGCCGTACAGCTCCCCCAGCAGTCGCTGGGTCAACTCGACCTGGGCGGGATCGCCCTGAATGGAAAGATCGAACCCCTTGGAGTTAATGGATACATCCAGGGTCTTTTCGATCTGCTTAAGATGTTTATTCGCTTGACCGAACAGGAGATTGGCCAGTTGCTGATCGTCGGCGCTAAAGCTCCCGCGGATAATTCCGTTACTCAAAAAGGGTCCTTTTTTGATGACGTCGCAAAAACTCAGCAACTGCTGCGTTGCAGCAATTGCTCTCGTCACTGCAGCGTACCTGGGTACGCCTCATCCCTCGACAATTGCGCGCCTTGCACTTTACATTTTTTCTTAGCCATTCACCCTTTTTGCTTTCTTGGGAAAAGCATTTTTCCGGGCAAAGTTGCTGGCCTCTTCATAGCACTGCCACCGTGTAAAATCAATTCTTTTTGTACCTGAGCCGATACACCAGAAGGAAATTTTTCTTTCATTTTAGTTATCCTATGCTATATATACGCACTTGTGTGGCCGCTGGCCGAAATAATTTTTCATTAAATAAAAGAGGATTGTCATGAGTGAAATCGTCGATATTTATGCCCGGGAAATTCTGGATTCTCGAGGGAACCCAACCATTGAAGTCGAAGTCATCTTAGAAAGTGGCGTTATGGGCCGGGCCGCAGTACCGAGTGGTGCGTCGACAGGTGAACGAGAAGCCCTGGAATTGCGTGACGGCGATCCGTCCCGCTACCTTGGCAAAGGCGTCGAAAAAGCTGTTGCTAACGTCAACGAAATTATTTCGGAAGCGTTGATCGGCTGGG
Source organism: Syntrophotalea acetylenivorans (assembly GCF_001887775.1). NCBI lineage: Bacteria > Pseudomonadati > Thermodesulfobacteriota > Desulfuromonadia > Desulfuromonadales > Syntrophotaleaceae > Syntrophotalea > Syntrophotalea acetylenivorans. Next base: position 1,118,904 of record NZ_CP015519.1, read on the forward strand.
AAGTCACCGACCAGGTCGGTATCGACCAGAAGTTGCTTAACCTGGATGGCACCGAGACTAAGTGTAACCTGGGTGCCAATGCCCTGCTCGGCGTCTCCCTGGCCTGCGCCCGCGCTGCCGCTGAAGAAGTTGGTTTGTCTCTTTACCAATATATTGGTGGGACCAACGCTCGCGAGCTGCCCCTGCCGATGCTGAATATTCTCAACGGCGGCGCTCATGCCGACAACAATGTCGACATTCAGGAATTCATGATCATGCCGACCGGGGCCGACAGCTTCCGCGAAGCCCTGCGCATGTCCACCGAAATCTTCCATGCCCTGAAGAATGTCCTCAAGAACCGCGGTTACAACACCGCCGTCGGTGACGAGGGCGGTTTCGCCCCCGACCTGAAGAGCAATGAAGAAGCTCTGGAAGTAATCATGGAAGCGATCAAGTCCGCCGGCTACAAGCCGGGCGACGAGGTGGTTCTGGCTCTCGACGTAGCAGCCTCGGAACTCTTCCAGGACGGACACTACCTGCTCGAAAACGAAGCCCAGCCGAAAAAGAGCCCGGCCGAACTGGTCGATTTTTACGCCGACCTGGTCGATCGCTATCCGATCATCTCCATCGAAGACGGCATGGCGGAAAATGATTGGGACGGCTGGAAGCTGCTGACGGACAAACTCGGTGAGCGCATCCAGATCGTCGGCGACGACCTGTTCGTCACCAACACCAAGATCCTTCAGGAAGGCATCGACAAGAACATCGCCAATTCGATCCTGATCAAGCTCAATCAGATCGGCACCCTGAGCGAAACCCTCGACGCTATCGAAATGGCCAAGCGGGCAGGCTATACCGCTGTCGTCTCTCACCGAAGCGGTGAAACCGAAGACACCACCATCGCCGACCTGGTCGTAGCCACCAACGCCGGTCAGATCAAAACCGGTTCGGCTTGCCGTACCGACCGCGTCTGCAAGTACAATCAATTGCTGCGCATCGAAGATGAACTGGCGGAAAGCGCCCGCTTCAGCGGCCGCCAGGTGTTCTACAACCTGCGCCAGAAGTAGATCCTGCCGAAACGCACAACAGGTCAAGGGACCGCAGCATGCTGCGGTCCCTTGACCTGCCTTCAGAACTACCCCCTGCCCAATCACTTTTCCAAAAACAATATTGAATCCAGACGTTTCAGAGAAGGTGCGGTGTGACATCGACCTTGGCTCATAATCGACTGGCCACCAACCATAATGAAAGAGGACCAGACAAAAAGCCTGGCCCTCTCAAAGATGCAAGTAAACTCACAAAAACATTCAATCAGTGAAGCCTGATTGAGCTACAGATCAATTCAGGGCTTTCGGCAGTCCGGCCGCAGGTCGTGCAGGTAAATTCGGCCTTTTCTCTAATGCTGTCGCACATCGAGGACGCATCGCCCGATGCACCGCAGTAAGAGTGCATGTTTTCAACCGAAACGGGAGAACAAAGATGGGTTTGCTCTTTGCTGACCACACCACATTTTCCGCATTCGTACAGTTTGGTCATAGCTATATATCCTTTCTAGCCGTCAAAGGCATCCTTCTATCACGATAGTTAAATTCTACCATGACCGGTCTTTCCTTGTCGATCCAGTGACATGGTGAATATATCAGGCAAAATCAATAGATGGATTGTTCACTCTCCTACGGTAATTGACGATGCCATAGGGCAGAAACTTCACCAGAACCTCTCCGCGATCCGAATCTGACTAAGAAAACACTCCCGCAAGCCATTCAGCTTGTCTCTGCATGGGACCATCATCTAATTTCTGCCGAAATGCCCCACCCGCAGCGACAAATTTTCCTAGAGAGACAAGAGCATCCTTAAAGTCATCGACCATGGCGGGTGGTCCTTCGACATTCTCCAGAACTTTCTTGACCGATAATAATTCTGATTGCCAATCCGCCCTACCCTGCTTACTGTAATCTTTGGGGAAATTTGCATAAAATTCATGCAGATTTGACCTCAGCAGCTCAAATATATTTTCGCTTAAGGACATTTTCCATTTCAGACCGTTCTCCATTGAGCGTACAATATGGCGTTCAGATATCTGATCGGGGCTTACATGTTCTGAAGCCACTAAATACAACACATAGAACGGGCTCATGGCCAGTTGGCAAACGGTTTCTTCGGTAAGTTTTACCATCGTCAAGCTATCCTTTCGACTACCGGTAATTGTCCAAACACACCAGACATTCAGCAACTTTTTGAGTTTATAAACAGGTTAAAAGCAAGGACCAGTCCAGAATCACGTGGACAATTGTTAAAAATTTGAAATCGCCCCCTAATACAAACCTAACAATTATCCTCTAAGAACATTTGGTTTTTTGTGTTGGCCATTATCATGCTGGAATCCGTCGAAGTTTCCAGTATTGTTTCCTTAGTTGGAAGTTAAAATCTGGCTGAACAGATACTGGCTATTCTCTTAATTTTTTCGCGGCAAGGAACCCACGGACCTGAGCCTGCTTTACAGTCGCCACAAACCACGGTTGTTTTCAGTCTGTGATTCTCTGAACTTCTTCTGGGACCAAGAGACTGAAAATACGTAACGAAGGCCGAAAGGACAGTACAAAAATCATGAGCACTGAACTTCTTCTAATCGGGGTCGGCATCCTCGCCGTAATCGCAATTCTGGATATTATGGTCGGGGTCAGCAATGATGCGGTAAACTTCCTTAATTCATCGATTGGTTCCCGGGTAGCACCCAGAGCAACCATCATGGTTATCGCCAGTTTCGGTATCATGGCCGGCGTAACTTTTTCTAGTGGCATGATGGAGGTAGCCCGCAAGGGAATTTTCCATCCTCAGTACTTTACCATGCCGGAATTACTCACAATTTTCCTGGCGGTAATGATCACAGACATTATTCTGCTAGACCTTTTCAATACTTACGGCCTGCCCACTTCAACCACGGTCTCCGTGGTCTTTGAACTGCTCGGTGCCGCTGTAGCCGTGTCATTGCTTAAGATCATGCAGGCCGGCGAGAGCTTCGCCAGCATTGCCCAGTACATCAACTCGGCCAAGGCAATCACCATTATTATGGGGATTTTGCTCTCAGTTGCGATTTCATTTGTCCTGGGTGCTATCGTGCAGCTCCTGACCCGTCTACTCTTCACCTTTGATTACCAGAAGCGCCTCAAGCGCTACGGAGCTCTTTGGGGCGGTGTAGCAATGTCCTCCATCGCCTATTTTATTCTGGTCAAAGGAGCCAAAGGCGCGTCCTTCATGACCAAGGAAAATTTGCTTTGGATCAAGAGCAACACTCCTCTGCTGCTTCTGATTATCTTTCTTGTTTCCGCTATCTTCCTGCAAATCTGGCAAATGCTGCGGTTTAACATTCTTAAACCGATTGTTCTGGTCGGCACCTTCGCTCTGGCTATGGCCTTTGCCGCCAACGACCTGGTCAACTTTATTGGCGTCCCTCTGGCCGGCTTCCAGGCCTTTAAAACCGCCACAGCAACAGCCAACCCCCTCACTGCGACCATGGGCGCCCTGGGCATGAAGGCTCAGGCGAACACCCTGTTCCTCCTGTTGGCCGGCGGTATCATGGTCCTGACCCTGTGGCTCTCGAAAAAAGCCCGCACGGTTACCGAAACCGAGCTCAGCCTCAGTCAACAGGATGAGGGCAATGAACGTTTTGAATCGATCTTTCTCTCCCGGGCGCTGGTCCGCCTGGTGCTGCACATCTTTGAAACCGCCTGCCTGATCATCCCCAAAGGCCTGCGCAGCGTTATCAGCCACCGACTCGACACCCGTGCTGCTGCAGCCCATCTTGGGGGAGATGAGCGTCCCTCCTTCGACCTGCTGCGGGCCTCGGTCAACCTGATGGTCGCCAGTGCCGTTGTTTCCTATGCCACCTCCAACAAGCTGCCCCTTTCGACCACGTATGTCACCTTCATGGTCGCCATGGGCAGCTCCTTTGCCGATCGGGCCTGGGGCCGGGATAGTGCCGTCTACCGTGTAACCGGCGTCCTCGCCGTCATCGGCGGCTGGTTCATGACAGCCATCATCGCCTTTACCTTTGCCGGCCTGTTTGCCACCATTATTTTTTACGGAAAAGGCTTTGGCGTTCTCTTCTTATTGGCCCTTGCCGGCAGCCTGATCTGGAATGCGCATCGCAAACACCGCAGCTTGTCCCAAGAGGCGGAAAAAGAAACGGTCTTTAACCTCAAGTCGATCGAAGATCCGCAGAAAAGTGTCGCGACGACCTTCGAACATATGGCCTTTTTGCTTAAAGAGATCCGCTTGTCCCTCGATTCGTCTCTGGATGGCCTCTTTCAGCAAAGTCCGGACCGCCTGCGAGCAGAGCGTAAAAGATTAAGCAAAATCCAGCAGTGGTCCAATATTATCAGTGCCAATGTTTTCAAGGCGATGCGCCTGCTTGACCAGAAAAATCTTGCGGTGACTCATAAATATCCTCAGACCGTTCGACGTCTGCAAAAGCTCACTGACGGGCATCGTGATATTGTGCTCCGCGCCTATACCCATGTAGGCAATCATCACAAAGGACTACTTCCGGTACAGATAAAAGAACTGGAGCAGGTACGAGAACTGCTGGACCAAATCCTGCTCGAAGTGGAAGAAACCTTTAATCACAAACAGACCGCAAACCTCAGCCGACTTACGGCAAAAGATCGTCAATTGCGGGACCTCGCTGCCGAACTCAACATTAAACAGGTGGCACGAATTCAGGACAGCGCCTCCAAAACGCGCTTGAGCATCCTTTATTATGCAATTGTCGGTAATGCGATGATGCTTTCCAAACAGAATCTGGAACTGCTGGAGATTTTCAATCTTTCCTTTGGAGAAATCGAGGAAACTCTCTAGAAAAGACCGAAAGCAAAGTTCTCTTAAAACTAAAACACCTCCGATCCAATACAGAATCGGAGGCGTTTTAGTTTGAGGTTTCCATATTTTCAAAAGTATTGCCCATTAGATTTTTTGCACCATCAAACCGACTCTGTGATAGAGTGCTAATCTAAAATTTTAGGTAGAGTTGCCCCGAACAAAAATGAAGAGTGATGAACAGGATCTCTAAAACTGTTGATCATCGATTTACCCCTAGCAAACTAGCGTTTCGGCGATAAATAAAACCGGCTTAATGCACATTGTTTCCCGAACATGACCAGGAATATTTCCCATGCCCAAGACTGCTGCCAGCATTGACTTTGATCCGCGGCTCAGGGACAACCCACGCGTCCTGTTGCGCAAATTCCTTTGGACCGGTCTGCTGTGTCTGACCGCTGTTCTGTTGTTGGCAACCTATGGTGTTTATCGAGCCTACAGTTGGCGCCTCATTGAAAGCGCACATACCGAGGCAAAAGCCACCTGTCAGGTGCTGCTGGTCAAAGAGAAAAAACTGCTGATCGATATTAATGAAAAGGGCCACGCTGAACTGAAACTAGAAGACTCCGAAAAGGCCAACTTTGGAAAACGCCTGCACAAATACTTTCAGCCTTTTGCCATTGATTTTATAAGAATCTGGGATTTGCAACGCCGGGTGGTCGATCACACTGGAGATGAAAACAATACCAGGCAAACTGTTATTCCCCCGGCGCTGGATAAGTCCCTGGCAGGGGAAAGTTTCTCGTTTCTAGGCAAAGAAAGCGATATCGGTCTCGGGGGAAAGGATAGAGAAAAAGCGACAAACCAGGTAATCAGCTTTCTACCGATTTGGGGGAAAAACAAAGAGGTTCTGGGGGCTATCGAGATTCGGCGGAGCATCAAAAGCTACCGCGCAAAGATCCGCCGTGAAGTAGCCTTTTTTGCCCTATCGCTGGGAACAGCGCTCCTCGCTCTATTCGGCTGCGTTTATTTCCTGGTGGTCAAAGGCGCGAATCGCCTGACCCAAACCCAGCAGATCCTGCATTTATTAGCCACAACCGATCCCTTGACCGGCCTTTATAACCGCCGAGAAATCTTTGCAAGGGCCAGTGACATTTTTTCAAAAGAACAGGAAAGCAAGCCGCACAATACACTACTGAATTTTGGGCTTCTGATACTCGATTTTGATAATTTTAAAAGAATCAATGACACCTATGGTCATCCCATAGGCGACCGGATTCTGCAGGAGTTGGCAAGCCGCCTTCAAGCCGCTTTACGCCCCTACGACATTTTAGGGCGAGTAGGCGGCGAAGAGTTTATGGTCGTACTGCCAGAAAGCAACCTTGAGCAGTGTCAGGACATAGCGGAACGTTTATGCAAAACAGTGCGAGACAACCCCTTTGAAATAGACGGGTTGCTGGTTCGCGGTTCGATCAGTATCGGCGGAGCCACGGCCCACCCTCTGGACCGGGAATTGGAGGCCGTACTGCAAAGAGCCGATAAACGACTCTATCAGGCCAAAACCCGTGGCAAAGATCGCGCATCCTGGACCGATGATGCGGTATGTAGCTCCCGCCTGTCGGAGCTGACAAATATTTAGCAGTGAAAACTGCAACCGAAAGCACCGCTCTGTCAACCGCAACTTCCGCACATGCGTAAAAACTTACAGTGATTGGCGCCCATCCAGACAGCACCATCCTGCAAAATCCGCAGGCAAAAGTGATCCAGCTGGTATGCCTCTTAATTAGTAAGAGACTGAATAGGCGCAGGAATTCTACCGCCCCGGGCAATAAAGTCCTCAGAACTGAAGTTATGCACCGGCATCACCGGAGCACTGCCGAGCAGGCCGCCAAACTCCACCATATCCCCTTCTTCAGTTCCAGGTGCAGGGATTATGCGAACGGCTGTAGTTTTCTTGTTAATCATGCCGATCGCCATCTCGTCGGCGATAATCGCGGACAGAGTCGCCGCTGAAGTATCGCCGGGCACGGCAATCATATCGAGGCCGACGGAACAGACACAGGTCATGGCCTCGAGCTTGTCCAACGAAAGGGAACCCCGCTGTACGGCACGAATCATACCCTGATCCTCGCTCACGGGAATGAATGCTCCGCTCAAACCGCCTACAGAAGATGAGGCCATGGCGCCCCCCTTTTTGACCGCATCGTTCAGCAGAGCCAGAGCAGCGGTCGTACCATGGGTCCCGCAGCTTTCCAATCCCATGGCTTCCAATATCGCCGCCACGCTGTCGCCGACGGCCGGGGTCGGTGCCAATGACAGATCGAGAACCCCGAATTGGGCGTTGAGCCGGCGGGCTACCTCCTTGCCGACCATCTCGCCCATACGGGTGATTTTGAAGGCGGTCTTCTTGATACATTCGGCGATATCGCCAAAAGTCGGATTATCCAAGGCGCGAACCGCCGCATTGACCACGCCGGGGCCACTGACCCCGACATTGATGACACAGTCCGGTTCGCCGACGCCATGAAAAGCACCGGCCATAAAGGGATTATCTTCAGGAGCGTTGGCAAAAATGACGAGCTTGGCGCAACCGATGCCTTTACGATCGCCGGTCAATTCCGCAGCCTGCTTGATAGTCCGTCCCATCATAGCCACGGCATCCATATTAATACCGGCCTTGGTGGTAGCCACATTTACTGAAGCGCAAACTTTTTCCGTCGAAGCCAGTGCCTTGGGAATGGAATTGATCAGATTCAAGTCGCCGTGGGTCATGCCCTTCTGTACCAGGGCACTGAAACCGCCGATAAAATCAACGCCTATTTCCTGTGCCACACGATCAAGGGTCTCAGCTACAGAACTGTAGTCATCGGTCTCGCAACTCTCCGCGGCAATGGCGATAGGGGTCACGGAAATCCGCTTGTTAATCACCGGAATGCCGTAAAGGCTTTCGATCTCTTCGGTCGTCTGGACCAGCTTCTCAGCGCAGCTCAGAATTCGGTTATAGACATTCTTGTTGAACACCTTGATATCTGGATGGCTGCAGCCACGCAGGCTGATGCCCATGGTGACAGTACGGATATCAAGGTGCTGATGGGAAACCATGTTGATGGTTTCAAGGATCTCTTCAGGATGGATAAGCATGGCCGACCTCCTCAGATCCTGTGCATGAAGCGGAATGCATCTTCATGCTGAACATTGATTTCGACACCCAAGTCCTTACCGATGGCGGACATAGCTGCCTGAAAAGCTGCCAGATCAAACTCCTCTGCCTCAACCTCGGCAAGCATAATCATGGTAAACAGATCGCTCATAGTAGTCTGGCGAATATCGGCGATATTGACACTGTGTTCGGCCATCACCCGGGTCACCCCCGCGACAATACCTACCCTGTCCATACCGATAACCGTAATAACAAAACGACTTGCTGACATGTTCATTCCTTTTCTAGCTGATATAGCTGTATTAAAAGCCTGATAAGCGAAAGAGTCTATTACTTGATGTGCTAACTGCAGTCCAACAGAACGGGACAGTTATCCCTTATCCAGTCCTTCACTAATCATTTCAAAGATTTGTCATCACCCAGGACAAGCAACAAGGCAACGCTCAGGAGTTGCCAGCGGGCAAATGATTCAATGTATAAGCTGTTAGCCAATGCTGACGAAGATTAAACACATTGAGGCGCCCTGTCAACCGCCCACACACCCTGACAGCAGAAGTGCATATTTCGGTTCAGGCGGAAAGAGATCGAATCGTGTCGCGGAGGTTGGCATCAGGATCATGCGCGGAGGGGAAAAGACAACGGACGCCCCGTTGACTACCAGGGCGTCCCGATCAAAAAGACGAACTTAATCACCGCCCGCGATATTCTCATAGCCAGTAAACATGGCCTTCAGATGCGAGCCGAGGGTGTGGCCGGTAGTGATCATGTAGACATGAACTATCAGATACACAAGAAAGGCAAATGCGCCAATGGTGTGCAAAACCGCTACGGTGGAAAGGGTCCAATTCCAACCGAATTGGGGCCAGCGATTATAGTAATAATAAATAAACCCCGTCACCATCTGAAAGGGGACCAGAAGCGAAACGATACCAAGGTAGGTGATACGCTGCAATGGATTGTGTTTGACCCTCTCCGACTTGGGCACGGGATGAGCCTCGCCACGAAAAATTCCAGAGGTGTAGTAACGGATAACTTCGAACATTTTGGAAAATGTAGGCACGTAGTGCTTCCATTCACCGGTGGTAACGATCCAGAAGACAATGAAGGCATAAAGAACCAGCCAGGCCCAGGCACATAGGTTATGTACAGCGAAAGCGGTCTCGAAACCCAAAAGCCGATAAACGCCATGAACTTCAAAACCGGTGACAATCAGCAGCAGGATAAGCATGCCCTGCATCCAGTGCCAAAAACGCTCAAAGCGGGTATAGAGATATAGTTTAGATATGGTCATGGCAGCCCCCTACTCCCTTTTCTTTCCTGAAACCAACCGCATCAAACCGTGGCCGGCCACACCCAGCAACGCAAACGCCACCGCCAGCCAGCCGATGGTGTCTACCAGGGGTTGCCGGTCTCGCCCGGGCATGTAAAAACCGCTCAAAGTGGCAAGTCGCCCCTGCTCCGCATGGCAATCGACGCACTGCAAAGAGTTTTCAGCCGGAGCCACCATGTGAGTAATGGGATAATGGTATTCGGTCTCGACAAATCCATATTCGCCGCTGTAATCCAGCTTTGCCGCCTGCATACCGGCAGCAATAGCCTGGTTCCAGTCGTAGCTCTTCCAATAGGCGGACTGATCCTTACCGAACAGGTGCGGAACGGCCATCGTACTGTTGCCCTTATCGTAGGGTTGCTTACCCCGATGTACCTTAAAAGGCGTAATCCGGGAATCGGCATCGTCTTTATCACCCAGCACCCGATTGAGTTTGACTACCCGGGTGGCGTCGATCGTGTCCGTTAACAGCAGATAGTCCATGCGACCGTTGTACCAGAAATATTCCGGAACAACATCCTTCTCCCAGACGAAGCTGCCCTTTTTGGTATCGTAGGAAGGTTTGCCTGATTCCCCCTTGACCTTATAGGGCTTGCCGTTTTTCTTACGCCCGGCCTGGGACCAGTCCCATTGCATCTTGGTCGGGATAACCCGGGCAAAGGCCGGGATATGACAGGTCTGACAGGCCACCTTATCCGTATGGTCGTTGGCCTTATGACCCGACCTGTGAGGTTTTTCCGTGTGGCAGGATTCGCAGGAGATAAGTTTGACCAGGTCGTCCTCGATCAGGCTTTTGCGTTCGGTAAAGGCCGGCTGTTTGTAGGTGCGGCCGGAGATAAAATGAGCCTCTGTTGTGTGGCAGCGCTGACAGTTAAAATTACTACCCTCGGCGTTCATATGCACATCAAGGTCACGGCTGGGATTGAACAGGGAGGAATCGAGATCACCATGTTTGACTGCGTCTCCGCCGCCGCCAAAGAAATGGCAAACTCCACAGTTTTCACGGGAAGGCCGACCGACGGAAGCAGAAATAAGTCGATAATCCGGCGGCACAAATGTCTTTTTGCCGAATTTAGTCGCTTCCTTTACCGGGTAACCGGCCTTGGTAGGAAATTTTTTATAAGTACCCGTCCGTTCATGGCAAACCAGGCAATCCACCTTTTCTTCGCTGCTAAAGTCGAAGGAGGCATCCTTCCAGCCATAACCCACATGACAGGAAGTACAGCGCGGTTCATTGGAGTGGATGGAAATACAAAAGTTATTAAGCGTCAGGCCATTCTTGCCCATCAGCCCTTCTCCGTCAGCAGGGTCTTTCCAGGTCCAATGAATGGTCTGATGGACCTGGTGGGCGGCCTCGTTATGACAGGAGAGACAGGCTTTTGTAACCTCTTCCGGCGATTTGAATTCCTGCTGCAATATAGGGTGGGCGCTATGATCGGCCGTCACCCAGCGAACCGGTTTAGAAGAGACTTGGCGAGCCTTGACCCGACCAAGAGCCACACCACCGTCTTCGGCTTTATCCACGGCTGCTTGCATCCCGGCAGGAAATAAACCAACTGCAAGCAGGCAAAAAACCAGAGGCAAGAAGCCCCAACTCCCCATCCTTCGCCAGAATTTATTTCGCATGCAACCTCCCCAGACTCTGCAACAGGTTCTCAAGCAGTGCACTTGCTGACCGACAACATCGTGGAGTCGAGTCTATCAGCCTTTTGTGAGTTCAGACAACAAAAAACACAGTTGTTTTTGCGGTTATTACAAGGGCAATTTACAAAAGAAATCATAAACGTGTATTGTATCAATGCCCCATATTTTATTAATGTATAACCAGACTGACAGACGAGATTGGTCAAGAGATATCGAACATTTTAGATACAAGGGTACGAATTTGCAAAAAAAGGCCCCACTCTCACACTCAGCCGCGTCCAGTCGGCAACAGGAGGTTCTTCAATGAAATACGATATGATTCACACCTGTATTCGGGTCATGGACCTGAAAAAATCGGAACAATTCTACCAACAAGCCTTTGGCTTCGAAATCTCCCGACGAAAAGACTTCCCCGACTACAAATTCACCCTCTCCTATCTGCGTAGCCCCGGTGGCCAATTTGAACTAGAGTTGACCTGGAACCACGACCAAACCGAACCCTATGAAATAGGTAACGGCTATTCCCATCTGGCTGTGGGTGTCAAAGACCTTGAGACTTCTCACAAACGCCACGAAGCGCAAGGTTTCAACCCCAAGCCTCTCAAAGGGTTGGCGGGCGGTGAAGCGAAATTTTATTTTATTGCCGACCCTGACGGTTATCTGGTCGAAGTAGTTAGAACCTGACTATACCTTCAGACCGACGCACAAAAAAAAAGGGCGAGACCGGTAAACGGCTCGCCCTGCGTTTTCAATTTATAATTTTACCAATCCCCCGATTCTGTTTTATGGCAAACAGAGCCGGGATCAATTACCCCTTCAGCGGCTTCACTGCTGGGCAAAAGCATTCATGTTTCTAAAGGCTGGTTGTAGCGCGGCGATTCAAATGATCGCTCAAACCCTGTCTCTGAAACGGACTGCCCCCCCTAGGCTTTCTTCACAAACTCCGACTTCAACTTCATCGCACCGATACCATCGATTTTGCAGTCGATGTCGTGATCACCATCCACCAGTCGGATATTTCTTACCTTGGTCCCCACCTTAACAACTGCCGAGGATCCCTTAACTTTGAGGTCCTTGATCACCGTCACGGCGTCGCCATCTTTAAGCTCATTGCCGTGAGCATCCCGAATTACCTTTTCGGTTTCTTCCGTTTCGGCAACACTATCTTTCAGCCACTCGTGGCCACATTCCGGACAGATGTACATCTCCCGATCCTCGTAGGTATATTCGGAACCACACTTTGCACAACTGGGAAAATCACTCATTCAAAAACCTCCTCCACGGAAAGGCTGCCAGCCTTCTGCAACTTTTTCATAAAAAACCGACCTGCGGCTTCATAAATGAGCGACTGCACACTGCAACGGTCTAAACAAATTGCTGGCCAAATTAAGGATACTGGAATCTTGTATTTGAAAAATTGATCTAGAATATAGTGCCGTAGTTATTCCTTGTCATCATAAATATCATTTTGGAAACATTGAACAGCCGGCGCGGAGAAGAAGAGAACCTCAAAAAGGATACTCTGAGACCGGGGAATATTGGCAAGGGAACTAAGAGAGCCAACGCCCAATTCTGTCAGAATTGCAGAGCAACAAAGTTGAACCACATGCTTTCCAGAATACCTCAAGCGAGATCTACGCTCCTTCAGGACCATCCACCTCCTTGAGCGCCACCATCACCTGTGGACATCTTCTTATCAAACGGTAAAATTTATACACAATCGATAAACCGTGGGCAATCGGACTAAGATTTTCTCTTCCGCTAAACCCCGGTCGAGGCTCCCATAATGTGTCTTCCCTCTTACTCCTGCCCGGTGCCGGCCAGGTTGGTCAATGACGTTACATACGCACCATCGATAAAACCGGAAAAAGCTTCAAATAGTCCGCCAGGTAAGTCCGAAGATTTAAAAAGTTTTAGCATTCAGATAGGTTTAAGCGCTTAAGACAACATGGGGATTACGCCATGAAAGTTTTTCTTAGTTGGTCTGGACAAAGGGCGCGGGCTCTCGCCGAAGTGCTCAGAGATTGGCTTCCGGAGGTTCTGCAGGCTGTACAACCCTGGTTATCACCCGAAGACATCCCCTTAGGACCCCATTGGGCTTCTGAAATTGCGCACAGGCTCGAGAATGCTGATGCCGGCATCATTTGTCTTACGCAAGAAAATGTCCATCCACGATGGCTAAGATTTGAAGCTGAGGCGTTATCTTCAAGCTTGACGGCACCTCTCAGCATCTATGCTCTTGATCTCATCCCCGCCGATATCGGTGGACCTCTATCTCCGTTTCAATGTGCCATAGCAAAGAAAGAAAGTACCTATAGATTGATCGATTCCCTGAATACACTTTCAGGGAAATATATGATGACCGAAGAAAACTTAAAAAGGGTTTTTGAAATTCAATGGCCTGTTCTTGAAGACCTATTACGATCAGTTTCAGAATTAAAAACAGAAGAGAAAGATAATAAAAAACACAAGTCATTCGAGGAAAAATTAGACGAAGCTCTTGACTTGCTCCATTCTCTCTGTGCCTCTAATAGCCCAACATCGACCCAATCGGGGCGTAGCCAAACGTTGCGACCAAAAATATTCCATTCTCAACCAAGGGTTTTTGTTAGCTCTTCAATCGAAGGTCTTCATATTGCCGAGACCATTCAAGCCGATTTAGAAGCCATTGCAGAATGCACAATATGGACCCAGGAGATTTCAAGCGAAAACTTTGAAAATATTGTAAATATCGCAGCTGACTTTGATTACGCCATTATTGTGCTCACAGTTGATGACATCCTGATTAAAAATGAAACCGAAAGACTTGGACCAAGAGATAATATCGTCTTTGAACTTGGGCTATTCACGGGAACCTTAGGAAGAGCCCATACTTTCATGGTTCTATGTAAGGACGATCCGATACACCTCCCATCGGACTTAGTCGGTGTTACGGTTGCGATGTATTCAAGACGATCTGCCGACAATCTAAAGACTGCCCTCGACCCGGTTTGTATCCAAATTAAACGGGCAATGGGCGTTGCATAGACAAACTGTTTATGAGTATATGCTCAATAAAAACAGCCGTAAACCTGCCGGGAACTATCGTTTCTTAATTTTCCCTATCCGGAACCATCCCTACCCGCACTGATCGATGATCGGCCCGACCATGATCATCGACCACTCTCACGGTAAAGCTGCCGCTGACCGGTGACCAGAAAAAGGTTTCTCCCGCTTTGGACGTGCCGACAAACCTATCGTCAACAAACCAGTACAGCTGTCGTACATCTCCATCGGCCACAGCACTGAAAGGGATTTGTTCCCTATCCAGGGTTTCACTACGCAAGCGATATTCGATATGAGCTGTCGGTGACTGGATCAGGGGTGGCGTTCCGCTTCTGCTTTGGGTATCAAGATCGCAATCTTCATCAAAAACCGGCGGATTTTTCAGAGACAAACCGGCTTGGCGGAAGATGCTCCGTAGATCGGAGGGCCAAAATTCAAAGACGCGCAGTTCGGTTCGGCCCGGTATCGGCCTGCAAGTTCTTAAGCCGCTCTGCTTGTCCACGGAAACAGCCCGATGAATAGTCGAGACTTTAATCGGAGAGACCCCGGGGATGAACCAGGACTCGCTGGTACGGGGGCAGTACCGACCCGGCAGATCGCCGGTGTCTGCGCACATGGCGACTTTCTCTAAATTAAGCAGACCGGGCTTAAGGCGGCCGATGGCCTGCCAGGGCTGGCCGTGGCTAAGGCTAGTAAAGATCTCGAACAACAAAGGTCCGGCGGCCTTGCGCCCGGTAAAGGCACGATTGCCGGTGCCGTCGAAGTTGCCAATCCACACTGCCACCACATAGGGGCCGGAAATGCCGACTGCCCAGGCATCACGAAAGGCGTGGGAGGTGCCGGTCTTCCAGGCAACCTGCAGACCACTTCTGTTCTGGCCGGGAAGCAATGTCCGCACCCCTGACGGATTATCACGCAGGATATCCAGAACCAGAAAACAAGCTTCGGGACTCAGCGATGCTGGCACCTCCGCCGCCGCTGGCGCATCCGTCAGGAATCGCAACGGTTGCATCTGGCCGCCATTAGCCAGCATGGCGTAGAGCTTGAGCAAATCGAGCATGGTCAATTCAACGCCGCCGAGACCCAGGGCCAAACCGTAATAGCTTTCATCCTGTAGCTTCGCGACCCCGGCGGCTTGGAGCAGTTCGTAAAGCCCCGGCTTGGCCAATTGAGACTGCAGGGCGGCAGCCGGCACATTGCGGCTGGCAATAAGGGCGTCTCGGGCCAACATGGGGCCAAGGAATGCCTGGTCGTAATTTTCCGGAGCGAAGCCTCCATATCGATGCGGAGAATCCTTGAGCATGGTCATGGGGTGGATCAACCCCTGATCCATAGCCAGGGCATAGACAAAGGGCTTTAGGGTCGATCCGGGGGAACGAAGAGCGTTGCAGCCATTGACCTGGCCGTCAATGGACGTATTCCAGAAATCCGCCGAGCCGACCAGAGCCACTACCTCCATGGTCCGATAATCGAGGATGGCCACAGACGCGTTGGTAATGCCGAACTTTTTTCTCCGGTCTACATAATTGGCCACCCTCTGCTCAACCAAGCGCTGTAGGTCTCTATCGATAGTTGTTTCAATACGCCCCTGCTGGGTCGTGGATAATTGCTGGTCAAGCTCAGCAATCAAATGGGGAGCGCGAAAGGGTAATTTTTCCGGCGGGCGAACCTGCAAAGGCAAATCAAAGAAGGATTGCATCCGAACCGCCTCGGGATGCCGGGCTTTCCAGCGTTGAAACAATAAGTCGCGAGCGACCTTGAGGGCGGCGAACCCTTGAGTCGTAGTGGGGTTACGTTTGACGGGGTTCTGCGGAATAACACACAGACTCAAGGCTTCTGGCAGGCTCAAATCCCTGGCGGGCTTATCAAAATAGATCCGGCTGGCCGCTTCGATTCCCTCGATATTCCGGCCATAGGGGGCGAGATTGAGATAAGCCTCGAAGATCTGGTCTTTGCTGTAATGGCGGGACAACTGCAGGGCGCGCAGGATTTGCACCAGCTTGCCGGAAAGACTACGGGTCTGCAGGCGCCAGCGCAGCCGTGCCACCTGCATAGTGATGGTCGAGGCGCCGACCGGGCGCTCCCTTGTTACATAACTGCTCCAGAACGCCCGCAGCAGTGCCTGGAAATCGACTCCGAAATGGCGGTAATAGTCCTGGTCTTCGTAAAGCAGGGTAGCTTCCCGCAACTCCGGGGCAACCTCACTCAGCGGAGCCTGCAGGCGGTAGCGATCATCCCCGGCCAGGGTGAGGCGCAACAAGCGACCTTGGCGATCGAGGAAAGCCCGTGAGGTCGTCTCAGAATTCAACAACTGCGGCTTAGGAATGGCAAAAATAATGGCCGAGACCACCAGCACGACGAGCACGACTGACCGCAAAATTCTTTTCATTGACAAAAACCCAAAGGACCTGTCTCACGCAAAGCCGCAAAGCCGCCAAGGAGACCTTAAACTAATTCCTGACCCATGATTTCTTGACCCTGAAGTGCCCTTCTTTGCGTCTTTGCGACTTAAGTGAGCATCAGCGAACGGGCGTGAACAAAGTAGTTGAATTTCAGGTTTTGACAAATCACGATCCTCCAGGAGCCGACGGCGCAACGCTGAACGTACCGGAAACTCCGGAGGCCCGCACCGCCCTATCGTACATGGCTTCGGCCCATGGCGGCGGAATGATGAACTCTCCGGCACTGGTCACCTTGGCCCGGTAGCTCAATTCCCTCACCGAAGAATCAAAGAAACCATAGAAAACCACCCGGTCTTCCCGGACGTCTACATAGTCGGCGCGCCAACCATCCACATCACGGGGTACTGAATCGCGAACCACCTCAAAACCACCAGGAAGCAAATCAATGACCGCAACGTTGGAAACTGCTTCCTCAAGGGCTCGGACCCGCAGACGCACTGTAACCTCCTGGCCCTGTTCCAGCTCATCCACCGGACTACCGTCCCGGTCGAGAAAATCACGGCTGATTTCCAACTTTTCGCGAACCGTAGCAGGCGGCAACTCCCGGTCGAAGCCTGCCTGCGACAGCAGATAAAATAACGGACCATCAGCAGAAACCAGTATTTTGGCGGCATCGGTTGCGAAATTGGTCTGCGGCAAGGGCTTTGCCTCAGCCACCAGTTCCCGCTCGTCTCCGCTACGACCAAGGGCGCTAAAACGAATCGTTTCATCACCCGACGAAGAATCGCCCAACTGACCGTAAGCCCCCAGGGCCAGAATGGTGTAAGCGGCAGAGATGGTATTATAGCGACCGCGAAATACTGGCTCGACGAAGTTCAACAGGACTTCCCCATCGAGCTGTGCCGCCCGCTGGGGAAAATGTCTGGCCAGCAAATAGACAAACTGGGCGTCGCGGGTCAAGGTCGAATGGAACACACCCTCCCCCTTGCCTGCAGTATTTCCTGGACGGTAACGACCAATCAGTTGCTCCGCATCGTCCCGCTTTTGTAACAAAGCATAGGCACTGGCCATGTAAGAAGCCGCCAGATCCTGCCGCCAAACCTTTCCATGGTGCTCTTCCAACCAGCCCTGCAAGCTGACCAGATGATTGGTAGTCACCTCGGCCATGCGGGTCAACAGATAAATGGCGTAGGCCCGCACCCGGGCCTGCTCAAGGCTATCGGGGGTTTGACCAACATAGTTCCGCAGATAGTCTTGTCCTCTACCCATCAACTCTTCAGGAACGGCATAGCCAAGCTCCTTCGCCTCAAGGAGAAAATGTAGTACGTAGACGGAGGGAAATTCAGCCACCTCGCTACCACCCGGCCAGAAACAGAAGCCTCCATTGGCCAGTTGGCGCTCCCGCAGCTTGGCAATAAGGGTGGCAAAGCGCTGCTGGCTGTCGGCGGCGTGAGGTGCGAAGGCCGGATGGCTCATCAACCCGACCAGCGGAAAGACCTGGCTAACCACCTGCTCGGTGCAGCCGTGGGGAAAATGCTCCAGATAGGAGGACAGGCCGTCAATGAGCACCAACGGACTGCTGGATGCCATCACCCGCTGTTCAGCAAGATTAGAAAAGAGGAGACGCGGCACCACCAGACGGGCCTTGCCATTTTTGGCGAAACCGCTGCTCAACGTGGCGGAGTAAGGAATCGACGGACGGATGCTCAGGGTCGCCCGCCGCGCAGCCTTTTCCTGACCAGAGGTGACAATGAAATTAACCTGGGCCGCGCCGAGCTTGTCCTTGGCCTTGCATTGGAAGTGCACGGTCTTTTCGCTGCCTTCACTGATGGTCAGCTGCCTTTCATTACCCCCTATAACCCCCAGATGCTCCGAAGGTTCAATCCGTATCGTTACTGGTGCGTTATCGCCAGAGCCTTCCAGGATGTTACTGATGCTCGCCGAAGCCCGGAAGCTGTCGCCAGGCGCGGCCTGGGTCAAAAGACTGGGGGTGATCACAAAGGGGCCGCGGACCAGACTGGAACTTTCCGCCACGCCAATGGCCTCATCTCCCACCGCAACGGCCATAATCCGCAAGGTACCGGAAAAAGAGTCGGGCACGGTGAAGTCGACAGTGCGTCTGTCGCTATCGGCATCGATAATACCCGACCAGAAGACGGCCGGTTTTTCCAAAGTGCGGGCAAAGGGATTGAGATTGGCGGCCAGAGCTTTACGCATGCTGGCTTCTGCCATACCGCCTCCACTGGCGGAGAGCTTACGAATGATATCGAATTCGGGCAGGATCAAATCGAGCATCTGTAAAGTATCGACCTGCAAGGCCCGTTTTTGTAGAAAATGGTTCAAAGGCTGCGGCGTTCGATAACCCGCCACCTGCAAGATACCCTCGTCAACCGCGAACAGGACCATTCGCGCCGATCGAGACGCACTATAAGCGATCTCCAGTTTCTCGCCAGGACGTACCCGGGGAGCCGCCTCGATATTGAGCTCGATGACCCGCTGACTGCGGTCAATAGTGAACGGCGCTACGGCGTAGCTAAGTGGGCTGGTAAAGATCTCCTTGGAACTGGCATCACGGACAAAGGTCACATTGACGTAGGCATTCCCTTCAAGACCCTTGGGAATGGCGATGCTCTGCATGCTGCTGGTGGTATCGGTAGAGAACCATTTCCAGGCATGCACCCGATCGCTTTCGATGGTGATCAGACCACTACCCATGTAGGGAGCGGTAATGTTCATCTCTACCGTATCCCCTGCTTTGTAGTCCTTGCGATCTAACTTAAGGTCGAGTTCGGCATTCTTTTCCAATTGACCCAGCAGGTTGCCATGACCGACCACGGTAAAACGCACCCTGGCCAGTTTAAGGCCCTGAGGGTCTAGCAACTCCCAGAGGTAGCTGCCGGGCTGAGCCGTAGGCAGTTGATAGCGACTGCCAGAGGCGCCTATGGCAAAATTCTCGGTCTGCAACTCCTGTTCTTTTTCTACGGACTGGTAAGCGTAGGTGCCGTTGGGTTGCTGCACCAGAGTCGAGACAGTACGAATTTCCGTCAATCGCGCCTGCAATCCTTCTAAAGCCTGGGCCTTGAGTTCCGGGTCTATGGCGATCAATTCGACAAAGCGTTCCGCATTCTGGTTGATATAGTCCAGCGACCCGTCGCTTTTGGTACCGACCAGTGTCTTCAAAGGGGAGAGCAACAAACTGTTACGGGCCGTGACGCTGCGCCCGCCGCCAGGTTCGAAACCTTCACTGGTCAAGGTCAGCAAATAGGTTCCCTGCGCAAAACGTTCAAGGGGCAGATTAAACTCCACCTGGCCCTGCTCATCGGTAATTTTAGCGGGCAATTCTTCGCTGACGTCCAAAGTCGGCTGCTCCGGATCGTACCAAGGATCGATAAAAGTAAAGTCCCGGTACTCCTTGAACCGGAAACGGGCACTGCGTACGTTCATCAAGGCGGTCACCTTGCGACTCTGGGCTGGAGTTCCGAACAGGTTGTGCAATCGCACTTGCGCAGTGAGTTGTCCGGCACTGCTCCATCCCAAATCCTTGACCCCGACCACTGTGCTCTGAATCTTCAAGGTGTCGGGTTGAAATTCCTCGACCCGAAAATCGCCCGAGCCGATCAGACGGTCCCGGTATTTGTCATCACGCACCAGGTAGAGAGCGACCTGATAGCTGCCCGTCTCGGAAACGGGTTGAGTGGCATAAGCGTATTCGAAAAAACCTTTCGGTGGCAGGTTAAGCCGCTTACTGGCCACCTCATGCCCTCGCGGATTGCGGATTGCGACCTCCACCGGAATCCCTTCGATATTATTCAAGGGCTCGGATTTTACAATACAACCGAGGTTAACCAATTCTCCGGGTCTATAGATGCCCCGATCGCTGAACAGAAAGGCCCCTAAACTTTCCCCGTTTTTCTCTCCATCCCACTGCCGACTGTGCACACCGTCGACTTCAAAACGAGACAGATTCAAACGTCGGGATGAGCGTTCAAAGGGGATAAAGGCCATATCGTTAACCGTTTTAACCACATACACAGTGGGCGCCTGCTCGTTGGAAAACCCGCTGGTTACGGGGAAGGATACATGCCCCTCAGCATCGGTGGTACGCGTCAATAAAGGCAAACCGTTGCGGCCCTGCAGGATGACCTTCGCCCCGGCCACCGGTCGGCCGTTTGCAATGGACTGAACAAAAACCTCGTGACTTTGATCGGCATTATCCTTAACCAACAGGCCGAGATCGGTCACCAGAATCAACCGTTTATCGCTGATCCAACCCATGGAGCGCTTGTTTTCTTTATCCCAGCCGCTGACCTCGAGAAAAAACAGACCGAAGTGGTCCCTGCCGGCAGGCAAGTGGGCGCTTAGATCGACCGATGCATAATTGGCCTGTTTGGGATGCAAGGGCTTCAAATCGACGATCTGCTCGGCATAGGTAACGACGTTATCCTGATCGAATCGATAGTGTTGAAATTGGGGATCGCGCAGATCACCTCGGGTCTGGCTGATCAGGTGCTGCAGCTGGCCCGGCAAAACCTTGCCGATGCGCACCCGAAAAGCCTGCAACCCGCGGCAGAGCAATCCCAGCTGATGAGCTCCGGTCAAAGAAAGCAGAGCTCCGTCTGCGGCAAGGCGAATCTCCTGAGGGTAACGGGGAGTCCTGACCAGGGTGTCGTAAAAAGACTTATGAACGAAACCGCCCAAAGAGGTCAGGTCCGGCTTGAGACGCAGATAGAGATGGCGGTTCGGCGGCACGTCGAGAGGAACGTGATACTCCCGGGCAAAACCGAGCTCTGTTTCAAGAGGGGAAACTTCCAGAGGAGTAGCCTGAGCAAGAATCGCTTCCGTCACCTCTCGAGGGCTACGCCAACGGCGGTTTTTCCGTTGCGAATTGCGTGGCGGCAACAGCCAGATTTGCAGCTTATCCGCTAGTTCTGCTTCGGCAATATCGTCAGTGAAACGCAGGGTCAGCATCTGCTGCGGTTCATCTTGCGGATTGCGGACGATATCCGTTGAGACATTGTCCACTTTCAGAAAACTGCCGAGGTCGGGAATCAACAGTTGCTGCGAGGCTTCCTGCCTGGATGGCGCTCCACCGATACGGTCGGTCACGCCGGGCTTGATGCTCAGCCGCAGATAATTGGAATGCTCAGGCAATTGCAGCGGCACACTCTTTACATAGGCTTCGCGACGGTTTTTATCGAAGCTGACAGTGAAATCGACAGCAGCCGGAGGGGTCTCCATCCCTTCGTCGGAAGGGCGCATGGACATGGTTAGCTGTTGTTGAAGGCTCTGTTCGTTTACAGGGTGAGAAAACCGCAAGGTCGTCACGGCTTGTCGAATCTTGCGGTCCCTGGGGTTCTGATAAAACTCCAGAGGCTCAAGGTCAATACGTAAGGGGGGCGTTTGGAACTCGTAACGCCTGCTGCTGAGTCGGATCTCTGGAACAAAGGGCTGTTTGCCGAAGCGGATGCGAAACCGGGTACCGGCCGGCCATTCTTGTGTGGGGACAAAAACCAGATCCCGGTCCCCTTCCCAACTCCAGTGCCCCGCCATCTGCGGATCGAGGCGAATCCCCTGGTCAACCTGCTGATTGACCAGGTCGAGGCGCGCCATCGAGGGGATTTCATCGGGCACTTCCTGCTGTGAGCCTGCCGCAGCCTTGTCATAAACAAAGCGAATCCGCAGAGGATCGGGCTGCGAATGTTCAACGTTGGGGGTCACCCCCGGCGCCTCAATTTCTGCGATCAGGGCTGGATGTTTGGGAAGTCGTTGGTAAATACCATATCCGGCAAAGGATCCGAATACCAGTGCCAATTCAAGAATCAGCCAAATCCAGAATCGCCCCGGACGTTCTCTGCGTAATCGTCCTAATGATTTAACCCAGGGTGGCGGCGCCCAGAACAGAGAACCGAAGAGATTTTGCAGTAAACGGCCAACAACACCGAGGAAATTTGCCATCCTTTCCCATCCTTATATTGCCAACAGTGAGCTTAACTTAAAAGGCGGCAGGAAACCGCACATTAAATTTTATCTATCCAGCCATCCTACGTGGATTGGTCGCCGAGATCAACGATTCTAAAAACAACTCTCAATTCATCCTTCGGCCTCAGGCTGATCCTCCGCAGCTGAAGACTCAACCGGCAGCGATATTCCGGCAGAGATTAAAATGGCATCGACACTTCCACCATCCAGGACCTCTTCTTCCAGCAACGCCTCTGCCAAGTTATTGAGCGCCTCCCGATGAGCGACCACAAGGCGGTCAGCTCGCTCCTCGGCACTCTTGACGATCTTTTCGATTTCCTGGTCGATAATCCAGGTCATCTGTTCACTGAAGGTCTTGCTCGTGGCAAGCTTGCGGCCCAGAAAAGGGTGCTCTTCGCCGCGATCAAAGGTCATTGGCCCGATCTTGTCGCTCATGCCCCACTGACAAACCATCTTTTCCGCCAACTCACTGGCTTGCTTCAGGTCCTGCTCGGCGCCAGTGGAGTATTCGCCGAAGGTCGCCTTTTCCGCAGCCCGCCCGGCCAGGCTAACAACGATACGGGTCATCAGGTAAGAACGGGGATAGTGGTAGCGGTCGTTTACAGGCAATTGCTGAGTAACGCCGAGCGCGCGACCCCGGGGAATAATGGAAACCTTGTGCACCGGATCGGCTCCGGGAGAGAGTTTGGCCAGCAGGGCGTGTCCGGCCTCGTGATAGGCGGTGATGCGCTTTTCCTGATCCGTCAACACCAGCTTGCGTTCGGCGCCGAGCAATACGCGATCTTTGGCCTTCTCGAAATGGATCATAGCGACCTGCTCGGCATCCTCCCGAGCGGCCAAAAGCGCCGCCTCGTTAGCCAGATTCTCAAGGTCGGCGCCGCACATGCCAGGCGTAGCCCGGGCGATAACCCGCAAGTCAGCATCCTCAGCCAGCGGCATCCGCCGGGTATGAACTTCCAATATCGCTTCGCGAGCCCTCCAGTCAGGCCGCCCCAGCACCACTTGACGGTCAAAACGGCCGGGACGGAGGAGCGCCGTATCGAGTACGTCGGGCCGATTGGTGGCCGACATGACGATAACTTCTTCGTGGGATTCGAAACCGTCCATTTCCGACAACAATTGATTGAGGGTCTGCTCCCGTTCATCGTTGCCGCCGCCAAGGCCGGTTCCCCGGGAACGGCCGACAGCATCGAGTTCATCAATAAAAATAATACTCGGCGCACTTTTTTTTGCGGTGTTGAACAGGTCACGGACCCGGCTGGCCCCGACCCCGACAAACATTTCGATAAACTGGGAGGCTGAAATAGAGAAAAACGCTACCCCCGCTTCCCCGGCCACGGCACGGGCCACCAGGGTCTTGCCGGTACCCGGTGGCCCGACCAATAACACCCCACGGGGCACTTTGCCGCCGATTTTGGCAAATTTCTTGGGGTTCCTCAGATATTCGACGATTTCCAACAACTCTTCTTTGACTTCATCAAGCCCTGCCACATCCTTGAAAGTGACGTGAGATCGCTGCTGCAGATAGAGCCGGGCACCCGACTTGGAGAAACCTCCCATCAGCCCTCCACCAGGTCCCGGACGATTGCGCAAGCCCTTGAGGATGAACCACCAGACGCCGATGATCAGCAGCCAGGGCAAAATATAGACCAGAGCCGTACTCCAGGGCGAGGGCTGCTCTTCTTGCCGGGCTTGAATCTCTACATCATGCATCTCAAGTGCAGGGAGCAGTTCCGGGTCGGGGATAGGAGGGACAACGGTCTTGAATTTCAAATATCCCGTCTCTGTAGCCACGGTACCGGTGGCCTCGACCACTACCGCTTCACGAAACTCTCCGCTCATCTCTTGTCCCTGGAACACCAGTTTCCCTATATTGTCTTGCTTGAGCTCAGCCTTGAAGCGGCTATAACTAATATTGGCCACCGGCTCCTGACGCTTAGGTGCCATGGCTAAATAGAGATAGTTGAAGAAGGCCACGATCGCCACCAGAACCACCATCTGGCGCCAGAAATTCTTATTCATAGCAACTAATCCGATCTAATGGGTATTTACAGGAACGCCCATGAGTGAATATCTGCATTCTTCTAATTAAATCAGTTACAATTATAACAATGGACCGTGACTTGGCAACCGTGTCACCCCTGTTGGGAAGCCCGTTTAAAGTGTGCCGGCAGTTGCCTTTACCAACCAATTCTGCTAGAGTCGCGCTCCATCTTCTACAGGTTTCCCGGTAGCAATAATTTTGGCGAGGACCGCTCTATGTTTAAATTCGATCTGCTCAACACCGATAACTCCTGCGCCGCTCGTCGCGGTCGGCTTACTACCCCCCATGGGGTTATCGAAACACCGATCTTCATGCCCGTCGGCACCCACGGCGCGTTAAAAGCCATGACACCGGCGCAGGTTGAAGAGACCGGCGCCCAGATTATCCTCTCCAACACCTACCATCTGCATCTCTCTCCCGGTGAAGGGCTGGTGGAGAAAGCCGGCGGCCTGCACCGCTTTATGAACTGGCAAGGACCGATCCTGACCGACAGTGGCGGTTTTCAGGTCTTTTCTCTGCCCAAAAAGCGCATTACCGAGACTGGGGTCTTTTTCCGCCACGAAAACACCGGAGAAGAGATCTTTCTCGGACCGCAAGAAGCGATGCAGATTCAAAACACCCTGGGGGCCGATATCATTATGGCCTTTGACGAATGCATCCCCTTCCCTGCCACTCACGATTACGCCTCCAAGTCGATTCGCAAAACCCTGCGCTGGGCCGAAGAATGTATCAAACATCAAGCCCGTAAGGACCAGGCTCTGTTCGGTATCGTTCAAGGGGGAATCTACGAAGACCTGCGCCAGGAATGCGCCAGGATCATGAGCGACATGGACTTTCCCGGGTATGCCGTCGGCGGCGTCAGCGTCGGCGAGGGACTGGAGTTGCTGAAAAAGGTCGTTGACTACACCGCCCCCATGCTGCCGGTACATAAACCACGCTATCTGATGGGAGTCGGGCTGCCCGAAGATATTCTCGAAAGTGTTGAACGAGGTATGGACATGTTCGACTGCGTGATTCCGACCCGCTACGCCCGCAGTGCCACTCTCTTTACCAAACGGGGTAAAATTCGCCTGACCAACCGTCGCTACCGCCGGGACTTTTTTCCCGTCGACCCGTCCTGCGACTGCTACTGCTGCCGTAATTTCAGCCGCGCTTATTTACACCACCTGTTCCGCTCCAACGAAATTCTTTCTGCTACTCTGGCGGCAATTCACAATGTACACTTTTATCTGAATATGATGAGCCAGGCGCGTCAGGCCATCGAACAGAACGACTTCAAAGCTTTTAAAACCGAGTTTCTTGGTGAGTATCTCTCCGGGAATTGACCAATGGTCAGGAACCGGCTAATAATGATGCCATGAACATCGAAGCGAACGATGGACAACTGACGGCCGAACTGGCCCGCCGTCTGCACCGGGCCCTGTCGGCCGATAAGGGTCAGCTTTACAACTGCCTGCAAGACCCTGCTCCCGAAGTACTAAGGGCCACGCTGCGAAACCCCGGGCTGCGGGAAGAACATCTGTTGGTGCTCTTAAAAAGGCAGGACCTGCCGGAAGATCTGCTCAAAGCTATCTATCAGCTCGACCAAACCGGGGCCAGCCGCCAACTCAAACTGGCACTGGTTAAAAATCCGGCGACACCTGCCCCCATTGTCCAAACCTTGCTGCCCCACTTGCACCTCTTCGAATTGGTCGACCTCTGTTTTCTGCCTTCGGTTACAGCCGATCAACGGTTGGCTGCCGAACGTAATATTCTACTTCGATTAGAATCCGAACCTCTGGGGAACTGCATCACCCTGGCCAGGCGCGGCACCGCTACGCTGGTCGGTGAACTGCTCATCAAGGGAGAGCCGCGCCTGATGGAGCCCTGTTTGAGCAATCCAAGACTTAAAGAGGCCGCCATCGCCCGTTTCCTGCGGGGACCGAAGGCAACGGCGGAAACCATCTCGATCATTGCCCGTCATCCTCGTTGGAAAAATCGGCCCAACCTTCGCCAATCGATACTGCGCCACCGCCAGACGCCCCTTGTCTGGTTTACCCTGTGGTTGCCGAAATTACCGAAACGCGACTTGCGGACCTTGTTGCTGTCTCGCCAGCCAACCTCGGCCCAACAGGCCCTGATCAATAATGAACTGAAACGACGCCAAAAAGGATGACACTGACCAGCCCGGCAACTGCAGAAATTTTAATGGGGCCAAATTTTCATCTTCCGTTACATCACTGTAATATGCTAAATTATTGCGTTTAAAGAATCGAGACACCGGCAACACAGGGCTAAACAATCGATACCGCCCAATCAAAAGGCGGCAAATCTTCCTTAACAAAATAAAGTTTCCGCCTTAAACAGGGCGGCAACCCTTTCATAAAAATAATCATAATCATGATAACTCTGTTGATTGTTGACGACTCACCAATTGCCCGGCAAATTCTCAAAAAATGCCTGCCCAAAGAGGATAATTATTCAATTATCGAAGCGTGCAACGGTCAAGAGGCATTGGAGAAGTTCCGCCAATTTCGTCCTGAAATCACTTTCATGGACATGACCATGCCGGTCATGGACGGCTTTCAGGCTATTGCCGAAATCAAAAAGCTCGATCCGCAAGCCATTATCATTGCCGCCACAGCCGATGTGCAAAAAAAGGCCAAGCAACGCATCGCCGACCTTGGCGCCCTGATGCATCTGCCCAAACCCGCATCTCCAAAAGCAGTCAGAGATGCCCTCGCCAAGGCCGAACAAGCCCTTCGGGAACAGATCTAAGGAAGAGATGATGGCAGACGTTCAATTTTCCAACCTGGAAAAAGATATCCTGCAGGAGCTGATGAATATCGGCTTCGGGCAGGCAGCGGCGGATCTGGCCCAAGTCATCGATCTATCCATCGAGCTCAGCGTCCCCGACATTCAACTCTTTAAAGCCTCTGATCTGCGTGATCATATTGCCAATGAGGTTGATAGCGAAACAGAGTTCAGTTTGGTCGAACAGTACTTCCTTGGCAAATTCAAGGGAATTGCGCTGCTGGTCTTTCCGGCCAAAGCCGGCAAACAACTGGTTTCCCTTTTCGGGTTGCAGGACCAGCGCAACGCACCATCGGAACGCCTTGAACTACTGGAAAAAGAGGCCATGATAGAGGTCGGCAACATCCTCATCGGGGCCTGCGTCGGCAAAATCACCGAACTACTCAACGATGTGGTCATCTATTCACCGCCGCGGGTCATGATTCAGGATGTGTGCAACAGCACCTTGCCGAAAAACCTGTTTGATCCCGACAGCATGGCGATTTCCATGAAAACCGTCTTCCATTTCGAGCAACAGGAAATCAGCGGTCAGCTATTTTTGATTGCCAACCACGAATCCATCTCCTGGCTTAAAACCGCCTTGCATGCATTCATGGAGCAGTACGAATGATCTTCAACCAGATTTCCGATATGATCAACATGGGTTTGGTGGTCATCGACGAGGACCTGAAGGTCCACTTCTGGAACCGCTGGATGGCCTTGCATAGTGGCATCGAGCCTGAAAAGATTGTTGGACAAAACCTGTTTGACTTCTTCCCAAACCTCAACGATCCCAAGTTTTTACGCAACTGCCGGTCGGTCTTTGCCTTTGGCAATTTTGCCTTCTTCTCCCAAAAGCTCCACCGTTACCTGTTCCCCTTTCTTCCCGCCTACAGTGATAAGGCGCGTTTCGATTATATGCAGCAGAGTTGCACCATGGGACCGATTAGGGATGAAGAGAAAAATATTCGCTACATCTTTTTATCGGTAAATGATGTGACCGAGGTGGTCAACTACGAGGAACAGTTGATCGAAATGAACCGGAAGGATGTATTGACCGGCATCTTTAACCGCCGTTTTTTTGCTCAGAAAATTCAGGAAGAGTTCGTTCGAAGCCGCCGCCACAATCGCCCCCTCAGCCTGATTATGATCGATATCGACCATTTCAAACTGATAAACGACCGTTACGGGCACCAGGTCGGCGACGAGGCACTCAAAGCCTTTTCCACCAGAGTGCTGAAGCGGATTCGCAAAACCGATGTATTCGCCCGTTATGGAGGTGAAGAATTTGCTTGCCTGTTGCCTGAAACCAGCGGTTCTTCGGCCCTGGTTCTGGCTCAAGACCTTTGCCGCATTATTGCCGAGGAAAACTGGATCTGTCGTGATGTGAAGTTGCAGATGACCATCAGCATCGGTATTGCTGAAAGGCAGCCGGACATGGCGGATAGCGACGCACTACTTAAAAAGGCTGACGACGCCCTGTATGAGGCAAAATCCGGCCGCAATCAAGCCATTTTGTACGACTAGAAACTGCGTTCTTATTTATTCATCAAAGCGACCCAGCAAACGTTCGGTGGCGGCCGCCAACAGGGACTCCGCCTGTTCCATTGCCGTCTCTATGTTCATGCCCCTTGTCATTACCGGCTCGCACAGTGCCAGACCGACCTCCCTGCAACGGCCAGCCTCTAGCAACATCCGCCCGGACAATACAGCCACTTTGACCGATTGACTTTGTGCCAGTCGCGTTACCTCACCGACCACCTTACCCTGCAAAGACTGTTCATCGAGGCAACCTTCACCGGTAATCACCCAATCTGCAGCCTCTAGCTCTTTTTCAAGACCAACCAGACCCATAACTTTATGGGCTCCGGAAACCAATTGTGCATCGAAAAAAGCTCGGGCACCGAACCCGAATCCGCCGGCGGCCCCATCACCAGGCACATCATAAAATGGAAGCCCCAACTGACTCGCGACCAACTCGGCTATGTGCTGCAGGCCCTCTTCCAACTCTGCTACCATCACCTGATCCGCACCTTTTTGCGGCCCGAATACCCGTGCCGCTCCCTCCGGCCCCAACAGAGGGTTACGCACATCACACCATACTTCCATCGGCGGCAGATCCCCTTTGGGCCTCTGTAGTTGAGCTATCCGACAAAGCCCCCCGCCACCGAGCGGCACCTCTTTCCCCTTGTCGTCAAGAAAGCGCCAACCGAGAGCACGCGCCGCTCCGGTCCCGGCATCGACGGTAGCGCTACCGCCCAAAGTCAGGATAATCCGTTTGGCGCCGGCCTTAACTGCAGCGGCAAGAAGTTGCCCAGCACCGTAACTGGTAGTCAACAGGGGATTGCGCTGGGTGTTATCCAACAGGGTCAGACCACTGGCGCGGGCCATTTCGACCACGGCGATATCCCCAGGCAACCAACCGTAGGAGGAAGTGAAACGCATCGTTGAAAGAGGGCCCATGACCTTCTCAACAACCTGCCATCGCCCACGGCAACTCTCTACCAGGGTCGCTGCCGTACCCTCGCCGCCATCCGCCAGCGGCAGGCTCACTACCTGCCACCCCGGTTTTATGGCTCGCAGCTTGTCGGCCACCACACGGCAAGCGGTTTTTGCCGACAAGCTGCCCTTAAAGGAATCGAAAGCAAGGATAATCTTCACCGGATTTCCATTGTTAGCGTGCCTCACACCAAGCTTTAGGACTTCTGAGCGATCACCTTGGCGACAATATCAAACACTTCCTGCTCTTCGATCCAGAGGACAAAACCGTTTCCATCCTCATCGCTACCACAAAGATACCCGGCTCCATCGGGCTGTCCTCCGCAGGTTTTGCAGGAAGCATGGACTTCCAGGGGATGGTTTTTATCCATTTTCATAATAATTTGTTTTTGCGACATATATCCTCCTTTTAAATAGTTGTTCAATGCTGCGCGGCCAACAGAAACCTAACCTATAGCAAATGCCTGAAATCGGCAGGCGCAGCTTAATCTGGAAAACAATCAACAATTGTGTGGCACACCCCATAAGTGTGGCAGGAGAAAGTGGGGCATGCCCCATCCTGCAAAAGCACAAAACATCCAAAATTTTCTCTATTTTTCAGTAGGTTACAAACATGCAATGAAATAGCTCTCAATTTCCTAGTGTTTTACTTGCATACAAAACAAATGCTCCCAATAATTTCAGATACTTGTTTTCTCACTGAGAATTTTGCTCCAACGTCTCGCCTATACTGATTTGAATCTGGCATAACAATTGCCAATTGTATCTCACCAAGCAGACGCTACCAAGAGGTACTCCGCGTCCGCTAAGCAGAACACAAACGACCGGAATCGTTACAGCAGGATGGTTGGAACACCTAAATTATCAGCTGGAAAAACCTGCATGTCATCAAGAGTTAGTTCAAAAATCTAGAGGCCTGCGCTCTGGACTATAAAGCTTCAACACTCGGATATTAACCTCAGGAGAGACGAATGATCAAATTGAAATTGCGAGCTCAGATACTGTTACCGACCCTGTTGGCTGTAGTTATCGGCATGACCGTCGCTACCCTCTTATCCTATCAGGCCTCTAAGAAAGCCCTGCATAGTAACATAAAAGACCAGATGCAGCAGACAACTGTAGCACTAAGCAAACAAATCGACAACTGGGTCGCCGACCTTGCAAGTGATATTAAATCTCTGGCCGGCCAGAACGCGATGCGCGCCTCCCTTGAGCAAACCGATGAAACAACCAAGACGGCCAACCATATTCTTCAGGAAATGGCTAAAGAATACGGTAATTATGAATTACTGGCTATTGCTGGTCAGGATGGAACAATCGTCGCCGCCTCAGAGCAACGCTACGTTGGCGAGCTGAAAATCGCGGATCGTGGTTATTTTCGAGCAGCCCTCGGCGGCGTAGCCACAATATCTGAAGCAATTAAAAGTAAGGTAAGTGGCGATCCGGCCTTCGTCATCGCAATCCCCGTTGAACTTAACGGCCAAATCCAAGGGGTCTGTATCGGTGTCGTCAACCTGCCCCATTTCGCAAATGCGTTTATCAAACAGGTAAAGGTGGGTAACAAAGGTTATGCGTATCTTATAGACAGCAAAGGACGCTTCCTCTCTCACCCCAAGGCAGAGCTTATCCTGGACCGTTCCCTCAGTGAATTCGACTGGGGCAAAGAGGTCTTGAATGAAAAACAGGGGTTCAAACAATACCCCTGGGAGGGCAAGGAGAAAATTGTAGCCTTTGAATCGGTTGATAAAACAGGTTGGATTATTGCCGTCGGCGCTGAACTGGATGACATCTTCTCCTCTGTAACCAACATCCGCAACACAAGTCTGTTAGTTGCCCTACTGACTTTGGTGGCGGTAGGCACAGTCGTTTTCTTTATTGCACGCCGAATTGTTGGCGCTATCCAAGCCGGGGTCAAATTCGCCGAAACCATCAAATTGGGCGATACCAGTCAGCGCATGGAATTACAACGCGAGGACGAAATCGGCCAACTGGCCGAGTCACTCAACCAGATGGCAGAAGGACTGGCTGCGAATGCAGAACTGGCACAGGAAATAGCTGCCGGCAACCTCAATGTCGAAGTCAAGCTGGCTTCGGAGCGGGATCAGTTCGGAAAGGCATTCCAAAAAATGGTCGCCCAGCTCAATGAAGTATTGGGTCATATCCAGGTATCCGGAGAGCAGATCGCGAGCGGCTCCGTTCAAGTGTCGGACGCTAGCCAGAGTCTCTCCCAAGGAGCGACCGAATCCGCCGCTTCTCTGGAAGAAATCAGCGCATCTATGACTGAAATGAGTTCCCAGACAACTCTCAACGCCGACAACGCCAAACAGGCAGACCAACTCGCCAACCAAGCTCGCGACGCGGGCGAACAAGGTAATAAGCAGATGGCAGAGATGGTGAATGCAATGACGGAAATCAACGAATCGAGCCAGAGCATCTCTAAGATCATTCGGGTTATCGATGAAATTGCATTTCAAACTAACCTGTTGGCTCTCAACGCTGCCGTGGAAGCAGCACGAGCTGGTCAGCATGGAAAAGGCTTTGCCGTTGTTGCAGAGGAAGTCCGAAATCTGGCCGCCCGCAGCGCCAAAGCAGCCAGGGAAACCGCAGAACTCATCGAGGGTTCGGTGGCTAAAGCTGAAAATGGTACCCAGATCGCCCATGGCACAGCCAGCGCACTGGAAGAAATTGTGGGCAGCGTAGCCAAGGTCTCCGATCTGATCGGTGAAATTTCCGCGGCCTCCAGCGAACAAGCCGAAGGCATTTCCCAAGTCACCCAGGCCCTTGGCCAGATAGACCAGGTAACCCAGACCAACACTGCCAACGCTGAAGAGAGTGCTGCGGCAGCAGAGGAATTGGCCAGCCAGGCCGACATCCTGAAACAAATGCTAGGCCGTTTCGCCCTGGCATCAGGTGCTGTTTCAAGGGGTGTAAGCCGCTCAGACGCCGCCCTCCCTGCTCCCTCTAAGCAATTGGACGTAAAATCGGTTGGGATCAGACCCAAACAACTTCCAGAAACCATGATCGCTCTTGACGACGCTGAATTCGGTCGGTATTAATCAGGAGGTTTAGAATTACCCCATCAATAAACACCCCCCCACCGGGATCGATCCCGGTGGGGGGTGTTTATCCAATCTGGCATAATCTACGAGAAAAAAAGTCAGACTTCGACAATTTGAATTCGGTTACGCCCGGCCCGTTTCGCCTCATAAATCGCCTTGTCAGCTGCCCCAAGCATGGTCATTTTATCGACCTGAGGGTTCTTACCCTTAAAGGTAGCCCCCCCCACGCTGATAGTCACCTGCAACTGGACCTGATCAATGGGAATGAACATATCCTCAATACCAAGGCGAATTCTCTCGGCAAAAACCTCAAGACCCTCCCTGCCTGTCTCCGGCATAATGACGGCGAATTCATCACCGCCGTAACGGACAACGATATCGGAGCTACGCATAATCTGCACTATCTGCTCAGCCACCCGACGCAGTACCGCATCGCCGGCCAGATGGCCGAAATTATCGTTGGTCTCCTTGAAATGATCTATATCGAAAAACAACAGTGACAGATTATGCTCATAACGTTTGGTTCGTTCTAACTCCTTATCCATTTCTTCTTGAAAGTAGCGATTATTGAAAAGACCTGTTAAATCATCGCGATAAGCCAATTCGCGGTATTTTTTGTTCGCGTCGATCAGCTTGCCGACATATTTACTTGACTCCTCTTTCGCCTGTTTCAGATCCATGACCAGCTGTTCGTAGCTGCAATTGAGCTTGCCAAGTTCCTGATTGGCCTCCTGCAACATCTCTGAAAGGGGCCTGATCTCGCTGCAAGAAACATCAAAAAGGCTTAATACTTCATTGGAACGAGTGGCAACCGCATCGAGCAGCTCTTTGATCTCCTTTTCAGATAAGCCGTAATCTTCGCTAAGGGTCTGGTAAACACCGGCTATAGTGGTTCTGCCCTGGCTGCTGTGGTAGACAGCGGAAATCTTGCTGGCCAGGCTCAGAATACCGACGGCAACCCGGTGACGCTCCGGAGCACAAGACTCTCGATGATGATAAAACAACGGAAGGTAGATACTTTCCGGCAAACCCCACCCTTGGAGCAATGAACCGCCCAATTCGGCATGACACAAGCCCATGAGCTGCCGCTCGACAATATGTCCAGGCGCCTCGCTGCTATTCTTCAGCGCCATGACTTCCATATAGGAATCGGTATAATAGTGAAAAAACACCAGGACACCAATGTCCTGAAGCAGACCACTAACGAAAATATCGTCACTATCATAATCTGCTAACGGAGCCAGCATCTTGGCGGCTACCGCCGCCGAAACAGACCGTTTCCAGAAATATTCGAAATCGAAAAAACTTGTTGAATCACCGTGTAATTTTTGAACGATGATGAAGGACAAGGCGATGTT
The DNA here is from genome assembly GCF_001887775.1 of Syntrophotalea acetylenivorans. Taxonomy (NCBI): domain Bacteria; kingdom Pseudomonadati; phylum Thermodesulfobacteriota; class Desulfuromonadia; order Desulfuromonadales; family Syntrophotaleaceae; genus Syntrophotalea; species Syntrophotalea acetylenivorans. Next base: position 1,152,990 of record NZ_CP015519.1, read on the forward strand.
CTTTAAAGAATTGATGCCGAGGATCGATAAGGCGGTTTCGATACTCTTCACCCGGCCGCCGAAGCCGTACATGGGGGAATTAGTGACCTTCAGCAGTTTGGCGGTTAGGGAGGGGTCGGCGGAAATAATCTTGCCCAACTCGGCAAAACAACTGTCATCATTCTGCACCGCCTCAAGGATGTGCATTGCAATATTCGGCGGAGAAGGGAGCTCTATCTTCTGCTGGATCAGCGACTGCACCTCTCTAATTGTCCGCACCTTTTGACTGGCATCGTCTGCCATGCCGTCGGCTGAACTATATTGTTCTGGCATAAATCCTTGCCTCCCGGCTCGAAAATGGAAAGGCCATTGTCATGTCTGCTTTCCTGATCGACAGAGATAGGTGACCATCCTGACAGACGACCTGAAAATTGGCTAGCTTGCCATCCATCCTGGGCAAAAAACACATTATCGAACTTGCGAAAAAAGCGGTTCTATTCGCTTCGCGTACCCGCAAATATGTACAATGTTAAATCAATTCCAGCTACCTGATTATTACGCCGCAACTACAGCAAACCCTAATCCATGGCAACAACCCAACAATTGTTGAAACCATGACCTTCGATGGAGAGTCTCGCTGACTCTGCAGCATCCAGAGAAGCGTATTTACCTACCCGCACACGAAAGAAATCATTCCCGTTAACCTGGCTGCGATAGACACTGGCAGCCCCGAACCGGCTGCGTAATTCTTCCGCAAGCCGTTGAGCGTTGGCGCCGGAACTGAAAGAAGCGACCTGCACAGCATAGCTGCTCACCGGATTTCTAGCGATAGAGCGATAAACGGTTCGACCGCCGGCGTCCTGTTCTGGGTATCTCAAAGCCACGATCTTCACCGGAGCGGTACCGGGACCGACGACACCAAGCTTATTCGCCGCAGAGTAGGAGAGGTCTATGATACGTCCCTGAACAAAGGGGCCGCGATCATTAATCCGCACCACGGTCTGTCTTCCGTTGGCTAGGTTGTGCACGCGAACACAGGTGCCGAGAGGCAGGGTTTTGTGAGCCGCGGTCATGGCGTACATATTATAAATCTCACCATTACTGGTTTTGCGGCCGTGAAATTTACGACCATACCAGCTGGCAAGACCCTCTTGAACAAAACCGTGGTGGCTGGCGAGGGGCTGGTAACGCTGACCGTTGACTGTGTAAGGTTTCTGGTGGGGTTTTAATCCGGCGGTGGCGGGACTGTCCAGTACTCGGGTTTGATAACCGCCACCGCAAGCAGTGAGTAGCAGCAAAACACAAACGACTGGTACAGCTTTGAATTTTTGCATTCGGGCCATGGTAATCCCTATATTTTTAAGCACTCGTTTTCATATCGGAAACAGCCAGATTTCGAAGTATCTAGCGACTAAGAAAATCCTCCACCGCAAGCAAGGTTGGAATAGCCGTTCGACCACCCAAAGCAGTCGACTTGATAGCGGCACAGGCTGCGGAGAAGCGTACCGTTCGGAGTAAAGACCAGTTTTGCAACAACCCAAACAGATACCCGCCGTGGAATACATCGCCGCAACCGGTGGTATCAACAGATTTCACAGAAAACGCGGGCAGATGAAAGCTCTCGCCATCCCGACTTTGGGTATGGCTGCCCGCTTCGCCGTTAGTAACGGTTGCAGCCTGACAACCGAAGCCCAACAACACCGGCAATATTTCCTGCACCGGCCTTCCAGGAACCCAATGCTCTGCGAATCGGCCGGAGACGACCAAATGATCGATCAGTGGCAATAATTCTTCGATTCCAGGGCGCCAACTACCACCATCGAGCACCGTAATCACACCATTTGCTCTTGCCAATCGAGCAGCGGCCAAGGCCGCGGCAGGGTGGGATCCATCCAAATGCAGCAAACGGCTGCTGCAGATCATTTCCGCTGGCAGATCGTCCTCGATCAACGGCCGACAACTTCCGCGATGGCAAAAGATTGTGCGCCGGCCACCATCCTGTTCAACGGCGACAAAGGAAAACTGACTGCTGGCGCCCGATTCGACCAGCAGGTGTCGGCAATCAACCTTTTCCCTCTCTAACCCCCTGGCGATCCTGCGACCAAAATCGTCGTCTCCGACGCAGCCAAGAAAAACACCGGGGACACCGAGACGAGCAAGGGTCACCAGGGCAGTAGCTACCGGGCCGCCTCCTTGAATGAGAACTTTGTCGAGATCGCACTTGCTGTCTACGGGAGGATACTGGCCCAGACTGCCGAGAATGTCGAGAGAGCACTGTCCCAGTCCGACTACCATATTTTTTGGTTTATCCACAAGGATCTCTACGGAAACTATCTTATTCCTCGATAAAACTCATAGCTCGCAGCTTTTCATAACGCTGCTCTTTTAATTCTTCCGGCGAAAGTTGTTTGAGTTCGTCAAGGTGCTTTTTAAGATAGGCCTTGACCTGCATTGCAGCCGCTTGATGGTCACTGTGGGCACCGCCGAGAGGCTCAGGGATCACATCATCGATGATGCAGCCAAGTTTATCAATATCGCGAGCTGTCAACTTCAAAGCCTCAGCTGCCAAGTCACCCTTGGTCCCATCCTTCCACAAGATGGCGGCGCAGCCTTCCGGTGAAATGACTGAATAGACCGAGTATTCCATCATCAACACACGATTGCCGACAGCAATGGCCAGTGCGCCACCCGACCCGCCTTCACCGGTGACCGTAACGATAATCGGCACACTAAGGGCTGCCATCTCACGCAGATTGCGGGCAATAGCCTCGGCCTGTCCCCGCTCTTCGGCACCGATACCGGGAAAAGCTCCGGGCGTATCGACAAATGTGAAAATCGGTAAACCGAATTGTTCGGCCATATTCATCACTCGCAAGGCCTTGCGATAGCCTTCGGGGTTGGGCATAGCGAAATTCCGCAGTACCTTTTCCTTGGTGTCCCGCCCCTTCTGGTGACCGATGATGGCGCAGGGCTCGCCGTCAAAACGAGCAAAGCCGCAAACCAAAGCCGGATCGTCACGATAGAGACGATCACCGTGCACCTCAAACCAATCGGTAAAAACATGCTCGACAAAATCGAGAGTAAAGGGACGATTGACGTGGCGGGCCAACTGGGTCTGTTGCCACCGGTTGAGATTGGAGAAAATTTCCTTGCGCAGTTTCTCCGCCTTCTTCTCAAGCTTCTGGATGTCGTTGGAAAAATTAACCTGATCGGTGGAATACTCGCGCAGTTCACAGATTTTGCGTTCCAGTTCAACCAGGGGTTTTTCAAAATCGAGATAGAATTCCATCAGAATCTCCTGACTGCCTCGCATCGAGACGGCAGATTTAAAACCTAGCAGGCTAGGTGAAAACGGCCTTGGAACACTTGGAAGGATGGCCGTAATCACACAAAATATTTATTATTCATCAACTTTACTAACGAATGAAGTCAAATCCTCGCCGAGTCTCATTTTTTTAGCAGCAAAATATAGGCCACAAACTACTCGAAGGTAACCACATTATAGCCGAACAACCGTTCAGCCTCTTCCATTATTTCATCACTGGCAGACACCAGCAGATCATCGGGAAGCCTGAGCAGCGTCTCGCTGCGGTTAGGGATCAACAACCGGACCATGGCCCGGCACTTTCCACGGTGTCGTGCCACAATATCCCGCAACCCCCGCAGTTGATCGCTGTCAAGGCCGGTAGTATTCAGGCGGAAATTGACTCGCGTGGTCTGTTGCAAATTAACGTCCTGCAGAGCAACAATTTTTTGAGCCATGAGCTTGCATGTCTCTTCGCCAACATCAAGGGTACCGGAGACCAGCAGCGGCGCTTCGCCTCTCAGCAGTTCCGCTGAAGCTTGATAGACCTCCGGGAAAACCACCATCTCAACAAATCCGCTCAGATCCTCAAGGGTGACAAAGGCCATGCGGTCGCCCTTTTTTGTCATCAACTCCTTCAGCCCGGCAACCATCCCGCCGACCTGAACTTCCTCCTTATCGGCCCGTTCCGGCAAGCCGGCGGTATCGCAACTGGCAAAGCGTTTCAAGGTGTCGACATAACGATCCAGAGGATGACCGGTGATATAGAAGCCGAGGGCTTCTTTTTCAAAGCCGAGCAACACTTTCTCAGGCCATTCCTCCATGTCCGGCAACTGACCATAACCGTTACCGCGATGGGAAACAAGTTCTTCGGTACCGAAGAGCGATTCCTGACCTTCTGCCTTCTCTCGCTGGACCTTCTGTCCAACCTCCATCGCGTCTTCCAGAACCTCCAGATACTGGGCACGCTTGCCCCCCAGAGAGTCGAAAGCACCGCATTTAATCAGCGCGTCTGCCACCTTTTTGTTGACCTTGCGCAAATCAGCTCGTTCACAGAAATCGTTCAAGGTGCTAAAGGGTTCTTCCTGGCGGCTCTCCATAATGGCTTCGACGGCCGCGCCGCCGACCCCCTTGACCGCACCGAGTCCGAATCGGATTGCTTTATCGTGCACGGTAAAGGAACGACTCGAGGCATTAATATCGGGGGGCAGCACCTCGATGCCCATAGAGCGCACCTCGTTGATGTTCTTGATGACTTTGTCGGTGTTCTCCATATCCTCGGTGAGCAAGGCGGCCATGAATTCTACAGGATAATGGGCCTTGAGATAGGCAGTATGGTACGCCACCAGAGCGTAAGCAGCCGAGTGAGATTTATTGAAGCCATAGGCTGCGAACTTCTCCATCAGATCGAAGACCGCCTCGGCCTTCTTCAGGTCGAGGTTGTTCTCCTTGGCACCGGCCATGAAGAGGTCTTTTTGCTTGGCCATCTCTTCGGGCTTCTTCTTACCCATGGCCCGACGCAGCAAGTCGGCCCCACCGAGACTGTAGTTGGCCAACACCTGCCCGATGAGCATAACCTGTTCCTGGTAGACGATAACCCCGTAGGTATCTTTGAGGATCGGCTCAAGCTGGGGAAAGTCGTAGGTGATTTCCTTCTTGCCGTGCTTCCGCAGGATAAAATCATCAACCATTCCCGAGCCGAGGGGCCCGGGGCGATAGAGGGCACAGGCGGCGATGATATCTTCAAAGCAGCTCGGCTTAAGCTTGACCAGCATCTCCTTCATACCCGAGGACTCGAGCTGAAAAACACCGGTGGTATTGCCGGAGGACAGCAGACGGTAGGTCTCTTCGTCATCGTCGCGCACCAGCTGAAGATCGAAATCGGGGTCCCTCCCCTCACGGATCAGGCGCACCGCATTGTCGATAACGGTCAGAGTCTTGAGTCCGAGAAAATCGAACTTGACCAACCCGATCTGTTCGACGAACTTCATGGTGAACTGGGTTACCTGACCACCGGATTTAGGATCGGTATAGAGAGGCAGATATTCGGGCAGAGCGTTGGGCGTCACCACCACCCCGGCAGCATGAGTCGAGGCATGACGGGTCAACCCTTCAAGAGCCAGGGCAACTTCCAGCAGCTTGGCTACCTGCGGCTCTTTGTCGGCCAGCTCCTTGAGTTTCGGCTCCTGTTCCAGCGCCTCCTTCAAAGTGATATTGAGTACCGCCGGCACCAGCTTGGCGATCTTGTCCACATCGCCGTAGGGCATATTGAGGGCACGACCGACGTCCCGCACCACCCCTTTGGCCATCATGGTACCAAAGGTGATGATCTGGGCGACGTTGGCCTCGCCGTACTTCTGACGGACGTAGTTAATGACCTCTTCACGGCCGTAAATACAGAAATCGACGTCGATATCGGGCATCGACACCCGTTCCGGGTTGAGGAATCGCTCAAAGAGCAGGTTGTAGGGCATGGGGTCGATATCGGTAATGCGGATGGCATAGGCCACCAGGCTGCCCGCGGCACTGCCGCGGCCGGGACCGACCGGTATCCCATTGTCTTTGGCCCAGTTAATGAAATCGGCGACGATCAGAAAATAGCCGGGGAACCCCATGGAGCGGATGCAGTCCAGCTCAATCTCGAGGCGCTCGCGGTACTCCTGCTCTTTTTCGGCGGAGAAATCCGCTCGAATCCGGCGAATCTCCTCCAGTCGCTCATCGAGCCCCTTGCGAGAATCTTCAGCCAGAACCTCGTCAAGGGTCTTTTCCTGAGGCTTTTCGTATTGCGGAAAGTGATAGGTGTCGAAATCGAGTTCCAGGTTACAGCGCTCGGCGATGGCCAAGGTATTGCTCAAGGCCTCGGGCACCTCCTTGAACATAGCGGCCATTTCTTCGGGAGATTTGACGTAAAACTCTTCGTTGGGAAAGCGCATCCGGTTGGGATCGTCCATGGTCTTGCCGGTCTGAATGGACAGCAATACCTCATGGGCGTAGGCATCTTCCCGGGTCAGATAGTGGCAGTCGTTGGTAGCCACCAACGGAAGGCTGAGTTCCCTGGAGAGCTCGATAAGTCCCTTATTAGCCACATCCTGCTCGGTGAGGAAGTTTTCCTGCAATTCGAGATAAAGACGGTCCCCGTCGAAAATCCGGGCCATTTCCTCAGTGCGGCGCTTGGCCTCGGCCATCTTGCCTTGATTGATCAAGGATGGAATCTCACCGCCGAGACAGGCGGTCATGCCGATCAAGCCTTCATGGTGCTCTGCCAGCAGTTGCCAGTCGATACGGGGCTTGTAGTAGAAGCCTTCGCGATAAGCTGCCGACACCAGGTGGCAGAGATTGCGGTAGCCCGTCAGGTTCTGGCACAGCAGCATGAAATGGTGAGATGCTTCGGAAGAGCCCCGGGCATTGGTTTTATCAAAACGGGAACCGGGCGCCACATAGACTTCGCAACCGAGAATCGGTTTGATACCTGCCGCTTTGGCCTTGCTGTAAAATTCGACGGCGCCAAACATGTTGCCGTGATCGGTTACGGCCAGAGCGGGCATCTGGCAGGCCACGGCACGCTTAACCAGGTCTCCGATTTTAATGGCACCATCGAGAAGACTGTATTGACTGTGAAGATGTAAATGTACGAAACCGGGAGGGGTCATTTATATGTCCAGCACAAGGTGTCAGGAACGTAGCCACCTGACAGAAACCGGGCTTAAATAAAAAAACCGATATCGGCGGACGCTATGGCGTATCGATAACCGGCTCTCTGAAATATGGTGGGGATTTTACCACCGACAAGATGGAGGGTCAACTGCAAGCCGCCTAATACTACGGCCTTTTAACCCCATGATTTGACAAACGGTCAAACAAGAACCCGAACACCAAAATGAGCTAGAAAATCAACAGTTTTGATCAACGGCAAGCCGATCAAGGTTGTATAATCATCGCCCTCCATCCTCTCCATGAGACTGATGCCAAGCCCTTCGATCTTAAAGGAACCGGCACAATCAAAGGGTTGCTCCCGTTCAAGGTAAGCATGGATTTGTTCAGAGGAAAGCTTGCGCAAGGTCACCGAATAGGTATCATAATCGGTCAGTCCCTCACCACTGGCGGCATCATAGATACTGATCCCAGTGTAAAAAGTGTGCGTCTTGCCAACCATCTCCCGCAGTTGGGCGGCCGCCTGCGGCAGCCCTCCGGGTTTACCGTGGATGAATCCGCGGGGGTCGGCAAACACTTGGTCAGAGCCAAGAATCAGGGCATCAGGGTACTTTTCCGCCAGGCTTTTGGCTTTATGGGCTGCGAGATGCTTAACCAGCAATTCTGGAGCCACCTGTTGATCGATCTGCTCTTCGTAGAGGGGCGGCGCCACATGGAAGGGGATACCCAACTGTCGCAACAACTGTAGACGATAGGGGCTGGTTGACGCTAAAACTACCGTTCTCATAGCTCATATCCCTTTCCGTTTAAATCGCTTCATTCTACCTGCAGACGGTCGGGAAATGCAATGATTACCAGCTCAAACATGAAAGTGCATCAAGCGACCGCGCGCCAACAAGGCTCACCGGAAGCGATCAGGCCGTGACCGGCATTTGCAGCATAATGGGGAACCGTCGGTTTGGGTTCTGTTTCACCACCAAAAGGACTCTTTCGTTCAGGCGAGTCCAGAGCCTGATAAAGAGCAGCGCAAACCTGATCGCGCCCGACCCGGTCGAAAAATGCCTGTAACCCGGCACGGTCGAACCATTCGTCGGCAAAGGTCACCCCTTGTCGATCCCCGACTTCCACCGCAACCTCTCCTTCGTACCACCCATCACCTAAAATGCCGGAAACAACCCGGGTGGGTGCTCCAGACCAACTCTCTTCCTGATGATGGATCACAAAATAAGGGCTGGCGGCCACTTCCTGCTCGAGACACAAGACGATCATGATGAACTCCTTTGCTGAGGGATTACCTTCAGAAAGGAGTCTAGAACTGGTCCGTGACAGATTATGTCACAATCAATTAGTCAGCAGTATTTTCAATCGCCAGAGCCTGCCGCAAACCATGAAGAAAGTTTTCCCGCAAGAAAGGCGGTTCCAAAACTTGAACATGAGGCAAAAAAGAATAAAGCCAGGCGAGAATTTCCTTTTCACCCCCCGCATGCAAAGTCAGAATCAAAGAGCCATCGGCCTGCTCTTCGATCCCTTGACTGCCGTGCCAAATCCGCTCTCGCACCAGATGCGCCACCGCGTTAGCAAATCTCACCCGAATCAACTGTGGCTCGTCGGCGACCAGACCAAAGGCGTCACCGGTCAGATGATCGATAGAGAAATCCTCCGGCAGATCAAAACGTTCTTCACCCACCAGGACCGTCTCAATACGGTCAACCAGAAACAGCCGCAGGTCTTGTCGATTATGCGCGTAACCGCCCAGATACAGAGAGTCCTTGTAAAACAGCAAGGTGTAGGGATCAAAAGGATAATCTGCGGCCTTGCGCTGGGCGGGAGCATAACGAATCGTACAACGCAATTGAAAAAGCAGGGCGCGACGCAGCTCATCTAGGACCTGGCGCTTGCCACTGTAGTCTCGCAGGCCTTGAAAGCGGGGAGTCACGGCCTCTGCGAGGCGCTCCAGATGGGCCACGCTACGGGGAGGAAGGCTGGCACGAATTCGGCCGAAAACAGCATCCAGATCATCTTGAAAGGGAGTGCCTCGCAAAAAGGCCAGCTGTCCTCGGCAGAGAAACAGGGTCATCAGTTCGGGCAGAGAAAAAGTAATGGGGGGGATTTTACTGAAGCCGGTCAGGAAGGAGTAGAGAATACTGCCATCACCGCCGGCTTCCTTGGTCAGGGGATAGCCGGCTTCTTCGATAGCCTGCAGATCGCGATAGACGGTGCGGCGAGTAACGCCACACTCCTCGGCCAGTTCCGCCACAGTGGCTCCATGACGGGCTTCCAGCAATCGAATAAGGTCGTGCAGCCGGGCCGCCTGGCTGTATTTTTTGGCCGGTTTGCCCGGCCGGTTGCGGCCGCTATCATTGCCGAAAGCCACCGGTGGTTATTCCCACTCGATGGTCGCCGGCGGCTTGCTGGAGATATCGTAAGTTACCCGATTGACACCCTTGACCTCGTTGATAATGCGGCCGCTGATATGAGCCAGTTCGGCATAGGGTAGTGGGTACCAGCCGGCAGTCATGAAGTCCTTGGTCTCCACCGCCCGCAGGGCAATAACATATTCGTAAGTCCGGCCATCACCCATAACCCCGACGCTCTTGACCGGCAGGAAGACGGCGAAGGCCTGGCTGATTTTATCGTAATGACCGGTACGATAGAGCTCTTCGATATAAATGGCGTCGGCTCTGCGCAGAATATCGGCGTATTCCTTCTTAACCTCGCCCAGAATACGTACACCCAGTCCCGGCCCGGGAAAAGGATGGCGCCAGACCATTGCATGGGGCAGGCCCATCTCCTCGCCAACGGCCCGCACCTCATCCTTGAACAGTTCGCGTAGAGGCTCAAGCAGGGACAATTTCATGTAGTCGGGCAAACCGCCGACATTATGGTGGCTCTTAATATTATGGGCTTTGCCGGTCTTGGCCCCGGCCGACTCGATAACGTCGGGATAGATCGTGCCCTGAGCCAGCCACTTGGCGTCGCTGAGCTTGGCCGCCTCTTCCTCGAAGATATCGACAAACAGTCCGCCGATAATCTTGCGCTTCTTCTCCGGATCGCTGACTCCCGCCAGACCATCCAGGAAGCGCTGTTCGGCATCGACCCGAATGACATTGACCCCCATATTCTCAGCGAAGGTGTCCATGACCTGATCGCCTTCGCCCAGACGCAGCAGCCCGTTATCGACAAAAACGCAGATCAGCTGGTCGCCAATGGCTCGATGAATAAGGGTTGCCGCCACCGACGAATCGACACCACCGGACAAACCGAGAATCACCTTGTCGGTGCCGACCTGTTCACGTATGCGAATCACGGCATCCTCAATAATCTGGCCCGGAGTCCACTGCCCGCTGCAGTCGCAGATTTGCCGGACGAATCGGTCGATGAGTAGTTCGCCACGAGGTGTGTGGTTCACCTCGGGATGGAACTGTACGCCATAGAGGTTACGGGCCACATTTTGAATAGCGCAGACCGGCGCGTTAGCGGTACCGGCCACTACTTCGAAGTTGCCCGGCACCTTCTCAACATGATCACCGTGACTCATCCACACCGGACTCTTGCCTTCAACGAAAAAACCGTCGAACAAGGGACCGGGAGTGCCCTGGGCTTGAAGCTCGGCATGGCCGTACTCGCGTTTACCGGCAGGCACCACCTCACCGCCAAAGTGGCAACTCATGAGCTGCATGCCGTAACAGATGCCGAGCACCGGCACGCCGAGTTCGAAAAGCTCCTCTGCAATGGCCGGAGCCCCTTCATCGTAAACGGATTTCGGACCGCCGGAGAGGATGATGCCCTTGGGAGCGAACGCCTTGATCTCGTCCAGCGCCATGTCGTAGGGATGTAGTTCGCAATAGACATGGGCTTCGCGCACGCGGCGGGCGATCAGCTGAGTGTACTGGGAACCGAAATCGAGGATGAGTATCTTTTCGCTATGGATATCCTGAGACATGCGCTCTCCGTTGGCAGCGGGTATGGCTTTTATACCAATAATGTTTCGAAAAAAGTAATAGCTGAGCAAAAACTTCGCCCGGCAAGGCGTAGCGTTTTTTCAGGGGTGAAGACATACATCAGCATGTCGAAGTCCTGAAAAACCGCTGCAACGCAGCAGGGGGGAGTTTTGCGACGCTATTTAGTTGCGTTCGAGACGGTAGTTGGGCGCCTCATGAGTAATATTTACATCGTGCACGTGGGACTCGCGCAGGCCGGCATTGGTAATGCGAATAAAGCGGGCGTTGGTCTGCAGTTCCCGAAGATTGGCGCAACCGACATAACCCATGCCGGCCCTCAGACCGCCGAGCAACTGATGAACATTATCCGACAGGCTGCCACGGAACGGTACCCGGCCTTCGATGCCTTCGGGCACCAGTTTGACATCCTTGGTAACGTCTCCCTGGAAATAACGGTCTTTGCTGCCCTGCTTCATGGCACCAAGACTGCCCATACCTCGGTAAGCTTTATACGTACGACCCTGATAGAGGATCGTTTCGCCCGGTGATTCTTCGGTGCCGGCAAACAGAGAACCGATCATAATAACATCGGCGCCGGCGGCAATCGCCTTGGGCAGTTCGCCGGAATATTTGATGCCACCGTCGGCGATCAGGGGGATGTTCGCCGCGCGAGTCACACGAGCGACATCCATAATCGCGGTGATCTGCGGCACACCAACCCCGGCCACCACGCGCGTGGTGCAGATTGAACCCGGGCCGATACCGACCTTAACCGCATCGACCCCGGCCTTGATCAGGGCCTGTGCAGCCTCGGCGGTGGCGATGTTTCCGGCGATAAGTTGCAGATCGGGGTAATGACGGCGAATATCGATAACAGCGTCGAGTACCGATTTGGAATGGCCATGAGCTGTATCGAGTACAACCACATCGACTCCGGCTTGCACCAGGGCCTCAAGACGCTCTTCCCGGTCGTCACCGACGCCTACGGCGGCACCGACCCGAAGCCGGCCTAAATCATCCTTACAGGCCAAGGGGTATTTTCGGACTTTTTCGATATCCTTGATGGTAATCAACCCCTGCAGGGAATAGTTATCATCAACCACCAGCAGCTTCTCGATGCGATGTTTGTGCAGGTGATATTTGGCCTCTTCCAGGGTGGTTCCCGGCGGTACGGTGACCAGGTTCTCTTTGGTCATGACATTGGCGATGGGCTGCTCGAGCTGAGTTTCGAAACGCAGATCACGATTGGTCAGGATACCGACCAATTTGCCGTCCTTGGTGATAGGCACGCCGGAGATACGATACTTTTCCATCAACTCCAGAGCTTCGAATATCTTCTGTTCGGGACGCATGGTGATGGGATCGACTATCATGCCGCTTTCCGACTTCTTGACCTGATCGACCTCGATGGCCTGTTCTGCCGGTGACATGTTTTTATGAACGATACCCAGGCCCCCCTCGCGGGCCATGCCGATAGCCGCCCGGGCTTCGGTTACCGTATCCATGGCCGCCGACAACAGCGGCACGTTGAGTTGAATTTTGGCGGTCAACTGGGTGGTAAGGTCAACCTCTTTGGGCAATACCGTCGAATGAGCAGGCACGAGCAAGACATCGTCGAATGTCAAACCTTCTTGAATATCACCGGAATCCTGCATTGCCATCTCCTCTATAGGGGTAAAAAGTTAGTCGAGCATATTAAAAAAATGGACCGGTAGCGTCAAGCCAAAAAGCTGGCCAATCAGACGCTAAATTTGTGTCTTGAAAATCAGTTTGGGATAAAGCCTTTGGCTTCAGCGATTCGCGGCATCAAAGCCGTCAACAGGCGGATCGTATAATCGATATCAGCCAGAGACAGCACCTCCACCGGCGAATGCATATAACGCAAGGGCACCTGAATCAAGGCGGCAGCGACCCCGGCCCGGTTAAGCTGGATGACGTTGGCGTCCGTACCGGTACCCCGTGGCGCTCCCATCAACTGGTAGGGAATCTGCTCTTCCCGGGCAGTGGCCAGCAGCAGGTCGAACAGGGCCGGGTTGATATTCGCACCCCGGGAGATGATCGGCCCCTGCCCCACGACAAATTCCCCTATATCCTTTTTTTCAACACCTGGAAAGTCGGTGGCAAAACCGACATCGATGGCGATGCCCACATCGGGATCGACACCGTAGGCACTGGTGGTCGCCCCGCGCAATCCGACTTCTTCTTGCACCGTGGTTACACCATGCAGGTCCACGGGCACGGAACCCCGTCGTTTTACTTCCTTGAGCACCTGGCAAACGATAAAAGCGCCCATTTTATCGTCAAAAGCCCTGGAGGCGACCAAATCCCCCTGTAATCGTTCGATGCCCACGGCAAAGGTTGCAGGATCTCCAACGGCGACCAGCTTTTTAGCCTCCTCGGCATTGGCGCAACCGATATCGATAAATTGCTGATTGAGCTTGACTACCGTCTCCCGGTCCTTGGCTTCCATCAGATGGATCGGCTTCTTGCCAACCACCCCCAGCACCGGCCCGCCGGCACCATGAACATGAACCCGCTGTCCCGGTACCAGGTGAGCGTCGATACCACCGATGGGAGCAAAATAAAGGAACCCGTTTTCGTCGATGTAACGTACCATGAAACCGATTTCGTCGCAGTGGCCAGCGAGCATAACCCGCGGTGCGCCGGCGGGACCAGGCAAGCGGGCGATGACGTTACCCATGACATCCGTGCGCAGCTCATCGGTCACAGTGCCCATCTCGCGACGGCAAATACGTTGAGCCGGTTGTTCAAAACCGGAGGGGCTCGGTGTTTCAACCAGTTCTTTTAAAAGGGCGAAATCCTGTTCGTTCATGGCAGTTGTTCCTTCATATGGACGGGGCGAACGACTGCTGCCGACCGCCCGTAAGTAATAGTATTACCGGCCTGCAATCTGAACGAATCCGACCGGGGATGAATGCTACGAAAAGCCTGTCAGGCAACCAGACGCTGCAGCAGGCTTTCGGCATTCTTTCGCAAATCCTCGAATTGGGCCTCGGTCAACCCGGCACCGAGGGCGATACGCCGGGCCTGAACCAAAGGGGTCAAATCCCCCGGCGCGTGGCTGTCGGTGTTGAGCACCAGGGGCGCTCCGCCAGCCAGGGCCAGGCGGGCAACATGGCCGTTACTCAGCGAATGACCACGGCGGGTGGTCAGTTCCAGGCAGATGCCCCGTTCAGCAGCCAGGCGGACCTCTTCTTCAGTAATCAATCCAGGATGCGCGAGGATATCGATATCGGCCTCCAGAGCGGCCCGGTTGGTCCCCTCGGCAACGGGCTCGCTGAGAGTTTCACCGTGGCAGAGAACCAACTTGGCCCCCAGGGACCGTGCTTCCCTGGCGGCGGCGGCAATGTCCGCGGGCGGAATATGCGTGAGCTCGATACCGGGCACCACGGTCAATCCCCAGGCGCGCCCCAGATCATCAGCCACCCGCACCAGGCGAGGAATAATCAAGTCCATATTGGACCGATCACCATGATCGGTCAGACCGATGGCCCGATAACCGGCCACCGCTGCACGGCGGGTAAGCTCGGCAGGGATCAGTTCACCGTCGCTGAAAATCGTATGAGTATGCAAATCGATCATAACGAAACCTTGGGTTGAAGGTTACAGATTGAAAACCACCGAGACTAACTCGCCGCACTGCCCTCACTCTCAACGACACCGATGTGAGAATTGCGCTGTGCCTCGATCAGCCGTACCGGCACAATACGGCCGACCAGGCTGGCATCAGCCTTAAAATTAACAATCCGGTTCCAGCTGGTACGGCCGAACAGCTGACCACCCCCTTGACGGCTTTCGCCTTCAACCAGCACCGGCAATACTTTACCGACATCCTCCTCATGGAAACGACGGGTGATCTCTTCCTGCAAGGCGAGCATGCGATCAAAACGCTGTTGCTTGATCTCGGCCGGCGTATCATCCGTCAATTCTGCGGCGGCGGTGCCTTCCCGGGGAGAAAATATAAAAGAATAGATTTCGGCGAACTGCGCCCGACGCAGCAGGTCAAGAGTCTGTTCGAAATCATCTTCATCCTCACCGGGAAATCCCACGATCACATCGGAGGTCAGACGAATTTCCGGACAGGCCCGGCGTAATTGTTCCACCTTGTTCAAATACTGGTCGCGGCTATAACCACGTCCCATAGCTTCCAGAATACGGTCCGAACCGGCCTGGACCGGCAGATGCAGATGTTTGCACAACTTGTCGAGACTTCCGAAGCACTCAATAAGATCGTCTGAAAGATCCTTGGGGTGCGAAGTAATAAATCGCAGTCGCTGCAAACCTGGCAGGTCATGGACCTGTCGTAACAGCTCGGCAAAGGAGATTTCCTCCCCTTCTTTCACGCCGAAGGAATTAACATTCTGGCCGACCAGGGTAATTTCCGCAGTTCCCTGGTCGATCAGGGAGCGAACTTCAGCCAGCACCTCAGCGCTGGGCCGACTGACTTCCCGCCCCCGCACATAAGGCACAATGCAATAGGCGCAAAAATTATCGCAGCCCTGCACAATTGTGACGAAACGGCTGATCTCCCGACTCGGTCGACGAGCGGGAAAAAGCTGCCGTCGCTGTTCTTCATCGAGAAAATCGACCAACAGACCACGGCCCAGCTTGGCTTCAGCATTCTGAACCAATTCAGCCAAGCGATGAACGTTGTGAGTACCAAACACGAAGTCGAGATAGGGAACCTTCTTGAGCATACGCTCCCCTTCGTGTTGGGCTACGCAACCACCAACGGCCAAAATAAGGTTCGGGTTCCGCTCTTTGAGAGGTTTGAAGCTGCCGAGATGGCCATAAACCTTACGTTCGGCCTTCGCCCGAATGGAGCAGGTGTTCAGCAGAATCAGGTCGGCGTTTTCAGCGGCATCGGTCTGGCCATAACCAAGTCCCTGAAGAATTTCCACCATCTGTTCCGAATCGACCACGTTCATCTGACAGCCGAAGGTTTCCAGATAAAAATATTTTTCCGTCATTCGTTGTTTACCATCACTTGATATACAAAAGGACCCGATGCACCGCAATCGGTCCATGGGAGCCCAGTTAATTATCGATATAGAAAGGGGCGTTAGAGGTAGCCATGCAATGGATCTTGCCACGGCAGGTTAATCAGGAATTGTAGTCAATGCAGGGGCGAAAAGTCAAACATCTTCCACCGCTCCGCCAATGCCAGCTGCGCTTCTCGAATCCGCTTCCACATGAGGAGGAAGTAACCGCAGAAGCAGGTGGGGATATTCAAGGCAATACAGGGTCATGCGCTGGCCGCTACCGAGCACTTTTACTGTTGCCAACGCCTCGCCTAGGACTTGTTGTTCAACCTCTTGGATTTCCTCCAAAGAGAAAACCTGCTGTCGGCGGCCTGAAATACCAAAAGCAGCCACCAATCGACGGTCAGTCATCATATAAAAGACATGTTCCCATTCCATACGGGCCCAGACAAGATGGCCGACACCAACCCACAAACCCACCATGAGTGCTGCCCGTCCCCACCACTGAGCGACGACGGCATCCACCGGCAACGGACCGCGGATCTGCAGAAAAAACAATATCACCGCCAGTCCCACTGCAGCTATCAAAGACCAACGCCAGTTACGAAAGGTGTAGGCGCGCGGAGCTGGGCGACCTTGCCAGACAATCCGCTCCTCCCCCTCTAACAGATTGCTCCAGCGGTTCATGGAGTTTCCAGTTCCTTCAGGCGCTCGGCGGCGGCCTTCCCCAGTCGGCCATCAGGAGAAGCCTTGACCACGGCTCGGTACATTTCTACGGCCTGACCAATCTGATGATTCCCCTCATAGGCGCTAGCCAGGAGATAGCCCCCCTGCAAGGTCGGCAACAGGGCCATACTGGCTTCCAGTTCCCGCACCGCCCGCGGATAATTTTCCTGTTCAAACAGCAGGTAGCCCAACCCCATCCGGGATCGATAGTACTGTCCGTCAAGCTGCACCGCCCGACTCAAATGCTGCTGACCAGCGGTCAGGTCATCGGCCTTGAGATAAGCAGTACCCAAAGCCGTTAAAATAAGCGGCTGGTCGGGAGCCGCGGTGGCCGCCTGCAAATAGACGGCGATAGCCCGGGGCAACTGGCCCTGCTCCTCGAGCTTTCGCGCCTGATCATATAATGCGTACCCCTGCTGCGTCTGCCTCAGTCCGGCAACAGACCGGGCAAAAGCTTGTTGGTTCAACACATAATCAGGATTGCCGATGGTCAACGCATGGCGTTCGGCAACATAATCCTTAAGATCCAGCATTCGCTCTTTAGAAAAGGGGTGGGTCCGAAATAATCCCGCCAACCACAGGGGCTCGGCACCCCGCTCAACCTTACGATAAAAGTATTCTTGAAGCTGCACCGCCCCTTGAGGATCATAACCTGCCTGAACCAGGTAATCGACACCGAGGCGATCGGACTCCCGCTCCTGCTCGCGGCTATAGGTATTTTCCAGCAATCCGGCAGCCAGTTGCCCCGCCTGCTGAGCCGCCACACCATAGCTGCCCTGCCCCGTCGCACCACCTAACACAGCCATACCGAGCCCGAGCAGAGAACCGCGCTGCATAGCCTGCACAGAATGGCGGGCTGTAACATGACCCAACTCATGACCGAGCACCGCCGCCAGCTGCGCTTCGTTTTCAAGCGCGGCCACCAAACCGCGCGAGATGGCGACAAAGCCTCCCGGCAAGGCAAAAGCATTTGGAGCCGAATCGTTGACCACCTTGAACTGATAGGGCAAATCGGGCCGCTGGCTGAGCTGGGCCATTCTGATCCCAACCTGATGGACATATTCGCTCAGTTGCGGATCACCATACACGCCACCCATCTGCTGCAATGCCCGGGGGAAAGCCTGCTGACCAAGGCTGATTTCTTCGCTGGTCGACACTTGAAACAGTGCCAACTCCTGTCGCCCCGTAACCGGATTCGCCGCACAACCACCCAACAATCCCAGCAACAAAAAGACCCCTGCAACTCGAACACTGAAACTATCTGCCATGAAGCCTCCTTCAATATAGGCGCAGTTTTCCCCAATGAATTAAGCGTTTTAATGTACTGAATTCATCTTAAGGCTCCCCGGCCAATATCGCAAGACGCTTTCTATAAAAGATTTCACTAGCTATTGGCCCTGAGTTCATATAAGATCGATGGGTTTTGGAACAGGATAATCGGAACATAAATTTTGACAGGAGAAACACCCTCTTATGCCGCAGAACATTCGCAACATCGCCATTATCGCCCACGTCGACCATGGCAAGACCACCCTGGTCGACGCCATGCTCAGACAGTCGGGGATTTTTCGCGACAATCAAACCATTACAGAACGCATCATGGACAGCAATGACCTCGAAAAAGAGCGAGGCATTACCATTCTATCCAAGAACCTCTCTATCTCGCATGGGGACCTGAAAATCAATGTTGTTGACACTCCGGGCCACGCTGACTTCGGCGGCGAAGTGGAACGCGTTCTAAAAATGGTCGACTCGGTACTGCTGCTGGTGGATGCCTTTGACGGCCCCATGCCCCAGACCCGTTTCGTACTGAAAAAATCCCTTGACCTGGGCCATCAACCGATCGTGGTCATCAATAAAATCGACCGCCCTGGAGCTCGCCCGGAACAGGTGGTGGATATGGTTTTCGATCTGTTTTGCGAACTCAATGCCGATGAACAACAGCTCGACTTCCCCATTGTTTACACCAATGCCAAAGCCGGTCACGCGACCCTCGACCCGAAGGCACCGAAGGATAATCTCGAGGATCTGTTCCAGCTTATTGGCAACGAGGTTTCGCCCCCCAAAGTCGACCCGGAGGCCCCCTTTCAGATGCTGGTGACCAGTATCGCCTACAACGATTACCTGGGCCGCATCGCTACCGGCAAGATATCCAACGGTCGAGTCAGCGCCGGGCAGACCATCGCGGTGGTTAAAAAAGATGGCCAGGTGACCAAGGGGCGGATTTCCAAGCTGATCGGCTTCGATGGACTACAACAGATAGAGATTCAGGAAGCGGTCGCCGGTGACATCATCTGCATCGCCGGATTTGAAGACGTCGGCATCAGCGAGACCTTTGCCGACGCCGAACATCCCGTCGCCCTGCCCTATGTAGCTATCGACGAACCGACCCTGTCCATGAACTTCATGGTCAACAGCTCCCCCTTTGCAGGACAGGAAGGCAAATACGTCACCTCCCGTGTCATTCGCGAACGATTGCAAAAAGAACTACGGACCAACGTATCGCTGCGGGTCGAAGATACGGACAACACCGACACCTTCAAGGTTTCCGGGCGAGGCGAACTGCACTTGTCGATTTTGATTGAGAACATGCGCCGGGAAGGCTTCGAACTGGCGGTCTCCAAGCCGGAAGTCATTTTGCGGGACATCGACGGTGTCAGCTGCGAACCGATGGAGTTTCTGACCATTGACGTTCCTGAGGAGCACCAGGGAACCGTCATCGAAAAACTTGGCACGCGCAAAGCGGAAATGGTGGCCATGCACCCCATGGACGGCATCAATCGTCTGGAATTCATCATTCCGGCCCGAGGCCTGATCGGCTTCCGCACCGAGTTCCTTACCGACACCCGTGGTACCGGCGTCATGAACCACACCTTCCATGAATACGGCCCCTTCAAAGGCGCCATTCCCGGCCGCAAGAACGGCGTTCTGCTCGCCCTGGAAAGTGGCGAAACGGTTGCCTATTCCCTGTTCAGCCTGCAGGAGCGAGGCATCCTCTTTGTCAACGCCGGCGTAAAGGTCTACGAAGGAATGATCATCGGTGAAAATGCCAAGCAGAACGATCTGGTTGTCAACGCCTGCAAAGGCAAGAAACTGACTAACGTCCGCGCCTCAGGCAGCGACGAAGCTATTCGCATCACAACCCCGCGCACTCTCAGTCTTGAGCAAGCCCTGGAGTATATCGACGAAGACGAATTGGTCGAAATCACGCCAACATCTATTCGATTGCGGAAAAAATACCTTGACGCCAACGAGCGGAAACGATACGAAAAGACTCGGGGCTAACCGCGTCCTTCAACCGGCCGGTCTCGTTATGAGCCGGCCGGTTTTTCAATGGTTCCCTGGTTAGTTTGCGAAAAGACCCCAAACCTCTATCAGGATGCCTCATGGGCACAGCATTAACCAAACAGGAACAGACCGTACTCCTCGGCATAGCCCGGGAAGCCATTACCAGCCACCTGCGCATGGGCAAGTTGATTGAACCGGAGTGCAAGGAAGAATCACTCAACCAGCAGAGGGGTTGCTTTGTAACCTTGTCCCAAGAAGGCCAGTTGCGGGGCTGCCTCGGCACCTTCACTTCGGATCGGCCACTTTGCAGAGAGGTTGCCATCATGGCCGTCGCCGCTGCAACGGAAGATCCCCGCTTTTATCCCATGCGAATAGAGGATCTCGACAGTTTTTCTGTTGAGATTTCAGTTCTCTCCCCTCTGCTCAAAACAAACGAACCGAGCGATATCGTTGTCGGACTGCACGGCATCTACCTTGAAAAAGATGGGCAAAGGGGCGTTCTATTGCCCCAGGTTGCCGTGGAGCAGAAATGGGATCGTGAACGCTTTTTGCAACACACTTGCCACAAAGCCGGCCTGCCCAAGGATGCATGGCAGGCCGAAGATTGTGACATTTATCTCTTTACCGCCCAGATAATGAAAGAAACTTGTTCTCATCGTTAGCGCCCCAATGAACGCATTGAGAAACTCAAAGTGCCTTGCTGATCAGGCATTATGATATAGTGTTGAAGTAAATTGCAGGTATTCACCGGAGCGTGGTTCAATGAACATTGCCAAAGACCTGGGAAGCTTGATCTCGGGGCTGTTCGCCCCTCAAGCATCATCCCCGGCCCAAACACTTGAACAAGGTGGCACAAGCCGCTCCCGCACTTTAACTCGGGAACAGGCTGGCAACCGGGAAAAAATAGGGGTACTGCAGGACAGTGACCGCCTTACCCTCTCCAGCGAATCTATTTCTCTTGCCAATGACTCACGAGATAAAGCAACAAACGCTTTAGCCTCCGCTACCCACTCTCCTGCCCAACAACCCTCCGAGCGGTTGGCACTTCCTTACTCCCCGTCAGCAACCAGTTCCACCTCACAACAAACCCACGAAGAGTCGCCCACTACTCGACACCTGGTCCGCGCCATCTACGGCAGCAAAGATTCGCTGAACACCAATGAGGCTGCTGCCCTCCCGACCCGTATCGACTTTCACGCCTAATCCCCCCTTCCTCACCAGACGAAGCCCAGTCATTTCTTTGACCAAGGGTTAATTTGACCCCAAAAGACAAACCGGGAACAGGTGTTAAAACGCTTACAGTCAATATTTTGGCCCGATCTACCCTTGATTCCAAAATCAGACCAGAGGCAACACTGCGCGACTAACACCCTTGTTTATATAGCTTTTTCAAAGAGCCCACTTCCTGAAACACTTGCATAAACAGTCCCGTTCCAGTTGGCATTGTCTTTGCTGTTTAACTTTGATGTTTAAGAATGTCGAGAAAAGCGTAACAAACTGCTATATAAATTCCACATGCTTTCATCATGAGGGTTGTATCAATGGAAAATGTTGTCATGATCGTTAGTCCGTCTAATAGTGGGGCAAGCCAAATTGCGAGCACTGTTATGGCTACCGGGCTTTTCAAACATGCCATCCATTGTACTACTGATCAACAGACAGCTGAGGCGCTGGAGCAACGCATTGACATTGTTTGTTGCCCTTACCCGAGCGTCGCTTCAGAGTTGTCCTCCTTATTACTCAAGCTAGGGGAACGTGACGAATGGCGCGATATACCCCTGCTGCTTTTTAGCCAATCCAACCTTCAAAAGAACCGTATCAAGGCCTTGGAACTTGGTGCTAGTGACTGCCTCTCCCTCGATCAATCTTGCCGAGAAGCTGCTGTACAAATTGGCTGGCACCTCAACAACAAGCATCGCATTGAACTCTTACGGCGCTCGGAAGCGAATCTCGCACGCAAAGCGGTAACAGATAGCTTGACAGGGCTCTTCAACCGGGGCTATTTCGATGCGGACCTGGAGCAAAAAACAATTCTTGCCCATCGAACCGGCAGACCATTGACCTT
Organism: Syntrophotalea acetylenivorans; assembly: GCF_001887775.1. Taxonomy (NCBI): domain Bacteria; kingdom Pseudomonadati; phylum Thermodesulfobacteriota; class Desulfuromonadia; order Desulfuromonadales; family Syntrophotaleaceae; genus Syntrophotalea; species Syntrophotalea acetylenivorans. Next base: position 1,174,947 of record NZ_CP015519.1, read on the forward strand.
GCTTCTTGCAGATCTTGATCATTTCAAAACTGTCAACGATAACTACGGCCATCTGGCCGGGGATCAAGTCCTGCAAAGTTTTGCCGAACTGTTAAAAAAATCAGGCCGAAAGTCGGATATCGTTTGCCGCTATGGAGGCGAAGAATTTGCCGTAATATTACCGGAATGCGACTCCGACCAAGCTTTTTTTGCCGCCGAACGCTTGCGAAAAAACGTATCCCGGCACGATTTTGGTTGCCCCCTTACTGTGAGCATCGGCCTCGCGTCCACTACCATGAACTGCCGGTATAGTTCCTCACAATTACTAGAACATGCCGACCTTGCCCTTTATAGTGCCAAAGACAGGGGACGCAATCGTACTGAAATTTTCCCAACGCCCCTTCTCAAGGACCTGTCGGCAACAAAGCACCTTTCCCATCGCCCCATCTCCAAAGTCTCCAGCTTCCCTCAAGCACTTCGCCGTTCGATTGCTGCCTTGCGTAAAGCCGCCAGATATTCTTTTGGCTAGGGTGTTTCTAAAAAACCAGTCCATTCAGTTCCTGCATTAAAAGCTAAAACCTTGCCGTCATTTCCATTCCAGCTAACCGAGACTCTAATTTTTATCAGCGCAACCCTGTAGGCCTCCAAGAGACTTCTCCTGAACAATTTCGAGAGTTTTGGTGGAAAAATGTCTTTTTTCAGCGTGTAAGTTTTGTTAGGATAGCTCCCTGTTGCTAATTAAGTGTTATAGTTTCAAAATTGCTGATTTTGCTCAACCAATTTTCAAGAGGGTTTACCCGCCATTTCAACAGACATCTCCTCATCCAACGGATAAGATCAAGATGCAAGATTCCCTAAGAAGCATTCTCCTGGTAAGCGGCGACAGCTCCAAGCGTGAAGATCTTGCAGTGCTGTTGCGAGACAGGAACGACTGCCTGGTGTTGGAAGCAAAGACTCCGGAGCAAGCCCTTGAAATCGCCCAGAACGAAGAAATCAGCATTCTTTTTACGGACCTTTTTCTTCCCCAGAAAAAGGGCATCGAACTTTTAAAAAAGATCCATAACGCTAATCCCCAGGTTGTAGTCTTGGCAGGAGTCCCCGCTGAAAATCGCGAGGCCCAGGTTGAAGCGCTTAAAGCCGGGGCATTTTTTTGCATCAACACACCCTACAATCCTGAAGAGGCCGTCATCGCAACATCAAGAGCACTCACCCATTACGAACTGTTGACCGACGGCGAACAGCAGGGAAGCAAGATTCGCAAAACCGAAGGTTTTCATGGCATTATCGGCAATTCGCCGAAAATGCAGCACCTTTTCAAATGTATTGAGCAAATTGCCAAAGAAGGAACTACTTCCGTTCTGATATTAGGCGAAAGCGGGACGGGCAAAGAACTGGTAGCGCGAGCCGTTCATGCCCATGGACCTCGTCGGGGCAAAAATTTCGTTCCGGTCAACTGTGCAGCAATTCCGGAAGATCTTCTTGAAAGCGAACTGTTCGGATATGTCAAGGGAGCGTTTACCGGAGCGGCTCAGTCGAAGATGGGGCGCATTCAATACAGCAACGGCGGCACCCTGTTTCTAGACGAAATCGGTGATATGAAGCCGTCTCTGCAGGCAAAACTACTGCGGGTTATTCAGGAAAAGGAATTTGAACCGGTCGGTGGGATCAAACCGGTTCCGGTCGATGTACGCATCGTGGCCGCAACCCATCGCAATCTCGAACAAGCTGTTGAAGATGGCCTGTTCCGTGAGGATCTCTATTACCGTCTGAATGTGGTACCCATCACGATCCCACCGCTGCGAGACCGCAAAGAAGACGTGCCGCTTCTTATCGAACGCTTTATCGCCATCGCTAACCGCAACAAAAAGCAGGGATTGAAAAGTTTTTCACCACCCGCTATCCAAGCGCTTCTCAGCTACCCATGGCCAGGCAATGTGCGAGAGTTGGAAAATCTGGTACAGAGGATGGCAATTTTCTGTGCGGGAAACAGCGTGGGTTTAAAGGATTTACCGGAAAAGTACCAACAGGGGAGAAAAGAAGACCCGCAGGAGAATGTGATCGATTTTTCTGATGAACAGGTGGCTTTCAACAGCGAAGGAATCGACTTTAACTCCGCCGTGAGCCGTTTTGAGAGTAAGTTGATTCTCCATGCCCTGACCCTTACCGGCGGCAACAAGCGTGAAGCGGCTAAACTTCTCAACCTGAAACGAACCACTCTGATCGAGAAAATAAAACGCAAAAAAGAAGAGGACGACTCTCTAGCGGAACTGCTTTTCTGATCGGCTTTACCTATTCTCAAACAGCAATACTCTGAGCCGCCTTGAAGTGGGCTTCAACTTTCTCAAGCACCTCTTCTTCACTCGCCGGGGTCACCAAAATATCACAGACCCCATACTTCACCGCCTTCAATACCTTGCTGCGAGTCCATTGACTGCCGGTTGCCATCAGGGGAACCGATTCGCCAAAGGCCGTGCGCACCTTAATCGCAACGGAAAAGCTCTGATCACCGATCTCGTCCATGGCCAAAACCAGCCCCTTGACCCTTCCGTTTAGGGACCTTGATAGATCATTGAAATTTTCTTTGCGGTCGACCAGAGCTGAATTATAGCCATGATCATTGATCATGGAGTTAATCTCCTGGCCATAACTGCCATCGATGGCGACAACCAAAATAACCGGTTCTGCCCCTTCAAGGTTCGGCTCCTCATCCATCGGGATCGGTTGTCCGGCCTGAACCGGTTTAGCTTCAGGAGTCGTCTCTACAGCGATGCCAGCCGAAGAAGAACTGTCCGGCGAAAGATCACCCAACAAAGCCGCAGCTTCTTCCGGGTTCACTAAACGGCCGGGGGCAGACTCGGAGACAGCAGGAGTTTCTTCACTGGCCTCTGCTTCCAAGTCCGGGGTCTCAGGAACCGATATTCCGAGCATCGCCGCCGGAAAGATCATTAACAGTTCATCGAGTTCCTGACCATCGAGAGTAACCGGATAGGCAGCCTTCAGATAGAGTCCCGGGGGAAAGGGTTCCGGCGAATCCATCTTGATTTTTGATGGCACGATAGATTCCAAGCCATCCATCTTGAAGTGGAGCTTTTCCGGATAGAGCTCATCAAAGGCCGAGCACAACTCGCCGGAGACTATATTGGCAATTTCACCGAAGGAATCGGCTTCTTCTTCGCCAAAAATTTCCTTTTTGACCCGCTCCTCAAGTTCAGCCGGTGGCAGCATAATAAGGGTGCCACCCAGTTGAACCGCATCCTTGAGCCGGCAAAAAATAAAAATATCGCCCTCATGGTCACCACTGACGATCATGCGCACCATGACTTGCTTTTTACGAGTCTTGGCGAAAAATTCCTTTTTGGTCGTCAGGATAGTCGATGGCGCAGGCAAAGTCAGTTCACAACCGAGCATGCCGCCAAGCCCCATTGCGATTTTGCTGCCTACGTCCTCGAGGACATCTGTAATGATCGGATCTATTTCCATACCCGCAACTCTATCAATTTATCCATGTGCATACAATGTGCTATTAGCACAACATGCCGAAGGACCGGGCTACCAGCCTCCAACAGGCAAGCAAAACACCCTGTTTTCCTTGAAGCCGGCAAAAGTCCTTTAAAACAGCCGGGAATACAAACAGGGCCGAATCAGCTTCATCTCTGCTGAAACCAACCGGCCCTGAGTTATCAGACACTAGAAAATTCGCCCACGGGACGGTTATTTCTGCAAATGGAACTCCACCAAAAAGCTTCCTCCCTCAATCGAAAAGGGCATACATGTCCCCTCGCTGTCGGTGAGGCAATCGATTTCATACTCTGCACCGCACACTACCGAAGGAATCGACAGCTTAAATTCCTGACCCTGTTCCGTCAAGTCGGACTTGATACTACCGGCCACCATATTGGCCAACTCGCCAATGGCATCTTTCACATCATCGTCCACTTCCGTTACTTCCATCATTAAGAAACTACTGGTAATGACCAGCGCCGTAGGCTCAGGGAGGTGGATAGCCAGCATCCCCTTGCTGGCGCCCGCCATGCCGACAATGGCGGTAACAGAGTTTTCAAAATAATTGGATCTTTCGGTCAATGCCTCGCCAGGACTGGCTTCCATCATCAACATGGTCTGGAAGATTTCCTGGGTTGCCTGGCTAATACTGTTGCTCAAGTCCACAGATCAACTCCTTATCACAAAAGGCTCCCCAGGGTCTCCTGAATCTGGTCCGGGGTAAAAGGCTTTTTGATGCTACCGGCAGCGCCAAGGCTCCTGGCTTCATCAAGGATATCCGCACCAGCTTCGGTGGTAATCATCACAACAGGAATGTCCTTGATCTTGTCATCGGTCTGCTTCTGCCGCAAAAACTCGATCCCGTCCATAACCGGCATATTGATGTCGCTGAGAATAATATCAACGGTTTCGCCAGCCAGAACATCAAGTGCAGCCTGCCCATCGCCGGCCTCCAGAATGGCATCGAAGTCGAGTCCAGCCTGCCGCAGCGAGCGAGTGACGATTTTTCTCATAGTGTTAGAATCATCAATGATAAGAACTTTTTTGCCCATTATTTTCCCCTCTCAGATTGACGGTTGGTAAAGATGTAACTCTAAAGCTCGTTAAAACCGTTCAGCTATCAAAAAACCCGTCCCCGGCCAAGACCAGAGAAAACAAATCGTTGTCTACTTGATAATTCCAACGTTTCATTTCAAACGGACTGTCCTCTTGCCCATCGGTAATTTCCTCTGGCAGGCCCAGGCTGTAAGTTTGATCCCCGGGCAGATATGCGTTCAAGAAAAGCCCGGCAACCGTGTTGATTAGCTCACATACCATATCGAGCACCATCTGGTCGGAGATCTCTTCCTCGGGCATAATATAGACTGAAGATGCGATTTTTCGCAATAAAAGCTTAGGCATGCCAAGATAAAGCTCGCCCTGAATGGGGTCGTGAATCAACAACCTGCTGACTAATATCTCCTCTGCAGGATAGGTTTGCGCCCCTTCAGCTTCTAGTTCCACTTCCATAAAAGCCATATTCTCAAGGGTCGTGGACAAAGCGCTGAAAATATCCCGCTCCAGTTTTTCAGACATATTATCTCCCTTGTTCATGACAGTAGCGGCTTAAGGGCGTCCATCAGAACAGCCGGCGAAACGGGCTTATTCAAAACGCCAAAAGCTCCGAGAGAAAGCAACTCCTGTTCTTTGGCTGGATTACCGGCACTGGTGATCACCAGTACCGGAAGATCGTGTAAACGAGGGCTGCTCTTTACCCACTTGAGCAGGGTCGCTCCATCCATAACCGGCATATTCAGATCGGTCAACAGCAGATCGGCATCTTCCTCCTTGAGCAGAGAAAGAGCTTCACGGCCGTGTTCCGCTTCTACCAGCGTAGCCTCGCCCAGGCCGACAATCTCCAAGCAACGACGAATAAACATGCGCGCCGTTGCTGAGTCATCTGCGATGACGATCCGATTCATTCTTAAATTCCTCCTGTTAGCTTCTTAGTGACTCTTCCGCCTTACTGAATTCCTCTTCGGCGTTCAGAACGATTTCGGCAAGGGTAGTCGGCGACAAATCAAAAAACTCTTCATATCCGGGATCAAGATGATATTTCAGACCGTCACTTCCCGTATTGCAACCGGCCATCATGGAAACAATATCACCAATATGTACGGCATAGACCAGAGGTTGCATGCACTCGATAGCTTCAGCGGGATGATGGTGGTGGAGTATTACCGCCTGCAATGATTCGGGCAACTTCCAATGACGAGCCATTTCGTAACCGACTTCGGTATGGTCGAGCCCGGCAAGGTCCTGTTCAGCCATCAGGTAGTCACTGACGGCTCCCTGTTCAATCTGACCGAGAGCTTCCTGTGAAGACTCTTTCCAGAATGTGGCAAAGATCGACTTACCGATGTCGTGCAGCAGACCACCGGTAAAGGCCAGGTCAAGATCGAAATCTCCTTTGGCATATCGGGCGACCTCCCGTGAAGCGATGGCGCTGAACAGATCATGGCGCCAGAGATCTCCCTGTTCGCCTTGATAGCCTTCAAGAGGCTTGCTCAACAACTGGCCGGTATTTTCCTGCACCGCGATGCTGACGACCATACGTTCACCGAGATAGGAGAGAGCCCGATCGATAGAAGAAACTTCTTTAATCAGACCATAGACCGGGGAATTAACCGCCTTCAGCACCCGCATGGTCAAAGCCGAGTCGAATTTGACAATTTTGACGACATCCTCGAGTTCATGATCAGGGTCGGCAATCACCTGTAGCAACTCTAGAGCGTTAGATGAAAAAAGGGGCAATTTTTCAATCGCCTGGCGAACGGCCTCGCGGTCTACGATTTTGCTCATAATACCTTCTCTCACACTTCCCATTGCCCTCGCCCGGGGCAATTAACGATGACTTTACCGGTATCAGCGAACACGGCAACGGTTCGACTGTGGTTACCACCCACGTCTTCGGCCACAGGCCCCAGGCCAAAAGCCCAGAGTTTCTTTTTTATGGCGAGCACATTGCGTTTACCAATATTGAAGGTGTTGTTATTGTCCATGATCGAAGCGCCGCCGACCAACTTAACAACCAACCCGCGACCATTAGCTGGCGAGCCGAGCTTGGCCATTTCCTGAATCAGCAGAGGCAGACCAAGATCGGCAAAATATCCGGGTCGTTGCCGGGCCTTGGCTTCATTGATACTCGAATCAGGTAGAGCTATGTGGACCATCCCGACGGCGTTGGAACGGGGATCAAGCACGATAGCCGCAACACAGGACCCCAGGGCAAACGTTTTGACCACCCCGCCAGGTTTTTTAGCAGCGCCGTAATCTCCTATTCCCAATATAATTTCACTCATGATTTCCGCTCTGAAAGCAAATCGATAACAGCTGGTGCAATACGGTCCAGGGGTAAAAGGCGCTCGGCCCCTCCCCGCTCATAGGCCACCTTAGGCATACCAAAGACAACGGAGGTCGCTTCGTCCTGCGCCAGATTTCTGGCTCCGGCCTGTCGCATAGCAAGCATTCCAGCAGCGCCGTCAGATCCCATGCCAGTGAGCATAACTCCGATGGCATTGCTACCAACATGTTGCGCCACAGAGTTCATCAATACGTCAACGGATGGACAGTGACCGCTAACATTTTCCCCCGCTTCACATTTCACCTGGTAAATACCGCCGGAACGAATCACCCGCATGTGCAGGCCACCGGGACTAACCAGAATTCTCCCAGGCATAATCCGATCACCATTCTCGGCTTCTTTCACCTCCATGGCGCACAGTTGATTGAGTCGATCGGAAAACATTTTGGTAAAACCGGCCGGCATGTGTTGCACAATAACCACCCCGGGCATGCTTACCGGAAACTGGGTGACCATTTGCCGAATAGCCTCAGTTCCACCGGTCGAAGCACCGATGGCGATAACCTTATCGGTTGATTCGGCGAGCGCCCCCTGAGGAGCCCTGGCAGACGGGGCAGATCGAACCACCTGTTTATTTTTCCAATGGGAAACATTGGCTTTGGAAGTCTGTTTTACCTTGGCACGCAAATCCTGCAGCATGCCGGCCAACCCGCGAGCCAGATCGGTCGATGGCTTAGCGACAAAATCGACGGCACCGGCATCCAGGGCATCGAGAGTAATCTGTTTGCCCCGCTGCGTCAGTGAACTGACCATGAGTACGGGGATGGGATATTGCGGCATCAAGCGGCGCAAAAAATCGACGCCGTCCATCCGTGGCATTTCTACATCAAGGGTCATTACATCCGGCTTTAATTGGACAATTTTGTCTCGGGCGACATAGGGGTCAGAGGCCGTCCCAACCACCTCAATTTCAGGATCCATCCCCAGCCCTTTAGCCAGAAGTTGACGAACCAAGGCAGAATCATCGACAATCAGAACACGAATCTTTTGACTCATGAAGTAAGTTCCTTCTGATAGACCGCAGGCACCAGATACTTGAATAAATCCTGCTGGCGACCAAGAGTTTCCGAATGACCAATAAAGAGATACCCACCAGGATGCATGAACTTATGGAATTTATTCACCAAATTCAAACGGGTAGGGGCATCGAAATATATCATGACATTGCGACAAAAAATAATATGAAATGGATTTTTAAAGGGGAATCTCTCATTCATGAGGTTAAAGCGCCTGAAAACCGCCTCTTTCCGCAACGCATCACTAAAGGCAAATTGGCCGTCCCCGGCAGGCCGCACATATTTGTTGCGCAAAGCCTGGGGAAGGGCCTGTATTTTTTCTTCCGAGTATACCCCCTTGCCTGCGATGTCCAATACCCGCGAAGAGATATCTGTTGCCAGCAAACCGCAATTCCACTGGGGGTATTCGCTACCTAAGTACTCCTGCATAAGCATCAGCAGCATATAGGCTTCTTCCCCTGATGAGCACCCGGCGCACCAGACCCTCAGGTCTTTTTCTCCAGCCTTTCTCAACCGCTGAACCACAGCGGGCAAGGCAGTCTGGGAAAAGTAATCGAAATGGGTTCGCTCCCGATTGAAATAGGTATGGTTGGTAGAAACACGATCTACCAGTTCGCTCAGCTTTTTTTCGGACTGGTCATTTTGCAGATCTTCGTAATAAGCTTTGAAATTCGGATAACCAGATCTTTTCAACAACTTTTGCATCCGACCAACTAACAGTGACTTCTTTTGTTCGGTAAGATTGATTCCAAAACGCTGGTAGATTAGTCCCCGCAGTAGTTCGAATTCCTCATCGGAAATCGGCATTAAAGCTGCACAATCGGAACTGCTAGTGGTCATGCCCCCCCCTTTGGTTCAAGGCTGGTTTATCTGGTTCAAAGCTGGTTTACTTGGTTCAAGCGGTTTGTGCCTGCAGCTGACGACCTCGTCCAGCCCCTTCGGTAAGGTGCCCAACATCCAGAATCAAACAGACTTCGCCGTTGCCCAGAATGGTACAGCCCGAAGCAACACTGACATTCCCGATATATTCGGTTAGGCCTTTGATAACCGTCTGTTGCTGACCGACAATTTCATCGACGAGCAGGCAAATGGTATTATCCTGATGCTCAAGCACCACCAACACCCCATCGACAACCTGTTCAGAATCCGGCGTATCTTGCAGGATTTTATACAAATGCTTCACCGGATAGAAACAATCCCGTACCCGCACAAGTTCCATGCCGTCAGGCATGACTGTAATCGCATCGGGGGTCGGCCGGAAAATCTCGCGAATAGCCAACAGCGGCAGGATGCATTTAGTCTCTCCTACCCGCACCAACATGCCGTCGATAATTGCCAGAGTCAGGGGAATCCGCAGGGTAATCCGGGTGCCCTCTCCCAATTTACTTGTCACCTCGATCTTACCCTTGATTTTTTCCAGGTTCTGCTTAACCACATCCATCCCGACTCCGCGGCCGGACACGTCGGTGATCTTTTCGGCCGTTGAAAAACCAGCCTGGAAGATCATATTGAACACCTCTTTGTCGCTCAACTGGGAGCCGTCACCCGCGACCAATCCCTTGCTGATAGCCTTTTTCAGAATCTTTTCCCGATTCAGGCCGCGACCGTCATCCTCAACAATTATCCAAACTTCTCCTTCTTGATGCCGAGCCGAAAGCTTGACCACCCCTTTTTCCGGTTTGCCTGCGGCCACGCGCTCGTCCGGGGTTTCCAGACCGTGGTCCAAAGAGTTCCGCAACAGGTGCACCAGTGGGTCTGAGATTTGTTCGATAACCGTCTTATCGACCTCGGTTTCCTGGCCGAAGAGTTGAAGATCTACCTTTTTACCCGATTTAACGGACAGATCGTGCACCAGGCGAATCATGCGTCGGAAAAGGCCAGACACCGGGATCATGCGGATGATCATGGCCATTTCCTGCAGATCGCGTACGATCTTGCTCAAGTGCTGAGAGGCTTTATTGAAATTATCCAGTTCCAATCCCTCAAGGTCAGGACTACGCACCAACATATTTTCGGCGATAACCATTTCGCCGATGAGATTGATCAGATCGTCTAATTTGCGCAAATCGACACGAATATCCTGGCGTACAACGGCGCTCTGCTTCGGTTTAGCAGCCTTTTTGGGAGCGGCTTTCTGTTGGACCTTAAGTGCTTCTTCCACCGCCTTGGCCTCGGCCTTGCCCATATCGACCAGTACTTCACCCAGGGGTTTGTTCTGAGATTCCAGGGCTTCGCGCACCGCTTCTTCCGAAGCGACCCCCTTCTCGACCAGTATTTCCCCCAATGGTTTACCCTGTGCTTGCAGAGCCTGATCGACTGCTTCCTCGTCAACAACCCCCTGGTCGACCAGGATCTGCCCGAGCAGCGGGGCTTCTTCCTCTTTGGCAACAGGAGCCTCTCCGGTCATCAATGCTTCAAGCTGGGCCAAAGCGCTGTCCAGCTCATCTATCTCACCAGCGCCCCCCTGAGAAATATCGGCCACAGCAGACCGCAGCAGATCGAGAGCTTCCAGCAAGCAGTCCGCCGGTGCGTCCCCGTGCAAGATCCCCCCGCCTTTAACCTGGTCAAGCACTGTTTCCATTTGATGGCTGAGCTGTTCCATATGCCGATAACCGAAAAAACCGCAATTGCCCTTGAAACTATGAGCGTTTCGGAACAGCGACCCGATCGCCTCTTCATCGAGAGGTGCCTCGTTCCAGGCCAACAGCCCCTCTTCGACATTCTGTAACAACTCGTCGGCTTCCTGAACGAACTTTTCCACCATCTCAGGACCGATCAGCATCGCCAATTCGTCCTCTGCCGAGGGGTCAGCATCGGAGTCCTGAACCGTGCTTACTTCTTCAGCTTCCGCAGGCTTTATTGCAGCCAAAGCCAGTGCGTCGCTCGCGGCCTGTTCCAGGCTGGCGGCAATTTCATCAGCGATCTCAGCCATGGCCTGATCATTCAGGTCGGCCTCCACCGTCTCCATGGCCTCCCGGGAAAAGTCACAGGCCTTGCACAGATGACTAACGTGCTCCGGCTGCATCTTGACCTTGCCGGCCCGGATCAGATCGAGCAGGCTCTCCGCGTGATGGGCAACCCGGGAGATGTTATCCAGCTCCAGAAAGCCAGCACTGCCTTTCATTGAATGGAACAGGCGGAAAATGGCATTCATGGTCTCGCCACTCCCATTTATCGACTCGAACACCTCGCAAGAGCGACAGTCTTCCGCCGATGTGCAATGCATACAGCTTTGCTGGCCTTCTTCCAGAAAGCCGGTGTGCAACCAGCAGGGATGGTCAATATTTTGATTGTGCCTCGAACAACTATCATTGCCGCAGGACATGGCCTGCCAACAGTCGACATTTTGACAGCTTTGTCCCAGCTCGATTATGGTCGGCTCGAGCTGGTCCAGCATATCCCGGCTTTCCTGGAGAAATTCGTTTATAATTTCAGCCTGTTCAGAAGAAATATCGTCGCTCATTCGTCCCTCTCTGAATGCTTGGATTTTTTGATCGATTAATAAAAAAAGTCATTGTCTTTTCGACTGCAAGCTACAGACAACTGCCAGCACTAAAGACTATCGCTTCTATATACAAATATCGCACCACCTTTTTCAGACAAAAGACTGTTTAAAAACTCAGAAAGAACAACAACGCCTGCAAAGGGCTAAAATGAGCGATTTCTCAGCCTTGTAATCGGCTTGATCAAAAATTTCTCAAAGTTACTCAAAGCACGCGGATAATTAATACTGCTCTGTGACAAGTGACATTAGTGAGCCCCATGCCACACTATTGCCACACTTATGCGGCACAGTGCCCCACTTCAGGATTCTCAGAAACCATAATCCATAAAATGGCTGTCAAATTTTTGGCCATGCATAACCATGTTTCACACAGATAGATAAAAACAACCAGAGAAACAGCGAGTTATATATTGGCACATTATTAGCACAAAGCTATAACGTCACGGGCGGATCAAATAGCCCCGGTTCCTTTTAACTAGTAATTCTAAGGGTTCATTCTTCAATGTTTCTTCGCCGAGCCACATACCTTCTGTCCTGCTTGTTGATTTTCGGACTGGCCCAACAGGCCATGGCCGGCACGGCTCCCCTGTTAAACAAAATGACCAAAGAAGACAGCCTTGCAAGCAGTCGGGTTTTATTCGATTTTTCTGTCCTGCCGGAATACCGAATCGAACCGTCCGGGCAGCGGATCGACCTCTTTTTCACCGAAGCCACTGCCGCACCTTTTCTGCACCTATTACCGGAAGACGATAAAATCGTCAAAATCCTGTTAGCCAGATCCCAAAAGGAATTGATGGTATCGATCCTGCTGCGTCAAATCCCAGCCAACGTGACGGTTGCAGCATCTCAGACTGCCGCAACCGTTGAACTGGAACTTTTCTGGCAAAAAGCCGGGGGCGGTCGTCCTGCAATCGCTTTTCGCATCAGCGGACTCCCTTCACGGCAGGCCAACACCAGCAGCAGCGCTCCCTTTATAAAATCGAGATTTAACGGCCAATGGCAAAAATTTTTCGGCGAATATCAAACGCCCCTGCTGATGAATCTGCCCCTTAACGTATCCCGGCCTACACTCCCCCGTTTCGGCTTTGAACAGGCTTCACCCGCTTTCGCCGCAGTCCTTAAAAAATTAGAAGACAAGGCCCCGAAAGAAGCTCGCGCGCTCCTGCAGAATATTTCATCGACCGAGCTCAGCCAAATAGGATTATTTAAAAAACAACTCTTGCAAGTTGAAGCCTTATTGCGTGACGGCTCTGCCGAACAAAGCCTAGCCATATTGGAAAAGATCCCGAGAGAGGAGCTCTCCCTCGGTCTTCAACAGCGAGCCGGTTATCTGCACAATCTGACTCTTGCTTTAACCGATGACCGCTACGGCGCCATGGCCTGGCACGCCGAGCTTGAAAAGCTGTTGCTAGAAGGCCCCTATCTCTGCCACTTCAAACTGTTGCAGGCGGAAATCGCCCTTCTAAACAACGATGGCCCACTGGCATTAAAAAAATTGCTTTGGGAGAAAAGCCACTGGCCCGAAGCCCTACGCTCTATTCATGAGTTACGCATCGCCGATGCCCAGGTGGCCACAGGCCAGTCACGGGAAGCTTTGCCTTACTACCTAAAACGGATGCAGGGTGTTGGATTGCCAACCAATGACCTTTTTTCGTTTCAACAAGCCGCCAAGGCTTTTTTCGACAATCAACACTGGGAAAAGGCGCACCTCCTTTATCAGCGACTGGCTAATTTGTTGCCTGAGACTGATGCAACAAGCCAAGCGCTGTTTCTTAGTAGTTTGGCAAGCTATAACAATGGCGAGCAAAAGGCCGCAATGTTGCAATTCCGTTTACTCCGAGAAGATTTCCCGAGAACCAGCGGCGATATTCGCGCCTGGTTGAAGATGCTTGACCATGGTCTCAGCACTGTTGAAGAACGTCATCTGCTGCAAGGACTTCGCGACTATCCAACCATTCTTTCCTTGACCCGGGACCGGAAATTACGCGAGGAAATTATCTTCAAGCTCGGCATCACTCTGCACCTGCATGGCGAGTCACTAAGGGCTATCGATACCTTGGGACAGCTTCGCAGAAATTTTGCCAGCAGCCCATTGCGGGGCGAAGCGGAAGCTCTGATGGCGGAAATCCTTCCTCCCGAGCTGGAAAGGCTTATTAGCGAGGGAGAAGACCTCCAGGCCGTGGTACTGCTGGAAAAGTATCGGGAGCTGCTGATACGAGGCGATGGAAAATGGCCTTTTCTACCCAAATTAGCCAATGCATTCACCCAGTTGGGACTTTTCGAGCGCGGCTGCAGGGTCTACCTGTACCTACTGGACAATACAAGAAGCAAAGAGGATGCAGAAAATTTCTACTTACCCCTGGCATCCCTCTACTACGACCGGGACGAGTACACACTGGCCGAAAAGTACAGCACGGCCTACCTGAACAATTACCCCAAAGGCGCAGATCGCACCGCTCTCTTTCTATTGCGCCTTCGCGCCCTGTATAAACTGGCGCGCTTTGAAGAAGCCGCGGAGCTGTTGCAAAAAAAGCATTACCCCCGCAGCACCGAGATTGAACTGTTGGCCACAGAAATTTATTGGGAGCTGGGAGATTACAACAAAGTTATCGACTTTGCTAATCGGCTGGGCGACCGGGGCGAAGCCATTCCCCCTTCCGGCCTTCTCTTGGAAGCAGAAGCCCTGCGCCGTCTTGGCCATGCCAAACAGGCACTACCTCTCTATGAAGTGTTGGCTGAAGAGGGAACCTTCGGTGATCAAGCCACTTACCGCTGTGGTCAGATCCTGTTAGCTAAAGGAGAACGAGCCAGAGCGCTTAAGCTTTTTCAGAAACTGGTCGAAAAAGGAAAGAATGATCTCTGGCAACAACTGGCCAGTGATTTTGTTGCTGCTGAAACCTACTGACCTTCCGCGGCGAAACAACTGCCTGCATAAGGGAGAAACAACAGATGCCAATAGATGGAATGTTTGACCGTACCGTTGGAGTCTTGGGGAAGGTTCTGGACCTGCGCAATCGCAGCCAACAGATCATCTCCTCCAACCTGGCCAACATCGATACGCCTGGCTACACTCCGAGTCGACTCCGCTTTGAAGAAGACCTGCAACAGGCGCTGGATGACAAATCGCAAGCGGCCGCGCCGCGCCATGCGAAACACTTCGATATCACCGGTGGCAGCCTGGAGCAGGTCAGCGGGCGGGTCGAAAGACTGGCCAACAATAATGGTCTAGGGGATCAGAATGGCGTCGACCTCGATCAGGAGATGGTAACCCAGGCCGAAAACCAGATCTATTACGAAGCTGCGACCCAGATGCTGAATAAAAAACTGGGGCTGCTCAAATACGTCATTCAAAGTGATCGCTAAGGAGACCTGAACAATGGATATCTTTACTTCGATGCAGATCAGTTCCTCGGCTCTGAGCGCCCAGCGAACCCGGCTGAACGTCATCAGTTCCAACCTGGCTAACGTCGGCACAACTCGTACTCCCGAAGGAGGCCCCTACCGGAAACGCCAGGTCGTTTTTCAAAGCAGCAACGAAAGCTTTGCCAAACATCTGGACAATGCCAGCAAGCAGGGCATACAAGGAGTCAAAGTAGCGGAAATCCAGGTTAGCCAGGCGCCGCTGCGAACCGTCTATGAACCGGGGCACCCCGATGCCGATGAAACTGGCATGGTCCACCTTCCGAATATCAATACCATGGAAGAAATGGTCGACATGATGAATGCCACCCGTACCTACGAAGCAAACGCCTCGGCCATTCAAGCGAGCAAACGAATGGCGCTTAAGGCCCTAGAGATAGGCAGGTAATCCACGATGAAAAATATTAACGCTATAAATTCGACCTTCCCGTCCCCCACTGCGCCGCAAAAAGCCGGCAAACCGGGTGGCGGCTTCGCCGATCAGCTTAAAGATGCCATTAACAGCACCAACGAAGCCCAGGTTAAAGCCGACCAGGCCGTCGAGCAACTGCACAGCGGCCAGGGCGGAAGTCTTCATGAGGTCATGCTCTCCCTGGAAAAGGCTGACATTTCCATGCGCCTGTTCGTGCAGTTGCGCAACAAGGCCGTCGATGCCTACCAGGAAATCATGCGCATGAATGTGTAATGAGGCTAAACCCTCTTTAACAACTCATTTGTCAGTTGTTCGTTTCAAATGTTTTTTATGAATGCCGACCGGAGGTTAACCGCCATGGCGGAAGAAACCAAACCCAATCTTATTGAAACTATCAAGCAGTGGCCGCGATCCCGCCAGATCAGTCTGGGCGTTGTAACGGTACTTTGTCTTGTGTTCTTTTCCGTACTGGTAATGCAGGCCAGGCACGTCGATTATCAGTTGCTGTTCGGCAATCTGCCTACCAGCGATGCTTCGGCTGTCATTACGCGCCTCAAGGATCAGAAGATCTCCTATCGCCTTGAGAATGGCGGTACCGCCATCTATATCCCGGCCAACAAAGTCTACGAGGTTCGTCTCGAATTAGCCGGTGCCGGACTTCCCCAGGGAGCCGGAGTCGGCTTTGAAATCTTTGACAAACAAAGTTTCGGCATGACCGACTTTGCTCAAAAGATTAATTATCAGCGCGCCCTGCAAGGTGAATTGTCTCGGACCATAGCCTCCCTGGCTCCGGTGGAAGGGGCTCGGGTTCATTTGGCCCTGGCTGCAAAACGCCTGTTTCGCGAGCAGCAGGAAAAGACCACCGCCTCGGTTATCGTCAAACTGGTCCCGGGGCGCAAACTGAACGATGGCCAGATCCAGGGCATTGTGAATCTGGTCTCCGGCAGCGTTGAAGGCCTCCATGCCGGCCAGGTCTCGGTTATCGACGCCAACGGACGAGTTTTGTCGAAATCCCCTCAGGCGGAAACGGACAGCCCTCTCAGCCCCGGATTACAGCAATATCAGCAAAGCTTGGAAAAACGC
Source organism: Syntrophotalea acetylenivorans (assembly GCF_001887775.1). Lineage (NCBI taxonomy): Bacteria > Pseudomonadati > Thermodesulfobacteriota > Desulfuromonadia > Desulfuromonadales > Syntrophotaleaceae > Syntrophotalea > Syntrophotalea acetylenivorans. The sequence goes on from NZ_CP015519.1 coordinate 1,191,266, forward strand.
TTGGAAAACCGTGCTCAGTCCTTGCTTGATCGCGCCTTGGGAGTCGGCAATTCTCTGGTTCAAATTACCGCCAGCCTCGATTTCTCGCAACGGGAACATTTGGAAGAAGCCTACGACCCGAACGGCTCGGCGGTTCGCAGTGAACAGGCGACAACGGAGAAGAGCGGCAACAGCACCAATGGTGGCGTCCCCGGAGTACAATCGAACCTTAACGAATCCGCCGGCATTCAGGGGTTCAATTCTTCCAACCGTAGCGAAGAGACCACCAATTACGAGGTGAGCAAGACCGTCAGCAAAATAGTCGAGTCGGTAGGGTCCATTAAAACCTTGTCCGTCGCGGTACTGGTTGCCGACCGTCAACTGCCCGCTACCGAAGGAAGCGAAGCGACCTACGAACCCCGACCGGCCGAAGAACTCACTTCCATCGAGCAAATGGTGCGCAGCGCCCTGGGACTGAACAATGAACGCGGAGACCAGATCGTGGTTATTTCCCGGCCCTTCGAAAATGACTTTTACGATTCCACGGCTCCTGAAACTACTCCCGGAGCGGATATTTACAGTTACGTGCCGATGGTCAAATACGGACTTTTGACCGTCGCCGCCCTGCTCCTCTACTTCCTGCTCATCCGGCCGCTGGTTAAAACCCTTAAAGGCGAAGAAAAGATGGTGGAACACTACAAAACTGTCGAACAGCTGGAATCGGAACTTTCCGGCAGACCCTTGCAGCTTGAGGGCCCCAACGCTGAAGCGGTGAAATTGAGAGAAGAAGTCATGAATTCTGAAAACATCTCCGCACAGGTCATCAAAACCTGGCTTAAAGAAGGCTGAAGGAGCCCTTGAACAACATGGATCTGCAAAAACTGTCAGGAGCTGAAAAAGCCGCCATTCTGCTTTTGTGCCTCGGGGAGGAAGCCACCTCCAAGGTCTTTGAATCCCTCAGCGATGCGGAGGTGCGTGAAATCACCAGGCACATGATCACCATCGAACATATCCCCGCGCAAGTTTCCCGCGAAGTGGTGGCCGAGTTTAATCGCACCCAGAAGTCCCATGCCGGGATCTTCATTCGTGGCAATGATTTTGTCAAAAAAGTCATTGCCGGAAGCGAAGACCAAAAACGAGCGGAAAAACTACTGGAGGATGTGACCTGGGACGAAGAGGCTCGGCCCCTTGAAACCATTGCCATCATGCAGCCTCACATGGTTGCCAGCCTGCTGGAAAACGAACATCCGCAAACCGTCGCATTGATTCTTTCGACCCAAAGAATCGAACATTCGGCCAAGATTCTCAATTGCATGAACGAGTCGATCCGGGCCGACATTATGTACCGCATCGCCAGGACAGAACAGGTTTCGCCGGAGATTGTCGGTCAGATCGAAGATGCCCTCCGCAAAGAGATCGGCATCGTCGCCCGCCAGGACAAGCAGCATCAGCTCGGTGGCGTCAGCCGCGTGGTCGACATCATTAACAACATGGGCCCGGGGGCAGATAAGAAGATCCTTGAAGGGATCGGAAAAACAGACCCGGATATGGCAGATGAAATCCGCAACAACATGTTCACCTTCGAGGACCTGGTCAACCTTGACGGTCGCACCTTGCAAACGATCTTGCGGGAGATCAACAACGACCAATTGACCCTGGCCCTCAAATCGGCGTCCGACAACCTCAAGGAAGCGATATTCCAGAACATCTCGGGTCGGGCAGCGGAAATGATTCAGGACGACCTGGAAGCCATGGGTCCGGTGAAACTTTCTGAAGTCGAAACCATGCAGCAGACTATCGTCAAGATCGTCCTTAAGCTTGAAGAAGAAGAAAAAATCCTGATTCCCGGTCGTGGAGGGGCAGATGCTCTCGTCTAAAATATATCGGTCCAGCGATACGCAGGGACTCAAACGCATCAGCTTCCGAGAATTCGGCGACAATGGCCAAGTGGTAGAAGACGGCCTGCTCTTCGAGGATGACGTCTTCAGCGAAGAAGCAGTCCCCCCCCCTCAACCTGAACATCCAGAGCAGCCCGAGCAGCCCCCCGAACCCCCGTCAGCGCCACCGGCGGACCTCGGCAAGCAGATCGAAGAAGCTTATCTACAGGGCAAGGAAGAAGGGCAGCAGGAAATTCAACTGCAATTCGGCAGTTCCCTGGAGATGCTCGCCCATGGCATCGAGGAGGTCAGTCGCCTGCGGGCTACCCTACTACAGAACAGTAGTCAGGATATGCTGCGACTGGTGCTGTCCATCGCACGCCAGGTCATTCACGGTGAAGTGAGCCTTAACCGCGAACTTATTCTGACCACGATTGATAAAGCTTTGCGGGCCGCCGTGCGTTCCGATCATTATCACATCAAGGTTCATCCCGATGACCTCGCCTTGGTTACAGAGAACAAGCCCTTCTTCATCACCAGCATCAACGGCCTGGAAAGCATCACTCTGGAAGGCGACCAGAAGATTGCCCGGGGCGGCTGCCAGGTCGAATCGGACCTCGGTGCCGTAGATGCCACCATCGACGGACAACTGGAAGAGATTCGCCGCACCTTGCTGAGCACCATGGAGCAAGGCTGATGGATAAGTTGCTGGAATGCGTCGCCAATCTCAACCCCCTGCAGATCAGCGGCAAGGTCACCAAAATCGTCGGCTTGGTAGTTGAAGGCTACTGCCCCGCATCGACAGTCGGCACCCTCTGCGAACTGGTACCTCTCAACGGGGGTGAACCGGTCCCCGCCGAGGTGGTGGGTTTTCGCGATGGCCGGGCTCTGCTTATGCCCCTTGGCGAATTGCGCGGACTCGGTCCCGGCAGTCTGATAAGAGTATTGAGGGATAGTGCTTCACTGGCGGTCGGCCCCGAACTGCTCGGCCGGGTAATCGACGCCATGGGACAACCCATCGACACGGCCCCTATGGCCCCGCCGCAATTCGAGATGCCTCTCTACGCCCTTCCCGCCGGTCCCATGGCGCGCAAGAACATCGACCAGCCTCTCGATTTGGGCATTCGTGCCATCAACGGCTTATTGACTTGCGGCGAAGGACAACGCATGGGCATCATGGCCGGCTCCGGGGTGGGCAAAAGCGTCCTGCTCGGCATGATCGCCAAAAATACCCGTGCCGACATCAACGTTATCGCCCTCATCGGCGAACGTGGTCGCGAAGTGCGTGAGTTTATCGAACGGGATTTAGGCGAAGAAGGCCTGGCCCGCTCGGTCCTGGTGGTCGCCACCTCCGATCAATCCCCTTTGTTGCGCATGCGCGGCGCCTTTGTTGCCACCACGATCGCCGAATATTTCTGCAAACGAGGCAAAAACGTGTTGCTGATGATGGACTCGGTGACCCGTTTCGCCATGGCCATGCGCGAGGTCGGATTGGCCATCGGCGAACCGCCGACAACCAAAGGCTATACGCCATCGGTCTTCGCCACCCTGCCAAAGCTGTTGGAACGAGCGGGCAGTTTCAAGGGGGCCGGCAGCATCACCGGCCTGTATACCGTGTTGGTCGAAGGCGATGACATGAACGAACCGGTAGCCGACGCAGTCCGTTCCATTCTTGACGGCCATATTGTTCTGTCCCGTAAACTGGCGGCGGCCAACCACTACCCCTGCATCGATATTCTCACCAGTGCCAGCCGTGTTATGCGCGATATCGTCTCCGAGGAGCATTATAAATGCAGCGGCCGGGTTAGAGAGGTTCTGGCGACCTACCAGGAAGCTGAGGATTTGATCAACATCGGGGCTTACAGTTCCGGCAGTAATCCCGATATCGATTATTCGCTGACCAAAATCGACCAGGTAAAAGACTTCCTTCGCCAAGGCATGAACGAAGCGGTCGATTATCCTTCAACCCTGCAGCAAATCAGCGAACTGTTCGACTGATCCAAGCCCTTTTGCCTGGCATAAAAGGCAATTTCGTTATCGTCTTTTATATCTTTCGTTTTTTTTATTCCTCGCGCCACCGGACTTTTCATCATGGCCGACAATTTCAAACTCCAGACCGTCCTCAACCACAGACAACGGCTTGAAAATCTGGCTCAACAAAAGCTGGCGGAATCACTGCGCAGCGAAACTGCCATGCAGCATCAGGTTGCCAGTCAACGCGCAACCCTGAATAAAATGCATCAGGAACTCACTCAACGCCAACAGACCGGGATCTCCGTACAGGACTTGCAGCTTTTTCGTCTAAGTATTAATCGTCATCGCAAAAACTTGCAGAAACTAATCGAACAGGCCGAAGAACTGCACCGGGAAGTGAAAAACAATCGCCAATTATTGTCCGAAGCTGCCCAGGAAAAAAAGCTGTTGGAAAACCTCAAAGAGAAAAAGGAGGCCGAGCAAAAACACCAGGACAATCGCCGAGAATCAGCCATTCTCGACGATATTGCCCTGAGGCTCGGAAAACATTCACTATGAACAAATTTGTCATCATTTTAACACTGCTGGCGTCAGTCCTGGTTCCTTCATACCAGGAACTTCACGCCGAAACGCAATCGGACTTGCTGCCGCCGGCAGGGCCAACTTCAACGGTGGAGGAACGCCGGATACGTTCCTCTATTCAAAAGGAAGTGGCCCGTCTCAGGCAGAAAGAGAAAAAACTTGAAATGAAGGAAATGGAGCTAAAGACCCTGAGTAGGGAAGTCGATAAGAAGTTGGCTGAAATGGAAAAGGCACGCATTGCCCTTACCGAACTGCTCCAGGAAAAACGACGATTGGAAAACGAGAAAGCTCAGGCTTTAAGCAAGATCTACGAGAAAATGGACCCGGCCAAAGCGGCCCAGTTGCTTATCAGCCTCGAGAAGAATTTGGCAGTCACTATTATTGAAGGAATGAACAGCAAAAAAGCTGGAAAAGTCCTGAATAATGTGGAGCCGAAAATAGCGGCAAGCTTAAGTAAATCCTACGCCAGCCTCGAGGAATAATCATCTTTGCCAGCGGCTGGCCTTAAAACGTTTTTTATCTCAAAAGAAAGGAGGTGAAAACATGGAAATGCTGAATATTCCACCTGCGCAACCACAGACAAAGCCACCCGCCGCGCCCAAAGGCACAACGGATAAATGTGAGAACGCATCTTTTCAGAACGTTCTGGGCAAAGCCAGCAAAAACGCACAAAAAGATCCGCACAATGAGACTGTAAATGCAACGGAAGATGGAGCAACAGGGGTTGAAAGCACTGCACAACCCGGTGGCGAAGCGACAAAAGATTCTCAGCCGGTCGTTTCTGCTGAAGGTGAAGAACAAACAACAGAACCTTCGGCAGATGACACAACGCCGGTCGAGTTAGTCTTAGGTGCAGTACCAAGCCTTCCAGCGGAAGCGGTTCAAGCAGAACCGATCTCAAAAACCAGTAGCGGCTCAACAGTTGCTGAGGATGTAAATTCCGTGAACACGGCTCCGCTTCTATCGGAAGCCCCCTTGCAAGAAGTCCAAACGGAAGCTGCATGGAAAAATCAGGTAACGCCTGCAGCCAATGCAGCCTATGATGGGGCAATCCAGAAGGCGGCGGTAAAAGATGCGGCACCGTTCACAGAACAACCGGCAGCATCTACAGACGACACAGCGACAAAAGCAACACAGAATCAGCCGACAGCGACAGAGACATCGCCAATCGCAGAAAAAATTGTCGTTGACAGTGTCCTTCGCGCTGGCTTGGCCAAAAGGACAGCCTCAGTCGATTCCAGACAGAAGGCGGCAGTTTCGGCAAGCGCTGCATCGGCCATCACCCAGATCAACCCTGCAACAACGTCTGAACAAACCGACTTGGCAGCCAATGAAAGCGGTAAAAAGGCGGGTCTGATGGAAGGTAGCCTGGGAAGTCTTTTGCAAGAAGTCAGACCACTAAGAGATCTATCTCGCGGGCGACAAAATGCAAGCCTCAACCGCAGCGAAATCGCTTCTATCGCAATATCCGGGGAAGCATCGGCACAGGTTGTTGCTGAAACGCAAAATGAAGATTCTTTGCCTTCATTTGCTTCCAAACAGGAAAATGGTTTCTCCGTCCTGCAGTCCGATGCAGCAACCAACGGCGCCAATTCAGCCATCAATGCTACAACCTTTGAATCGGCCCTGAACAGTGGTATTCACGGCTCTCCAACAGCCCAACAGGGGAACCAACCGCTGCAGGCAGCTCCTGTCGAATCAGCTAGCATACGTTTGGCATCCGGGGAGTTCCTCAGTGAGAACCAAATCGTCGACCAGGTACTGGAACGCATCTCCGTCGAGCGTGTTGGAGACCAGAGCCGAATTGTGGTCAAGATGAACCCGGAAGAGCTTGGCGAGGTCAAGCTGGCCCTCACTATGGAAAAGGATCAACTTCGAGCCCAGCTGCTGACCCAAAACCATCAAGTTCAGGAAATTCTGGAGAAACACCTGCCTAAACTGCATGAAGCACTCAATCAGCAAGGGATTAAACTCGAAGACATCCAGGTCGGGGTCGATTCCAATCGACATTCCGGTCGGGAGGCCTTTGCCGACCATCGCCAACCTGATACGTTCCACCGGCATCAAAATGCTCCCACTGGCAGCGTAAACAACGACCCGGTGCATACCACCGCATCCGCGCGTTCCGTTTCGACGGAAGGCCTCAGCCTGCGCATTTAACCGAGGAGGAGAAACAGCCATATGTCAACTATCGCCGACATAAGCGGCAGCTCCAGTTCCGGCCAACTCTCGGCCATTACCGGCAGCTCCAGCCTCGGCAAGGAAGATTTTCTGACCTTGCTCGTCGCCCAGCTGCAAAACCAGGACCCACTCAACCCGTCCGACCCCACCGAGTTCACGGCGCAACTGGCTCAATACAGTTCCCTGGAACAACTGATGTCGGTCAATGAAAATATTGAAAACCTGGCCAGTACCTCTCAGAACCAGCAGCAGCTCTCCGCTCTGGGATTAATCGGCCGGGAAGTCGTCGTTGAACAAGGCGAGTTCCAGTTGGGAGACAGCGATGTCACCCTGGGTTATCAACTCGATGCCCAGGCCGACCGAGTGGAACTTCACGTCCAGGACAGCCGCGGCAAAAGCCTGGCGGTAATTAAACCGGCCGAAATGACGGCCGGCAGCCACTTCGTCAGCTGGGATGGCACTGACAGTAACGGCCTGCCCATCGCTAAGGGCGACTACACCCTGTCGGTCCTGGCCCTCGACGCCGATGAAGAGGGGATCAGCAACCAACCGCTGATCAAGGGACAGGTGACCGGGGTCGATCTCGACGGATCGCAAAGTACCCTGGTTACCAACGCAGGCAGTTATTCGCTCAACAAAGTCAAAAGCATCAGGGAGCTTTGATCATGAGCGATAAAATCACCCTGATCCCACAACCAATCGTGCCGCCCTCCGCAAGGACCGGCGGAAAGATCAATCGACAGAATAAACCGTCCGGAGCGTCCTTTGACGAGGTATTCAGCAAAGAGCTGAAAAACAGCGAAATCGGCTTTTCCCGGCACGCCCAGCAACGTATGGCCAGTCGCAATATCGACCTCTCACAAACAGAACTTGCCCGACTGAATGAAGCTGTCGGCCAGGTTCGAGCCAAAGGAGGGCGCGACTCCCTGGTGATGCTCAACGACAATGCGTTGATCGTCAGTGTCAAAAACAACCAGGTGGTCACCGTGGTCGACAAAGACAGCCTTAAAGACAACGTTTTTACCAAAATCGACAGCGCAATCATCGCTTAACCGAACCGGTCCTCTCGCAGGAGGTTCGCGGACCACCGACCGACAGACGTGGTCCCATTATGGAGGATAAAATATGGCTATCTCAAGTTCACTTTACAGTGGCATCAGCGGCCTGAATACAAACGGCAATGCCATGGCGGTTATCGGCAACAATATCGCCAACACCAACACCATCGGCTTCAAATCCAGTCGCGCAGTCTTTTCCGACCTGCTCTCCGCTAGCATCAACGGTTCCGGCGGCGCTTCCCAGGTCGGCCGCGGTACCGGCCTGTCCAGCGTCGACAACATTTTCGGCCAGGGCACCTTTGAAAGCACCGAGTCGAATACCGATATGGCCATCGAAGGAAACGGAATGTTCGTGTTGCGCGAACCATCCAACACCACCAACTACTACTCCCGTGCCGGTGCCTTTCGTTTCAACGGCGATGGCTACCTGGTCAATCCTGAAGGGTTTCGGGTGCAAGGCAAAGAATTCGACGCCAACGGCAACCTGAGCGCCGGTGACCCCACCGACGTGCAGGTGAACATCAACACGGGTATCCCTGCCAGCATGACCGCCAATATGACCCTGTCGACCAACCTGGACGCCAACTCCGCCGCCGTCAGCGCCACCGAACGCATCAACGGCGTCTCCATTCCGAGCGCTGCCGTACTTGCAGGCGCTACAGTCACCGCAACCCTCACTGTTGATGATGACGGAGGGACTCCTTACGCCGCCGCCGATCTCTCCGGCGACATCGGCGGTTACGCCGTAGGCACCCTTACCCGGATCGACAGTACCACCTACACAGTTGACTTTACCGTCGCCGTCGACACTGCGGACCCCAGCACCCTGACGCCCAACGCTTCCATTATGACCGACACCTTTTCTGTCGACGATCCGGCCAGCTACAACTACGCCTCATCGACCACGGTCTACGATTCCCTCGGTAACACCCACATGCTCACCACCTACTTCACCAAAGTGGCTGACAACACCTGGGATTACAATATTGTCGACGAAAACAACAACACCGTCGCCAGTTCCGGTGGCACGCCGCTGACCTACGATACCGGAGGTGAACAAACCGGCGGCGGAACGATTACGGTCAGCGGACTTAACTGGGGCGGCGGTACCACCGTACAGGACATTGCCCTCAGCCTTGACACCACCCAGTACGCTAATGAATCGCAAGTTCTATCCCAGGATCAGGATGGCTACGGCGCCGGCAACCTGATGAAAATCAGCATCGACGAAACGGGCACCGTGACCGCCAACTACTCTAATGGCGAACGAATCAAAGTATCCCAAATCGTACTGGCCAAGTTCGCCAATTTCAACGGCCTGACCAAGCAGGGGCAAAACCTGTTTTCCGCCACCGACGCCGCCGGACCACCCCGTACGGGGATCCCGGGCCCGGAACTGGGCAACCTGTTTACCAACGCCCTGGAGCAGTCGACGGTTGACCTGGCGGCAGAATTCGTCAAAATGATTACCACCCAACGTGGTTTTCAGGCTAACTCACGGGTCATCACCACCACCGATGAGATGCTTGGCGAATTGATTAATCTCAAGCGGTAAATATCTGTCAAATTTATGACCAAACCATGAGCCGCCCCTGCTGACAGGGGCGGTTTTTTTATTTATGTCAGCCTATTGACGTTTAAAGCAATTCCAACCGCTTGATTTAGAAAGGGTTTATCCAGCCATCTCGGCAAGCGCACTATTTTTACTGCAACTGGCACACTCCTTGTAAAAGCATACTCGCAAAGACTACTGCGTCTCCTTGCCCCCAACTTGTTTTATAAAAGGTTTTGTATTCATGGATCTCTCGACCATAGTTGGTATCGTTGCCGCCTTCGGCCTGATGGTGATGGCCATTGTGCAGGGTGGCAGCATCATGTTGTTTGTCAACACCCCGTCGTTGATCATCGTTATCGGCGGTACCATCGGCGCCACCCTGGTCAATTACCCCTTCAGCGATGTTATGAGCACCTTATCGGTCATAAAAAAGGCCTTTAAAACTCAAAAAGCCTCCTCTTCCAGCCGTATTGAACAACTCATCCGCTTCGCCGGCAAAGCCCGCAAGGAAGGGGTTCTGTCCCTGCAATCCGTAATCAGCGAGGTAAACGATCCATTTTTCATCAAAGGTCTGCAAATGGCTGTCGATGGCCAGGAACCGGACAACCTCAAGGAAATGCTCGATCGAGAAATTGAATATATCGAGGAACGCCACGGAAAAGGAGCGAACATTCTGCTGGCAGTCGGTGGTATCGCCCCGGCAATGGGCATGATCGGCACCCTGATCGGTCTGGTGCAGATGCTGCAGACCATGAACGACCCTTCCAGTATCGGCCCGGCCATGGCGGTCGCCCTCTTGACCACCTTTTATGGAGCCGTTATCGCCAACGTTCTATGCATGCCCTTGGCGGGCAAACTCAAGAACCGCTCGGCCGACGAAATTCTCGATAAAACATTGGTCGCCGAAGGGATGAAATCCATTCTGGAAGGTGAAAACCCGCGAATCATCGAGCAGAAACTGCATGCCTTCGTCGCCCCCAAGGAACGTCAGTCGAATTTCGGAAAAAAGGGATAGTTAACCATGGCCCGCAAGAAAAAAGCTGATGAAGGCGGCGGGGGAGCCCCAGCATGGCTGGTTACCTATAGTGACCTGGTCACCCTGCTGCTGACCTTTTTCGTATTGCTGCTGTCCATGGCCAACATGGATAAAATGAAATTTAACGATGCCCTCGGCTCCCTGAAAGGGGCCTTCGGTTTATCCGGCAGCGTCGGCAAAATCGATATAACAAAACCGAAAGTCATCAGTTTTGCGCCCATGGACGATGATTTCATCAACCGGCTCTATCAAAAGGTCAACACGGCTCTCACGCGGCTGCGCATCGACAAGGATATTGACCTGGTCAAGGACCGCGGGGCCGTCGTATTGCGTGTTAAAGAATCGATTCTGTTCGACTCCGGGTCAACGCTTCTCAAGGCCGAAGCCCATTCAATCTTAAGAAAAATTGCCGCCTTGGTTAAGCCCCTGCCGCTGAACATGCGCATCGAGGGGCATACGGATGATTTATCCTCAGCAAACCCGCAGTCGTCCAACTGGGATCTGTCAGTGCAAAGAGCGGTCAGCACCCTTAAGTTTTTTGCCAGCGAAAAACTTATCCCTTTAGAGCGGATGTCGGCGGTTGGTTACGGTGCTCAACAACCTATCGTTCCTAATACCAGCAACGAACAACGTGCTCTGAACCGGAGGGTTGAATTTGTGCTGGAGAGCCTGGGCCACTACAAAAAGGAACTCCCCTATTTGATCGATGCAAATGACCAACTACCTTTCTAACCAGGAGTAATCGAACCAATGGCTGACAAGGAGACCAGCACCGAAGCCGGTGCCGAAAAAAAATCAAAAAAGATGCTGTTTATTATTATCGCCGCAGCAGTCCTCTTGCTTGGCGGAGGTGCCGCAGCCTTTTTCTTGCTCAAAGGAGATGATCCGAACGCTGCAGCACTCCAGGCACCGGATGCTGCCCCCACCACCACGGCACCAAGTGCAGCCGGGGCCATCGGTCCCATGGTGGAGATTGAGCCGTTCATTATCAACATTCTCGATGAGGAGGGCACCCGCTATCTGAAGGCCGCCATTACCCTCGAAGCCAATAATGAGCCTGTTGTTGAAGAAATCACCCAGCGCATGCCGCAAATCCGCGATGCAATCCTGTTGCTGGTTGGCAATAAGACCTTCGGGGAACTAGCCGACCTGCAGGGTAAATTACAGTTGCGCAGCGAAATTCGCGAACGCCTGAACAAAATTCTGACAGGTGGACGCGTTCAAAAAATTTATTTTACCGAATTTGTCGTCCAGTAGAGGCTCCCGTGGAACGCATCCTTTCTAAAGATGAAATTGCTGAACTGCTTTCGGCGGTACGTGCCGGAGATGTTGCCGTTGACGGCGAGCTCACCACTTCCGGCGGTGTCTCCAAGGTCAACAAACTCGACCTGGTCTTTAGCCACAACACGCGTAAGTGCAAATTCGACAATTTAGACATTATTCTTGACACCTTCGCTCGAAATTACGGCATCTCACTGACCAATTGTCTGCAACATTCAACCTTGGTCAAACGTGAAGCAATCGAGGCGTATGAATTCGAGGGTTTTCTACAACGGCTCAAAAGCAATGAGGCCATTGGCATAATCCATCTCGACCCTTTACGCTGGGGCGGCCTACTGATTTTTAACGATGCACTCGCGTTCTATCTGGTAGAAAAACTGCTCGGGGGCAACGCGGACGCTCAGCAGACTCTGCCAGACCGACCCATGACCGCCATTGAGCGTTCGGTATTGAAAAGATCCTTTAGCGATGCCTGTCTCGATCTGGAAAAGGCTTTCCTGCCCCTGGAAAAGCTCGACAGTTCGCTGGCCAAAATCGAAAGCAACCCGCGACTGGTGAACATCGTACCACCCGACACCCAGATTGTGGTCTGCCGGTTTTCAGTGAAAATTCGTAATTTGACCGGGGAGATCAGACTGGCTATCCCCTTGCCCTCGCTGGAACCGTTGCGAACTAAAATGCGCGACCAGATGGGACCGTTAAACAAGGCCACCGATTCGAGCTGGCAAAAACATGTCGAGGCCGCCCTGCCGGACATGGAAATGGACATCACGGCCCAACTGGCTGAAGTCGCATTACCCGTGCGGGACATTCTAAACTTTCAGGTCGGCGATATCATCGACTTGGGAAAAGACCCGTCAGGCCCTCTGTTGGTGCTGGTCGAAGGCAAGCCAAAGTTTGTTGCCCGAGCCGGTGCCTTTAAAGGCAAAAAGGCCGTTCGCCTCACTGAACGTATTAAAGACAAAATAAATCCGCAACCAACCGACTAAAGAGGTATCTCAATATGTCTGACAACCAAAACCAAAGTGATGTTCAAGCGAACCCGGTCAGTAATGAAAACAAAGATCTCGGCTTTTTGCTCGATATTCCTCTACAGGTGTCGGTAGAAATCGGCCGGTCCCGAATCCTGATAAAGGACCTTCTCCAAATGCAGGAAGGCTCCATTATCGAGTTAGAGAAGCTGTCGGGAGAACCCCTCGACTTGTATGTCAACGAACGACTCATTGCCCGTGGTGAAGCCGTATTGGTGAAGGATAAATACGGTATTCGCCTGACCGATGTGGTCAGTCCGTCGGAACGCATAGAGAACCTGGGATAAGCAATCATGCTGCTCTGTTCCCTGCTGCTCCTGTTACCCGTCACGGCTCATGCGGCCGCCGAAACTCCCGACCCAATGATCGGCAGCGGTTTGCGCATGCTGGTGGGCCTGCTGGTGGTCCTCGGCCTGATGTTGTTACTCTACGCCCTGAGCAAGCGGGGCTTGCGCTGGCTGCCCGGCAACCGCGAAGGGAAAATCCGGATTCGGGAAACCCGTCCCTTAGGAGCTAAAAAGGCCCTCTGTCTGGTCGAAGTGCAAGGCCGCGAGCTCCTTCTCGGTGTGAGCAGCGAAGGAATCAATCTCCTTTGCGAGCTTGAACCCCAGCAAGGTCAATCTTTTGAACAAACCCTTCAAAGTCAGAACCAAGAAGGTCTTAAATGAAACACATTACCATCATAACCAGCACTGTTACCCTGCTGCTTTTGCTGCCGGTTCTGGCCGGGGCCGAGGGTCTGCCGACCATTACCGTTGGCATCGGCCAAACGGCCGACCCCGGTCAGACCTCAACCGCCCTGCAGATTCTGATGGTGTTGACCGTCCTTTCCATGGCGCCGGCAATTCTGCTGATGACCACGGCCTTTATCCGCCTGGTAGTGGTATTGTCTTTCGTTCGACAGGCCATGGGCACGCAGCAAATGCCGCCAAATCAGATCATTATCGGCCTGGCTCTCTTTTTAACGTTTTTTATCATGGCACCTGTCTTCACTCAGGTTAACGAAAAGGCCCTGCAACCGTACCTCGACAAAAAGATCAGCCAGGAACAGGCTCTAAATGAAGCCGTCACCCCCATGCGTGAGTTCATGTTTAAGCAGACCAAGGAAAAGGAGCTGGGGTTGCTGATGGAGATCGCCGGTCAGCCGGCGCCGGAGAACCAGAAGGATGTGCCGACTATGACCCTGATTCCGGCCTTTATGCTGTCGGAACTCAAACGGGCTTTTCAGATTGGCTTCATGGTCTACATCCCCTTCCTGGTTATCGATATGATCGTTGCTTCAGTCCTGATGTCCATGGGCATGATGATGCTGCCACCGGTCATTATTTCCCTGCCCTTCAAGTTGTTACTCTTTGTCCTGGTCGACGGCTGGAACCTGGTGGTCAGCTCTTTGGTCCAGAGCTTCCTCTAAGAGGGATTATTTATAATCCTGCACTATTGAAAGGAACCCTCCATGAGCCCTGAATATGTCACCGGACTCGGACGTCAGGCCGTCGAAACCATTTTACTGGTAGCAGCCCCCATGCTGCTGGCCGGACTTGGCGTCGGCCTGCTGGTCAGTATCTTTCAAGCCGCGACCCAGATCAACGAACAGACCATGACCTTTATTCCGAAAATCGTCGCGGTTTTCGTCACCCTGCTGATCTTTGCTCCCTGGATGATCAAGATCCTGCTCAGTTTTACGACCAGCGTGCTGACCCGTATCGCCACCGTTGGCGGCTGAGACCTGTCATGCCTTTTCCTGCCCTTTCTACGGAAACTTTCGGCCTGTTTCTTGTCTGTGCCGCACGGGTTGCCGCCTTGATGAGCAGCATTCCGGTCTTCAGCAGTGCGCAAACGCCTATGCAGTTAAAGGCCGGTTTATCCCTGACCCTGTCTTTGTTGGTTTTCCCAATCATTTCACCGATGATAACAAGCCTGCCCCAAACACCTATCGGGTTAGGCTTGCTAGTTGGCCAAGAGGCCCTGCTTGGCTTTATTCTCGGCTTTATGGGGCGCTTAATTTTTACCGCCGTTGAGTTCGGCGGCACCATCATCGGCTACCAAATGGGTTTTGCCGCGGCCAACGTCTTCGACCCGCAGAATCAGCGTCAAATATCGCTGATGTCCCAGTTTCAAAGCGTCTTCGCCATTCTGTTGTTTCTGGCCCTCGACGCCCACCATCTGTTTCTGCGGGCGATCGTTCATTCCTACCGGCTTCTGCCTCCGGGACAACTCAACCTTTCCGGTGGCGCGATCCCGTTTCTGGTAGACCTGACCGGTAACATGTTTGTCCTTGCGGTCCGTTTCAGCGCGCCGATCCTGGCGCTGCTGCTGCTATCTGGCCTGGTGCTCGGCATTATGGCCAGAGTCTTCCCTCAACTCAATGTGTTCATGCTGTCCTTTCCGGTCAACATCGGATTAGCCCTGCTGGTCATAGGTTTGACATTCCAGATGGTTTCCACCCTGCTGATGCGCGAGTTCAATCTGCTCGGTGAGCGTTTTATGCATATATTTCAACTGCTGGGGGGAACCTAAATGGCTAACGACTCCGCCGGCGAACGTACAGAACAGGCCACAGCCAAACGTCGCTCCGATTTTCGCGAAAAAGGCCAGGTGGCCCAAAGCAAAGAGGTACAAACCGCGGCTATGATGGCCACGACTTTATTGTTGTGGTTTTTCTACGCTCCGATGTTCTGGAAAAAGCTCTCTGTGTCTTTGGCCGGCATATGGAAGATTTGCGCCTCCTATGAAGTGACTCCCAATGCCATCGTCAACCTATTTGCCTTGGTGCTGCAACAAGGCGGCCTCTTGCTGGCACCCCTATTTTTACTGGTACTTGTGGTCGGATTTTTCTCCAGTGTATTCCAGATAGGCTGGCTTTTTACCGGCAAACCACTGCAACCCGACTTTTCCAAGCTGAATCCCATCGCCGGTGCCGCCCGCTTCGTTTCCAAACGTTCACTGGTCGAAGTTGTCAAATCCTTGGCAAAGGTACTGCTCATCGGGGCAGTAGCTTACAAAGTGGTCTTCAATGAATTCGATCAAGCTTTGTTGCTGATTGATATGGAAGTTGTCGATACTGTTCGCTTCCTGGGACGGGTCGCCACCAACGTACTGATAAAGGCTTGCGGCATCGTGGTACTGCTGGGACTGTTCGATTTTCTGTTCGTTCGCTGGGAGATGGAACAGAAAATGAAGATGACCAAACAAGAACAAAAAGAAGAGTTCAAAGAGGCAGAGGGCGATCCCCATATCAAGTCCCGCATCCGTTCCTTGCAGCAACAGATGTCCCGAAAGAGAATGATGGCGGAAGTTCCCAAAGCGGACGTTATCGTCACAAACCCGACTCACCTTTCGGTAGCCTTACGCTATGACCGTCAAACCATGGATGCTCCGCAAATTGTGGCCAAAGGTGCGGACCATATAGCCATGCGGATTCGAGAAATCGCCACCGAAAATCACATACCCTTGGTGGAGAACAAACCTATTGCCCGCACACTCTATAAAGTGGATATCGGTCAACCGGTCCCCGAAGAGATGTTTAAGGCCGTCGCCGAAATTCTGGCTTATGTTTATGGTCTTCCAGGACGGAAATAAATTTAAACGAGGATAGGCTTCATGTTTGAGCAACTAATACGACAGGACTGGAAAGAGAATCTGCTGCGCAGCGATGTCATGGTGGCGGTCGGCCTGGTCTCCATTTTGCTGCTGATGATCATCCCCCTGCCTTCCTTTCTGCTGGACATCTTTCTGTCTCTAAACATCACCATTTCTCTACTGGTGATGATTATCTCCCTCTACACCTTGAGGGCGCTCGATTTTGCAATCTTTCCATCACTGCTGCTGGCCACGACCCTGTTTCGTCTCTCCCTGAACGTCGCTTCGACCCGCCTCATCCTGCTGCACGGCAACGAAGGACCGGATGCGGCCGGTTCGGTAATTCAGAGTTTCGGCCAGTTTGTCGTCGGCGGTAACTATGTGGTCGGTATCGTTATTTTTACGATTCTGGTAATCATCAACTTCATGGTTATCACCAAGGGCGCCGGTCGTGTTGCCGAAGTCGCAGCCCGTTTCACCCTGGATGCCATGCCCGGTAAACAGATGGCCATCGACGCCGACCTCAACGCCGGCCTGATCACCGAAGACGAAGCCCGCACCCGCCGCCAGGAGGTCTCCGAGGAAGCCAGTTTTCACGGCGCCATGGACGGTGCCAGTAAGTTCGTTAAGGGCGATGCCATCGCCGGTATCATTATTACCCTGATTAATATCGGCGCCGGCTTCGTCATTGGCGTTCTGCAAAAAGGCATGCCGGCCGCAGATGCCGCCGCCAACTACACCATTTTGACCGTCG
Organism: Syntrophotalea acetylenivorans; assembly: GCF_001887775.1. Lineage (NCBI taxonomy): Bacteria > Pseudomonadati > Thermodesulfobacteriota > Desulfuromonadia > Desulfuromonadales > Syntrophotaleaceae > Syntrophotalea > Syntrophotalea acetylenivorans. Next base: position 1,208,153 of record NZ_CP015519.1, read on the forward strand.
GTGATGGTTTGGTCGGCCAGATCCCGGCGCTGATCATCTCCACCGCCGCCGGTATCCTGGTCACCCGTACTGCTGGCAGTGAAGATTTTGGCAACCAACTCAAAGGCCAATTCACCATTCATCCGCGAGCTCTCTGGATCGTTTCCGGCGTGCTCTTTGGTTTTGCCCTGATTCCCGGCCTGCCCTTTATTCCGTTTTTAGTGTTATCCCTTCTGCTGGCATTCATTGCTTTCCGGGTTCAACAAAGCCAGGCGGCCGAAAAATTTGCCGCCGCTGAAGAGATTCCCGAAGCACAGCAACCGCAGGATGACAACTACGAGGAAATGCTCAATATCGACCTGCTGGAACTTGAGGTCGGTTACGGGTTGATCCCCCTGGTCGATGCCGCCCAGGATGGTGAACTATTACCGCGCATCCGCTCGATTCGCAAACAGTTCGCCCTCGACAGCGGCTTTATTGTCCCGCCCATCCATATCAAAGATAATTTACAGCTGAAGCCGAACGAATATTCCATCCTGCTGAAGGGCATTGCCATCGCCGGAGGCGAGATTATGCCCGGCCACTTCCTGGCCATGAATCCCGGTTTGGCCAGCGAGCCCCTAAAGGGCATTGCCACCACCGAACCGGCTTTTGGCCTGCCTGCTACCTGGATCAGCGAGGATAAAAAAGAACGGGCTCAAATCGCAGGTTACACGGTGGTTGACGGCACTACGGTAACCACCACTCACATCAGTGAAATCATTAAACGTCATGCCCATGAGCTGATTGGCCGGCAAGAGGTACAGAACTTGCTAAATAACTTTGGCAAGAGCTATCCGAAGCTGGTTGAGGAACTGACACCCAACCTCTTGCCACTGGGGACGATCATGCGGGTTCTACAAAATCTATTACGAGAACAGGTCTCGATCAGGGACTTGCGCACGATCCTCGAGACCCTGGCAGACTGGGCACCGAGCATGACCGATGCCGACCTGTTGACTGAACAGGCTAGGCAGGCTATGGCCCGCTCGATCAGCGGAAACTACGCGGATGACAGCCAAACATTGTCGCTGTTGACCTTGGATCACGAGCTTGAGGAAACTCTTCAGGATTCCGTTCACCGTACCCAGGACGGAAGCTATCTGGCCCTCGACCCGAATAAGGCGCAGGCATTCCTGGAAGGCCTCAGCGAAACCATTCAATCCATGGGCAACGGCGCGACACCTGTGTTGCTCTGTTCGCCAACAATTCGACTGCATGTCAAAAGGTTGACCGAACGCTACATTTCCAACCTCGTGGTCTTGTCCCATAACGAAATCGCCCCGCACCTAAAAGTGCGCTCGGTAGGAGCTGTGTCGATCAATGCTGGTTAAAGTATTCGAAGCGGAAAATATGCCGGATGCCCTGAAGAAAGTTAAAGAAACTTTGGGCTCCGAGGCTCTGATTCTCTCAACCCGTACGGTACGCAAAGGGATGGGAGTATTTCGCAAACCCATCTATGAGGTAACAGCGGCCATCGATTCGGACGAATCACCACGGCAGCCGCAACCTCAGCGTGAGAGCAAAAATGCTCCGGTCTCCCGACCGGAAAGGGATGAAGACGAGATCACCTACCAGCAACTCTGGAAGCAACGCAAGGTAGTCGACCCCCTTGAAGACGAAATCAGAGAGCTTAAGAACCAGGTTGCCAGTCAGGACCTGGGGACTGTACGAGATGAAATCGACGAACTCAAAGCGTTGATTAAGCAACTCTCTGAACAACCGGCAGCGCAGCCTCCTGGACCGCAAACGCCGCCCCCGGCGATAATGACCCGTGAAGTTGCAGCACGACGAGTTCGCAAGCCGACTGCCGACAGTTCAAGCGGCGATGATATTCAGGAAATGGCCCTGCTGCGTAATAATTTGACCAACTACGGTATCGACGCCGAAGCGGCCGAAGCCATCGAACAGTACGCCTGGGAAACCCTCTCGCCCCAACAGATGCAGAACCAGGAGCGGCTCAAGGAATTCTACTCCGACGCCGTTCAATCTCTGGTACGAGTGACCGGTCCCTTCCACTGTGCCTCCAAACAAAGGCGTATCGCCCTGGTCGGACCGACCGGTGTGGGAAAAACAACGACCATCGCCAAGTTGGCTGCCAACCTGCTGCTGCAAGGAGGCATCCGTATCGCCCTGGTGACCATCGATACCTATCGTATCGCCGCAGTAGAACAGCTCAAGGTTTACGGCGAACTGATGAATGTACCGGTAGAGGTAGTTATTACTCCGGAACAACTACAGGAGGTCTTTGCCCGTCATCAAGACAAAGATCTGATCCTCATCGATACCGCCGGGCGTAGCCCCAAGGACGAAGTGAGCATCACCGAATTGAATAAGTTTCTCGGCCCCGAATCCGCCACCGAGAACCACCTGGTGCTGGCCGCCTCCACGCGAGACAGCGAACTGCAATCTACAGTGGTCAACTTCGGTCGTTTGCCTTTGCACAGTCTGGTTTTCACCAAACTGGATGAATGCGACCAACGCGGCTCGCTGTTGAACGTGCCTCTTCATCAGGACCTGCCCCTATCCTACCTGACCAATGGCCAACGAGTACCGGAAGACCTTTTGGTTGCGGACCCCGCAGCCGTGGCTGGTTTTGTCATTCAACAACCATAAAGAGAACAGATTATGAGCGCGACTCACGAATTATCAGATCAAGCTGAAACCTTACGGTCTTTGCAGGAGCAACTCGTTGATCATTCTCCGGCCGAGACCGGTAATCATACGCCACCCCGCGTCTTCACCGTTACCAGCGGCAAGGGTGGCGTGGGCAAAACCGCCGTTGTAGCCAACATGTCTATCGCCTTGGCCAAGCAAGGCAAAAAGGTGCTGATTATCGACGCCGATCTTGGCCTGGCCAACATCGATGTAGTCTTCGGCCTGACGCCTCGATTTAACCTTAACCATTTTTTCTCCGGTGAACGACATCTGGCGGAAATCATGGTCGAAGGTCCCCTCGGCATCAAAATTCTGCCGGCAGGATCCGGAGTGCAGCAGTTCACCAACCTGGATGGCGGCCAAAAGATGCGTTTCATGGAAGAGCTCGACAATCTGCATGAGTCTTTTGACATCGTGCTTATCGACACCGAAGCCGGCATTTCCGAAAATGTCACCTACTTCAGCGTCGCGGCACATGACATTCTTATGGTGACTTCTCCCGATCCAACAGCCATCACCGATGCCTATGCCCTGATGAAGCTGCTCTCGACGCGCTACCATCAAAAGGTCTTTTCTCTGATTGTCAATTCCGTGACCAACAACGAAGAAGGCCTTGAGGTCTACCAAAAACTCACCACAGTAGCCAACCGCTACTTGTCGATTTCCATCGATTACATGGGCTGCATCCCCTTCGACAAACGGGTGCGTGAATCCATTCGGCGGCAGCAGCCGATGATTAATCTCTATCCGACCAGCAGAACCAGCAATGCCTTTACGTCTTTTGCCAAGGGCTTGCTGGTCATGCCGCAGGACTTGCAGCCTAAAGGCACGCTGCAGTTTTTCTGGAAAAGGCTCATGACCATGACCCCCGAGGAGATCTGATGAAGGCAGCGGTTCCTTACAGCCCACCGGGAGCAGACGCTAAAGACCGCCTGATCAAGGCACACCTTTATATGATCAGCTTCTTGGCCGACCGCATGATAACGCAGGTGCCGGCCTTCATGTCCCGGGAAGATATCGCCAGCGCCGCCATGCTCGGTCTGGTTGATGCTGCCGGAAGATTTGACCCCGGTCAGGGCGTTCTGTTCAAGACCTTTGCTGAAAAACGCATGCGCGGTGCCGTCCTCGACGAAGTACGACGCATGGATTGGTTTTCTCGCACCCTGCGCAAAAAACAGGGGCAGATTCAAAAAGCCATTGATGATTTGGTCCGCACCCTGGGACGCGACCCGGAAGAACATGAAATCGCCGCAGAGCTCGAAATGAGCCTTGAGGAATATCGCCAATTGCTTTCAGAAACCAGTCACCTCGGCTGCGTCAGCCTGCATGAAACCATTGGCGAATCGGAACATGGCCCCAGCCTGTTGGACAACCTGGTAAACGAAGGGGATAAAACCGCCCTGGAAATGCTGGAAACCAGTGAACTGGCCCAACAGTTGGCGGAATATATCGATCGACTGTCGGAAAAAGAGCGTCTGGTGGTAACCCTCTACTATTACGAAGAATTGAGCCAAAAGGAGATTGCCGAAGTACTGGAAATCTCCGAGGGGCGCGTTTCACAGCTGCACAGCCAGTCGCTGATCAAGCTAAAAAATCACATCGGGCGCAGCGCCAAGCAACAACGCAGCCCCCTTAAGCGCTGACAGAGAATTACCAATGGCCCTGTTCACTCTCCATCCAACTTTGCTCTTGGCAAGCACCCTGATCGCAACCATCTGTGCGCTGACCCTGGCTATGCAATTGCGGCGAGTTAAAAAGATTCTGGCCCAATGTCGCACAGAGTTGGCCAACGCAGCCTTGGGTTCGTCTGAAACCGCGCCTGACATAAAAGTCCCGCAGGCAAAACCACAATCTGCGGATTTCACCGATTCACTGCACCAGGCGACCCTTAAACAACGTCTGGAAAAAGGCCCTGACTGGCGTCAACCTCCGGAAAAATACCGCTATGCCGCCGCCCTTGCGGACCAGGGCATGGACGCCGAAGGCATAGCTGCGGTACTGCAGTTTCCCATTGAGGCCGCGCAACAGATTATCACCTTAAAAAGTGCGGCACAAATCGACCCGGCAACAACAGGTCCCGATAAATGAAGCTAAAGAAACTGCACTAAACGGTCGAAAAACAGTTTAACTGCAACACTTGCAAAAGGACTCGTCATGAGCAGCGGACAATACAGCGCACTTTCCGGCGCCCTGACCCGAATGAAACTGATGGACTCCATCAGCGACAACCTGTCCAACAATAAAACCGTTGGTTTTAAAAAATCCCGGGTGGTCTTCGAGGCCAAACTGGCCGCAGCCCAAAACCTGCACAGCAACGCCGCCCTGTCCCTCACTCGGGCCAAAGAAGGATTAACCGACTACGGCCAGGGGCCATTGGTTCGCAGCGGAGTTCCAACTCACGTGGCCATCGATGGGCCTGGTTTCTTTAAAGTACAGGAAGATGCAGATACCGTCTGCTATACCCGCCAGGGCAATTTCCGTCTGGATGAACTCGGTACTTTGGTGAATGGAGCCGGAATGAAAGTTCTCGGCGAAGATGGCAAACCGATCCTGCTGGACAACCCCGATGTCCTGATTAACGAAATGGGCAATATCCAACTGGCGGATGGCGGTGTCAAACCATTGCCCCTGTATACCTTTGACGACCAGGCGGTTATGCAGAGGAAGGGTGGCGGCTTGTTCAGCGTCAGCAAAGAAGACATTCAAGACTATGAACAGCGAGTCCTGGAACCCCGGATTCTTCAAGGACAGATTGAGGACTCTAACGTCAATATGATGCAGGAAATGGGCAAGATGATCGAAACGATGCGGGCCTTCGAGGCCTGTCAGAAAATGCTCAAAAACTATAATACGCTGGCCGAAAAATCGATTCAGATCGGCAAAATCGGCTAACCGATAGCATAACCAAGGAGAAATTCGATGATCAGGGCATTGTGGACCGCAGCCACCGGCATGGAAACCCAGCAGACCAACATGGACGTTATCGCCAACAACCTGGCCAACGTTAACAGCGCTGGATTTAAGAAGAGCCGCGCGGATTTTCAGGATATTCTCTATCAAACAGTTAAGATTGCCGGATCTTCTTCCTCTCCCGGAGTAGAAATTCCCACGGGGGTCCAGGTCGGTCTCGGTTCCCGGGTTGCCGCAGTACAAAAAATCTTTACCACCGGAGATATGCAACAAACCGGTAACGATCTCGATGTGGCAGTCGAAGGTTCCGGCTTCTTTCAGATCTCCATGCCCAGCGGCGAAACAGCCTACACTCGAGCCGGCGCCTTTAAGAAAGACGGCACCGGACGCCTAGTTACCTCAGACGGCTATCCTCTCTATCCTGAAATCGTCATTCCGGAAAATGCGACTCAGGTTTCCATCGGCCAATACGGCACCGTGGAAGTCTTTCTTGACGGCGAAGCCACTCCGACCGAGGTTGGTACCATCGAATTGACCCGCTTCAGTAATCCTGCCGGTCTTGAAGCTCTGGGCCACAACCTGTTCGGCGAAACTCCGACCACCGGTGCGCCGGCAATCGGCACCCCGGGCGATAACGGTTTCGGCATTCTGGCCCAGGGATTTCTGGAAGGCTCCAACGTCAATATCATGGAAGAAATGGTCAACATGATCGCCGGACAACGCGCCTACGAAATCAATTCCAAGGCCATCAAAACAGCGGACGATATGCTGCAGATGACCAACAACCTCATGTAATGATGACAATATGAATTTTGCGCTGCGCTTATCCGCCATCATCTGTTTGAGCTGTCTTTTGTCCCTCCCCCTGATCCGGGTGGGACACGCCGCCGCAGTTGAGAGGCAACAACAGATTGTCATCAAACCTGAGCAGGTGCAAAAACACCTTGAGGATTACCTGGATCAACACCGCAGTAAAATGCCTCAGGTCAAACTCCGGTTCCGTCATCTCCGTCTGCCAAAAGCCTTTTCGGTTCCAGCCGGTCGCCTGACCTGCGAAATCAACCCTTCGAATCCTCGAGTTCTGTCGAGCAGCCGTTTTAATCTGATTTTCCGGGTTGACGGAAAGGCGGTGAAGAACCTCGCCGTCAGTGCGACCCTCGAGGCCCTCGCAGAAGTCGCTGTCGTTGCTGGCGACCTGCAGCGCGGCACGATTATCACGGAACAACACATTGAGCTGGCCGAAAGGGACCTCAACCGCCTGCGGGCCCCCTGTTTCGATAGCGGCGAACTCCTCGGCAAACGCCTGAAGCGCTCCCTGCGCAAAGGCGATGTTTTTGAGCGATCGGCCGTGGCCTTTCCGCCGATGGTGAAACGAGGAGAGATTGTCACCATCACGGCCCAAAAAGGAGCGTTGACCGTTACCGCTAAAGGCATGGCCCAGCAAAACGGCAATGCCGGAGACATGATCCGAGTACGCAACATCAGTTCGCAAAAAGACCTGATCTGCAAAGTCGCCGGCCCGGTTGCGGTGACCGTGGAGTTATAAACTATGAATAATCGACTACTCAGCCTGATCTTCGGTGCCCTTTTGCTCTCCGGATGCGCTGCCCGTGCCCCTTTTCCAACCACCGAACTTCCTTCGGATAACGCTCCTGAAATAACCGTGGAAACGCCACAAACCAGCGGTTCTTTATGGACCGAGAACAAGGGCAGCCTGTTTGGTGATATCAAAGCCCGTCAGATTGGCGATATCCTGACCGTGGCAATTTTTGAACAAGCCAGCGCCAGCCGAGAGGCAACGACGGAGACCGGCCGTTCCAGCAGCAGCGAAGCCGGGATCAGTAAGTTCCTCGGTTTTGAAACAGATTTCAGCAAGATCAACAGCGCCATCGACCCAACCAGCCTGATCGCCACCAACTACGATAATGATTTCAAGGGATCCGGCAGTACTTCGCGCAAGGAAAATCTGGTTGCGACCCTTTCGACCCGAGTGGTTGAGGTTTTCCCTAACGGCAACCTGCGTATCGAAGGAGGTAAGACGGTCACGGTCAACCATGAGGAGCAGATTATCGTCCTGACCGGCATTGTACGCCCCAACGATATTTCATCACAGAATGTGATCGACTCCAAATATGTACTCGACGCCAAAATCGCTTACACCGGCAAAGGAGTCATCAGCGATAAACAGCGTCCAGGCTGGATGACACGTATCCTCGACAACGTCTGGCCGTTTTAACTGAACTTCGGTGTCAAAGAAGTTTTAACTGCGAAGAAAATCGTCTCACGCCCGTTCGCTGCGCTCACTCAAGCCGCAAAGACGCAAAGAAGGTCAAAATCGGGTTTTCTTGGCGGCTTTGCGGCTTGAGCGACTGAAAGGAGCGGGCGTGAGATATGATTTGGCTTTTGACTTTAAGTTTTTAACTGAATTTTGCCAGAAAAGAAGTCGTTATTATCCCATCGGGAGCTTCCGGATGAAAGAATTCCAGAAACATATTTTCGCCGATTTTCTAACCGGTTGGCCGTTCACCCTGCTGCTAATCCTTTTGCTGCTCCCTTCTGTCGCCACGGCGGCACGCATCAAGGATATCGCTCAGATCGAAGGAGTGCGCAGCAACCAACTGGTCGGCTACGGTCTGGTCATCGGCCTCAACGGCACCGGCGACAGTGATAGTACTCAATTTACCGTGCAGTCGCTGGTCAATATGATGGAGCGTCTCGGGGTTACTGTGAGCCGGGATGACGTCAAGGTCGACAACGTGGCCGCGGTCATCGTTACCGCCGAACTGCCGCCCTTTGCCAAGGCCGGCACCACGATCGATGTGACGGTCTCCTCCATTGGCGATGCCGACAGCCTGGCCGGCGGCAGTCTGCTCATGACCCCCCTTAAAGCACCCGATGGAAATATCTACGCTGTCGCTCAGGGGCCTTTGATCGTCGGTTCCCTGGCCTTTGGCGGCAAGGCGGCCAAAGTGCAGAAAAACCACCCAACCGTCGGCCGTTTACCGGGCGGTGCGCTGGTGGAAAGGGAAATCCCCTTTACCCTGAACCCCGACAGCCAACTTCGCTACCAGCTTGCGGAAGCCGACTTCACTACCGTATCCCGTATCGCAGCAGTGATTAACAATCACTTTAAGAGCCCACTGGCGACTCCTGTTGACAGCGCAAGCCTGAATGTTGCTATCCCCTTGCCCTACCGGGAACGATTAGTGGATTTCGTCGCCACCCTCGAAGGCCTGCCGGTTCAACCCGATGCCACGGCCAAAATCGTGGTCAATGAGAAGACCGGCACCATCGTCATGGGCGAAGGGGTCCGTATCGCTACCGTAGCGGTATCCCACGGCAATCTCAATCTGGTCATCAGCGAATCGGCCGAAGTCTCCCAACCCTTCCCCTTTTCCCAAGGAGAAACGGTCGCAATACCGCAAACGGACATTGCCGCATCTGAAGATGAAGGCAACCTGGTGGTGTTGCAAATGGGGGTCAGTATCGGCGATGTGGCTCAGGCACTCAACGCCATTGGCGCCACCCCGCGTGATTTGATAGCCATCTTCCAGGCCATTAAGGCTTCCGGCGCATTGCATGCCGAGCTGGTGGTTCTGTAGGACGGTTAAAACCCAAAAGCATTTACCGCAGAGGTCGCAAAGAACGCCGAGAAAAACCAAACATCAAAAAAATATCCGCAGGTTAAGGCAGGCAGTGGTGAGGCTCTGAACAGTCAAAATCTGCCTTTGCCTGATCTGCGAATGCGAAGCATCAGCGTTTATCAGCGTCCCATTCGGTTTGGAGTTCACCCCAATACAGACCAAGCGAAAACCAATTGGACGCAGATGAACGCAGATAAAGTCAAAGGCTATAACTCCTAAAAGAATTCACCGCCGAGTACGCAAAGAACGCCGAGTAAGGCAAAACACCAAAAAAATCCACGCAGTAGGCCAAGCAGTGGTTAGGTTCTGACAACTGTCAAAATCTGCTTTTGCCTGATCTGCGAATGCGAAGCATCAGCGTTTATCAACGTCCCATTCGGTTTGGGTTTCACCCCAATACAGACCAAGCGTAAACTAATTGAACACAGATAAACGCGGATAAAATTAAAGGCTATAGCACTTATGAGGGTGGCTTGCCGTTTTTTCCGGGCAAGGGTTCATCGTACAAATTGGCTTCCTTGGATCTTGAGGTTATGAAACCAAGTCTAGATAGATTTTCTCTGCGCACTCGGCGTCCTCGGAGGTAAATTCCTGGTTTTGTCTATTTATTAGCGCTAAGACGTAAACTTTTCCCGGCTGATGCCGATATGTAACCCATAACAACAACGTTTAAACGACCGAGCTATTCATCACCACCAACTCGAGATTTGCTATGGAACTATCCTTCGATCCCCGCATGCTTATCAGCCAGGCCAGCAGCCCCGAGAAACCGGAGAGACAATCCGGCAATGACCCGGAGCAACTGCGTAAAAAATGCCAGGACTTCGAAGCGATCATGGTTCAGGCGATGCTCAAAAGTATGCGGGATTCGGTCCCCGACGGGGGCCTGCTCCCCAAAGGCAACGACCAACAGATTTTTCAAGACCTAATGGATCAAAACGTGGCCATAGAAATGTCCCGCAAACAAGGCATGGGCATCGCCGACGCCCTGTTCCGCCAACTGCAAAAACTGGAAACGAGTGAATAGCGCCCCCTCCTGTCCTCTTTCAACTTATCCTGTTATCCTGCCTGCATTTTTTTCTAAACTTTTCCTACAATAGAGTCGATATATAGAGCACAGAGAAAGTCTAACAACTGCCCGGAAGATATTTTCTTTATAAATCGGCAGCTTGAAACACAACGAAACCTTTCGCCGGAATGGTATTATTTCACCAGATTCCCTTACGGGAATCCTAATCGCCTTCAGGTGGCAACCATGACTATCGACAAAGTATTTGGCAACAGCGGCATCGGCCCCTTGGACAGAACCAAAAACCGCGTCCAAGCGAAAAAAACCGACCAGGCAGGAGCCCCATCCGGCAGCGACCAGGTGCGGTTTTCCGACACCTTGCAGCAAGCCAACAAAGCACAAAGTGCTGGCCCCAGCGCCGATGTGCAGAGATCTGAAAAGCTTCAGGCTCTCAAGGAGCAGATATCCGCTGGCACTTACCGTCCCGACACACGCAAGGTCGCAGCGAGTCTGCTGCAGTTTATTGCGGAGAGCAAGTAAACATGTCTGAAGCGAACCTCAAACAACGTCTGGAAAACCTCCTTCAGCTGATTCTGACAGAAAGAGAACAGGCTAAAGGGCTCGACATGGCGAGCTTGCAGGAAAGTGCCGAAGAAAAACAACGGCTGCTGCAATCCATAGGTTCCGGCATTGATGACCAGAGCGATCCCGAGGTTCAGCAACTGGCCAACCAAGTGCGCGAAGAGAACCGCCGCAACGCTTACTTGTTCTACCTGACCTTGGGTTGGGTTCGCGAACAAATGACCTTTTTCGGTCAACGTACGGCACCAACCTCCTACGGCTCAAGCGCCGCCCAAATCAGCGAGCAACGCGGCGGCCGACTTCTTTCCGGAAGGATCTGACATGGGTGGTCTGCTTGTCGCATTGAACGCCGGCAAAACAAGCCTCTCGACCAACCAAAAGGTCATCGAGGTCTCCGGCAACAATATCGCCAACGTCAATACCCCCGGCTATTCCCGGCAAAAGGCGATCCTTACTCCCTACCCTTCTCTCAACTTCAACGGCTTCATGATCGGCCAGGGAGTGAAGGTCGGCGATATCGTTCGCGAACACGACGCCTTCCTCTCTACCCAAATTCAGGATAAGAGCGCCGGTTACGGCGAAGCCGATGCCAAAACCTTTCCGCTGGCTGAACTGGAACGCGTATTCGGCATTTCGGATGGGGGAATCAGCACCGATATTGACAGTTTTTTCGATTCCTGGCAGGAGTTGACTGCCAACCCCGGCGGCCAGACCGAGCGGGATATCGTCATCCAGCGAGGTGAATTGCTGGCCGACTCCTTTCACACCGCTTTGGCCGAACTCGATGGCGTCAAACGCAACATCGATGAATCGCTTCTGTCCAAAATTGACGGCGTCAACGACAGTCTGCAGCGGGTCGCTGATCTCAACATTCGCATATCCACCATCGAAAGCAGCGGCCAGACGGCCAACACCTTCCGCGACGAGCGTGACCTGTTGCTGGCCGACCTGTCCTCCAGCATCGGCATTCAGAGCCTGGAAGACAAAGAAGGCAATGTCATGGTCCAGCTCCCCGGTGGTCAGCCCCTGGTGCAAAAGGGCAACGCCCTGACCCTGGAGGGCGAAGTTGTAGATGATGAACTGCAACTGCAGGTCAATACCGGCTCGACTTCGACCCCAATCGACACCACAACCGTCGGCGGTGCTTTCAAGGGATTACTCGAAGTACGGGACCAACTGATCCCCGATCTGGAGAGTCAGCTTGACAAACTGGCCTACAGCCTGGCCACCGAAGTCAACGCCCTGCACAGCACCGGTAGAGACCTCAACGACAATACCGGCATCCTGTTTTTTGACGCCCCGCCCTCGCCAACACCACCAGCAAACCTCTGGGACGGCGCAGCCAATGCCCTCAACGTAGCCATAAGTTCGCCGGATCAGCTTGCCGCAGGCCTGACCAGCGCACCGGGCGACAACACCATCGCCTTGCAAATCGCTGAGCTAGGCAGCGCCAAGATCGTCGATGGCACCGACACCCTGACCGGTGCCTACTCACGCATCAGCGCACAGGTGGGCTTGGAAGCGGGCCAGAACGAACTAGCCACGGCCGCCAACGAAGACACCATGACTCAACTAAAAAACCTGCGTGACGGCAAGGTCGGTGTTTCGCTGGAAGAAGAGATGATCAACCTGATCCAATATCAAAAAGGCTTTGAAGCCTCGGCCAAATTTCTCTCCACGGTCGACGAAATGATGGACACCATCCTGACCATCAAACGTTAATGCCTTAGCAAAAGCCATAAAATGGCTAAGCAAAAATTTTGACATGCAAGGCGGATAGGGTTTTCAGGGCTGAAGGTATACACAAGGCATATCAAAGGTCTGAAAAGCGCTTCAACACAGCAGGGCGGGATTTTTGCGACGCCAAGAGGTAGAATATGAAAACCACTCAATCAACCGTATACCGCAGCCTGCAGAATCAGATTTATAAAACCCAAAGCTCCCTGCTCGATCTTCGTATGTCCGCGGCGACCGGTAAACGGATCAACAAACCGTCCGATGATCCCTCGGCAATCCGGCCGGTACTGAACGCCCGCAGCCAGATGCAGAAGAGCGACCGCTATCTGCGCACCATGGGCAGCGCCTCGGATCGCCTCGACATTCTCGATTCGCACCTGGGCCAGATCGGCAACCTGATGATCCGCGCTCAGGAGACCACCATCAGCGCCGGCAACGCCGCCATGGGGCCGAACGATCTGACCAACCTCTCCGACGCTATCGGCCACATCAAAGACGAACTACTCGCCCTGGCTAATTCCAACGTCGACGGCAAGTATATCTTCGCCGGCTTTGCCGAAGACACCCAGCCCTTCCCCGGCACCGACCCCCTTGATCCTTTTGCCTATGAAGGCGACGGGGGCCACATGGAGTTGGAGATCGCCCCCGGCGAACGAATTCAGGCCAATCTTACCGGCGATGAACTGTTTCAGGGCGCCGGAGGAGGCATCAACCTTTTTGAGGTTCTCGATGATATCCAAACCCAGCTAGCAAACGGCAATGCCGAAGCGGCGCTCAGTCGCCTTGGCGATCTGCAGGACGGTACCGAACAGGTCAGCCGCCAGCGCAGCCAGATGGGTAATATTGGCGCACGGGTGGAAAACGCTCAGGAACATATGGAATCGATCAAAATCGACATGCAGGAAGTCCTTTCCCGCTACGAGGATGCCGACCTCGTTGAAGTGATCACCGCGTTGACCCAACAGGAGCAGGCCTTTGAAGCGGCGCTCAACGTCACTGCCAAGGTGTCAAACCTGTCGATACTAGACTATCTGTAACAGACAACGCTGTTTAACTGCCCCGATGACCGGCCTTGTCTGCGACAAATTTGGTAGGATATTTCATTTACCAGAGGCCTTTGGAGAAAGGCCCCCACAAGCCAAGGAGGGCGACATGTTGGTACTAACTCGCAAAACGGGTGAAGGCATCATCATTGGCGATAACATCCGCATCACCGTCGTCGAAATCAAAGGTGGTGGCATCCGCCTCGGTATAGACGCCCCATCGGATAAAAAAATCTACCGGCAGGAGGTTTTCGACCGCATCTGCCAGGAAAATAAGGAGGCCTTGCAATGGAACCTTGCCGATCTGAATGCCTTGAGCACATCCCTGACCCAAAAGAAGGGACAGTCATGATAAAAATCGTCACCCGCTTTGGCGAGATCGAATACGATCCGACCAAGACCGTCCATTTCCCCGAAGGCTTGATTGGTTTCGAACATCTTCGCGATTTCATCGTCATGCCCAACGAGAAGGAAGGGCCTCTATTCTGGATTCAGAGTATTGATGATCCACAAATTGCTTTTGTCCTCACTGACCCAACAAATTTTTTCTTGGAATACCGAGTAAAACCTGACCAAAGAGAGTGTCAAAAACTTGGCATTCAGTCCCAGGACGATTGTTTTTGCCTATCGGTGGTCACTGTTCCGACGGACCGAAAGATTACCCTCAACCTGGCTGCCCCCATACTTTTTTCTCCATCAACCAACCGTGCTTTACAGGTAATCCTTGAAAACTCCTCGCATAGTGCACGTACTCCATTGCCTCAATGATGACAAAAATGGTTGTGCCGGAACTTTGACACTATCTTTAGAGTATCAAATAGAAAAAGGCGGGAGAGAAATCCCCGCCTTTTTTCTATTTGGTACAACCCATGATTATATAAGAGATTTTTCGCAAGAACATTATGCGGGTCCAGGATTTGCATAGCATGATCAAGCATTATCCACACAGCTAGGGGAACAATAAAATTATGCCCAAGGACAACACTTATATCATCGCAGAGATGGCCTGCTCCCACGAGGGCGATCCGGCCCTGGCTCGCAAAATCATCGACGGCGCCGGCAGGGCGTTAGCGGACGCCATCCAGTTTCAGATCTGGCTGGCAAAGGACATGGCGGTCCCGCACCATCCGGACATCCCGGTCCTGCAACGCATCGAGTTGAGTCGCCAGGACTGGGATGATCTGGCCACTTACGTGCGCCGGAACTATCCACAAATGCAGATCATTGCCTGCGTCTACGAACGTGCCAGCGTCGATTTCGCAGAAAACCTCGACGTCGACGCCTACAAGCTGCACTCTGCCGATCTTGCCAACCCCTACCTTGTCAAATACGTCGCCGCGACGGGCAAGCGTATCGATCTGAGTGTCGGTGCCTCGACTATCGATGAAATTCGCAACGCCGTAGAATGGATTCGCCAAACCTCGGAATCGGAAATCTGGATGATGTACGGCTACCAGAATTTCCCTACGCCTACTGACGCCATCCATCTCGATTACATGATGGCACTTCGCGATCTGTTTCAGCTGCCCATCGGCTATCAGGACCATACAGGCGGTGACCTAGAGGGGGCTTTTTGGCTGCCAGCGGCGGCACTCGGCATGGGAGTCGATGTGCTGGAAAAGCACATCACCCACGACCGCTCCTTCAAAGGGATCGATCACCAGGCGGCTCTCAATCCCGATGAGTTCATGCGATTTACCACCATGGTGCGCGAAATCGAAGCAGCCAAAGGGTCAGCGGTGCCGCGTTCCTTTTCTGAAGAAGAGCAAAAATACCGCATCTATTCAAAAAAAAGCATTGTAGCGGCCCGCGACTTGCCCGCTGGCACACCGATCACCGATACGGATATTCTGTTTATGCGAGCTCCTGACCTTGGCCTGCCGCCGGACCAATCACAGCGTCTTATCGGGCGCACGACCCAAAAGGATATCGTTGCCTTCCAACTGTTGCGCGAGGAGGACATTCAATGAAGGCAGCGATTCTCATTACCGCACGCCTCAAATCGACCCGATTACCTAAAAAGGTCCTTAAGCCGATCGCCGGACGCCCTATGTTCGGGCATCTGATCGACCGCTTGAAGCTGGCTCGCCGCACCGAGCAGATCATCCTTATCACATCTCCCCTTGAACAAGACGATCCCTTGGCAGAATTCGCCGAGCAGGAGGGTATCGGCTGCTATCGGGGCGATCCAGAGGACGTACTGTTGAGAATGACCCGAGCTGCCGAGACCTTCGGCGTAGACACAGTGGTCAGTTGCACCGGCGACAACCCGTTTGTCGATCCGGAATGCATTGATCAACTGGTGGATTTTCACTTGGCCCAAAAGCACGATTTCACCAATACCGAAGGGCTTCCCTGGGGCTGTTTTGCTTACGCATTGTCCTATCCTGCGCTGATCAAGGCCTGCGAGATTAAAGCCGAGCGCGATACCGAAGTGTGGGGAGGATATTTTACTCAAACCGGTCTTTTTAACTGGGGGACAATGACCGTAACCGACCCGGCGATATCCTGGCCTCAATTACGTTTGACCGTTGACACACCGGAAGACTTTGAACTGGTGGCACGAATTTTCGAGGAGCTATACCACCCCGGTGAAGTGTTCCCCCTGCGAGCTATCGTCGAGCTTTGTAGGAAGCGCCCGGACCTGGTGGCCATCAACGCCAACGTTCAGCAGAAGCCAGGGATTGCCATCAAAGTCAAATCAGGAATAAACCTCAACCATGCCTAGAGAAATCGTCATCGGAAATCGTCCAATCGGAGCGGACCATTCCTGTTTCATTATCGCCGAGGCAGGCGTCAACCATAATGGTGACCTGTATCTGGCCCGCGGCCTGATCGAGGCCGCCCAAGCAGCCGGTGCCGACGCGGTTAAATTCCAGACCTTTACCGCTGAAAGGCTGGTCTCGGCTAATGCCCCCAAAGCCGCCTATCAAATGAGGTCCACCGATGTCAAGGAATCACAGTTTACCATGATCAAACGCCTGGAACTCAGTCCTGCCCACCACCACGAGTTGCTTGAGTATTGTCACAAACTGGGGATTCTTTTTCTTTCCTCTCCCTTTGATGAACAGAGTGCCGATTTCTTAGATGACTTAGGCCTGCCCGCATTCAAAATTCCGTCAGGGGAAGTGGTCAATCTGCCCTTTCTCGCCCATGTGGCCCGCAAGGGCAAGCCGATCATCCTCTCCACAGGAATGGCTACGCTCAGCGAGGTTGAAGCAGCAGTGGAAACAATCCGCACCGCCGGTAATCCCCCGCTGGTCCTGCTGCAATGTGTTAGTAACTACCCAGCAGATCCCCGTGACGTCAATTTGCGGGCCATGAAGACACTATCCAGGGCGTTCGACGTTCCAGTCGGTTACTCGGACCACGTAGCGGGCAACGAGATTAGTTTTGGTGCCGCGGCACTTGGCGCCTGTGTAATTGAGAAACACTTTACTCTCAACCGCCAGCTGCCCGGCCCGGATCATCAGGCTTCTTTAGAGCCAGACGATCTGTGTTCATTGGTGGCGGGTATCCGGGCGGTGGAATCCGCGTTGGGCGACGGCTGCAAACGCCCGGCCGTCAGCGAAAAAAATACCGCGAGCGTCGCCCGTAAAAGCCTGGTTGCTGCCTGCGACATCGAGGTTGGAGCAGTTATCGAAGAATCAATGGTCGCCGTCAAGCGCCCCGGAACAGGACTGGCCCCGGACTTGAGTAACCTGGTGGTCGGGCGCACAGCACTGGTCGCAATTCCCCGAGACAGCTTGCTGCGCCTGGAGGACCTTGCATGAAAACCATCGGTGTAGTGACCTCCAGCCGAGCCGATTACGGTATATACCTGCCGGTGTTGCGGGCGATTTTGGCCGAGCCCAATCTGCGGCTGCAACTTTTTGTGACGGGCATGCACCTTGCCCCAGAATTTGGGTTAACGGTACGAGCCATCGAAAAAGACGGCTTTCCCATTGCTGAACGGGTCGAGGCACTGCTCTCCGCAGATTCGCCGGCGGGCACAGCTATCTCCATGGGCCTGAGCACACAGGGCTTTGCCATGGCCTTTGCCCGCACCCGCCCCGACATTCTGCTGGTGCTTGGCGACCGCTTCGAAATGCACGCAGCAGCCCTTGCGGCCCTCCCCTTTAAAATCCCCCTCGCCCACATCCACGGTGGCGAAATCACCCGTGGGGCCATCGACGAGAGTCTGCGCCACAGTCTTACCAAACTCAGCCACTTGCATTTCGTTACTACTGAGGAATACCGGCGCCGAGTTATCCAGCTCGGCGAAGAACCCTGGCGGGTCACCATGAGCGGCGCACCAGGACTGGACAATCTTCGAGACATCCAGCTACTTCCGAAAAAAGAGTTCCACGCACAGTTTGGCATCAACCTCGAAGAAGGAACGCTACTAGTCACCTATCACCCGGTCACCCTTGAATACGAGCAGACCGGCGCGCAGGTCAATAACCTGTTAGCGGCATTACAGCAAAGCGGACGCCCGTTGCTGTTCACTTTGGCCAACGCAGACACCCTCGGCCGTGAAATCAATTGCCGCATCCGCGAATTTGTGGCTGGCACGGACAAAGCCCAAATGGTGGACAGTCTCGGCACCCAAGGCTATTTCAGTGCCATGGCCTTGGTTGATGCGATGGTGGGGAACTCTTCCAGCGGGATCATTGAGGCAGCTTCATTCAACCTGCCGGTGGTAAATATCGGAAACCGCCAGCAAGGAAGGGTTCGCGCTGGCAACGTTATCGACACCGGCTACTCTACAAAGGCGATTCAGAACGGTATCTCTCATGCTCTCGATCCTGCTTTCCGCCACTCTCTATCGGAGATCGCCAATCCCTATGGCGAAGGTCGTGCCGCCTCTCTGATTGTGGAACGGCTTTTATCGGCAAAAGCGGACGACCGCCTGCTGCACAAAGCTTTTTTTGATCTCGATTCCAGACAACAGGAGTAGTACTTTGAAAATCCTTTACTTTGGAGATGCAGACTGGGGAGCTGCGGCCCTGCGCGAACTGGTCCGCCGCGGCCATGACCTGCTCGGCGTGGTATTGAGGAAAAACCCGACCGACGGGGAACTGGAAGCAACTGCCCGGCAACTTGACTTGCCGATATTCCAACCGCAGCGCTGCAACGACCCCGAGTTTCTCGCTACCATACGAAGCCTGAGTCCCGAACTGAACCTTTCGGTTTCTTACGACCAGATACTGCGCCCGCCGATTTTGGAAACCGCTCCGCTTGGTTTTGTCAATTTCCATGCCGGCATGCTCCCCTGGTATCGAGGGCGTAGCGTTATCAACTGGGCCATTATTAATGGCGAAACCCAGATTGGACTGACCGCGCATTTTGTTGATGAAGGAATCGACACTGGCGACATCATCCTCCAAAAATCTCTACCAGTAACTTGGACAGATACTTACGCAGAAGTCATGGAACGAATGATTGCCTCTTTCCCCGGACTGGTGGTCGATACCGTGGAACTGTTGGCTTCGGGTCATTTCGATCGACGCCCGCAGGCTCATCTGCCCGGGAGTTATTTTCCGCAGCGCGGGCCTGGTGACGAATGGATCGACTGGAATGACACAAGCAGCAATATCTACAACAAGATTCGAGGCATCACCACCCCTGGGCCCGGCGCGCGCACCTTTTTGGATGGACAGCCAATGATTCTCTGGAGAGCAAGTTACGATCTCTCCTGGCCGAAATACCAGGCAACACCCGGCCAGGTGGTCGGTATCGAATCCTCCGGTGTAAGAGTAAAAACCGGGGATTCTACCCTGATTCTCAACCTGGTGGAGTTACCCGAGGACTCCCAGGGACCCCGCCTGCCTCGCTTTAAGATCGGAACTCGCTTCGGAATCAATCTGCATGAGCATATCCTGCAGCTACAACAGCAGATACTAGAACTCCGTTGCATAGAAAAAACCTCTTAAGATTTGTTCTTTTCCCGTCGAAAAGTATTTCAAGTCACGATGACTCGTTTTTTTTTCAAGGAGGAATCAAACGATGCCCCAAACCGTGCTTGGCATCATCCCAGCCCGCGGCGGCTCCAAAGGCGTACCACGCAAAAACATCCGGCCTCTGGTCGGTCGCCCGTTAATTGCCCACACCATCGACAAAGCGTTTCAATCCAACTCTCTCGATCGGGTGCTGGTTTCGACCGACGATGCTGAAATTGCGGCCGCTGCTCGCCACTGTGGAGCGGAGGTGCCTTTTCTGCGTCCCGCTGAATTCGCCACCGACACCGCCTCATCGCTCTCGGTAATCCGCCACGCCATTAATTGGCTGGCGATTAACGAGCAGTATCATCCCGACGCTGTGGCCATTCTTCCGCCAACCTCGCCGCTGCGCACCGTGGAGCATATTGACCAGACAGTTGGCTTGCTCTGGAGTTCCGGTCTTGATTCGGCTGTAACAGTCATCCCGGTCCAGGACCATCCCTATTTTATTTTCAGCCGCAGCGCCAGGGGGCAAATGGAAGAATTGATCCACCTCCCCGAGAAACCGCTGCGTCGCCAAGAACTCCCCGAGTTCTTCACCCACAGTCAGTCGGTTATCGTCTCGCGTACCGAATACCTAAAGCGGTGTGAAGACAAGGACGCAATCTTCAACTTTCGCTCTATGGCCGGCTATCCCGTTGACCAGGAAAGCGCTATGGACATCGACACTCTGAATGATTTTGCAATTGCCGAGGCCCGCCTGGCACAACGCCTGACTGCCCAGCAAGCGGTGGCCTGAAGCGAAGCCCGAGGCGGCTTAAAGGGAGAAACAGATGAGCAAGCCCAAGCTCAGTGCCGACTTTGACGTGGATACCCCCGTCGATCATAATTTCCATCTGAGCCCCAGCGAAAAGATTAAGCGCTGGGAAGCTACACTCCCCCCCGACTACTGGGAATACCGGCAGAAGTGGGAAGATTTCCCAAAGCAAAAGATTGTCGGTGGATTCCCCATTCATCTCGACATCGAGGCGACCAATGCCTGCAACCTGAAGTGTGTCATGTGCCCGCGGACAGATATGATCGAGGCCGGTACCTTCTGGAATATTGGAATGTTTGACTTCGAGGCCTATTGTCGTCTGATCGACGAAGGGATCAATAAAGGCCTGTGCTCCCTCAAATACAACTACCTCGGCGAACCGACTTTGAACCCCCGCTTGGTGGAAATGATTCGTTACGCCAAGCAGGCCGGAGTGGTCGACGTCATGTTCAATACCAACGCAATGCTGCTTACCGAGGAACTCTCCAGGAAGCTCATCGAAGCTGGTCTGGACAAATTGTTCTTCTCCTTCGATTCGCCCTACCCCGAGAAGTATGAGCAGATCCGGGCTGGTGCCAATTTCGACCAGGCCCTGGGGAACATTCGCCGGTTCATGGAAATCCGCGAAGAGTTGGGATCGCTCCGCCCCTTCACCCGAGTTTCCATCGTCCGCATGAAGGACAATGAAGACGAATGGGAGGCGTTTCAGGCGTTATTCGAACCTATCGTCGATGCGGTGGCTTATGTCGATTATCTGGAGCACACAGGCCAGAGCAATGCCGAACGTCATTTGGTCGACCTCGGTTCGCGTAAAACCAAATTCTGCTGCCCGCAACTCTGGCAGCGCATGTTCATTCACCCGGACGGGGTGGCCACTGCCTGCTGCATCGATTCAGCCCGCGAACTGCAGGTGGGCAACGTTTTCGAGAAAAGTACAAAGGATATTTGGTTAGGCGAGGAATATCAGAAACTCCGTGAACTGCACGCTTCCGGCCGTTTCGCCGAGATTCCCACTTGCGCCCGTTGCCCCCTGGCGCAATATTGATTGAATGGAGGCCTTCATGTACCTGAACATTGCGATCGAAGATCTATGCATGCCCGAGCAGGCCTCTTTGCGCGAGGCGATTTCCGTACTACAGAACGGTGCCAAACAGATAGCTCTGGTAGTGGACAAAGAACGCCGTCTTTTGGGAACCATAACCGATGGCGACCTGCGGCGGGCCATGCTCGGTGGGGTTACCATGGAAGCATCGGCGGCTAGTGTCATGCAACGCTCTTTCATTGCCGGGCGCGAAAAGATGGAAAAGGCTGATGTCTTCGCTTTAATGCAGGAAAAGCTGATTCGCCATGTTCCCCTACTCAACCGAGCCGGAATCCTGGTCGACCTGGCCTGGATTTCCGACCTTATCCAACAAGACCAGCTGGACTTGTCGGCCGTGGTCATGGCCGGCGGCTTCGGCAAACGTCTGCTGCCCCTGACCGAAAGCCTGCCAAAACCGATGCTGCCGGTCGGCGACCGGCCGGTCATGGAACATATCATCGGTAATCTACGCGGCGCCGGGATCCGCGACGTCAATGTAACCACCCACTATATGCCGGAAAAAATCATCAATTATTTTGGTAACGGCCGCAACTTTGGTGTTAGGATCAACTACGTTTCAGAGGATCGACCTTTGGGCACCGCCGGAGCTTTGGGCCTAATGCCTGTTCCAGACAGGCCGATGCTGGTAGTCAACGGCGATATCATGACCCAGGTCGATTACCGGGCCATGCAGGCCTTTCATCGGGAACACGAAGCTGATCTGACCGTGGGCGTACGCCAGTACGATCTACAAATCCCATACGGGGTGATGGTCTGCGAAGGGGCCGAAGTCAGAAAATTGAGCGAAAAACCCAATCACAAATTTCTGGTCAATGCCGGTATCTACATGCTGGAGCCGGCGGTGCACCGCTTCATCCCACGCAATGAACGCTTTGACATGACCGAACTGATCGAGGCCCTAATTC
This sequence comes from Syntrophotalea acetylenivorans, assembly GCF_001887775.1. Classification (NCBI taxonomy): domain Bacteria; kingdom Pseudomonadati; phylum Thermodesulfobacteriota; class Desulfuromonadia; order Desulfuromonadales; family Syntrophotaleaceae; genus Syntrophotalea; species Syntrophotalea acetylenivorans. Next base: position 1,230,499 of record NZ_CP015519.1, read on the forward strand.
GCGATGGGCGCAGGGTGGTCAGCTTTCCGATCATGGAATACTGGCTCGATATCGGCCAACACGAAGATTACCAACAGGCACAAACAGATCAGGGGAAAAGGAGAATGTCAGCGTGAATTGGCAGGGAAAGCGGGTTCTAGTTACTGGGGCGGGAGGCTTCATCGGCAGCCATCTCACCGAAAAGTTGGTCCGAGAAGGAGCCAAGGTCAAAGCTCTGGTACATTACAATGCCCTGGGCAGTTGGGGGTGGCTTGACCGCTCCCAGATTCGCGATGACATTGAGGTGATTGCCGGCGACATCACTGACCAAGACTGTGTTCGCCAGGCGGTGAAGAACACAGAGGTAGTGTTTCATCTCGCTGCTTTAATTGCCATCCCCTATTCTTACCAAGCCCCTGCATCATACGTGCGGACCAACGTCAACGGTACTCTCAATATGTTGCAGGCGGCGCGGGAACACGGGGTGGAGCGAATGATCCACACCTCGACCAGCGAGGTCTACGGCACCGCTCTACAGGTTCCGATCAACGAAAAACATCCTCTGCAAGGGCAATCCCCTTATTCGGCGAGCAAGATAGGCGCCGACAAAATGGCCGAGGCGTTTAGTTGCTCTTTCGATGTACCCGTTGTCACTGTCCGTCCTTTTAATACCTTTGGTCCGCGCCAGTCGGCCCGGGCGGTTATTCCGACCATTATCAGCCAGTGCCTTACCGGCGATACGGTGCGCTTGGGGAGCCTCTCGCCCACCCGAGACATGAACTACGTTGCCAACACAGTTGACGGCTTTCTCGCCGCCGCAACCGCACCGGCGGCAATAGGCCGCACCGTCAGCTTCGGCTCCGGCCGGGAGATCAGCATCGGCGATCTGGCTCAACTCATTGCCGGTCTCATCGGCAAGCCGATTCGCATCGAAAGCGAAGAAACGCGGATCCGTCCCAACAAGAGCGAAGTCGAGCGGCTGCTGGCCGACAACACCCTAGCCAAAAATCTGCTGAATTGGACTCCGCAAGTGAGCCTGGAGGAGGGCCTGCAGAGGACCATTACCTGGATGAAAGATCATCTGGAAAGGTACCGTCCCGGTGTCTACGTCGTCTGAGACCAAAACCCCTGCCCCAGCGGCCACCATCCCCCTGTGCGTCCCAGAAATCCGCGGTAACGAATGGCAGTACGTCAAGAACTGCCTCGACACCAGCTGGGTCTCTTCGGTGGGCGCTTATGTCGATCGCTTCGAGCAGAAGATGGCCGAACGGCTGGGAGCCCCTTTCCACGGGGTAGCCACCGTAAACGGTACGGCGGCACTGCATACCGCATTACTGGTCGCCGGAGTTCAACCGGACGATGAAGTACTGGTTTCGGATTTGACCTTCATCGCACCGGCTAATGCGATTCGCTACGCAGGGGCTTGGCCGGTACTCATCGACGCCGAGCCAGGCTGCTGGCAGATGGATCCGCAGCAGGTTGAGTTGTTTTTGACTCGCGACTGTGAGATGGCCGGTGGGGTCCTACGCAACCGACAAAGCGGCAGGCGAGTCAAAGCGATCATTCCAGTGCATATTCTTGGCCATCCGGTCGATCTTGATCCGATTATGGAGTTGGCCGGCCGCTTTGACCTGGTGGTCATCGAGGATGCCACCGAAGGACTCGGTGGCCACTATCGGGGCTCCCCGTTGGGAGGTATCGGCCATATCGGCTGCTATAGCTTCAACGGAAACAAAATGATCACCACCGGTGGCGGCGGTATGCTGGTGACGGGAAACCCACAATGGGCTGAAAAGGCCCGCTATCTGACGACCCAGGCCAAGGACGATCCTCTGGAGTACATCCATGGGGAACTCGGCTTCAATTATCGTCTGACCAACCTGCAGGCAGCCATGGGTTGCGCTCAGTTGGAACAGTTGGATGCCTATCTGAGCGCCAAAGAAGCCATAGCAGACCGTTACCGCCAAGAGCTTTGCATGGTTCCGGGGATTACCCCAATGCCCACAGTGGATTACGGTCAGAGCGCCTGGTGGCTCTACACAGTGCGGGTCGATCCTGCCCAATATGGTATGGACCGTAAAACATTGATGCAACGCCTGGCCGCAGAAGGGATTCAGACCCGCCCCCTGTGGCAGCCCCTGCACCTTTCTCCCGTCTATCGACAGGCACAGCGGATTGGCGGCGAAGTTTCCGAACAGCTCAACAGCTCGGCGCTCAGTCTGCCCTGCTCGGTCGGACTGAGCGCAGCGGAACAACAGAGGGTGATCGAAGCCCTGGTCCGGCTTGGTGGCTGACCCCACCGGTCTTCATTTTTTTGGCCTTCCTCTTGCACTAAACATGGGGGAGGCCTTTTGTTTTGCTGAATCATCCCTAGCCAAGGACCTGTCGGTGACATTCCTCGACTACGAAAATCTGCACGGTGCAATTGAAATAGACGGCAACCTCCGCGAAGCCAATCTGGATCTGGTGCAAAAACGCTGGCCGCACCTTATCACCTTATTGCAGCAGGCTCCTCCCCTCGGCGAATATGGGCTGACCGATACCTTGCAACCGACCCTGTCTTTAGACGGTATCCAGCTGAGCAGTGGTTATAACCGCTTGAGCGAGGCGGCCCTGCAGGCCTCGCTGGTTCCACAAGGCGCCTCGCAGGCCTGGGTCTACGGCATCGGTTCAGGAGATCTGCCAGTTACGCTACTGAAACGCACAACTTTGCGGCAATTACAGGTCATAATACTTAATCCGGCGGTCGCCGCGGCCTCTTTTGCCTGCTTTGACCACCGGCAGTGGCTAGCCGACCCACGAGTCAATCTTTTGACCGCATCCGCGGTAAAAGAACTGCAACGTCCTTTCGCCGCAGTTCCAGCCTGCCTGTTACTGGCCGAGGACGACGCAGCGCGTTTGCGTGACTTGGTCTTTCTGGAACTTGCGACTCCCTTCAGTCGTGAAAAACATGGCGTGGGCAACGCCCAGTTGGTGGAACGCCTAAACGAGAACCTGGACCATTGCCAACGGGACGGAAATGTTGGAGCTTTGTTCGACCGCCATCGTGGAAAAAACGGTTCTGGTGGCTGGTGCGGGACCAACTCTAGCCGAATCTTTTGACTTAATAAAAAGACAGCAACAGGCCGGACAGCCTCTAATCGCTGTCGGATCGGCCCTCAAGCCGCTGTTTAATGCGGACATCATCCCCGATGTCGTAGTCGTCGTTGATCCCGGTCGTGAAGAAGTACTGAAGCTTTTCAGTGGTTTCGACCTTGATCCTTTTACCGAAACGCCACTTGTCTATTTTCCTTCTGTTCATCGAGATATCCTGGAGCTGTGGACTGGCCCGCTTCTAACAGCCTATGCGGAACATCCCCTCTACCACGATTTGTCTGAAAAATGTCCCAAACAGAAGCTATTTTCTGCAGGCAGTGTATTGCACCCAGCGGTGGACTTAGCTGTATGCATGGGGGCGGACGAAATCGTTCTTCTTGGAGCCGATTTTGGTTTCCCCAATGGGTACTCTCACGTGGCAGGAGCAGCAACCAGCAAGCGAATAGATGAAAAAGCACACAGACATTGGGTTCACGATGGGACAGGGGGGAAAATTCCTACGACACCTAACATGCGAGACTTCCTGCGAGACCTTGAGGCATATATTGAAAATAAGACCCAGGTTCGTTTCCTCAATGCCAGCCGAAAAGGGGCATTTATTAAAGGCACGGCCTTCATGGAGGGAGCATTATGACAATCTGCGCAGGCCAATGGCAAAAGCACCTGCATACCGCCGTTATTGCTTTTCGCTTGGGGATGGAAGGCATGGCCGGCGGTAGAATGACCGGCTTTATCGACGGCTTGCTGCCTTGCCTAGACGAATTTCCTCCGCAAATAATGCAGAAGTTAAACCCGCTTCTGGAAAAGATTCTATCGGCCCACGCCCGGCAGGACTTTTGTTGTGTTGCCGACCTTCTGCAATACGAGCTAGGGCCCATACTCGCCGACCGGGCCTCGCCTGACTCTACTACACGCGATACGATCCATAAGGATTAACTATCATGGAAAATCATCTGGATATTAATTCGGAACCCTTTCTGACCAGCCCTTTCGGAGATCAATTTCTTTTCTCCGTCAATCGCAATTCCTTCTCCAAAATGGGCCGAATGGAACTTTATGATGCCTATTTCGGAGTTGACTATTTCAAAGAGAATAACCTCTACCTGATCGTCGGAACCGATTCCGGAAACCTGGTCAACTATTTCTTGAAGAAAGGGGTCCCTGAAGGCTCTCGCATCGTTTTTCTGGAACTGCCCGAGGTTCTGAAACGGTTGCCGGAAGTCCTTGATATGGAAGGCCTTCCCGAAAACATGGCCGTGGAGACCATCGACTCCGCAGGTAATACCCTCAAAGAATTTCAGCTGATCAACTACATCTTCGCCAATCGTTCGTTGATTTTAAAAACCATGTGCACCACCGATGCCTTTCGTCCAGAATATTACGAACTGTACCTCAAGATAAAAACCGACCTCCAGGAAGCCATCTTCACCACCCGGGCCAATCTGGGTGACCGCCTTTTCATGGTCCGGCAGTTGGAGAACCTCGCAGAAAATAGGGTATCGACTGAAAATATTCGAAATAAGTTTACCGACAAGACTGGAATTATTCTGGCCGTCGGCCCTTCTCTAGAAGAAGCCATCCCCTGGGTCAAAGAAAACCGGGACACCATGGTGGTCATTGCGGTATCCAGGGCGGCAAGGAAGCTCTACGAAGCCGAGCTAGTCCCGGATTTTATCGTGACGATGGACCCTTCTGAACTGTCCTTCGACGTCAGTCGGGAGATGCTCCATTTTTTCCACAAAACTGTCTTTATCTATGGCAAACATTCCACGCCCTTACTACTGAGTCAATGGCGAGGCCGGTCCCTATATTTGGGCGACCGTTTCCCTTGGAAAACACCGCTCAATCTTAAAACCTTCGGCATCGCTGGGCCAACTGTCACGCAGTCTGCTTTACAAGCGGCTCTTGAAATGGGCTTTAACAGGATCCTGCTGGCCGGCGTGGATTTATGCTTCAGCCGGGAAGGATATGCCTACAGTTCTAGTGTGGCTGGACGAGAAAAAGGGACCATCATTGGGGATGTTCCGGGGGGGGTGGAAACCAATGGTGGTTGGCGGGCCGGAACCCTGCTGCCTTATCTGGTCGGAGCACGCATTACGGAAAAACTTGCGATTCAAGCAAAACGACAAGATTGTGAGATCATCAACATTGCGGCCGGGGCCATGAAAATGGCCGGAATCGACTACACTCCGCCTAATGAGTTGAAATTAGCCCCACAAATGGAATCCGTGGAGAAAATTCTGGCTGCGCATCTCCCCCCCGACAGTTCGAAGGAACGCCTGGCCCATTACCAAGACATAGAGGCGGAACTATCTCGCGCACGTAGCGCGGTAGACAGCATCGGCAAGCTGGCAGATGAAGCTCTGCAGGCCAATATAAATATGTTCGACCCGCGCAAAGCCGGCAAACGTGCCAACTTCAAACGGCAAATGGACGAGATCGAAAAGAAAATTTCTGAAGAATTTGGCGATTTCCCACGGGTTCTTAAAGCCTTCGGCATCCTTCGCTTTTTGCGGATAATCGAACCGGGACAAACAGACTGGTCCGACGAGCGGATCGAAAAAACCGCACAACATTACTACGAGGCCTACAAAACAACCACCGATCAATTCATCGAGCTCATAGACCGAATGCTACAACGTTTGAAAAGCCGAACTATGGAAGAGACAATCGATGGGGATTTCAATATTTTCGCCGACCAGTGGGAGCAGGATCGTCAGTTCGGTCGCGCCCTCTTATGGAAAAACCGGAACCCATCGGCTTACGCGAACCTGGATGCGGAAGGGCAGAAACGTCTTTCTCGATTGGAAACCCGATTTGAAAAAATTATGGCTCTGGAAGAAGACCTCAGCAGGGTAAAAGCCGCTCCCAAAGTGGAGTTGTCCGAGATACGCGCCAAGACCTTGGTCGCCTTTCGCCAGGGCCAGCCCGAAGGGCTCGAAATGTTGGCCAACGGACTCAGAGGGCATGAAGACTCCGCCGCTCCAGCCTTGACGGCCTTGGCCCAGGGCTACCAAGCGGAATTACAGGGAAATTTGGAATTGGCCTTCTCCCACTACCAGGAAGTCATCGATTCCGGCCAGGCTACTTTGACGGAAGACGCTTTGGCAAGGGTGGCAGCTATTTCCACCAACAAGAAAGATTATCAGACCTTAAAAATGGCTCTAGAATGTCTCGCTGGACTGAACCCCTCTTATGCAATCCAATACGGTGATCTGCTTTGGCTCCTGGGAGATAAAAAACAAACCCTAGACGTCTATGCCGACTATTTGGAAAAAATTCCCGGAGATATTCGAGCCCTGCTGCAACTAGGCAAGTATTACCTCGATCTAGGAGCGCCGGAAGCAGCCCGAACCGCCTACGAGTTTGTGTTGGAACAAAGCCCCGGAAACCATACCGCAAAGACTCTGTTGGCTGCCCTGGAGCAGCCTTCCTGAGCATCCCTCTCTATAAGATTTTCCTGAAGAAAATTCTCCTTGCCTTCTCTGATATCCGACAAGTATCAGAGAAGGCCTTTTCTTTGGGAATTTTCGATACTAGCCGCTTTAAACCTAAATTATCTTTGCACCTTGCCGAAAAGATATCTATCCCCGGAAATCAACTCAAAGGAGGTGATGATTCCCAAAGGTTTTTAATAGCAACGCATATTCAGGCTATAACCCGAACACTGTTAGGCAGGGAAGCCTTCATTCATAACCACTTCAAGGAGGAAAAATCATGGCACTTACCATCAACACTAATGTCGCTTCACTGAACGCCCAACGCAACCTCAGCCAGTCCCAGAGTGCTCTGGGCAAGTCGATGCAGCGCCTCTCTTCGGGTCTGCGCATCAACAGTGCCAAGGACGATGCCGCCGGTCTGGCCATCTCCGACCGGATGACCGGCCAAATCCGGGGTCTGAACCAAGCAGTACGGAATGCCAACGACGGCATCTCCTTCGCCCAGACCGCTGAAGGCGCCCTGCAGGAGACCACCAACATCCTGCAGCGCATGCGTGAACTGGCCGTGCAGTCGTCCAACGGCACTAACACCACCCAGGACCGCACATCCCTCGACGCCGAGGTACAGCAACTGGTCAGCGAAATCAACCGGATCGCCGGTTCCACGGCCTTCAACGGCCAGAACCTGCTTGACGGCACCTTCGCTTCCGGAGCCGCCAACGCGGTCTTCCAGGTTGGCGCCAACGCCGGCGGCAACAATGTCATTCAGATCAACATCGGTGCTGCCGATGCTTCGGCTTTGGCCCTGGCCGGCACATCGGTCAACGTTACCTCTAACGTTTCTGCAAACGTCACAGTAAACATAACTGGCTCTCTGGGTGGTGGAACCATATCTATCGGCTCTAGCCTCAGTGCTGGTACTATCTCCACTGTGAACGCTGGTGTTTCCGGTGGCGTCAACGTCCAAACCTTCACCGCTGCCCAGTCGGCGATCACCAGCATCGACACGGCGATCAACACCATCGACAGCATCCGCGGTGATCTCGGTGCGATTCAGAACCGTTTCGAATCGACCATCTCCAATCTGTCGAACGTTTCTGAAAACCTGACCGCCGCCCGTTCCCGGATTCTGGATGCGGATATCGCTCAGGAAACCTCGGCGATGACCAAGAGCAACATCCTGCAACAGGCCGGGGTCTCCATTCTGGCCCAGGCCAACCAGGCACCGCAGCTGGCGCTGTCGCTACTGCAAGGATAAGTAAAACAGCTGTAACACGTTTTATTCCTTGAGGGGGCATGGTCATGCCCCCTCTTTTTTTATTGCCACCACAGCATATATCCATGAATGCTGACAATTTTTTCTAAAACTTCTAAAGAATTATTAGTATGCCGCCGATAAGTAGCTTGAATCCCAAAAAACGCTGGAAAGGAGGGGAATCGGTAACCGAAGCGAGTGATTCAACCACAAAACAATTGAAGGGCAAGGATGCCCGACTACTCAACTTCATGGAGGAAAAATCATGGCACTTACCATCAACACTAATGTCGCTTCACTGAACGCCCAACGCAACCTCAGCCAGTCCCAGAGTGCTCTGGGCAAGTCGATGCAGCGCCTCTCTTCGGGTCTGCGCATCAACAGTGCCAAGGACGATGCCGCCGGTCTGGCCATCTCCGACCGGATGACCGGCCAAATCCGGGGTCTGAACCAAGCAGTACGGAATGCCAACGACGGCATCTCCTTCGCCCAGACCGCTGAAGGCGCCCTGCAGGAGACCACCAACATCCTGCAGCGCATGCGTGAACTGGCCGTGCAGTCGTCCAACGGCACTAACACCACCCAGGACCGCACATCCCTCGACGCCGAGGTACAGCAACTGGTCAGCGAAATCAACCGGATCGCCGGTTCCACGGCCTTCAACGGCCAGAACCTGCTTGACGGCACCTTCGCTTCCGGAGCCGCCAACGCGGTCTTCCAGGTTGGCGCCAACGCCGGCGGCAACAATGTCATTCAGATCAACATCGGTGCTGCCGATGCTTCGGCTTTGGCCCTGGCCGGCACATCGGTCAACGTTACCTCTAACGTTTCTGCAAACGTCACAGTAAACATAACTGGCTCTCTGGGTGGTGGAACCATATCTATCGGCTCTAGCCTCAGTGCTGGTACTATCTCCACTGTGAACGCTGGTGTTTCCGGTGGCGTCAACGTCCAAACCTTCACCGCTGCCCAGTCGGCGATCACCAGCATCGACACGGCGATCAACACCATCGACAGCATCCGCGGTGATCTCGGTGCCATTCAGAACCGCTTCGAATCGACCATCTCCAACCTGTCGAACGTTTCTGAAAACCTGACCGCTGCACGCTCCCGGATTCTGGATGCGGATATCGCGCAGGAAACCTCGGCAATGACCAAGAGTAACATTCTGCAACAAGCCGGTGTTTCCATCCTCGCACAGGCGAACCAGGCTCCGCAGCTGGCGCTGTCGTTGCTCGGCTAAGTTGATTTTTGCCTTAAAACCCGTGGGGCCGGGATCACCGGCCCCACCTTTACCAAACATCCAACAGGAGACAACCGATGAAAGTTGACTCTGCAGCTGTTACCGGAGCGACAACACCCAAGGTAGCGACTAGTGCCGACGAAATAGATCATGAGCGGAAGGATACGACCAAAAATACTGCGTCTGACCTCTCGCCACGAAAAGTCCAGGCCGAGGAGATTCTCGATCAGATCAAAGGCTTGACCGAAGACGGCGCCTATAGCGTACGGTTCGAAATGGAAGACAAAACCAACCGGATGGTGGTGCGCCTGGTGGATACCGAGTCGGGCGAGATGATCCGCCAAATACCACCGGAAGAGCTTATCGACCTGACCGAGGTTTTAAAGGAATTGCGCGGCAGCTTGGTGGATACCACCGGATAACCCATTTTATCGGAGTACGCCATGACCATCTCTTTTGGCGGCCTTGCCACAGGTCTTGACACCACTTCCCTGATCACCCAGATGATGGAGCTGGAGCGTCAGCCATTGAAACAGATGGAGGTCGACAAGGCCTACTTCAACAATAGGCTTACGGCATTAAATCAGTTCGAAGGCAAGCTAGAAAGCTTTTTGTCACAAATTGAAAAGCTTAACTCAGCCACTGAGTTACAGGCAAAAAAAACGATCCAGGGCTCGGAAGATTACTTTTCCGCCACGGTAGACAGTGAGGGGATAACAGGTAGTTACCAGGTAGAGGTAGTGGACCTGGCCCAGGTGCAAAAAAGCGTGAGCCTTGGCGTAGCCGACAAATCAGCCCATAACTTCGGAATGGGCACCCTGACTCTGCAGGTCGGTGATGATGATCCAGTCGACATTACCATCGATGGACAGAATAATTCCCTGGACGACATCATGGCCGCCATTAACGATGCCGATGCGGGAGTCACCGCATCGATCATCAACGATGGCACCTCTAACCCTTATCGACTGGTGTTGACCGGCGCTGAGGCCGCCACCAGTTTCAGCTTGACTTCCAGTCTCGCAACATTTGATGGGAATCTCTCAAATCTTGAGATTGGCGGGTATTCGGATCCGGACGCCCAACTGTTCGGCAGCGGCACGGTCAGCCTGTCAACCGGCCACGACATCACCTTGAGTGGGCCAAACAACTCCCTGACGGACTTGCGGGATGCTATTAACGCTGAAACGGGGACTACCGGAGTTAGCGCATCTCTCACCGAGGACGGCAGTGGAGGGTGGCGTTTGGAGTTGACCGGTGGCACCATCGACTCCACTGCCCTTTCCGGTGCTTCCGGCTATGCGCCACCTTCCCTGGCGGACACCCAGAACGCTCAGCAGGCACATATTCGAGTCGATGGCATCGACATTTACAGCGCCAGTAACACCCTCTCAGAGGCGATTCCGGGTGTGACACTCAATCTGGACAAAGCAGAAGAAGGCACTCAAACCAGCCTTACTGTGGATCTGGATGAAAGTGCCATTAAAGACCTGATTAAAGATTTTATTTCCGGCTATAACAAGGTGGTCTCTTACGTCACCAGCCAATCAAAATCAGAGGACGGCAGCGCCGGCATCCTGATTGGCGACACTGGAATGAACAGCGCAAAGCGGCGTCTGCAAAGCATGCTGACCAAGCCGATTGAAGGTTCAATAAGCTCCCTTTCCATGCTTGGCATGAAGACCCAAAAAGATGGCACACTGGAACTGGACGAGGACACTCTTACAGAGGCTATCCAAAGCGATCTCGATGGCGTCACGACTTTGCTGGCCGGCAACGAATCCGTCGTCGGCATCGCCACCCAAATGGCGGATTACCTGGAAAGCATAACCGACGATATCGACGGACTTTTCAGTTCTCGCGAAGACACTATTCAGAGCAATATCAAAGGAATCGAGAAAAGCATCGAGCGCATGGAAATGCGTCTGGAAAAACGGGAACAAACACTCTACAACCAGTTTAATGCGTTGGAACAACTAGTGAGTTCCATGAACTCAACCAGCAGTTTTCTCACTACCCAACTAAAATCACTGGAGAATCTTTGGAGTAATCAATAAATGAATGCCTATATGAATAATTACCACCACAACCAGATCGATACTGCATCCCGTGAGCAGATATTGATCATGCTTTACGACGGGGCAATCCGTTTCACCCGTCAGGCCATAAATGCGATTGAGACGGGAGATCAGAATGGCAAAACCCACGGAATTCAGAAAGCCATGGCCATCATTTCCGAATTCCGCAACACTCTTGACCACAACATCGGTGGAGAGATTGCCGCCAACCTTGATGCGCTTTACGAGTTCATGATCAGCAGTCTGACCCAAGCTAATCTCAAAAATGATCTTGAGCCTTTGCAAGTGGTCGACAACCTGTTGAGCGATCTGCGAGAAACCTGGAATGAAGCTATCCAGATCGCCCGTAAGGAACAGAGGGCGCAAGTTCAGGTAGCCAAAAGCGACCACATGCCCTTGAGAGCCAGCTTGTAAAGAGAGGAAGCGAGCATGTCGCTGGAACAACTGATTGAACAATCTGCCGCCTGTTATCAGGCCATGCTGGACCAGCTGGCGCAAATGGCTGAAGTACTTGAAGACGCTCAACCCAAGGCCATTCACCGTGCTCTTGAGAGCTGGCAGCTACTGCAGGAAGAGGCGCAGCAACTCGACGCCCGAATCGATCAACTGACCGGGAATTTTCAGCAGAGCGAACTGCCGCCCAAGTATCATCAGCGCAGCGAACTGATGAACCAGGTTGCCCTGGAGTGCCAACAGGTCTTCTCCCGGGCCAATCTTCTAAAAGCCCTGATCAGCGATGAGCTCAATCGACTACAGCATGGCCGCAAGGCTCTTGGGGGGTACAAAACACCGGTAGACAAAAGAGGCTCCCGGCTCACCGCAAGCCTCTAAAAATGCACCCTATCCATTGGACTGGGCAATAAAATCCAGGGCATTACCGTTTGCGAAAAACAAAAATACACGCTATGATGGCGCCCACTCACTCGGAGGGCGTTGCCGATGACGGTGCCAAGTGGTAATCACCGACATTTTGATCGCGCAGTTAAGGCAGAACTCCAAACTTGTTTTCCTGATGGCAAAAGGGCTACTGCCTGACATTGTCATCCATGCAACCGACCAATACTTCTAAATGTTAGCCCTTGACCATCTAAAAAAACATCGTTCCGTCATGATCTCGCTGCCACTCTCCGGTGGACAACCGCTGACCCTGGAATGCGTGGCCCGGCGCCGCTCTGTCGATCTGGTCGATGCGACTTTTCTGCCGGGGCAGCTGCCCCTCAAAGGCCTGGATCTGACCGGTACCGTCCGGCTTTTTTTCGAGGACGAAGGGCGCACCTTCAGGCTTCGAGCTAAAATCGAAGAGATTAACGGCGACGACAAGCTGCTTCTCAAAGCCATTGAAACGGCTTTGCAATATGGTGAGCGGGAATATTTCCGCGTCAACGCTGATTTTTCTGTCAAATACCGCCTTCTCACCGACGATGTGGATATACGTACCCGGCAGTTCAACGGTCGAATGAACATCAGCGGTGGCGGCATGCTGCTGCCCCTGCAAGAACGGGTAGGTAACGGTCAGAAGCTTTCCCTGACCCTGATTTTATGCAAGGACCCGCTTAAGGTCGTGCGTTGTACTGCCCAGGTGGTGCGTACCTGCCCCCTTGCCGATGGATTCAAAGGAGCCGGAATACACTTCACGGAGATTGAACCCCCTGACCGTGACAGCATCATCGCTTTCTGCATGGCCGCCCAACGGTTGGAATTAAGAAACAAGGTGCAAACCAAGGACCTGACTTAGTTTTCATCCGGAAACGGCCTTTTCCCATATGAAAACTACGCGGTGCCCATCCGAAGTTTCCTGATGGGCACGAGTTAGCATCACCGAAGGGAGCATGCGCTATGGCCACCTCCCCACCCTGCCCTATTAACCTCCTGGAAAACTTTGCCGACTGCCGCATGGTCAAGGTGACCATTCCGCTATTGAGGGAAGAGTCCATACACCTGGACGGCGTGGTTAAAGACTTTACCGAGTCCTCTTTGGACATTCATTTCCCATCCCAGCCCCTGCCCCTTTCCGATCTTGCAGAAGAAGGTCAATGGCGTGTCACCTTTGACAAGGGGATATCCTTCCTGACGCTGTGGACCAGCCTGGCGACTTTGGTCAATCCCAGCCGCGTTCAACTCAATATCACCGGCTCGGAGACAAACCATTATGCCCGCCGAGACCACCGTGTGGATACAGAGGTTTACCTGCGTTACTGGCAGGCAGGAGACGGTCGACAAGAATTGCCCCCCCAACGCACTCGGGTGAATCTCAGCGGCTACGGCGTCAGCTTTCAGGCTCAAACAACCTTAGCTGCCAACAGTCTGGTGGAATTGGAAATATTTCTACCGGGAGGGACTCTGGAGAAGATACGCTGCGTCGGTCGCATTATTCGCGGCAGCAGCCAGGAGGAGAACTGTTCCGTAACAGCCCTGGAGCTGGTCAATCCCGGGCAGGACGACATTGAAAAGATCATCAACTTTTGTATGACGGTACAGTTCCGGGATATGCAACAAAAGGCCCGCATGCTGGTCTCCAGCATGGGGCCCGATAATACTTGAAAGCTGTATGCTGCCCCGGTAGCGACCGGGGTCAAAAACACTGGCCGCCAAAATCCGGTATCAAGCCGTCGCTGCAACCTGCTTGAGAGGGTAGATAAAAGACAGATCCGGGAAATGGATCGACGGCTTACTGGCTGTCTCACAACGGTCGCGGCCATTACGCTTGGCGGCGTAAAGAGCCTCATCGGCGCCGGCAATCAAGGTTTGCGGAACCAGCCCTTCCGGCCTTTCAGCACAATTAATCCCGATACTGGTGGTAACAGCAAAACCGCAATTGAGAGTGCTGATTTTGTGGCGAATGCGCTCGGCAACCATCTGCGCATGGGAACGGGGCGTTTCAGGCAGAATGATAGCAAATTCCTCGCCGCCATAGCGACAAACCGTATCGGAAGTACGGCTCTGCTCCCGCAGCACCAAGGCAACTTCTTCCAGCACCCGGTCACCGGCCTGATGGCCATGGGTATCATTGATCTTCTTGAAATGATCCAGATCGATGAGCAGCAAGGAAAGAGGTTTTTTTGTACGTAAACTACGGGCCGTTTCCTGTTCAATCGTGGCATCGAAGTAGGCCCGGTTGAAGAGGCCTGTAAGTCCATCGGAAAGAGCCATGCGGGCCAGGCGGTTTTGAGCATGATGCAACGCTTGAATCCGCTCGCGGTTTTTCAGATGCCAGCGAATTCTAGCACTAATTTCGGCATTACCGGCATCGAGTAACAAACCTTCACTGGCACCGGTTTCCAAGCCTTCAATGAGCAGGCCCCGGTCTTCTGGCTGCGCAAAAAGCACTACTGGCAAATCGGCCCATTCCGCTTCACGCTTCATCTCGTCTACCAAGATATCCAAAGCATCGCGGTTCTGTTCATGAAGGTTGCAGCACACCATATCGACCGCATGATCCCGCAGCCAGTGCAATGCGCGGCGACCATCGGCACAGTATAGTTTTTTATGGAAAGCGCCGGTCGATTCAAGAATTTCGGCAACCACTTTACGGCTGTTTGCTGAATCACCAACAATCAAAACAGTATTGGACATAACAGGCATCAGCTCCCTCCTCTGAAGTCTTGCACTGTGCCTCCTTATCGACCTTTTGCTGCGATTGCTTTAGCTCCGCTTGCTCCTTTTTACATTAAGATTGAACAACCTTTTGTTATTTAAATAGCATAGCCGGTTGGCAAGTCTCGCAACACACCTTCTAGGTAAATGATTTAAAGATTTGCCCGGTAGCTGTCGAAAAGAGTGCTATGAGTATTATTAATCCCCTGATTACAATTCGACCGGTCATGACACCGGCCCAGGCGGCAACACCAGCTGAAGGGCGCCAATACGATCTGCAGGCCGGGCAACTGGTCAATGCTACCGTAGCCGAGGGTGGTCACAGCGAGGTATTGCTCGATCTTGACCGTCAACGGCTACGCGCCCAGACTCAAACTCCCTTGCAGACCGGCCAAAAATTGCGACTACTGGTCGTAGAGAACAAGCCCCAGCTTGTATTACGACTTTTCCAGGACAACCTGCTCGAACGCCTGACCCACACGGTCCATCTGCTGGAAGGAAAATACGAGCTGTCCAGCGCCTTGCAGCAGTTAACCAGCAGCCAAGGGACGGGAAAAAACCTGCCGGAAAAAGTCCTTCAAAAATTACTCGATTTTTTTTCGCCCTTTCGTACCGAATCTCCCGAAGCCCTATCGGGAAAGGAGCTACAGTTGCTGGCCCGGCACCTTGGCTTAACCCTGGAGGCCGACCTGGCCCGCGGGCCTTCGGCCGTCGAGCCTGCTAACCTTAAGAGCTTATTGCTATCAACGGTCCAGACTGGAGGCGAACAACAACCTGAAACAGTTGAAAAAGCTGAACAATTGCTACAAAAACTCGAACTTTTTCAACTGTGCAATCTACGCCTGGCCCGTCAAGGAGCCAACCTTTTGCCTTTGCCGCTGCCCTTTCTCGACAACGGCTATCTGGTGGCGGAAAAAGAGACCGGCAACGCTCCGGAACAACAAACAGCCCGAAAAGTTTCTCTCTACCTTTCCTTACAGGGGCTGGGGGATCTGCGTATCGACCTGCTCCAGGAAGCCGAGGGGCTGTTTGTACGTTTTACCTGCGACAGCGGAGATAAAACCGAATTTCTTTCCGCACAGGAATCGGAACTCCGATCCATGCTGACAACTCTCCCCCTGTGCGGAGCTACCTACTGTAGCGATAAGGGACCATTGCAAACGGACCTGATCCGAAGAATTTTAGAGGATGAAGACGAACTGTTTGATGCAAGGATCTAACTGATGGAAAAGAGGAAACAACAGAAGGCCGTTGCCCTGTCCTACGAAAAGGAGAAGGGGGCTCCGATGGTGGTGGCCAGCGGTCAGGGCGCCATAGCCGAAAAAATTCTCAGCACAGCGCGAGAGGCCGGAGTTGAAGTGGTTGCCGACCCCGATTTGGTCGAACTGCTGGCCGGCGTCCCGTTGGGCATGGAAATCCCTGCCGAGCTCTATCAGGCAGTAGCAGAAATCCTGGCTTTCGTTTATCGGGCCAACAAAAGCTACAAAGATAAAACCTGAAGCGCCTTATTCCGGTCCGTCGATCGGCAACAGATGGCTCTGTCCAGCAACGACCTTTCGAGCGTATCTCGGCCGACTTGTTCGCTCCATCTTGACATCAAAAAAGCAATAGCCGTTTCGTCCCATGTCTTTGGCCACATACATGGCCATGTCCGCCCTCTTGAACAATAGATCGGTATTTTCTCCATCCTGGGGATAGAGAGTGATCCCGATACTGCTCGAAATATCGAAGCGCCGTTGATCGATGCAGAAGGGTTCTGCCATTATAGCCAGGATCTTTTCTGCTACTATATTTACGGCAGATATCTCATTTAACCCGGGAAGCAACATGATAAATTCATCCCCGCCGAATCGGGCCAGGGTATCATTTTGACGAATACAGGAAGCTAACCGTAATCCCACAGCTTTAAGCAGCTTATCGCCAAAGGCATGACCGTACTGATCATTTACTTCTTTGAACTTATCGAGGTCGATAAACAACAAAGCCGCCAACCGCTCATCACGTTTAGCCTGAGCCAATGCCTGCTTCAGGCGGTTCATAAATAGAGAACGATTCGGCAAACCGGTCAAGGCATCGTAATAAGCCAGCTTCTTAATATCCGCCTCGGCTTTTTTGCGGGCTGTTATATCGAGTACCACACCCTGGTAATGAGTCACTTCGCCGTCATCATTTCTGCGAAGCCAAAGACGATTCACAATCCAGAATTCTTCACCCCGGCGATTCAGAATTCGGTACTCCAAAGCCAGAGCTCCTCCCTTTGGCGAACTACAGTGCCTGGTCACTGCCTCTTGAACCCGTTCCAGGTCTTCTGCATGAACAACTGAGGAAAACAGCAGTCTCCCCCTACAAAAATCTTCGGAGTCAAACCCGAACTGGGAAATATTGGGAGAAACGTACTCCACAGGCCAACCACTTTCAGCACACCACAAAAAAGCCACTGCGGGACTGTTGTTGACAATCCGTTCAAGGTCTTCCCGCCTGGCCGAGATCTCCCGCAGTTCATTTTCGACCCGAATGCGCTCTACAATTTCATGGTTCAAGTCATCGCGGGAAGCGGTCACTTCCAATAGATTTTCCACCATATTATTAAAGCTGCGCGAAAGCTGCCCGATTTCACCCCGGGCCGCAACGTTGAGCTGCAAACCAAAGTGGCCCTGGCCAATCTGCTCGAACACCTCCATGGCTTTTTCCAGCGGACGCACAATCCCACGAGCAACATAATAACCGATCAACAGCGACAGAACGATTATGGCCGTTGCTACTCCCGCCACCCAGCTGATCATATTGGACAGGGCACTGGCCATACGTTGTCGTGCAGGATAAAAGTCTTCCTCATAAGCCGTTGCCATAATAACCCAGTCCCAAGGCTCATAATATCCAATCGCCGCCATTTTGGGATGCAACTCGCTACCGTCAGAATTTTTCCAGAGGTAGCGATGCAAAGCCACAGGAATAGCTTCTGCAGCCTTTCTGTCATCCAGGGTTTCAGCTAACTGAAGAATTTTTTCCACTTCTTTTTTTTGCGAGGGGCTATCGGCCAGCAAAAGGTTTTCACCGTCCCGTTGTCCATACCCCGAAATTATATATTTGCCTCGCTGTTCCCCCTTGTCGCCAAGAACCGCGACATAGCCTCTCTTACCTATGGTTATATCCATGATGCCATGCCGCAAGCTGGTAACGTTCTCCTGCTTTTGGCCGACATATAGGGCACCGATCACTTTGCTGCCGGAAGAATCCCAAAGCGGTCGATAACCGGTCAGATACCAAGCATTAACCACATAGGCCCGGCCGGTGAAGGCTTCTCCCCTGAGCAAGGTTTCGATCACCTCATTGGGAGATCCGTCAGGATTATAACGGGGGATATAGGTTCCAATAGCTCTGTTGCCGTTCAGGTCGGGCACCGTTGTGGCGACCCGCAACATGTCACCTTCGTCGTTCATCCGTTGAAAAACGGTACAGGTCACACCCAGCAGCTTCGTTACCTCGTCAACAATGGCGGTCGGTTGACTCAGATCGGTATTGCGTCCAAGCCAGATACCATCATAAAGGACCTTGGGCAGCGTCACCTCGCTGGTTTCGTTGGTGAACTGATTGACTGCCTGCCAAGAGACAGGAGCCCCCTTAAAATTCAGCTGGGCGTGGTTGCCAGCCACATCCGCGGCGACGTTTAAACCATGGGTCAGCATCTGTTCAAGGGATTCCTGCATGGTCCGGCACATAAGGTAAACATTTTGAGCGACTTTTTTGATTTCACTAGACACCAGCAGATCGACTTCCTGGCCGATATTCCGTTCCAATACCTTTTCCTGGTACATTGCAATACCGACAATGGAGGCGGCGGTCAGCAAAACCAACAGCAAGCCCATGCCAGTTATTTTTGTTCTGATTTTCATAGTTACAGCCTTGTCTCTATTTTTTCCTGGCCATCGTTTACCAGGCGACCTTGGTGATTTTTTCTATCTGCTTTGGTGAAAACAATGTTTCTCACCAGGTCTGTTACGCAAAATACAAGCCAACAAAGCCCTCAGGATAATTAACACTTTCTCCATTTGACTCCACAAACCAACCCTTCCTAACAATCCTCATCGGGTACTTCGACCCTCTTTTTCAAATAGCCGTCCACCGTTTCCGGACGGCAATAAATCTTGAAACAAATAGGGCTTTTGTCTATAGTGGGGCTGTATAGAATGCTCTCTGCCCTGCAAGTGAGGTCGGTAAGCCCTTGCGGAATAAATATTGACCCGGGGTTTCTTCAGGGGCGCGGTGTGCCAGCCCAAGAACTTATTGGGACGCCTGATGCGGTTCACAGGAGACCCCACCTAATTAGGACTCGCAGGAGGCCTAAAGACCCACGGCAGGCGTGGAGAGCTGAGAGATATAAGCGTCGTTTAGTTCGACGCTTTTCTTTTTTTGACGCCCTGAATCCGTCAACGATGATCCAATAATGGCAATAAAAACGAATGGATACTAAAGATTGTTCTGACATTTACCGCCTGGAAGTTGCCGACAAGAAAATCGTCCTGATCGGCACCGCTCATATCTCCAGCGACTCGGTGAATACCGTCCGCCAGGTCATTGCCGAAGAGCAGCCCGACAGCGTCTGCATCGAACTGGATCAGCAGCGCTATCGGTCCTTGACGGACGCCAAGGCTTGGCAATCGCTCGACTTGGTCAAGGCCATTCGCCAGGGCCAAGGCCCCTTTCTACTGGCCAACCTGGCCCTGTCGGCCTTCCAAAAAAGAATGGGACTGCAGACAGGCGTCAAGCCGGGCGCCGAGTTGGCCGCCGCCGCCGAGGCGGCCAAAGAGCAGGGGGCCGAAATCTGCCTTATCGACCGGGAAATTCGCACCACCCTGTTGCGCGCCTGGCGTAAAACGGGACTATGGAAGAAGCTGCAGGTATTCGCCGCGCTGTTCAGCGGCCTGTTCGAATCGCAAGAGATTGACGAAGAACAACTGTCTGCCCTGCGCCAAGGCGACACGCTGACTGCCATGTTGGACGAAATGGGCGACATGCTGCCAGCGATGAAAACCGTTCTGGTGGACGAGCGGGACCAGTATATGGCAGAACATCTGCGCCAGGCCCCTGGAAAACGCCTGGTGGCCGTGGTCGGCGCAGCTCACGTCCCCGGAATACGACGTCGCCTCGCTGAGCAGAGTGATCCCGGCTGCATTGACGAACTGTCCCTGATTCCGCCCAAACCCCCGCTTTCCCGGGTACTGCCCTGGATCATACCGGCGGTGGTGGTTGGCTTGTTTCTTGTTGGTTTCCTCTTCGGCGACCGCAGCCAGCTGACTGAAGCGGCCATCGCCTGGGTATTGGCCAACGGCCTGCTTTCGGCGGCCGGTACCGTTCTGGCACTGGGGCACCCTCTGGCCATCGTCACCGCCTTTGTCGCGGCCCCCATCACCTCGCTTAACCCTACCATCGGTGCCGGTTTTGTTACTGGACTAGTCCAGGCGATGATCGCCGGGCCGACCGTCCGGGACCTGGAAGAAGCGGGCAACGACCTAGCGACTGCCAGAGGCTGGTGGAGCAATCGTCTGACGCGAGTGTTGCTGGTATTTTTCTTTTCTTCCCTCGGATCCTCCCTCGGAACCCTGCTGGCTTTTTCCTGGCTTAAAAATCTGATCTGAATTTATCAAAAACAGCCATCACCCTACCGGGCGATGGCTGTTAAGTGTCCTATCGTAGGATGACCAAACTGAAATTTTAGCCTACAAGGCTTGGTGTTTTTCAGGGACAAAGGCATACACCTGGTATGTCGAGGTCCTGAAAAAACACCGTAAGCCGTAGGGCGGACTTTTTGCGACGCCACTCTAGTGTGGCATGCCACAATCTGGGGCGCCCCAAATGTGTGGCATGGCACATTATTTCTAATCGGGAACCCTACTCAAGGATTCCTTCACTGCAAGCCACCAGGACGACAGTTTTACGATTGTGGCGACGAAGAGCAGTATAAAGCACCGCGTCACGCTGATAAATATCATTGCGGAACTGCAGCCTACCCTCCCTGTCAACCCAGGCAGTACGATAGAGAATGTGCACAGGTACCGGTTCATCCAGAAGAACCCGCAAGGTTTCGTCTGCGGCCATGGCTTCTTCGATACGCTGCGCATCCCAGCCTACCTGATTTTGCAGCAGATAGAGAGCCAGGTCAAAAGGTCGCTGGACCCGGATACACCCGCTACTGTAGGACCGCCGCTTACGATCAAACAGATGCCGCTCCGGAGTATCGTGCAGATAGACATGGAATTTGTTGGGGAACATGAACTTGACCCGTCCCAGGGCATTCCAGGGACCGGGCTTTTGGCGCAACATTCCCGGAAAGGTCTCCGCCGTTACCCCCTCCCAATCGATGGTTTCCGGATCAATCCATTCAATTATTCTCTTGCGTTGAGTAACGATTTCATAGTGGTGGGACTCCAGGAAATTAAGATCGGCTTTGATCAGAGGCAGTTTGTCTTCGCGCAGAATGGTTTGAGGGACATTCCAGTAGGGGGCAAAATCGAGATAACGCAATCTTGCTGAAAACACCGGGGTGCGACGA
The DNA here is from genome assembly GCF_001887775.1 of Syntrophotalea acetylenivorans. NCBI lineage: Bacteria > Pseudomonadati > Thermodesulfobacteriota > Desulfuromonadia > Desulfuromonadales > Syntrophotaleaceae > Syntrophotalea > Syntrophotalea acetylenivorans. Next base: position 1,251,734 of record NZ_CP015519.1, read on the forward strand.
TAATCGGTACCCACCACTACCGGCATGGCAAGCACTGCTTCTCCCTCCTCCACCACCTCAAGACTAAAATCAGCAATATTAACGGCTAAATGACGTCGCCCCAGGTCCCGCGACAACCAGCGCCAGCGTTCCAGGTTGATTTCAATCTGGCGAATCCGCTCCTCGACCGACACGTTCAGAGCCGCCAGGGTTTTCGGACCCAACACGCCATCGGCCTTCAAATCGTGGCGCCGCTGAAAGCGTGTCAAAGCTTCTGCCGTAGCCTCGTCAAAGACCCAATCAGCCGATCGGCTGAAAGCCGGCAGATCGCCTGTCTGTATCAGATGCTGCTGCAGCCAGGGTACCCGCCAATCACTCTCACCGGATTGGACCAGAGGGCCATCGGGAAGTTGCGGCCAGCCACCATCAACGGCCAAATGTCGATAAGTCGCCAGGTAATCTCGCAGATGCAGATAGCCCGGATCGTCCGGCAGCATCTCCTGCAAAGCTTTCACCGCCTGGTCAGACTCAAGGCTCAGCTGCAGAACCTCAACCAGATCGATAGGGCGGCGTACAGGGCGCCACTCGTTAGAATAGACCTTGGCCGCTTCAACCCGACCGTCAACAACATCACCGGCATAACGCAAAAAAGCGTCGGTCAGCAGGATATCCAGTCGAGCCAGATGCAGGGGGGCTAGCGGTTTTCCTTGACCATGAAAAATTCGCAACTGCTCGGCAAAAATATCAATGGTCTTGATATGGTATTCTTCCGGTCGCAACCCCTCACGATCTGCAGACTGTAAAACCGTCCGCAACCGCTGCCCCTGATCGCTGAGCCCCTGTAAGGTAACCCACGCTGCCGCAAAATTCCGCTGGCGGTAAAAGCTGTAGGTTTCGTCCACCAGAGCCAATCCGTAACCACCGACGTTCAGAATCGATGGCCGCCCGCTATCGCCTAAAAGCTCGTGAAGCTGGCCGGTCAAGGGGGCGTCCTGCTGGAATTCCTGAGCTTGGGAAGAGGTTGTCGTCAATATCACAAACAGCATCGCCAACAGCGTCAAAGCATATCTTTTAATCATTATTGCCATGGATTTAAAACATACCTCACTAGAAACAAAGCTTGTCGACTATGCTGTTTAATATACACTAATACACTGGTTGGTGCCCATCCGGAAACTTCGGATGGCACCGCGTCGCTTTCATATGGGAAACGAGGAATTTTCTCCAAGGTCAAGGAAGTCAATCCCTTGCACGGAGGCGTAGCTGTTCTACGCCGCACACGCAAGCGTGCAGATTGACGCCGAGATAGGGGAAAAGGGCCGTTTCCGGATAAAAACTAGCTGGATGCTAGCGTACCCATACGGTCTGGATATTGACAAATTCACGAATTCCGTAATCAGCCAACTCCCGTCCATATCCTGATTCTTTAATGCCGCCAAAAGGCAAGCGCGGATCACTTTTAACCATACCGTTGACAAACACCGCCCCCGCTTCAATCTCTTCGGCCAAGGTCTCCGCTCGCCGGCTGTCGCCGCTCCAGATGGAAGCACCGAGACCAAAAGGGGTGTCATTGGCCACCGCCAGCGCTTCTGCCTCACCTGCTACCCGAATTACCGCGGCTACAGGGCCGAACAATTCCTGATCATAGGCAGGCATACCGGGAGAAACTTTGGCCAAAATCGTTGGGGATAGTAATAACCGGCCTTAGGTAAGGGCTTGCCACCCAATATCAGCTCAGCCCCTGCAGCAATGGATTCCTGAACCTGGGCATGCAATTCATCCCGCAAATCACCGCGGGCCATCGGACCGACCTGGGTCGTCTCCAACAAGGGATCGCCCACCTCCAGGGCAGCCATAGCCTGCCTCAACAGGTCGAGAAATTTTTCGTATACCTCGTCGAACACGATAAAACGTTTTGCCGCGATACAGCTCTGCCCTGAATTCAAACAACGTGATCGCGCCCCCTGAGCTGCTGCTTCCTTCAGATCGGCATCGGGCATTACGATGAAGGGATCGCTGCCACCCAGTTCCAACACACTCTTTTTCAGCATGGCGCCCGCCTTGGCTGCCACCTTGCGACCGGCCAGATCGCTTCCGGTCAGAGTAACCGCCTTTACCGCCGAATGGGCAATCACATCATCAACCTGGCCCGATCCGATCAGCAGGGTACGAAAAACCTGCGGGGGAAAACCGGCCCGCTCAAAGAGTTTCTCTATGGCCAAAGCGCAGCGGGGCACATTGGAAGCGTGTTTGAGCAGTCCGACGTTACCGGCCATCAGAGCCGGAGCGGCAAACCGAAACACCTGCCAGAAAGGAAAGTTCCAGGGCATCACCGCCAGAATCGCCCCCAGGGGACGAAAGGCAACCTGTGAATGGCCGGCATCGCAACTCACAGCCTGGGGCGCCAAATAGTCACCGGCATGATCGGCGTAATGCTCGCATACCCAGGCACATTTGTCGATTTCAGCCAGACCCTCGGCCATCGGCTTGCCCATTTCTTCCGCCATCAGACAAGCCAGACGCTGCTGATCGCGACGTAATTCGTCGGCCAATGCCCGCATCAGTCCACTACGATTGTCCATGGACGTACGCCGCCAGGCCGGCCAAGCCTCCTGCACCTGTTCAATGATTCGAGCAACCCGGGCAGGGGAATAGTCAGTAAAACGTTCCAATACTTGCCCGGTAATCGGGCTAATCGATTCAATCGCCATTGGTTCAATCCATATCAAGTAGTTGAAGATAATCGTTACGTATCGAAATACTGTAAAACAACACCTATTGTCCGGCTAATCGACCGGGCAGTCAACCATCAGCACGATTTTCCTTCTACCGGACAACTTCTACCGGACAAATATTCCAATAGTGTTGCAACTATTCAGCAGTTGATCAGCAGACCGTTTTCTGCAATAGTTGCGAAGTTTCTCAGTAAAATAATAATTCCTGAAAGGCCACTTCAAAGGCTCCAAACCCACGACTCATCTTCCACCGGAAAGGACTCTACGGTGAACTGCAAACCCTTTTTTGACAAGCTTGGCCTCAACGGCACCCGATGGCAATGGCGACTGATGCGCTGGGAAAAAAATATCGCCGCTTTACGCCGGGGCGAGGGTCTGTCCGGTGATAGTTTCTCGCCAGCCCGTTTAATCCTTATCGTCAACCTGATCTGGTTCAGCCTGATGGTTCTGAAAGGGATTTCTGCCGGACTCGGTTTGCAACCGCTGATGTCTCCGCCTTTAGGCCTGCTGCACTATTTTGGCGCTCAGCGCTGGATACCCGAAGTGCTGAACTACGGGCAATGGTGGCGATGCCTGACCTACGCCTACACCCACGGCGGGCTGATGCACATCGGCTTTAATATGCTGGTGCTCTACCAGGTCGGTCCCATGATCGAAAGGGAGATCGGCGCTCGGCGTTTTATTGTTCTCTATACCCTGACCGCCCTTACAGCGACCCTGCTCGGTCTGTTCTGGCACCCTTATACCCCCGTAGTAGGCGCCTCCGGTTCGATTTTCGGCCTGATCGGCTTTGCCGTGGCCTACTTTCACCGTATGGGTCCGGCCGGCGAGGCCATGCGCAACTTCATGTTTCGCTGGGCCGCTTTCGCTTTTATCTTCGGCCTGCTGGTCGGAGCCGATAACGCCGGCCACCTCGGGGGCGCTCTCGGTGGTGCGGCCTTCGGCCTGATACTGCCCATCGGCATTCGCGGCCGCAAGGCCAGCTCCGGCTTCTTTACCGTAGCCAGTCTGCTGTGCGTCATTGCCACCATCGGTAGTCTGGCAATGCAGGCCCTGACCTGGTTCCTCGCCTAACCCTTTATTGACCAACACGATTATGGCAAAATCCAAAATCCCAGTCACCCCCGCTATTCGCCTGCTGCGCAAACAACAGGTTCCTTTTGTTGGCCACTGTTATCCCTATCAGGATCACGGCGGCACCGCCGTCTGTGCTCAGGAGCTTAGGGTGAACGAACACGCGGTAGTCAAAACCCTGATTATGGAAGACGAGCAGCAACGTCCCCTGGTGGTACTCATGCATGGCGACCGTCAGGTTTCGACCAAAAGACTAGCTCGTGCACTCGGCGTCAAACAGATTGTTCCCTGCACTCCGGATATGGCCCTGAAACACACGGGTTATCAGGTGGGCGGCACCTCCCCCCTCGGTACTCGCAAGAAACTGCCCGTCTACATGGAACAATCCATATTGGAGCTGCCCGTTATCTATCTTAACGGCGGCAAGCGCGGCTTTCTGGTGGAAATATCCCCGCAAGCGGTGCATCAGTTACTTGATTCACAGCTGGTTGAAGTTTCTACCAACATCGCGGACTGAAGGCTTTTTGCCCCCCTGCAGTGGTCTGCCAATACGAGCCTGTTAAACTTCTGATGAGCACCCTGGTTTTCATCCGGAAACAGCCCTTTTCCCATATGAAAACAACGCGGTGCCCATCCAAAGTTTCCGGATGGGCACACCCTGACATTTTGCCATTCTAGGAGACTCCATGACTGAAGCCCGCTATTCTCCGCTGCTGACCGATCTTTACGAGTTGACCATGCTGGCCGGCTATTTCGAAAAGGGCATGCACCTGACGCCGGCGGTGTTCGACCTGTTTTTCCGCAAAAACCCCTTTCATGGCGGCTATGCAGTGTTTGCCGGCCTACAAACCGCCCTCGACTACCTGACCGAGCTGCGTTTCAGCGAAGCCGACCTGGACTATCTCGACAGCCTGAATATCTTCAGTCGGCCCTTTCTCGATTACCTGCGGAATTTTTCTTTTCAGGGCCGGGTCATCGCCCCGCCGGAAGGCACGGTGGTGTTCGGCGGCGAACCACTGGTCACCGTGGAAGGACGATTGGCCGAAGTGCAGCTGGTGGAGACGGCGCTGCTCAACCTGATCAACTTTCAAACCTTGATTGCCACCAAGGCTGCGCGGATCTGTGTAGCCGCCCACCCCGGTCAGGTCATCGAGTTCGGCCTGCGCCGTGCCCACGGCCCCGACGGCGGCCTGCATGAAGCCCGCGCCGCCTACATCGGCGGCGCCCGCGGCACCAGCAACACCTGGGCGGGACAGGTCTTCGACATTCCGGTGAAGGGCACCCATGCCCACAGCTGGGTGATGGCCTTCCCCGACGAACTGAGCTCTTTTCGGGCCTATGCCGACTGTTTCCCCGAGCATTGTATTCTGCTGATCGATACTTACGATACGCTGAAAAGCGGTATCCCCAACGCCATCACCGTCGCCCGTGAATTGCGCGCCAAAGGCTATGAACTCCTGGGGGTACGACTCGACTCCGGCGACCTGGCTTACCTGAGCAAGAATAGCCGCCAGATGCTGGACGAAGCGGGCTTTCCCCAGGTTAAAATAGTCGCCTCCAGTGACCTTGATGAAAACATTATCGAATCGATCCGTAATGAAGGAGGCTGTGTCGATATCTACGGTGTCGGCACCAAGCTGGCGACCGGCAGCGGGCCCGGCGGCTGCGCCCTGGGCGGTGTGTACAAACTGGTCCGTTGCGACGGCAAGCCCAAACTCAAGGTGACCAGCGATCTGGCCAAAGCAACCCTTCCTGACCGAAAGCGGTTACTGCGGGTTGTAGATGCGGACGGCCAATTCAAGATGGACATTATCTGCCGGCAACAGGATAAAGTCATCCCCGGCGACAGGGTTTACAACCCGGCCAACCCCGATGAATCGAAAACAATTCCCCCTGGAGCGACTCTGCAGGAAATACGTCAACCGGTAATGGATGAGGGACAGATGCTGCTGGAAAAGGAAAGTCTGGACCTCATGGCCGACCGCTGCGCCGAGCAGTTACAGCTTCTTCCCAAGGGCACATTACGTCTGGCCAACCCCCACATCTATAAGGTGGCCATCAGCTCTAATCTTTTAACTCTGCGCAACAGCCTGATCAAGCAGTATCTCGACAAGCTCGACTGAAGCAGTAAGAGCTTAACGAACAGATAGCGTGACTTTCGATTTAAGCCGTTGCAGTTGAAAATGGCGTTGGATCGTGTTATACAGCGGCGAAGCTGGTAACCTAGGCCAGGAACCCTTCAACAGTAAAAAACCAAAAGGTCAGCTTATGAATATGGCACGATTCATCCAGATAAGAGCCGGCAGAGTTCTCTGTACGGGGCTGCTTTCGGTGTTACTGCTCTGCGCCGCCACCCCGACGGCATGGGGGGCATCCTCCGAGCATTCAACTTTAACCCCCAATACAGGACACACCATGACTCAGGTTCTGCTGAAAACCACTCAGGGCGACATCGTTATTGCCCTCGACGAAGAAAACGCTCCGATCTCTGCGGCAAACTTTCTTGCCTACGTCAATGAGGGCTTTTACGACGGCACCATCTTTCATCGGGTTATTCCCAACTTCATGATCCAGGGCGGCGGCATGACCGCTGACATGAGCCAGAAGGACAATCGTCCGCCGATTAAAAATGAAGCGGATAATGGATTGAAAAACCTGCGCGGTACGCTGGCCATGGCCCGCACCCAGATAGTGGATAGCGCCACCAGCCAGTTTTTCATCAACCTGGTCGACAATGCCTTTCTCGACCATCAAGACCCTTCGCCCCAGGGATACGGCTATGCCGTTTTTGGTAAAGTGGTCAAAGGCATGGAAACAGTCGATGCCATCGCGGCCGTCGCCACCGGCAACAGCGGCATGCACCAGAACGTACCTGTTGAACCGGTACTCATTGAGCAGGCGACCGTACTCCCTTAAAGGGGTACCGCCATTGATAAATCACTGGCCGGAGTCCACCGACTCCGGCCTTCTTTGATGCTTTCAGAAACACAGATTGGATGGCTAAGCAAAAATGGCGTCCTACAAGGCTTGGTGGTTTTTCAGGGGTGAAGGCATACATCTAGTATGTCGAAGTCCTGAAAAGGCGCCGTAACGCCGTAGGGCAGACTTTTTGCGACGCCATCAGTGCTGTTCTCACAATAACTTATAGGATGGCTAAGCAAAAATTGCGTCCTACAAGGCTTGGTGATTTTTCAGGGGTGAAGGCATACACAAGTATGTCGAGGTCCTGAAAAAGCACCGTAACGCCGTAGGGCGGACTTTTTGCGACGCCATCAGTGCTGTTCTCACAATAACTTATAGGATGGCTAAGCAAAAATTGCGTCCTACAAGGCTTGGTGATTTTTCAGGGGTGAAGGCATACACAAGTATGTCGAGGTCCTGAAAAAGCACCGTAACGCCGTAGGGCGGACTTTTTGTGACGCCATCATCAGTCTTTGACAGAGATGACGTACTTCAAGTAGCGGCCTTCGGGAAAGGTGACGGGATAGGGAAAATCCGCGCCTTGACCGGCGAGTTGAATCACCCGCAGCTGACAACCGCCGCGCAATGCACCACGCCGCAGCTCTTTGAGATAATCGGCCAGATCGACCTTCTGATGATTGGACGAGGTGATCAACAGACCGCCAGGGGGCAGCAAATCCAAAGCAGCCGCCACCAAGTCAGCGGTGCCGCCACTGGTGGTGAAGCGGCTCTTGCCGACGGTTGAAAAGGAAGGCGGATCCATGATCACGGTATCGAAACGCCGACCGCTTCGTCCCAGCTCTGCCAGCACTTCAAAACAATCGCCAAGCAGAAATTCATGGCGCTTCGGATTGAGGCGATTGGCAGCAAAATTGTCCCGGGCCCAGTCCAGATAGGCGGAAGAAGCATCGACACTGGTCACCCGCTTGGCTCCCGAGGCAGCAGCCGCTACGGAAAAGGCTCCCGTGTAGGCAAACAGGTTGAGAACCTCCTGCCCCGCCACCCGCTCCATCAGATCAGACCGATTATGGCGCTGGTCGCAAAAGAGACCGGTATTGAGACCTTCTTCCAGTTCGACGAGAAAGTTGAGACCGTTTTCCATGACCGTCAGTCGTTTAGGGGCGGCCTCACCAGCCATCAGTTTGCTGTAACGCTTCGATTCACCGGTCGCCAACTGACGGGTCTGCTGGGGACGAAACTTGACATAGATGCCTTTGGGTTGCAGCAATTTTTGCAGCACCTCAACCACCAGCGATAGATGCGGTTTCCAGGCCCGGGTGAAATACTGAACCATCAGAAAGTCGTCATAACGATCGACGGTTAGCCCCGACAAGCTATCGCCCTCGCTGTTAACCAGCCGGTAAGCGTTGGTATCGACCAGCCGAGCATGATGATTGCGTAACGCCACGGCCTTCTCAATCCGCCCCTGCAACCAGGCCCGGTCGAGGCGCATCGGCCCCTGTTCCAACACCCGGGCGACGATACGTTCTTTGGGATCGAGCAGTGCGGTACCGAACATCCGGCCCTGTTGATCACACAGCTGCACCAGTTCACCGGCCTTCCCGGTCGGCCAGCTTTTGGTATAACGATCGGCCAACACCCAGGGATGACCCAGTTCGAGCATGGTCACAGTCTGAGGACCGACCTGGCATTTTTTTAAAGTCATCGACTAACCTTTTTCTAGCGGTTCACAGAAGTTTCAGCGGCGCCATTGTACCGATAAGGGGGCGCTGCACCAAGACCAATAATGGGTTGTCTGGTATATTTATTTCTACTACAACCTTGATGGGTCACAATTTTATTGCCTGGAATATATAGGCCACTCGTCCCTTTAACAGACGGAGCTCTGCCGTGTCGGAAGAAAGCGCGAAAACTAAAGCTGAACAGCATATAGAAGAGATCATGCAGCAACTCGATCCGGCCTCGGAACGCTATCGCGTCCTCAACAGCGCCCGCCGGTTTAAGTCCTCCTGGGTGGAATTGGGAGAAGAACTGCTGAAAGTTAATCAAGAACACCTGTATCGCAACTGGGGTTACGAATCTTTTGAGGATTATTGTAGCCGAGAGGTGCGCATTAAAAAACCGACCGCTTTGAAACTGACCCGGGCTTACAATTATCTGGCAAAAGAAGAACCGCAACTGCTAACCCGCCAGGCCGAGCTCAACCCCTTGCCGGACTATCGCACCGTCGATTTACTGCGCCAGGCCAGGCAGGAAGAACAACTCTCGGTGGAACAATACGATGCGCTGCGCAAAACAGCTTTGGAGCAATCCCGCAGCCACCCCACCGTACTGAAGCAATTCAAAGAGATGACCACCGTCGACGGCGATCCGCAGGCTGAACGCCTGCGTCACTGCAAATCGGCCCTGAGTGCAACCCGGCGTTTACTGAACAGCTTGGCGAATATTGAAACTCTGGCAGATGTCTACCAGGCACCACTGATGGAACTGCTTGAACTCCTTGAAAAGGAAACCGCTGAACAAGATTCGCAAGGAAACTCCACTGCAGAACACGACAATGCTTCCCAATGAAAGTTTTTCGTGCTATCTTGCCCGATCTGCCGAGCGGCCTGTGAAAAACGCTACGGCCTCCAAAGCCCTTTACGGGGTGGTATAATCGTAAGAATCTAGGAGTTTTTCATGGCCAAAAACTTTAAAGATAAGGTCAGGGAACAGTTCAGCCGCACTGCCGAGAGCTATGTTCGCAGTCCCAGCTTCGCCCAGTCTGACGATCTGGCCGAAGCAGCGCGCATGCTGCAACCGACCTGCGACGATATTCTATTGGATGTTGCCTGCGGTGGCGGGCACAGCGCCCTCTATTTCGCACCGCTGGTCAGAAGTGTGGTGGCTTCCGACCTGGCTATGCAGATGTTGAAAAAGGCCCAGGAATTTATCAGCGAAGAGGGTGGCGTAGAAAACGTCACCTTCCGCGAAGCCGACGCTGAGGACCTGCCCTTCCCTGCGGGGGCCTTTACCCTGCTGGTCTGCCGCATCGCCCCCCATCATTTTCCCGATGTGCCGCGCGCCCTTGAAGAGTTCCATCGGGTGCTGCGTCGTGGCGGCCGCATGGTAATCATCGACACCTTGCTTGCTGACGAACCGCACATTGCCGAATTTCAGCATAACTACGAAAAGTTACGCGACCAGACCCATATCCGTGCTTTTACTCAAACCGAGTGGGAGCAAATGGTCGTCGATGCAGGCTTCATTCTTCACGAAACCACGGTGCAGAAGAAAACCCACGATTTCCAGGAATGGGCCAAACGGTCGGGCTTGTCGCGAGACGAGGTGCAGCAACTAAACAAGATGTTTATTGAAGCCAGCGACGAGATTCAAGACTTTTTCCAGGTTGAAACCTTTGCCGGCGAGGTGGAGACTTTTACCGACAACAAGGTGCTGATCAGCGCCAGTCGGCCACCGAAGAAGTCTCCGCAGGCCGGCAACAAGTAGATCCTCTGCAGTGCTGCAGACCGTAAAAATGGATCGAGCCAGGGTCTTTATTCACCGATAATCTTGACCAGCGCACGTTTGCGGCGACGGCCGTCGAATTCGCCGTAAAAAATCTGCTCCCAGGGCCCAAAATCAAGCTGACCTTCGGTCACGGCAACCACAACTTCGCGGCCCATGATCTGCCGTTTGAGATGACCATCGGCATTATCTTCACCGACATTGTGCCGATAAGAAGCCACCGGTTCATGAGGTGCCAGTTTTTCTAACCACTGGTCAAAATCTTGATGCAGGCCCGACTCGTCGTCGTTGATGAACACCGAGGCGGTAATATGCATGGCGTTGACCAGCACCAGACCTTCGCGAATTCCGCTCTGACGGAGACAGTCTTCAACCTGTGGCGTTATATTGATATACCCCTGCCTTTGGGGCACCTGGAACCATAGCTCCTGGCGATAACTTTTCATCGTTCCTCCAATTAGGAAACCGGCAGACCATTAGCCTCACCGGGATATGCAGGCGACCTGCTAACCACCAAGCCTGCCCAAAACAATTCATGGATCGATATCAAAAAATACTGCTGCTGATCCTTTTTGTAAGCAGCACTTTCCTTATCAGCGCCTGTGAACGGTCCGCATTCTCCTGGCCCACAACCGAGACCGGTACTATCGAAACGATTACCCCGGTCAGCCACCGGGAATTGAGTCGTTATCTGGCCATCAACAATTATCACTGGGACAACCTCGACCAGGGGGTTCCCCCCTTCCTGGTCACTGCTCTACCCAAGGACCTCCATCGCATCAAGGACATCACCGAGCGCAAACGACTGTTCTTCCTCTCCCTGCTGCCATCGGTATTGCTGGCCAACCGGGAAATCACCCTGCAACGCCGGCAACTGCTCATCGCCCTGCGCCATCATGATGCCGGTTTACCTCTTTCGGCTCCCCAGCAGATGTTGATCAGCGACCTGACCCAAAGCTACCGCCTGCACCATAACCCCCTGACCGACCCACGCAGCCGCAAACAGTTGCTGCAACGCCTCGACACCCTGCCGCCGGATCTGGTGTTAGCCCAGGCGGCGAATGAATCGGGTTACGGAACCTCCCGATTCTCAAAGCTCGGGAACAACCTGTTCGGTCAGTGGACCTACGCCGCCGGCACCGGCCTGGTGCCCAAAGAACGTTCGGCGAAACAACGCCATGAAGTACGTCGTTTCGACAACTTATACGACTCGGTGCGCTCGTATATGAATAATCTCAATGCCCACCGGGCCTACCGCTCACTACGCGCCATCCGTACGAAAAAGCGTTATCGCAAGCAAGCTTTGCAAGGTATCGATCTAGCTGCCGGACTGCGCCTCTATTCCAGTCGCCGGGATGCCTATGTCGCTGAAATCCGCTCCATCATCCGCAACAACCGCCTTTCCCGTCTGACAACCGTCAGTCTGCGTCCAGCAGTCGCCAAAGGCGACGCCCTCAACACCGCTTCCCTGTAACCATTCAGATATAAATGTACTTCCAAATATTTAAAAATGGCTAAGCAGTATGCAGAAATCCTGAAAAATTCCTGTAATACAGGCGGGGGGCTTTTTGCGACGGCATCAGAAACTACTCTGCAGAGTCCGTACTACCGTCCTTAACCCGGCTGCGCAAATAGCGACGGATCTGATTGCGGGCTCGTGGAGTGACCGCCCAGTCGAGCCACTTGGGCAGTACTCCCGGCGAATCGCTCCGCTCGATCTGTATCTGATCACCGTCCAGCAGGCGGGTTTTCAGCTGCCGGGTCTGACCGTTAATGCGCGCCCGCCAGGCATATAAGCCGAGTTGCTCATGGATAGCAAAGGCAAAGTCAAGGGCACTGCTGCCTTCGGGCAAGGTGCAGATTTTACCCCGGGGGTATAAACTTGAATACTTGCCGAGGCCAATCGCAGACTGGCGGTATCGATGGCCGATTCCCCATCCAGCAGGGAACGCATCAATTCCTGAAAATTGGCTTCGCGGAATTCGAAGCCAGGAGTGAGTACTCCGGATTCGTTGAAACGAGCCAACTTGCGAGTGGTAATCTCCACCCGCAGCCGATATTCCCCTGCCTGGACCGAGGTTTTCAAAGATTGGTAACCGAACTGGGACGGCACGATCAGATGGTCTCTCAGTTTGCCGGGGATCGGATTGTACAGACGGTGCAATACCCCAAGGGCCAGATAAGCATCCATGGTCGTATCGACCTGAATCTCTAAGGTATAGAGGGTAGCCAGGCCTCGGCCAACCGCCCGTACCGCAGCGATGGAAAATGGCCGCCAGCGATCCCGCAAGGCAAAGCTTAATTTCTGATGATCAAATGCCTGAGAAATATTCGAGCGGATCTTGCGTAAAGCGGGACCGGCCTGCATCTGCAGAGCCCGCACCACTCGCTGATAGCGTTCGCCTCGCTTGGGGTAGAGAATACCCAGGGACAGCGCTTCCATCTTGGCGGCCACGGACCCCATGCCGAGATGTCGGGCCAAAGGCACATAGATTTTACGAGTTTCTTCGGCAATCAGCGCCTGCTTAGCGGGGTTAAGAGCACTGATAGTTTCGAGGTTGTCCATGCGATCCCAGAATTTGAGACACAGCACCCTTACATCCTCGATAGCTAACAAAAGGGTTTTACGATAGGTTTCAGCCTTGAGAGCATCGCGACTGAGTTCGGCGGCGGCTACCTTGGTGAGACCGTTGACCAACAGAGCCACTTCTTCACCGAATTGCTCTTCGACTTCGGCCAGAGTGACCGGAGTATCTTCGACTACGTCGTGCAACAGGCAAGCGTTAATGGAGGCGAAATCCATCCAATGTCGAGCCGCTCGATGGGCAACACGCAGAGGGTGAAAAAAATAGGGTTCTCCCGATTTGCGAAGCTGTCCCTCATGGGACCTGCGAGCCACTTCGATAGCCCGACTCAGGGAGTCAATGCCCTGATCCAGGTCCTCTTCGGTCAACCCGCCGCCATAATGGGTGACCAGCAGCTCCATAATCTCATTAACCATGCGCTGCTCAGTTCGGCGATCAGCCTTTACCACTTGACAACTCCCTTACTTTTCCAACTCCTTGTGCACCCGCATTACATAACAGGTTACGATAAGGAACAGTATAACCTGACGGTCTTCGATAATAGAAGGAGCTTAACCCGGCGGCCAGTGCATCGTACGGCCGCCCAGCAGATGAAAGTGCAGATGCCAAACGGTCTGACCAGCACCTTCCATGCAATTGTTGACCACGCGAAAACCCTGCTCATCAATTCCGAACTGCTTCGCTAATTTGGCCGCTACCACAAAAACATGCCCGACCATTTCGCGATGCGCCTCCGTCAGGTCGTTTGTGGTCGCAATGTGCTCCCGGGGGATGAGCAGGTAGTGATGGGGGGCCTGGGGAGCGATATCCTCAATAGCCACCAGCAGTTCATCCTCGTAGAGAATCTTGGCCGGTATCTTGCCATCGATAATGCTACAAAAAAGACAGTTGTTTTCCATCGTCCTTCCCTTCCTGAGCGGCGGTTGCCACGTTACCGCCCTGATCGTCGAGAGTCACGACGTTCCAGCGATCGCGAGCGGCCCTCTTCAGCAATCGTTCATCGTGACTGAACAGAATGATCTGATGCTCGCTGCTAAGTCGTTCCAATACCTTGAGCGCCTCGGCCAAGCGTTGACGGTCGAGATTGACCAACGGATCATCGAGAAGTAGCGGCAGAGGAATGCCGTTGGCCAGTTGCCGGGTCAGAGCCAGGCGAACAGCGAAATAGACCGCATCGTTGGTTCCGCGACTGTAAGACTCGACCGGCCGCCAATCCCTGCCCCGCCCCGGCAGGGACAGGGAGAAATCATCGGCGAGGCGAACTTTCTGATACCGTCCGGCGGTGAGCAGCCCCAGGTAACGTCCGATCTCCGCAGCAAAGCGTTCCAGATAAGTACGGCGAAACTCGTCTACCGATTCGGACAGCAGTTGATAGGCCACGGCCAAGGCATCCCGTTGCTGCAGCAGCGCCGCCTCCCGTTCCTTGAGCTGTTCGCCTTCCTCTTCGATCTGCTGCAGATTGCTCAATTCTCCCTGCAGTGCCGCCTCGCGCCGGGTCAGGTCGAGTAATTGCTGTTCATTCTGGCGGATCGTTTCGCGCAGCTGCAGCAACTGCTCCTCGGCCCGGGGGAGCTCTTCGGCACTCATCAGCTCCTCCTGGCGCAACGGCTTTTCCTGCTCCATACGTTCGCCGAGGACAGCCAATTCGCGGGTTAGCAGTTCTTTTTCCTCGCTCAGATGCTCGGAGTTGTCCAACACCTGCAGAGCGCTTTCCACCTCCTTGATTTGGCCCAACAACTGCCGATGGCGCTCAAGGTTCTTTTGCATCCGCACCAGTTCCACCGGCGAAGTGGACAGGCCACGAACCTCCAAGCGGTTGCTGAGATCGATGCGACGCTCCCTTGCCTCGTCCCGTTGGCGCTCGACAACCTGCAATTTTTCCTGCAAGTCCTTGCGCTGGCCTCCCAGTTTAAAGCAACGCCACAGGTGCAGGCCCCAAAAAGTGACGGTTGCCGCCCCGGCCAGCACAAAAAGGGGAAGTTTGAATGCTCCGCCAAACAAACCGGCCGCTACGGCGACCAGAACCGCTGCCACAGAAATCAGGACCGGTCGTTTCCAAGCGGGATTGGCATGTTTGGCAACCTCTTGCTGCAAAGCACTGGCCTCAGCCTGTAAAGTTACCATCTCCTTGCGTATGCTTTCACCTTCGAGAAGCAAGGGAGGCAACTCTTCCGGCATTTCCCGGGGCAAACCGGTTTTTGCCAGATCCTTTTCCAGGTCGGCGCGCCGCTTTTCCAGTTCCTCGACCTTGCCGGACTCTCGATGAATCCTGCCGTAATCCTTGCGCAGGCTGCCTTCTTTCTCTTCCAGCTGCCATTGCTTACGCACCCAGTCCAGGTAACGTTCACCGGAGGCCAAATTCTCCCGGTCCTTTTCCATCGTTTCACTTAGCGCTGCGATCTGCTCCCGCAGGGAGGAAAGCTCCTTAAGGCCCTGTTCGGCAGCGAACCAGCGCTGCTGAAGCACCTCAATCCTATCGCTCAGTTCATCGAGTTGGCGGGGCCGGGTCTTGTCCTTACCCCAGGGATTCTTGCGGGTAATGTTGAAATAATCATCGCTCAATGACGCCAGAACCTGATCATAATCGACTTCAACATAACCGGACAGCAATGCCTTGAGGCGGGTGGTCAGACCATTGCGATCGGCCAGCTCCAGGTCACCCTGGCCGAAAAAGAGGCTGGACCGAAAGATATCCTCATCGGCCACAGCCAACAGCCGGTTAAGCTGATCAAGGTATTCGGCCCGTTCAGAGGAACGTCCTTGCGGGGCAGCCTTTCCGTCGAACTGATAGAGAACCTGATAGAGATCGTCACGCTCAACCAGCTGCACCCGGTCGCTGAGCAGTTCCCGCTCGATACGCACCGTGCAACCGCCATTTTCCAGAGCCAGGGCGGCCTCGCAACTGCCCTGTCTTCCCCAGGGCTTGTAGCGTTCTTTGTCCCGCAGACCGAACAACGCCGCCGGGATGGATTCCATCATGGTCGACTTACCGGACTCGTTGGCTCCAACGACCAGATTGAACCCCCGCCGGAAATCAAAACTCCGCTCAGTGAACTTACCGAAGTGCTTCAGCTCCAGACTGCGAAGAATCATTGGTCACCCCCGCTAAAAGCGCGAAAGCGGGTCAATACTTCGCGAAAGGCGTGTTCAATTACCGGCCGCTCATCATCCTGAACTTCTGCCATCAACTTCCGGGCACGGCGGACAAACATACCTCGAACCGTCTCTTCCGGTTCGATCCGGCGCGCGTAGTCGCTATCGAAAAGGCGGGTTTCATCCTGCAGTTCAAGATAGAAGAAACCATCTTCGCAACGACTTTGTAAGGCAGACAGGTCGATGGGAGCTTCAAGAATTCCGGTCAGGGTCAGACGCAACAGCAGCTTGGAGTTATTCAAAGAGGCAACACGCCCCACAGCCTCATCCAACTCGGTACAACCGGACAGATCGAGGGTCTCCTCGGCCAGTTCCCGGCCATTAACCTCCAAGGGCTCCACCGCTGCCTGGTTTTTATCGATGGTCACCAAGGCGCAGTATCGTGATCCGTTTTCGCCAAAACGTTTACCTTCCGGGGAGCCTGGATAGCAGGCATAAATCCGTTCATTTTCGGACAGCACTTCAAAGCTGTGATAATGCCCCAGGGCCACATAGTCGAGCCCCCAGCTCTTGAGGTTTTCAAGAGAAAAAGGCAAGTCTTTTTTACGGTAATTCCATTCCGGGCTGCCTTGCCGGGAACCGTGCAACAACCCCACGTGCAAACCTTCGTCGCACCGCCGTTGCATACCTTCCAGGGCATCCTCCGAAACATAACTGCGATAAGCAAAACCGTACAGATAGACCTGCTGGCCATCGACGGTGAGTGCCACCGGTTCTTTAACTTGTGGCTGATCGAGCAAGACCACCCCGGGAAAGTCCTCCTGACGATAGACGGCATCGGTGGAGACCAGACTGTCATGGGTGCCGGGCAGCAATACCGGCACGATACCACGTTCAGAAAGGCGTTGCAGACCGGCCTGGACCTTGCCCAGGGCCACTTTACCAGGGCGTGGATGATCGAACAAATCTCCGGCCACAAGCAATAACTGGGCATCCTTTTTGATGGCCAGGGTCACGATACGTTCAAAAGTTTCGAGAAAATCGACCTGCCGCTGCGGTGCGCGATTGCCAAGGGAGGCAAAAGAACCGTCAAGATGCAGATCGGCGGTATGCAGAATACGAATCATGGCAAAACGCCTCTTTTTATCGGGCTATTAAAACAGCCCGCAAAACCCCCGGAAGGGCTTAAAAAACATGCTATCGACCGAATGTAAGGTCTAAGCCTGAAAAAGTTTATCAATTTTGCTGCTCTTGTTGAGTCTGTTGACGATAATAACGCCGGTCCCACCACCCATGATCCACGGCAGCGGACAGTGCTTCGCCAACCAAAACCAAAGTCAACCCGGAACGACGTCCGCCGCTACCGGCAAAAAGGTCCCGGTCCCCGCACTGGGAAACGATGTCGTCCAGAGTCCCGTTCACCACCTCTTCACCGGAGAAACCGAGCCGGTGCACCAGGCTGATGGCGACATTTTTCCCGTACCCCCGCCGTAAACGTTCTACCAGCTCGGTTAACGGCAGATGATTCATATAGATCGCCAGGGTTACTCCAGGGGCCGCCAATTCCTCCAGAGAGGGACTGCCAGGCAGTTCTTCGAGAACTCGGGGTGAGACAATCAGGGTACGACTGCAGGTCCCTGACAGATTAAGGGTACGCTTTAGAAGCGCCGAGGCTGCATTAACCGTACTGACTCCTGGCACCACCTGGGCCGCATCCCCCAGGTGCTCTATCAGGGCCTGAAAGGGAGAGAAAAAGGTCAGATCTCCCGGAACCAGAAAAACCACCGATCCCCGTTGTCGCTGTTCATGCAACTGCGTCAACAATCCGTCAAAACTATAATCATAAGGGTTATAAAATTCCTTACCGGCCAATAGACCGGCAAAGGTTTGATCAAAGGGGCTAAAGGCATAGACCGTCCGGCTTTCAGCGAGCAATCGCGCCCCTTTAAGGGTCAACAATTCGGGATCGCCGGGGCCGGCACCGACAAAATAAACCAGGCTCACAGCTGGCACCCTTCTTGCTGTGTCTTTTGTAAATAGATAAGAAACTCACGATTGCCCTTCGGACCGAGCACCGGACTCTCGACCACCCCCCGAACCCGGCAGCCGAGTTCCGTGGCCAGTTGCTCGATACGCGCCACCACCGTAGCATGCTGTTCGGGGTCACGAACAACCCCGCCCTTGCCGACTTGACCACGGCCAACCTCGAACTGAGGTTTGATCAAGGCGACCACCTCGGCACCGTCGGCGAGCAACGACAAAGTTACCGGCAATACCTTGTCAAGGGAGATAAAGGACGCATCGATCACAGCCAACGAGGGCACTTCAGCAAGTTGATTGCTTTGCAGATGACGAATATTGGTCCGTTCCAGGTTGACCACCCGGGGATCCTGTCGCAGACTCCAGGCCAACTGGCCATAACCGACATCGACAGCGTAAACCTTGGCAGCCCCTTTTTGCAGCAGACAATCGGTGAAGCCCCCCGTCGAAGCGCCAACGTCGATGGCCACACGGTCGGTCACTGCTAAAGCAAAATGTTCCAGGGCTTTGGCCAACTTCAAGCCACCCCGCGAGACATAAGGAATATCCTCGCCCTTGAGGCGAATTTCAGCATCGCTGGCCACGCCGGTACCGGCCTTGTCGACCAGCTGCTCATTGACCAGTACTTTGCCGGCCAGAATCAGGCTACGAGCCCGCTCGCGCGATGGCACAAGGCCACGCATAACCAGTAATTTGTCGAGACGTTCTTTTGGAGGCATCGGCGCACGCAGCCGCTTAAAACGGCAAAATAAAAGGGTCTGCAGGGCGGCAAAAGACCGCTAAAACATGGGTCAACAGACTATCATAGGGGGTGGCGACGGGCAACAGTTTTGACCGCCCTGAGTATTGCAGACACCACTGAAAAAAAATGAAAAAAAGGCACGGGACAAAACCAAGGCGCTTTGTTAAAGTTGTCTACTGTGCACCATGCCATTGACATTCAAGGGTTAACATGCCGGGAAAAATCCTCCTTACTCAACAGGAAACCGCCGCCGCGCAGGCGATCTACCAGGTACTGCGTGACGAAGGCTATCATATTCTGCGTGCCGCCAACCTGACGGAGACCGAAAGCATGCTGCAACAGCTACCCGATCTGCTGTTGCTCGATTCAGACCTGGACGACCTGCACCAGGCCAATAGCTGGTCAGAGCTGGCTTTCCAGTGCCAGCAGGAAAGCGTTTCCTGCCTGCTCTACTCCTCCCGCACGCAGGATGAGTTTAAAACCAGCAATACAACGCCCTCCTGGATAGACAATACCATCAACCGCCCCGATGACGCCCAGGAAGTGCGCTTCAAGGTTGCAGCCCAATTAACCATTCGGCGCCTGACCTACGAAGCCGAACTCGCCAACAGGCGGTTGCTGGAAAAGCAAGATCAACTCGAAGAATATCAACGTTCGGCGGCTGAAATCCAGAAGTCACTGTTACCCACCAGCCTGCCGGATACAATTAACCTGCAAGTCGCCTGGCGCCTGGTTCCATGCGAAAAGGTCGGCGGAGACCTGTTCAACATCGTGCGCCTTACGGAAGACACCGTCCTGGCCTACGTTCTGGATGTCAGCGGCCACGGCATCTCCTCTGCCATGGTCACTGTTTCGGTCACCCAAAGCCTCTCTCCTCATGCCGGTCGTATCGTCCGTCGACCGCAGAACAAGCCGCCTTACTTCCGCCTGCTGTCCCCGGCAGAAGTCCTTCAGCAACTGGAGCAGGAATATCCACTGGAGCGCTTCGGCAAGCTTTTCACCATCAGCTATCTGCTCATCAACACCCGCACCGGTCAGATACGCTACAGCAACGCAGGCCACCCTCCGCCGCTGCTGGTACGAAGTGACGGTTCCTGCAAAGCCCTGAAAGCCGGCGGCTCCATTATCGGCACCGGTTGTTCTGGCCCCTTTGAAGAAGAAGAGGTCCTCCTGCACCGTGGAGACCGGTTATTTCTATATTCTGACGGGGTCACTGAACACAGCAACAAGCAAAACCTGCAGTTCGGCCAGGAACGCTTGTTCCGCAAGCTGACCGCCAATAAAAAACGCCCCCTTGAACCTGCCTTGGACAATCTGATCGAAGCCCTTAAAAGTCACGGCCAGGATATGATTTTCAAGGACGACCTGACCCTGATCGGCATCGAATACCTGGGCAATAACGACTCATAGCGTCAATAGCCCCCTGGCGGCATTTCTCTGTCCTTAACAACAAAAACAGGCTCGACAGTGCTCTACGAACAAAAGATGGGTTGCTTTTTTGCCCCCCTTCCCTTATTACTTCCAAGGCGTTAAAGTTGAGGAAAATGGTGTTGTTCCCGCAACGAAAACTTTCTGATATTTAATCAGCAGAAGGGTGTTATCCATGATCAAATTGCTGCTTCTCTCCGACAATACTGAAGCGGTATCGGCCTGCCAAAAAGCCTTTAAGCAAATAGATGTTTGCTGTGAATGGGTTGACAATATTGAGAACATGAACCAGCGACTTGTGCGCGGCCCCTATAACGGGCTGGTTCTTGATGTGCTGGCCACGGCAAAATTTTCACCAAAGGACAAAGCTTTTATCCAGGAGGCTTCTGAGTACTACCCCACCTTACTGGTGCGTTGGAACACAGCGGTCCAAAAGATTGGAGGCCTGGTCTTTGGCGAGATTCTCGACAAGGAAGACCCCCTCGGAGACTTTGTTAAACGGTTCTGTCGCTCCGATCGCGCCCTGATCTTCCGGGAAAACAAACGATACGACATCCACCTTAATGTCTTGTTAAGCCCAGACCAAAAGTTTTCCATGGAGCGAGTCGAAAAAACCGCCACCCTCGATCTCTCCCGAGGCGGCTGTTTTATTATCTCCAGCCACAACTGGAACAACATCGATACCGCCTGGATTCGCTTGCTTGAGCTTGACGACTCAAGTCCCATTCGAGTAGAGCTCTGCAGCTACGTGCCCTGGGGCAAGCAGACGCGAATTCCCGGCATCGGCACCAAGTTTATTGACCTGCAACCGAATCAACGGCAGGAGATCTATCAGTACTGCGACGATTCGCCGTCTTAATCGCACGTCCCGCCCATCTCTTTTTTCTGCCAATAAGCAATTCAGGGCTTCCCCGCAACCCCAGACCCTTGTCTAAAAACTATATATTTCTTGCCCGTGGTCAATTATTTCGGTTACTGTCTGGGCTATTCTGAGCGCCAACGATGATGACAATACCCGGGAGAGCATTTCACAGCAGCCTCCCGGAAGGAGAAGCGCACCGTGCCCAACCGCAATCACACAACGGCAGCATCTACCACCGAGGAAGCCGCCTTTCGCACCTATCCCAGCAAGCTGTTCGTTGAAACCACCACTCATTGCAACCTGCTCTGCCCCATGTGCGTCAAACAGGCAGCGGACAGTAAGGTCATCGAAGGTGACCTTAGGCAAGAAACCTTTGCCGCGCTGGAGCCGGCATTTCCTTACTTGGAAGCCCTGGTACTCAACGGCATCGGCGAGCCGCTGATGCACCCCCACCTGCTCGAATGGATAGCCAGGGCCCGGCAAAGAATGCCCGATAGCGCCTGGATCGGTTTTCAGTCCAACGGCCTGCTCCTCGATCAACAGACGGCCCTCGCCCTGGTCGATGCCGGCCTCGACCGCATCTGCCTGTCGGTGGACGGAGTCAGCCCCGACACCTTCAGCAAGGTTCGAGAAGGCGAAAGCCTCAGCGACATGGATCGCGCCTTTGCGGTGCTCGCTGAGGCACGACGCGCACGACCGAAGGGTCGACTGAAGGTCGGCTCCGAGTTCGTTACCATGCGCGAAAATCTTCATCAATTACCCGATACAGTACGCTGGGTGGCAGAAAGGGGTGCCGATTTTTTCATCGTCTCCCAGGCTCTACCCTACGACCCTTCCGGGGTGCAACAGACTACTTACCACAACGCTAGCGAGGCAGCGGTCGCGCTCTTCGATAAATGGAAACAAAAAATGGCGAAGATGGGGTTGGATATTTACTCCTACGACTATATGGCCTGGGAGAGAGAGCGGGTTTTAAAGAACCTGGTCGATCCGCGCATCCGCGAGGTTAACGCCATGGTAACCGAAATGCGCGCCGAGGCCCGCAAACTTGACATCTTCATGGATGTCATGCAACTGCTGAAACGGGACACGGCCTTGCAGACCGAGGTGGAGCATGTCTACGAGGAAGCACAACGGGTCGCCGATGAGATGGGTATTGAGCTCAAGCTGCCGGTGACCGTCCCTCTGGCCGATCGCAAGTGCGATTTCGTCACCGGCGGTTCGGCCTTCATCTCTTGGTACGGCGGAGTACACCCCTGCTATTTCCTCTGGCATCAGTACCGTTGCTACATTAACGATTGGGACAGACTGGTCAAGGTCAAGGAGTTCGGTCGTCTCGATGAACGTCCGCTGCTGGACATCTGGAACGACGAAGAATTCACCACATTCCGCCGTAACGTAGTGGAGTTCGACTACCCCTATTGCACCAATTGCTGCGTCGCCCCCTGCGACCTGGTCCAGGAAGAAGACTTTCTTCACGACTGCTTCGCCGGCAGCGAGTCTTGCGGTTCCTGCCAGTGGGCTATGGGGCTCTTGCAGTGCCTGCAGTAAGGCACAGCACACCAAAAGTTAATCCACCCCCGATGATATAAATCGACTACACTAACTCCACTTTTTTCATTATGCCATTTGATACAAGGAAGAAAATATGAAGTTTTTCCGAAAAAAAAGGACGCTCACCAGCCTGGCCCGAACCTGCGGTTGAGCGGCTAAAATCGGTCCGACGGTCCTGTCGGACGCGCTACGGGGGCTGCCAGCCCCCACCGATCCCAACTTATTGGTCGGTTTCGAATCGAGCGACGATGCCGCGGTCTATCGGCTTACCGACGACCTGGCGGTGGTCTCAACCGTCGATTACATCACCCCGCCGGTGGATGACCCGATCTGGTTCGGCCGTATCGCCGCCGCCAACGCTCTGTCTGACATCTACGCCATGGGCGGACGGCCGATTACCGCCCTGAATTTGGTGATGTATCCGGAAAAGAAGCTCGGTTCCGACATCCTGCGAGAAATTCTCAAAGGAGGCCACGAAAAGGTCCTCGAGGCCGGCGCCAGTCTCGCCGGTGGTCATTCCACAGACAACGAGGAACCGGTCTATGGTCTGTCCGTGACCGGAGTGGTATCCCCCGAACGGATTCTCACCAACAACGGTGCCCGACCGGGAGACGTGCTGATTCTCACCAAGCCCCTGGGAACCGGCGTCCTCTTTAACGCCTGTCGCTCAGGCCGCTTGCCCCGAGCGGAACTCGACCCGGTGCTGCCGCAGATCGCCTTTCTTAACGGACCGGCCATGGAGATCGCCCTCAATTACGAAGTCCATGCCTGTACCGACATCACCGGTTTTGCTTTGGCCGGCCACACCCTGGAGATGGCCCGAGGCAGCAGCCTGGTGATTGAACTCGAGTATGCAGCCCTGCCCATTCATCCCCATGTTCTGGCGATGTACCAAAAGGGCGAGACCACCGGCAGCAACGGCGCCAACCGCAAACTGGTGGAAGGGAAACTGGACCTGCCAAGTCATTTGTCGGCTCCCCAGCGTGAACTGCTCTTCGATCCCCAAACCTCCGGCGGTCTTCTGCTGGCAGTCGCCGGGGATCAGGCCGATGCGCTACTGCGTGACTTGCACCAGGCCGGGATTGCAGCTTCGGCCATCATCGGTCGGGCGGTGGCCGGCCCCCGGCCGAGACTGCGAATTGTCTGATGGTCGAGACGTTGACAATCGCGGCCTGAATCAGTGTCTATTTGCCTGAGCCGATATCCCCCGCCAGGTTACGGAACCAGTCAAAGCCCGGTCCTTAGACCGGGCTTTGCTCGTCTTGAGCCATAACAGGGATTAGTCCTGAAAACACCCCACCTTATAGGTTTTTCCGATACCACCCTTGCCTTTTATCGATATTTACAATTTGCAATCCTCAGGTTTTCTCTATATGTTTGCAACCTGAATTCGTCCTGTTTTATCTATCTCGGCCAGAAAAAAACCACCTGCCGTCCAGAGCTATTTCCGACCAGCACACATGACTGGGACCATCGGGTAAAAACTCAGCTATTAAAGGGACCATGCAGGCTGAAAAGGAGTATAAAAATGAAGAAACTTTTTATGTTGATCGTCTCAGCCGTGGCCCTTCTCTCTGTTTCGGCCTGGGCAGGCAGTTACCACTACATCAGTGCCGCTGAGGTGAAACAAAAAGTGGAAACGCAAGAAGGCCTTCTCTTACTGGACATTCAGGTAAAAAAGGAGTTTGACCAGCATCATATTTCAGGAGCCATTGACACCTATGCCTATCCTGTGAAGTCGGAAACTGACCGGAATAAATTGGCAGCCGTGCTGGGCCAGGCAAAAACAAGCGCAGAGCCCATTGTTATCATCTGTCCACGAGGCGGTGGCGGTGCGAAACGGGCCTACGATTATCTGAAAAGCCAAGACATTGCAGAAGGCCGATTGATGATTCTTGAGGGCGGTCAGGCCAAATGGCCCTACGAGGAGCTGCTGGCAAAAAAGTAAATAAATTGTTTAAAATACGAGTCGGTCTAAAATGCCCACCCCGGAAACCGGGTGGGCATTTATTTTAAGAGAAACAGGCACACCGGATTTCTCGAAAGCGAAACGTGATGTTCTTTTTTAGACGCAAAAGGCAAAATATAAAGTCAAAAGATGTTGTCGGAAAGACGCCGACAAAATCACGCCCGAGATATCTCAACAACAATGAAATACCAAAAAGCTATTCAGAAAAAACCGCAGAGTCCTTGTTTTGCGGTCCTGAAAAATACAACTGCGCCCAGGCCGTACTGCTTACCTTTAAAAATCGTTTTGCAGTTCAAGATGCCGACATACAATCGGCTAAAACTATGGGCTACGGAAGAGTGCCAGGCGGCCTATGTGGTGCCTTATACGCTGGAAAATATTTACTCTCTGACAGGGTAACATCCGAAAAACTAACACGTGAATTTGAGCGCAGGGCCGGCTCATCTCAATGTAAACGAATCTTAAAGCTCAAACTCATTACATGCAAAGAATGTGTAGCGCTCACCGCCCGCTTAATAGATGAGTACTCCAAGTGACTATTTTCTAAAGACTTCACCGACGCAGTAACCTCTAAGCTTTTCCAGAGCCCCCACTTGAAATAGCTCTGACTTTTTCGCCAAGTCATCTGTCGAATCACCCGCAAAAAGTCCCACCCTGCACTTGAGGTGGCCCTTTTGCCTTTACATAGAGGAGATGGAACACAAAATTATTTGTTTTAGACCGCCAAAGGCAACGAATCCATCCTGCCGGTCGACGACGACCCGGCAACTAGGGATATTGTCACCATGATACTGCAAACCTTGGGCTACCCGGTCATGGAAGCCGCCTCCGCCACAGAAGCCATAGCCCTTGCCGAGAGACACACTGGGGAGTTTCACCTGCTAATCATCGATGTTATCATGCCGTAGATGAACGGAGTGGACCTGGCCACACGGATGGAATCTTTTTACCCCGGCTTCAAGTGCCTGTCATGCCCGGCCCCACCTGCCTCGGATCCCAGAGAGACAAAATAGCCCGCTCCGGTGTCCCGGGCGGGCTATATTCGTTCTGCCTACGTTATCCAAGCTGCTGCTTTCGGATCAGTTCTTATGCACCATCCCACCGATGGCCCGGTCGATAAAATAGACCCCGCTGCCCGCTTCGCCGATATTCTGTATCTTGTCGAGCACCTGCTGAATCGTATGTTCCTCTTCGTGCTGTTCGGCCACATACCATTGCAGGAAATTAACCGTGGAGTGATCCTTTTCTTTGATGGCCGCATCCATTAACTCATTGATCTTTGCCGTAACCAGCTTCTCGTGCTCCAGCACCTGCTTAAACATCTCGCTAATCGACTCGAATTCGGTAGCCGGCGCCTTGATCGCACCAAGAACCGGCAGTGCCCCGGTTTCATGGACATACTGGAAGAGCCGATGCATATGATCAAGCTCTTCCCTGGCCTGTTGCCGCAGAAATGCCGCGCTGCCATCCAGGCCTTTTATTTCAGCCCAGGCACTCATCTGCAGGTAAATATTTGAAGAATAATTTTCCAGATTGATCTGATTATTTAATTTCGTGACCATATTTTTACTTAACATGGCCGGAACTCCTTTCATAAGTCGCGTCAAACTACCTCAATTGCCTAATTTTACCACAGAACCATCACTCCTTGCCCAGAAAGGAACGAGCCTTTTGCAGCCGCTGCAGCTTGGATTCGGCGGCGGCAACCTCGACCAACTTGGCATAATGGAATGCAGCCATCTCACGGTGACCGGCCAATTCGGCCGAGCGCCCCGCGCCATAAAGGCTGTTGAAGCGATTGGGGCTGCGCAAAAGTGCCGCCTGATAGTTAGCCAGCGCTTCGTCGTAACGCCCCATATCGAAGAGCATGTCGGCCAACAGCTCATGGGCCGGCAGTACTTTTCCCGGGGTAACGGGATGCTTTTCCGTGGCCGCCTCTAGTGCCGCAGACTGACGCATAAGGGTCAGCCCTTCCTGCTTGTTGCCTTCCCCATAGGCCCGCCAGGCAGTCACCGCCAGGCGCTGAATTTCGATCTGCCCGGCCCAGTAGAGCGAGTTCTTCCCCGCCTTGGCTTCCAGAGCCGCCAGCCGCTCGATGGCACGGGCGACCATCATCGTATCGCCAGTGCGGGCGGCGCCGAGACCATTGGCGAAGTAGGTGATGGCCTCCATGGCAGGATTGATCTGCCAGGGATAGTTGTTCGGCGTCTGCGGTTTGAGGGCGGCGGCCGCCGCCCACTGCTGTCGTTCCAGCGCCAGACGGGCCGGCACGGCGGCAAAGGTATAGGCGGATGCCACATGGCTCTGGTATGGCCCCGACAAAGCCATCAGCTCGTCAAGCACCGCTTTAGCCTGGCTATCCTCGCCGCGCTGCAGATAGGCATAGGCCAAGTAGTCAAGTGCATGCAGATAATGCAGGGATATTTTACCGTCCGCCGGATGTTTAAGGGCAGCATCGGCCGAACGCCGGTTCATGTCGATGGACTCGGGCCACAGGCCAAGGCGGGTAAAGATATGGGCCGGCATATGCAGCGCGTGGGGCACCTCGGGGGCGATGCTGCCGTAGCTGCGTGCCACCTCCAGGGCCTGTTCAGCCAGAGGCGGATAATCCAGGGCATGGATGGTGTAGTGATGAGCTCCCGGGTGATCGGGGTTGTACTGCAGCACCTGCTTGGCGATGGCTGCACTTTTCTTCTGCCTGGCGTAAGTCTTGTCCGCCGGGCTGGCAGTAGCCAGATATGCCAGGGCGTAGAAACTGGCCGCCTCCAGGTCATCGGGGAAGCTCTCGTAAACCTTGCGCCAGCTCTCGGCAAAGGCACTCAGGTTAGTTATTTCGGTGGAGTTGCGTCCCTGGGCGTAGTAGGCCGTGACCGCACTGACATAGGCCCGCTCATGTTCAGATTTGGCCATCTTCATAGCTGTAGCGGCCAGGGCCTTACCCCGATCAAAATCGGCTTGGTTTGGCGGGTCGGACCACAGAGGATGAATGTAACTCATCGCCTGCCCCCAGTAGCCCATGGCACAATCCGGATCAGTTTGTATGGTAACGGCAAAGGCGGCGCGCGCCCCCACGTAGGTCATATGGTGCAGCAAGGCCAAACCACGTTGCGCTGTGCCGGCGGCTGTTTCATTGCAAACAAAAGGCACAGTCACGCTGCCCAGCTGCTGGCCGTAAACATTGACGGGATCTATGGGCGGCACACTCCCATGTTCCTCATGGGCCAGGGCCGCCGTCGATAACCCGCAAAAGAAGATCAAAAATCCCCATACGAGAAGTCGTTTCATGACCGATCTCCAGTCTGTATTGTTACCAAAAGCACAAAACCGCCTGTCAGACCAAGCTGACAACGGCGGCTTTCCTTTTCGATTTATACCAGTTTCGCCTGAAGGCCACGATTACCTCATGCCTCTTTTCAGCGAGCCTTAGATTCATCTATTTACTATAGCACTACGCTTTTATCAGGTTCAACACAGGGGGACCAGTCGACTTTCCAAAGACAACCATCGCAAGCAGCCATAATCCATGGCGCTTGTGTTTTCAGCGACAAGCAGGGAAAAAAGTTTCACTGGGAAACATAGCGAGGTACTCTGGATTACCAACAGACTCAAGCGTTTCCACATCTACACATGAAAGCCAATGGTGTCCATGGCCTCGATTTAAAAACGGCAGATCGGCTGCAGGATTTGTCGGAGAGTATATATCTTGTTACAATAGCCGCCGAATACACTCTCCCTTGGGGGACAGGAATCCCGAAAGAGATTTAAGAAACCTGACCTGTACGGTGTGTCAACGAAACCGGTGGAACATCCTCGCCTTCGGCTCCCGCTGAATTCAATCGTTAAGTGTGCTTGCTGTAGAGAGAAATAACTGATGAGAAAACTCTGTATTATTGGCTGCGGAAATGTCGGCAAAACACTCGGACGCCTGTGGAGTCAGGAAAAAGTTTTTACAATTGGTGACATCCTGAACCGTTCCGAGGAAAGTGGTTCATCAGCGGCCCGTTTTATCGGTGCCGGCCGGCCGGTCGCCGGGATTGCAGAGATGAGCCCCGCAGAAGTGTTCCTCATCGCCACCCCTGACGACCAGATAGGTGAATCGTGCCGCGCACTCGCTGCTTCCGGCCTCTTGCGCTCCGGTAACGTCGTGTTCCATTGCAGCGGTGCCCTGCCCTCAGCCGATCTTGTTTCAGCTAAAGAGGCCGGGGCCTGCATTGGAAGTGTTCATCCGGTCAAAAGCTTTGCGAATCCCGCTGAATCAGTCAAGACCTTTGGCGGTACCTTCTGCGGGATGGAGGGCGACGACCAGGCGCTGGAAATTCTCCGTCCAGCCTTCGAGGCGGTCGGCGGGAAAACTATGGCGATAGATCCTCAATTCAAAACCATCTATCACACCGCGGCGGTAATGGTCTGCAATTACCTGACATCGTTGATCGAAATAGGCGCTCAAACTTACCTCAAGGCCGGACTGGATCGGGAGACTGCCATGCAGGTAATGGAACCGATCGTGCGCGGCACCGTGGAGAACATCTTCAATTCGGGAACCGTACGGGCACTCACCGGACCGATAGCGAGAGGAGACCACTCGATGGTTGCCAAACAACTCTCTGCGATATCTGACTGGAATCCGCGCTTTGGAAACCTCTATCGGGACCTGGGAGCGACCGCCCTGGAACTGTCCCGCCTGCAGGGCACCGCGTCATCGGACTCCCTTGCCGCGCTGGCCGAACTGCTGGAGCGAGACTAACAGGCTGTAGGCGCAAAAAGCCGCGCCGCATAGATTTAACCAGCATAAGCGTTGCGTTCAGGGCAGGCATCCGCCTTCTCTCTGGTCGCACAGACCAACCCCCGTCAAGCATACCGCTCATCCGTTTTTCCGCCTCGTTCCAGGCACCGGCAGGAAATGATATAATTCATTGAACGGGCCAACACCTTGAATGCCCATCGAAAGCTTACCGGTCAGGCTTTGAATAAAACCATTCTGACCCGGGCAGAGGCGTATGCCGGTGATGGTTTTAAGGATGATGTCTTGCTGATGAGCATCACGCTCAAGAAGCCCCTTGTGCTGGATATTCGAAAGCATCCAACGTGTACCACCCTTTCCCCCTTGCGACCGATTCGGGGAGGGACGATAACTTTTCACCCCGTATCGGAAGGTTAAGACATGCAACTTCCAGAATCCCTTTCTACGACAACAGCCAACGACGAACGGAAGATGTCCAACATTTTCGAGCGTTATCTGACGGTCTGGGTCGGGCTCTGTATCGTCGCCGGTATCGTTCTGGGAAGATTTGCGCCGAACCTTGCCCACACCCTTGATGGAATGTCGATCACGGTCAACAACGCGCCTATTGTATCTATTCCCATCGCGGTCTGTCTGTTTTTCATGATGTACCCGATCATGGTAAAGATCGATTTTGCCTCGGTGGTCAAAGCCGGCAAAAGCGGTAAACCTGTGCTGTTGACCCTGCTGGTGAATTGGGGCATCAAACCCTTTACCATGTATGCTCTGTCTCTGCTGTTTCTCGGCGTATTGTTCCGCGGTCTGATCGGTGCCGAGGCCATGGACCTGGTCAAGCTTCCCTTCGGCCTCGACCTGCCCGTGGGCGCGACCCATGGTGCCGGAACGGTGGTGCTGCACGAAGGGGTAAGGATGTTACAAATCCCTCTTTGGCGCAGTTATCTGGCCGGCTGCATTTTACTCGGCATTGCGCCCTGTACAGCCATGGTGCTGGTGTGGGGCTATCTGGCCCGGGGCAACGACGGCCTGACCCTGGTGATGGTCGCCCTGAACTCGCTGACCATGCTGCTGCTCTACGGTGTGCTGGGCGGTTTCTTGCTAGGTATCGGCCGGCTGCCGGTGCCCTGGCAGGCCTTACTGCTGTCTATCGGCATCTACGTTGCCCTACCCTTGGTCGCCGGCTATTTCTCCCGCCGCTGGCTGATCGCGGCCAGGGGCAAGGAGTGGTTTCAGGACAAGTTTCTGCACAGGCTGACGCCGGTGACCATCATCGCTCTGCTGACTACGCTGGTGCTGCTGTTCAGCTTCAAGGGGGCTGTCATCTTGGGCACCCCTCTCACCATTCTTTGGATCGCCATTCCCCTGTTCATCCAGACGGTGACGATCTTCGCTTTGACCTATGGAGCAGCCCAAAGGCTTGGCCTCAGCTACGAAAATGCCGCACCGGCCGCTCTCATCGGTGCCTCCAACCATTTCGAGGTGGCCATTGCCACTGCCGTCATGCTGTTCGGCCTTTCCTCCGGTGCGGCCCTGGCTACCGTCGTCGGAGTGCTGATTGAGGTCCCGCTGATGCTGATGCTGGTGGGCATATGCAAAAAAACCAGGGGATGGTTTCCATCGGCCTGACGGACGAACAGGCTGCCGGACAAGTAGCCAAAGAAGGGTCTTGAGCCCCAAACCCGCCCCTGCAGCCCAGACTCGGTTGCATCCAGGCGTCAAAAGAGAATGACCGGCAAAGTATTTTTTCTTGATATATCCGAAAAACCGGATTATGTTGTCAGTCATGAAGAAAACTACCGCACTCTTCAAGGCTCTGGCTCACCAGACCCGGCTGCGCATCCTATGTCTGCTTCTTGACGGAGAAGTGTGCGTTTGCCAGATTATGGCTGTGCTGGGCTTGCCCCAATCGACGGCTTCCCGCCATCTGGCCATCCTGAAAAATGCCGGACTGGTCGAAGACCGCCGTGACGGCACCTGGTCGCACTACTCCCTGGCCAGGAACGGCAGCCCCCTGGCCAGCCAGTTGCTGGAAGTTCTGGGGGAGAACCTGCCCCATACCACTATCGGGGCCAAGGATTGCCAAAAACTTGCAGAGGCTTTGCAAAAAAAAAACTGCGCCTGATTTTTTAATTTTTTGGTTTTTTTTGACCCAAATATCCGCTTTTTCGGATATATAACCCGGCTGTACCATTGATATTTATTGCTCAAACTAGGAGAAGGACAGATGGACAAGAAAACCCTGGAAACACTCGCTAGAAACGCCTGCTGCTTGCTTAAGACCAAGGATGGAAGCGATCAGGTTCCAAACTGCCAGCTCGCAAACAGTGAGGCCGTGGACGACAAGACCCTGGAATTAATCGCCGTCGGAGCTTCAGTGGCGGCCTGCTGCGCTCCCTGTCTCGAATACCACATTAACGCAGCCCGCAAAGCGGGTGCCAGCCACGCAGAACTGGCCGCAGCGGTTCAAATAGGTGAAAAAGTCCGCCAAAGGCCCGCCGACATAATAGCTCAGTCATGTAAAGATCTTGATATTTAAACACCCGTTGTGTCTTGCGGGGCACCTGTTGTGCCCCGCAAGACAGCCCATAACCCCGGCAAGCGAAACTGATTGAAACGAAAGGAAGGTGCGACCTTGGATAGTTCACAAAAACAAACGCCGCAAGAGATCCTGCAAGGGGTCATGAAGTTATGCGCTAACTGTGACACCTGTCGCACCATGATGGAGGAGGATTGTGCGTTCTTCATCGAACTCTACCGCCTCTGGGATCAGGAACATGAGGATGGCACACCCGTCAGTGAGGCGCAGCTGCGTTACCTGACTGAACTTTGCACCTTCTGCGGCCTCTGTCCCTGCCCGAAGGTTCCCATGGACGTCATGGAAGCGAAGAGCCGCTATATCGAGAAAGAAGGCTTGCCGTTGGCGACCCGGCTACTCAACGACGTTCCGCGCATGGCCCGCCTGTGCGGCACCTTCCCCAAGCTGTCCAAGGCCCTGCAATCGAACAGCGTCCTTGGCCCCCTGTTGCGTAAAGCCACCGGCTTGCATTCCGACCGACAACTTCCGGTCTTTCCGAAACAGAATTTTTTCAAATGGGCGGCAAACCAGGGCCTTGATCAACGAAAGGAAGGCAAGCATCGGGTAGCCTACTTCGCCGGCTGCACCGCCGGCTACCTGTTCCCCGAGATCGGACGGAGTGTCGTGGAGATCTTGCAGCACAACGGTGCCACGGTCTACGTCCCGCCGCAGGAATGCTGCGGCATGCCCTTTCTGGTGGAAGGCGACCGAAAGCGCACCCTGCAGCTGGCGCAAAACAACATGGGGCGCCTGCTTGAAGCAGTTCGCGACGATGACGACCTGGTCTACTCCTGCCCCACCTGCGGTTATTTCCTGAAAAAACTGCTCAAAGAAAGAGCTTATTATTCCGATGACTACCAGAAGTCGGTAGATGCCAAAGAAGGTGAATTGAAGGTGCCGGCCCCCGAGAAAGGCGAGAACCAGTTCTGGACTCTGAGAAAGTCCATGTACCGGGAGATTCTCAAAGATGACGGCTATTTTTCCGGCATCGATCCTCTGGACCGGGTCGCCCTATCGGACCACCTGTTCGATTTCGGAGTTTATCTGACCCGTCTGCAGGGTGAAGGTCGGCTCGCCGCCGACTTCAACCCCCTGCCGGAGCGCATGGCCTACTTTGCCCCCTGCCACCAGCGAGAGCAAAAGATGGGCCTGCCCTATCTGGAACTGCTGAAACAGGTTCCCGGGCTGGAAATTGAACAAGTCGGCAGCGATTATGACTGCTGCGGCATGGGAGGGATATTCGGCTTCAAAGACCATTTCCATCAAAAGTCGTTGGACTTGGGGGACCGTTGATGGATAAAATTCGCAAGCGCGCCCCACAGGCCATCGTCACCGATTGCATGAGTTGCCGACTGCAATTCAATCATTGCCTGCCTTACCCGGTTTTTCACCCGGTCGAGGTGCTGGCCCGGGCCTATCGGGGGAACCGGGTCTGAAAAGGCTCTCGCAACAGGATTCAACCTCTAATTCTGCTCGACGATGGCGGATGTTCATCTATTATTAACTGACGGATTCAATTTAAGAATCCGAAGGGAGTACATGCAATGGAAAAAGAAACCGGCGTGGAGCTGGATATGGAAAGCCCCCTGCCTAAAAGCTTTCTCAGCACTCATCTTGGCCTCAAAACAGGTCTGTTTCTGATTGTCTGGTTCCTGCTCTATCGTCAACTGTTGCCGCTGGCGCAGTTTCTCAGCTACGACCTCATCGGTTTGCGACCGGAGTCCCATCTGGGCTCGGCGGTGGAATTCTTTCTTTACGACACCCCAAAGTCTTGATGCTGCTGGTGCTGGTGGTTTTTGGCGTCGGCGTGTTGCGTAGTTTCATTACGCCGGAATTGACCCGGCAAATCCTCGCCGGCCGCAGGGAAAGTACCGGCAATGTTCTGGCCGCCCTGCTCGGCGTGGTAACGCCCTTTTGCTCCTGTTCGGCGGTGCCTTTGTTTATCGGGTTTGTCACCGCCGGCATCCCCCTGGGAGTTACCTTTTCCTTCCTCATCTCGGCCCCCATGGTCAATGAGATCGCTCTGGTTCTGCTGTTCGGATTGCTGGGCTGGAAAATCGCCGCCCTTTACTTTATCACCGGGATACTCATCGCCACCGTGGCCGGTTGGACCATCGGCCGCCTGAAACTCGAGAACCATGTGGAGGACTGGGTGCGGGAACTGCAGATCAACCAGCAAGCCTTGCCCAACAACCGCCAATCCTGGGAAGAACGGGTCCGGTTCGGTATCGAAGCGGTGAAGGATATCGTCGGAAGAGTGTGGCTCTATGTGGTCATCGGCATTCTGGCCGGAGCGGCCATCCACGGATTCGTGCCGGAAAATTTCATGGCCGGCATTATGGGCAAGAGCGCCTGGTGGTCGGTGCCGGTCTCGGTGCTGATCGGCATACCCATGTATACCAATGCCGCCGGCATGATTCCGGTGGTGGAAGCACTGCTCGGCAAGGGAGCGGCGTTGGGCACCGTGCTGGCCTTTATGATGAGCGTTATCGCCCTCTCCTTTCCGGAAATGGTGATTCTGCGAAAGGTGCTCAAACCGCGGTTAATCGCCACCTTTATCGCCGTGGTCGGAGCCGGTATCCTGGTCGTAGGCTACCTGTTCAACCTGGTTATTTGATGTATTTTAAACAATTGATTCAATAAGGAGCCAATCATGAAAATTCAGATTTTGGGCACCGGTTGCAAAAAGTGTCGGAAACTGGCCGAAAACGCCGAAACTGCCGCGCAGGAACTGCAATTGGACTATGAACTGGTCAAGGTGACGGAAATGCAGGACATCGCAGGCTTCGGCGTCCTCATGACCCCGGCGTTGGCCATAGACGGACAGGTTAAACTGGCGGGAAAAGTTCCCTCAGTCAAGGAACTCAAGGGACTCTTGGGCTCCTGATTCCTCCTTCTGCCCTTGGTAAATTCAGGGCCGGACGTCTCCCTTCAAGGCACCCGCGTCTCGCAAGGAACCTTGGTCTGGCACAGCCCGCAACCCGTCTCCATGACCCCGTAGAGTTGGCCGGCAGTTTCTCGCAGTTCTCCGTAGACGTAAGCCTGACACTTCTCTTTATCGTGTCCCTGCAAGGAAATAGCACCGACCGGACACCGCCGAATACAGAGGCCGCAGCTGCCGTCCCGATGGTACAAACAGTTGTTCCACGGGTCGACACAAGTTCTAGGGCTGGCAGGAATTACCAGATCGGTAACCAGGCTGCCACAGCGATGGGCGATTCCCTTCTCGGTAATGAATCCGTCGTTAAGGCTGAAGGTGCCGAGGCCGGCGACGTAAGCGACATGGCGCTCCGACCAGGTCGAAGCCATCCCAACTCGGGGATCTTTCACCGGTCGCCACAAACCGGCAACAAGCGGAGCTACGGCCTTGGCACCGATAGATCGGATCAGGTTGGACAGGTGGATGCGTAGCAGGGTATTGAAATGTTCTCCATGGGAGCGAGTCATGGACCATTCCCGGGAAGGAACCTTTTGAGCTTTCCGATTGCTTTTGCGGGTGGCCTCGGCAATGGGCAATATCCAGCAGATCACCGTTCGGGCTTCTTCAACTGAACAACCACAAGCCTCATGCAACACTTCCCCGGGCGTCAGATGAAATTCGCCGATGATGTGTTTGAAATCGCTGAATAGTGGATCGTCAGCCGCGGCAAACCCCACTAACGGTTCCTCAAAATAGGGGTGATCGCTGCCGGCAAAACGATTGTCGGGGCTTGCCGTCACAAAGTTGCGAATTTCTTCCTGAAGAACCTCTTTCATGGTCGCCTTCCCCTCCAGCGAGAAATGAACGTCTTTAAAGTATACGCGCTCGCATATCTACCGCCAAGCTGGAACAGGGGTAACAACCTCCGCAACCTTCCTGCACAATCCTCCTGGGAGTGGCTTCAGAGCCAGAAAAAACTTGAAAACTCAGCGTTAATTTTGCATAGTACGGAACCTCAACAATACTCTGAAACCGTAAATTTTTTAATCCGAAGGGAGGGACAACGATGATCGGTACCCCACTGAAACAAGGCGCAACCAAAATTCTAATGCTCGGCAGTGGAGAACTGGGCAAAGAGGTGGTCATCGAAGCCCAACGCTTCGGCATCGAAGTGGTGGCCGTCGACCGTTATGCCGACGCACCGGCCATGCAGGTGGCTCATCGCAGCCATGTCATCGACATGCTTGATCGCGAAGCCCTGTCCCAAGTGATCAAGCAGGAAAAACCAGACTTCATCGTTCCCGAGATCGAAGCGATTAATACTGAATATCTGCTCGAACTGGAAAAGGAAGGTTTTAACGTCATTCCTACCGCCCGGGCGACCAACCTGACCATGAACCGCGAAGGTATTCGTCGCCTTGCGGCCGAGGACCTGGCCCTGCCCACGGCTAAATACCTGTTTGCCACCGACCTGGAAGAGTTCCGCAGCGGCATACAGGAAATCGGCCTGCCGTGTGTGGTCAAGCCGATCATGAGTTCTTCCGGCAAGGGTCAGAGTACGGTGCGCTCTGAGAGCGACATCGACAAGGCCTGGGAATATGCCCAAGCCGGGGCGCGAGGCACCGGCGACAAGGTGATCATCGAGGAATTCATCCCCTTTGATTACGAAATCACCCTGCTCACTGTGCGCCACGCCAATGGCACCAGCTACTGCCCGCCCATCGGTCACGTACAGGAAGGCGGCGACTACCAGGAATCCTGGCAGCCCATGGCCATGACTCCGGCAGCCCTGCAAGAAGCTCAGAACCAGGCCAAGGCCGTAACGGACGCCCTGGGCGGCACCGGTCTCTTCGGCGTCGAATTCTTCATCAAAGGCGATACGGTCTATTTCAGCGAAATTTCACCCCGCCCCCACGACACGGGCATGGTGACCATGGTCAGCCAGAACATGTCGGAATTCGAACTGCACGTGCGGGCGATCCTCGGCTTGCCGGTTCCGGAGATCGAACTCCTCGCGCCGGGGGCATCTCACGTGGTACTGGCCACCGAAAATTCCCAAAATGTCGGCATTACCGGTGTGGCGGAGGCACTGAACGTCCCCCGCAGCAAGGTGCGCGTGTTCGGCAAGCCCGACACCCGCCCCGGTCGGCGCATGGCGGTGGCTCTGGTCGTCGCTGATGACGTTGAAGAGGCCCGCAAGCAGGCCGCTAAGGCCGCGGCGGCCATCAAGGTGGTGCCCCGCTAGAACAAGTAAGCGCCCCTGCCCTATTTCAAAATCCCCTGTGACTAAAAATCACAGGGGATTTTTTATTGATCAATCTCCGGCACTTAAACCCTGCGGTTGTCATTGTTTTTACTTAGGCCCTTGACGAAGGGTCTATTTGCCGTTTTAGTAATAGGAAATCGGCAAAGGCTACGCCACTTGCCCTCTCCGTTGACAGGGAGGAATCTATGCCTTGGGACCTGAACCGAGCCAGAAGCCTGGTTGCATCGGATCCAAGCCTGGCCGCATTCAAGGTACATCATGAAGGAGGCGAACTGCACCTCAATAACGCCGGGGGCTTGTTTGCGCGTTTGCTGCCCACCAACCGCGCAGGACACTGGCAGATGGAATATTTCGTTCAGCGGAAACGTTGGGAATGCCGGGAATTCGTCGGCCCCCTGAACGAGTGCCTGGAGCTGCTGCGCAGCGACCCTCACTATGTGTTTTGGGAAGGCTGATCGAACCATCTTTTTTCAATAGACAACAAAAAAGCGCCATCCGTAATGGATGGCGCTTTTTAAATGGCCTTAAACGCAGGCGATGCGGATCAACTCTTGATGCCGGTGACACGCTCCATAGCCTCGAGGTATTTTTCCGAGGTTTTACGCACGATCTCTGCGGGCAATGTCGGTGCCGGAGCTTGCTTGTTCCAATCGAGAGTCTCCAGGTAGTCCCGCAGGAATTGCTTGTCGAAACTCGGTTGAGAACCGCCGGGAGAATAAAGATCCCTGGGCCAGAAGCGGGATGAATCAGGGGTCAGGGCTTCATCGATCCAGATCAACTGATCCTGGTAAAGGCCGAATTCAAATTTGGTATCGGCGATGATGATACCCTTGGCAGCCAACTCTTCCCGAGCGCGCAGATAGATGGCCAGGCTGGTTTCCTTGGCTTGCTGAGCCAATCCCGGTGCGCACAACTCCACGGCTTTGTCAAAGGAGATGTTCTCGTCGTGGGCGCCCAACTCGGCTTTGGTCGAAGGGGTAAAGATCGGTTCGGGAAGCTGCTGGCTCTCCTGCAGACCGGCGGGCAAGGGAATGCCGCAGACGCTGCCCTGGCGGCCGTATTCCTTCCAGCCGGAGCCGGTGATATAGCCGCGTACGATACACTCGATGGGCAGAGGCGCGGCCTTTTTGACCAGCATGCTGCGCCCTTCGAGTTGTTCCCGGTACTTGTGGGTCTCCGCCGGGAAATCGTTCACCTCGGTGGCTACCAGGTGATTAGGCACGATATCGGTCATGCGCTCAAACCAGAACTTGGAGATCTGGGTCAGCACGAATCCTTTATCGGGAATACCTTCGTTCATTACCACGTCGAACGCGGAAATACGGTCGCTGGTGACGATCAACAGGTGTTCGCCGAGGTCGTAGATGTCGCGGACCTTGCCGCGGTTGACCAGTTTCAGGTCGCTACAGTCGCTTTGCAATACGATGGGTGTCATGATGCCAGTTCTTCTTCCTTAAGTGAGTTTTGCAGGGCCGGATGAACATCGATATCGGCCTCTTTGCGGAGTTCTTTAATGCGGGTTTCGAGCAGGTTTTCTTTTTTGCGGGCGAGCAAAATCTTTTCCAGCTCGGTGCGATTTTCAGCGTCCAGTTTAGCCATATCGGCCTGCTGATGGGCCTTGAAGGCAACAACCACAAACTTACCGGCCACCTCGAAAACCTTATCGGCAGCGGGCTTTTCTTTAGTCAGGTCAAAGGCCACCTCGGCCACCTCGGCAGCGCTGCCGATGCGTGGCACAAAGGTTCCGTAGGAGCGGGAAAAGAAATCGGTCTCCTCAACCTTCTGTTTAAGCTTACGGGCCGCAGAGGACAAAGATTTTCCATCCTGTACGTCCGCCAGCAGTTTCTCTGCAGTTTGACGAGCCAGACCATGACTCTGCTGACGGCGATAAGCCGCTTCGACAGCAGCCCGCACCTTTGCCAGTTCGGCCACATGGCTGGGGTGACGTTCCTTAAGGGCAGGCAAATAGATGGCGTCGGCCAGAGTCACCGGCCGGCCCAGTTCATTTTCTTTGAGCTTAAAGGCCGCACTGTTGAGTTCAGGTGCTTTGCCGATGCCGGGTATTGACGATCCCTGTTCAAAAGCCCCGGTCGTCTTCACAGTCAGGCCGTTAGCCTCAGCCGCTGCAACGAGATCACCGCTCTTGCGATGAATATTATAGGCGTCCATGGCCTTTTCAATAGCCAATTGGCGGGACTGTTCTTTGACAACTCCCGCTTTAACCTCGTCGAGAACGTCGGCGAGATCTTTAACGCCGGCCGGAATGTGGCCTTGGCAGAGAATAATATGGTAACCGAAGTTAGTCTCTACAATGTCGCTTAGCTGGCCTGGCTGCAAGGAAAAAGCCGCCTCTTCGAAGGCCGGCACCATGGTGCCGCGGGCAAAGTATCCAAGCGCACCGCCTTTGGCGGCGCTGCCGGCATCATCTGAATGGAGGCGAGCCAGTTCGGCGAAGTTCTTGTTGTCTTTGGTCTTGATCTGCGCAAGAAGCTTTTCAGCCAACTGGCGCTTTTGCTTCTTAACCTTGGGCTTGGCATCGGCATCGACACGCAACAGGATGTGCGAGGCTTGAGTCTGTTCGGTCACATCGAACTGGGCCTGATGACGCCGATAATAGGTTTGCAGAACTTCGTCGCTCAGATCGATATCCCCCTCGTAGCTGGCCGGTTCGAATTTGAGGTAGTTTATAGCCACCGTCTCGGCCACTCGGAACTGCTCTTGATGATCGTCGTAATAGCCCTGCAAGGTTTCGTCGGTCACCTTTACATCGTCTTCAAAGAGCGCCGGCGCCAATCGAACGAAAGCCAGGTTGACCCTTTCATTGCGACGCCGGTATTCTTCGGCGACCTCTTCCTCGCTGACGGCCGCCGATTCTTCGATCTGTTGACGAACCTTTTCGATCAACAATTGGCGACGCTGACCATCTTCAAATTGCTCGGAGGTCATGCGCTGGTATTGGAGTACTTGGAGGTATTGATCCTTGTTGAACGCACCGTCGACCTGAAAGGCGGGAATCTGGGCGATCATATCGACCAACTCACTCTTGGAAACCTCGATATCACGATCGTCGGCATCCTGCAGCAGCAAGGTCTGATTTATCAACCTTTCCAGCGTCTGACCTTCGAGGCCGAGTTGTTCTTCCATCTCGGGAGTAAAGCGCTCACGGTAGATATTCTGGTAAAGGCGCCGCATATTGTCATAGGCAGTACGGAAATCACCGAAGGTCACCCTCTCGCCATTAATCTTTACCGCCACATCGCCATCGGCACCATCGTTGCCGCCCCCTTGGCCCCAGACCAGGAAAATGGTCCCGACAAAGGCCGCAATGATGACCCAGAACACGATCTTGACCATCACCGATTTCTGTTTTCTTCGAATTAAGTCCAGCATCGTCAAAGACTCCTTTTGACTTCATATTTTCAGGCTGCAAACGAAAAGGGGCATGTTAGTCAATCGGCCTTATAATTGCAACTGCTTTCTCCTTTTGCCCCTTGAATATAACCCGCAGTTCTGGTAGTGTAACTCACATTTTTCCCATGCTCTGCATTGCCTGTCCGAGCCGCTTTATACAGTGGTCGGTTGAAAGGAGTTTCCCATATCATGTTCAACCTTTTTGACGTCATTTTCGGCATGTTTTCCAACGACCTGGCTATCGACCTCGGCACCGCCAACACTCTGGTCTACCTGAAGAGTAAGGGCATCGTGGTCAGTGAGCCGTCGGTGGTAGCGGTACAGAAGGACCATATGGGCCAGAGGAAGGTTCTGGCGGTCGGCATGGAAGCAAAAAAGATGCTTGGCCGTACACCCGGCAG
The DNA here is from genome assembly GCF_001887775.1 of Syntrophotalea acetylenivorans. NCBI lineage: Bacteria > Pseudomonadati > Thermodesulfobacteriota > Desulfuromonadia > Desulfuromonadales > Syntrophotaleaceae > Syntrophotalea > Syntrophotalea acetylenivorans. Next base: position 1,292,535 of record NZ_CP015519.1, read on the forward strand.
TATCATTGCCATTCGGCCAATGAAAGATGGCGTCATTGCGGACTTCGACATTACCGAAGAGATGCTGCGCTACTTCATTCAAAAGGTCCACAACCGCAAGACCCTGGTGCGGCCACGGATCGTTATTTGCGTTCCCTCCGGCATTACCCAGGTGGAAAAACGTGCCGTTAAAGAATCGGCCGAATCGGCCGGAGCCCGCGAGGTCTATCTGATCGAAGAGCCGATGGCAGCGGCCATCGGTGCCGGCCTGCCCATCACCGAAGCCTCGGGCAACATGATTGTCGACGTCGGCGGCGGCACTACCGAGGTGGCGATCATCTCCCTGGCCGGGGTGGTCTACGCCAAAAGCGTCCGGGTCGGCGGCGACAAACTGGACGAAGCCATCGTTCAACACCTTAAACGCAAGTACAACATGCTCATCGGCGAACGCACCGCCGAGCAGATCAAGATTGAGATCGGCAGCGCCCACCCCGAAGCAGAAGTGCGCACCATGGCCGTCAAAGGCCGCGACCTGGTCTCCGGCATCCCCAAGACCCTGGAGATAGACTCCAACGAGATCCGGGAGGCACTTTCCGAAACGGTCAACGCCATCATCGAAGCGGTACGCATCGCTCTGGAACGGACCCCGCCGGAACTGGCCGCCGACATCGTCGACAAGGGCATAATACTGGCCGGTGGAGGTGCCTACCTGCGCAACCTCGATGTACTGCTGGCAGAAGAAACGGGCCTGCCGGTGGTTATTGCTGAAGACCCTCTGTCCTGCGTAGTACTCGGCTCCGGCAAGATTCTGGATGAACTCGACCTGCTCAAGCGAGTGACCATCTCTTCTTGAACCAGTACGTTATCGTAGATCGACCAAAAAAAACTACATTCGGGTGAGGCAGGTGCGTCGGTTTTCAAGCAACGCCTGCGACCAATAGCACCGAAAGCGTCGTATATATTTTATTAAACTTGCTGATTAAAGCCCTGTACGGATTTTTCAGTAAGGAAGAGGGCGTCAAGCCCTCTTTTTTCTTTTGTTGGCCCTTTTTCTTCGAATTATATCGCCATGCTGGAACTGCTTCGTAAATATCGGGTTCGATTGCTGGCCGGCTGTCTGGTCCTGACCGCTTTGCTCTTCTATTCGACCAACCTCCGCCACCAGAACAACACGACCATGTTCGAAAAAATTGTGCTGCAGATTGCCTCACCACTGTTGTACGGCTTCGACAGCACCTGTCGAACAGCCGACGGGTTGTGGAGTCGCTACCTGTGGCTGATTGACACCGAACAGCAGAACAAAGCATTACGCGCTGAAAATCGACGCCTGCGGGGTGACCTGACCGACCTGCAAGAGGTGCGTCTAGCCAACGAGCGACTGCGCAAACTCCTTGATTTTCGAGAAAGCAGCGGCCTGTCCGGCGTTGCTGCGCGAATTATCGCTGTCGACGCCAGCAGTCTTTTCCGTACCGTCCTCATCGACAAAGGGCGCCAACAAGGCCTGCGGGAAGGACTCCCCGTGGTGGTTGCCGAAGGAGCCGTGGGCCGGGTCATCAAGTGCACCTCCCGCCAGTCCAGGGTGTTGCTGGTTACCGACGCCTCGTCTACAGCCGCTGCCCTGGTACAGCGTAGCCGCACCCGGGCCATCTGCCGCGGACAGGGGGATTATTTGACCCTTGAATTTGCCTTGCGTCGCGACGACATCGAGGTCGGAGATCTGATTGTCACTTCCGGCACCGGAGGTGTTTTCCCCAAAGGCCTGGTTCTTGGCCGCACCAGCAATATTGAACGGGAAGCTTACGGCCTGTTTCAGACCGTTACCGTCATCCCGGAGGTCGATTTCACGCGCCTTGAAGAGGTGCTGGTACTTCTGGGGGAAGCGTCATGAATATTGTTGTCGGCTACTTTCTACTCGGCCTTGTCGGCATTCTTGTCGAAACCGCTGTTGCTCCCGTACTATTACATATGCAACTGACCCCGGAACTGCTGCTGATTCTGGTCATCTACCTGGGGCTTTACCGCCAGGGTTTTTCCGGCGGTCTGGCCGCCTACACACTGGGACTGCTACAAGACAGCTTTGCCGGGAGCACCCTGGGACTCTACGGCTTAATATTTTTAACTCTGTACCTGATTCTGCGGGGCTTGGCCGAAAGACTCAATACCGAAAGCCCCGCCTTGCTGCTTTTTATGGTGTTGTGCGGCACCCTGCTTCAAGCTGTCCTGCTGATTTTCCTGCTCGGTTTTCTCACCGATGCAGGGGCCGTTTGGCGCAACATCCTGCGATCTCTGCCGTTGCAAGCCGTACTCAACCTGGTTTGCGCTTGGCTCCTGTTCAGTTTCTTGCAGTTGCTACGCCGCCATCGATCTCTGCGCCGTCCCCCTAGACGCCTGTAACCCGGACTCGCTAACCATGGCTCTTAATACCGGATGGTCGGGATCGCCGGCCCTGAAAAAGCGCTTTATTATTGCTTCGCTGGCGGCATTAGCGGTCTTTGTATTCCTGTTTTTACGGCTCTGGTACCTGCAAATCATCCAAGCGGATATCTATCAGGCTCTCTCAGAAAAGAATCGAACCCGTTACATCCCCATCGCCGCTCCCCGTGGCCCGATCGTCGATCGAGACGGTCACATGCTCGTCGACAACCGACCTGCTTTTCGCATCACCGCCTTGCGTCAGGAAGTCGAAGAACCTGAAAAAATGTTGACTCGACTGGCTGAACTCCTTGCTCTCGATCTGGAGATTTTGCAAGAACGATGGGCGGCCGGTCGCCGCTTTCCACGCTATCGACCGGTCCCCCTGGCAGACGACGTCAGTCGCCAGGCCTTGGAGCGGGTCATGGAACACTCTTACGAACTGCCCGGGATCCTGACGGAGGTGCGACCGGTACGGTTTTATCCGCACGGCGAATCGGCCGCCCACCTGTTTGGCTACCTGGGAGAGATTACCGAAGAAGAACTTAGGGCCGCCCCTTACCAGGCCTATCATCCCGGCGATTTCGTTGGGAAAAACGGTCTGGAGAGAGGCATTGAGCAGTACCTGACCGGTATTCCCGGCGAACGTCGTGTAGAGGTCGACGTCAAGGGGAAAAAACTGCGCATTCTCAAAACCCAGGAGCCGGTTCCGGGCAATCGCGTTACCTTGACCATCAACCGCGATCTACAACTGGCTACCGAGGAAGCTTTTGGAGATCAGGCGGGGGCCGCAGTCGCTCTTGATATCAATACGGGCGAGGTGCTGGCCATGGTCAGCACGCCCTGCTATGACCCATCCCTGTTCGCCCGGGGTATTACCGGCAAGGAATGGGTCGAGTTATTACACAACCCTCTCGATCCTCTACAAAATCGCGCCCTCAAGGGTCAGTATCCGCCCGGCTCTATTTTCAAAATCGTCACCGCTTTGGCCGCTCTGGAAAGCGGAAAGGCGACGGCCCGCACCAAAGTCGACTGCCAGGGTGCATTGACTGTCGGCAATCGATCCTTTCGTTGCTGGAAAAAAGGCGGTCACGGCGTCACCGATCTAAAAAAAGCCCTGAAGGAAAGCTGTGACGTCTGGTTTTATGAAGTCAGCCAACAGGTCGGTATCGACCGTATCGCCGACATGGCCCGCCGCCTCGGCCTGGGGGAACCCACCGGACTGGGCTTGGCCGGCGAACGCCAAGGTCTGATACCCGACCAACAATGGAAACAACAAAAGTTCAACGACCGCTGGTACCGGGGCGAGACTTTGATCGCTTCTATCGGCCAGGGTTATATCCTCACCACACCGCTGCAACTGGCCACAATGATGGCCACCGTGGCCAACGGAGGTACCGTACTGCGCCCCTATCTGGTCAAACATATTGAGGACATGGCCGGCGAGACTCAACAACAGACCCAACCGCAGATCGTGCGAAAGGCTCATCTCAATAAGTCCCAGTTGGATGCTCTGCGGCGTGGCCTGGAGGCCGTGGTCAACGAACCCCATGGCACAGCCTGGATGAGCCGCATCAAAGAGCTGCCCTACGCCGGCAAAACCGGCACCTCGCAAGTTGTTCACCAACGCAAACGTCGGGAAAAGGATGCGGAGATCCCCTACCGTCTGCGGGACCACGCTCTGTTTTCCGCCTACGCACCGGCTGCCAATCCACAAATTGCCGTTGCGGTGGTTGTCGAGCACGGGAGTCACGGCAGCAGTGCCGCAGCGCCTATCGCCAAGGCCATGTTCGACAGCTATTTCAAGTTGCAATCGCCGACCGAGTCCGGCGCAGCCGAGGAGAATTAGAGCCATGTTTGATCGCCGTCTGATCACCCATTTCGATTGGCCGCTGCTGCTGCTGATCGTGCTGACTGCCCTGATCGGCATCGCCAATCTTTACAGCGCTACCTCGTCCTGGTCAACTCTGGCAACCCCGGTCTATATAAAGCAGACCTATTGGTTGAGCGGAGGCATTCTGCTTGCCGCTATCGTAAGTTTTATCGACTATCGGCATCTACAGCACCTTGGTTATATCTTCTACGGCCTGACGCTGCTGTTGCTGGCTGCGGTGTTACTGGTCGGCAAGACATCCATGGGGGCCACCCGCTGGCTCGATCTCGGTTTTTTCAATCTGCAGCCGAGCGAAATCATGAAGATTGTCATCATCATTGCCCTGGCTTGTTATTTTGCACGCCAGGACACCCTGGCCGGCTATTCCTTTGAAGATCTATGGATACCCTTCCTGCTGCTCGGCATACCGGCGTTTCTCATCATGAAACAGCCCGATCTCGGCACCGCCCTCATTGTTCTGTTCATCGGCTTTACCATGAGCCTGTTCGCCGGTATTCGCAAAGGCACTCTGACAGTGCTGGCTATATTGGCAGCCGGAGGTGCCGGAGGGGGGTGGTTTCTGCTCCACGACTATCAGAAGCAGCGCATCTTGACCTTCCTTTCCCCGGAGCGCGATCCTCTTGGTTCCGGCTACCACATCATTCAATCGAAAATAGCCGTCGGCAGTGGCGGTTTTTTCGGCAAAGGATTCATGAAGGGCACCCAGTCGCAACTCTCTTTTCTGCCGGAACGCCATACCGATTTCGCTTTTTCGGTTTTCGCCGAAGAGTGGGGGTTCTGCGGCAGCCTGCTGCTGCTTGGCCTCTATTTACTGATCATAATCTGGGGCATCTATGTCGCCCGCAGCGCCGCCGACCTGTTCGGCACCTTTTTGGCTTTTGGTGTTTCAGCCATGCTGTTCTGGCACATTGTTATCAATCTCGGCATGGTCATCGGCTTGTTGCCGGTAGTCGGGGTACCCCTGCCCCTCTTCTCCTATGGCGGCACCAGCATGATCACCACCATGCTCGGCACCGGTTTGTTGCTCAATGTGAGCATGCGGCGATTCACCTTCTAAGGGGTGGCCGCCTGACTGCGTCCCTGTCTAAAATATTGAAATAATTTGGGGATGCCAACGATCTTTGGACCGGATATCTGAATTGACGATGCCGGACCGGTTTTGTTAAAGTACTGTAAATTTTTTTGATATTCTTTGTTGAAAGTTAAAACGTCTCTCTTTTCTACACGATAGAAGCCAGCGAGGAACTGAGTCTATGGGAAACACCGAAACAAGCACCTGGTCTTTTGGCCAGTGGGCGGAAGGCAATCTGGAATTGGCCGCCGCGACCGCTGCGGTCAAGGATCTACCGGCCATGGCCGATATCGTCACCGAGTTTCTGGTGGCGACCCAGGACCCGGACTGGACGGCCAAAAAGCTGGCCATGGTTATCGCCAAGGACCCCGCAATAGCCGCCAGCATCCTAAAGGTGGCCAACAGTTCTTATTATAGTTTCCAACGCCAGATCACCAGTCTTCAGGGTGCCATCTCGGTACTGGGCCTGAAAACCCTCAAGAGTCTGGTTTTGGCGGCCGGCGTAAAGACCATGAACAAGCGCTTTGGCCTGATTGAAAAACTGCTGGTGGAAGACTCGATCGGTAGCGCCCTGAGCGCACGGGCCATTGCCCGCCAAGCAGGGGGACTGGATCCGGAGGAAGCCTTTCTGGCCGGACTCATGCGCCACATCGGCAAGATTGCCATGAACAACATCGCCCCGGAGGATTACACCGAAATCATTCAAGGGGTTTATAACCAGGAAGGTTCCCTGGCCGATCTGGAACGAAAACACTTTCCCTACACCCACAGCGCCATCGGCGCCGCCTTGCTTGACAGCTGGAATCTCTCCCCCGCTTTGGTGGCCTGCACCCTGTTTCACACCGACCCGCCACCGGCCGGAGCACTCGATATAGAAACGGAGCGACTGCTTGCGACGGTCAATCTGGCCGGTACCGTTTGCCAGCATCTCGGCATCGGCCAACGCCAGGCCGAAGAATCCCTCGAGCTGATGAGTAATCCCTGTGCTGCTGAACTTGGGCTCGACGAGGAGGCTGCGGAGGCAATTGTGGAAGAAGTCTCCGGAGCTTTCGAGGAAACCCGGCAGTCTTTTCTCGGCGACAACTAAACCTTGATGGCGTCGTAAAAGGTCCGTCCTACGGCGTTACGACGAATACATCAAACTTAGCATCATCAACAACTGCTGCGGTATCGACCTTCACTACTGGAGGTAATCATGCACGAAGCGATGTTTTGGGAAAGAACAAACAACAGCCAGGTGCGCTGCACCCTCTGTCGCTTTCGCTGTGTCATTGCCGAAGGCCGACTTGGCCGTTGCAAGGTACGGCAGAATCGAGATGGCAAACTCTACAGCCTGGTTTACGGCCGTTGCATCGCTGAGCAGATCGATCCGATTGAAAAGAAGCCCCTCTTCCACTATCATCCGGGCTCTCTCAGCTATTCTATCGCCACCGTCGGCTGCAATTTCCACTGTCTCCACTGCCAGAACCACACTATTTCTCAATGGCCTTCCGGACGCCCCATCGAAGGCCGGGAACTGCCCCCTGCTGAACTGGTGCGGCGGGCAACAGCCAGCGGGTGCCAAAGCATCGCCTATACCTATACCGAGCCGACCATTTACTACGAATACGCCTACGATTGCGCGGTATTGGCCAAACAGCAAGGCCTGGGCAATGTGTTTGTGTCCAACGGTTACACCACCCCGGAAGCTCTGGAAAAAATCGCTCCTTACCTTGATGCGGCCAATATCGACCTGAAAAGCTTTTCCGCCGCCACCTATAAAAAACTCACCGGAGCTGAACTACAGGGCGTCCTGGAAACACTGCGGCATTATCACCAGCTCGGTATCTGGCTGGAGGTGACCTCTTTGCTGATCCCCGGCTGTAACGACACCGATGAGGAATTGCGCGCTATGGCCAACTTCATTGTCGATCAGCTCGGTTGCGACACCCCCTGGCACGTTACCGCTTTTCATCCGACCTACCGCATGACCGAAACCCCGAGAACGCCCCTGGCCACCCTGCAACGAGCCCGTCGCATCGGCGCTGATGCCGGTTTGCATTATATATACGAGGGCAACCTTCCCGGAAGCTGGGAACATACCGTCTGCCCCGACTGCGGAGCACGGGTCATTGAACGTTGCGGCTTTCAGCTAACCGGCAGACAGCTTGCGGCTGGCCGCTGCAGCCACTGCCAAGCCGGCATCGCCGGGATCGGCCTGTAGCCTCCGAGAGTCCTTTTTACTTGAGGCGGTCAAAGATTTATACTCTGCATCCCATGCTGCATCGACTTATCCGGCCGCTAAGCTTCTTAGAACCTGGGGAATACATCCTGCCAGCGAAAACGGGAAGAAGTACGACGGTCTGGGAAAAAGCAACAAAAACCGGCATAAACAAAACCGAGCAGCATCATCATTTCAAACATGGGCGGCCTCTTTTCTGGTGAGTTGCCCCCAGCATGCCCTCTCTCTGTGACAGAATATGTCTCACCCTTGCCATGCAAAATCATCGACACACCGTTCCAGCCCTTCGGGGACTACCAACGGGACGAATCAACCGCAAGTTCTCGCCGTATTGTTACTGAGCACTATTGGCGGCCTACTCGCTGCCCCCATCCTTTCACCCCTGCCGCTCCCTCTTCTCTGGCCCACCCTGCTGGCCCTGATCTGGGGCATATTGCGCAACACCCGCCTGGCGACAATAAGCCTGGCAGTCTTCTGCGCCCTTCTGGCGATAACCCAATACCAGCGGCAGATTTCTCCGCCCCTTCCCGAACACCATGTCGCCCTGCTGCCTCAAAGGCAGCCTCTAACAATAGAAGGTCGAGTGCAGGCAATTCACGGAGGGGACCCGCTGCGTATCGACCTCGACACCGATCACTTAGTGAATGATTCGGCATCGCATGCTCTTACCGGTCGCCTGCGACTGACCATCGGCGAAGGTAAGTTAAACTTCCAGGTGGGCCAGCGCATCCGTTTCCGCGGCAGCCTGAGATCCCCGGAGCCTTTTGGCACTCCGGGTGAATTCGATTATGCGCAATACCTGGCGGCACGAAGCATTTTTGTTACCGCCTACGTCAACCGTGCCGAGGACATCGTGGCCTTCGCCACTGAAAGAGGAGCAGGGATTCTAAGGCGGCTGGCAGCGCTGCGCCACATCATCGGTGAGCGCATCGATGAGGCGGTGACACCTGACCAGAAAACCCTGGTGCGGGCCTTGGTGATCGGGGATCGGCAGCTGACCAGCGCCCAGCGACAACAACTGGCGGAGACCGGCCTGTCCCATCTGTTTGCCATATCAGGACTGCATTTGGGATTGCTGGCATTACTGCTCTACAGCGGTGGCCGCTGGCTGTATCGACGCAGCGAAAGACTGCTTTTATTAGCTCCTCCTGGCCGGTTATTGCCTGTGATGTTGCTACCCCTGCTCTGGCTGTATCTTCAATTAAGCGGCAACGCTTTGTCGACCCGCAGAGCCTTTTTAATGACTGTAGTTGGTGCCCTGCTGTTATTAATCGGTCGGCGAATCAAGCCAATGCACGGCCTGGCTGCGGTTGCCTTGCTGATGCTCTGCGGTTCTCCCCTGTGTTTCTTCGAGCCGGCATGGCAACTGTCCATGGCCGGAGTCGGCGGCATCCTGCTCTTGTTGCCGGCCTGGCAAAGGTACATCAGCGCCTGGCCCCGCTGGTCGCGGTGGCCGAGCGGCCTGGCAGCAACCACCCTGGCGGCGACCATCGCCACTACCCCGCTGGTTCTTTACCACTTCCACTTGCTGGCTCCGGCCGGACTCTTGAGCAATCTGCTGGCTGTGCCCTTGATCGGCTTTGGCGCTGTGCCGTTGGGTTTGAGTGGAACCCTGATCGACCCCCTATGGCCATCCGCAGGCGCAGCACTCTACCGACTGTGCGGTCATCTTTGTCAATTGACTCTACAGGGGGCCACTCATTTGAGCCAGGCACCGCTGCTATCGGCCAAAGTTTGTTACTTTTCGCCTCGCATCCTCCTTGGCCTCACCCTCTCATCCCTGTTGCTGCTGGTACCATACCGGGCCGGGCGCTGGCTCTACCATCGCGGGCCACTGCTTGTGGCAGCTCTGCTTTTGCTGTTTCTACCACCGTCAATACCTGAGCAACTAACGGTTACCGCGTTGAGTGTCGGCCAGGGAGAGGCCCTGTTGTTGTCGAGACCACAGGCCGGTCATTATCTTATCGATGGTGGCGGAATCTATGGCAGCACTTTCGATGTCGGTACCAGACTGGTGGCGCCGGCTTTGGCACGGCTTGGCGTCTCTTCCCTGGAGGCAGTCATCCTTACCCATGACCACCCGGATCACCGCCAGGGTCTGGTAGAAATTCTCAACCATTTCCCGGTTAAAGCTTTCTGGTCCGCGCAGACCCTGGCAGAATTGCATCCCGAAATACGCGAACCGCTGCAAAAGAAAGGGATTCCACTCCTTGTCTTTACTGAGGGATGGAGCAAGCTGGATCAAGGAACGGCTGGAGAACTTGCGATCTACGTTCCGCCCCAGAAAACACCCAAGATCAATAACCGTTCTCTGGTCCTATATGCCCGACACGGCCAGGAGGGTCTATTGCTCACCGGTGACCTTGAACGGCAGGGCGTCGACGACTTACTGAACCATCCGCCTGCCGGTCCGGTCACTCTGCTCAAACTTCCCCATCACGGTAGTCGATATTCCGAACCCTGGCGACTGACGGAAGAACTTCATCCACAAATGGTGTTTGCCTCCAGCGGTCGGCACAATCGTTACGGACTGCCGCACAAAATGGTTATACAAAGTCTATCCGAACAAGGCCTGAAGGTATACGACACCGGTCAAGACGGCAGCTTGCGCTTTGGTAGCGATAACTCCGGCTGGCATCTGCAACATTGGGAAAAAGGCCTTTTCCGTTGACAGTCCGGCAGATGATTTGATAATTTTTGCAGGTTTTTAGGCCTTTAATCCCTGGAGCGCCATAGAATGAGTAAAACGACTATTCTAGTTGTCGATGAAGAGCTCTCTTTTCGTCGGTTCTTCGCCGAAGTGCTCAACGAAGACGAATACGAGGTGGAAACGGTCGCCTCGGTTGAACTAGCCCTGGCCCGTGTTGCCCAGGGGGGAATATCGATAGTCGTAACCGAGTTGGTCCTGTCCGGCATAGATGGCCAAGAAGTTTTACGCCAATGCCGTGCCCGGAATAACCCGCCGGAAGTCATTTTCACCACCGATCACAATAATGCGGAAACGGTAATTCAAGCACTGAAGAACGGTGCATACGGTTACCTGCTCAAGCCCTTCGATCCCGAAGAGCTGCGCCATCTCCTGCGTTCCTGTCTGGAGCAACGCCGACTGGGCTATGAAAACACCCAGCTGAAACGCCAGATCGATCTCTTCCAAAAAGGCCAAAACCTGGCATCCCTGCTCGACATCGAGCAACTTTTTGACGAAGCGTTGCAAGCCCTGCTCCATGAGGTAGACGGTGGTCGGGGAATGGCTTTTCTGCCGGCGGAGAATTGTGTCTCTCAGGTTGTCGCCCTTAGCGACTTAACGGAAAATGAGGCTCTGCCCCTGGCCCATGCCCTGCTACCGTTCCTGGAGGGACTCAAAGACTTTCGCCTGTTGCAGGGCGATGAGTTACCCACGGACCTGCCCCTGCCGCAGGGTACCCGCTCCATGTGCTTACTGCCCCTGCACTATCAAAAACGCATCGAAGGCGTTTTGGTTCTACTTAACCGAGCCGAAGAGGATTTTCGCCAGCCACTGCCACGCCGCAACCTTCTTTTTCTGCTGGAGCAGGTGGCCCTCGGCTTCAGTAATGCCTGTCGGTACAAAGATGTCCGCAGGCTGATTCATACAGACGATTTGACCGGCCTGCATAATTACCGCTATCTGCAGATGATCCTCGACCAGGAAATTCATCGCGCCGAACGATACGGCCTTGAGTTCTCCCTGGTCTTTATCGACATCGACCGTTTCAAGCTGATCAACGACTCCCGCGGTCACCTGGCCGGGAGCCAGGCCCTCAAGGAGGTTGCCGACCTGTTGCGTCAGAGTGTTCGAGAAGCCGATATCCTGTTCCGCTACGGGGGGGATGAATTTACCGGCTTTCTGGCCGAGACCGGGCCCGAAGGGGCTGCCATCGTTGCCGAACGTATCCGCCGCAATATTGAACAACACAGCTTTTTCGCTGAGAGCGACAACCCTGCCCAATTGACGGCGACCGTCGGCTACGCGACCTTCCCCATCGATTCCAGCGATCACCAGGGGATCATCGATCTGGCGGACCGGGCCATGTATATCGGCAAGAAGGTCCGCAACGTGGTTCGCAGCGCTCAAGAGCTACATCTTTAATCCTCCCCGTTCCACTGCTTTTCTGCGGATTGCATCTCTCACTATCTGCCCGCAATAGTCTATCTGCCCCCTGTCAGCAAGGCGAATCGATTTGCCAAAACGGCCGGATTCAGGTATACATGCGGCTGGCTGCAAACCGTTATGGCCAAACAACTAGCATCTGGACCACAGAACCAGCAAAGGAACTTCCCGTGAACATAACAGGCATTAAAGGCATGAACGATATCCTGCCGGGCGAAATAGCCACCTGGCAGTTCCTTGAACAAGAAGCACATCGCATCTTTCAAACCTACGGATTTACCGAAATCCGGGTGCCGGTGGTAGAAAAGACCGAACTCTTTTGCCGCTCCATCGGTGAAACCACCGACATCGTTGAAAAGGAGATGTACACCTTTTCCGATAAGAGCGGCAATTCCCTGACCCTGCGCCCGGAAGGGACCGCTCCGGTGATGCGCTCTTTCATCCAGCAAAAGCTGCACGCCCAGGATCCGGTATCCAAACTCTACTACATGGGTCCCATGTTCCGCTATGAGCGGCCGCAGAAGGGACGCTATCGCCAGTTTCACCAGATCGGCGTTGAAGCCCTCGGGGTGGACGATCCCAAGATCGATGCCCAGATTCTGGCCATGCTTTGCGACTATTTCAACAGCGTCGGTATCGACGACGTCGAACTGCACATCAACTCCCTGGGCTGTAAAGAATGCCGGCCTGCCTATCGCCAGGCCCTGATCGATTATCTGCAGGACCGTCTCGGCGAGCTATGCAGCGATTGCCAGCGTCGCTCCCAGACCAATCCGTTGCGGGTTCTCGACTGCAAAGTCCCGGCCTGCCAGGATGCCACCGTTACCGCCCCCTCGATGCTTGAACATCTTTGCGGGGACTGCGACGACCACTTTAAGCAGGTTAAAGACTATCTACAGGGCCTGGGTATTGATTACACCGTTAACGCCCGTATGGTGCGCGGCCTCGATTATTACAGCAAGACCACCTTCGAAATGGTCACCGGGAGTCTTGGTTCGCAGAATGCGGTAGCCGCCGGCGGCCGGTACGACGGCCTGATCGCCGATCTCGGCGGCCCTGCCCTGCCGGGCATCGGTTTCGCCATGGGCGTCGAACGACTGGTGCTGATGAAGAGTGCCGACCAGCTTGCCGAGCAGCGGCTGCCCCTGTTTCTGGCAGCCATGGGGCAGCAGGCCAGCGACCGGGCGTTTCTGCTCATGGCTACCCTGCAACGACAGGGCTTGCGGGTTGAGATGGAATATTCCAGCAAAAGCCTTAAAGCTCAGATGCGTCGCGCCGGCAAATTTGGCGCCCGCTTTGTATTGATCCTCGGCGAAGAAGAGCTCGCCCGGCAGATGGTTGTTTTGCGGGACATGGACGCCGGAACCCAACAGGAACTGTCCTTGGTCGGTCTCGAAGAACGGCTGCTGGAGTTGCTAAATGAAACCGAACCGGAGCCTGTAGCGGGATAACTTCTTGACCGAAAGCAAGTTCGCTTACTATAATTTTTAATTCGCGTTATTGCGGTCGTGCCAAGTGACCATCGAGGACGACGAACCGTAACATCAGGTTGGTTCTTCGGTTCATGGCAGGGAGACATCCACCTAGCGGCCCCATTAATTGTCATCACCAAAGGAGACACCCTTGAACGATATTCTGGGAGATTGGAAAAGAAGTCATTACTGCGGCGACATCTCGGCCGCCGAGATCGGCCAGGAGGTCGTTCTCATGGGCTGGGTTCAACGCCGTCGGGACCATGGCGGCCTGATCTTTATCGACCTGCGCGACCGCGAAGGCATTGCTCAGCTGGCCCTCGATCCCGACCGTGACCCTGACGCCCACGGCAAAGCCGAACTGGTACGCAATGAATTCGTGGTGGCTGCTCGCGGCGTAGTTTCTCCCCGCCCCGAAGGTACGGTCAACCCCAAGATGAAGACCGGTGAAGTGGAGGTCGAAGTACGGGAGCTGCGCATTCTTAACAGCGCCCAGACACCTCCCTTCATGATCGACGAATTTTCCGAGGTAGCGGAAAACATTCGCCTCCAACACCGCTATCTCGATCTGCGACGGGCCCCCCTGCAACGCAACCTGCTGTTGCGCCACCAAGTGTCCAAAACCGTTCGTCGCTATCTGGACGACGAAGGGTTTATCGAAGTCGAAACTCCGGTACTGACCAAAAGCACTCCGGAAGGAGCGCGTGACTACCTGGTTCCGAGCCGCGTCACCCCCGGCAACTTTTTCGCCCTTCCCCAGTCTCCGCAGCTATTCAAGCAGCTGTTGATGGTCTCCGGTTTCGATCGCTACTACCAGATCGTTAAATGCTTTCGCGATGAAGATCTGCGCGCCGACCGTCAACCAGAATTTACCCAGATCGATTGCGAACTGAGCTTCGTCGATCGCGACCAGATCATCAGCATTATGGAGAAAATGGTTGCCGAGGTATTCAAAGCCACACTGGGCGTGGAGCTTACTTTGCCTATGCCCCGCATAACCTATACTGAATCCATGGCACGCTTCGGCGTCGACAATCCCGACCTGCGCTTTGACCTGGAACTGGTAGAATTATCAAACGTTGTTAAAGATTCGGGTTTCAAGGTTTTTGCCGAGGTAGTTAAAAAGGGTGGTATCGTTAAGGCTCTGAACGCCAAAGGGTGCGCCAGCTTCTCCCGCAAAGAGATCGACGACCTGACCGAATTCGCCAAGATTTACGGTGCCAAGGGCCTGGCTTACGTCAAGGTCCAGGAGGATGGCAGCTGGCAGTCGCCTATTGCCAAGTTCTTCACCGATAAAGAAATCGCCTCTATTGACCAGGCCCTGCAAGCTGAAGCCGGTGACCTGCTGCTGTTCGTAGCCGATTCATATCGCATCACCAATGAAACTCTTGGTCGCCTGCGCGGCCACCTCGGTCACAAGCTCGGTTTGGCAAAGAAAGATGTCTACCGGTTCGCCTGGATTACCGACTTTCCGCTCCTTGAGTGGGACGGAGAAGCCCGCCGCCACGTGGCGGTTCACCATCCCTTCACTGCCCCCGTCGAAGAGGATATGGCGCTTCTCGATGGCGATCCCGGCAGCGTCCGCGCCCAGGCCTATGACCTGGTGTTGAACGGCTCGGAGATCGGTGGCGGCAGTATTCGTATCCACGATCAGGCTGTACAGAAAAAGATGTTTGCCTTGCTTGGCATCGACGCTGAGGAAGCCGAAGAAAAATTCGGCTTTTTGCTCAACGCTTTGGAATACGGGGCTCCGCCCCATGGCGGCATCGCCTTCGGCCTCGACCGGCTGGCTATGATCCTGACCGGATCCGATTCTATTCGCGACGTCATTGCCTTTCCCAAAACCCAGAAAGCGACCTGCCTGCTTTCGGGAGCACCGGGCCAGGTCGACAATAAACAGTTGCGGGAGCTCTCAATTCGCAGCGCGGTCCGCTCGCAGTAACCGTCCCTCAGCCGGCCCTAAGGGGCCGGCAAAGGACTTTTTTGTCCAAGAAAGTCGACTGATGGCAAGAGTATTTTGCACAATCTTGCTACTTACAGGTTTGCTGTGGGGGTGCGCCAGCCCTCCCCGGCAAGAGTTGCTGACCGCCCGAACCGCTCTGGCCAGGGCGGCGGCGGCGGAAGCCCGGATTCTGGCATCCGCTGAATACCAATCCGCCAGCAATGCACTACAGGACGGCGAAGCCGCAATTCGCCGCAAGAAATATAAACTGGCAAGGCAAATCCTGCCCTTGGCTGAATCCCACGCCCACAAGGCGCTAATTAAGGCTCGCCAGGAGCAAGTTAAACGCGAACAACGTAAAGCCCAAGAGCGAGAAGCTCAGTCACAACGTCAAGCGGAGGAGGCCGCAAAACAAACAGCGGCTCAACAAAGCGCCACTTCGGCACAAAAAAGAATTACAAAAACAACATCTTCTCCGATTATTAAACGTGCATTGGTCCGGCCGAAAACCTATCGCGTATTGGGTGGAGAAACCCTCTGGACTATTGCCGCCCGTAGCGACATCTATGCCGACGCCCTGCTCTGGCCCCTGATTTATCAGGCCAACCGCGATCAGATCAAAGACCCGCGTCAGATCTACCCGAAACAGACACTGGCCATCCCTCGCCAGGTTAGCGACCAGGATCGTCAGGCAGCACGTCAAAAAGCCCGAGAGTCAAAAATATTTCCCGTTGGTGAGCTGCTCCGCTAATGGCTGGTCCGCTCTTTTTTCTTGAACCACCACAAGCACTTTTGTAGACTTTGGTATAGTTTACCTGTCCACAGGCAGAAACGGGCCAAGCGCCTACCCCCTGTCTAGTGCCAGCCAACCTGTCGGCCCTTCCTGTTTCCTTGTATAATTTAAATACTCGGCATTCTGTGAACCGCCAGACGAAGGAGTAACTATGACCACGATTCATTCCATTGTCCCCGCGGGTGACAAAATCGTCCTTAAAGACGGTACTCTTCAGGTACCGAACCAGCCGATTATCCCCTTTATTGAGGGAGACGGCACCGGGCCGGATATCTGGCGTGCGGCGGTGCGGGTCTTCGATGCTGCGGTCGAAGCGGCCTATGGCAGTCAACGCAAGATCAGCTGGATGGAAGTATACGCCGGTGAAAAGGCCTTCAACATGGGCCTCGGCTGGTTGCCTGAGGAGACGGTCAGCGCTTTTAGCGAATATCTGGTCGGTATCAAGGGGCCTCTGACCACTCCCATCGGCGGTGGTATCCGCTCGTTAAATGTCGCATTACGGCAGCTTCTTGATCTTTATGTTTGCCTGCGCCCGGTGCGCTACTTCTCGGGAGTACCTTCGCCGGTAAAAAGACCGCAAGATGTGAACATGGCCATTTTTCGGGAAAACACCGAAGACATCTATGCCGGTATTGAATGGCAGGCAGATAGCGATGCGGCCCAAAAGGTAATCCGTTTTCTGCAACAGGAAATGGGCATCGAAAAACTTCGCTTCCCGGACAGCTGCGGCATCGGGATCAAGCCCATCTCTCGCGAAGGCAGCACCCGTCTGGTCCGTGCCGCCATTCGTTATGCCCTGAAGCAAGGCCGCAAGTCCCTGACCCTGGTGCATAAGGGCAACATTATGAAATACACCGAGGGGGCATTTAAGACCTGGGGCTACGAAGTAGCCACCAGCGAATTTCGCAACGACTGTGTTACCGCCCGGGAAACATGGATTCTGGATAACTATGAACAGGATTCCAGCCTCGGCCATGCGGATATTGCCCGTTTGATCGATCCCGGTTACGATATGATGACCGCCGATCAGCAAAGCGAAATTTGCGGGGAAGTGGAACAGACCCTTGCATTGCTGCCGAGCCATGGCAACGGCCAGTGGCGAAACAAGTTGTTGATTAAGGACGCCATTGCCGATATCGCCCTGCAACAGGTCATGACGCGCGCAAAGGAATTCGATGTAATCGCCACCATGAACCTCAACGGCGATTATCTCTCCGATGCTCTGGCGGCCCAGGTCGGCGGCATTGGCATCGCTCCCGGTGCCAACATCAACTACGATACCGGCCACGCGATTTTTGAAGCAACCCACGGCACCGCTCCCAAGTATGCCAACCTGGACAAAGTCAACCCCGGGTCGGTGATCCTCTCCGGCGTGTTGATGCTTGAGCATCTCGGTTGGCAGGAAGCGGCCGATCTGATTATAAATGCTATGGAAAGAACCATTGACCAGAAAAAGGTCACCTATGATTTTGAACGTTTGATGGATGGAGCGACGTTACTCAAGTGTTCAGAATTCGCTACCGCCATTATCGGAAATATGACAACCTGACAGCTAGCCTATAGCGCCTTTAGACTTTGACGGCCGGGCTTTGGCCGAGGGTCCCTCGCCTCGGGTAAAATATGATTGAAGGCAACTGATCTTTTGCAGGCCTCGCATCCGCCCTGCCAATGTCTGGCGGTTTGCGGCCCTTCGGCCCCACATAAAGGGGCCATGCGATTTTTTTGTAAGGAGATAACCATGGCTAAACCTACAATCGCCCTGGTCGGCGGCGGCCAGATCGGGGCCACTATCGCCCAGCTTGCGGCACAGCGCATCTTGGGCCACGTGGTCCTTTACGATGTTGTCGAGGGGCTTCCCCAAGGCAAAACCCTGGACCTGGCTGAAGCCGCCCCTATCGTCAATTTTGATCTACGTATCAGTGGCGGCAATGACATATCCTGTATTGCCGGAGCCGACATTGTCGTTGTTACCGCCGGCATAGCACGCAAGCCGGGAATGAGACGGGCAGACCTCATTGAAGTCAATTCCCGCATCATGACCTCGGTCGCTGCGGGAATCAAAGAACATGCGCCGGACGCCATTGTCATTGTACTTTCCAATCCCCTCGACGCCATGGTTACCCTCTGTCAGAGAATAACCGGCTTTCCCCCGCAGCGGGTCATCGGTATGGCGGGGGTCCTCGACTCGGCTCGGTTTGCCAGCTTTATTGCCTGGGAGCTTGGAGTTTCGGTTCGCGACATCAACGCCATGGTCTTGGGCGGTCATGGCGATGCCATGGTACCTATCGTCCGGTTCGCCAACGTTAACGGCATCCCCGCTATGGATTTGCTGACCCGCAAGTATGATGGCGACCGGGCTAAAGCACAGCAGGTGATGAACGATCTTGTAACCCGCACCCAGAATGCCGGCGGCGAAGTTGTGGAATTGCTCAAAACCGGCAGCGCCTTCTATTCGCCTGCGGCCAGCGCCGTGGCCATGGTCGAAGCAGTGCTCAACGATCAGAAACGCCTGTTGCCGGTCTGCGCACTGCTCAACGGCGAATTCGGTGTCAACGGTTACTATGTCGGGGTTCCCTGCATCCTTGGAGCCCGTGGCATTGAGCAAATCGTCGAATTTGATTTGACCGAGGAAGAACAACGGATGTTTGACCATTCCGTGGATGCGGTAAAAAAACTGGTGGACAGTCTCTAAAACATTCAATAACAACACACGTTTTAGCAGGATAATCACAGTGATTGTCCTGCTTTTTTTATAGTTCAGTTCCTGCAAGGACAAACAAGTAAAACCATTTTTTATCACTTAACTTAAAAAGTGTGTTAAGATGCGCGTTGGCGCTTGCGCCCGGCCCCGACCATAGCGGGAGTCCGAGCAGAGATCAATTTTGACAAAGGAGAATACGGGAATGAGCAGCCCGAAAGTGGAAATTATAGAAAGCTATTGCAAGGGATGTAGCATCTGCGTCGAATTCTGTCCGACGGATGTCTTTGAGATGGAAGGCTTTATCGCCAAGGTGGTACGCCCTGAGGCCTGTACCAAATGTATGCAGTGTGAATTACGCTGCCCCGACTTTGCTGTCAAGGTTCACTAAGCTTGATACTTTTTTTATAGGAGGTCAGACAACGTGGCTAAAAAAGTTGCTCTGTTACAGGGAAATGAGGCCTGCGCCTTCGGTGCCCTGTATGCCGGCTGCAGTTTTTTCGGTGGCTATCCCATCACTCCCTCGACCGAGGTAGCTGAGGTGATGTCGAAAGAACTGCCGAAGACCGGCGGTAAATTTATTCAGATGGAAGACGAGATTGCGGCCATGGCCTCGATCCTCGGCGCATCCCTTACCGGTGCCAAGGCGCTTACCGCCACTTCCGGTCCCGGGGTCTCTCTCAAGCAGGAACTCATCGGCTATGCCTGCATTGCGGAGATTCCCTGCGTCATTGTAAACGTCATGCGTGGCGGCCCTTCGACCGGCATGCCGACCGGTCCCAGCCAATCGGACGTGATGCAGGCCAAATGGGGCACCCATGGGGACCATCCGGCCATCGCCATAGCCCCGGCATCCTGCCAGGAAATCTTCAGTGAAACGGTGCGCGCATTCAACCTGGCAGAAAAATACCGCATGCCGGTCCAGGTGTTGCTTGACGAAATCAACGGCCACATGCGCGAACGCATCGAATTTCCCGAACCGGGAGAGTTGGAAGTTGTCGACCGTGAGCCAGTGACCGTCTCTCCTGAGGACTACAAGCCTTTTGATGATAGTCAGGGAGATATCCCGCCTCTGGCCTCTTTCGGCTCCGAATACCGTTACCACGTAACCGGCCTCAACAAGGCGGCCGACGGCTTTCCCACCGCCAAGCCAGAATTGGTCGACGCGGAAGAGCGCCGTCAACTCCGGAAGATTGAAGCCAATCGTGCCGATATCGAAAAGAACGAAGAGTACCTTACCGATGACGCAGAGGTTATCGTGGTCGCCTATGGCACCATCAGTCGCTCGGCACGCTACGCCGTCGATGTCTTGCGCAAAGAGGGTATCAAAGCCGGGCTTTTCCGCCCTATCACCCTCTGGCCCTTTCCCGAGGCGCGAATGACCGAGTTGGCGAATCAAGCCAAGGCTGTCGTGGTGCCGGAAATGAATCTCGGCCAACTGATCCTTGAAATCGAACGGGTTACCCGACGGGTTTGCCCTATTGAAGGCATTGGCCGGGTCGACGGCGAACCGATTACTCCGGCGCAAATCGTCGCCAAGGTCAAGGAGGTCCTTTAATCATGGCTTTTGATTACGAACAGTATTTGCGCCCCGGTAAACTGCCCCACATCTGGTGCCCCGGCTGCGGTCACGGTATCGTTATGAAAGGCCTGTTGCGGGCTATGGATACCTGCGGCCTGGAAAAAAACAACACAGCTATCGTCTCCGGAATCGGTTGCGCGAGCCGTTTGCCCGGCTATGTTGATTTCAACACCCTGCACACCGCTCACGGCCGAGCCGCCGCTTTTGCCACCGGCATCAAGCTGGCCAAGCCGGAAATGGATGTGTTGGTCGTTGGCGGTGATGGTGATGGCGTGGCCATTGGCGGCAACCATTTCATCCACGCCTGCCGGCGAAACATCGACATGACCTATGTATTGTTCAATAACTACATCTATGGCATGACCGGCGGCCAATTTTCACCCTGTACCCCGACCGGGGCCAAGGCATCGACCACCCCTTACGGCAATCCCGATCCCGTCTTCGATATCTCAAAACTGGCCATCGGCGCAGGCGCGACCTTTGTCGCCCGCACTACCGCCTTTCATGCCACCCAGATCGACAAACTGATCGCTGCCGGACTTCGTCACAAGGGCATGTCTGTCATCGAAGTACTCGACGACTGTCCAACCGCCTATGGCCGGCGCAACAAATTCCGGTCGGTGGTCGACATGATGAAACAACTCAAAGAGATAGCGGTACCGGTCAAGGCAGCCGCTCACATGACCCCGGAGCAGTTGGAAGGAAAGGTTCTGACGGGCATTCTGCACCAGGAAGAACGTCCTGAATATTGCGAACAATACCAGCAGGTTATCGCTAGCGCTCAGGGCGCCTGACGGCCGCAAAGAACGAGGAGATAGCACTAATGTCGAGCAGATACGAATTGCGTTTTTCTGGAGCAGGCGGTCAGGGGCTGATTACCGCCGGCATCATTCTGGCCGAGGCGGCCGCCATCGTCGAAGGTCAGTACGCCGTACAGTCACAGAGCTACGGCCCGGAAGCCCGCGGTGGAGCCTCCAAGTCGGAGGTTATCATCTCCAATGAGCCTATCGATTACCCTAAGGCAACCAGCGTCGACGCCTGCCTGGCCCTCACGCAGGAAGCCGCCGACAAATATGCCACAGGCATTAAGCCGGGCGGTATGCTGCTGATCGATTCGGACTTTGTCAAAAAAGAGCCGCAAGGCGATTTTAAGACGATCAAATTCCCCATCATCAGCACCGCCAAGAACGAAGTGGGACGGGAGATCGTGGCTAATGTCGTTGCTCTTGGCGCCATGGTAGCATTAACCAGCATCGTTTCCCGGGAGGCGGGCGAACAAGCTGTTGTCGCGCGGGTACCGGAGGCCTTTACCGAACTGAACAAAAAGGCTTACAACACCGGGTACGAAAAGGTTAAATCCCTCATCGCCTGATCTTAAAAAAGCCCCCGTCCTTTGGACGGGGGCTTTCTATCATATCAATACCTGAAAATACCGCCGCACTTATCCCAGGTTGGCAATCAGTTCTTCGGCCTTGGCCACATCCTCACAACAACCACAGAAAAACGGCTGACAATCGTCAATGGCCTGAGGCTGCAATTCAAGTATCCGTTGTCGCCCGTTAGAGGCGGCCCCCCCTGCCTGCTCCAGCAAAAAGGCCATCGGATTCAATTCGTACAGAAGCCGTAACTTGCCCTTTGGTGCACCTTGTAAATGGGGATAAAAAAACATTCCGTTCCCCTTCATCAGCACCTGGTTGACATCCGGAACCAGCCCCCCGCTGTAGCGCAGCTTTGCTCCGTTCTCCTCTAGATAGGAGACAAAGTTTTCAACGCCGGGAGAATAACGATTACGCAAACCACCAGGGGAATAAATAGCAGCCTTGGGTGCCAAACGGATATTTCGCCGCAGCAGTGTGTATTCCATAAGCTGGTTCATACCGAATTCATGGACACCGTTACCGGTGGTATAGACCAGTGTCGTTCTTGGTCCGTAAAGAATGTAGAGAGCCGCGACCTGTCGCTGACCGGGCTGCATCAGGTCACTGCCGGCATAGATGGAAACAATGGTCCCCACAGCCAGATTGACATCGACCAAGGAAGAACCGTCCAGGGGATCAAAAGCTACCGAATAATTCCCAGCACAATGGGGGGACACGGCGATTATATCCCGGGTTTCTTCCGATGCAACGTTACTGACCACGCCGCTTTTAGCCAGACGTTTGCGCATGATACGGTCGGAGAGAACATCGAGGGCCAACTGCTCTTCACCATAAAGATTAGAGGTGCCAGCCACCCCCAAGTCGCCTGTGCGAATCGAATTGACGATATACTTTGATGCTTCAGCAATCTCGCAAATAAGATGTATTAATTTATGGTCGACACCATCTTCGCGAAGATAACGGCGTAAATCGATTTGAAATTTTGTTTTTCCTGCTTCGAGCATTTACCTTTCCCTCCCCAGCCGCATGCTGACATGTGAATATGATTGTGCCTTTTCCCGAACTCACTTTCCCATGTAAAAACCAATAGATGAGTCTTGACGAGAACCACAGTTGTGCTAGTATTTTAGCAGGTTTTTATAATTAATCTTTCTGGAGGATACTATGGAAGAACAAGAAACCACCAACGAAAAAATAAAAACAACCAGTGAAAAACTATGGGACTCCACCCGAAAGACTCTGCACGCCGCCGGGTTTCAGGCCAACAAATATAAGCGCATTGTGCAGAAAAAAATCGATCTTGCTTCGTTGCACAAAAAGGTCTCTACCTGCCATGGCGATTTGGGCAAACTGATCGATGACATCCGAGAAAGCGGTGCCCCCGATATTCTAGCCAAAAACGAAGTACAAGAGCTATTTAACACCTTGGATAATCTCAAGGCAGAAGCCGCAGCATTGGAACAGGAAATAGAAAAACTGAAGGCTGAAGAACCGCCGGAAGAAGAGCCTGTCGAAGATCAGGAATCCTAGCAGGCGCATCGTATAATTTCATTTTCTACTTCTTAGACAAACAAAAAGCCCCTCATCTTGTGGGGCTTTTTGTTTGTCTGGTTTTCTAAATTACCTAACGCTGATGTTTCATCCCCCGCGGCACACTGTGCAAACGGGCATCCTTAAATTCACGATCCCATTTCCGCATGGACAACTGAATGCCAGATTCCACCATCGCCAAATCCTCGGCGTGGCGTTCCATAATATTCAGATCTTCGTCAACCCTTTGCAATCCCCTTTTCAGTTCCGTTTCCAGACTGGTACGTTCCAGTTCCCGATTGTTCAGCTTGGTCATACAAACCTCCTCATGACTGCTGAAGCCCGCCCCGGAAAAGGCACCCCGCCCAAACCGGTCTCAGCGGACCGATAACGTACTGACAAAATGGTATCGCCATAGGAGCATTATAACACAAGAGTTTCGCTAATAAGGTCACGACCTGACAAAACCTTATCAGGAGATGAGAGGATAACCGGTTTGCTCCTCACACCATAACAAGGTGGCACCGGCTACCGCGACCGGGATGCAAATCAGTTGCACGAAAGGGACAGCCAGCATCAATAACACCCCCGTGGCAAATCCGAAGACCAACGGCTTGCGCTGCATCAAAAATTGACGCTGATATCTAAAGTCCCGATTTTTTCGTTCATGCACAAAGGCAAAATACTCCCAGGCAAGAAAAAACAGGGTTAGCAGAATAGACAACCCCCGTAGAGCAAATTACCGACCACGGGCAATAGATTGAGCAACAACAGTAAAAGCATCGCCGCTACAAAAAAACTCATTTTTTTCAATTCGACCAGCCAAACCCGAAGCATATCTCGGCAAAAAAACTTCAAAGAAAAGGGTGCGGCTTCTACCTCGGGCAGCAGGTAACTTTCGATTCGTTCCGATAGCAATTCGTTGAAAGGCGAGGCAATCAGATTTCCGACCACGGCAAAACAAAAAAATACCAGAACCAAAGTCACAAGCCCAACCAACACCCAAAGGCCATAATAAACCACCAACCAATACCAGGCATCCCCTTGAGGAAGCAGACTTTGTACAAAATTGTGAAAGAACTGCATCCCGAAATAGATCGCCAGAGAAAAAACGACCACGTTGATCAGCAGCGGAATCAGCACCAACTTCAACAGGCGCGGATAACGCATGAAAAGACGACCGCCGCGAAGCAAGGAATAAAAACCGCGAGAAAAATCCAACATGGTTAACTCCGAGCATAAAAGGAAAGATAAAGAGAAGCAGATCGATTTCGCTGAACGGCAATCTAAAATTAATAAAAGAAAACCGCCGCCATCCGATTCTAGTGGATGGCGGCGGTTTTGTCGATCAACTTAACGATTTGGCTTACTGACTTAGATTAGAAAGTAAACGTAACGTTTACCCCGCCCAGCATCTCGCTATCGATTGCTTCTCTTGCAGCACTGCTGAGGCCCTCGGAGTAGACAAAAGAAGGGCTCACAGAGATCTGATCGGTAAGAGCATAGTCGAGACCGATGCTGAGTTCATAGTTGTGGAAACCGCCAAAGTCACCAACAGCATAATCACTGTGGTTGTTGTAAGACACGAGTGCACCGAGCCCAAGGGACAGGTCCTCCGACAGATCGAAGGAATGGCTAATATCGGCGGTAAAGTACAGGCCCTCTTCCTCACAGGCATCCCAGTCATAGTAAATGGCGATGGTCGGCGAAAGCAGGGTGTTGACAGTAGCGGACAGATACAACTCATTAGTATCCTCAGCACCATCAAGCGCGTACCAGATATTACCGACAGAGACGGACAGCATTTCGCCGAGATCGGTTGAATAGTCGAGAATGATATCGGTTTCGTTGGCCTCGCCCGAAGTAATGTCATTGGAGCTTTTCAGCTGCCAGTTAGTCCAGTAGCTCAGGGTAAATTTTCCGGATGACAGATCAGCACCAGCCTGGACAACGGGACGACCATCGCTGAGGTCAAAACCACGCCACAAATACTTGTCGAACACACCGGCATAAACATCGCCTTCCACGGTGATTGCTGCAAAACTGGTGGTGACCATTCCTGCCCCGAGAACGATCAGGGCTGCCAACAAAATACTCCACTTCTTCATCTTGTATTACCTCCGGATTGCAATATATGCGGCCCTTAAGGAGACCATCCCCGGACGGGCCGCATGATTTAATAGTTGATTATTTTTCAGAACCTTCACCAGGAGTGAAAACCGTACCCATGCGAATGGTCTGGAAATCGGCGTAGGCATTAGCACCGTGCTCGCAGAAGTCGAGACCGGCCATTTCCTCTTCCTTGGTGACGCGCATACCCATAATCATGTCGATCAGTTTGAACAGAATCAGACCGGTAATAAAGGCCCAGGCAAAGCAGGCACCGATGCCGATCAGCTGAACACCGACTACCTTCATGGAGAAGCCAGCGGTATCGAAGAGACCGGCAGCCAGGGTACCCCAAGCGCCGCAGACGCCGTGAACGGAGACGGCACCGACCGGATCATCAACCTTGATTTTGTCAAAGAACAGAACCGAGAAGAGAACCAGCACACCAGCGATACCGCCGATGATAACCGCAGAGACAGGGCTGACATTGGCGCAACCGGCGGTAATACCGACCAGACCGGCCAAAGCACCGTTAAGGGTCATACCGATATCGCTCTTGCCGTACTTGATCCAGGTGGCGAGCATAGCGGTAATGGCACCGGCCGCAGCGGCCAGGGTGGTGGTTACAGCGATCAGAGCGATAGAAGTGTCGCCGGTAGTGGTAGACCCGGGGTTGAAGCCGTACCAGCCGAACCACAGCAGGAAGACACCCAGACCTGCAAGGGGAATGCTGTGACCGGGAATCGGCTTGACCTTGCCTTTTTTGTCGTACTTGCCCAGACGAGGACCGACGACAATAGCACCGGCCAGAGCCAACCAACCGCCGATAGAGTGAACCACGGTGGAACCGGCGAAATCGATGAAGCCGAGACCTTCCAACCAGCCGCTGCCGTTAAACAGGCTGCCCCAGGCCCAGCCGCCGAAAATGGGGTAGATCAGGGCCGACACAAAAATCGAATAGACCATGTAAGCACTGAATTTGGTGCGCTCAGCTACTGCACCGGAGATAATGGTTGCGGCAGTAGCGGCAAAAACAGTCTGGAACATCCAGAACGCATAGTTCCAGGCTTCGCCGTCGCCGGTGGCGCCGCTGAAGAAGAAATCAGTGGTGCCGAAGAATCCGTTGGTGGTACCGAACATCAAACCGAAACCGATGGCCCAGAAGGCGATGGCGCCAACGGAGAAGTCCATCATGTTTTTCATCAAGATGTTACAGGCGTTTTTGGCCCGGGTGAAACCGGACTCGACCATGGCGAAACCGGCCTGCATGATAAAAACCATGAATGCCGCGACCAGAGTCCAGACAAAGTTGAGGTTGTTCTGCACATCAGCAGCAGTGATGGCTGCCTCTTCGGCAAAACCGAGAGCGGGGATCGCCAGCAGTAAACCGGCTATGACCAACATACCGAATCGTTTCACGTTTCTTCCTCCTCGTTTCGTTCCAGGAATCAATTAGAGAGCTTCAGGGCCAGTCTCGCCGGTCCGGATACGCACCGCCTGCTCGACCTCGTAGACAAAAATCTTGCCATCACCGATAGTGCCGGTGGCTGCCTCTTGACGAATCGCATCGACCACTTCGGCAACACGGGCAGCTGGAATCACCAACTCGATCTTGATCTTGGGAATGAAATCGATCTGATACTCGGCACCGCGATACAGTTCAGCATGACCTTTTTGTCTGCCGAAACCCCGAACCTCGCTGACCGTCATCCCGTTGATGCCAAGGTCCGACAAGACTTCCTTGACTTCGTCAAGCTTGAACGGCTTGATAATGCATTCGACTTTTTTCATTCTGCTACCTTTCATGGGTTATGGCCTCCGGCAGTCACCGTTCAGTTGAACTCTCCGCTTGACTCCCTCGGTCAAGCGCTCTGTATGGTTCAGAGAAACTGCAACCGGAGGCAGACCAATATTTTGAATCTTGTCAAAGAAATATTGCATCGCACATGCCAATTTATTTTTTCATTTAATTTCAACTACTTAAAAAATTAATGAGTAATTGATGCCTAAAATTGGAGCACAACACACCAGCTCTTAGGCAATCAGTCGCCTGAAAAGTAATCATCTTTCCAGTTGAGCGAGAATGGCCGCTCAAAAAAAAAGGCCGCTTCATTCCGAAGCGACCTTTAACTGTCATTGACCCGACTTTTGCTCAGACATCAGAATCTTTATTTTCCTCACGGCCAAACTTGAAAATTGCCTCAGCCATCTCCCGCAAGCGTTTATCGACCAGATAATTCACAGTTCCCTCGGGCCAGCTCCCGTCATCCTGGACTTCTCCCGCAGGCACTCCGGTAAGGAGTTCGATGCCTTGGTCGATATCCGACACGGCCCATACATGAAACTGCCCTGCGGCTACTGCATCGACCACTTCCTGCTTGAGCATCAGGTTCTTAACGTTGGACGATGGAATGATGACCCCCTGTTTACCATTGAGGCCCTTGGCTTTGCAGACAATGTAGAACCCCTCGACTTTTTCGTTTACACCGCCGATGGACTGTACCTGGCCCCTCTGATTGACCGAACCGGTTACGGCAATCGACTGGTTAAGGGGCAATCCGGACAGAGAAGAAAGCAACCCATAGATTTCTGCTGAAGAAGCACTATCTCCCTCGATACCGCCGTAAGACTGTTCCATACAAATGGAGGCGGCCAGAGCCAAGGGTTTGTCCTGAGCGAAACGATCACCGATAAATCCGGATATAATCAGCATCCCTTTGTCATAAATAGGACCGGACAACTTGGCTTCACGCTCAATGTTAATCACTCCGCCCTTCCCCATAAAGGTACGCACTGTTATCCGCGCCGGCCGGCCAAAGGCGTAATCGCCGAGCATATAAACCGATAGGCCATTGAGCTGACCGGTCACCTCGCCCTCGGTATCGATCAACAGGGTACCGTCATCAATCATCTCCTGGACCCGCTCTTCGACCCGGTTCGAACGATAAATCTTCGACTCGATAGCCAGTTCAACATGCTCCCGCTCGACCTTTTCTATATTATGACGTTTTGCAAAGAAAGCGGCCTCACGAATCAGATCGGCCACATCGATGAATCGCGAAGACAAGCGATTTTTATCATCGATAAGCCGTGCTGCATGCTCTACGACACGCGCCACGCCGCCCGGTGCAAAGGGCAGCAATTCTTCTTCCTGGCATTTGGTCGCCACAAACAAGGCGTACTGCTGAACATTCTCCCAAGTGTTCTCCATCATGCGGTCGAAGTCGGCCTTGACCTTAAAATATTTGCGGAAATCCGGATCGAGCTGATAAAGCAGATAGTAAAGCCAGGGGACGCCAATCAAAACCACCTTGCAACTCAGAGGAACCGGCTCCGGCTTGAGAGAAACGGTAGCGATCAGCCGATACTGTTCAGCCATATCTTCAATTTTAATTTCACCATTTCTCAGGCTGCGCTTTAAGGCCTCGTAGGAGAAGAGGTTCATCAGCATCTCGCGGCAATCAAGGATAAGGTAGCCGCCGTTGGCGCGATGCAGCGCTCCGGACTTGACCATGGTGAAGTTGGTGGTCGCCGTGCCGGAGGTGATAATGTGCTCAATACGTCCAAAGAGGTTAAAATAGGTCGGGTTCGCTTCGTAAACGACCGGTGCCCCCTTGGCCTCGCTATTGTCCACAAACAGATTGATGCGATACCGATCAAAGGAAGGCTCTTGGCGGCCCATTTTACCCCCCGGCAGCACCTGCGTGCCCTGCGACGGGCGAAATTCGTCAACACGGTCGATTATATCTTTCATGCAGTTCTCAAAATGTGCCAGAACCTTCGGATATTTCTGATATTTTTCAGCCAGATCTTCGTAAATATGGCACAGGGTTCTGCTGAGTAAATCCTTTTCCATTTTGAGGGTGGTGGCACGGGTCTCTTTTTCCAGCTCAACAACTTTCCGCAATACTTCATTGAGCTGCTCCTGCAACACTGCGCCCTTTTCCTCAATGGCCTGACGGTCAGCTTCCTCAAGATCGGCAAAGTCTTTCTGGGAAAGGGGCTCATCATCCTTGGTCGGTACCAGAACCAATCCGCCTACGGTGCGCTGCAGAAGAAACCCCTCTTTATTGACCTGTTCTTCAAGTTCCTGCACCAGCTTTTTGTTCTTTTCCTGTGATTCACTGGCAATCTGGTTTTTGGATTGCTCGTACTCTTTACTTTCAAAAAGCTTGGGAATGGCGGCAACCAACTGCATTACCAACGCATCGACATCCTTATGAAACTCTTTGCCTTCACCGGCAGGCAAACGGATATAAGTAGGATTGGATCCATCGCCGAAGTCATGAACATAGCACCAGTCATCCGGCACAGGTTCCTTCAGGGAACGCTTTTCAAGAAGCTTTTTGATGGTCGATGAACGCCCGGTTCCCGCTTCTCCCAGAATAAATATATTGAAACCGTCAGCTTCAATACCCAGACCGAATTCGATGGCAGCAAGGGCTCTGTTCTGTCCAATTGTTTCTTCGAGGCAAGAAAGCTTCTCGGTTGTTTCAAATTCGAATTGAGCCGGATCGCAACGCCAGGTCAGTTCTTCGGGACTGAGCCGATATTGTTTCACGATATGCCCCCTTCTCTGCGGTTTTGTGGTTCCTTAATGCCCGTTTCAATAACACAGACGATTCCGTTGGGCAGTCAGACATTTTTCTAATATAATAGTAACAATCTGGTCCTTGTTGGCAAGCCGACCAAGTTGAATAACGAGTACGAACATCCTCCCTTTCCAAGCTCTTTAAAGGACGGCTTGAACAGTTTTTCTGGAACCGGAGGTATCTCCCTTTAATGGTGGATGCGGAACTTTTTATGCAGTCGTTTTTGGAAAATATTGTCACGTTACTACCAGGAGGAGGCCTCTACTATCTTCTTATTGGCACCGTTGCACTGCTCGAATCGATAGTTTTGATAGGTCTTTTGGTACCGGGAAGCACGCTTGTTCTATTGGTCGGTTTTTTGGCGGCTCACGGCAAGGGAGATATGACTGCGATCGCAATATCTGCCCTGACCGGGGCTTTAGTTGGCGACATGTGCAGCTATGTTCTAGGAAGCCGTTTCGGAACCCGGCTACTACAAAGTAATCTCTTTAGAAAACGTCTCGGTCTGATCAGAAAAGCAGAACTCTTTTTTGCCAGGCACGGTGGCAAAAGCCTTTTTTTAGGCCGTTTCGCCGGCCCCCTGCGAGGCAGTGTTCCCTTTGTCGCAGGCTGCTCAGCCATGCGCCCTGGAGCCTTTTCCCGCAACACGCTGCTAAGCTGTATCCTCTGGGGCATCATCTATCCGGGCCTGGGTTATCTCGGCGCGGCCAGTTGGCAAAAAGTAACGCAGCTGACCGGTCAATTCAGCCTGCTGCTGGCCACTCTGGTGGTGTTATTTATCCTCAACAGTCTGTTCTGGAAAAAGTTCTTCCCCCGAATAGTCAAACGCTCCCAATCCTTGTGGGTGCGCCTGAGCGCTGCCTGGCGGTCTTGTCTGTCTCGGCCGGGAGTCACCGCTCTAGCGAAACGGTTCCCGCGCCTATGGTCCTTTGCCGCCGACCGTTTCAGCATGAAAAAGGGTTCGGGACTCTATTTGACCTGTGGTTTTGCCTTCAGCACCCTGTTTGCCGGATTATTTTTCGGGCTGCTGAACTCCTTTGCTCTGGTTGCTCGCATCGATCAGAAACTCTATATGGTCTTTGAGCAACTGCATCACCCCCTGGCCGATCGCCTGATGCTGCTGGTTTCCTCTCTGGCAAACCTCCCGGCCCTGCTAATTTTTTGCGGCCTGTTACTGCTCTGGCTGGTTCTCAATAATCGGGATTTCTCCGCAGCGATCCTGCTGGTCGGCATAGGCGGAGGGCAACTGTTGGTGTTTCTGGGGAAAGTATTCTTTCATCGTTTACGGCCATTACCCTTTTTTGAGCAACTCCAGTCGACCAGCGCCAGTTTCCCCAGCGGGCATGCATTCTCAGCTCTTCTGTTTGTCGGTTTGTTGGCCTACTACCTGTTCGGGGCTCTCCGCTACTGGCAATCACGCCTGATGATGATCATTCTGTTGAGTTTCATCACCCTGGTGGTTGGACTCAGTCGCTGCTACCTGGGGCTGCACTGGTTTAGCGACATCGTGGCCGGTTACCTTTTTGCTGCCGTCTGGCTGACCTTTCTCCTTACCACACTGGAGGTTCGGCGCCGCTTTACCGGAGAATTCCCCTGGCGCTCCGGTTGGCAGCCTTTAAACCTTTCGGCTCGGCAACGCACCACCATTATGGCCTTGGCGAGCGGTGTCGCTCTCTACGCCATGGTCCGATATCTATTGCTTCAGCTTGGCCTTCTATAGAGGTCTGGTCCTGCATGGATCTGTTGCAAATTAAGATTGGATTCTTTAGGATGAGCCGTCTTGACAATGACTTGAGATTGGTATCAGCCCCATAGAGAGAAGAGTAAAATGACTGTCAGACTACCCGCCGAATGGGAACCCCAGGATGGGGTCCTGCTGGCCTGGCCTCACGAAAATACCGACTGGGCGGCTGTACTGCCGCAGATAGAACCGGTCTTTTTACAACTGGCCACCACTATAAGCCGTTATGAACAGGTGTTGATTGTCACGACCGACCCCGACTCCCTTCGCGATAAGCTAGAAGCCTTCGGCTCAACAATGGCTGCCATCACCCTGGTCCAGGCCTCCTTTGACGACACCTGGTGCCGCGACTTCGGACCGATTACCGTACTGGCCCATAGCGCACCCCGCCTGCAAGATTTTGTATTCAATGGCTGGGGCAATAAATTCCTTGCGGAGCAGGACAACGCTATTACAGGTCATCTGCAACACCGGAACCTTTTTGCGGCCCCCGTCGATTACAGGCCCCTGGTTTTGGAAGGGGGCAGTATCGAAAGCGACGGTTGCGGCACCCTGCTGACCACCAGCCAGTGCCTGCTCAATCCCAACCGCAATCCGGATTACAGCAAAGGGCAAATCGAAAAGGAGCTACAGGAGACTCTCGGTTGCCGGCGCATTCTTTGGCTGTATCAGGGCCATTTGCTCGGTGACGACACCGACGCCCATATCGACACCCTGGCCCGTTTTGCCCCCAACGATACGATCCTTTATGTCGCCTGCGATGACCCCGAGGACGAACATTACCCGGCTCTTTCCCGCATGGCCGAAGAACTGACGGCCTTTCGCACCAAAGCCGGACAGCCCTATCGCCTGCTGCCCCTGCCCTGGCCCGCTGCCCGCTTCGACGATGACGGTCAGCGGTTGCCAGCGACTTATGCCAATTTTCTGATCATCAACGGTGCAGTGCTGGTGCCCACCTACTGCGATCCACAGGATGATAAGGCCCTGGCCACCGTAAGATCTGCTTTCCCCGGTCGGGAGATTATCGGCATCGATTGCTCAGCAGTGATTCTGCAACATGGTTCCCTGCATTGCCTGACCATGCAACTGCCTCAAGGAGTATTGTCATGACCCGTCAACCATCCTTAAACGTCGGCCTGGTCCAACAGAGCTGCTGCGACAACCGCCAGGAAAACATCGACCGCAGCATCGCCGGCATTCGTCAGGCCGCCTCCCAGGGCGCCACATTGGTCGTGCTACAAGAGCTGCATACCAGTCTCTATTTTTGCCAAACCGAGGATTGTGACCGGTTCGATCTGGCCGAAGCCATCCCCGGCCCTTCCACCGAACAATTTGGCCACATCGCCAAGGAACTTGGCGTCGTGCTGGTCGCCTCCCTATTTGAAAAGCGTGCCGCCGGGCTCTACCACAACACCGCCGTGGTCCTGGAAAAAGACGGCAGCATCGCCGGCCGCTACCGCAAGATGCACATCCCCGACGATCCCGGTTATTATGAAAAGTTCTATTTCACCCCCGGTGACCTTGGCTTTCAGCCTATCACCACCTCCGTCGGCAAGCTGGGAGTGCTGGTTTGCTGGGATCAATGGTATCCCGAGGCGGCCCGCCTGATGGCCCTGGCCGGCGCCGAAATCCTCATCTACCCCACTGCCATCGGCTGGGATCCCGCCGATTCAAAAGAAGAACAGGCCCGGCAGCTCGACGCCTGGCAGACTATTCAAAGGGGCCATGCCATTGCTAACGGCCTTCCGGTGGTCAGCGTCAACCGGGTCGGTCTGGAACCGAATCCTGAAAAAGATGCGCCGGGTGCAATGTTCTGGGGCAATAGTTTCGTTGCCGGCTGTCAAGGGGAGCTTTTGGCTAAGGCCGGAGACAAACAAGAAGAGGTGTTGGTGGTCGAAATCGATCGGCAACGCAGTGAACAAGTGCGGCGTATCTGGCCCTTCTTAAGGGACCGACGTATCGATGCCTATGGGGAACTGACGAAAAGATTTAGGGATTAGTTTGAAAATCACATAATCTTTAAAAAAGAAAAAGGACCATGGTTCTTCGCCACGGTCCTTGTCATTTAATCATTTAGCTGTAAACTGGGTGGGGAGTGGAATCAACCAACAAAAACGTCCTGGCGACGGGCACGATTAGCCAGGATGGTATGATCGATCATTTCTCCACATGAGTAGCACTTCCATGCATCGAAGACCCTAACAAAGTCATAAAATTTTTCTGCGTACATTCTGCCTTTGCATTTTGGGCATCTCATCTGGTTTCCCCCTTTGTGAATTATGGTAGATAGTAACGGTTGATGTTCATCCACATGTCTATTATTAATTACACAAGGTATGCCAGTTAAGAACTCAGTCAGGGGGTTCGCCGGCGGATGCAAGCATTGACAACAATTTTCCTACTATTTTTTGCTGAGTTACAAGAATTGATTATTTTTAAAAAAAACGTTCCCACGCAGCCAAACGGCCTGGGCCGATCCCCGGGACCCGTTCTAGCTGGGCAAAAGAGGTAAAATCGCCATTTTTTTGGCGGTCCAACTCAATAGCAGCCGCTAACTTTGGCCCGATTCCGGGGAGAGCCATCCAATCGGCGGTAGTCATGGTCTGCGGTTGTAATGGGATGCCTAATACAATCCGTCGAGAAGCCGGCATCCATGTTCTTTTTACCTCAATAATTTCAGCGCCTTCCAGACGAATACAAAGAGTTTCTCCAGAAGTAAGAGGCTTATCAATTGATGCTTTTTCGCATCGATCAGAGTTTCGCTCACCAAGCGTCACTTGAATGACGCTGCGCGGAGTAAATCCGTCAATAAATTGATGAACCCCTTGATCGGGAAATCCCTCTCCCAGCTCGATCCATATCCCTTCGCTGTCACCAACAGAAACGGCCGGGGGATTCTCCTCCATGAGGGAATCCACCCGGCCGTATCGAATACCAGCAGTCAACAGCATCAAGGCTACCGTCAACAGCAGCCCTGCCTTGTTGTTCATTCGTCTTCCGCATCCTTTAACAGTTTGTATTGCAGGGCATCGACCAGGGCCTGGTAAGAGGCGTCGATAATATTGTCGCTAACCCCTACCGTTCCCCAACGCATATTTTTATCTCCCGACTCGAGCAATACCCGGGTAATGGACGCGGTACCTTTGCCGGTAGGCAACACCCGCACCTTGTAATCAAAGAGACGCATGTCTTTAACCTGCGGGTAAAAACTCTCAAGAGCTTTGCGCAAAGCGTTATCCAGGGCGTTGATCGGTCCGCTGCCCTCGGCTGCGGTATGTTCTATGCGGCCTCCGACCTTGACCTGTACCGTGGCTTCGGAAAAGGGTTTTTCCTCGCCGTGGCGCTTGGAATCGATAACCCGGAAACCGATGATGGAAAAGAATTGCTTTACCGAACCGAGGGCGCGGCGCATGAGCAATTCGAAGGAGGCTTCGGCACCCTCGAACTGATAACCTTTGTTCTCCAGATCCTTGATCTTTTCCAGGATCTCCATGGTTACCGGGTCTTTGCTGTCGAGATTGATATTGAACTGCTCGGCCTTGGCCAGCACGTTAGAGCGCCCGGACAGGTCGGAGACCAGCACCCGGGTAACATTGCCGACCTGTTCGGGGCGGATATGTTCATAGGTTTCCGGATGACGCTGAATGGCCGAGACATGGACACCGCCCTTGTGGGCGAAAGCGGAGTTCCCGACATAAGCCTGGTGCGGATTGGGCACCAGATTGGCCAGTTCATAAACATAGCGGGATACTTCCCGCAGCCGCTGCAATTGTTTCTCGGTCAGGCATTGGTGCCCCATCTTCAACTGCAGGGAGGCGATAATGGAGCAGAGGTTGGCATTGCCGCAACGTTCGCCAAATCCGTTCAGAGTACCCTGCACATGGACGATACCATGTTCTACCGCCATCAATGAATTGGCCACCGCACACTCGCTATCGTTGTGCGTATGAATGCCAAGAGGCGTCTGGATATGCTTTTTCACCTCGGTCAGAATAGCGGGCAATTCATGGGGCAAGGTACCGCCATTGGTATCGCACAGCACGATACAGTCGGCCTGAGCCTGCTGGGCCGCCTTGAGGGTGTCGATAGCGTACTCGGGATTGGCCTTGTACCCGTCGAAAAAATGCTCGGCGTCGTAGAAAACCTCGGCAACATGCTGCTTGAGATAAGCCAGGGAATCGTAGATCAACTCCAGATTGGCTTCGCCACTGATGCGCAGCGCCTCTCGGACGTGAAAATCCCAGGTCTTGCCGAAGATAGTCACCGCATCCGGCTCGGCCTCGATCAGGGTCCGCAGGTTGTTGTCCTTTTCCGGTGTGGTCTTGGCCCGCCGGGTTGAACCGAAAGCAGCAATCTTGGCCTGTTTCAGGGAGACCTTTTTGACCTCCTTAAAAAAAGCGATGTCCTTGGGATTGGATCCCGGCCAACCACCCTCGATATAATGAACACCTAACTCGTCAAGTTTCTGAGCAATCCGGATCTTGTCCGCCACCAGAAAAGAAATTTCTTCCGCCTGGGTTCCGTCCCGCAAGGTCGTATCGTACAGATGGATCAAACTCATGGTCTCTATCCTTCATCTGCTGCCAACAGTGTCGACAGTATTATTCAGACTCGGCCCCTTGGTCACCCAGGCCGAAGGCTTCGTGCAGAACACGCACAGCCAGCTCGGTGTACTTGGCGTCGATGATACAGGACACCTTGATCTCACTGGTAGAAATCATTTGGATATTGATTCCTTCCTGACTGAGCACCTGAAACATTTTGCTCGCCACTCCCGAATGGGAACGCATGCCGACACCGACAATAGATATTTTGGCGATATTTTCATCGCTCAGCACCCCGGCGGCACCAATCGCCTTACTGGTCTGTTCCACGGTCTTCAGAGCTTTTTTAAAGTCGCCATGGGGCACAGTAAAGGTCAGATCCGTGTAACCTTCGTGAGACACGTTCTGAATAATCATATCGACCGTAATGTTCTCCTCG
Source organism: Syntrophotalea acetylenivorans (assembly GCF_001887775.1). Taxonomy (NCBI): domain Bacteria; kingdom Pseudomonadati; phylum Thermodesulfobacteriota; class Desulfuromonadia; order Desulfuromonadales; family Syntrophotaleaceae; genus Syntrophotalea; species Syntrophotalea acetylenivorans. The sequence goes on from NZ_CP015519.1 coordinate 1,329,063, forward strand.
GTGAGGGGCAGAAACAACCGAGAGGCGATACCGGGCTCATCGGGAACCCGCATCACGGAGATTTTAGCTTCATCCTTGTTATAGGTCACTCCTGAAACCAGAACGGTCTCCATATCACTATCCTCCTTCATCACCAGGGTTCCCTGGTTGTCATTGAAACTGGAACGCACATGCACCACCACGCCATATTTTTTGGCGAACTCCACGGAACGAGTCTGCAACACTTTGGCCCCCAGGGAGGCCATCTCCAGCATTTCGTCGTAGGATATTTTAGCAATCTTGGAGGCCTCCGGCACGATCCGCGGATCGGTAGTATAAACGCCATCAACATCCGTAAAAATTTCACAGACATCGGCTTTTAAAGCAGCGGCGACCGCCACGGCCGAGGTATCGGATCCGCCCCGGCCGAGAGTGGTCAAGTTGCCGTTGCAATCGGCCCCCTGGAATCCGGCAACCACGACAATGTGCCCGCTATCCAAGTCGGCACGAATCTTCTCATCGCCGATATGTTCAATGCGAGCCCGGGAAAAGGCGCTGTTGGTGACGATCGGCACCTGGTGGCCGAGATAGCTTTTGGCCTTGTAGCCCATGGACTGCAGACACATGGACAACAGGGAAATGGTTACCTGCTCACCAGTGGATACCAGCACATCGTATTCACGGTCATCGGGTTGTTCGCAGATCTCCTTGGCCAGCCCGACCAGTTTATTGGTTTCCCCGGACATTGCCGACAGAACCACTATAACCTGATTGCCTTCGGCATGGGTTTTGGCGACCCGACGAGCTACATTCTGGATTCTGTCGATGGTTCCCACCGAGGTGCCGCCATATTTCTGTACTACCAGGGCCATGACTTCCTTCTCCTCTTATAAAGATAAAATAGAACAACCGCATGGCTCTCATGGCGAGTCCTTATCCATGCAGAATTACATCCACTTATTCACGCCTGGCAGGCGGCCGATGAATCGCTAAATGGTTGACATCTTCGGCCGCCTCTTTAACCATCTCAGCCAAAGTCGGATGGGCATGGATCAGCCGGCCGACATCGGCAGCAGTCAATCCATGACCCAGAGCCAGGGCTATTTCAGCCACCAGATTGGAGGCCTGCTCGCCCACTACCGTGGCGCCAAGCAGGCGACCGTCACTTTTGTCGGCCAGCAACTTGACGAAACCTTCGGCGTGACCATCAGCTAAGGCCTTGCCGCTGGAACGATAGGAAAACCGACCGATATCCACGGCTAATTGCCGCGCCCTGCAGGCCTCTTCGGTCAAACCGACCTGGGACAATTCAGGCAGGGTAAAGACGGTGCTGGGAACCACATTATAATCAACCTGTTCGTTGCCGCCCAAAGCATTGGCTACTGCCACCCCGGCCTGATACGCAGCGACATGGGCCAATTGCGGCCCTCCAGTCAGATCACCAATGGCAAACACGTTTTCGACGGAGGTACGCATACCTTCATCGACCACCACGGCGCCGGCAGCTAATTCCACACCAAGCTCTTCCAAGCCAAGACCGTCGCTGTTGGGCACGCGACCGACGGCCACCAGGGCCTTATCAACTTGACTTGTTCCTTTGCCGGCAAGCTGTGCTTCAACTCGGCCATCAACCACAGTAAGCTGATCAATGGCGGTACCGACATGGATGTTTACGCCTTGAGCGTGTAGGGCTTTTGTCAGCAAAGCCACCGCTTCCCGATCGCTGTTGCCGAGCAGGTCCGGTTGCTGTTCCACCAATGTCACCCGGGAACCGAAAGCAGCAAAAATAGCGGCCAATTCGCAACCGATATAGCCTCCGCCAATAACCAGCAGGCTGGACGGAAGTCCTTGAATACCAAGAATTTCGTCACTGGTCAAAATATTTTTCCCGTCCACCGACCAAACTGCGGGACGTACCGGTCTCGCTCCGGTAGCCAAGACGATATGGCGGGCTTGTAGACGGCCTGTCAGGCCGGGACGACGAAAAGCAATCCGGCCCGGTTGTTCAATCCTGGCCTGACCTCGAAAGACCTCAATATCGTAGCTCTTCATCAGCTGACGCAAGCCACCGTGAAGTTGATCAACCACCGTATCCTTGCGCTTTGCAGCCGCCCCAAAATCAAAAGACAAAGAGCCGAGTTTAATGCCGTGAGCAGCGGCTTGATCGATCTGGCTCAGCAACCGCGCGGTGCTGTGCCAGGTTTTGGTCGGAATACAACCGCGATGCAAGCAGGTGCCGCCCAGGCGATCCGCCTCGATCAGGCAGACTTGCATACCCTGCTGGGCAGCGCGTACCGCAGCCGTGTAGCCCCCCGGGCCGCCGCCAATCACCGCCAGGTCGTATTCAGTCATTGTCCCCCGCCTGGCTCAACCACTCCCCTTGCCACTTTTGCATCAGGGCAAGAGGGCCCGCACCTGCAGCACGACACTCGATTCGCCGTTGATCGGCCTGTTCATGGGATAAATGCACAGCAAGATATTCCCGGGCCAGCCCGGTAAAGAGATCCGCCCATTCGACGATCGCTACCCCATCCCCCGGCAGATACTCCTCCATGCCGAGCTCAAGCAGATCCTCCGGTTCGGCCAATCGGTAAAGATCGAAGTGATAGAGTTCCAAACGCCCCGTATAAGCATTCATCAGGGTATAAGAAGGGCTCGCAACAGGAACCTCTTCCGGAACCCCGAGACCGCGGGCCAGGCCACGGCTGAAACAGGTTTTACCGGCCCCCAGATCGCCACTGAGCAGGATAACCAGGGGTTGCTCGATAAGGCGGCCGAGACAGCGTCCAAGCCGGCCGGTTTCCTCTTCACTGGATGTCGACAAAGACCAAACAGACACGAGCTATAGCCCCATGCTGCGAATAATATCGAGACGGGCCACTACGCCAAGCAGGCGTTTGCCGTCGACGACGGGAATCATATGAACCTGCTTATCGACCATCAGGGCGGCGATTTCTGCGACCGTCGTATCCTCGCTGCAGGTGGTGATCCCGGTCGTACAAATTTCACCGACCTTGCGGGCAGTCAGCTTTTCTACCTGTTCGCGAAACTTGTTTTCGCTCTCCAGGTAGATCACCCAGTCGAACAGGGAAATGACCGTGGGCAAATGCAGCGGACGATCTTTGGCGATAAGATCGGTTTCCGTAACCACGCCGTGCAACTCGCCGGCCTCATCAAGTACCGGCATGGCATTGACACCGGTCTCGATGAACAGACGAGCCAACTCTTCCACCCCGGTATCGATGCGAACAGTGTGAACCTCGCGGGTCATGATGTCCTTTGCCTTGAGCATAGCGTCTCCCCTTTTGCAAACGGGGCGGCTCGATGGCCGCCCGTGAAAATTAATGTGTTATTCTTGCCGGTAACAACCCTTACTTCAGCAACCTTCTAAAATCACCGTCGCGAAAGCATAGTCGCCATCGTGACTGCAAGAAAGATGGATTGTCTCATGACCCCCGTCACGAAACAATTCCTCGGCACGCCCGGACAGAACAATGGCAGGCTGTCCCAGGTCATTGCGTACTACTTGCACCTCATGCCATCTGATCCCTCGACGCAGACCTAAGCCCAGGGCTTTCAAAAGTGCCTCCTTAGCGGCAAAACGAGCCGCCAGATGGGAGGCCGGATCGGCCTTGGGCAGGGAGTAGGCAAGCTCACCGGCGGTAAAAATCCGTTCCAGCAACGCCTGTTTGTTCTCTTCAACAAAGCAGCGAAAACGAGCGATGCGAACCAGATCATTGCCCAGGCCGGAGATCCGTGCCGTCATCAGCCCCCCTTGAGCAGCGCCACCATTTCCCGCACCGCCCGCTCCATTCCGACCAATACCGCGCGGGCCACGATACTGTGACCGATATTCAGCTCCGCGATGCCACCAAGGGCTACCACATCCCGTACGTTGACATAGTTGAGGCCGTGGCCGGCGTTAACTTGCAAGCCAAGCTTTTTAGCGGCCTTCATGGCCATTTCCAGCTTCCCTAACTCTGCTTTTCGACTAGCCTCGTCCGAGGCTTCACAATAACTGCCGGTATGCAACTCAATGGCCTGAGCGCCTACCCGGTGAGAAGCCTTGACCTGCTCCAAGTCGGGATCGATAAAGAGACTGACCAGCATTCCCCCCTGGCGCAAGGTGGCAACCTGTTCTTTAAGGGTTGAGCGCAAATGCACCACGTCAAGACCCCCTTCCGTGGTCAACTCTTCACGCTTTTCCGGAACCAGCGTCACGCAATCGGGCAGCACCTTGAGAGCGATTCCGATCATCTCTTCGGTAGCAGCCATTTCCAGGTTGAGGCGAGTCTTGACCGTCCGGCGCAGAATTTCCACATCCCGATCCTGGATGTGCCGGCGGTCTTCCCGCAGGTGCACGGTAATACATTCGGCACCGGCCAATTCGGCGAAGGCCGCAGCGGTAACCGGGTCGGGCTCGTCAATTCCTCTGGCCTGACGAACGGTGGCGACATGATCGACATTGACTCCCAGAGTGATCATGCTATGCCTCCTCTCCGCAGCACATATGCTTTTCGACAGCAGTCGCAATATCCTGAGCCAAAGCGGCGATCTGCACTTCGTCCTGCCCCTCGAGCATAATCCGCATCAACGGTTCGGTACCGGAATAACGAATCAGTACCCGGCCGGTTTCAGCCAGCTTTTCCTCAGCGGCGGCGATACTCTTGGCAACCTCGGGGACTTCAGTAACCGGCCGTTTTTTATCGACCCGCACATTGACCAGTACCTGGGGCAATGCAGTCATCACCGAAGCCAGCTCCGAGAGGGGTTTGCCGGTACGTTGCATGATAGCCAGCACCTGCAGGGCCGAGATCATGCCGTCACCGGTGGTATTATGGTCGAGGAACACCATGTGCCCCGACTGCTCTCCACCCACATTATAGCCGCTGCGACGCATCTCCTCCACTACGTAGCGATCACCGACGGCGGTCTTGACAATGCGGCCTCCGGCATTACGAATCGCGATATCGAGTCCCATATTACTCATGACCGTCGCCACCAGGGTGTTGTTGGCCAGCTTCCCCTGTTTAATCAAGTCGCTGGCGCAGATGGCCATGATATAGTCGCCATCCACTTCGCGGCCGTTCTCATCGACGAAAATGACCCGGTCGGCATCGCCGTCCAGGGCTATACCGAGATGGGCCTTATGTTCCTTGACCGCAGCCGATATCACTTCCGGGTGAAGAGACCCGCAACCGGCATTGATATTGGTACCATTAGGTGAAGCGCCAAGGAGCACAACATCAGCACCGAGTTCTCTCAGAACCGCCGGAGCCGCCTTATAGGCAGCGCCGTTGGCGCAATCGAGAACGATCTTCAAACCCATCAGGTCGAGATCCCGTGGGAAGGAATTTTTCAGAAAGACCACATAACGACCGACAGCATCGTCAATACGGTAAGCCTTGCCCACCTTTTCAGCGATAGGCCGCAGGGAATCGATCTCCTTGGAAAAAATCAGTTCCTCAATGGCCAGTTCGGTCTCATCAGGAAGCTTGAACCCGTCACCACTGAAAAACTTGATGCCGTTATCCTGGTAAGCATTGTGCGAAGCGGATATAACCACCCCGGCATCGGCGCGCATTGAAGAGGTAATAAAGGCGATTCCAGGAGTCGGCAATGGACCAACCAGTAGCACATCGACACCCATTGAGCAGATCCCCGAGGCCAAAGCGTTTTCGATCATATAACCGGACAGCCGGGTATCTTTTCCGATAACGATACGATGTCGCCGATCATCCTGCTTAAAAATATAGGCAATAGCCCGACCGAGCTGCATGGCGATTTCGGTAGTCATGGGATGAATATTGGCCACCCCGCGCACGCCGTCGGTACCGAACAATTTCTTTTTCATGACAGGTAGTCTCCTGGGTAAATACTTTATTTCTATTTAGGCAGCGGCTCGACAACAACTTCCACCGCGACTGCCTGGTTGTTTTTAAGATTGCTATAGCGTCCCGGATACACCAAAGAGACCTCCTCCCTAAGGGTTGTCCGAGCATCGGTCAGGTCCAACTTTTCTGTAATAACGCTGTCGACCCCGGCCACTTCACTCTCTGCGCCCTCTATCATTACCTGTCGGGGCGTGATGTTTACCTTCGCCACCCGATAGCCGGCGGCCGGCTTACCGCTTAACTGGTGTTTAACTGCCACATTTTTACTGACGACTCGTTCGAGTTTGACATCAATATAGGATGGCGATAGGCGCGTCACCTTGAGGGGGCCCGGCAGATTAAGACGTTCTTCGAGGCGTTTGAGCGTGATCAGACCGGGCTCCAGATCCTTGAGATTGACGGCGATACCGATATCCTGCAACTGCAGGTTCATCAACAAAGTGCGGGGACCGCTGATACGCACGTCGATCAGGCTTGGTATTTCATTCGCCACCATCATCCCGGCCGGCATGTTTTTCAGCTCCAGAGGTACCGCATAGGAACGCTCAAGCTTCTGTTCGCCGGTCACAAAAAACCACAGAATACAGGCGAAAACCAAAGCCAGCAACTTCAGGGCCCAATTTTCGGTCAGCTTACTCAACATATTACTTGGTTTTCCTCCGGAAACGGCTCTTTGCCCATATGAAAACTGCACAGTGTCCATCCGGAACTTCCGAACAGAAACTACTTGGCCTTTTTCTTACTCCCTCGCGGCTCCAACAGTCGCTTGAGCACCCGAGTCAGAGCGGTGGAGTCAAGGTCACGGGTAATACGACCGCCGACCACCACGGAAATCTTGCCGGTTTCCTCCGACACCACGATGGCTACGGCATCGACCAGTTCGGTCAAACCGATGGCCGCACGATGACGGGTCCCGAAAGTCTTGCTGATATCAGGATTCTGCGACAGAGGTAAAAAACAACCAGCCCTCTTCAGTCGACCCTGCTGAATCACCAGTGCACCATCGTGGATCGGGGAATAAGGCAGAAAAATGGAAGTGATCAGATCGCTTGCCACCTTGGCATCGATCTCCACGCCAACCTCCAAAAAATCCTTGATGCCCGTCTCCCGTTCGATAACGATCAGTGCACCGATACGCTTGTTGGCCATATTGACGCAGGCCTTGACCAATTCGGACATGACCGCGGTTTCTTCCCGGTAGGATAAATCGGCAAAGAAGGGGTTGGCGCCGACATGGATCAGAGCACGACGGATGTCCTCCTGAAACAGGACAACAATGACCAGAATGATCGAGGAGAGAAAATTATCCAGAATCCAGTGCAGGGTATAGAGACCGGTCAATTGGGAACCGACATAAACACTGAGGATAACCGCCAGGCCGAACAACATCTGCACCGCCCGGGTGCCTTTGATCAGCAGCATGATCCGGTAGATGATAAAGGCGACCAGGCCAACATCGAGGGTATCGAGAAGCCATCTGAAATCTTTTAAATAGTCGACAACTCCGCCCATAACACCTCTGCCCGCGACCTTAGCGCAGACGACTCAATAATTGTTATATATGATTATGGCATCTGCTCACGACAGATCGCCCAGGCCATCAAGGCCGCTTCCCTGGCTGGTTTCACGTCGTGTACGCGAAAGATTTGGGCCCCGGAAGCCACTCCGAGGGAAATGGTGGCCAGCGTACCGGCTAACCGGTCAGCGGGGTTGTCCACCCCAAGAACCTTACCGATAAAACTTTTTCTCGAGGTACCAAGCAACAAAGGGCGGCCGAGACAGTGCAGCTCTTTCAAGCGGTGGAGAATTTCGAGATTGCCTTCAAAACTCTTGCCGAAGCCGATGCCGGGGTCAATGGCCAAACGGTTTTCGCTGATGCCGGCAGTAACGGCCTGAGCGACGGAAGCCCTTAAATAACCAACTATTTCGCCGAGAAGGTCATCATAGCGCGTATCCTGCTGCATCGACCGGGGACGTCCCCGGGTATGCATCAGAAAGAGCCCGGCACCGCTCTGGGCTACCGTTTCCGCCATCCGGGGGTCGAACTGCAAGCCGCTGATGTCGTTGACGAATTCGGCACCGGCAGCCACCGCGGCGGCAGCCACCTGACTCTTGTTGGTGTCCACAGACAGAGGGCAATCAACTTCACGGGACAGCCGTTCGATAACCGGCACCACTCGTTCCAGCTCTTCGTCAACGTCGACAGCGGCGGCGCCGGGGCGGGTGCTTTCACCGCCGATATCTATAAGGTCCGCTCCTTCGCCTGCTAAACGGACCCCTTGGCGCAAGGCATCGTCCAGGGCAACCTGGCGGCTACCCGCATAGAAGGAATCAGGGGTGACATTCAAAACCCCCATAATCCGTGGTCGATCCAGAGACAGGGTGCAGTGGCGGCCGACCAACTGAGTGGGCATGGGCCGTTCTTCATCCAACTGACGAACCAACTCAACGGCCAGCGACGGCGCCATTTGCTCGGTCCGGGCCAGAGCCATTAAATCCGAAGTCTGAGCGATCAATGCAAGACGGCATCGACTTGTGGAAGCCGATCGGGATTGTACAAAACTGATACCTCCCAAGCTTTTCAAGGCTTCCGCCAGCAAGGCCGCTTCGGCCGCTGGCAGGTCCGCAATAACCACCAGCCGGGGAAAGACACCGGCCAGTTCAAACCTGACATCTGCAACAGAAAACCCGGCATCCTGCAAACGGCGAGACAGTTCGTCGACACCGGTTGGCGAAAACAATCGAACGACAGCGGCCAATTAGACCTCGGGAGACAGACTGTCGACGTCCGGCTGACTGTCGACGGCGACGACTTCTTCCTGCTCTCCGGTTACCAGGTAGCGTACCTCAGAGGCGTCCAGGGTTTCTTTCTCGAGCAAGGCTTCAGCCAGGCGGGTCAGACTGTCTTTATTATCAGACAGAATCTGCCGGGTTCGTTCGTAATTTTCCTGGACGATGCGGCGAATTTCCCCATCGATCTCCACAGCCGTTGCTTCGCTGTAATTTTTCATATGGCCGAGATCACGGCCCAGGAAAACCTCACCCTCTTTTTCCCCATAAGCCAGCGGACCGACCTTGTCGCTCATGCCCCACTCGCAGACCATTTTACGGGCGATGCCGGTCACTCGCTCGATGTCGTTACTGGCGCCGCTGGTAATTTCGCCGAATACGATCTCTTCAGCCACCCGGCCTCCGAGCAAGGTACAGATAATGGTTTCCAGGCCGGTGCGGGACTCGTTGTACTTTTCTTCGGAGGGCAAATACATGGTTACGCCAAGAGCCCGGCCGCGGGGTATGATGGTCACCTTATGCACCGGATCGGCATCCGGCAGATAAAAGGCCACCACCGCATGACCCGCCTCATGATAGGCGGTAACATTCTTTTCTTTTTCGGTGATAACCATGGAACGGCGCTCAGCCCCCATCATCACCTTGTCCTTGGCCGATTCAAGATCGTCCATCTCGACCTGCTCCTTGTTCGCCCGGGCTGCAAGCAGAGCGGCTTCATTGATCAAGTTGGCCAGGTCGGCGCCGGAGAAGCCGGGTGTTCCCTTGGCCACCACATCCATATCCACATCGGGGGAAAGGGGAACCTTACGGGCATGCACCTTGAGAATCTTGGAACGCCCTTTGATATCCGGACGGGGGACCACAACCTGGCGATCGAAGCGGCCAGGACGCAACAGGGCCGGATCGAGAACGTCGGGGCGGTTGGTGGCCGAGATCAGGATCACCCCCTCGTTGGACTCGAAACCGTCCATCTCCACCAAGAGCTGATTGAGGGTTTGTTCCCGCTCGTCATGTCCGCCGCCGAGACCGGCACCACGGTGACGACCGACCGCATCGATCTCGTCGATAAAGATGATGCAGGGAGCATTTTTCTTGCCCTGCATAAACAGGTCCCTAACGCGGCTGGCACCGACACCAACGAACATCTCGACAAAATCGGACCCGGAGATCGTAAAGAACGGCACATCGGCTTCCCCGGCAATAGCCCGGGCCAACAGAGTCTTACCGGTACCGGGAGGCCCGACCAGCAGCACCCCCTTCGGAATCCGGCCACCAAGACGGGAAAACTTCTTGGGGTCCCGAAGATAAGAGACGATTTCTTCCAGTTCGTCCTTGGCTTCATCGACACCTGCCACGTCCTTGAAGGTCACCTGTGCGCCGGTATCGGACATGAGTTTAGCCCGACTTTTGCCAAAGCTCATCGCCTTGCCGCCACCGGACTGCATCTGACGGATGAAGAAAATCCACACCCCGATCAGCAGCAGAATCGGGCCCCAGGACACCAGCATGGTCATCCAGAAGCTGCCATCTTCTTCGGCCTTGGCCTCGATGACCACTCCTTTGGAGCGCAATTCCTGAACCAGGTTGGGATCGTTCGGAGCAAAGGAAATAAAGGTGCGTTCATCCTGATACACCCCTTCGATATTCTGCCCCTGCAAGGTCACGCTGCGAACATCGCCGGCCTCAACTGCAATCAAAAATTCACTATAAGCCAAGGTCGGCTGTTGTTGCTGGCGGTTGGCCATGATGTTGTACAACATGATCATAACCAACAGAATGACTAACCAGAGCGCCAGGTTTTTATGAAGCTGGTTCACAATTCCCCCTAAAATTTCGTTATAACGACGACTGCACGCAGCCGTACGGCATGGCCTAGGACCGCTTAAACACTACCGAAATTTATCATACCAGGACCCAATGTACAAGGGGCATCTGAGCACTCAACAAGCCTGAACAACCACTCTCAGTACCGGGCCCTCCCCCTCTACGCAGGCCCACTGCTGACAACGGGCCAGCCCTGCCAGCCAAAGAATCTGACGGCCCTCTAAAAGAGGTACTGCAGCGCGCGTCTCGCGATCTATTTTGGCATCGATAAAAAATTTTTTGAGCTTGCGACTGCCGGGAGCCCCATCGGGGTGAAAACGGTCTCCGGGACGGAAGGAACGCACTGTCAAGGGGAAGGGTACCAACTGCGCCGGAAACTCCACCACTACAGGGGTTTCGCCCTGCGGTGCCGCCTCTATACTGAATACCATCCGCCGCCCGTCCGGCAAAAGCACCTCACCCGGACCACGCACCTCAATAGTGAAGGGAGCCGCCATTATCGGCGGGATGGGCCGCAACCAAAGACGCTCGTAACGACGCCCTGCCCAAGCCCCGGGCAGATGCGCTTCTGCCTGAGGCTTAGTCCCCTCAAGCAGCTTTTCCATGGCTTCAACGTGTATCGCACCGATACCGCGCAGATCGCCACGCACTTCCTGCAAAGCCTGCCGCAGAACCCGCGCCCGCAAGGCGGGGTGCAGATCCAGCAAGGCAGGTCGGTTGAGCCATAACCCTCTATCGTCCATGGTTCGAACGGCACCCAGAGTTTCCTTGACCTCCTGCTGCCAGAAATCTTCTTCCGAAGATATACGCTGCGTCAAAGCGACCAGATTTTCTCCAAGTCGCGGATTAAGCTCTGTCAACTCCGGCAGCACCCTGTGGCGAATACGATTGCGTGTATAGTAGAGATCCTCGTTGCTGGCATCCTGCAGATAAGCCTGACCGATGGCTTCCAGATAATCCTCGACCTGCTTCCGGGAGAAGGTGAGCAAAGGACGAATAAGGCGATCATTGAGGGGCCGCATGGCGGCGAGTCCCGTCAAACCACTGCCCCGCACCAGACGCATCAGCAAGGTTTCCGCCTGGTCGCCCCGATGATGTCCGAGGGCGATATAATCACAGCCCAGAGCATCCGCAGTGCGTTGCAGAAACTCCCGACGCAATTCATGTCCGGCCTCTTCCAGCCCCTGGCCTCGCTCACGGGCCAGCTTCGGCAAATCAAGGCGCTCGACCGTCAGAGGTACCTGCCACTCACTGCAGAGCTGTTGAACAAAATCAACATCCCTGCCACTCTCGGCACGAATACCATGATCAAGATGCGCCGCTTGAATCCGCAGAGAAAAGAACGGCGCCAACTGCAACAGTAGATGCAACAAGGCCACAGAGTCGCCGCCGCCGGACAGGGCAATGAGAACCCCGACCTCCTTGGGCAAAGAATGACGAACCCAGAAATCGTGCAGGCCCTGCTGCAAAATTTTTATAGCATTCATCGTACGACCATTCCGGAAAGCGCAAACGACAAAACCCCCACCGTGAACCGGAGGGGGTTTTGTTTATAAAAATGGTGGCGGTGCAGAGATTCGAACTCCGGACACTGCGGATATGAGCCGCATGCTCTAACCAACTGAGCTACACCGCCTTGTTTACGAGGAAAAATCCATCCTCCCCTTGCGGGAAGGCTCACTTTATAACCTAAGCCAATTACCTTGTCAAGCAGAAACAAGCAGTCTTTTTTCAACCTGCCGCCAACGGCATTCTAATCCCCTGAATCACCCTCAGGACTGGCATTCTCGACATTTCATACCAGGCTTCAATAGTTAAAAACCCTTGACATCCCATAAAACGAAAGCAGATAATTTACCGCTAACACTCACCTGCGTAATCTCATAAACCCTTATTCTTTAGAATATAAGAGAGGTGCTGCCCCAACGGCTATCATTTGACCACTCGGCAACAACTACCCGTTACACCCATAATACGCATCTCCAGGAGGCACCATGAGTGAAGAGTCTCTGCAAGTTAATTTGGAAGACACCCAAAAAGATAAATATTTAACTTTTCGCCTGGCTGACGAAGATTACGGCATCGAAATTTGCCACGTCACCGAAATTATCGGCATCCAGAAAATCACTGCGGTGCCCGACATGGCACACTTCATCAAAGGCGTCATCAACCTGCGCGGCAAGGTGATTCCAGTGATGGATGTGCGAGCCCGCTTTAATCTGGCTCCCCGGGAATACGATGAGCGCACGTGCGTTATAGTGGTGAATGTCAACGAACAGGACATCGGCCTGGTCGTCGATCGAGTCAACGAAGTGGTCGACATTCCTGCGACTCAGGTGGAACCGCCGCCAGCGACCTCTCAAAGTCAATCGAGCCGGTACATCCGCGGCATCGGCAAAATGGGCGAGTCGGTCAAAGTCCTGCTTGACGCCGAAAAACTTCTGGAAATCTAGTGGACACGTCACAGAACTGATTTTAAAAGAGCCCTGCCCTTTTCGGCGGGGCTCTTTTTTTAAAAACACAGCAAAACAACCCGTTTATTGACCAAGCTCAACCCTGTCAAGCAGGACGTAAGGCATTCTATCCATAACCTTGCCCTTAAACTTACAGGATGGCTACGCCATCAAACTTCTTTATGGAGATTGCCATGAGCACAAAAAAGCAAGAGCCCAACATGCCCGCCGCCACTCCCACTGAACTAGCTGCCATGATCGACTACCAGGAAGGGTCCGTGGTCAGTCGTACCCTGCAACAAGACGAGGTCGGCACCCTGACCGTTTTCAGCTTTGACCAGGGACAGGGCCTTTCGGAACACACCTCTCCCTTCAATGCTTATGTGCAGATCCTCGACGGCCAGGCCGAGATCACCATCGGCGGCAAATCGGTTATCGTCCAGACCGGCCAACTGATTCTCATGCCGGGCGGCATACCGCACCAATTAGACGCTGTCCAACGCTTCAAGATGCTGTTAACTCTGTTTCGCACCAGTCAACCGGCGAAACAGATCTGATTGTCACATGCCACGAATGCCTCGCTGGCCCTAATAAGTCAACAGCAGCCAAAGATTCGTCAAAAGGGCGAAAAAAGTCGTTGACAGTTCTGCCACCCCTTTGCTATAAAGTGGACCTCGCAACGACGGGGCTATAGCTCAGCTGGGAGAGCGCTTGAATGGCATTCAAGAGGTCGGCGGTTCGATCCCGCCTAGCTCCACCAAAGAAATCAAGGACTTACGGCACTAAGCTGTAAGTCCTTTTTCTTTTCCCACGCCTCTCTCCCTATCCTCTCCCACACCTTAAAGATTCAGCCCACACGATCATTCCTACCCAAACCTGACGATCAGGGGCCTTTTCGGGCAATGAAGTTGAATATGAATTTAGAGTGCCGGAACCAATCAGGCGGATTCAACTAGCAAGTGAAACGGATTCCTTGCTGAAGAATACCTCGTTCGGGGTTCGATAACCAAGGCACTTTCTTGGTCGATTATTCAGCCGCTCCATCGCAAACTGAATCTCTTCGTCAGTGACCGCTCTCAAGTCACAGTCCTTGGGAAAATACTGGCGAATCAGGCCGTTCATGTCTTCGTTGCTCCCGCGCTCCCATGATGCATAGGTGCGGGCAAAGTAAAAATCGGCTATTAGGGCCTCAGCAATATCTTTATGTTGAGCAAACTTCTTGCCGTTGTCCGAGGTCAGCCTATGAACCCGATCGACATGGGGACTGAGTAATCGAATGATCGTTGTTGCCACCTGGGAAGCGGTTTTCTGTTCCGCTTTGGCAATGAGGGCCAGACGAGCTTTGCGGTCCGTCAGAGAAACAATGGCCTGTTTGTACCCCTTGCCGATAACCATATCGAGTTCCCAATCGCCCAGACGAGAACGGTCACCTACAATGACAGGCCGGGTCTTGATGCATCGCCGATCAGGTAGCTGGCCGCGACGATCTCTGGCGCCATAACGCTTATTGCGTTGCTTTTGACAACGAAACTGCTTGTACAGATCGCCTCCATTACTCTTATCCGCCAGAACGTATTGGTAGATTCGTTCATGGTTCACCGATGGGCGATCGGTTCTGCGCAACCAGCCAGAAATCTGTTCGGGGCTCCAGTCGAACCGAAGATGACTTTCGATCAAGGACTAGGCTTCAACCGTGATTCGCTTGCGAGACTTTTCACAGTGTCGTTTCTGGGCCCGTTGATGGCCTGCTTGGGGCAGTAGCCCCGTTGCCCGCGGTTGCGCTTGAGTTCACGGCTAATTGTTGCCTTGTGTACTCTGAGCACTTCGGTAATTTTGGATTGCGTATATCCTGCTTTCTTGAGAGCGTAAATCTGGCATCCTTGATCTTGTGCAAGCTGCGAGTAGCGTCTCATCTGTGCTCCTTTGACCGGCCAGTCTAGGTGGCACAGATGCTACCGTAGCTTGCTCACTTAAACCAACCGTACAAAGATGCACTTACGAATTAAATCCAGGTCACCGCCTCCAGGTCGGAACCGCAAACCATATTGACAGTCACCGCCCTGGCCTAAACAGGGAGACCGACCAGCATGAAAGCCTGCCAGGCGGGGCTTTGACCCTGTCCGGCTGAAAGAACGTTGCCCATGATGACCTCGGACACGTACTGATCGCTGTCGGTGATCAAACATAATATCTCGATCTTAACACGGATATAACGTCTTCTCTTCGAAACCATGCCAATCCTCCTTGTGCTGTTGTAGCTGCTTTTCGGACTGTCCACAATCTCAGGGGAAGGCCACGACATTATAACCTTGTTTTACAAAAAGAATCGCCCCCCCCACAATCCCCCTATTCGGGGGGTCATTTTCCCCATTTCCAGCGATTGGCGGCCATCGAGTATTTTGCTGTAATAACCTAACTAGCTAGTGGAAGGGTGACAACTTCATGAGCGCCCTCGCCCTGAATTTTAAACCGCTTGGATTAGCAGTCATAAAAGGTACCGCGATGCATCACTTACTGCCTCTGATAGCAGCATGGGGTGGCTTTATATCGGACCTTTTTATAAAAACCTTTTTGTGATGAGGAAGAGACCATGAATCAAGGAAAAGAACCGATACAAGCATGGATCACAGTTTTTGCCGGTACGGCTATTAACCTGTGTCTTGGTATTTTATATGCCTGGAGTATTTGGAAAAAATCCCTCGTGAATATGGACCTGGCCGGCCAGACCATGTCCGGCATCAATGCAGGCTGGACCTATCTGACAAATTCCCAGGCAGCCACGCCGTTTTCCCTCTGCATCGTCATGTTCATGTTGTGCATGATTCCCGGAGGTAAAATCCAAGACAAACTGGGCCCCAAAGCCGGTGCCACCATCGGCGGTCTGTGCATGGCGGCGGGTTGTATTATCGCCGGCCTGATGAAGAGTTACACCGGCCTGATCATCGGTTTCGGATTCATGGGCGGTCTCGGTATGGGGATCGGTTATGCTTCCCCCACACCTGCGGCTTTGAAATGGTTCGGCCCGCATAAGCGCGGCTTCGTGGCCGGCTTGGTGGTCATGGGATACGGTGGCGCGGCCATCTATATTGCGCCGCTGGCCCGATACCTGATCAACAATTACGGTATATCCGGCAGCTTTTTCGCCTTGGGTGTATTCTTTGCCTTGGTGGTGATCATCGCAGGACAGCTACTGAAAACACCGCCGGTCGGTTATACACCGCCAGCATCGCCCGCCACTCAGGCCACCAATGCCACTGCCACGAAAGAAAACTGGGCACCATCCCAAATTGTCAAAACCTGGCAGTTTTACGTACTAGTCATCATGTTTATCCTGGCCACCCAATCCGGTCTGCTCATCATCGGAAATGCTGCCGGTCTGCTCAGTAAAGTAGGTAAAGAGATTCCCTTCTTTGTCACCAATGCATGGATTCTGGCGGCCTACGGCGGTATCGTCAATGCTGCCGGGCGTCCGTGCACTGGGATCTATTCAGACAAATGGGGCCGCATGCGTGCATATGCCCTCAACTGCGGGCTATCAGCCCTGTGCATCTTTTCCCTGCCGATGATCATCGCTTCTAAGAGCATCGTTCTGCTCTTTCTGGCCGTCGGTATCGGGTTCTGGCAGTACGGTGGTTTGCTCTCCCTGATGCCCTCTTTTGTTGCTGACTTTTTCGGTCCCAAGAACCTTGGCATCAACTACGGCTTGGTTTTTATCGGCTGGGGCTTGGGGGCTTTCATGCCCAAACTGGGCGGCATCATCCAGGATCAAACTGGAAGCCTTGACCTGGCGTTTTACATCTCCGGCGTTCTTTTGATCGTATCCGTGGTGCTTGCACTGATGCTCAAACGGCCCTGTGACGCGCATGTAACGGTGACCCAGATAGCGCCCGCTGAATCCTCATAACGATATCCAGAATCGGAATGTCACGCGTGCAACAACCGTATTCCAAGTCAACCCGGCATTAAGCCTCCTAGCTGTAAACTTATTTCAGGACGGGACACCCGGACGACAAGGGCCGCCCAGCCTCTGGCTGGCGGCCCTTTTGTTTTAAGAACGGTTTTGTCGAAATCGGAAAAACTTCATCTCCAATGTGATACCCGGATAGTGACTGGCCTTTTAAACAGCCTCCTACCCCACCGCTACCCACATCCCGCGCGAACATTTATCCTTTCCTTATTGTCGAAACTTCCGGGCGTAGAATTCAGCCGCCGGGGGCTTGGCTTTGTCCCCCAGCGTCGGGACAATCCCAGCTTTCCCGCCCATGTACGGGCCGCGCAGGAGGCTCTGGATCTGGTTCGCGAGGCAATCGGGGCCAGCCATTATGATCTGCTGGTCATGGATGAGATCTGCGGCGCCATTGCTGCCGGCCTGGTAGATGAACAGGAGGTGGTAGCCCTGCTGGAACAGGCCCCGGAAGCTATGCGCATCGTACTGACCGGAAGAGATGTCCCTTTCGGGCTAATAACCCTGGCCGACACAGTGACGGAAATGCGTTGCATCAAGCACTGCCTGTAACAGGGCCGTATGGCCCAGAAAGGGGTTGAATTCTGAGGTGGGGGTCAGGTGTGGGATGCGTTCTGGCCGATGGCACCTGTAACGTCGCCGGCAACTCGGTTGCGTCCCTCTTTCTTGGCCCGATACAGTGCTTGCCCGGCGCTGGCGACGAATTCTTCCATTGCCATTGTGCTGTCCGGCCTCGTACTGGTCACCCCGATGCTGACGGTGACCGTACCCGAAGCGCCTTCGCCGATGTGGGGGATGGCCAGACTCTGCACCTGCCGACGGACCTGTTCAGCCAGTTCGATGGCCTCGGCCTGATCCGTATCACGCAGGATAATGGCGAACTGCTCGCCGCTGAAACGGGCGATGTGGTGGGCATCCCAGGCCTGGGCGGAATCGACCAGGGTCTGGGCGATGTTTTTCAGGATCTGGTCACCGGCCTGGTAGCCGTAGGTGTGGTTGAATTGTTCGAAAAGGTCGATATCCACCAGGAGGAGGGCCAAACAGGATTCGCTCTTGCCGGCGTGGCGCCAGACCGCGGTCAGTGAAGCGTCGAAGCTGCGGCGGTTGGCGATATTCGTTAGCGGATCGAGCAAGGCCTGGCGACGCAGATAATGCTGGGCACGTCGGCGATGCTGCACCTCAAGTTCCAGTTTGATGTTGGCCTGCTCCAGCTTATCGGTGCGGTCCGCCACGCGTCCCTCCAGATCGCTCCGCACGATGCGCAACTGCTCCAGGGCATCGGCCAGTTTGCGAGTGCGGCGATTGAACCAATAGGCGAAGGCGCCGAATTCATCCGGGCGATTGAAATCGAGGCACAGCATTTCTTCGGCGTTGATATCCACGGCCGATTTCAGCTGCTGAGTGATTCTCGCCAGCGGTTGCATGAGAATGCGGTTAAAGGTCAGAAAGGCACCGATGACCGCCCCCGAAACCCCTAGGATCAGGGTCAGCAGCAGAGCACGATAGATGGCCGTGGCAGCCGAGATGGCGTGGCTGATTGGGGTTACAGTGACAATCTTCCAGTAGGTGCTCGGCACATGAAAGATGGCGATGGAGCACGGTTCGCTCAGCAGTAGATCGCCTTTGGTGGTAAAATGCTTCAGCAGAATGTCTTCGTCTTGGCCGTCGGGCCAAGGGTCCTGCAGCACGGCGGCGATCTGTTCCGCCTCAATGGCAGATACCTGATCGCTGTCCTGCGCCATGCGTTCGGCTATGGTTCGGTCATATTGTTCTGATTGTCTAGCCCTGTCCAGTAGAGATGTGGAGGCCTCCTGCAGAGCCGCAGCAATAGGCTGAAAAACCGGATTACTTTCGGCCAGCTCCGCGGCCTGAATGTATTCGATGTGCTGGTGGCCTAACTTGTCCCGGTAGCGGTTCTGGGTGAGTGGTACCTCCGGAAAGGAGAGAAAGGTGCCGTTGCGGTCCACCGCAAAGGCATAACCACCCATTTTGGTGGCTTCGCCTTCAAAGAAGGCCTCCATCCCTTCCAGCTTGAGGTCGACAGTCACCACTCCGACAAAGCGATCCTTGCGGTAAATGGGCACGGTACAGGTGACCATCGGTACGTAGGTGTGCGGGTCCATGTAGGATCTGGACCAGAAGACCTTGTTTGGCGGCAGGAAACGGCCGGGTACGTACCATTCCTCGTGATGGTAGCCGACCCCGCGCGGATCGTTATAATCCGCAATAAACTCGAGGGTACCGGAAGCATTGCGGCCCCAGAAGAAGCTGCGCCGTTCCAGGCGCTGAGCGAAGGCGTAGGGTTCGTACCATACCCCGCCACCTATGATATAGGAAGATGGTCCCAGTTGCTCCATGAGGCGGGGGATGAACCGCATGTGATCCTCGACCTTCAGGGGAAGATCGGCTGACGTGGTGGCCATGGCCCGCGCCAGGGTTTCGGCGACCGCGATCCGTTCGCCGAGTTGCGCCACCATGGTGTTGCCGATCTGGTTGACCAGGCCAAAGGACTGTTCCTCCATGCGCGGCCGGCCGATCCGCTCCATGATGAGGGTCAGACTGATGACCAGAACGGCCAGCAGAAAGACAAACACCAGAGGAGTGCGAAACAGGAGGCTGTGATACCAACGCACAGAAAAAGATTTTATGTCGCTCATTCCGGACCTCGAAAGCCTGTTGGGAGGCGGCAATGCCTCCCTTTTCCCTGGCGAGGATAGCATAAGCGTTTATCCTGCGACCACTTTTTTCCGGCCGTATACGATTCTGGCTGTGCGGAGCAAAAACAGCGGATGGCGAAGGACAAGTTTCCATATTAAGCAAAGTATAACTGGACAGCCAATCGGCAGCTCCTATACCATTACAGAACCTCAGCAGCGGCGGAGGGTGCCGATTTTCCGCTCATTTCCGCCATTTTTCCACCTTGTAAACTGTCCTGCTTTACAAACATGGAATTACAGTCCATGCGTTTTCAGACCCGCCAGCCGAATCCACCGGCAAAGAGCGGTTAAACAATGACCGGAACGTCATGATCAATCTACTTGAACTCATCGACCAGTCCACCCTGGACAAGATCATGACTGCCTATACCAAGGCCACCGGCCTGGGCGGCGGCATCTACGATCCAAAGGGCAACATCCTTGCCGGGCCCTACAATTTTTCCGACTTTTGTCTTAACTTCTGTCGCGGCAGTTCCAAAGGACGAAAAAAGTGTATGGCCAGTGCCCGGTTCGGTGCCCACGAAGCCATGCGTCCGGATGCCAATGCCATTTACGCCTGCCTCAACGCCGGGCTGGTGGAGTGCGCCGCGCCCATTATCGTCGAAGGTCAGTTGATCGCGGTCATCATTTGTGGCCAGGTACGGACTGAAGACTACGAAATCGACCGGGATCTGGCCGTACACCACGCCATGGACATCGGTATCCGGGATATTTCCGGATACCTGGAGGCATTGTACCGCATTCCCAGGATCGGCTACGGGCAACTAAAGGACTATGCCACCTTACTGAAGATCATCGCTCATACCACCGGCACTCTGGCAACCAACAACAGGCGCCTGAAAAACCTTTCGCGCAAACGGTTATTCCAACTCTACAACAGCGTTTCCGACTACATCATAGCGACTGACGTCGACGGCAACATCGAGATGCAGAACAAGGCCCTGCTTACCGCCTTGGGACAGCCCGACGCTGATCTTACCGGGAAGTCTCTACCCTCGCTGTTTCTCGATGACTCCAGCATCGTACAGGAGTTGGACAAGCTACGTCGCGACCGGGAAGTTCACGACCGGCTGAGCGTAGGCCTGCTGCTGTCGGACAAGAAGTTGGCCCAGGTCGATGCCTCGCTTTCCCGCATAGAAAATGAGCAGGGCGAACTGCAGGGCTATGTGGCGGTTATGCGCGATATGTCCGAAGAGAAAAACATGGAAAAAATGAAAAACGACCTCTTCGGCATGCTCACCCACGACATGATCAATCCCATTCTGGCGGTGAAATCGGCCATCAAGCTGCTGCTCGACGGCCAGGTGGGCGACCTGACCTCGGACCAGCAGGATATCCTGCAAATGGCGGCCAGCACCAACCATGACCTGCTGGGTATGGTCTCGGACTTTCTGGATGTCTATCGACAAAGTTACGGCATGCTGACGCTGCGCCGCTCCCGGTTCGATATTCACCTGGCGCTGCAGGAAGTCATCAACCAGTCCTACTATTTCTGTCAGGACCGAAAACTCAACATCGTCTATCGATCGGATGTACAGGAGGAACAGATATTTTTTGGTGACCGCCTCCGCCTGATGCGTGTGTTCGCCAACCTGCTGGACAACGCTATCAAGTTCAGCCCTGAAGAAGGATCGATCATCATTGAAACCAAACAGTTGATGGCGACCGACGAAAGAGCCGTTGTTTTCCCTCCACTGCAGGAGGGGGTTTCTTACATCGAAATGTCCTTTCACAATTGCGGTGACCGTCCGCCTCGGGAGGAACTAGACCTGCTGTTCGACAGGTTTTTTACCAGCAGCCACAAAAAACCCGGCGAAAAAAAGGGGCTGGGACTGGGCCTGCATTTTTGTAAACTAGTGGTCGAGAACCACGGGGGACACATCTTGGCGGAAACAACAGAGGATGGGCTTCGCATCAGTCTGGCACTGCCCGTGACGGACGAAAATAGCCAGCGCGGACACTAAACCACCGTGATAAGAGAGGGGGATTCATGCAGCACGACAAACCGTTTAAAGTCTTTCTAGCCGACGATCATCCCCTGTTGCGCACTGGGTTGCGCATGAGTCTCAGCCAGCATGCCGACATCGACTTTATCGGCGAAGCCAACGACGGCTTCAAAGCCGTGGAAAAGATCAAAACAAACCCACCGGATGTCGCCCTGATCGATGTCGACATGCCGGGCCTTTCAGGGATGGCCGCCATCCGCCTCCTGCGCAAGCAATACCCCGACATGAAACTGCTCATCTTCTCCTCCTACAGTGACCGGCATTACATCGAAGAAGCCATGCAGGCTGGCGCCAACGGCTATATCCTCAAGAGCATAGACATCAGCGAACTGGTCGAGGTCATCCGCGCTTTTGCCCGCAATGAGCAACCCATGTCGCCCTACCTCATGGACCTGGCCATCGAATGGGAGAATACTTCCGCTAGTGAAAACGCGGATAAATTGGTCACCAAACGGGAAAAACAGATTCTCGAATGCCTTGCCCGCGGGCAAGGCAACAAAGAAATCAGCGATTCCCTCTACATCAGCACCGAAACAGTCAAAACGCACATCAAGAACATCTTCAAAAAGCTGGAGGCAAAAAGCCGCCTGGAAGCGGTCATCGCCGCCAAGGAAAAACACATCATAGACTGAGTCGTGGACAAGACGCTCCATGCCTGGAGCGGAACATAATTCGTGGCCACATGCTTTCGGCCGGCTGTTGCGCAATGGAGAAATACCTCCGATGAGGGATTGTTTTCGGTTGAAGCCTCTGTTAGAAATATAAACAGGTTGAGAGATCGAAAACTGAAAGCTTCGCAACAATTTTATTGTTACGCTCTCAGGTTCCAACTCTTTACTTCACAATTTGATCCAGGACAGGTGTTTAACCAACCTAACAGGGAAGACGGTGTAAATCCGTCGCGGTCCCGCCGCTGTAACCGGTGACGATAGCCACACGATGCCACTTTTTTTTCATAAAAGGGAAGGCGTGGCTGGTAGGATGATCCGGAAGCCAGAAGACCTGCCTGTCCTATGTACGTGCTGTCGCGGCCTTCGAGGATAAAGGTCAGGCAATCCCTACACGTGTACATATCGATAGCTGGCGGATAAAAAACGATATCCCCGGAGCTTTTGGCTCCGGGGATTTTTCTTTTCAGGGGAGGTATCCATGCACCTGCCGATTCATCTATCCATCCGGGGGCGGCTTTGTCTGCTGGTCGGCAACGGTCTCCTCGTTCAATCACTTACTCCCCGGCTGAGCAACCAGGGTGCGCAACTGCGATGCGTAGACTTACGGCAGCAACCCTACCGACAGAAAGATCTTGAAAACGTCTTTTTAGTCATTGCCGATGCCGACGATCCTGCCATCAATAGCCAGGTCACCAGGGAGGCCCGCGATGCCGGCATTCTCGTGATGCGCGGCGACCTGCCCACTGATGGAGACTTCACCCTTCCCGGCTTGCAATCCGCCGCCACGGCATTTTCGGAACCCGCTACCCTCTCCCCGGCCAAATCCCCTCAGGGAGATTCCCCCCCGGGAAAAGTATCCTTGATCGGGGCCGGACCGGGTGATCCGGGCCTGCTCACCGTCAAGGGAGCGGCCTGCTTGCAAGCTGCCGATGTGGTGTTGTTCGACGCCATTGCTAATCCTTTACTGGTGACGCGATACGCCCCGAACGCCGAAAAGATCGATGTCGGCAAACGCAAGGGCAACTACAAATACAGTCAGGAAGACATTACCAGGCTGATGCTCGACCTGGCCCGCCAGGGCCGCAAGGTCGCCCGCCTCAAAGGAGGCGATCCGACAATTTTCGGCCGTGGCGGTGAAGAGGCCCGTGCCTTGTTCGCCGCCGGCATTCCCTTCGAAATCGTACCCGGCGTCAGTTGCGTGGCCGCAGCCCCGGCCTACGCCGGAATCCCCATCACTGACCGCGAATACGGTTCATCCTTCGGGGTTTACACCATCCACAAAAAAAACGGCGCCGGCCTGAGCGGTGAACAGTGGCAGCGCATGGCCGGAGGGCCCGATACCCTGATCCTGCTTATGGGCAAGAGCATGCTCGCCACGGTGGCCGAAAAACTGGTATGCCAGGGTCGGCCGGCCACCACCCCGGTGGCCCTTATCACCGATGGTACCACCTGCCGACAAAAATGTTTTATCGGCACCTTGGCCAGTATCGTTGAAAAAGTGGAACAGGAGGCGGACGGCAACGAAGGGCCCGGCATAATCGTGATCGGCGAAGTGGTCTCGGCCGTTCCTAAAATGCAGTGGTTCCATCCCAATTTACAGGAAGAATTGGCCGGTGCCACGGAACAGGAAAGCGCTTTTGCCCTACTGAGCAGGCTGATGGAAGGGATCGCGGCATGAGCGGCGCACAGGTCTTTCTAATCCGTCACGGCGATACGGGCGACGCGCTGAAGGGCCGATTCGTCGGCCGGAACGATGTCCCCCTGGGTCCCATCGGCCGGCGACAGGCTGCCGCCCTGGCAGGCCGTCCGGACTTAAAGAGCTGTCGGGAAGCCTTCTGCAGCCCCATGCTGCGGGTACGACAAACCCTCGCACATTCGGAGCTCGACCTGGCCTGTCAACAGGACGCAAATCTGCGGGAGATCGACTTTGGACGTTGGGAGGGGCTTTCCTTTGCGGAAATATCCCGAGATTATCCCGCCGAAGTCGACAGCTGGGCAGGTCTGGAGAGCGATTTTCGTTTCCCCGGAGGGGAAGCCTACGCCGATTTCTTGCACCGCATCCAAAAAGCAGCTGAGCGTATCGCCCGGACTGCCGCGTCGCAGACTTCGCCGGTTGCAATTTTCACCCACGGCGGCGTCATACGCGCCCTGATCTGCCATTGGCTCGGCCTGCCGGCCAAACATTACCTGTTGTTCGAAATTGAACCGGCTTCCGTTTCGGCGGTGCGCCTGTTCGGCGACCAAGGGGTACTTACAGGCCTTAATGATCTGAGCCATCTCAGGGAGGATCGGTCATGAGTCGCCTGATCCTGATCACCGGCGGTGCCCGCAGCGGCAAGAGCGCCTTTGCCCAACAATTGGCCGAAAGTTTACCCGGTCCCCACACCTATGTAGCGACCTCTCCGGTGACCGACCCCGAGATGGCCGAACGGGTCCGCAAGCACCGACTGGCGCGCGAAAATCACGATTGGCAAACGCTAGAAGAGCCGCTCGACCTGGCCGGCACCCTGGCTCGAACAGAGGATTGTCCGACCGTACTGGTCGACTGCCTGACCCTCTGGATTAACAACCTCATGTATCGGGCCACAAACAACCGTCAGCCCCTTACCGAAGAGGACGTTGAAGAGCATTGCCGGGCCGTTATCGGCGCCGCGCATCAGCATCCGGGCACCGTCATCTTCGTCACCGGCGAAGTCGGCCTGGGTATTGTCCCGGAAAATCGCGAAGCCCGTTTATTCCGTGATCTTCTCGGGCGCTGCAATCAGAGTCTGGCCGCCGCTGCCCGACAGGTCACCCTGGTGGCCTGCGGCCTGCCGTTGCATCTTAAACAGGAGAACACACCATGAGCTTGCTCAACGACACCATCGCCGGTATTCGTTACCAGGATCAGGACACCCGCCGCAGGGCCAAGGACCGCCTCGATCGCCTTACCATGCCCCATTGGGCCCTCGGCCGGCTGCTCGACCTGGCCCTGGACCTGGCAGGCATGACCGGCTCCCTGCAGCCGGTGGTGGAGCGTCGGCTGATTATCACCATGGCCGGGGACCACGGCGTGGCGGACGAAGGAGTAAGCGCCTTCCCTCGGGAAGTTACCGGACAGATGGTGGCCAACATTGCCGCCGGCGGCGCCGGCATCAACGCTCTGGCGCGAGTCGCAGGGGCGCGGGTACAGGTGGTGGACATGGGCGCGGCCTGTGATCTCTCGTCCCTTGCCGAAAGCGGCCGCATCCTCTCCCGACGCATCGCCCCCGGCACGGCGAATATGGCTGTCGGAGCAGCCATGAGCCGAGAGCAGGCAGTGCGCAGTATCGAGGCTGGCATCGAACTCGCTCAAACCTTTGCCGCCGATACCGACCTCTTCGGCACCGGAGAAATGGGGATCGCCAACACAACGCCGAGCAGCGCCATCGTCGCAGTATTGACCGGCGCCACCGTGGAGCAAGCCACCGGTTGCGGCACCGGCATCGATGTTGAGCGCCGCAAACACAAGGTCGCCGTCATCGAACGAGCGCTACAGGTCAACCGCCCCGACCCCGACGACGGTCTCGACATACTGGCCAAGGTCGGCGGTTTTGAGATCGGCGGATTAGCCGGAATGATCCTCGGCGCAGCAGCACAGAAAAAAGCGATCATCATCGACGGCTTCATCAGCACCGCCGCCGCTCTGATAGCGCAATCCCTGGCCCCGGCCTCGACGGATTACATGATCGCCGCCCACCACAGCATCGAGCAGGGACATTGTCTGGCTCTGGAGCGACTCGGCAAAAAACCGCTTTTGGACCTCGACTTCCGTCTCGGCGAAGGAACCGGGGCAGCCCTGGCCATGAATCTGGTGGAAGGCGCCCAGCGTATCCTCACCGAAATGGCGACCTTCGAAGAAGCCGCCGTCAGCCAGGGAAACGTCAACCAATGAAGAGCCTGTTCGCCGCCCTCAGCTTTCTCACCGTCGTACCGCTGCCGGCCCCTTGGCACGGGACCGAACGCGAGCTGAGCCGAAGTCCGGTCTGGTTCCCCCTCGTCGGGGCCTTGATCGGTGGAGCAGTCGCTCTGTTCGATTTCGGTCTGGGACTTTTTCTGCCGACAACCGTGGTCAGCACTTTTAGCGTCCTGGCGATGCTGGTGGCATCCGGGGGGTTGCACATGGACGGACTGGCCGACACGGCCGACGGCTTTTTCAGCTCTCGCAGCCGCGATCGCATGCTGGAAATCATGCGCGACAGCCGCAGCGGTCCCATGGGTGTTATGGCCATCTGCTCCCTTTTGCTACTGAAAATCGTAACCCTGGCCGCGGTGCCGGAGCCCCTGCGCATCTCCACACTGATCCTTATGCCTTTAGCTGGGCGCACCGCTTTGACGGTAAGCCTCACAACGCTCCCCTATGCACGGACCACCGGCGGCCTGGCCGGGGTCTTCCGCACCGACGGCATTCAGGCACTGCTGGCGGCGGCTGTCCTGTTGGCCTCGGGCTGGCTTCTGCAGAGCTATACGGGATTAGTGGCGGCAATGGCATGTCTGGCGGTTATCCAGTTGATGGCCGGATACAGCAAAAAAAAGATCGGCGGCTTTACCGGCGACACCCTGGGCGCAACCTGCGAACTGACAGAACTGGTCCCGGCCCTGATCGCGGTGGCAATGGGGTGATGCGCTTCATTTCTCACTTTTAAGCGCCAGGCCTCCTGTAATGAATGCTGAGAATCTCGGGCAAGCGAAACAACCGAAAAAGGATAAACAAACCATGACTGAATCCGGTACATGGCGTCACGGAGGGCATCTACAACAACTGGCCATGGCGGCCGGGGTGAGCCCCGGGGAATTGCTCGATTTTTCGGCCAACATCAATCCTCTAGGTCCCCCCGAATGGCTGCGTTCTTGTATCAGTGGCAGCATCAGCTCCCTTGTGCACTACCCGGATCCCGAGGGTCGAGCTCTGGTCGATGCCGCCTGCCAACGCTACGGCGTTACTGCCGATGAAGTCCTTCTCGGCAACGGCTCCACCGAACTTTTTTATCTGCTCCCCTCCGCCCTCGGAGTGCACCATGCATTGATTCCGATACCGAGCTACGTCGATTATGCCACCACGGCCAAGATCGCCGGACTGACGGTGCATCCCCTGACCCTTGCCGACGACGACGGTTTTGCTCTCGATTTCGACCGCTTGGAGTCCGCCCTGATGACCATTGACGCTGGGCCGGTGATGATATTTATGGGGCAACCCAACAACCCCACCGGCACCAGTTTCGACGCCGGGCGGTTGCGGCATCTGGCCCGCCGCTTCCCGGCGGCCACTTTTGTCGTTGACGAGGCCTTCGGTGATTTTGTAGAGGGTTTCGACAGTCTCACCGTCAATCGTCCCGCCAATGTGGTCGTCATGCTGTCCCTGACTAAAATTTTTGCCATCCCCGGCCTACGGCTCGGTCTCGCCGTTGCCTCCCCTTCCACGGTGCAGAAGGTCAAGGCCCTGCAACCGCCCTGGTCGGTCAACACCATTGCCCAGAAGGTCGGCGAGGCGGCCCTGCGCGACACCGAATATATTCAAGCATCCCGCAGTGCCGTAGCCTCCATGCGCAAAGCCCTGCGTCTGCAGCTCGACCGGATTCCCAACCTGACCGTCTATCCGGGCGAGGCAAATTTCCTGCTGATCCGCTGCGATCACCGATCGATGAATGCCCGTGTCCTGGCCACCCGCCTGCTTAAACGGGGGTTGGCCATCCGTGTCTGCGACAATTTCCAAGGGCTCGATGAGCGCTTTTTTCGGGTAGCGGTTCGCACAGAACAGGAAAATGAGCAACTGGTGGAAGCGCTGCGCCAGGAGCTTTTCATGGCGCCACTGATCGTGACCCGGCGTCATACCCCGGCCCTCATGTTCCAGGGCACCAGTTCCAACGCCGGTAAAAGCGTGCTGGCTGCGGCCCTGTGCCGCATCATGCTGCAAGACGGCTACCGGGTGGCCCCCTTCAAAGCCCAGAACATGTCTCTTAATTCCTTCGTTACCCGCGACGGCGGCGAGATGGGGCGCGCCCAGGTAGTGCAGGCCCAGGCCGCCCGCATCGATCCGGACGTGCGTATGAATCCGATCCTGCTCAAACCGAGCAGCGATACGGGCAGTCAGGTGGTTTTGTGCGGCAAACCGGTCGGCAACATGCGAGTCATGGATTATTTCCGTTACAAAGCCGAGGCCTTCGAGCGGGTCAAGGAGTGCTACGATTCCCTGGCGGGGGAATACGACGCCTTGGTACTGGAAGGCGCCGGTAGCCCCGCCGAAGTCAATCTCAAGGCCCACGACATCGTCAACATGAAAATGGCCCTGTATGCCAATGCGCCGGTGCTGATGGTCGGCGACATTGACCGCGGCGGTGTTTTCGCCTCCTTCGTCGGTTCCATGGAGGTCCTGTCCGAGCGCGAACGCGACCAGGTAGCTGGATTTGTCGTCAACCGCTTTCGCGGCCAGGCCGATCTACTCAAGGGTGCCCTCGACTACACCCTGCAGCACACGGGGAGCCCCGTCCTCGGTGTCGTCCCCTACCTGAAAGATCTGGGACTTCCCGAGGAAGATTCCGTCGGATTCAAGAACGGACTGTTCGATGATGCACGGTCCGCTGAGAATGCCGTCGATATCGCGGTACTCGACCTGCCGCATATTTCCAATTTCACCGACGTCGAACCGCTGCGCATCGAACCCGATGTGCGCCTGCGAACGGTGCGCCGCATTCAGGATCTGGGGCGGCCGGATGCCATCATCCTGCCGGGGAGCAAGAACGTCATCGGCGATCTGACCTTTTTGCGCGCCGTCGGCCTCGACCGTGCTCTGGAAAAGTTGGCCATCGAAGGCGGTTGTGAAATCGTCGGTATCTGCGGCGGCTATCAAATACTCGGTCGCTCCATCAGCGATCCCCACGGCATCGAATCGCCGGGTACCGACCTTGTGGGACTCGACCTGCTGCCTATCGAGACGATCCTCGAACCGGACAAAACCCTCACGCGCACCGAAGCCCGGCACCGTATTTCGGGCCTGAAGGTCCATGGCTATGAAATCCATCACGGCCAGAGCCTTACCGGGGAGATAGCGCCGGCTTTGATCGGTACCGACGGTCAAGGGATGGGCGCCTGCCTCGGTGACGGCTTGGTGTGGGGCAGTTACCTGCATGGCCTGTTCGATGCCGACGACTACCGCCGCTGGTTTATCGACCGCTTGCGAGAGCGCAAGGGGCTGCAGCCCCTCGACACGGTACAGACCTGTTACGATCTGGAACCGGCCTTCGAACGACTGGCCGATGCGGTACGGCAGAGTCTGGACATCCCGGCCATCTATCGCCTTATGGGACTGAAATGACCCTCGAACTGCAGATACTGGCCGCCATCGGCCTCGACATGCTGTGGGGAGACCCCCGGCGAATGCCACACCCGGTGAAGGGCATAGGACGCCTGGCCATGGCCCTGGAAGGCCCGATGCGAAAGTGGTTCGCCGATCCACGCCTGGCCGGTCTCGTCACAGTCATTATCGTCATCTCCGCGACGGCGGCTGCGACGGCCTTGTTGCTGATCGCGGCCTCTCGCCTGCACCCGTGGGCCGGAGACGCCCTGAGCATCCTGCTGTTGTCGACCTGCCTGGCAGGCCGCGATCTGGCCGCCCATGCAAGGCAGGTCTTTAAGGCCCTCCAGCAGAACAACCTGGAACTGGCCCGCGAACGCGTCGCCTGGATGGTCGGCCGCGATACAGCATCCATGAACCGGGCCGATATCGTGCGGGCCGGGGTAGAAAGCGTAGCCGAAAACACGGTGGACGGCGTCACCGCGCCCCTCTTCTGGGCGGTGCTCCTCGGTCCCGTCGGTGCCCTGGTCTACAAGGCCGCCAGCACCCTCGATTCGACCTTTGGCTATAAAAACGAGCGTTACCTGCACTTTGGCTGGGCCTCGGCGCGACTGGACGACGTCCTCAACTACCTGCCGGCGCGCCTGACCCTGCCACTGACTGTGGTAGCCGCCGCCCTGCTCGGCCTACACCCCGCAAACAGCTGGAGCATCGCCCTGCGGGATCGGCGCAAACATGCCAGTCCCAACTCCGGCTGGAGCGAAGCGGCAACCGCCGGGGCTCTCGGGATCCAACTGGGCGGGCCGGTCTACCGGCAGGGGAAGCTCAGCGACATGCCCCTCTTCGGCGATGGCGGAGAGCCCCTGGCGCCAACGCATATCGAACAGGCGGTGCGGCTAATGCTGCTCACTTCGCTGCTGGCGGCAGTGGCGTTTTTGGGGATGCGGGTTGGATGGGGCTGGTTGATATGGGGATAAGCAAAACCAGTCTCACGCTCGTTCGCTTCGCTCACTAAAGCCGCAAAGAAAGACAATTCAAAAAAGGTTTTCTTTGCGACTTTGCGGCTTGAGCGACTGAAAAGGAGCGGGCGTGAGATGATTTTTATTGTTTTTAAAAAAGGACAAACCAAATGAACGACAAACCACGCATCCTTATCTTCACCGGCGACGGCAAAGGCAAAACCACCGCCGCCATGGGCATGGTACTCAGAGCCAGCAGTCACGGCATGCGGATCAAGGTTGTGCAGTTTCTCAAGTCCGATAAAGGCAGCGGCGAGATAGCGGCCCTACAGAACCTGCCCGGAGTGGACTTCGTGCAGCGCGGACTAGGTTTCGTACCGAAACGCCGCAATGACCCGAAATTGGGCGAGCACCGCCGGATCGCCGGAGAAGGATTGGACTTGGCCCGGGAAGCGATCCTATCGGACAACTACGACCTGGTTGTGATGGACGAAATCTGCGGCGCCATTGCCGCCGGGCTGCTGGAAGAAGCCGATGTCAGCGAGCTGCTGACCCGGGCCCCGGCGGGGCTGAGCCTGGCTCTGACCGGCCGTCATGCCACCGCCAATCTTATTGAACTGGCCGACACCGTCACCGAAATGCACTGCGTCAAGCATGGCCTGCGGCAGGGCAGAACAGCCCAGAAAGGCGTGGAGTTCTGAGTATGAGTTGTCCGAGACTGGTCATCGCCGGCACTTCCAGCGGCGTCGGCAAAACCTCCCTGACCCTGGGTCTGACGGCCGCTCTGTGCCGCCGGGGCCTCAAAGTCCAGACCTTCAAGGTCGGTCCCGACTTTCTCGACCCCACCTGGCTGGCCCTTGCCAGCGGCCGTCCCTGCATCAACCTGGACGGCTGGATGTGCGGCGAGGACTACGTGCGGGACCGGTTTGCCCGCGCCTCTGCCGATGCGGACATCGCCATCGTCGAAGGTGTTATGGGACTTTTCGACGGCGCCGATCCCGCAGACGCCGTCGGCAGCACCGCCGAAATCGCCCGCTGGCTCGACGCTCCCGTTCTGCTGGTGGTCAACGCCCACGGCATGGCCCGCAGCCTGGCGGCTTTGGTAAAAGGCTATGCGGAATTTGATCCCGAGCTGCAAATGGGCGGAGTGATCGCCAACCGCTGCGGCTCGGCGCGCCATGCCTCCTGGCTTTCGGAGGCCCTTGCCGCGGCCGGCATGCCCCCGTTGCTAGGTGCCGTCCGCCGGGATTCCCTGCCGCCTTTGCCCAGCCGCCATCTTGGCCTGGTAACCGCCGACCGACAGAATCTCTCCGCTTCGGCTTTGGCAAATCTCGCCGATGCCGTCGAACAGCAACTCGATCTGGCCCGCATCCTCGAACTGAACAAGGGGATACCGTGGGAAACTCCCGTTTCCGTCCCAGACACAGCACCCCTTGCCGGTACTCAGGGGGTGCGCATCGGACTGGCCTTCGACGAAGCCTTTCACTTCTACTATCCGGACAACCTGCAGGCGCTGGAAGAAACCGGGGCTACCCTGGTGCGTTTTTCTCCCCTGCGGGACCGCACGCTGCCCGATGGCCTGGATTCCCTCATCTTCGGCGGCGGTTATCCCGAGGAATATGCCGCCGATCTGGAAGCCAACCGCGACATGCGCCGGTCCGTGGCGGCGTTCGCCTCTGCAGGAAATCCGGTTTACGCCGAATGCGGCGGACTCATGTATCTATCCGCAGGGATCGAATTACGCGATGGAGTCCACCATAAAATGGTCGGAGCCCTGCCCTTTGCCACCCGCATGCTGACTACGCGCAAACGCCTTGGCTACACCGAAGTCAAGCTCTTGCAGAAAGGCCCTTTCGGCGATGCAGGCACCTGTCTACGCGGCCACGAATTCCATTACTCCGAAATCATCGATTCGGCTTCCACCTGCACCGATGGGTCCGCATGGCAGGTCCGCTACCGCCGATCCGGCACCCCGGTCATGGAAGGTTATCAGCACGGCAACCTGTTCGCCAGTTACATCCACATCCATTTTGCCAGCCGCCCCGGTGCGGCCGAGGCCTTTGTCGACTTTGCCCGAGGAGACCAATGAAACCGTTGATCCACGAATTACTGGCCAATCCATTAAGCGGCGAACAGATCGAAGCGCGTTCCATGGCGACCATCGACCGGGAAGCGCCGCCTCACCCTTTTACCCCCGAACAATGGCCGGTGGTACGCCGCATGGTACATACCACCGCCGATTTTTCCCTGCTTGAACATGTACGCTTTTCACCGGACGCTATCGAGGCTGCCCGCGGCGCCCTGCGGGGGGGCGCTCCGATCTACGCCGATTCCAACATGATCCGCGCCGGCCTCTCCATGGCCCGCTTGCAGCGGGTCTGCCCGGACTATCGACCGGAATCGATCCTGTGCCATGTGGCCGATGGCGACGTCGCCGCCGAGGCTCGGCAAACTTCGCTGCCCCGTTCCCTGTTCGCCGTGCGCAAGGCCGCGGATAAATTGCAGGGCGGCATCGCGGTATTCGGCAACGCTCCCGTCGCCCTGCTGGAACTCAACCGCCTGATTCAGGAAACCGGGCTGCGCCCGGCTCTGGTGATCGGCATGCCCGTCGGCTTCGTCCACGTGGTGGAGAGCAAACAGGAACTGATGGGCATGGGCGTACCCTACATCACCCTCGAGGGACGGCGAGGCGGCTCACCGCTGGCGGTCAGCGTAATCCATGCACTGTGCGGACTTGCTGTGACGGAGTAAGTGCTGAGATTCGCGGGATGTTAACTTCCGGTTTTAAGGAAAATTCAACTGCCCGCAGCATGCGGAAAGGTATCACCTTGTTCCACCCATCCAACATGAAAGGAGGTGATTGAATGAAGCAGCAGCGCAAGGAAGTCATCGCCTACCGCAAATCCTGCGTGGCGAACGGTACCGGTCTTTCCCATTACATTCTGATGGACAAAAAGACCAAGTAGAGTACTAAACCGCGGGGCGCCTTCGGGCGCTCCGCACCCTAAATACTTAACCCAGTTAGCAACCGCTCTTATGAGCGCTAAAACTGATAACCATATCGATCCTTGGGAGAAACTTCATGAACGAGACGAAAACTTTCGAAAACAAGGCTTCCTCGCGGGGCATCCACTTCAACACCGGTAACGGTCCGAGTCTGGTCCCGGTCAACATCGACCACCCCGATTACATCGCCCTGCTCGACCCCGATGCTGCTTTCTGGTCTCTGATTCAGAAGGACAAGTTGGGCGAGGCCCTGAGTAACGAAAGCAGCTTCATGCAGCAGTTCCTTGGCCGTCGCGACGAGTTTTTGGATGAGATCAATGCCCTGCGTTTCGGTCTGAAACCGTCGGCGGTCTATTTCAACCCCACCGACCGCTGCAACCTCAACTGTTCCTACTGCTACATCCCCGAAGAGATGCGTACCGACGGTAAGACCATGACCCCGGAAGAATTAATCAAAGCCCTGGGCCTCCTCAAGGAATATTTTAAGACTACCGTGCCCGAGGGCCTCAAACCCCAGATCATTTTCCACGGTGCGGAACCGATGATGGCCCGCGAAGCCGTTTTTGCCGGTATCGACGCTTACCTGGACGATTTCAGCTTCGGCGTACAGACCAACGGTACCCTGCTGGACGACGAAGCCATCGCTTTTCTCACTGAGCGCAACATCGGCATCGGTCTGTCCCTCGACAGCCACATCGAAGAAATCTGCACCCGCACCCGCAAAACCTGGGAAGGCGAAAGCGTCTTCAACCATGTGGTAAGTGCCATGAACAAGCTCAAGGGTTACCCCTTCTACAACGTCATCTGCACCGTGACCCGCGAAAACATGGACAAGCTGGTGGAGATGGTCGACTTCTTCCACGAACAGGAAGTGCCCATCTGTATGCTCAACCAGGTGCGCTGTACCCGCCAGGGAGCCCGCGACATCAAGCCCCTCGACCATGAAATGGCCGAACATTACTTCAAAGCTCTCGACCGCACCTACGAACTCTACAAAAAGACCGGCCGCAAGCTGGTGGTAGCCAACTTCGCCAACATTCTGGTCGGCGTCGTCGCTCCCGCGGCCCGCCGCCTGATGTGCGATATCTCCCCCTGCGGCGGCGGCCGCTGCTTCTTCGCCCTGTCCGCTAATGGCGACCTGTTCCCCTGCAGCGAATTCGTCGGTGTCGAACGCTTCAAAGGCGGCAACCTGTTCACCGACGACATCGACGCCGTCCTGCAGACCGAAGCCTTCCGTGCCGTTACCGAACGGGTAGTGGAAAACATCGATCCCTGCAAAAGCTGCGCGGTGCGCCACTTCTGCGGTTCACCCTGTCCGGCAGAAGCTCATGAGATGAACGGCGGCCAGAACGTGCCCGGCGCCTTCTGCGAGCTGTACGAAGAACAGGTGCGCTATGCCCTGCGCCTCCTCGCCGACGGTAAAGAAGATAGCTACCTGTGGGAAGCATGGGATGAGGATACCACCACCAGCATTGATTTGACGTCTCTGTGAGTAGGAGTTCGGACAACCTGCGGGAAGCCTTCCCGCAGGTTGTGAAATCGGGATTTTGGCCTGAATCCACGGAGAGATAAGCCATGTTCAATCGATTCAAAATAACCCCATGGATGCTGCTTCTCTGTACTCTGTTCGGCTGCACAACCGGAGAACCCGGAGTTACAGCACAAAAGGATAAATCCATGAGTCAAAAACCTCCCGCCATCGTGCTGGTGGCTTTCGGCACCACTTCAAACAGGGGTCGGGAAGTATTCGAGGTCATCGAACAGGCAGCGCGAGAGCGCTATCCGCAACACGACATCTTTTGGGCCTTCACTTCCCAGACCGTTATCAATCGCCTCCGCCTGCGCGGAGTGGTGATACACAACTTGCCGGAGACTCTTGCCCTGCTGCAGGCAGAGGGATACAAACAGGCGGTGCTGCAATCGCTGATGATCGTGCCGGGACAAAAAGACGCGGAAATCGCCAAGGTGCCGACGGGTGCGTTACAGGTCGCCTATGGACAACCACTGATGGCCTCCCCCGAGGATATACGTGATACCGTCGATGCTGTCCGGAGAGATATCGCCGCTGACAGCCCCACGGTTTTCGTAACCCACGGTAACGCCAAATACCCGCAATACAACCGGGCCCTGCTCGATTTCGCCGCCGCCGTCGAAGCACATTTCACCGACGCCTTTACCTGCAGCGTTGAGGGTGAACCCGGTCTGGCCCAGCTCGACATCGCTCGGCAGCAGGCAATAAAAGCCAAGGCTGTACATTTCGTGCCACTGATGCTGGTAGCCGGCGACCATATTGAAAACGATGTATTGGGGGACGAGTCCGATTCATGGAAGAACCTGGTCGGCGTCCAAATGGCCAGTTGCGCCGCACCCTTGGGGTACAACCCGGCGATTCTCGCAATCTTTTTCCGGCACCTCGATACCGCCATGGCCACACTGTAGGGAGAAAAGCAGTGACATCGATACGTTACTTTCCGATTTTACTTGCCTTGATCTCCTTGCTGTCCTTGGGGACCCTTGGCTTTGTGGGCTTGACGCCCCCGGCCATGGCCGCCGCTTCCCAGACTGAGACGGCCCTCCGGCCCGAAAAGGTGCAGGCTGAAGGCGCTCGGGGCCGCGCTCTTGAGAGAGCACGGCACCAAGCCAGGGAGAATCCTTCGGCCTACCGCAGTTGGAAACGTCAGCTGCCTTTCTGGCCGCGTAAAACAGTACTGCTTATTGAACTGGCGTTCATGATCACCATCGGCATCCTCATCGGCCAGGTACTTGAGGTGGCCGGCTGGATCGGCGTGTTGTCGGTGCTGGCCTGGCCGCTGATACGCCTGGGGCGCCTGCCGAAGGCTGCCGGACCGGCTTTCATCATGGCATTTCAGTCCGGGGCGGTAGCCAACAGCATGCTGGTCACCTACAGGGACGAAGGCACCCTCAACAACCGTCATCTTTACACCTCGGTGCTGGTGGTTTCCTGCCTCTCGCTGTTTGCCCACCTGCCGACCTTCATCGTCCCCTTGGGATTCGCCTTCGGTTGGATGGCCACCGGCGCTCTGTTCGGGGTCCGGTTCGCCGCTATCGCCCTGGAAATCATACTGGTGTTGATCGTCTCCAGCTGGCTAAGCCGACGCTGGAGTGAGAACCGAACCGACTTCAACGTTCCGGCACAGACAGCGGTCATCGAGGGTGTCAGGTCGGGTCGACCGGCCTTTGCCAGCCGGGAATTCTGGCGAAAGGTCTGGAAGCGCTCGCAGCGCACCCTGCGGCGCCTGCTGCTGTATGTGGTCCCGACCTTCGTGGTCATGGCATTGCTCGAACAGTTCCAGGCATTCGATTTTCTGGCCGCCTGGCTTCCGGGGCTGTTCAAACCATCATTTTTACCACCCCAATCGGTGGCCATCATCCCCGCTCAGGCGGTGAACATGTACAACGGAGCCATCGCCGCGGCCAACTTCATCGACGCCGGCAATCTCACCACCAAGCAGGCCGTCACTACAATCCTGCTCGGTTCGGTGATCACCGCGCCGATCCGCACCCTGCGCCACGCCTTGCCCACCTACCTAGCCACTCTGGGCGCCCGCCCGGGCACGGTGATGGCTTTCAGTGCGCAGGCCTTGCGGGTCCTGTTCGTACTGCTGTGTACCTGGGTAATGGTACTGGTTTGGTAAGGGCGATCTTTATGATCGACCCGCACCGGGACATTAGTTGCTCTGTCCATTTACCGGGGACGAATCCATGATTAGCCCCTACGAGGAATTATCCATATGACTATCAAAACAAAAAAATGCCAACCCGGCCATTTCTATGCCGTCGGCGTCGGCCCCGGGTCCCCAGACCTGATTACTTTGCGGGCCGCCGGCCTGATCGAATCCGCCGATACGGTGATCGTTCCCCGGTCGGAACTCGCCGGAGAAAGCCTGGCCCTGGTCACCATCCGCGATTTGATTGCCGATCAGGAAGTCATGGAACACGTCTATCCCATGAAGCGCGATTCGGCGAAGACGCGGGCCTGCTGGGCGGAGGTAGCCGCAGAGGTCGCTGCACGGACCAGCGCCGGGCTGTCGGTCGTCCAGGTCACTATCGGCGATCCGATGATTTACAGCACCAGTTCCTATCTCATCGAAAGTCTTGTCGAGCTGCTCCCGGCCGAATGCATTCATGTCACTCCCGGTATCAGCGCATTTCAGGCCACGGCCTCGATCCTAGGCGAACCACTGACCCTGCAGGAGGACCGTCTCTGCATCATGCCCGCCACCGACATGGACGAGGTGAGCCGCGCTCTGGACCGTTGCGAAACCCTGGTCCTCTACAAAGTCGGACCGCGCCTGCGTCAATTGGGCGCCTTACTTGAAACCCGCAATCTGCTCGATCAGGCCCGACTGGCCAGTTATGTAGAACAGGACGGCAGGGAAGCTATTTTCCATGATTTCCGCAAAGCCCTTGCCGATGAAACCCACGGCTACATGTCGACGGTTATTGTTCGCCTTGGACGCCGCTCCTGGGAGCAAACTTCCGGGGCGAGAAAGGCCGTCTGAGCATGGGCGGCCTGCAGAGCGGATTCACCACCGGCGCCTGTGCGGCAGCGGCGGCCAAAGCCGCTGCCTGTTTGCTGTCCGAAGGGACGATGCACGATGCGATAACCATTCCCCTGCCGGACGGCACACGGGAATCGCTGCCTCTGTCCTATGTCCGGGCCCTGCCTGACGGCGCGGAAGCAGCCGTATGCAAGCAGGCCGGTGACGATCCCGATGTCACCGACGGAGCCCTGGTCATCACCCGCATCGCCTGGGTGGACGGCGACATCCAGTTTCATGCCGGAGAAGGGGTCGGTATTATTACCAAACCGGGACTGGCACTGCCCCCCGGAGAACCGGCCATCAATCCCGGCCCCCGTGCCATGATCAAGGCCGCAGTGCGGGAAGTAACCGATCTCGGCCTGCGCATCACCGTGGTCATCCCGGCCGGAAAGGAACTCGCGGCCCGTACCTTCAATCCCCGTCTGGGAATTGAAGGCGGCATCTCGGTCCTTGGCACCACCGGCAGAGTGCGGCCCTTCAGTCTCGAAGCGGTTCGCAAAACCATGGAGTGCGCCTATAACGTAACCCTGGCCTCGGGGAACCGTCACCCCGTGCTGGTGCCCGGGCATATCGGCGAAAGGGCGGCACGCAGGCATTTCCGATTAACTGACGAGCAGCTCGTTGAGGCCGGCAACGAATGGGGGTTCATGATCGACCTGGTCTTGCGTAAGACGCCTGCAGCCCTGCTGGTGCTGGGACATCCCGGTAAACTGGCCAAGCTCCCCCTGGGTCACTGGGACACCCATTCGAGCCGATCTGCCAGCCCGGTGCCCTCGGTCAGGACACTGGCCGCCCAGGTCCTTAACTGCACGGTTGCTGAAGCGACTACGGTGGAAGGAGTCTTTGCCGATTTAACCCCGGAGCAACAGAAATACCTCGGGGATGCGCTGGCCGAAGCAGTTCAGGTCGCCATCAGCCGCCGCCTTAACTACAGCGTGCCGGTCTCGGCCGTACTCATCAACCTCGCCGGGGATCTCCTTGGCTCCAGCGGAGATTTGACACCATGGCAATAACGGACAAACCGATCACCATCGTCGGCTGCGGCCCCGGTGGTCCGGCCTACCTGACGGACGCGGCCCGGCATGCCGTGGAACATGCCGGCCTGTTGGTCGCCGCCAACCGGCTGCTGGAACTCTTTCCGGAAGCCCAAGCCGAGCGGTTGGCCGTAGGCGCGGATATCGCCGCGGTCCTGCAAACCATGGAAACCCGCCTGGGCCAGCTGCCCATGGTGGTGTTGGTCACCGGCGACCCCGGCATGCACAGCCTGGCCCGGCCGGTGGTACGTCATTTTGGTCGCGCCCTGTGCCGCATCATTCCCGGCATCAGTTCTGTGCAGGCCGCTTTCGCCGCTGCCGGCCTCGACTGGATGGACGCCCGGATCCTCAGCGCCCACGGGACCCTTCCGGAGGTCGATCACGACGACCTCGAAGCCGTGGATAAAATCGCCGTGCTGGCAGGATCACAATCTGCCCTGCGCTGGATCGCCGACTTAGCTAAACGCCTCGCCCCGCGCTGGATACTGGTCTGCGAAGAACTGACCCTGCCGGGCGAAACCGTTACCAAAGTAACAGCCGACATATTGGCAAGGATGGAAGCAAGCCCCAGAACGGTGGTGCTGTTATTGCACCCGGCGGTCTGGGATATTTAGCCATTTCCCGCAAGGAGATAATATATGAAAGTCTACTTCATCGGCGCCGGCCCCGGCGATCCGGAACTCGTTACGCTCAAGGCAAAACGCCTGCTGAACTCCTGCTCTATCTGCATCTATGCCGGCTCGCTGGTCAACCCCGCGGTGCTCGACCACCTGCCGGCAGGGGCCGAACGCTACGATTCCGCCGTCATGAGCCTGGATGAAATCACGGTGCTATTCGAAAGCGCCCGACAGCGTGACCTGAACGTGGTGCGGCTGCACTCCGGGGACCCGTCTATCTATGGCGCCATCCGCGAGCAGATGAACGAGCTTGACCGGCTCGACATTTCTTACGAAGTCATACCCGGCGTCAGTTCTTTCCAGGCGGCGGCCGCCGCCCTGTGCACGGAACTGACGGCACCGGAGATATCCCAAACCATCATTCTGACCCGCACGGCGGGTCGCACGCCGATGCCGGAAGATCAGGATCTGTTGAAACTGGCCAAAAGCAACGCCACCCTGTGCATCTTTCTCTCGGCGCATAAAATAGGCGAAGTCGCCTCCACCCTGTCCGGCCATTACGGCAGCGGATGCCCCGTCGCCGTGGTCTATCATGCCTCCTGGCCTGATCAACTTATCCTACGGGGCACTCTGGACGATATCGGCGCGCAGGCGGATAGCGCGGGGATCACCAAAACCGCTATGATCGTGGTGGGCTGGGCCCTGTCGCGGGACATACCGGTTTCCAAACTCTACGACGCCGGATTTTCCCACGAATACCGCCGGGCCAAAACATCATGAGCGTCGCCCTGGTTTCCCTGTCAGCCGAGGGGCTGGCCATAGCCCGTAAACTGGCTCCTCACCTGCCCGGTGCCGAAATCCATGCACATGAATGCGTCGGCCGATCGCCTGATGCCGCTGCCTTTTCCGGGGTAGTTCCCCTCACCCGGGAACTGTTCAGCCGCTGCCGGGGCATCGTCTACATCATGCCGAGCGGAGTGGCGGTACGAGCCATCGCCCCGCTCATCGAGCACAAACTCCGGGATCCGGCGGTGGTGGTCGTCGATGTCCTCGGCCGTTGGGCGATCAGCCTGCTGTGCGGCCACGAGGGGGGCGCCAATGACCTGACTCTGCATATCGCCAATCTGCTGGAGGCCGAACCGGTCATCACGACCACTTCGGAAGCCGCCAAAAACCTCATCGTCGGAGTCGGCTGTCGGCGTGGCACTCCGGCCGACACCATCGTAGCCGCCGTTACGGAAGGACTGGCCCTGGTCGGCCACAACCCCGGCGAAGTGCGCTATCTCGCTTCGGCCGATCTCAAGGCCGACGAAGCCGGGCTGTTGGAGACAGCCGAGCGTCTCGACATACCCCTGCGACTGATTTCCGGCGCCGAAATCCGCGCCAGCAGCCGCAATTTCAACATATCCGCTTTTGTTCAGGACAAGGTCGCTTTGCCGGCCGTAGCCGAGCCCGCCGCCCTGTTGGCGGGAAGGAGGACCCGATTAATACTACCGAAAACCATCATCAAGAGTGTCACCGTGGCGATCGCCCGGGAAAACTGTTCGTGGTCGGCATCGGACCCGGCAACCGCCTCGATCGAACCCGCCGGGCCGAGCAGGCCATAGCGGACTGTCAGGTCGTCGCCGGTTACCATCTGTACCTGGAACATATCGCCGATCTGACCGCCGGCAAGGACCGTATCGCCTCGGGAATGATGCAGGAGACCGAGCGGTGCCGCGCGGCGTTGCAACGGGCGACCGAAGGCGCCGTGGTCGCCCTGGTGTCTTCTGGCGATCCCGGCGTGTACGGCATGGCGGGGCTGGCACTTGAAATGGCTGCTGCCGAAGGGTTTGACGTGGCCATCGAAATCGTGCCTGGCATCTCCGCGGCCAACACGGCCGCCGCGCGCCTGGGAGCCCCGCTGATGCTCGATTACGCCTGCATCAGCCTCAGCGACCTGCTGGTGCCCTGGGAGTCCATCTGCACCCGGCTGGAGGCGCTGGCCGCCGCCGACCTGGTAGTGGCCCTGTACAACCCGCGCAGCAAAAAACGCATTCGCCAGCTTGAAGAAGCCGTGGCCATCATGCGGCAGCACCGCGATGACAGTACACCGGTCGGTATCGTCACCGCCATCGGAGAAACAGATGAGCAGATCACCCTGACGACCCTCGATCGACTGCCCGGGGCCGAGGTCGGCATGCGCAGCACGGTCATCATCGGCAACAGTACGTCCCTGTGCCTGAACGGCCGGCTGATTACGCCGAGGGGTTACCGCTTATGATCATGCTCCTCGGCGGCACCAGCGAAACGGCACCAATGACCCGGGCCCTTCTGC
The DNA here is from genome assembly GCF_001887775.1 of Syntrophotalea acetylenivorans. Lineage (NCBI taxonomy): Bacteria > Pseudomonadati > Thermodesulfobacteriota > Desulfuromonadia > Desulfuromonadales > Syntrophotaleaceae > Syntrophotalea > Syntrophotalea acetylenivorans. The sequence continues at coordinate 1,371,168 of NZ_CP015519.1, forward strand.
AAGCCGGATACCGGGTCCTGGTCTCAACGGCGACGGACGCACCCCTGGCCCTGCCGGAACATTCGCGACTGGAACGCCGCCATGGCCGTCTCGATGGGATGGCCATGGCGGACCTGATGCGCCGCCGACATGTCGGGGTGCTGATCGACGCGGCCCATCCCTATGCCTCCCGCGCCCGGCAAGAAGCACAGAAGGCCGCGGCTGCGTTGAGTCTCCCTTATCTGCGCTGGGAAAGACCCGGTACCGATTTCAACGGTTTCCCCGTGATTGCGGCCGAGGATCACGAAAAGGCAGCGGAGCTTGCCTTTGCCGACGGCCGGCCGGTACTGCTAACCACCGGTTCCAGGCATTTATTACCCTATACAACCCGGGCCCGCCAAACCGGCATCCGTCTACGGGCCAGGGTCCTCCCCCATGAAGAATCCCGAATCGCCGTGCTGCAAGCCGGGTTGTCAACCGAAGAAGTAATCTTCGGCAAGGGGCCGTTTTCCGTCGAGTGCAACCGCCGGCATATACGCCGGCATGACATCGGTGTTCTGGTCACCAAGGACAGCGGCGAAGCCGGAGGGGTTCCGGCCAAACTGCAGGCGGCACGTCTAGAACATTGTATCATTATCGTCGTGCAACGCCCTGCCGTCTCCAACCCGTATCCGCGATTCAACCATCTTCCGGAACTGCTTGCCACCCTGGCCTCCATCGTTCCACCCCAGACTGCCACCGACTGATCATTTCTTTATTTTCAAATACTTAGACTTTATCTCTACCCCGTATCCCCCCGATAGGGGAGTTAAGTTCCCCCCCGTTGAGGGATATTCCCGCCTTCCCTTATGAGTTACCTTAGCTCATGGATAGCAAAGGAACCGTTTTTTGGACATTTCATAAAGTTCCGTTTGAGTCTGGAACGTTGAAGTTCACGAACACCTCGCAGTTCATAAACAAAACTTTTTTCTTCCCAGGGTGAGAAAAGGCACGCAATGAACCGATCAATGGCAATCATGGCGAAAAAGTTTTGGGCGATAATCTCTCTCACCGTCCGGCATCCCGTTTTTTCAGGGGCGACCCACCCTGGTCATTTATCCTCCCACGACCCGTTCAACTACCTGTTTTTTTCGGCATTATCTTCCCGGCAGTTTCCCGCTGACCGGGGGTCGTATGTCTTTTACCGGGACGGTTTCTCTCCGGATGGCCCGGAAGATTCACCGTCCTTTTTTTCATCCCCCTATGGAGGTTCATCATTATGAAAAAGTGGAGTGTATTACTGATCTCCGTCTTTATGCTGGCTGCCGGTTTCATCGGTACCGCTGGAGCGGCGATCCAAGTCGAAGGAGATACCTACGCAGGTATCTGGGACAAGTACATGTGGCGCGGCTTTAACATAAGTAACAGCCGACCCACCATTCAGGCCGGTATTGATCTCTCTGCAGGCGGCTTTACCCTTAGCACCTGGCACAACTGGCAACTGTCCAGTGGAGAAGACTTCCGTGCCGGGGAATTGAACGAGACCGACATCATCCTGACCTATGCCTTTGACCTGGGCGAAATGGTTTCCATCAGCGTTGGCGACATCTTCTACTCCCTCGACATGGGCGGCGCCGAAGACACCAACGAACTGTTTGCCACCGCCACTCTTAACACCCTGCTTTCCCCCAATTTCAAAGTATCCTGGGACTGGGACGCCGCTGAAGAAGACGGCATGTTCTACAGCTTCGACATCAGTCACAGCTTCGACATCGCGGAGAAAACCGCTCTTAACCTCGGCGCCCTGGTCTCCTACAACCAGCACTGCGATTCTTCCGTTGGTGACTACGCCGGCTGGCATAACTATGAGCTGAGCGCCAGCCTCGATTACGCCTTGACCGATCAATTGACTCTCAGCCCGATCTTTATCTTATCTTCGGGAATCAGCAGCTCCGCCAAAGACGCCATTGACACCGAAACAGCGGGCGCGTTGAACCTGACCTTCACTTTCTAAGAAAACGGAGCAGAACCGGGGCGCAATTGCCCACTTAAAACGACGGGTGAGAAGCCGGACATGGGCTTCTCACCCCGATCTCCCCATGCCCTGCAGCAGGGGATTATTCGCGTACAAAACCTATCACTGCTTTCCTGAAACCGACACACGTCAGGAGGAACGTCATGAAGAAGACCTTGTGGGGAGCCATTTCAGCTACCGCTGCCATCGTGGCCGTCGGCGCCCTGTTGCTGACCCCGGCTTGCATAAAAAAGGAAGAACACCAGAAGGAAACCTTACGCATCACCTGCTGGGGCGGCTATGCCAAGCCCTATGTCAAAGACTTCCAGAAACTGGTTAAAGACAAATACAACGTCGATGTCGATGTGCAAATCTATAATCCCACCGATCAAGACGAATTCTTTCAAGGGGTGAAAAACAATACGGCGGACCTGATTTCGCCGCCTATCGAACTGCCTAAGATTCCCCGTTTCTTCTCTTTCCAGGAAGGCCAGCAATACCTGCAGCCAGTGGATGTGCAGAACATCCCCAATCTGGAGAAAATGATGCCGGTATTCAGCGACGATCAGACGCCTTTCTACAACGGCGTGCGCTACGGCGTACCTTATAACTGCGGTCCCTACGGTCTAGCCTACAACCTTGACAAGGTCTCGACCGAACCCAGCAGCTGGAACCTGCTGTGGTCTCCGCTGTACGCCAACCAGTACACCGTCAACAACAACTTCCCCAAGGTGAATGTCTGGATCTCCGCCCTGGCCCTGGGCTACGGCTATGAAGACATCTTCGACATCAACAAACTCGACCGCGCCATGGTACAGAAAAAACTCAACACCCTGGCTAAAAACGCCAAAAGTCTGTGGGACGGCGGCGCCAATCCGGATGAATTCCCCGAATTGTCCCTGGCCACCACCTGGGGTTTCGCCGCCCAGCAGGCTAATCTCAAGGGCGGCAACTGGCGACTGGCCACTCCCGCCGAGGGCGGAACAGCCTGGATCGATGCCTGGTATGTCGGCGCAGGCGCCGAGGGCGTGACCAAAATCCTTGCCGAAGAGTGGATCAATTTCATGCTTGAGCCGGAGCGTCAGGCCGATGTGGTGAGATCTCAGGGAGTCTCCCCGGTTATGGCCGACACCGGCGACATCCTCAACGCCGAGGAAAAAGCCATGTTCCACGTAGGCGACGAAGCCTACTTCAAAACCGTAGCGCTGTGGCAGGTTCTCAGCGATGAGACTGAACAGGCCTTCAACGAAATGTGGGAAACAGCAAAGCAGTTGCGTAAGTAAGCACTGCTGGGGATGTTGTAGGTCATCACAGTCATCTCCAACATGTTAACAACACAATACTCGGTCTGCGGCGCTTGCGGCAGATCGGATACCCCCCATCAAACAAGACGGAGGTAACAGAATGTTAAAAAAGAGAAAACTCCTGGCAGGCATTACCGGCGCGCTGGTAATGACCTTTCTGGCCAGCATGGCCGGAGCCGTCACCATCGGGAAAATCAAACCCGGTGAAGACGTCATGCAGTACATCAAGCGCACTCAAGGAAAGTTCGATCAAACTACCTACCAGAAGGTTATCGGCGCGGCCAGTGCCTTTAAAGAAGGCGACCAGTCCCTCGGAGTCGCAGCAGACACCGAAGCTGACCGTGAAAACGCCCGTAAATTGCTGGCCAACACCAAGATCAAGGACCTCAACGATCGGTCATTGTTTGTGGACGGCCAGGATACCCTGATCCGCAACACCACCGACAAGGTCAAGTACAACAAAATCAAAAACATGACCATGGGCGAGCTGAAAAACTTCCTGCTCACCAAATCCGAAGCCGATATCAAAGCCATTATGGGCGGCCTGCACAGCGATATTATCGGTTCGGTAGTCAAACTGATGTCCAACGATGAACTGATCCGCGTCGGCCAGAAAATTTTCATTACCCTGCCCGGCACCCAAATCGGCGCTAAAGGTTACATGGGTGCGCGCATTCAGCCCAACTCGCCGACCGACAATAAAGAAGACATCCAGATGCAAACGCTTAACGGCTTTGCCTTCGGCGTCGGCGATATCGTCATCGGCACCAACCCGGTCGACAGCCAGCTCGAAGCCACCGTGCGTGTTGAAGAAGCTCTGAAAGAAATCGTTACCGCTTTCGGCCTGGAAGACACTATCCCCTGGTGTGTACTAGCCCATATCGACGGTCAGGCTGCTGCCGAAGAGGCCAAGCCCGGATCCACCGCTATCTGGTTCCAGAGCCTCGCCGGCACTGAAAGCGCTAACAAAACCTTCGACCTGACCCTGCAGAAAATGGTCGATTACGCCAAAAGCCGTACAGGTCCCTACAGCCTTTATTTTGAAACCGGCCAGGGCGCTGATTACACTAACGGTCACGGTCACGGCTTTGACATGGTGGTTCACGAATCCCGCAAATACGGTTTTGCCCGTGCTCTGAAGCAGGAGACCGCCAAGGCCAAAGGTGTTTCTGAAGACGAAGTCTGGCTGCACCTCAACGACGTTGCCGGCTTTATCGGCCCTGAAGTCTTCAAAACCCGCGAGCAACTGGTTCGCTGCTGCCTGGAAGACATCGTCATGGGCAAGCTGCACGGTCTGGTGCTAGGACTCGACATCTGCTCGACTCTGCACATGCCCGTCACCCTCGACGACCTGGCCTGGTGTCAGGACCAGATCGCTCCGGCCAACCCGGCCTACCTGATGGCTCTGCCTACTCGTAACGACCCGATGCTCAGCTACCTGACCACCAGCTTTCAGGACCATGTGCGTCTGCGTGAAAAATTCGGTTACAAAGTTAACGACGCCATGTGGGACTTCTACAAGAAGATCGAAATTATCGACGCCGACGGCAAACCGACCAAACATTTTGGCGATCCGGCGTGGGTTTACTACAAATTCCTCCAGGCCAAAGGTGACAAGCGTTCCTTCAAGGAAATCTATGCCGAAGGTCAGAAATCGATCGAAAACGTTCGCGGCCGCGGCCTCGATCTGGCCGTGGGCTACGGCGATAACGTCTGGGACCTGGAACCTGTAACCGACAAGCGTATCCACGACCTGTATGACGATGCCAAAATCAGCCTGTGGACCGAATTCACTCCGGAATTCATCGGTTCCATTCCCAATGCCGTAAGCATCAAATCCCAGTCTCACGATCGCGAAAACTACATCTCCGCACCGGGCACCGGTGAAGAGCTGTCCGAGTCTGCGGTTGCTACTCTGAACAAACTGGCGGCCTCTTGGGGCAACAAAGCTCCTGACGTGCAGGTTGTTATCTCTGACGGCCTGAACGCCAAGGCGCTCATGGATGAAGACCACCTGATGCCTTACCTGGCGGCACTGAAAGAAGAGTGCAAAAAGGCCGGTTTGACCCTGTCCGACAAAAACCTCGTCGTGACCGGTGGCCGTGTCCGCGCTGGCTACAAAGCAGGTGAAACGCTGTACAGCAAGGCCGGTAAAACACCCAAGGCCATCGTTCACCTCATCGGTGAACGCCCGGGCAGCGGCCATCACGCCTTCTCTGCCTATCTGGTTAAAGTTACTCCCAGCACCTGGGCTAAAACAGGGACTGTCGACCATGACTCTTCCAAGGTTCTGTCCGGTATTTCCGATACCGGTCTGATTCCTGCGGAAGCGGCTCGCCAGACCATCACCCTGCTCAAGCAGATGTAACCTCTCCACCCTGCACAGGCCCGGGCCCCCAACAGGGGCCCGGGCTCTTTCCACCAATTCCCGCCCGGCCCCGGCCCGCTGGCCCTCCCTCCCGACCAGTCGGCCTGTTAAGGAATCTTGGAACAAGATTGCCCACGCAGCAAGTTTGTTTCATAAACCAGAAGTACCCGGATGGCAGACATGACGACACCCGCACTAGACATCCCTGCAACCGCATCGCGCCCCCGCCCCCCGTCCCTGACCCGGGACGTATGGCACAAAACCCGCCTGTGGTCCCACGCCATGACCCTCAGCCCCTATTACCGCTACGGGGAGGTCGGGAACCTGTCGTACACTTTCGGCAAGAGCATCCTTGAGGGCGCCATTCTATACACCATGTTTTCCATGGCACAAAACGAATTCAAGGTGGCTGCCGTTCTTGGCGTACTGACCAAATATTTCTATCCGGCCATCACCTTTGTCAGCAGTCTCAAGGTTTCCTCTTTCGTAGACTACATGGAAGGTTTTGCCAGCGAGAATCTTCAAGTCCAGCGACTGATCCGCGTACTGGCCCTGGTCGGCGGCGGACAAGCCCTGGGAGCAGTGCTGCTGCTGCTATGTTACCCGCCCCTGTTTACCAGCCTGGTCGGCGACTGGACTGGCAGCCGCTATCTGCTGATCGCATTCTACCTGCTGCACCATATCTGCGACGGTTCCGCCCAGGTGGCTGAAGGGCGGGTATGGTTCAAACTGATCGAAATCAAACTGCGTCACGGCCGGCTGCGCCGCATCTCGGACAATTTCTGGGGAATTCACGCCATGAGCCAGAACATCCAGATGCTTTCGGGGCTGGTTCTACTGTGGGTCACTACCCTGACCACCGGCCTGTTTCTTGAGCGCCTCGGTCACGGCGTCATGTGGAGCATCGTGATATTCGGAACGGTGCTTACGGCCCTGTCCAAGTTTAGCCTGCCGTTGGCCTGGAAACTATCGCTGAAAAACCGGGAACACGAGGACGAATGACGGAACAACCGATCCTGCAGATTGAAAATCTCGACTTTGCCATCGGCGACCAACGAATTCTCAAAGATATTAATTGTAGTTTTGCCGCCGGCGGCATCCATGGCCTGATCGGACCGAACGGTTCCGGTAAGAGCACCCTGCTGCGTAATGTCTGCCGCATCTGGGAACCGCAGAGCGGTCGGGTGCTTATTGATGGCCTGGATTATCGCCGTTTCCCCCGCAAAACCCTCAGTCAGATGGTGACTCTGGTTCAGCAGGATACGTACCTCGATTTTTCGATGTCCGTTTCCGATTTCGTCGCCATGGGTCGGCATCCGCACCTGAAACGGCTGCAATGGCTGCGTCAGCATGATCTGGACATCATCGCCGATGCACTCAGGGTCACAGGCACCGAAATTTTCCGTAACCGGCTTATCAACGAACTGTCCGGCGGCGAGGCGCAACTGGTGAGCTTAGCCCGTGCCTTGGCTACCGAGGCACCGATCATTCTCCTCGACGAGCCGACCAGCGCCCTGGACATTCTACACAAGCTTGAAATCATGGAACTGCTGGCCAGCCTGCGTAATGCGGGCAAAACCATCCTTATCAGCATCCACGATCTCGACCTGGCGCGACGCTATTGCGACACCGTAACCCTGCTGCAACAGGGCCGGATCTACTACCACGGCATGGCCGGAAAAGGTTTTGCCGAACACCGCATCAAGGAGGTTTTCCATGTCGGCGTGGAGGAAATCGCAACCGAACATGGCGTTTCGCTGTTGTTCTATCGTTAAACACATCCTCACTGGAGCTCTCGGATCCGTACTGCTGACGATGTTGCTCTGCAGTGCTTCTACGGCGGCAGAAAACGCACGCGGCGCCCATAAGTTTCCCCTGGAGATGGATACGCTGATGGGAGCACTGAGCGATGCCCGGAAACCGTCCCCCGTCCCGGCAGAGAGCTATCCCCGTACCGTCACCTACCGCTTTATGCGCTACGATTTCGTTGCAGATCAGGAACATGAGGAAGAGCGGTCGATTGCCCTTCCTCATCAGCCTCAGCGCATCATTCCCCACGCCACGGGCCTGACCGAAATTCTCTGGGCCATCGTGCCCCATGAACGTCTGCTTGCCGTGCACAAAAGCTGCAAGGATCGGCAGTTCTCCTTCCTGGCACCACTGCTACCCGCCGATCTTCCCACCTATGGAACCGACGACGCGGAAATCGTCATCGGCTACCGGCCTGATCTGGTTATGGCGTCGTTTTTCTCCAACGAAAATTTTCTGCATCAGTTGCACACCGCTCAGGTACCCGTGGGACAGTTCGGTTTTTTCGATGATCTGGATACCATCAAGGATCAGGTCCTGCTCGCAGGACGCCTAACCGGCGAGGAGGACTCGGCGCAGAGACTGGTCGCCGTCATGACCGAAAAGCTCCATGATATCCAGACCGTAGTGCGGCAACAACGTGGAGACGCGGGCAAACCGCCGACCGTGCTGTATTACGACAACATGGCTTATGTGGCCGGCTCAGGTACAACCTTCGACAGCATGTGTCAGGCTTTGGGAGTGACCAACATTGCAGCGGCCAGGGGAATTAAAAACTTCAAGCAGATCGACTACGAAACCCTGCTGCGATGGAACCCGGATGTCATCATCGTGCCGGATGAAAGCAGCTTTGACAAACAGCTCTACAATCAGGAAATCCTGGCCACGGCACAGGCCGTGCGGCAAAAAAACATCCGCAAGATGCCAACCGTTTACCTGCTTAGCTCTTCGCAATATCTAATCGCCAGCATCAACTATCTGGCGGGGCTGCTCTATGAATCGTCGTTCTGATCTCAAGCATTTTTTTATCACCAGAATCGGAGCCTGCGCGGCAACCTTGGCGCTGCTCCTCATCGGCATATTTCTGTCCGTCCGCGTCGGCCCCTGGATGATCAGCTTGCAGGATATCGGCCACATTCTGGCGGTAAAAACCCTGGGCATGGACATGGTCACCGATCCGGCTCTGGAGGCCATCGTCTGGCTGGGGCGGGTTCCCCGCACCCTGACCGGGGCGCTGGTCGGGTTTGCCTTGGGGGCTGCCGGTACTATCATGCAGGGCATCTTCAAAAACCCCATGGCCAGTCCGGGGGTTATCGGCACCAGTTCCGGGGCGGCGCTGGGGGCCGTGATGGCCATCTATGCCGGTTTCGCCGTCACCAGCATCTATGCGCTACCGGCCTTCGCCATCCTGTTCGCCTTCATGTCCATGCTGATCGTACTGGGCGTCGCCACCAGCGGCGGGCTGACCTCGCGCTATACATTGCTGCTGGCCGGTATCGCCTTCAATGCCATTTTCGGCGCTCTCACCTCCCTGGTGATCGTGCTGTCAACGGACCGGTTCGAAATGGCCCGCCAGATCGTCGGCTGGCTGATGGGGGATCTGACCAACCGCAGCTGGCAGCATGTGTATATTGTTCTGCTCATCACCCTGGTCGGCACCCTGTGGTCGATGCTGTATGCCCGCGACCTGAACATCATCATGCTCAGCGAAGAGATCGCCGCCAACCTTGGCGTCAACGTCACCTGGTCCCGCAACATACTGTTGTTTATCTCCGCCCTGCTAACCGGAGGTGCCATTGCGGTATCCGGCGCTATCGGCTTCGTTGGGCTGGTCGCACCGCACATCATGCGCAGCTTTGTCGGCTCGGACAACCGCCTGCTGATCCCGGCCGCCGGTGTGCTGGGGGCGGCGCTGGTCGTCTATTCGGACTGCGTGGTGCGTATTTGGGGCGGCGGCGGGTTGCGCATCGGCGTTTTGACCGCACTGCTCGGCGGTCCGTTTTTTCTCTACCTGATCATGCGTGACCGCCGCAAATTTGTATTCTTCTGAAACTGTTTCACCGGGTATCACCCGGTCGACGTTAATTATTGCTGGAGGCAGCACTGTCATGAACTCAAACGCCACCCACACTTCTCCAACGACACTGATATCTTCAGCGGAGACTTTCCGCTCCAGGATTCAACAAGTTGAGAAAGAAATCGGCAAAATCATCATCGGCCAGCAGGGCATGATCGAAGCGATTATCTGTACCCTGTTGTCCCGGGGACACATCCTGCTTGAAGGGGTGCCGGGGTTGGCGAAAAGCCTTACGGTCGGAACCTTTTCCCGCACCATCGGCGGTGAATTCAAGCGCATCCAGTTCACGCCGGACAAACTACCCAGCGATATTACCGGTACCACCATCTACAATCAGGCTACCGGTGCCTTTACCTTCCACCAGGGGCCGGTGTTCTGTAACATCCTGCTGGCTGATGAAATCAACCGTGCGGCACCCAAGGTACAGTCGGCGCTGCTCGAAGCGATGCAGGAAAAACGGGTCAGCATCGATCGCGATCAGTACCAATTGCCTGAGCTATTTATGGTACTGGCCACGATGAACCCGGTAGAACAACTCGGTACCTACCCCCTGTCAGAGGCGCAACTCGACCGGTTTATATCCAAGGTCACCCTGACTTATCCAACCATAAAATCCGAAGAACAATTGCTCAGGAAAAAGAGTACCAACTATGAAGCGCTGCAAAAAGCCGTGCCGTGCCTTTTACAGCCGGATGAAGTGGTGGCCATGCAGCAACATGTGGCTCGAAACGTCACCGTTTCACCGGCAGTGGTGTCTTACATTCTTGAGATCTGTCTACGCACCCGCCCCCAGTCGAGCGAAGCGCCAACCGCCATACGCAATTACGTATCCGTAGGGGTTTCGCCGCGGGCTGGTGAACATCTCATCGCTTATTGCAAAGGATTTGCTTTTTTACGCGGGCGTGACTACGTGGCCTTCGAGGATGTCGATGCCTGTGCCGCCCAGGTGCTCGGGCATCGTTTTATCCTTAACGACGGGGCGATTCTGGAAGGCATACATGCCGACGACCTGTTGCAGGACATAGTCTGTTCGGTAGACCCCTATTCCACAGACAGCCTCAAGGAGCGCCATTACCCATGAAGCCGCCTTATCGTTTCGATGTTCTACCCAAACACCCGCCCCGCAACGACATGGCAGGCGACTGGGCCGGGCTTGACAAAGGCACCGGATACGAATTCTGGGGGTTGCGTAAATATCTGCCAGGGGACAGTTGGAGCCGTATCGACTGGAAAGCGTGCGCACGCAGCGGTGAACTGCATGTGCGGGAATTTCTTAAGGACAGCGCCTACAACCTGATGCTCCTATGCGATATAAGCCGCTCCATGCACTTCGGCAATAAATTCGGCCTGGCCAAAGACCTGACTGTCTCTTTGGCCCACGCAGCTCTGCGATCCAACAATCCCTGCGGATTGCTACTGTTTGCCGACAAGGTTCTGACCTGGATCCCCCCGAGCGCCGCCCCGCGACAGTTTCATCACATCGTCAGCGCCTTGCAACAGGCACCGTCCACAAAAAACCGCAAGACGCAACTGGCACCGCCGCTGAAATTGGTCATGAAACGGCTATCTTCATGCTTCGGCGTTATCATTTCCGACTTTCACACGGACCTCAGCAGCCTGAAAAGTCTGATGGATGCCGCTGATCAGCGCTTTCCCGCCCACGAGATGGTCGCTCTGCATGTACTGGAAGACTCTGAATACCATTTGACTGGGGTCAAAGACGGCCTGCTGACACTCCAGGATATGGAATCGGGACAGCAGATGGCCCTGGATCTCTCTGGCCTGCAGGAGTTCAATACCCTGCTGCGCCTGAAACGGGAACGCACCGCACGAGCACTGGCCGGAGTCGGGGTCGATTCGGCAGTATTGCCGACTAGCGCCACAGATATTCAGGCTCGCGTCAATACCCTGCTCGCCAGGCGGCTGGCAGCCAGAGTCTGACTTGACACTGTTCACAGCAAGGAAAAACCATGAAATTCTATTCCCCTGATACCGTTAAACAGCACCTCGCTTACTTCATGCCAGCAAGCCTTTTAATCCAGGTGCTGATAATACTCCTGTTGTTTGTCGCACCGGCCCTGGCGACTGAAATATTGCTCGATCAGGCAGCGACGCCGCAACGGGTATCTGCAGAGGCATTACCGGCCCCCGACGCCGTTTCATCAGCCCCCCATTTATCCTCCCTGGAAACAGAACGCATCGCCTGCTTCGATCGCCTCTGGTCCAGCTACCAGGAGGATGTGTGGTTCTACGGTGAAAACGAACAGCGAATCGTTCCCGAATCGAGCCTTGAGTGGCTGGTGGTACGATTGCTGGGCACGCCCGGGCAAGTCGACGCGCTACCAACGGCTGTAACCGACAGTTTCCCCACCGGGACATTGGAAAGCCCATCTCCTTCCTTGGAGTCATTCAACGCCGGCTACGGCGAATACTTCAGTCACTTTCTCCGCGACCCGGAGTTGGGCGCCGCTATGACCGCCTACCGGTTGCGCAGGGATATGCCCAGGGAGGTTTTTCAGACCCTGATGGCCCGTTTACAACAGGATCCACAGGTTATGTACGCACATCCGGCCTGGAAGATCTCTGATCAATTGTATGCCCCCCTCGAAGGTATCGAGGTGACCTGGAAGACCTCTGCCAGTAACCAACAGCGCAATGCGCTTCTGCAAGCCGTCGGCGCGGTTGCAGCAGATACAGGATCAGTTGCCAACCGTCAAAGAGTGACCATCGTTCCCTGCCAGCAAAGTGTCTGGCAAGCAGCCAACCTGCTGGCCGAAGATATTCATGTGGCGCAAGCCCGGCCGCTTTTGATGCCTCTGGTGCCCCCGGTAAGCGTTGAGTTTTCCCTGGGCATGAACGGCGCCATGCCGGGTACTCCGCTCCCCTTTACCTTTAAAATACGATTCACCGACAAGGTGAAAATTGACTCGAGCACCATTGCCAACCTCAATCTCAAACCGAGGGGCATTTTCCACAATTTGTTCGACATCCGCTATGATGTCCCGTTGAGCGCTGTTGATGTAAACCGCAGTCCCATTTGCATCACCGGACAGATGAAAATCTATGCCACCGGTGATTACAACCTGCCGGAGATCCCTGTCTACTTCTCCGACAAGGGCGCACCAAAAACTAAAATCCAGGTGATTAAAACAGCAGCCGTACCGGTGCGTATTGCCTCCATCATCCCTGAAACTCAGCAAAATTTCGATTTACTGGTCGGCCAACCCGACCCTATCCCAATGATGAACACTTCCGCTGCGACGAGAGCCAAGCACCGTAATGTCCTGTTGATGTTGGCCGGCGTGTTTCTCATCGGCCTGGCTGGCGCAACATTGGCGTTACTCAAGCGCAGCCGCCGCCAACAAGCCGTGCAGCCGGAAAACCATGCCCTGGTTCACAAACAGGCAGCGGCGAGTGAAGCCATTTTGGTTGTGCAGCAACATCCGGGATTGAGAGAGATTGCCACCCTGGGCATCTCCTTGAAGAACTACCTGGCCGAATTGGTCGGACTCGACGAAAACCGCCGCGGCGGCAGCCACACGGCCTTCTTCCGCCGCATTGAAGAGATGTTGCCCAGCGCAAGCCGTGCATCCGCGGCCGAAGTGCTCTCGATCATCGACCATGTCCTGGCACGGGGAGACCAAACAGCCGTTCCTGCCACGTTGCCCGGGCAAGCCGCTCGGCTTATTGATGAATTGCGGGCCTCGGATGAAACAGCTCCGGATCTTTTCGAAAAACACTGAACCTTTTCTGCTGCCGGATTATGCTGATGCCTGGTTTTGAACTGCAATATCCCTTGGCCCTGCTGCTGTTGTTACTGGCACCGCTGTTCCTGGTGCTGCGGCGGCATACCAGGCGCAAGCTGCCCTTTCCGGCCATTTTCCCGGAAATGGCCAGTCTGCGGCCGAGTTTCTGGAAACGTAATTATAACGGCATCTTTTTCAGTCTGGTGTACGCCTGCATGGTCCTGAGCCTGGTCAACCCAGGCTATTCAAAAGAGACGGTGGAGGACTTCATCGAATCGAAATGGCTGTTCCTCGCCCTCGACATGTCCGGTTCCATGAAACGCCCGGCCAGCCGGTTTTCGGACCAATCATTAGGCGACCTGGCCCTCGACGGCATCACTTCCTTCATCGACATGCGCCGCGATAAGGATTACATCGGACTGGTGGCTTTTTCCAGCTATGCCAAACTGCTGGCGCCCTTGACCTTCGACAAGGAGCTTCTCAGGGCAAAACTGGATCTGGTCCGCAGCAAAAGCCACTCACGGATCGCTAGAGAGCTGGGGGCCGGCGGAGGCACTAACGCTTCTGAAGCGACATGGCTCTGCCTTTCGGCGTTTTTTTCCATGCTGCCGGAGGAGAACCGCCTGAGCGTGGAACAGATCGCCGGCATGCGAGAATTCCTCCTTGGAGAACCTGGCGCCTTGCTCGATATCCCGCAGAAAATACGTCATGCCACCCCCGGCAAGGGAATGGCCGTTATTCTCTTTACCGATGGCCGCATCGAACCGACCCAGCGTGCCCACGTGCAGCGTGGAGGGTTACCGAACCTGGTCAACATCATCACCTTGATGAAAGCAGTCGGCGTCCGATTTTACATCATTTCCGTCGGCGGGGAAATCGATGCGGCGGTGGAAAAAGCCATGCAACCGACGACGGATGAACCCACTGTTGGCCGCATATTTGTCACATCCAGAGGTCTGGACAGGGAACAGATCGAAGAGGTTTACCGGGAAATAGATATTCTGGAGACCAACCGCAACCTGACCCGCATCACTCTGCAGCCTCGCTGGACGCGTTGGCCACTGACCCTGCTGACATTCGGCCTGATGGCACTGCACCTTGTTTTACGTAGCCTGCAGGGGCTGCGGAAGCTGTAATCCGAGACATCATGAATCAAGCAGATTTGGTCGGAACCGTACGATTGTGTCCCGATACTTTTTGCATCAACTGCGAGGAATGAACCATGCTTACTTTTCCGACAATCCTTCAAAAATATAAAAACCTGATCCCTGTCGCTCTGACCTTTCTCGGCTTGATCGGCCTCGTGCTGCTGTTCGCCGGGGGTATCACCTACAAGCTCAGCGCGCAGCGGGAAGCGACGATTCAGGATCTGAACCGACGACTGACCAACCTTTCGCCGGAAAGCGACGGGAGGGCTGCTCTTGCCGAACTGGGGGAGATCATCGCCGCCGGCAAAGACCTTAACCTGAACCTGCCAAAAGCAACGTATGCCAGGGCATGGTATCAATGGCAGACCGCCGTCGATGACTTTAAGCAGATAACGGCAGCGCAGAACAACCGATACCTGGCCACCGGACAACGACAGGAGCTGAAGAACTTCCATACCCGCCTGCTGGCCCTGCGCGATAGCTGTGCCGTAACTCTTGAAGGAGGCAAACAACTGCCCGCGCCCCTCGGCTGGAAATTCCACAACCTCAAAGGCAATGTATCGGTCATGCTGGCCTACAGCGTGCTTGCCTTTGAACAAGACGGCCGTAAAGGCGCCAAATTCCTTTCCGACGCCGTGAACAATTTCCAAACATCCATCGATATCGTCGATAGTATCTGCAGCACACCCGTGGAACGGTCCTTGCCCCGCTGGAATATGGAACTTATCGTGGGGCTAGGTGAATTCAGGCGCATCGGCCTGAGTGAAGTAAAGCAGCAGAATGTGAACGAAATACAGGAACAGCTCGAGGCCTTCATCCCCGACGTGGCCGGTTTCGCTCCCGGGGTCCCCCTGGAAACCCGCGTGGAAAAATAGGCAGATTCATGGTTTTTTCGTCCTCGCATTTTTTCTGGCTGCTGTTGCTCCTGATCCCCGTTGCATGGCGGGTCCTGTCGACGGAACGTTTCCTTAATCACCTGCGTTTCCAGTTCCGGATGGATAGCAACAGCAAGTCTCCCTGGAGACTTTTGGGCCGTTGCCTACTACCGTTGCTCGCCCTGGCCTGCCTGGTGACGGCCCTTGCCAGCCCCAGCATGACAGTCCTACGTACTGGAAATGTCAGCGACAATATGGTTTTGGCCATCGGCATTGATGTCAGCAAATCGATGCTCGCCGAAGATGTGGTCTTGGAACAGCCAGTACAAGGGGAGCTCCGCCCCCTTTCCAACCGTCTGAACGCCGCACGACAATTGGTCCTGACCCTGTTAAGCCGGATAGATGGCGAAAAGGTCGGTCTGTTTTTCTTCTCCCGTAACGGCATCGAAGTCGTTTCTCCCACGCGCGACCTCGGCTTTGTGCGCTACATGGCAACCCATACCGATCTCAGCGACCTGACGGACTCGGGTAGCAATCTCCTGGCGGCCCTCGACACCGGCATCATGATGGTCGATAGTCAAAACGGAACACCAGCTCAGGCAATTATCCTTATCACTGATGGCGAGGATACGGAAAACAGTAGGTCTGCACTACGCAAAGGTATCGACGCCTTCTCCCAGCAGAACATCGCGGTTTTCACCGTCGGCACCGGGAAAACCAGCTCGGTTCATATCCCCATTCGCCGCAAAGGGATCGACGGTATCGACGGCTTCTACACTGACGAAGACGACCTGCCGCTGAAAACCCGTCTCAACGAACAATCATTACAGGAAATTGCCTTGGCAAACGGCGGCCAATACTTTCGACTCGACCGCACCTCACCCCTCAGGCAGGCGGAAGAACTGATGAAAAGCATCCTATCGATTGCCGCATCTCATCCGGAAACCCTACCCGCTCAGCGCCTCCCGTTAGATCTTGCCCCCCTGTTTCTTCTCGCTGCCCTGCTGTTTTACTGTCTGTACCTGCTTCTCTGAAATACAGCGGAGGGACGGTCGTGAACATGGATAGGTTTTTCATCGATCTGAGCAGAGTTCAAGTAGGCGTTGTAGAGCCTCTGAACAATAAACAATCGGGTGCTCCGCTCAGCAAAGATAACGAATATCTGAGCAGCTTGATCAGGGCAAGTTGGATCGGCAAAAGGAAGGGAATAATCTTTCTAAAACAATTTATCGGTTTGTTGCCGAACAGTGGAAAGATGACTATCTGGACAGCTTGGGAAAAGCGCTACAGGAGTAATCCTCCGTCCAAGACATGGAACTAAAAAATTTTAAGACACCAAAGTTATTCATAATGAATGCTTCTACTTTTTTTGTTGTGTTTTATGAGCGACAAATGGATCACCCTGAAATCACCCTTATAGGGGATATTTAAATACAGAAAACACCTTTATGGGTGATTGTCGTATCCATCTCTCATGTATATTATAGAACCATACACAACTAATAGTTAAAATCATAGTTATAGGCAAATGGGAATTGCTTCCGATTATATTTTAACTGTTTTGTTTGTGTATATATACAAAGGCAGTAAATACTTTGTATAACCTAGGTAAAGCTTTTGAAACACTTTCTTATCAAGAAAGCCCCCACACAAAAAAGCTTGTCTAGTCTTCACCTCCTTGTTATTCCAAGTGGGGGGTTTTCCTCCTCTCTCCCCCCACTTGGAAAATTTTCAAAGCAATATCATTTTAAAACCGAACACGATTTAAAGATAACGTCCGAATCATACAGCAAATAATTACCGCCATGGGCCTTCGGGCCGGGCCGACAGTCTGTGGCGAAGGTGGATGTCTGACAGGCGACCGCCTGACTTAAGCCCGGAACCGTTTATACGCGTTCCGGGCTTAAGTCGTTTAAAATTTCATCACAAGCAGTCAATAGTCGCTTCTTCCAATCTTTTTCCCGGGCAAAGAGGTCAAACATGGAACATATCATCAAAATTTGCATGGGCAGTTCCTGCTACAGCCGTGGCAATCAAGAGAATCTGGAGCGCATCGAACGTTTTCTTAGCAAGCATCAGCTAGAGGGTGATATTGATTTGCGGGGCAGTCGTTGCGAGGGCCTCTGTTCCGATGGGCCGATTGTCGAGATTAACGGACAAATTCATGGGGCCGTGACGGTAGACACCATCGATCAATTGCTTGAACAGCAATTGATCTTGCAGTAAGGGAGAGTTTTATGGAATACCGCCAGCCCCCTGTCTATACAGCAGAGAATGAGTGCCAGGATTGCTCCAAATGCGTTCGGTATTGCCCGGTCAAGGCGATCAAGGTCACGGACGGCCAAGCCCGAATAGTACCGGAGAAATGTGTGGCCTGCGGCACCTGTGTAAGGGTCTGCCCAGCCAAGGCCAAGCGGGTGCGAGACGACCTCAATAGCGTCAAGCAGCTGTTGCGGCAGCCGAAGAAGGTCTTTGCCTCCCTCGCTCCCTCTTATGTCAGCGAATTTCCCGAACTCTCCACGGCCAACATCATTGCCGCCCTGCGCCAACTCGGTTTTGCCGGAGTCAGTGAAACCGCCCTGGGCGCTCAGAAAGTCTCCGCCAAGGTTATCAAGGAGTTAAACGGAGGGAATAAGCAGTTACTGCTATCCTCAGCCTGTCCGGCGGCGGTTACTTACATACAAAAATATCTGCCGGAATTTGCCCATTCGATCTCGACGGTCTTTTCCCCCTTGCTGGCCCATTGCACCTTGCTTCGGCAGCATTACGGCTCCGATATCGCCGTAGTATTTATAGGCCCCTGCGGGGCGAAAAAAAACGAAAGGGATCGTCATCCGGAACTGCTTGACGCGGTTATCACCTTTACCGACCTGCAATCCTGGTTCGTCGAGGCCCGGATTGATCCGGCTGCCCTGATAGCGGAGGAAGCTGATCGTTTTGTGCCCGAAAGCGCCCAGGAGGGATCCCTGTATCCCATCGAAGGCGGCATGATCGATACCTTGCGCATCCAGGGGGGCGGGGACAGGATCCATTACAGCACCGTGGGTGGCTTACACGGCATCGAACATGTCCTTGGCGGATTACAACCGGAGAATGTGACTCTGCCGATATTCCTCGAATTGCTGGCCTGCCGAGGGGGTGCATCAACGGCCCTTGTGCCACCCCAGGACAATCGGGGCTGAAACAATGGCAGGAAGTGATATCCCGGGCTGACGTACCGACTGAGCCGGTATTCCGCCAGCCCTTGTTGAACATCGAAGAGAATATCTGCGATCTGCCCCTGCTCGGTCGGACTTATAACGAACAGGAGATCCGGCAGGCTCTGGGTCGGGTCGGCAAAGAAAACCAGGAAGACGAACTGAATTGCGGCGGCTGCGGTTATGATTCCTGCGTCGATTTCGCAAAGGCTATTCTGTCAGGACATGCCGAATCGTCCATGTGCCTCTCCTTTTTGCGGGAACAGGCTCAGAAGAAGGCCAATGCCCTGTTGCACTGCATCCCATCGGCTATTGTGTTAGCCGACCAAGACTTGAAAGTGCTTGATTGCAACCGAAATTTCGCCAAGCTGTTCGATCCGTCGCTACTGGAAGCCTACGACGTATGCCAGGGACTGACCGGAGCTTCTCTGCAGCGAATTTTGTCTTTTACCGATCTGTTCGAAGAGGTCTTGAGCAGCGACTGTGCTCTGCACCGCGAAGCCTTGCATGTGGGTGACAGGATTTTTGACCTGACTATTTTCCCCATTGAGCCAGGCCAGGTAGTCGGTGGCGTAATCTCCGATGTGACAGACTCTGAACTCCCTCGAGAAATGATTGCCCAGCGCGGTCAGGAAGTCATTCGAAAAAACCTCAAGACCGTTCAAGAAGTAGCCTGTCTGTTAGGTGAAAACATGGCGGAGACTGAAATTTTGCTGCGCTCTCTGGTGGAAGGATTTGCTCCAGCTGGCAAAGTTAGCCCTGTCTCGGGTCCTCAGTAGAAGGTGGACAACGAGCAAGGGGAAGGGAGGCGAATAAACATGAGTCAGAACCTGTTTGTGGAGATTGAATTCAGTCAGTGCAACAAACATGGCGAGGATATCTGCGGCGATTCGTTCCTGATGCAGAAGATCGAGGAACAAAAACGCCTGATCGCCGTGCTCTCCGACGGTTTGGGTCATGGCGTCAAGGCCGGCATTCTGTCGACCATGACCGCTTCCATGGCTGTGAAATTTATCGCCAGCGATTTGGAAATCGGCCGTTCGGCGGAAATTATGATGGATGCCTTGCCGGTTTGTCAGAAACGTCAGATCAGCTATGCGACTTTTTCCATTTTCGATTACCGGGAGAGTGGCAGCGCTCGAATCATTGAGATGGACAACCCGGGTTTCATGCACATTCGTCAGGGGAAGTTGTTGGATACGGCCTATCAGGAGGTCGCCTCTCCACGCCACCAGGCGCGCAAACTGAGGATATCCCATGTTGAACCAAGGCCCAGGGACCGCCTCGTATTCATGTCCGACGGCGTTACCCAGGCGGGTCTCGGATCGGATCAGCATAAACTTGGATGGCGCCTCTCCGGTTGCTCCGAATTTGTACTCGCGGCCCTGCATGATGATCCGGATCTTTCGGCCCGCGACCTTTCCCGAAGGATTCTCGAAACGGCACTGCAGAAAGAGATCGACAAGCAGGCCGGAGACGATATCACCGTAGGGGTGGTCTATTTTCGAGTGCCTCGTCGAACCATTCTGCTTACCGGCCCCCCTTTTTCAAAGGAGAGGGACGGAATTTATGCCCGTAATCTCGATTTGTTTGATGGCCGCAAGGTGGTCTGTGGTGGGACCTCCGCCGAAATCGTGGCCCGTGAATTGGGAAGGGAGATTCAAACGGATCTGCGCAGCCACCGTTGCGGTATTCCCCCCGTCTCGCACATGCCAGGGGTTGATCTGATAACCGAAGGGATTCTGACCCTGACCCGGGTAGCGCAATTTCTTGAGCAGGGAGATATCCCCAGGGAAAACCACGGTGCCGCCCAATTGGCCCAGATGCTGCGAGACAGCGACGCCATATCGTTTCTAGTCGGCACCAAGATCAATGAAGCACACCAGGATCCGAGTCACCCGGCGGAGTTGGAGATTCGGCGCAATATCGTTAAGCGGGTCGCAAAAGTGTTACAGGAAAAATATCTTAAAGAAATATCCTTGCAGTATATTTAGGAAACTTTGCAAGGAACCTGCTGGTTTGAACCTGCAATCGCACTCAATATTATTCATTATGGGGAAGATCGACCTTGCGCTACCGGCCACAAGTCGTCCTTGTTTCTGCCAGGAGAACACATCATGCTTAGTCCACAGCAAACTTCTTTCACCAAGATTCTTTCCCTTACAAGCGACGAGCCTTTAAAGCGGCGCTTCATGGTACTGGACGAACCGATTCAGGCCAATATGCGTTTTGGCCTGCTGCTGGAGGTTCTCGACAAAGTCGCGGAAGAAGCCGCCCTAAACTACGTCAACCAATTTTTCCCCGAGGCCCGGGTGGTCACGGCGGCCATCGACAATATCGTTATCCGTCATGTCACCGATATGTCACGGGACGTGCACTTCAAAGCACGCATCAACCATGTCGGCCGCTCTTCGCTGGAAATCGGCATTCGTGTCGAGCAACCCGGCAACCCGGTGCGTCATATCGCCTCCTGTTATTTCACCATGGTCGCTCGTTCTGGCATGGGTGAAGGCGCTGTCAGCGTCGCCCTACCCGGTCTCAAATATGGTGAAGAGATCGAACAACAGCGGGCCGACAAAGCCCTGCAACGGCGCAAAGAATACAAGCAGCAGCAGGCGCAACTGAACGAGCCACCCAGCCGTGAAGAATTCCAGATGCTGACCGATCTGCACACGGCCCAGGACCAAACCGGTTTCAACGGCCTGCTAGCCGGCAAACTCACCGCCGACGCCTGGGAACGGATGTACCCTGAACAGGAGAACGTACCGAAAAAGATTTTCGGCGGCTACCTGATCCGCCGCGCCTACGAACTGTCGTCCATCTGCTCCGAGCAGATAGCCCCCAACCGTCCTATTGCCGCGGCGGTCAACCGCATCAACTTTTTTCACCCGGTGCGCATGGGCGACACCCTGCACTACACCACCCGGGTGGTCTATACCAACGGCAGCTTCATCTGCGTCGAAGCCAACATCGAGCGCATCAGTCGAGACAAGACCACCAAGGCCCTGTCCAACTCCTGCCTGTTCACCTTTGTCAATGTCGATGACGACCTGCAACAACAGCCGGTGCCAAAGATCTACCCCACTAATTACGGCGAGGACGCCCGTTACCTTATGGCCCACCGCAGCAGCCAGAGCCTCATCGCAGAAGGACAAACGATCTGAGCTTAGGGATGGCAGTAAAACTGTGGGACAGATTTATATATTTGCCAAGGGCGTAAAACAAACCTGTCCGGGTATTTGCCTATAAATTCTGAAAAACTTTTCGGTTCTGCCTGCATTATGAGAACAGTTCGTAAATAGCCCCCGGCAACGCCAGCTTCTTGCAACAGGCCTGGTTTGCCGGCGACGTTTGGCAAACTAAAAAAGCCCCCCGCCGAAGCGGGGGGCTCACTCACCGGAGGAGCTTAGGTATGGCGTACTTAAGATTCCAGGTAAGTAAAAAAATCAGCCTTGTTGAACACGGCGGGCAGCGCGTTTGATGTTGAGCAGGTTGCGGAAGCTGACGTTATCGGTGGTGATGTTGTTGCCCCGGGAACCACAGCCGAGAGTCAAGGACGGAATCAGATTATTACACAACGAGCCAACAGCACCGTGGCTGGACGGCGAGTTGAAAGCAACACGGTTGGCATCGACCCTTTGGGCGAATTCAACGCAGGTGTTCTCGTTAGCCGAGTGAACAGCCGCAGTGTGACCGGCACCGCCTTTTCTCAGCAATTCAGCACAGAGTTCGATGGCGGCCTCCTGACCTTCAGCAACAAAGTAGCCCAGACTCGGGGAGAGTTTTTCGCGGCTCATGGGCTCCACATCCTGGGTACCCTGGAGGGGACCGACCAACAAGGCGTTGGTCCCTTCCGGCACTGAGAAACCGGCCATCTCGGCGATCTTGGCTGCGGACTGTCCAACCACCTTGCCGGAAACCACCTTGCAGTCACCGAAGTAGAGTTCCTCAAGCTGCTTCTTCTCGTCGGCAGACACCAGGTAGGCGCCGAGGTCCTTCAACATGGCAACGGCTTTTTCCGCCACGGCTGCATCGTCGAAGATCAGGTTCTGCTCCGAAGCGCAGATCACGCCGTTGTCGAAGCATTTGGACAACAGAACATCGGCCATCGCCTGGGCGATATCTGCATCGCTGGCCACATAAACCGGGCAGCCACCGGCACCCACGCCGAAAGCGGGGTTGCCCGAGCTGTAGGCGGCTTTAACCATGGCGCCGCCGCCGGTCGCCAGAATGACATCCACACCGGGGTTGGTCATCAGGGCGCTGGTAGCTTCCATGGAAGGCTCAGCGATCCACTGTATGCAATCTGCAGGAGCACCGGCAGCAATCGCTGCGTCGAGGCAAAGTTGAGCGGTGGCCTCGCAGCACTTCTGGGCGCGGGGGTGGAAACCGAGCACGATCACGTTACGCCCCTTGAGAGCGGACAGGATCTTGAAGCAGACGGTAGAGGTGGGATTGGTGGTCGGGGTGATACCGGCTACTACGCCAACGGGTTCGGCGATCTCGATGATGTCGTTTTCTTCCTTGACGATACCGACGCTCTTGACGCCTTTCATGTCATTCCAAATCACCGTGGAACCGACACTGTTCTTGATGGTTTTATCCGCCACATTGCCGATGCCGGTTTCTTCCACAGCCAACTTGGCCAGTTCTTCTTTTTTTGCTTCTACGGCATTGGCTACCGCTTCGCAGATGGCGTCGGTCTGCTCCTGGTTGAGCTTTTTTGACTCAGCCAGGGCCACCTGAGCTTTTTGGACCAACTGATTGATTGTCTCTTCCACCATGTTTTTCTCCTCGTCTACTTGGTTTGAATTGCCCAGCTCAGAAGGCTCGGCAAGATATAGTAATAGGGTCCAGTCGTTGAAACCGTCAATTCGGTGTGTCATTCAGACCCTTTTGTTCTTGCGGTTACTCTAGCCACTTTATTGCGTGACTAGATCCGGTTGCTGTTGCGCCAGATCTTCATGTTTTCCGCATCTTTAATCAACTCATCGCGAAAATCCGGATGGGCAATGGAGATCAGTGCTTCGGTCCGTTCCCAAGTGCTTTTGCCTTTGAGGTTGACCTTGCCGAATTCGGTCACCACCCATTGTACACAGGTACGACTGTCGGTAACGATACTGCCGGGACTCAAGGTCGGCACGATGCGGGACTTGACCTCCCCTCCCCGGCTGTACGTTGAGGACAGACAAATAAAGCTCTTGCCGCCGTTGGAGAGATAAGCGCCCATGACGAAGTCGAGCTGGCCACCGGTACCGCTGATATGTCGGATACCGGCCGACTCGGAGGAAACCTGGCTGAACAGATCGATTTCCACGGCGTTGTTGATCGAGATGAAATTGTCGATCATGGCCACCTTGCGGACATCGTTGCAGTAATCGACCGGGCAACTCATGACTTCCGGATTGTTGTGGATGAAGTCGTACATCTTTTGAGTGCCGGCGGCAAAAGCGAAGACCTGGCGGAAGCGGTCGATGTTCTTGCGCGAACCGTTGATTTTCCCCCGTTTAGACATCTCGACGAAGGCATCGACGTACATCTCCGTGTGTACCCCCAAATCCTTCAGGTCCGACTCGGCGATCAAAGAGCCCACGGCATTGGGCATGCCGCCGATCCCGAGCTGCAGACAGGCGCCGTTGGGGATCTCCTCGACGATCAGTTCCGCAACTTTTTTGTCCACCTCGGAAAGCGCGGCGGAATTCATTTGCGGTAAAGGCGGATTGGAGCCCTCGACAATGCGATCTACCTGAGAAATATGAATGGCCTCTTCGTTGCCGCCCAGGCAACGGGGCATGTTCTCGTTGACCTCGACGATGATGACCTTGGCTTGCTCGCACACCGCCATCATATGGGAGGCCTGGGGGCCGAAGTTGAAATAACCGTGTTCGTCCATCGGCGCCACCTGGAACATGGCCACGTCTACGGGATCGACGCTTTCCCGATAGAACCGAGGTAGTTCCGAATAGCGCATCGGGCCGTAGTACCCGCAGCCCATATCGATGATCTTGCGATCAATGCCTGAGCAGTGCCAGGCATTCCAGGTGAAATGGTTTTCCGGGTTGGGGATGGCGAAAATCTCCGGCATCCACAGGGCGATGCCACCGCGAACCTTGACGTCGCTCAGTTCTCCGGCGCGGGTCGCCAGGGCTTTGTCGCTTGCCACGGGGTGACCGAGACACCAGCCATAATCAACCCAGTCTCCTGATTTGACTGACTTGACCGCTTCTTCGGCGGTCACCTGCTTTTGGGCATACATGTCGGTATAAGGCATGTTTTTCTCCTTCCTCGTGTTTTGTTGCGAGCTACCCGAGCAGGCCCGACTGTTGTTCCGCCATCAATGGTACGGACTCACCAGCTTCCTGCCGAACCTGGCCGACTTAAGGTAGACATCCAACTTACCAGCAAACTCAAGAAAGGATCCATCGCCCAAAAAGGGGGATTTGATCCCACACAATAGGGACAAAACAGGGGAGGCCGATTGGTATCTATAGAGGAAAAGCATGCTCGTCTAACGACTTCCACTGCATCGGAAACAATAGAGCCGCTGCCTTTTCAGGCAGCGGCCACGAAACATCCCAGACTTGTCTTCTTTTTTGCAACCTAATCGATGAGGTTCTTCTCCCTGGCCACCGCCACCGCCTCCAGTCGATTATTTACCTCGAGCTTAGAAAAGATACTCTTGACGTGTGTTTTCACCGTTTCGGCACTGATGAACAGCAGCGAAGCGACCGCCTTATTGGTTTTTCCTTCGGCAAGGTACTGGAGAACCTGCCTCTCCCGTTTGGTCAGCGATAAACCATCCAGTTCACTCGACTCCCAGCCTGAAGGCTTCCAATCGACTGCCAGGTCGAGCAAATAGGGGGAAACGCTTTCCCGGCCCTCTGCGAATGTCTCGACGATTTTGATCAACTCCTCGATTTCAGTATTTTTGACCACATAGCCATTAGCGCCGGCTCGCATGGCCTCTCGAACGTATTCTTTGTCGCTGTAGGTGGACAATACGATAATATTCAGGTCGGGGAGGGATTTGCGCAGGATGCGTATCGCTCCGATTCCTGACAGGCCGGGCATGTCGATGTCGAGCAGAGCTACATCCGGCGGATTGGCCTTGATTTTCTCCACGGCCTTATAACCATCGGCGGCTTCGCCAATCAATTTAATCCGACTGCTTTGCTCCAGGATGAGCCCCAGGCCGATGCGCGTCAGGGGATGGTCATCCGCTAAAAATACGGTAATGGTTTTGCCTTCATTCATCGCAACCCACCTGTTCTTGTCTGGGGTCTTCGACCGGCAGCGCAAAAAGAAACCGGCAGCCCTTCATCGCCTGCTGCTCATCGCTTTTAAAAGGCGATTCAACCCAGATACTTCCCCCGTGCGCTTCAGCCACCAGCTTGCAGAAGGCCAGCCCGAGCCCGACCCCACGACGACCATTTTCATGCTTTGTTTTGGTTGAAAAAAACTTTTCAAACACCTCTTTGTGGTGCTCTTTCGGGATACCGCCCCCCTGATCGGTGACAGTGACCAAAATACGGGCCCCATCCGCCTGGAAACCAGCTCCCGTCGCCGATGCGATCCCGCTGGGACCAGATCCGTTCAACAACTCCGCAGCGATCGAAATCCGCCCCCCTTCGGGACTGAAGCGAATGGCATTTTCCAACAGGTTGGTGCAGGTACGCACGAGCCGACTCCAATCTCCAAGCAGTTGCAAAGCTTCTTCACCGGGCGTGAAGCAGATATCAAGCTTTTTGTCTTCGCCGGCAAGTCGAACCTCCTTCAGGCTTTGCAGGAGGACGGCATTCATATCGACCAGGACCCGGCAAAGGGACAGACCGCCGCTTTCATCCCGAAAGATATCCAAAAAGTCCGACACCATTCCCAGCAGCTGGTAGCTGGAATCATAAGCAAGGCTCGCCAGCTCCTGCTGCTTGTCATTTAAGGGACCCAGGTATTTATCCAGCAATATCTTCATGCCGCGCTGGATAGAAAGGATCGGATTGCGCATATCGTGAGTCAGCATGCCGATCAGATCCTCCTTCATGCGCTCCGCGGATTTCTGCTCGGAGATGTCCCTCATGACCGCGGCATAGCCGGTTCGCTCGCCCTTTTCGTCGTAAATTTTGGCGAATGAGACATCCGCCGGAAAGATCTGCCGCCCAGGGCGGCGCACATCGAGAACCAACGGACCTTTGCTCTCCGGCTTGGCCCGGCGGGGAGTCACCAGGGTGCGGACCGTTTCCGGCTCGACAAAGAGCGAACACAGGGTTCGGCCGACAATATTTTCCGCCGTGCGCCCGAGCATGTTTTCGCCGGCCTTATTGACCATGGTGATTTTTCCGTTTGGCTGAGCAGCGACGATGGCATCTGAAACGCTGTTTATGAGCTTGTGCAACGATTGCTGTTGGGCCCTTTGCGACAGATATTTCTGCAGCGCCAAGGAACTGATCGTTTGAGCGATGGCCTCCATCAGCTTAAAAATAGACTCCAGACGCTCGCCACACATAAACGGTACTTCATCGAGAGCCTTCAGATACCCGTCGATATCGCGGACCCCGATAGATTGAGCCTTTGCGATGGCTGCGGCCCGGGGAATATCGCCTGTTCGAACCTGGCCCATCACCAGGGTGGCCAGATGGTAGCCCTCAACAATAATCGGCGTGGCACAGTCCTGCAATCCCGCATTCAGGCAGGTATAGATAAAGCGTTTTTTCAACCGCTTGCTTTCCCTGCCCCCGTAACAATCGCTTTCATAGCATTTTTGTCGCCCCGCCGGCGTGGAGCGGCAATATTCCCGGCAAAGAGTCGTGAAATTGTGCTCGGCAGTTATCGGCTGCCCTTCGCTGTCAACGACTACCGCGCTGACCTGGGTCGCTTCGGTCAAAGCTTCCAAAATCTTGTCCAGGGCGTTTTTTTCGATCAAATCAACGAGTTGCATATTTCTTCCCATATAACCGTCCTCAGCGACTCTGTTGTCGGGCCAGGCCAAAATCGATGACAAGAGAAGAAGCCATGATCTCAACTCGCAGGTATCTGCCTGATATGCTTATCAATATTTATTTCAAAACCACTATCTCTATCTATGTACTGAATTATAACACCGTTTAGCCCAAAAGGTCTCTCCCCCACACATCCCCCATTCGGGGGACAGAATACCCCTTTTCAAGCGATTGGCTAGTATTGATGTTTTTGCTGTAATGGCTCAATTACCTGCATAGGAAATGATCGGACTTTCGTACCAATAAAAAGGTATTTAACAATCGACCAAAACCAGGAAACAACAAAGGAGTAAATCGTTATGGCAGGAAATGGACAGGGAAATCCGGCGGTGGTCGGCTTGGCAGGCTTCGGACTGACGACCTTATTGTTGCAATTTCACAATCTCGGCTGGTGTGGAACCGGGATTATCTTTTGTACCGCGCTGATGCTGGGCGGCGGTGCGCAATTGATTGCGGGCCTGCAGGAATTCAAATGCGGCAACAATTTCGGCTACAGCGCCTTTACCGTCTATGGCGCCTTCTGGCTGGCCCTCGGGTTCATCTGGCTCATTCTCGACCTGCAAAGCGTACCCAACTCGGTCATCGGCAGCCACCTGGCGATCAACAAACCCGACATCGGCTTCTTCCTGGTCGGCTTCACCCTCTATACGGCGATCATGTGGGTCGCGGCACTGCGCATCCACGGCATGATGGCCTTTACCTTCACCACCCTGCTACTCGGGTTCATCGGGCTCGACCTGGTCTTTCTGGCCGACATGAAGTGGCTGATGACCGTAACGGCCATTGATCTCATCATTTGCGCCCTATCGGCCTGGTACATGATGGCCAACATTATTTATACGCAGGTATTCGGCAGGGCGGTCCTGCCTGTTGGCGCCCCCTGGGTCAAACTTAAACTGCCATTGGCGGAAGCTGTAGTGGAACAAAAACTTGCAGCGTAAAAGGTAAGCTCTTCACAAGAACACCAGGTCGGGAGATCCCTTAAGCGCTCTCTCCTGACCGAGCGTGTACAACGGGTTTGAAATTGAATGCCGGGGGGTCACCCCCGGCAATTTTTTTTGGTGAAATCAGAACAATTAAACTGGACCTCTCATTTAGCATGGCATAGTCAAAAGCACCAGAAACTGCTTGGCATTGGCCGGGCAATATCGGACGCACTTGGAGCAATCCCGGCACTCGTTCTCTACCGTATAGACAGGAGGCGGAAGGTGTCTCATAAGATACTCCGCTACTGAAGGGGCAAATACTGGTCGAGCAATTGCTCAATGCTTTCGGCATGCACACCACCGTGAACTTGCCCGTTAATCTCGACAATCGGTCCCTCGGAACAGAGTCCTTCGCAGCGACTTCCCCGCAAATCAACTAAGCAGTCTATCTGGCGTTTGCTAAGATAACTTTCGATGCGCGCAAGATTTTCCTGATTGCCACGGCTATAACACGAGCTACCCATGCAAATCTTGATGAAATACTCCATCCACACACCTCTTTACTTGACAACAAGGTTACGGAATGACCGCCTTGACCACGGACGAATTCTTCCAGAAAAAACTTAAGCCCGGAACGCGCTATGCGGTTCCGGGCTTAAGCCAGGCTGTCACCTGCTGGACAGCCATCTTCGCCACAGACTCTCGGCCCGGCCCGAAGGCCCATGACGGAAACTGTTTTCTTCGATGAAATAGCTCAGATGATCTATTTTAAAGCCTGATCGGCTTATAAGTAATCTTTGCTTGAAAAGGCTCCAAGTGGGGGGAGGGAGGAGGAAAACCCCCCACTTGGAATAACAAGGAGGTGAAGACTAGACAAGCTTTTTTGTGTGGGGGCTTTCTTAATAAGAAAGTATTTCAAAAGCTTTACCTAGGTTATACAAAGCATTTACTAGCTTTGTATATATACACAAACAAAACAGTTAAAATAGAATCGGAAGCAATTCCCAGTTGCCTACAACCAAAATTTCAACTATCAGTTGTGTATGGTTCTATAATATACATGAGAGATGGATCTGACAATCACCCTCAAGAGTGAATTTAATATCTATAAGCTAGCTTATAATAGTTATTTTGTTTCATATTTTATCACTACATTAAGACTTTGAACAAAATAGTGGTTTTTTCGAGCATCTCAAGCACCCAAGACTTTCAAGTGCGAAAATCGACAGTTCTCCCATTCTCTACAATTTGCACAGTTCACTAAGGAGAACCTTTTTCCCTTAAAGTTTTTTCCAAATTTTCCAGAGAGTCAAACCCCCACTGTTTGGCAAGAAAACGATAGATCGTCTCGGAAAGATTCGATCCTGCTTTCTGCAAATCAAGCATATCCTGATTAAGCCGCTTCAGAGTTTTTTCCGAGTAGCTTTCCAATTCCCCACGCAGATAGGTTTCAAAAGAAGTCAAGTCGGGAGCATTTTCTGTCTGGCGCAACGGTCGACCGCCTCGCATCAGACCAGGATAATCGGCAATAAATTGCTCTTGTCCCTGAACAGCCAAATCGGTAATGGCGTCGATTAACACACTGAAGTTTTCACAGGGCACCAGGTTGTCCATACGGGCATATTTGAGAGCCAGCAAATTGCGCCCCGTCGCCTTGGCCTGTTGCAAATCATCCAGATAGCTTTCGAGGGTTGCAGGGGACCAAGCGGCGAACTGGGCCCTTCGGTGCAACTTGAAACCTTCGGGGTCTTCCTGACAGCGATACTTTTGAGCGGTAGGAACGGACAAAAACATGGCCAGCTCCAGCTCTAGAATCTGCTCGGTGAGCCGTATTCGGTCTTCCATAAACACATCCTTTTTCAATTATTTCAGTTAAATACGGTAAAGTGTTTCCGCAGGTCAGGGTCAAGAATCCCGGCTTGCACTCGGGGTCCGTGATCCAGCAGAAAGCTGCTCTTTGAATCACTCAATCCCTGAGATTGCATCTCTTCGACAACCAAACCGCAGAGCTCTTCAATGATGGCGACTTTCTGGTCTCCATCATCCGTATTCAGCAATCTGTTGATTTGCTTATGCAGAATCGAACCGAGGACCGGTAACTGAGCGGTGGCACGGTGCAGCCATTTGTAAAAGGGCGCGTAGCGACGATTGAGCAGGAAGGCCATGGACATGAGGTCATGGCAGAACTGAAGTTCGGCATAGCGACTGGCGAAAGGCTCGTTGCGCTGCAGGCTGCGAAGAAGGTTGTACTGGCCCGTCTGGGCCAGGGTCATGCACCGTGAAGCGATCTTTTTTCGACGAATGTCTTCCGGATAATAGTCGAGCAGATGACGACGCCAAGCGGAAAAGTGATCGTCCGGGTCGTGAAAGACCGCACCGTTGGTGCAAACTCCCAGCGCCTGATCGGACAACCCCAGCCATTCCCGCAACCCTTCAGGCGGATGATCGAGCCCGGTGTAGCGGGCATAAAAACCCGCGATATTCAGTACGCCCATGCGACCTTCTTCGCCGGGGCTTGTCTGACGTGGTCCAAAACCGGCAAAAGTTTGAGGCAGCTCGCGATAAGCGGCATCCAATTCGGGCCCGTAGTCTGTAAAATCTTTCTGCGACAGCCAAAGACAAAACCCCGGCCCCCAATCGTGATCCCGGGACAGAGCGTCGTCAAACCCGTAGCATTCCGACCCTGGCCCCACCAGACCCACAGCAATCCTGTCGGCAAGATCGCTGAAACGTTCTTGAATCATGGGCAGACCGTGGGCCAAAAAATAGTCTTTGGAGAGTTGCAATCCCTTCATCGCCTGATTACTACTCACTCTTTGAGAAGGTCGATGTTTTTCGAAGCCTGCCGAGCCTTGGCGGCATTGCCCGTCTGCTCATAAATATCTCTAGCCTTTTCAAATTGGAGCAGGGCGGAAGCTTTATTCTCGGTCAAGGCATGAATGTAACCAATATTGGTGTACTGATCGGCTACCTTGCCCAGGTGACCCAATTCTTCGAATATTTGCAGGGCCTGACCATAATAGTCGAGAGCCTGGGAGTAGTCCTTTCGATCCCGACAAACCGACCCCATGTTACCCAGTTGATCCGCCACCCCTTCTGGCTGACCGCAATCAACGAAATTCTCCCTGGCGTAATTAAAAGTTGTCAGGGCTTCGTCAAAACGCTGCAGACGCGACAGCAACAGGCCAATGTTATTCTGGACAGCGGCCATGCCGGGCTTGTCGCCTTCCGAAGCCAACAGGAGACCGATCTGACAATAAATATCCAGAGCTTCCTCCTGCCGATCACTGGCACAATAGGTATCGGCCATCAGCATATGCTGCCGGGCTTCACCTTGTACATTTCCAGCGTCCCTGTAGAGTCGCGCGGCTTCGGTAAAAGAGACCAAAGCCTCATCGTAAGCACCTTGCTTAAAGTGCGCGATTCCTTCACGGGTTAAGAATTCGGTCTGTTCCATCGAGGATTCTTTATTCATGACATTTCCTGTCAAAGGAATGTTGCGGTCGGCCCATGACTGCAACCATCAAAACATTTTTGTACACAGCAAAACCCTTTATCGTTGTCTCCAGCGAGACACCCTCAATCTCAATCAAGCTTTTCCAGAAGGTTGATTTGAGGTGCCTCGGCAAACAATTCATCCACTTTTCCCAAAAGAGCCTGCAGGTAAGGCATTGCCAGATGCTGCTCCAGATCCTGGCGACTTTTCCAGACCTCATAAAAAACCAAAACGCCTGGATCGTCCGTGGAACGATGCAGGTCGTATTGAATACATCCGACTTCTTGTCGGGTGGGATCCAGAAGCGCACTCAACTCGGCAAGGGCGGCTTGCTCCTTGCCTTCTTTGGCTTTGAAACTGGCCACTACAATCACATCTTGGACAGGCATGAAAAACTCCTTTTAAATAAAACATGATCAGCCCTTTCCGAAGAACACTCCGAAAAGGGCTGATCAACACTTTGTTAGCTGGTTACCATAAGAAGAAGGTACCCACGGCGATGATGTCTACGGACTGATCACCACCGTTGAACCATTCGACATTGGCGTGGTTGTATTCGGCCACCAACTTCAGGTGCGGGTTGATGTCGTGGGACACGCCGAGGGTGATCACGTCCTGCTGCTTAAGTTCGCCAAATTCGGTAATGGCCCGAGCCGCTTTTTCGGCGGAAGTTTCTTCCATACGGTTAGCACCGTAGCAGATGGCAAGTTTTGTTTTGCCACCGTTAGCGAAGGTATAGGTGCCCTGCAGCAGGTAACCGTAACCCTCCCGCTCTTCACCGGTGTAGTCGAGGGAATCGAAGTCGAGCATCAGGGTAGAGCCGAGACCTTCGCCGTCAAAACCGGAAACAACCACCTCGTAGCCCTTGTAGCCCACCTGCACACCGCCGGCCACACCCCAGGCGGTGACATCGTCAATGTCACTGCCATCATTAAACTCGGCTTCCTGGTACAGACCACTGATCCAGGACTTGAAGCTACCAGCGCCATCGGCGTAATTACCGGCGTAGGTCAGTTCGCCTTCAATGCGGGGCATTTTGGTTTCGGTAGCGGAAGGTTTAACGACAATGTATTCTCCAGTGACCCCATCAACGCCCGTCGAAACACCGGAACCGTTGATAACACTGGGATCATGCAGGGCCAGAGCCAGTTTGAAGCCATTCATGTCCGGGGTGGTATAGCGAACCTGGGCGTTGAACTGGGGATAGATATAGCCGTAGCCGATGTTGCCCAGAGTTGCGCCGCCGCCGGCCACGGAACCTTCGATACCATAGCCCATCAGGGTCCAACCGGTCAGAGCGTTCTGACCCATGAACAGACTCAGGGACTTGCCAACCATAAACTGACCGAAGTTGCCATCGACGGTAAAGAAGACTTCACGCAGGTCGATCTGACCGCTGAAGCTGTTCTTTTTATTGGCATTCTGCGGGTTGGGGTAAAAACCGACCCGGGATCCCATGTCGAGACCGCCCATGGTCGGCGCCTTGACGTTAAAGGCCAGTACGCCAGGCAGAAAACCGCTGCGAAGGCGGAAGGATTCCTGGTCGTCGGACAGGGTATGAAATTCGCTGTGTACCTTGTCTGGCCGCTCGTCGGCGGTGGCGTAACGCAGGAACATGTTGACGTTGCCGTCGGTGCTGAAAGACCAGCCGTCGGAACCGCCAATGACCAGGGCGGCTTGAGCCGGGCACACCACAAACAGCGTGGCGAATATTGCGAGGCTGTAGAAAAGTTGCTTGATAGATTTCATGGGTTGTACCTCCAAAGTAAGAAAATTATCAATCACCAGGACTGACTAAAAAATGACTTTGCATGCGCTAGTTGCAAGTGCAGGATACGACCTTAACCACCGATGGAAACCTTGAAACTGCGATCCTGCAAACAGCTAATTCGCTCCTTAACCTGTTCAAGGGTCGGCGGCTCCAGTCCCTCTAAAGGGTAACTGAAGTCCAGCTGCCTCCACTTCATTTCACCGAGACGGTGATAGGGCAGAATATCGAGGGACTGAACGTTATTGAGTTGCTGAACAAAATCGGCCACCGCGTTGAGATTGCTGTCGGAATCGTTGATGCCCGGAATCAAGGGAAGGCGAATTCTTAATGGGATGCCGAGATCGGAGACCTTGCGTATGTTTTCCAAAATCAACCGATTAGAAACACCGGTAACTTTTTTGTGTTCCTCATCATCCATGTGTTTGATGTCCGCCAGCACCAGATCGACGTATTCCAATATCGGTTCGTACACTTCCCAGCTTGCAAATGAACTTGTTTCAATAGCGGTATGGATCCCCCGGCTCTGAGCTTCTTTCAGGGCAGCCTTTAGAAACTGTGGCTGGGCCAGCGGCTCCCCTCCGGAGAAGGTGATGCCGCCACCGCTTTCTTCATAGAACTCACGATCCTTTTCCACCATCTCCATCAATTCCGGAACGGTGACATAGCGGCCAAGGATGTTGATTGCACCTGCGTAACAGAATTTGGAGCACTCGCCGCAAAGGGTGCAGCGGTCCCGATCGATAGTCAGACCTGATTGATCGTGCTTCCCATCGCCGATGGCATCCTGCGGGCAGACAGTTCGACATTTTCCGCAACCGATACAGTTGTTCGGAACAAAATTACTTTCAGGCTGCGGTGAAAGAGATTCGGGATTTGAACACCAGAGACATTGCAGCGGACAACCTTTGAGAAAGACATTGGTACGAATACCGCCGCCGTCATGAGTGGCAAATTTCTGAACATCGAAGACCAGGCCCGTCAGGCCTTCTCCACGATTAGCTATGTTGAAATCCAGAACTTTCTCTCTCCAGTTCATGATCTACTCCAGTCTCGGTGTTCCGGTGGGTTTAAGGAGTGCCGGACCCTCGCAGGTCCGGCACTTGTTCTACCTGGGCAAGCAGTGTTTAAAAGATCTGCTCGGTACGGGACATGATGTCGTCCTGCAGGGACTTGTCCAGCGCGGTGAAGAAAGCGCTGTACCCGGCCACCCGAACTACGAGGCTGCTGTATTCTTCAGGTTTTTCCTGAGCTTCTTCCATGGTTTTGCGGTCAATGACGTTGTACTGAACATGGAAGCCGCCGTTCTTGAAGTAGGTTTCAGTTACAGCGATCAGGTTGCGCAGACCCTCTTCCCCCTTAACGGCGTTGGGATGGAATTTCTGGTTGAGCAGGGTGCCGTTAGAGGTGACTTCGTGGTCGAGTTTGGCGACGGATTTAACCGAAGCGGTCGGACCGGCGATATCAACACCACCGGAGGGAGAAACACCGTCAGCCAGCGGAGAGCCTTTTTTGCGGCCATCCGGAGTCGCTTCACAGACAGAACCGAACGGAACGTTGGCGGAAGCGGGATAGAGACCGGGCTGATACTGGCCACCACGGGGGTTGGTGTACTTGTTGACTTCGGCGCAGTAAATGTTGGCCGATTGGACGGCGACTTCGTCAGCGTAGTCATCATCGTTGCCGTACTTGGGAGCACGGTTGATGAGCATCTGGCGGACTTCCTCGGCGCCCTCGTAGTCGTTGTCGATAATCTCCTTCAACTCAACCAAGCTGATGGCGTTATCTTCGAAGCACAGCTTCTTGACGGCGGTCAGAGCATCGCCGGCATTGGCAACGCCAACCCCTTGGGGACCGGTGAAGTTGTAGATGGCGCCGCCTTCCTGAAGGGACTTGCCGCGGCCGATGCAGTCTTCAACCAGGCTGGACAGGAACGGCAGGGGCATATTTTGACCGTGGGCCGCATCAACCATGTTGTCGGCGTGGGCCATCAAACCAACGAAATACTCCATTTGCTTGGTGTAAGCGGCAATAACATCGTCGAAAGACTTCATTTCGTCGACGGTACCGGTCTTGAGACCGACCTGCATTCCGGTGCGCTTGTCATAGCCGTTGTTGAGGGTCAGCTCGACGACCTTGGCCATGTTGAAGAATGCGGCATCGTGCCAGCCTTCGGTCTTGCCGCCAACCTGGGGCTCAACACAACCGATGATGCCGTAGTCACGGGCATCTTCCAGAGACAGGCCACGAGCCAACAAAGCCGGGATGATGATGCGGTCGTTGAAGTAGGCCGGTACGCCCAGACCCATGCGGCTAAGTTCGGCGGCTTTCATGTAAAGCACTTCCGGAGTGTTTTCATGGATGCGGACCGACAGCGAAGGTGCGTAAAGCTTGGTGTTAGCCGCAGCCTGCAGCAACATCAAGGACAATTCGTTGGTAGCATCAAGCCCGTCGCGATCCTGGCCGCCGACAATGATATTCATGAACATCGGGTAGCCGGCAAAGGCCATGGTGGAAACTTCGTCACGCACCTTGTTCAGGCTGTTCATCTTCAGCCAGATCAGGTCGAGGACTTCCTGAACCTGCTCGGAAGACATGGAGTCTTTGCTGGCTGCGTAGAAGGGATAGCAGTACTGGTCAAAGCGCATGGGAGAGATGGAGTGGCCGTTCGATTCGATCTGAATGATCAGGTGTACGAACCAGAAAGCCTGGACTGCTTCCATGAAGGTTTCCGCGGGTTGGGCAGGTACCTTGCGGCAGATGCGGGCAATCTCCAGCAGTTCGGCTTTGCGGGTGGCATCCTGCTCGGCCGCAGCCAAACGCTCAGCTTCGTCGGCATAACGGTTGGCGAAGGCGATAACGGCCTTGTTGGCGATGATGGTCGAGTCCAGGAAGTGCAGGGACTTCATCTGGTCCGCCTGGGTGAAATCGAATTTTTCCTTGGCCGCTTCAGCTTCGGCGATGACTGCATCAAGGCCTTCGCTCATGACCTTGCCGTAATTTGCCGAGATATGGCCGACACCGTTGAACCAGTAGTTGCCGACGGTGTAGACGACAGCGTCACCGGCATCGAGTGCTTCTTGCTTCATCATAGAAGCGGCGATTTCGTGGTTGGTCTTGCCTTTCCAGTAGGGAAACACGTCTTCGCGCAGGGTTTTCTTGACATCTTCGCTGATCAAGAAGACGTCGGCGCTGCGCTTGGCCAGGCGATCGAGCTCACCTTCCAACCACTCGCAAGAGAATTCGGGATAAACAGGGGCGGAACGGGGCATGCTGCACTGATTGCCGACGATCAATTCATCGTCTTCGATGCGAATCGACATCCCCAGGAGAATCTTTTCCAGGGCCTTGGCGCGGCGGATGCTCATGGGCTTGCCTTCGGTCTCCTTGTAAGACTCGGTGATGAGCTTGGCCCGCTCGGCGCAGATTTCCGGAGTGGTGGCCAGGAATTTGGCCTTGATCTTCTCGACTCTTTCGCTAGGACCATGTTTTGCGACTGCAGGATCAACTTTTACGATAGTAGACATCTGTTTCTCCTTCAAAGTGTGGGTTTGATACTCTTGTATTGTCCGACAGACCGTTCAACTTCTGCCGAATCACTGGATATTTTTCTCAAGGCAGGAGCCGCCTATTCAGCAGCACCCTACCTTGGACGGAACCGGTATTAACCGCCGAAACCTTTGGCTGCCAGGTTAAGGAGCAAGGTACCGATAGCAATGGCACCGGCCGGCGGATCGATGTGGGTAGAGCCGTGGTTCCACATCACGCGAGCCACCAGTTCCTGTAGCAGACCGGCCAGAACGCCGACGAGCGCGGCCACAATCAACGAGTTAAAGAGAAGGAAAGCCAGGGCGGCGAGGATGGCCTGACAGTGCCAGACGGGCAACTTCTGCACTTCACCGGTACCCAACTGAAGACCGAACAGACTGATGGCGGCGATACCCCAAGCGAAGATCAGAGGCACTACAAAGGCGCCGGTAGCGGACACGGTACCCTGCACGACCATCGGATCAAGGACACTTTTTGTACCCATGGCCATGGCTGCCGAGAGTAGGCCAACACCGAAGCTGAAAACGATAAGGCGGGAAGGTTGAGCCATCCAGGGAACCCAGGACAAAGCTCCCTTGTCGGTTCCGAGCAGGCCGTGAGACTGGATCGATGCCGCTTTTCCCCAAGGCATTTCTTTCAAGAACAACAGGCGTGCCAGACAGGCGGTACCGACAACGCTCAAAGCGATGCAGTCGGCGGAATTAACAAAGGGAATCTTGACCAGCAGTTGCAGCAACACATGGCCAATCACGGCAAATACACCACCGACCAACAGAACATCCCAGGAGGTGCCGATGAGAGGTGAAAGGATGTCCTTGCCGCTGCCGCTGACCAGGTTCTTTTTTACCCCGGCGGCGTAAGCTACGGCCGCGACGCCGGCGGCGAAGCCACCTGTGTGAGGGCCGAACAAGGAGCCCAGGCCAACCTGCATGAGCAGGAATTCTGAACCGCCATTTAAAACGACGAAGCAACCGGCCAATACAATCAAGCCGCAGATGCCGAAAGAAAACAGACCCCCTAGGGCCGCACCAACGATTCCGCCACCGAAGCAAAGCAATAAAGTATCTACAGACCAAGGACCCATTGTTTTTCCCTTTCGTGGATGACTACAAATGTGAAAAATGATAAACTTACGAACGGTTGACGTACTTCCTGTTATCCTGCCTCTGCTTTTATTTCTGTTTTTTTTGCGCGCACCTCATTTGTAGATCAGACACCACTCAATAACAATCGCTACAAAAAGCTAATACTGTCACCCTCCATAGTGATATCTACTGTCACCCCCACTGTGAAAACTAAAAAAAGGCTACTTTTGTCCCTCGATATAGTGATTTAGATGTAACCCGCCCTTGCGTATACAACATTTCTCTTTGATCAAATTCAAACACCATGCTATGAATTTAAGTAAGGAAGACTATTGCCGGCAGGTTCTTAAGTAGACAAGACGAAGGGGTTGTTACCCCGTCACGGGAATAATGGACCCAGGAGATGGCATGGC
The DNA here is from genome assembly GCF_001887775.1 of Syntrophotalea acetylenivorans. Lineage (NCBI taxonomy): Bacteria > Pseudomonadati > Thermodesulfobacteriota > Desulfuromonadia > Desulfuromonadales > Syntrophotaleaceae > Syntrophotalea > Syntrophotalea acetylenivorans. The sequence goes on from NZ_CP015519.1 coordinate 1,409,894, forward strand.
TAGCCAGGAAATTCAGATCCTCGATCTGATAGAAAAGGACGTTCTAGAGGAGATTGTCCGGGACTTCACCAAGGCGACTCGCGTGGCTTCGGTGCTGGTTGATCTTAACGGTCTGCCGATCACCAAAGAACACAACTTTTCCCGGCTATGTAAGGAGTATTGCCGCTCAACCCCAGAGGGAAGGGCGAAATGCTATGCCAGCGACAGGTTTGGCGGCACAGAGGGGATAAAACAGGGCAAGCCTTTTATTTATAAATGCCTGAATGCCGGGTTAATGGATAGCGCCACACCGATTATCGTCGAGGGCTATCATGTGGCAACGTTGGTCATGGGGCAGGTACTGACCAAACCGATTCCTGTCAACGAAGCCATTGAGACGGCGGAAAAGATCGGGATCGTAGATATTGCCGGTTTTCTGCGCGCCCTTCACGAAGTGCCGGTGATGAGTTATGACCGATTGCAGGCGGTGGTAAACCTCATGCACACCATCGCCAGGACCATCAGTTCTTTGGCCATTCAGAAATATTTATCCCAGAAGTCGTATCAGCAAAACCTGCATAACACCATCAACAGTGTCACCGATGCCATCGTTTCCACCGAAACCGATGGAACCGTAAGGCTGATCAACAAGGCGGCGGCACGCATGTTCAGCAGCGGTTCCCCGTCTATCGTCAACCGGCCGATATTCGATCTATTTGCTTATCCCGAGGACTTTCGGGAATACCTGGCAGGCTCCAGCGACCAAGGACCGTACGACTCACCGTCCACCTTTGAGGTGCTCAGGCCCTCCGGAGAGAGTTTCTACGTCCAGGCGTCCTTTCGTAAAACCTATCGCTTCACAGCGGAGCCTTTGGGATACGTCATCGTGTTGCGTGATGTCACCCAGGAGAAAATGGTCGAACAGATGAAACAAGATCTGATCGGCATGCTGACCCATGACATGGGCAATCCGATCCTGTCAGTGCAGAGGGTATTGGAATTACTGCTGGATGGTCATCTTGGTACACTTAACAAGCGGGGCAATGATCTGGTTCCATTGGCCTTGAATTCGACCCATAGCCTGTCCGGCATGGTCTCCAATTTTCTGGACATTTTTTTGGACGAAAGTGCCGGCCTCAACCTCTGCGAAGTGCCCGGCAATATGGACAGCACCCTGGCCGAGAGCCTGCAACAGGTTGGATTCGCAGCCGACGACAAGCAAATCACCATTCACTTTCAACCGGGTAGCGCCTCCCGGAACATGCTGGCAGACTGGGGTCGCCTACAGCGAACCTGCGCCAACCTGCTGGCCAATGCCATTCGCTTCAGTGCGGTGGGAGATACAATCACCGTCCAGGCCGAGCAGCGTCACAACGCAACACACGGCGAACACCTGCTGGTGACCATAGACGATCAGGGCAAAGGGATCGATAAAGACAAACATGCACGGATTTTCGAGAAGTTCTACACCACCAGCCCGCAAAACAGTTCCGAACGCCGGGGCGTAGGATTGGGACTGACCTTCTGCAAGCTGGCCGTTGAAGCTCACGGTGGCGAGATCTGGGTCGAATCCCCCTACACGAACGCCCTCGGGGAGGAAGTAAAGGGATGCCGCTTTCGATTCCGGATTCCGGCAACAATTAACGACTCAGGGGAGGTAGAGCATGAATGAAGCACATCCGATCAAGGTCTTCATTGCGGACGACCATCCCATCTTGCGAATCGGCCTCAGCATGTATCTCGAGTCGAAACCCCACATCAATATTGTGGGTGAAGCCGACAACGGCTTTGATGCCGTCAACGCGATCAATGAAAATATGCCGGACATCGTCCTCATGGATGTGGATATGCCAGGGCTATCAGGTATTGAGGCTATTCGGGTATTGCGCAAGACCTTACCGGACCTGAAAATTATCGTGCTCTCCACCTACACCAAAAAAGAATATGTACAGGAAGCCATGGTCGAAGGTGCAAACGGTTACGTCGCTAAAAACACCAAAATTGACGAACTTGTTAAGATCATTGAAGACTTTTCGGAAGAACGGGAATGCCACTCCCCCTACCTGCTGAACCTGGCGGTGAATTGGCGTCCGGCCCAGGAGGCGACTGGCGAGAACCCCACCCACGGCTTGACCAAAACGGAAATGAAGGTGCTGAGAAATATTGCCGAAGGGAAAACCAATAGCGAAATTGCCGAAATAAATTTCGTCAGCATCGAAACCATCAAAACCCATGTCCAAAGGATTTTTCGCAAGCTGGAAGTCAACAACCGCATGGAGGCGGTGGCAGTGGCTCGTGAACAAAAGATAATCTAGCCCGAAGCCAGACATAAAGCAGCTCGCCGACAGCAACTGACGGCGCACCACTATCTATTACAAGGAAGATTTGCCCTGAATTGCCATCAGCAAACCTTGCTTGTTTCGCTCAGGAGAAATCATCATGCTCAGCCCGTTGCAAACTTCTTTCACCAAGGTTCTTTCCCTTACCACCGATGAGGCCTTAAAGCGGCGCTTCATGGTGCTGGACGAACCGATTCAAGCCAATATGCGTTTTGGCCTGCTGCTGGAGGTTCTCGATAAAGTCGCGGAAGAAGCCGCCCTTAACTACGTCAACCAATTTTTCCCCGATGCCCGGGTGGTCACGGCGGCCATCGATAATATCGTTATCCGTCATGTCACCGATATGTCAAGGGATGTGCACTTCAAGGCCCGTATCAATCATGTCGGCCGCTCCTCTCTGGAAATCGGCATTCGCGTTGAGCAACCCGGCGGCCCGGTGCGCCATATCGCTTCCTGTTACTTCACCATGGTCGCTCGTTCGGGAATGGGCGAAGGAGCGGTAAGCGTTACACTTCCCGGCCTTGAATATGGCGAAGGAATTGAAAAACAGCGGGCCGACAAGGCCTTACAAAGGCGCGAGGCCTACAAACAGCAACAGGCGCGACTGAACGAACCGCCCAGCCGGGATGAATTCCAGATGCTGACCGACCTGCACACTGCCCAGGACGAGCCAGGCTTCAACGGCCTGCTAGCCGGAAAGTTGACCGCCGACGCCTGGGAGCGGATGTACCCTGAGCAGGAGAACGTACCGAAAAAGATTTTCGGCGGCTACCTGATCCGCCGCGCCTATGAACTGTCGTCCATCTGCTCCGAGCAGATAGCCCCCAACCGTCCTATTGCCGCGGCGGTCAACCGCATCAACTTTTTTCACCCGGTGCGCATGGGCGATACCCTGCACTACACCACCCGGGTGGTCTATACCAACGGCAGCTTTATCTGCGTCGAAGCCAACATCGAGCGCATCAGTCGAGACAAGACCACCAAGGCCCTGTCCAACTCCTGCCTGTTCACCTTTGTTAACATCGATGATGATCTGCAACAACAACCGGTGCCCAAGATCTACCCCACTAATTACGGCGAGGACGCCCGCTACCTCATGGCCCATCGCAGCAGCCAGGCACTCATTGAGGAGGGGCAGACAATCTGAACCGAGGAGGTCGGATTCTCATATTGTTGGCTTTTCCCGTTCGACAAGCATGGCCAGACCGTTGCCGCCGCCCATGCACAGGGTTGCAAGACCCCTCTTTAAATTTTGGTCCTGCAGGGCATGCAGTAGAGACACTAGGATCCTGGCACCGCTGGCACCGATGGGATGCCCCAAAGCCACCGCACCGCCACGTACATTAAACTTCTGCAGATCGATGCCCAGTTCCCGGAGCACGGCCAGGGAGGCAACGGAAAATGCTTCATTATGTTCCACCAGGTCGATATCGGCCAGGGATATGCCAGCTTTAACCAGCAGCTTTCTGACAGCCGGGATCGGCGCTTCCATCACTTCCACCGGAGACACCCCGGCCGTTGTGTAGTGGGTGATATGGGCCAGAGGCACGAGGTTCAATTCCCTTGCCCGGGAAGCCGAAGCCACCACCAGGGCCGCTGCGCCATCAGCAAGCTGAGAACTGTTGCCGGGGGTCAGTCTCCCGTTTTCCCGAAAAACGGGAGACAGGCCGGCCAAGCCTTCCAGGGTGGTGTCGGCCCTTACGCATTCGTCGCTGGCGAAAGTGACGCCGTCGAGCAATACCGGCACGATCTCCCGGTCAAAATTCCTTTCCTGTTGTGCCTTGGCCGCCAAGTGCTGGCTGCGTTGGGCAAAGACATCCGCCTCCTTCCGGGTCAGCCCGTATTTCTCGGCCGTTCTCTCCGCGGTCTCTCCCATCTGGACATTGTGGAAAGCATCGAGCAACCCATCGTGCAGCATGGCGTCCACCAGGGGGGCGTTACCGGCTTTGATCCCCCGGCGCAGACCATGCAACAAATGGGGTGCAGCACTCATGTTCTCCATACCACCTGCCACAACAAGGTTCGCTGCGCCGGCCTTTATCGCTTGAGCCGCCAACATCACCGCCTTCAGGCCGGATCCGCAAACCATGTTGACCGTCACCGCCCCGATCTCTGCGGGGAGACCGGCCAGGATGGACGCTTGCCGGGCGGGATTTTGCCCAAGTCCGGCTGAAAGAACGTTGCCCATGATGACCTCATCCACCATCGAACCCCGAACACCGGCTTTCTCCAGGGCCTTTTCAATGACTGCCGCACCGAGGCGCGGAGCGGGAACGTTCTGAAGCGTTCCGCCGAATTTGCCGATAGCGGTACGAACCGCGCTAAGAACAACTATCTTTTCTGACATATGATGCTCCTATGCTGGCGGCGGTTGTACACTTTCCCGGTTCTTATTGGCGCCATTTTCTTTACGTTGCGACCCGAAAGTCACAGCCGACTTCACCCTGATTATCTATAAAGAATCGGTTTTTTCCCCTTATCGCTAAAACTCTTGAACTATCGGTACCCTGGTCATAGCAGAAGTTGCCGGAAATCTGATCTTTGAATTCCCGATTTCCCATCCGGTTCCTCCTGTTTGGATTTACCCCCTTTGAAATATTCTACACGAGATCGAGTTCCTGTTGTGGCCACCTGCGTCATTATGTGTAAGAAGTACGACTATTTGAAAATAGTTACATGGCTTCTCTCAAAGGCCGAAACCGGATTAATATTCCTTTGGTCAAAGTTGCCAAGACACCAAATGAAACGACAGTTTCTCAAGCAAAGGCACTGGAGAAAACAGAATTTGC